>JAQWPT010000021.1 GCA_029245245.1 Phycisphaerales bacterium
ATTGGGTGATGGGGGGCATCGAGCTGCGGCTTCCGCTTCGATCAGGCGCCGGCGCCGTCCATGCGCCGCCGGACCTGGAACATGAAGTCGAAGAAGAGGGCTGAGAGACATGCGATGATGAACGATGTGATGGCGATGATCAGGACCTTGACGGTGGTGACCATTCCGACGGGGCTCAGCGATCGGGTGGATTTCACGACGATTCGGCCCGGAAGAAGTTTCTGGCGTTCGATCAGCAGATCGCTCTTGGTCCGCTCCAGGTCGACGGCGAGTTCACGGATCGACTGCTTCTCCTGGGGGGGCGCGGCATCGAACATCGCGTTGACTTCGGTGATGCGCGCATCCATCGATGCAATGGCTTCGTCGAAATCAACTACGCGTTCATTGAACCGTTCAGTCTGGTCCGCGTCCAGTGCATTCATCGCGGTGGCGGCGATTCCCACGGCCAGATCGGCCTGATCATCGGTGACGTCGACGAACACTTCGACCATGCGGCCCTGGCCGTCGGTGGTGAACCAATCCTCAATCGCCTGTTGTTGTCGGGGATCCTGCACCTGCTCGCGGATGGCGGGGACGATCATGGCCTGGTTGACGACGCCAGCCATCTCGTCGGCCGAGGTCCAGGGTACGAGTTCCCCGGAAGCGTCCTGGCGTGCGGCCAGTTCGTAGATCGCCGTATGTCGCCAGACGGGTGGACTTGCGAAAGCGAGGTAGCAGCCGATGGCGGCAATGACGAGAAACGCAACCACGAATGCGGCCGGGTGCCTGGCGATCATCATGCACAGATCGACGAAATCGACGTCCCGGTCGAGCTCCGCCCGGGGGACCAGGTAGACCTTTGATGGATCGCCTTCAGGCGTGTGTGTCGTCATGATGAGTGGCCTCGAAAACGGTGCCAGTATAGGTCATGCGCCCATGCCACGCGCTCATGGGACTCGTTCCGGCAGCGTTGGGCGTACGATGCCCGCAGTACAGGCCCGATAATGATCACCACACTGTTGAAATCGATCTGGAAACGTGAGTTCCTGCGACACCTGTCCTTCTCATTGACGGGGACCGCTGCCGGGCAGTTCATTGTCCTGTTGGGAACCCTGCTGCCGGTGATGTCGCTCTACGACGCCGGAGCCATCGGCGACTATGGAATCTTCTTCTCGATCTCTCTGATCCTGGCCCTGGTGGCAACCGGTCGGTACGAGATGGTGATCCCCATCGCAGGAGACGAGCGGACGGCATCAGCGCTCGTGCCGCTGGCGGGGGGGCTGGGGGTGTGCACGGCGGTGTTGACCACGATCGTGCTGGCGGTCTGGACACCGCCCTGGCTCGCGGAACTCGGGTGGGCCATCTGGTTGCTTCCGATCCAGATCGTACTGGGATCATGGGCGAACACATTGCGACTGTGGTTGTCGTGCCGAAGCCGCTTCGATCGCATCGCATTCGCCGAGATCGCGCGGGCTGCGACCATGATCGGACTGCAGTGGGGACTCGCATCGCAATTCGACAGCGGGCCGGTGGGCCTGGTGGTCGGCTTTACCGGTGGCTGGGCGATGTACGTGGTGGTTACGGGATGCGGTTCCGGAGCACTGGCATCCTGGCAGGGATGGGGTGATTCACGGCGAGCTGCCGTCATGTATTCGCACAACCTCTTCCTCCTGTTGAGCCAGTCGATCAATGCGTGTTCCGCGTATGCACCGATCTTCTTCTTCCGGGGCATGTTCTCCGAAGCGGTCGCCGGCTTCTTCTTCATCACCCTGACCTTCCTCTACAAGCCCCTTGCATTCCTCGGCCAGTCCGTGCAGCAGGTGTTCTTCCCGGTTGCGGCTCGGCAGGTGGCACAGGGAGGCCAGTGCGGCCGTCTGTTCAATCAGGTCGTCGCCGGTCTGTTTCTGGCCGGCATCTGCATCTTCCTGCCGATCTCCGTGCTCGCTCCATGGCTCCTTGAGTGGGTCAGCACGATCGTCGACGACGAGCCCGGCAAGTGGTCGGGCGCCGGTGCGATGATCACGGTGCTTGCCCCGTTCTGCATCGTGAAGCTGCTTTCATCGGTGGTGGTCGGCATGTGGATCATCGCCGGACGACAGGCATGGGACGTGGCCTGGCAGGTGATCTTCCTGGCGGCGGTTCTGGGCGGACTTTCAGTCGGCTGGTCATCCGGCGATCCCATGGCCTCGGTGTGGGGCTACGCGATCACCACGACCATCGCTTTCGCCATCAACCTCGCTTGTTGCTGGTTCTTCGCCCGTGGGCACGGCCATCGGGTCGCAACCGCGCCGGCGGGGTAGGATTTCCAACTGACGATGCAACCCGAGTTCACCTTCCAACCTCTGTTGCTGTGGCTGCTGGCACTCGACCTGTTCCTGCTGGCTGCGCTGGTCATGATTCGTCCCGGTTCACTGCTGCGCCCCTCGGTCTTCTTCACGGCGATCATGTGCGTGACGGTCAACATCGCCGCGGCAACGGTGCAGAAGGAAATCTACGAGCCAGTGACGACCCTGTCCGCCATCCGGCTCTCGGTGCTCCTGTTTCCACTGTGCGTGATTGCGTGGGTGCTGGCGACTCCGCACCTGACCACGGAGGCGTCCAACGTCGCCCGGCGGTGTCGTTCGGTCGCATGGGATCCGATCGTGCTTGGTCGCGATGAGCGTCGATCCATCATCCTTCTTGCCGCCCTGACGATCCTTGCGCTGGCGGGCTACCTGCTCACGGTCGGCCTGGCGAACACCGGCCTCTGGAGCATCCTGTTCGATCCCGGCGTGAGCGCGGAAGCACGTGAGCGGAGCCTGAAGACGATCGACGTGCCGCTCATCGGCTACCTCTACGTCTTCTTCCGTACCGCGGTTGCACCGGCGCTGTTCGTTCTGTGCGTCTTCTCGATCTCACGACGCCGGCCGGTTCTGGCGACAGCGCTCGGGATTCTCGCGTTGTTGTGCCTGATCGGGGTCGGACTCGAAGGTGCACGCATGCCCATCGGGTGGATCATTCTCGCACTCGCCTTCGCCTACATGCTGATCAAGGGCATCTGGCGGGGCGCGCTGGTCGTGGGACTTGGTGCCCTGCTGGTTCTTGGAATGGTGTTCACGATCAGCATCGCCCGCATCGGGATGATCAATGAACTCGATGGCAGGGTCTTCGAAACCTATTCGACCAGTGTCCTGGACCGTGCCTTCGTGTCGCCCTTCGATACCGGTGTACTGGCCAACCGGTACGCCGAGGACGTCGGCGGCCTGGGCGTGTCATCGATCCGGCCCCTGGCCCTGGCCATGGGGGAGGAACCGGTGAACCTCCCCAATACGGTCAACCGGACCTATTTCCCGCACCTCCGGGAAACGGGCATGGTCAACACCTCGTTCATCTTCGATCTGCAGGCATCCTTCGGCATCTGGGAAGGGTGGTGGATCTCCCTGGTCCTGCTCGGCATCCTCGATCACCTGCTGTACCTGTTCCGTGGTGGCCGTGGGTTGCTGCTGGTTGCCTTCTTCGCTGCGCTGATGACTTCGATGATCAGCCTGGTCAACTCCGCATTCACCACGGTCCTGCTCAGTGGCGGCATCATGTGGATCCCACTGCTCTTCCTCGCATGCCGACTTCGACCTCTGGATCTCGAGGACAGCTCGGGCCTCCAGGTGGAGGGCTGAACATGGCGGGCCGCGGCATCATGGACCTGGTGGAGTACGCAACGGGCACAAGCCGGTACGGGGCATGCGCAGGCTGGTCGGAAAATGAGTGGTTCTATCCAGTCGATCTCGAGTTCACGTTGCGTCAAGCCGGGCGGTACTACGAGCCTCGCGATGCGGCCGGGTTGCCGATGCGCAACTACGGCGACGCGGGAGCCAGGTACTCACCATCAAGGGTGAACGCCTGGGCCCTGGCCCATTGGAATCGGCTGCAGAACGGTGTCGCGGAAAGCCGTCCCGCCTTTCTTCAGGCTGCCGACTGGCTGCGGGCCAGTCCCAACGGTCGATTCGACTACGAGTTCGACTGGGGACGAAACAGGGCTCCATGGATCTCCTGCCTGGCCCAGGGTGAGGGAGCCAGCGTCCTGCTCCGTGCCGCCATGCTGAGTGGGGATACGGGCTACTCGGAGGTGGCACTCCGCGCAATCGAGCCCCTTCTCGAATCCATCGAGCAGGGGGGTGTTCAGGGGGCCATCGACGGCAATCCATTTCTCGAGGAATACCCTGCTGGCGATCATCCACATGTACTCAATGGATGTCTGTACGCGATGGTCGGCCTGCTGGACGTCGCTCGCCATGATCCCGGCCACTCGGCGCACAAACTTCTGAAGGACGTCGCGGCCACGCTCGAGCTGAACATCGATCGCTGGGATCTCGGTGGCTGGTCAAGCTATGACTTGTCCCACGAGGGCAACGGTGGATTCGCCAATGCCTGCACACCCGCGTACCAGTCACTGCACTCGACGCTGTTGGGTTTCGTGGCCAGGGCGTGTTCACTTGCCCGTTGCGAGGAGGTCGCCGATCGCTGGAGCCGTGGCCGCCGGCAACCGCTCAGGAGGCTTCGGGCGTTGAAGATGAAGATTCGCTACCGTCGACGCTTTCCCGCGCAGACCTGAGGACCCGCCTGCATGCGCATCGTCCAACTGACCACTGTCCATCGCTGGGACGACGTCCGGATCTACCACAAGATCTCGCGGACGCTTGCTGACGCCGGTCATGACGTGCACATGGTGGCTCCCGCGCCGGGAGCAGGCGAGCGTCCCGATCCAGGGCACATCACGATGCACTGGCTGCCTCCGTCGGGCTCCCGCCCGGCTCGGTTGCTCAACGCGTGGCGGGCGGTGGGTGCGGTGCGCCGTGCCAGGCCCGACGTCGTGCATTTTCACGATCCAGAGCTCATGCCGACGGCATTGCTGCTTCGATGTCTCGGAATCCGGGTCGTCTATGACGTGCATGAGGATCTGCCCGCCGACATCATGCAGAAGGAGTGGATTTCCAAGTTCCTTCGTCGCCCGGTGTCTCTGGTCGCTCGGTTGTCCGAGTGGTGTTTCACCCGGCTGGCCGCAACGGCCATCATTCCGGTGACGAACCACATCGCCCGGCGATTTCCTCCGCGGCGTACGGTCGTGGTGCAGAACTACCCGCTGCTGGAAGAGCTCCAGTCGTCCGGTGGATCGGCTCCGGGAAAGCCCCCGGGTTCATTCGTCTACATCGGTGGCATTACCAGGGATCGCGGTGGACTGGAGATGATCGAGGCCGCATCGCATGCAGGTGTCGCCGTCGACCTCGTGGGGCCGGTCGTGCCACCCGCCTTCAAGCGTGAACTGGAATCCGCCGCCGAGGGCACGCCCGCCACCCTGGTCGGTTCCGTGTCCCGCACCGAAGTCGGCACGCGTCTGGCGAACGCACGGGCAAGTTTCGTGCTCTTCCACCCCGCCCCCAACCATACGAATGCACAGCCGAACAAACTGTTTGAATCGATGTCGGCCGGAGTACCGGTCATCGCATCGGATTTTCCGGCCTGGCGTCGCATCGTGGACGGGGAACAATGCGGCCTGCTCGTCGATCCGCTCGATTCCCAGGCCATTGCTCACGCCATGACCTGGCTGCTGGAACATCACGAGGATGCCGAGGCCATGGGTCGACGCGGTCGGCAGGCGGTGGAGCAGCGGTACAACTGGGAATCGGAATCAACGCGACTCATCGATCTGTATGCTTCTCTTGAACGGGGCGACCCCGTCGCCAGGTGATCCCCCGACCATGTGTGGACTGACCGCCTTCTTCGCCGCAACCTCCGACCCGGCTCTGCCCGGATGGATTGATCGGTCCATCGACCTGGTGTCGCATCGTGGACCCGATGGTCGAGGTCGAGTCGTTGGCATCGGGGACCGGGTCGAGGAATCGATCGACGGTCCGGTGGACTGGGGCCTCGGGCATGCACGCCTGGCCATCCTCGGTCTCGGTGACCAGGGGGACCAGCCGATGCCGTCGATGGACGGATCCTGCTGGCTGGTCTTCAACGGTGAGATCTACAACTACATCGAGTTGCGTGAACAATTGCACGGACTCGGTCACGAAATCTTCGGAGACACGGACACGGAAGTGGTGCTCGCGGCCTGGGCCGAGTGGGGGCCGGCATGCGTGGAGCATTTCAACGGAATGTTCGCCATGGTGCTGGTCGACACCCGGAACCGCCGCGTCTTCGCGGCCCGGGATCGACTGGGCATCAAGCCGCTGTACCTCTGGAACGGGCCCGGTGGCACGGCGCTGGTCTCGGAACCCAAGCAGTTGCGTGCGTTTCCTGGTTTCACGGCGCGGGCCGACCTGCAACTGGTGCAGGACTTTCTCATCGACGGAGTGGTGGGCCATGAGCCGGCTGCCTGCATGTTCCAGGACGTGCACCCGATGCCGCCGGGACATCGTCTGGTCTGGCCCATGGGAGAACGTCCCGATCCGTCTCGTGCCGAGCGGTGGTGGACTCCCGGAATCGACACCGAGTCGATGTCCTGGGAGGAGGCGGTCAATCGTGTTCGCGCCCAACTGGTTCGATCCATCGAGCTTCGCATGCGTTCCGATGTGCCCGTGGGGAGCTGCCTGTCCGGTGGGGTGGACTCGTCGAGCATCGTGTCGGTGGTCACCCGGGTGCTCGGGGGTGCAATCCAGACCTTTTCAAGTTGCGCCGACGATCCAGCCTTCGATGAGCAGCAGTGGATCGACATCGTCAATGAGTCGACCGGTTCATCGCCCACGAAGGTCTTTCCGGAGGAATCGGAAGCCATCGATCTGCTGGACACCATCGCCTGGCACCAGGATGAACCGTTCACCAGTCTGAGTCTTTATGCCCAGTGGTGCGTAATGCGGGCAGCCCGAGCGGCCGATGTCCCGGTACTGCTCGATGGCCAGGGCGGAGACGAGACCTTCTGCGGCTATCGGAAGTTCGCCTTCTTCCATCTCCGGAGCCTGCTCTCGAGCGGTCACCTCCTCGGAGGACTTCGCCATGCCACGGCGATGGGACTGCGAGGTGACCGCCGCCTGTTCGACCTGCGTTCCGGCACGCGATACCTGCCCTCCGCGTTGCGCGGCAGGGTCCGCCCCCTGGTGCTGCTTCGAGAGCCGCTGCAGCCACTGGCACGCCACGCGTGGTCGTCGAGAATGTCGGGAGTTCGAAACCTCCAGTCGCATCGCGTGGCGGACCTGTCCGCGTGGAGCCTCCCATCCCTGCTTCGCTACGAAGATCGCACCAGCATGGCGCACGGGGTCGAAGCCCGTGTGCCGTTCGTCGATCACGAGTTGATCGAGTTGGGGCTTCGCATTCCACCCAGGCACCTGTTCCGCGGAGGGCGGGGCAAGGCCGTCCTGCTGGAAGCGATGTCGGGTGTGCTGCCCGAGGCCATCCGCAGCCGCCGGACGAAGATGGGTTTCGAATCGCCGCAATCAACCTGGATGCGTGGCATGCTTGGAGTCGAAACCGCCCGCCGCATCCGCGCGTGCGAAGCCGTGCAGAGGTGGATTGATGTCGAGGCGCTGCTTGACGACTCGCAGGTGACCGAGAAGGACTGGAACCGTGTCCAGGCGACGCGATTTCGTGTCGCGAGCCTGGCCACGTGGATCGATCGCTTCGACGTCGTTGGCTGAACCCCGCGTGTACACTGACCCGAGTCATGGCGGATGCCACCACCATCCTGACCGTCATCGGTGCCAGGCCCCAGTTCATCAAGGCCGCTACGGTGTCGCGCGCCATCTCCGGCCGTGCCGACATGCGGGAGATCCTGGTTCATACCGGGCAGCATTACGACGCGAACATGTCGGACACCTTCTTCGAGGAACTGGCGATCCCGGTGCCGGGCCACAATCTGAACATCGGTTCCGGGCCGCACGGCGCCCAGACCGGAGCGATGCTCGAGGCGATTGAACGGGTACTTCTGCAGGAGAAGCCGGATTGGCTGCTGGTCTACGGTGATACGAACTCCACCATTGCCGGTGCGCTGGCCGCGGCCAAGTTGCACGTTCCAGTGGCCCACGTCGAAGCCGGGATGCGATCTTTCAATCGCCGCATGCCCGAGGAACTCAACCGCGTCCTCACCGACCACCTGTCCACCCTGAATCTCACGTCGACGCAGACGGCGACGGAGCACCTGGCCAGCGAGGGGATATCCGGGGACCGGGTGCTCGAGGTCGGAGACGTCATGTACGACGCGGCGCGGTTCTATGGCGAGCGTGCCGGTGATCGGGCCGCACTGCTGGATCGACTCGATGTGAAGTCGGGTGACTTCCTGCTGGCGACGGTCCATCGTGCGGAGAACACCGACGATCCCCGCCGAATGGACGCCATCATCGAGGCCTTCATTTCCCTGGGGGAATCGCATCGCATCGTGCTTCCGCTGCACCCGCGGACCAGGGCCGTGCTCGAGCAGCGAGGTGACCTGGATCGCCTGTCGGCTGCCATCACGATCTGCGAACCACTTGGCTATCTCGACATGGTCGCGCTGGAGCGGGATGCAGTGCTGGTGGCGACTGATTCCGGGGGCGTGCAGAAGGAGGCATTCTTCCACGGGACACCCTGTGTCACGCTGCGAGATGAAACCGAGTGGGTCGAACTCGTCGAGGCGGGATGGAACACCATCGTGCCGCCCGTGGGTGCCGAGGAGATCATCTCCGGAGTTCAGAGTTCAATCGGGACACGCGGCAAGCCGATTCAGCCGTACGGACAGGGTGATGCCGCTGAACGCGTCGTCGATGCGCTCATGGGAGTCATCGCGTGAAGACCTTGCGATGCTGGTGGATCAACCACTACGCGTGCCCTGCAGATGAGCCCGGCGGTACGCGGCACCATGCCCTGGCGTCCCATCTTGCGGAGCACGGCATCGAGACCACCCTGGTCGCATCGAGTTACCACTACACCAAGCTCGTTGAACGTCTCGAACCCGACGAGATGACGCGAGTCGAGGATCGCAACGGGGTGCGTTTCGCATGGCTGCGCACTCGACCCTACACGTCGAACCCGCTTGCCAAGCTGAACAACATGCGATCGTTCGCGTCGCGACTGCTGCGCGTGGCGGACACGCTGCCCCTGGAGCGCCCGGACGTGATCGTCGGTTCGTCGCCGCATCCGTACGCGGCCGATGCGGGTCGCCGCCTGGCGGCTCGGTACGGCATTCCGTTCTGCTGCGAGGTGCGTGACATCTGGCCGGGCTCGCTCGTCGACATCGCCGGAGCGTCACGATGGAATCCCGTCGTCCTGCACATGGGACGGCTGGAACGTCGTCTCTATCGATCCGCGGATCGGATTTTCACGCTCCTTCCAGGATCCGAGGGACACATTCACGAGCGGGGTGGCCGGCCCGGTTCCGTGGTGTGGATTCCGAATGGAATCGATCCCACGCTGCTGCCGCCGGTGTCTCCACCGGTGCAGGGTGGACCGTTCACGCTCGCGTACGCAGGAGCCCACGGCGTCGCCAACGGGCTCGACGCCGTACTCGATGCCGCCGTGATCCTGCAGCGTGACCACGGCCGTGACGACATCCGGTTTCTGCTCATCGGCGATGGCCCATGCAAGCCCGCCCTCGTGCAGCGAGTCGCCGATGAAGGGATCGAGCTTGTCGAGTTCCGCGATCCGGTTCCCAAGTCGGAGATCCACGGGGTACTCCAGCAGTCGGACGCCTGCCTGATGCCACTCAAGCGGGGAGACGTGTTTCGGCACGGCATCTCGCCCAACAAGATGTTCGACTACCTCGCGGTTGCCAGGCCGGTCATCTTCTCGGTCGCCACCCCGGTCAACCCCGTGGAGAAGGCGGGAGCTGGATTGACGATCGCCCCGGAGGATCCCGAGGCTCTTGCGCGTGCCGTGCTCGAACTGTCATCCCTGGATCCCGTGGAACGCGCGGCCATGGGCGATCGGGGTCGAACCTACGTGCTGGAACACCACGATCTGTCCGTGCTGGCGAAACGTGTTGGCGAGGCCCTGCGCGAGGTTGTCAGCTCCGGAAATGCAGGGAAAGACGGCTCTGGATAGACTTCCCGATCCGCTGAAGCGGCGGAGGCCGAGCCCGGGGTTCACACCATGATCACGAATCGGAAAATACGCATCGCCGTTCTGGGCACCGGACGAATTGCCGGCAAGCATCTGCACGCCATCGCCGAGCACGGAGACGATCTTGAGCTTGTCGCGGTCTGTGATTCGAACGCTGGAGCGATGGATCGCGAGGACATTCCCGGGGAGACGCCGCGGTACGACGATCTCACCACGATGCTGACGGAAGTCAAGCCGGATCTCGTCACGATCTGCACGCCCAGTGGGGTTCACCCCGCCAACACGATCGCCTGCGCCGAGGCGGGCGTGCACGTGATGGCTGAGAAGCCCATGGCCACGCACTGGCAGGATGGACTGGACATGGTCAAGGCCTGCGATGAAGCAGGAGTTCGATTGTTCGTCGTCAAGCAGAACCGTCTCAATGCGACGTTGCAACTGCTCAAGCGTGCGGTCGATGCGGGACGATTCGGTCGCATCCACATGGTGAACCTCAACGTATTCTGGACCCGGCCGCAGGCGTACTACGACACGGCTCCATGGCGGGGCACCCGCGACATGGACGGCGGAGCGTTCATGAACCAGGCCAGCCACTACATCGATCTGCTTGACTGGTTGATCGGACCAATCGACCGGATCCACGCGATGATGGACACGCGTGAGCGGGACATCGAGACCGAGGACACGGGAGTGCTCAATGTCCGCTGGAAAAGTGGAACGATGGGCAGCATGAATGTCACGATGCTCACGTATCCGAAGAATTACGAGGGGTCGATCACGATCCTCGGCGAACACGGAACCGTCCGCATCGGCGGGGTTGCCGTCAACGAGATCCAGCACTGGGAGTTCCAGGAAGAGCACGAAGACGATGCAAGGGTCCGTGACGCCAGTTACGAGACGGCTTCCGTGTACGGGTTCGGCCACGTGCCGTACTATCGAAACGTCATCGATGCGATGCGAGGCGATGCCGACGCGATGACCGACGGCAACGAGGGACTCAAGAGTCTTGAGGTGCTCATCGCTTCCTACCGATCGGCCGAGAGCGGCGAGGCCGTCGAACTTCCGTTGCCCCGCTGATCAGGAGTTCCACCATGGCGGACCCGTTCATTCACGACACAGCGATCGTCGACGAGGGCGCCACCATCGGTGTCGATTCCCGGATCTGGCACTGGGTGCATGTCTGCGGGGGAGCGGTGATCGGTTGCGGATGCTCACTGGGACAGAACGTCTTCATCGGCAACCAGGTCTCCATCGGTAACAACGTGAAGATCCAGAACAACGTGTCCGTCTATGACAACGTCGTGCTCGAGGACGACGTGTTCTGTGGTCCGAGCATGGTGTTCACGAACGTCTACAACCCGAGATCCGCCGTGGTCCGCAAGGACGAATACCGGGACACGCTTGTCCAGCGAGGCGCAACGCTTGGAGCGAACTGCACCATTGTCTGTGGTGTCACTGTTGGTGCATACTCCTTCGTGGGCGCCGGGGCGGTCGTCAATCGCGACGTTCCCGCTCATGCCCTGGTCGTCGGCGTCCCCGGCCGGCAGATCGGATGGATGAGTGCGCATGGCGAGCAATTGGACCTTCCGCTGGAAGGTACGGCCCGGTGCACATGTGAACACACGGGTGACGAGTACGTACTCGAGGACGGTGTTCTCGGGCGCAGCGGGTCCTGAGCGATACGGAGCGGGTTGCGTGAAGCGTGCATTCGACATCTTCGTGTCCCTGGTCGCGCTGGTGCTGCTTGCTCCGCTGCTGGTGCTGATCTCTCTGCTCATCCGCCTGAACATGGGCGCACCCGTGTTCTACGTGCAGCAGCGTCCGGGACTGCACGGGCGACTGTTCCTGATCAGAAAGTTCAGGACCATGCAGACTGGCGAGGGGGATGACGGGCAGCGAATGACCGGACTGGGTCGGCTGCTTCGTCGAACAAGCCTTGATGAACTGCCAGAGTTGTTCAACGTGGTGATGGGAGACATGAGCCTCGTGGGGCCTCGCCCGCTTCTTCCCCAGTACCTCCCGCTCTACAGCACGCAACAGGCGCGACGCCACGAGGTGCGGCCGGGCATCACCGGCTGGGCACAGATCAACGGGCGCAACACGATCTCCTGGAATGAGAAGTTCGAACTGGACGTGTGGTACGTCGATCATCGATCCTTCCTTCTTGATGTCCGGATCCTGTTTTCGACGATCGTGAAGACGGTCACCGTGCAGGGTGTCAGCCAGGAAGGTCGTGCGACGGTGGACTATTTCACGGGCAACGATTCCGCTCCAACCCGGGAAGGGGATGCGCCGTGACGCGGGTTCTGTTCATGGGTCGGCATGCCGCGGCGGCCAGTGCGCTGCAATGGGCCCTCGAAGAGGGGTTCGACATCGTCGGGGTGCTGGTCGGCCATGACGACACGGAAGATCCATTGCATGTTGCTGCCGACAAGGCCGGCTGCCGGATCATGACGATGAATGAGGTGTCCGAAGGGATTCGAAGCGGGTCCCTCTCGTTCGATCTGGGGCTCTCCTTCGTGTTCCCTCACATCATCGGGGAGCCACTGCTCTCCCATCCTCCCCTTGGAACGATCAACCTGCATCCGGCACCACTACCTGATTTCCGTGGGTGTGGTGGCTACAACATCGCCATCCTGGAGGGACTGGACGAGTGGGCGGTCACGGCGCACTACATCGATGCCGGCATCGATACTGGTCCGGTCATCGAGGTCGTCCGCTTTCCAATCGATCCCGAGCGTGAAACCGTTCGGTCACTCGTGGAAGCCTCTCACGCGAGGATGCTGGACCTGTGCCGATCGGTGATGCAGCGAGTTGGAGCGTCAGGTCGACTTGAAGCCGACAGAGTGGAAGGTGGCCGCTACATCTCCCGCCAGGAGATGGAACGGCTGAAACAGGTCGCCGAAGGGGATGATGTTGATCGAAAGATCCGCGCCTTCTGGTATCCACCGCATCCCGGTGCGTGGGCCGAAGTCGATGGCAAGAGGCATGAACTCACCAGTGAGTTCGTGCGAAGCCTGCACTCCCGGGACCATGAGCAGCGATAGGCCGCCTCGGCATCCGATAATTCACCTCATCGCACGATCTGCATATTGCTTGCGAATCCACCATCCTCTGTAGTTACAATGCCCAGTCATGATCAGCGTGATCGACCAACTTCCTCGGAGTACCAAGCGGGCCATCATGGTCGTGTTCGACCTGTGCGCGATCGTGGTTGCCGTCTGGGCGTCCTTCGCCCTTCGCATGGGACAGGCTCTGCCCGATCAGCTGGGCTCGCTGTGGTGGGTGCTGCTCGTGATGCCGCTGCTGACGGTGCCGATTCTCGCTTCGCTGCACCTGTACCGATCGGTCATCCGATACCTCGGCCCCCGGTTCTGCCTCGCTCTCTTCCAGGGGATCACCTTGTCGGCCCTGTGCATGGTGGGCATCGCCTTCATGAGCCGGGCGGCGATGTTCCCACGGACCGCACCGATCATCTACTGGCTCATGGCGGCACTGCTGATCGGCGGAAGCCGCCTGGTCATGCGGTGGTACTTCCGATCCAGGATGCAGACACTGTCGAAACCAGTCATCATTTATGGAGCCGGTGTCGCCGGCGCCAGGCTTGTCTCGGCCATCGTCAACAGCCGGGAGTACAACCCCGTGGCCATCGTCGATGACGACCGCGAGCTCTGGAAAAACGACATCCGGGGCGTTCGAGTGCATTCGCCTGCCGACCTTCCCCACCTGATCAAGGCCCTGGAGGTTTCAGACATCTTCCTGGCCCTGCCGTCGGTCTCCCGCCGACGCCGCTTCGAGATCGTGGAGGAACTTCGCCCCCTGGAGGTTGGGGTTTCATCCATTCCCGAGCTCGGCGAACTCGTCATGGGTTCAGCTCGGTACGACGAGATCCGGCCTATCCGGATCGAGGACCTGCTGGGCCGTGACCCGGTTCAGCCTGATGCGTCACTGCTCAGTGCCTGTGCCACCGACAAGTCGGTGATGGTCACTGGGGCAGGGGGCTCCATTGGTTCGGAACTCTGTCGCCAACTGCTTCGGTTGCGTCCAACGCGCCTCGTGCTGGTGGAGCAGTCCGAATTCGCGTTGTACGAGGTCGAGCAGTCCCTCCGGGCGATCGCCGAGTCCGATGGACTGGACGTCGAAATCCTTCCACTGCTGGGCAACATCTGCGATCAGGTTCGGATGAAGGAAGTCATCGACATCTTCCAGGTCCAGACGATCTACCACGCCGCGGCCTACAAGCATGTCCCCATCGTCGAATACAACATCGTCGAGGGCGTTCGCAACAACACGATCGGAACCTGGCGCATGGCCCAGGCCGCCATCGAGCAGCGAGTCGAGACCTTTGTTCTCATCTCGACCGACAAGGCGGTTCGCCCGACCAATGCGATGGGTGCGACCAAGCGATTGGCCGAACTCGTGCTCCAGGGCCTGTCACGCCTCGAGACACCGACCCGCTTCTGCATGGTTCGCTTCGGCAACGTACTGGACTCGTCCGGCTCCGTGGTGCCGCTGTTCCGCGAACAGATCCAGGCCGGCGGTCCCGTGACGGTGACCCACCCCGAGATCATCCGCTACTTCATGACCATTCCGGAGGCGGCCCAACTGGTGATTCAGGCCGGTGCGATGGGCGATGGCGGCGACGTCTTCGTTCTTGACATGGGTGAGCCGGTGAAGATCGTCGACCTGGCCCGCACCATGATCCGGCTTGCCGGGCTCTCGGAAAAGACCGACGAGCATCCCGAGGGCGATATTGCATTGGAGTTCACGGGCCTGCGCCCCGGAGAGAAACTCTACGAGGAACTGCTCATCGGGCAGAACACCTCCGGCACCCCGCACCGGCAGATCCTTCGCGCCAGCGAGGACGACCTGCCGTGGGAGGTGATGGAGCCGCTGCTTGCAGACCTGGAATCCGCCTGCCTGGCGATGGACTGCGACGTGCTTCGTGCCCGGATGCGGACCTTCGTCCATGGCTACAAGCCCGCCGCCGATCTGGTGGATCTGGCTTGGTTGCGACGACGTGCGCGGGACAACGCGGACACGCTGCAGTTCCCTTCGCCCCAGATCGAGGTCAAGCCCGCAGCATCATTGCTGAAGGCGGATCCGACCGACGCGGTCTCCTGACCAGCTTACGTTCACTCAGGCGCCGACCGCGGCACGTTCACCCACCCAGGTGACGATGGTGTCGGCCACATGTTCCAACTGTTCCTGCGTCAGGTCCGGGTAGATCGGCAGGGCGATCGTTTCCCTGGACGCCAGCAGTGACTCGGGCAGGTCCTCGGGGGCGTACCCGAGGTCGGCGAAGCATTCCTGCATGTGCAGGGGCACCGGGTAGTAGATTTCGCTTCCGATCTTCCGCTCACCGAGGTGTGCACGAAGTTCATCCCGCATGCCTTCCGGGACCCGGATCACGTACTGGTTGTAGATGTGTCGGGCCGGCGCCGGATTGGCGTAGGGAGTGCGAAGAGGGAAGCCGCCCTCGGCGATCGGGGTCCGGCTGTCGACGGCCCCGGCGGCGGCAAATGCCTTGTCGTAGAAGGCGGCGTTGCGTTGCCGTGCCTCGTGCCAGGACTCGAGGTGATCGAGTTTGACGGACAGGACCGCGGCCTGCAGTGCATCGAGTCGGGAGTTCACCCCGATCTGCTTGTGGTAGTACTTGGGCTCCATGCCGTGCACGCGGTCGATGCGAAGGCGCTCGGCCACGTCCGGGTCGCTCGTGGAACAGAGCCCGGCATCACCGAAGCCGCCGAGGTTCTTGCTCGGGAAGAAACTCCAGGTTCCGACCGCGCCGCGGGTTCCGACCATCTCCCCCTGCGCATCGCGGGTTCCGATGGCCTGGGCCGCATCTTCGATCACCGGTACGCCGTGCTGTTCGCCCAGGGCCAGGATGGCATCCAGGTCGCAGGCCTGTCCGTAGAGGTGGACGGGGAGGATGGCCACGAGGTTGTCGCACTGTTCGGCGAGTTCCGCCACGTGCTCGGGGCACATGTTGTAGGTGACCGGGTCGATGTCGGCGTAGACAGGTGTCAGGCCGAGTCGGGATATGGCGCCACCGGTGGCGAAGAAAGTGTAGGAGGGGCAGATCACCTGGCCGTCGATCTTCGGGACACCGGGCACAACAGCCATCAGCGCCAGCAGCAGGGCATCGGAGCCGGATGCACATCCCAGGGCATGAGGCGTGTTGCAGTACTGGGCGCACTTGGCTTCGAAGTCCGAGACGGTCGGGCCGAGAATGAAGTACTGGCTGTCGACGACGGCCTGGATGGCGGCATCGATCTCAGGCTTGAGAGCCTGGTACTGCGGTTTGAGATCGAGAAGCGGGACGGTGATGTGATCAGGCATGGTGGTGGGCTCGGAGTCGGTGGGAGAAATCAGGCCTTGATGATGGTTGCCACGGGATCGGCCACATCGGCCATGGCGTTTCGTGTGTCGACGATCAGGGCGGCGCTTCGGCCGACAAGCGGGTAGTCGACGTTCGAGTGATCGGTCACGATCAGCACGCAGTCGCTGGCGGCGAGCGTCGCTTCATCGAGGGAGACCGAGTTCAGGTCGATGTCGTGTTGACGCATTTCCGGGAAATGCGGGCAATGCGGGTCGTGGTACGCGACTTCGGCTCCCTGCTGGAGCAGGAGTTCGATGATGGTCGCAGCTGGTGACTCCCGCACGTCTTCGACATCGGGCTTGTAGGCGATGCCCAGGACGAGCACCTTCGAGCCGCGGATCGGCCGTCCGATGGTGTTGAGCGCCTCGGCGACCTTGGCGACCACGTGGGCGGGCATCTGCGAGTTGATCTCGCCGGCGAGTTCGATGAAGCGAGTCGTGTGCCCAAGTTCCCTGGCCTTCCAGGCCAGGTAGAACGGGTCAATGGGAATGCAGTGGCCACCGAGTCCGGGGCCGGGGTAGAAGGCCTGGAAGCCGAATGGCTTGGTGGCTGCCGCCTCGACGACTTCCCAGATGTCGATGTCCATCTTCTCAAGGATGAGCTTGAGTTCATTGACCAGGGCGATGTTCACTGCCCGGTAGACGTTCTCGAGGATCTTGGCGGACTCGGCGATCTCGGCCGACGAGACGCGATGGGCATCTTCAACCGCGGCGCCGTAGAGCAGCATTGCGAGGTCGGTACTCGTATCGTCGACGCCACCGACGAGTTTCGGAATGGCCTTGGTGGTGACACCCTTGCGACCGGGATCTTCCCGTTCGGGGCTGTACGCCAGGAAGAAGTCCTGCCCACAGGCCAGGCCCGTCTTTTCGAGGATCGGCTGCATCTCGTTGCGTGTCGTGCCCGGGTAGGTCGTGGATTCAAGAACCACCAACTGGCCGGGCCGAAGGATGCCGGCGGCCATGCGGGTCGATTCCAGTACGAAGGCCAGGTCCGGCTCCCGGTGCGGTCCCAGTGGAGTCGGTACGCAGAGGATGATCACATCAGCGGCTTCCAGGCGTGCCGAATCGCTCGTGGCGGCGAAACGCTTGGAAGCAGCGAGGTCCGTGTGCATGGCTTCGCCGAGGTGGGGAAGGTAGATCTCGCCGGTGTCGAGTTTGCTGATCTTCCGGTCATCGACATCGAACCCCAGCACCGGGAAGCCGGCTTCGAGCATCGCGTGGGCAAGGGGCATGCCGACATATCCCATGCCCACCACGCCAATGGTCGCGCTGCGGTCGGCAAGTCGCTGACGGAGGATTCCCGCCGGGGAAGAGGTCGTACTGGCTTTGGAGGAATCGGCTGTACTCATGTCATGCTCCACCCGCCCGAGTTCGGCCCAGGGGCCTCGTGAGAGAGGGTTTGGGTGATCCCGTTGGGGATCGTGTTCGATGCACTCTGGATCGGGCGATTATACAGGGTTGCAGCAGCATCGAGACGATCTGTTTTGTGTTCGCGGTCCCAAGACCGCCTCCTGATAGACTTGGCGGTTCTTCGCCGGAGGGTCCGTATTTACGGCATGAGCACTCTTTCGCCATCCCAGACCCTGCTCCCGGATGCGACGCCCTTGCAGGCGTCGCGGTGGGCTGCGTTGGTGGACCCCGTGGGGGAGCGGCTTCACCTGCTGGCGGGGGTTGTCTATGTCTTCCTGCTGCCCCTGGCGGTAGCGCCACGGGATATTGCTTCCGTGGCACTGCTGGTCATCACCGTCTTGAGGCTTCCCAAGATCGCCCCGTCCTATCGATCATGGCTGGTCCAGCCGATCTGGTGGGCGTTGCTGGCCTACATGGCTTGGATGTGCCTGGGGCTGCTCTGGACTTCGGATGTCTCCGACGGACTGGTTGATCTTGGCAAGCACCGGATGTTTCTGACCCCGCTGCTGCTGCTGCCATTGCTGTCACATGCTTCGCTCCTGGTGAGGGCCTACCTCGCTGGGATGGTCATCGTGAATCTGCTGCAGGTGATGGAGTGGTTCCAGTGGCCAAACAGCGAGGTATTCCCCCTCGTCAGCCGCCAGGGAGCGTTCAACAACCCGATCGCCACGGGCCTCTTTACCGCCGTTGCGATCTGTTACTGGCTGCGACTACTCATCTTCGGATCGATTCGGCACCTCTGGATCGTGATACCGGGCCTTGGGCTGGCTGGTTTCGGGCTCATGCTCTCGGGGTCACGGAGCACGACCGTGGCGGCGATGATCGGCAGCCTCCTGCTGCTGGCGGTCCCATTCATCACCCAGCCTCGAAATCGAGTCCGGATCTTCGTGACAACGGTCCTGCTGGCAGGAGGCATGATGCTGGCCGCGGTGACGACCTCTTCCCAGTACCGGGCCGCATTCCTGGGGTTCCCCGCCGCGGTCCACGAGATACTCCATTCCGACGAGGAGCCTCGCTCGAGCGTCGGAATGCGGGTCCAGATGATCGAGTACGGGATTGAGGTGTTCCATGAGCACCCGGTCCTGGGAACCGGCACAGGGGCCGCCAGCCGGTACATGCCCGAGGGGATTGATTTCCACGGGGCCCGGGGAGATCGTGTCACCTTGCACAACACTTATCTGCTGGCCCTGGTAACCCTTGGGATTCCCGGATTGCTCCTGCTTCTTTGTGTGCTGGGGGCCGCCCTGTGGCAGGCAGCTCCATTGGCGGCCGGGACTTGCCTGACGGGCGGAACCTTCTATGGGTTGGTGGCCTGGATGGTGGCAGCGGGGGGTGACTCCTACCAGGCCAGCGGTAACTATTTGGGTATGCTCGGCTTCCTGCTTGCCATAGGCCTGTTGGGCTCAAGACCATTTGAGGCCACACCATTTACACCCGGTGAGGAACTCGAACAAAGCCCGAACAGGTGACATTTCTGGCATTTTGAACTTCGTACTGGTCTTGGTTGACAATGCGCTTCAATGGCTGGATAATCCCGCCCTGAATCCCGGAATCAAAGATTTGGGATTTGTGGCCTTGGCTGACCATGGCCGCCGATAGACGACAGACGATTCGGTCTGTGACCGGAGAGTCAACGTGTGATTTTTCGTCGCTGCACCACGCGATTCAATGAGAGAAGGTGCGTGGGCAGCGGATGTGTAGAGATGGGTTCGAGTCCCTGCCGTTTGGTTCGCAGGGCATACCAGGAGCAAACAATGAATAGCAAGATCAAGAGTGCCAGCATCGTGCTGACCGGTGGTGTCCTGCTTGGCTGGGGATCGTCCGCAGCCTTGGCAGCCAACATCGTCGGCGTCGGCATGTATGGCAGTAACGGCGACTCCCGCATGTCGAATGATGATGCCTCAGACGCCATCAGTTACGACGAGAACGGCTACGTCATGATTTCCTACGGCGACAAAGACGGCATTACGCTGGAGAACGATAACAGCAACGGCGAGTTGGTCGCAGTTAATGTCGACTCACAGGGTTCCGGTTACAAAGCCTCCGAGGAAGCTACCCAGACTGTCGACAACACCGGCAACACCGGCGTTAACGCGACGTGGGACTACGAGGTTGACGGCACCATCGGTGCTTATCTCCCCGACTACATCGACCTCGACGACAACGCAGCCGGCAACGGAATGTACGGAACGGGCTACATCTCTGATGTTGGTGCTAACAAGACCAACACATGGGTTTCCGGCCTGAACTTCCGGAATGACGCTGGCGACGCCGGCCCGGTTTGCGCAGGGACAGTCCCCTCCGCAGGCACCTACGACACATGGGTGGGGGCGACTTTCTCACCGGGATACGACGTCATAGACACCTGCATTGCATGGGCTGGCGCAACAGCTGATCAGAAGGGTGAGATCTGCGAGATCTTCCTCGACGATGGCGGCGTTGGCTACGGCGCTGCTGGCGGAATCTTGGACGTCTACGTCAATGGCGTACTGTCCACCGACTACATCGGCGCCTACACCACTGATGCTGCTACCGGTGAAATCCTGACCGCCACCCTGACCAAGAACGACGCACCGGTTGCGGGTTATCCCACCAACTGGGACCAGGTCACCGTAATGCCGAAGGTCTCAACCGGCACAGGCCTTGACTACACCATCTATCTCTGGGGTGAGTACGATTTCATCATCAATGCCAACTTTACGGACGGCGACGATTGCACGCAGGTCTCCTTGACCTCGCATGCACTTGAAGACGTCACGAAGAACAACTGCAGTGACTGTGACATCATCGCAATCATCGATGGTGGCGAGGGTTGTTCGATCACTGCCGGACCTATTCCGGTTGGTGCCGTCAAAAACGCAAGCGTCAATAATCCCGGATTCAACTATGACTACGCTCCCGCAGTCGGTATCGATGCTGCAGGCATCACGGCCGGTTCGGGTGCCACGTTCACTTCAGTCATCGGAGCGTCCAGTTACTACCTGACCTACGAAGACGGCATGCCCCTCGAGTTCGACTATGACGACGAGGTCTCGCTGTACTGCGGTGCTGACTACAACAACGATGACCACGCGGACATCGTTGCCCACGGCACCGTCGATGGTTACGGCGAAACGATCTGCCTGCTCCTTGGCAACAATGGCGTCGTCAATGAGGTCGTTCTATACGGCGAATCCGGAACTGACTGGCACATCGCCGGACAGCTCGATCGCGGTGGTGCTGAGTACAACGACGGTCACTGCCTGCTCTGGCGGAACAACGCCACTGGTGGAAACGCCGTCTGGGTCTGCAATGGTGACGGCGTCGTTGAGAAGTCTCTCATCGAAGCCGCTGCTGCCGAGGAATGGTTCTGCTACTGCACGAACGATTCCCTGGGTGGTGGTAGCCGTGCCTACTGGTACAGCCACTACGGCGACAACGCCATGTGGATGTTGGACATCGACACCGATCACAATGATTGGGTGACCGAGATGGACTACCTCCGCAACGATGTTGGCGAACGCGTCAACACCGGTACTGGTGCTGGTTGGGAAATGGAAGCCGTTGGTTGCCTCAGTGGCGATCCTGGTGACGACAACCTCAGCCGTGACATCGTCTGGTCCAATGCTGGTACGGGTGCTGTCTGCATCTGGCTCATGGACCAGGCTGCTCCCGGGTACATCAACTCCCGCAACTACTGCACCGTCGGCGGAAACGTCTATAACGGCGCCAGTGGCTACGGAGTTGCAGAGGGTTACCGCTGCATCGGTGTCGGCCAGTACGAGGTCGACACAAACTACGGCACAACAACTGCCGGTGGTACCCTCGATCGTGAGCAGATGTGGGGCACCCTGTGGTGGAACCACAACGGTTCCAGCTACGCCTGGAAGATGGATCGCACCGTCGATCTGGAACTCTATGGCCCAGCTGGAAACACCGGAGGTAATGGCCTTCCTGTGTATCCCGAGACAGTGAGTGCGTACGCACGCTATTGATCCGCTCCTGGGTCACGGGTTCGCCCGTCCAGGGTGAATCCAAATGCTCTGTGAATACCAGCCCCCCGCCTTCTGGCGGGGGGCTGTCTTTTTTGCCCTGTTCGTACTCCAGTGGAGCCGAAGTCGCTGCCCACTGGCCTCATGGTCGTCTGTGATCCGATAGTATTTATCAGACCCGCCGGGCGTGAGACCCCGTGGGATTCGAGATGGCCCCCGGATTTCCGGGCACGAGGTGCAGGCATGAGGCAGACGGCAGTGCAGACTGGCGGAACTGGGCATGGAGCCCATCTGTTCGCTGTCGGTGTTGCCGTGATCTCGATCCTGACCTGCTCCCCGGCTGTCGCCAAGACGCATGTCCTCGCCGTGGCTGACTTTGGCAATGGTGTGGACACCACTCCCGATGGCTTTGATGACCTGCTCGTGCGTGACAGCGAGACGGGCTCGATCGCCATTCTGTATCTCGACGCGGATGGCCTGGACCTGGTCAACCAGCAGGGGCCGGTGACGCACATTGAGATTCTTGACGGGGGGCACGGATACGTCCCGACCTTCGAGACCGGCGAGTTCGGGCTCAGCCTTCAGGCGATGTCTGCTCCTGGCCTGTGCCAGGTGCACAACCCGTTCAACAGTCTGTTGCCTGCGGACTGGGCCGCCTACCTCGTCGATGGTGAAGAAGGCAGCCTGCTCATCGGGACCCACGGCGAAGAGCAACTGCGATCAATTGATCATGCCCAGGGCGCCCGGACCCGGATCGTCATCTCCCATGAAGACGGAGGACTCGGCTACGAGGGTCGGCCCGGCCTGGCGGATGAGCTGCGCTGCCTTGAGTACACGAGTGGTACCCCGATGGCGGCGCCCGTGACGACCTGGTCGTTGCCCGGAGCCGAAGTCGGCCATGCCGTTGCCATTGCCGCGCCAGGCCGCACCGAAGGCGTGCAATCCTTCTTCACCTGGGTCGAGATACCCGGAGGGCCTGTCGGCAGTGGGTACACGGCGAATGTCGGCCATCCCGGCCTTGCACTGCAACTCGTCAGCGACGTCGTGCTGCCCGCCCCCGAGGCAGAAGAGACGGAAGAGGCGGAGGAGACCGAGGTGCCGGTCGAAGCATCCGCCTCAGGCCAGTCAACGGATTCCGATACCGAGGTGGTCTCCACTGACGTGCTGGCGGCTCGCGTTCTTGGACAGGTCTTCACCGAGCGAACCGAGGATCTTCACCTTCCCGCAGCCTGGGCGATGACGGATGACCAGGGGCGATTGACCCACGTGGCCCTTGATCCGGGGACGTGCCGCTTTGACGCACCGGCAGTCTTCGTAGCCCCACTGACGGCTCGCTGTGACGGGCTCGGGGTCCTGGAACTGAAACTGCAGGGACAGATCAACTATGTCGATGTCCCCGGCTCAACGGCTGGTGACGGGTATTCAGAGAACGACGAAGTCCGGATGGGCTTCACGTCCGCCGGTGGTCATGGCGATTCTCTGCAGGGCACGGGTGGCGTTGCCCCGGCGGCAGAAGTCGCTCGGGGCACCATCATCGAAGCACAGATCAATGGCGAGACCGGCAGTTACAGCCGACCGCCATGGCTCGATCTCTCCAATGCCGGTGGACTTGGTGCCGACCTGCGGTGCCGATTGGGACACGAAGGCACCGGTCTGATTCGCTTCAATGGCCAGGATGCCTCCATGGGCGCCAACTGGAAGGCCTACGTGGCGGACTTCGACAACGACGACGACATGGACCTGCTGTGGCATGATCCACGCAGTGGCCGATCGGCAATCTGGCGGCTTACGACAAACGCCACCGTTGAACAAGGCTCCTTTGGCTGGCTTCCGACGGTGGATCAGAACTGGCGAGTCGGCGTGGTCGGTGAGTTCGACCCCGGTACGCCCGGGGCGAACATCTTCTGGCGCAACATGCGAACCGGTGCCAACGCGATCTGGGGCGTCGATGCCTCTGGCGCGTGGTCGAGTTCCTCCTCGTGGCTGCACGAGGCATCAGGCATGGTCGATGCGGTAGCCGATATCGACTGGCAGGTCATCGGGGGCAACCGTGGAGGCAATCGCCTGCTCTGGTGGAACCAACGTACAGGGACGTGCGCGGTCTGGAAGTTGTCCGTGGACATGTCCGGTGGAACCGACCCCTCCAGTTGGCTTGAGCACGCCAAGTGGCTGACGAACCCACTCGGCGACATCATGGCCACCGATACCCAGTGGAAGCCGATGGGCTTCATGAATCTTGCGGGGCGTGCTCCTTCGAGCATCAATGCCCGCGATGTCCTGTGGCTGGATACGGCAAGCGGCACACTGGCGGGCTGGCTGATGGAATCGAACTTTGCCCGCGTCGACGCCAAGGCAGTCGATGCAGGGGCCAACTACATCGAGTCGACCTTGCCCGAGGGGGCATCCCCCGGGTCTGTTCGCCTGGTGGCTGGCCAGTACACGCATGGCGCATCCAGTGGCTCCTGGGCCGGCACGACCCTGTTCTGGCTCGATCAGGCGATTGACGGATCCATGGCCTGGAAACTCAGCCGCTCCCTGGATCCTGATACCGGCCTCCTGAAGGACCCCTGGGGGGTCATCGATTCCAGGCACGTCCGGTAAGCCCAATTTGGGCCTTGGGCCCTCATTTGTGGAAAAATCATCGAATTCAGCCCGATCTGAGCATGGTTACAGGCAATTCCAATGGCCTGCACTGCGTTCTTCGAGCACGATGTACCATGAACAAAGGGCATTTTTCCCACGTACCAGTGGGGATGCCCAAGACGTGGTGGGTATGGGGCTTGCGCTCCCTGCCGAATGACAACTGGCGAGTTAAGGATCCCGGCATGAAGACAATGCGATATGGGTATGGACTGATCGGCGTGACCGCACTTGCACTGGCAACAGGTGCATGGGCTGAGTCCCGTGTAATCGCTGTCGCTGATTTCGGAACCAGTGCCTCCAACGGCACCCCGGATGGCTGCACCGACTTGCTCTGGCACGACACGGACACCGGTGAACTCATCATCCACTACATGGCCAAGGATGGGCTCTCTGTCAGCAACATGGTCGGCTCGATCGATCAGGTCGAGCTTCGCAACGGCGGCAGTGGGTACTACTCGACGGATTCGCTGGTCATCAACAGTGAAGGCACGGGAGGAATTGGCCTCGAGGCGGAACTCGAGGTGATTGGACCCATTGCCGAGATCACCGTCGTCGATCCAGGCCGCGACTATGAGAACGGTACGCTTGTCGAACTGGACCCAGGCGCTGCTGGTGGCGATGGTTGCATCGCCATCACGACGGTCGCCGATGGCGGAGCCGACTCCGGCCAACTTGCCGATGTCGCCGTGCTCTCCTCGGGCTTCGGCTATGAGCCGGGCACCGTCGATCCGGGTACCGGCATTCTCGAACCTCGTCCTCATCTGCTCGTAGCCTTTCCACCCATCGGTGGTGATCCAGCCTACGTGCTCTGCTACGCGGATGAAACCGGTCGGATCATGGATGACGCCAGCGGTTTCGGCCCCGGCATCATTGACAACGGATCAGGGTTCATTGGCACCCCGTCTCTTGAGTTCGTCATTCCAAGCATCGGCGCCACCGGCGCCGAGTTCCAGGGCTACCTCTACGGGGGGATCAAGTCGGTGCTCGTTGCCGTCAATGGCTCCGGGTACACGTCTGATCCGGAGTGGGTGATCCCAGGCGAGAACGGCTTTGGTGCACAGATTGCGACCTCTCGTGGTCCCGGCGCCGTCCACGATGTGAAGGTCACCAGTACCGGCCGCAACTACGTACTGCCTCCGAGCATTCTCGCCGTGGGCGAAGGCATCGGCGCCTCGTTCGAGGCCATCATCAATGAAGGCGGACCCCAGCCCATCGCCCGAGCGTCAACCGATCAGGCGATCTACGTCGGCGGTGGTCTCGACGTGGATGCCCATCCCGGCGACTTCGATGGCGATGGTGATACCGATCTCATCTTCCGTCGTGCCGATCGCGGCGAGGTGTTCCTCTGGATCATGGAGGATGGCGTCAAGCAGGATGGAATTCGTCTTGATGCGATCGTCGGCGCCAACTGGCACCTGATCGGCATCGGCGACTTCAACTTCGACGGGATCGACGACGTCTACTGGTGGGAGGAAAATGTCGGCCGAATCTGCCTCTGGTACATCAACCATCCAGGCAGCCCCCTGTTCGCCGCGGACCGTCCGCTGCTCGATTATCGCTGGGGTGGCTGGGTTCCGGATTCGTCCTGGCGTCCCTTCTCGATTCGAGACATTACACCTGCCCATGACGGACCCGAGATTCTCTGGGGCAACGTCGATACCGGTTCGGTCGTCATTCGAATGCGGGATCCGGAAAACCCAAAGTTCGTCCAGCACGGCTTCTACGTGCGTGAACCCGGCGGCGCCCTGCTGAATGCGGGAAGCAGTTGGGAGCCTCGTCACTTCGGGGACTTCGACAGCAACCGATTCGATGGTGACATCTTCTGGTACAACAAGGACGATGGTCGTACTGCGGTCTGGCGCATGCATCTTGGCACGGTCTTCGATCGCAACTACCTCTCCAGCGCTGCGGGAGATGCCGTGACCTCCTACCACCCGGTGGGCGTGAGCCAGTACCTCGTCGAAGACGATGAGAGCGGCCAGTCCTCGATGCACGCTCACGTGCTCTGGCGACAGGACGAGACCTCCCGGGTCGTGAACTGGCGAATGGACCGGTCCTTGACGGCTGCGGCTTTCGGCAACTCCGGAGAAGAGGCCGACGAAGGCCGCGAGGATTCCAGTGGAGATTCCGAGGACGAGCTGAATACCGGCGTGATCCTTCGGCCCTTCGTGGTTGATCGAGCGGTACTGATGAACGTCGATGGTGTGACGTCCGAGTTGGACTTCAACACTGCAGGCGGCAACGACTTTGGCAGCAGCGAAGATGACCTCGGCGATTTCGGCGAGGAAGGCGAGGAAGGCAAGGACGAAGGCGACTCCGATGGGTCATCCGGCGACAGCTTCGACCTCGGTGCATTCGATCCTCTGAACCCGTCCACCTGGCCCGATGGAGTTGAGACGGCCGATGAAATGATCGCCTGGCTCGGCAACAACATCTTCGCCAATGACCCGACCACCTGGCCGGACGGAGTGGAATCGGAAGCAGAACTGGCCACCTGGTTGATCCAGATGGTGACACTTCTGGATTCCATAGGCTAGACGCCCAGCAACTCTGCAACTGCATCGGTGTCGGGCGTGCCCGGCACCGATGTTCTTTTTGCCTGGTCAACGGTTCAGAGTTGCGGCAGGAGGTTGCCGGGAGTCTCCAGCAGCCCCTTGACGGTATTGAGGAACCTTGCCCCCTCGGCACCATCGACCACCCGGTGGTCGCAGCTGAGACTCAGGGGAAGGATCCATCCCGCGTAGAACGCGCCGTCGCGCGTCAGCACGCGTTCGCGGGCACGGCCGACGGCGAGGATGCCGACTTCCGGATAGTTGATGATCGGGGTGGCGAAGGCGCCTCCGTAGCTGCCGACGTTGGAGATCGTGAAGGTGCCGCCGGTGAGGGAAGCACGATCAATGCTCCTGTCACGGCACCCCTTGGCGAGCTCGGAGACCCGGTCAGCAAGTTGCACCACGGTCAGGGCATCGGCATGCTCGATCACCGGCACCATCAGCCCGTGTTCCGTGTCGACGGCGCAGCCCAGGTTGATCACGTTCTTGACGTGGATCTCCTCGACGAAGTCATCGACATTGGAGTTGAGCATCGGGTGCTGCTTCAACGCGGTGCAGACCGCGGTCATTACGAAGGGCAGCAGGCTCAGGCCGCGACCGAGCAGTTGCTCGACGCCCTGGCGTTTCTTCTGAAGTTCGGTCACATCCACTTCGTCCACAACGGTGAAGTGCACGGTGGTCTGCACGGAGTGCAGCAGCGCCTGGGCGATCTTGCGGCGTACGCCACGGAAGGGGATCCGCTCAGCGACTCCTTCCAGGGGCAGCGCAACCGGCGTTGCCAGATCCATGGCCGGAGTCGAAGGCTCCGAGGGCAGGTTCTGTCCAACCTGTGCGTGCATGGGAGTGATGCGGGTTGCCGGTGCGGCCACCGGGGCCCCGGTGGCATGGTTGTGGACGTCCGTGGCCGTGACGCGTCCACCGCGACCGGTTCCGGCGACGGTGTTGATGTCCACCGACATCTCGCTGGCGATTCGGCGAATGGCTGGAGTGGCCAACGCCTTGCCGGCAGGGGCTGGTTCCGGAGTGGCTTGGGTCCGACTGAAGGACGCCGGGATCGAAAGGGTGGCGTCTACGCTGCCGACGACGGTACCGGCATCCTCGGTTCGTTCCTCGGGGCTCGGCGATTCGACCGGAGTGGTTGCCGCCGCGGTCTCACCGGTCTCGTAGCTGACAAGGGGATTGCCGACATTGAGGATCTCGCCCTCGCTGCCATGGAGTTCCTTGATCACGCCGGTCCAGGGACTGGGGACTTCGACGAGCGCCTTGTCGGTTTCCATCTCTGCGATGGTCTGGTGCTCGCTGACGGTGTCGCCGGGCGCCACGAGCCAGCGGATGAGTTCTGCTTCGTGCACACCTTCCCCGAGATCAGGGAGGATGAAGTGCGATTTGTCGCTTGGCTGCTTGATGACCATGAGGTGATTCGTGTTGAAACGGGGTTCAGTAGGCGACCACTTCGTCGATTGCCTGCCCGATGCGAGCGGCATCCGGGAGGTATTCGAGTTCGAGCTTGTAGTAGGGCATGATGGTGTCGAAGCCGGTGACTCGCTGGACGGGTGCTTCCAGGTGGAGGAAACATTCCTCCATGATGCGGGATGCGATCTCGCTGCCGAGTCCGCAGGACAGCGGGGCCTCGTGCACCACGATCGCCCGGCCGGTTCGACGGACGGATTCCGAGACGGTTTCCATGTCGAAGGGGCTGATGGTCCGCAGATCGATCAACTCGATGTCCCGACCGGACTGCTCGATGGCGTTCATGCACTGGATGACGGAAGCCCCCCAGGACACCATCGTCAGTTCAGAGCCTTCGCGGACCATGCGCGCCTTGCCGATGGGGACCGTGTACTCGTCCTCGGGCACTTCCTCCCGGAAGGCCCGGTAGATGCGCTTGGGCTCGAAGAAGATCACCGGGTCCGGGTCACGGATGGCGCTCAGCAGCAGTCCCTTGGCGTCGCGGGGAGAACTCGGCATGACGACCTTCAGACCCGGGTTGTGGGTGTAGATCGCTTCGGGGCTGTCACTGTGCAGTTCCGGGGCGTGAATGCCGCCGCCCACGGGCACGCGGATCACCAGTGGTACGGTCAGCGCGCCACGGGTCCGGGTTCGCATGCGGGCGGCATGGGTGCAGATCTGGTCGTAGGCGGGACCGAGGAATCCCTCGAACTGAATTTCGGCGATCGGGCGAAGGCCGGCCATGGCCAGGCCGATGGCGGTTCCGATGATGCCCGACTCGGCCAGGGGAGTGTCAACCACCCGGTCGGCTCCGAATCGCTTGTGCAGTCCCTCGGTGACGCGAAAGACACCGCCGTTGATGCCGACGTCTTCGCCCATGATCATCACGCGATCGTCGCGCTCCATCTCCTGGATGAGCGCGAGGTTGATTGCCTGTACAAGCGTGAGGTTGGCCATGAAACGTGACTCCGGTCTCTCGATCAGGTGGTGGCGGACTGGTCGGCGGTCTCGGGAAATCGACCGAGGCTGCTGGTCCGCATGGTCCGCATCTGCTGCTGCAGGTTCGGGGGCATGGTCTTGTACATGTTGGCGAAGAACTCGGTGGGGGGAAGGTCCTCGACTTCGTTCGCTCGCTCGACGGCGGCTGCGATCTGGGCCTCGGCATCCTCCTGGAGGGCCGCCTGCTTGCTGTCATCCCAGAGACCACGGGCGTCGAGCCAGCCGCGGAGGCGGATCAGCGGATCCCGGAGCTTCCACATCTCCAGTTCCTCCTCGTCCCGGTATCGGCGGGCGTCGTCGGCGGTGGTGTGATCGCCGAGCCGGTAGGTCACGGCTTCGATGAACGTCGGTCGCTGGTTCGTGCGTGCTCGTTCGGCTGCATCCCGGACGACCTTCACGACTGCGAAGAGGTCGTTGCCGTCGACCTGGATGCAGTCCATGCCGTACGCAAGGCCGCGCTGGGCGATGGTGGGGGCCGAGCACTGGATGCGGGTCGGGACCGAGATCGCCCATGAGTTGTTCTGGCAGAAGAAGATGACGGGCAGGTCCAGGTTGGCGGCGAAGTTCATCGCCTCGTGGAAGTCTCCCTCGCTCGTTGCACCGTCACCGAAGAAGGTGCAGGCCAGGCCGTCTTCTCCCCGGTACTTGCTGGCCCAGCCGAGCCCGGTCGCATGCAGCATCTGGGTGCCGATGGGAATGGCCAGTGGAGTGACGTTGAGTCCCTGGGGGATCTCATTGCCCCGCTCGTCGCCCATCCAGTGCAGCAGGACGTATTCCATGGGAAGGCCGCGCCAGAAGAGGCCGGCGTTTTCACGGTAACAGGTGACGAGCCAATCCTCCTTGCGCAGGGCGTAGGCAGCTCCGAGCGACGTGGCCTCCTGGCCGCGGTTCTCGGGGTAGGTGCCCATTCGTCCACTGCGTTGCAGCTTGAAGGCGATTTCATCGAGGTGACGGCAGGTGACCATGTGCCGGTACATCGCGATGACGTCCTCGTCGGGAATCAGGCCGGCGCCGAGTTCCTCGTCGAAGCGACCGTGCTCATCCAGGATGGACACCCGGTCGATGCGGGTTTCGAAGACGGGTTCAACCGGCATGGGTCTCCTCCCGGGATCGGCCGCCGGCGATCCGCGCCTCGGCCAGTGCGATCGCGGCATGCGCGGTCGAACCATGTTCCGAGGCAAGTTGGAAGACGTTGAGGGTGGTAGATTCGATGTCATCGATCTTCGCCAGGAGTTCCTCGGGCGTCAGTCCGAGGTAGAGACCGGCAAGGTGGATGAGTCCGCCGGCGTTCACGATGAAGTCCGGCCCGTAGAGAATGCCGCGATCCTGCAATGCGGCGGCATCATGATCGTGATCGACCAGTTGGTTGTTCGCGGCTCCGCAGATGATGCGGGCCTTGATGGAGTCGATGTTCGACTGTCCGATCACGGCACCCAGGGCACACGGGGCGAGGATGTCGCATTCCGTGGCGATGATCTCGTCGGTGCCGACGGTCCGGGCTCCCCATTGTTCGACCATCTCCTGCACCGCGGATTCGTGAATGTCCGCGACGACGAGCTCCGCGCCATGCTCATGGAGCAGGCGTGCCAGGTGCGCTCCGACGCTTCCCACGCCCTGGAGGGCGACGGTCAGGCCGGTGAACTGGTCCATGCCAAGGTGGCGGAGGCAGGCCTGCATGCCACGGAAGACGCCCAGGGCGGTGTGGGGGGAGGGATCTCCACCCTGACCTTCGCCGGTTCCGCCCATGACGTGATTGGTTTCCGTCGCCATCCAGTCGACGAACTGCTCGTTGACCCCGACATCCTCGGCGGCGATGTAGTCGCCGTTGAAGGAGTTCACGAAGCGGCCCATGGCGCGGGCCTGGGCTTCGGTGAAGGGAGCTCTCGGGGAGTCGAGCAGGATGACGCTCTTGGCGCCACCCATGTCCAGACCGGCGCAGGCGGCCTTGTAGGTCATGCCGCGGGAAAGGCGAAGGACATCCAGGAGTGCGGCGTCGTCTGAATCGTAGTGCCAGCGCCGCGTGCCACCCAGCGCATTGCCCAGGGCCGTCGAGTGCACGGCGATGATGGCCCGGAGGCCGGATTCCGGGTCATGGTGAACACAGACGCGTTCATGACCGCGGGTCATCATTTCCTGGATGAGATTCATGGGACTCCTTCCGGGGGTCAGTTCGCGTTGACGTGTGTCTCTGCCCGCTGCTGTTCAAGTTCGTCCGCAATGGATCCGGATCCGAACTGCTGGATATGTGACTGGTCGAGCGGTCGGCCGTTGCCGAGGGCGGATTCGTCGGGTGTCTTCTCAGGCACAATGTAGTCGGAATGGGGCATTGAATCGAGCAGCGACCAGGCCGCATCGGCGGCAACACGCATGGATGCGTCCGTATTCGATCGCAGGTTCCGCAGGCACTCATGGAACGTATGCGTGCCGATTGCACAGATGTGGTCGACCACCGCGCGGTCCCGCTGGAGCGACTCCGCGTCCTTGCCGCTTCGGATGTCGTGATCATGCCGGCTCAGACTGCAGACCATGGCGTGGATCCAGGTCACCATCGAGCTCAGTCGCATCTGGATCATCTGGTTCGTGATCAGGCCTTCTTCGTGCTCCTTGAACATTCGCTTGACCTGGTGACTGAACTCTCGAATGAGTCCCTCGAGGGTTCGGGTGTGCTCGCGCAAGGAGTCGTCCAGTCCGCTGATGGATGGGGCGGCAGGTCGGATCCCCAGGAAGAGTTCCGCGGCGATCTTCATGGCGGCCATTGGCCGCTTCATCGGGTTCGCCTTGATGGCAAGCATGTGTTCGCCAAGCTGCTTCGAGCCGTACGCGAAGACGAAGGCGTGCATCACCTCGTTGGCCCCCTCGACGATCGTGTTGATCCGTGAATCCCGCCAGAGTCGTTCCAGTTCGTTTTCCGTCATGTAGCCTTCGCCGCCCATGATCTGCATGGCGTGGTTGGTGCAGCGGAAGCCCATTTCCGAGCAGAACACCTTGCAGATGGCCGTCTCGAGCATGATGTCATCGTCTTCCCGATCCACGATGCCCGTGGTCATGTACAGCATCGCGTCCATGGCGTAGACGTAGGCGGCCATGGTCGCGAGCTTGTCGCGGACGAGTTCGAACTTGCCGAGGGGCCGGTCGAACTGGTACCTGGTCTCTGCCCACTTCAGGGCCTGGCGCCAGGCTGCTCGTCCTGCGCCAACCATGCCTGCCGACAGGGTGCACCGGCCATAGTTCAGGCAGGTCAGGGCCACGTTGAGCCCTCGACCTTCCTTGTGGAGGAGACTCGCCTTGGGAACCTTCACATTGGTGAAGCGAACCCGTGCCTGCCATGTACCGCGGATCCCGCACTTGGACCGGTTTCGACTGAAGATGTCGATCCCCTCCATGTCCGGCGTGCAGATCAGGGCGGTGACCTTCGTCTTCATCTTGCCAGTTGCAGGATCCGTGATGTCGTGCTGGCACATCACCGTGAACATGCCCGAGAGGGCGCCGGAGGTGGCCCACTTCTTATCGCCATTGATGATGTAGTACTCGCCGCACTCGGATTCGACGCAGTTGGTCTCCTGGCCACCGGCATCGCAACCGACGTTCGGCTCGGAAAGGCAGAAGGCGCTCAGGATGTTCTTGGACATCTTTGGCAACCAGTATTCCTTCTGTGATGGGGTGCCAAAGAGGTTGATGGCGCCACAGCCGATCGACTGGTGAGCCGAAACCATGACGGCGGTTGATCCACAGGTCTGCCCGATTCGTTCAAGAACCCGGTTGTAGCTGGTGATGCTGAACCCGCCACCGCCGTATTCCTGCGGGATGATCATTCCCATCACGCCGAGGTCGAACAGTTTTCGAATCGTCCATGCCGGAATTTCCTGTTCCTGGTCTATTTCGATTCGGGGATGTTCGTTGCGCAGGTAGGTGTCGAGCCGGCCCAGCAGTTCATCGCAGCGAGCACGCTCCTGATCCGACTCGGCGGGGAAGGGGAAGACCAGTTCCTGGCGGAAGTTTCCCCAGAACAGGTTCTTGATGAACCCCATGGTCTCCGGATCGGGACCGAGCATCTCCTGGGCCTGCTCGATCTGCTTGCGATCTTCGGCCGAGACGTTCTTCAGCTTGTCGACAAGTTGGTTGTTGGCCACGTGTTCGTGCTCCCGGGGTCAGGCTTGCTTGCTGAAGAAGGCGTCAAGTTTCGTCCGTGTTGATTCTGTTCCACGCAGTGCCACCAGGTGCTGCTGCTCAGCTGCCAGTGCCGCGGCCCATCCATCTCGGAGTCCGATCTCGATGCAGTCGAGGATCGCCCTGGCTTCAGGGGTGTCTTCGAGTTCAGTGCGTGCATGTTCGACGGCGGCCTGCACCGTACCCGGGTGCTTGTGATCCAGGCAGCGCGGGGTTTCCGCCGATCGATCCACGCTCTCGCTGGCCTCGATCCATTCCAGGCATGCGGGCAGGAGTGCATCGGCATCATCCACGAATCGATCGACAAGGCCCTCGGGAACATCGTCCGACCGGGCCGGAGTGCCGGCGGCGGTCATTCGGATGGCGGTCAAGGGATCAATGCGGGCTGGAAGCATCTGGGTTCCGCCCCAGCCCGGGCAGAGGCCCAGTGAGCATTCGGGGAGGCCGATCGGGTAGGGCTTGCCTGAACCGCCGACTCGCGTGGCGATCAGCCCGTCGCAGTGCATGGCGATTTCAAGCCCGCCGCCGAGCGTGGCGCCATCGATGGCGGCAACCGTGGGGCAGGGCAGGGTGGCCAGTTTCGTGAAGATGCGGCTGCCTTCGGCGAGGTAGTCCCGCAAGGCATCATCGTCGAGCCCGTCGATCTCGACCAGGTCGGCACCGGCGACGAAGACTCGAGAGCAGTCGCTGCGGAGAATGGCCCCACGCAGGGGGGCCTCCGTGGCACCGGCATGGACCGCATCGAGCGTGGCTTCAAGCCGCCGCAACAGATTCGTGTCCAGGATGACCACCGGACGATCGGCGGCTGCAAGGTGAATGGACACGATGCCCTCCTCGGATCGCGTGCATGGCAGCGGGGTGGAGGTTGGTGCAATCGTCATGAGGATTCGCGTATGGACTCCATGGAGGAGATGGCCCGGGAAGCGGGCACGTCGGTGGTGAACAAGCCGTGGTGAGTCCCTGGTGGGCAGGGGCCACGGAGGAACTGCCTTCCGCCAGGTGGTCGTGCGGGCCCGTGGTACCCGGAGTCCGGGTGAGGCCGCCTTGGCAGGTCCTGAACAGCCTATTCTAGCGGATCCCGGCCCCTGATGCGCCCCTTTGAGAGGATCAATCAGGCCCGGTTCTGGGGGTCCTGGGACGTTTGCAGCCTTGATGAAGGGGCGGCTTCATCCCTTGAAGATGGATTGGAGTCGTTGCCGCGCTTCCTCGGTGGCGATCACCTCGGCGGAGAGTTCAGCGGCCCGGTCCAGTGGCCCGTCATCCAGCGATCCATCCAGTTCGTTGAGCCACTGCTTGGTGACCGCAATGGCGTTTCGTCCACCTCGGGACAAATGCCGGGCGAGGTCCATCGCCGCATCGTTCAACGCTTCCTCGAGGCAGGTGCTGGAGACAAGTCCCCGCCGAAGCGCTTCGTCACCGGACATCGTTCCCCCGGCCAGCAGCAGTTCGCGGGCCGGTCCGGCTCCGATGCGCCGGATGAGCCAGGGCGCTACGACGGCCGGGCACACGCCAAGGCCGACCTCGGGGTACCCGAGTTTCGCCTCCGGGTGCGTGATGGCGAAGTCAGCAACCACACAGAGTCCGCAGCCTCCGCCGATGGCGGCGCCCTGGACACGGGCGATCACCGGGACCGGAAGTCGTCGAAGTCTTCGCATGGCGATCGAGAGACCACGGAGCATGTCCGCCATCGCCGCGGGGTCGTCGAGCACACCCTGCAGATCCATGCCGGCGCAGAATGATCGTCCGGTGCCTCCGAGCACGACGGCTCGGAGCTGGTCGTCGCGTTCAATGGAACCGATCGCATCATTGAGCGCGTTGATGAGATCGATCGAAAGCGCATTGCGCTTTTCGGGTCGGTTCAGTTCCAGCAGGGCGATTCCCTGGTCGCATTGAAGCAGCACAGATTCATTCATGCGATCACAGGGTACCGGGTCGGGGCTACCAGAGCAGCGTTCCGCATTCGGGGCACCGCTCGGACATGTCCAGTCCGGTCAGGCTGTAGCCACAGCCCGGGCATCGCCCCGATCCGCTCCGTCGTGATTCGATCTGGAGGTCCAGCCCACGCTTGAGAATCAGGCTCGCACGGAGAAAGGCCATCGGGATCCGGATCGCGGCGTAGAGGATCAACCAGATCAACCCGAGCGTGAAGAGGGAGTTCCACCACAGCAGGTGGCTTCCGGGGAAATCATTCCCGTTCGTTTCCAGGGCCAGGGTGTACCAGGGAGGGAGCGATCTTCGGCCAAGTTCCTCCTGCAGGGCCGGAGCCAGCGGATGTTCTTGCGGCACCACGCGGGCAGTCATCGTTTCCGGAGGATCGTCAAGAGTCCAACTTGCCATGATCGGCCGGGCTTGCCGGAGAATTGGGAATGGCCAGCCGCAATCACGGTACGCCGCGGTCCATTGGATGCTTCCAATGCTCGGTTCATCGGATCCCGGTGGCTGGAGGGCCAGGCCCCCTTCCCGGGTTCCGTCGATCCGGACGACGGAGGATTCTCCACTTGCCAGAGTCGTGGTCCGGCAGAGTTCGGTCGAGAGGGCCATCAGGAAGATGGCCAGCAGCAGCGCTGCGAGCAGAGCCCAGTCTGCGGCGCGGGACCAGGCAGAGGCGGCAACCGGTGTGGGTGATGCGATCATGAATCGCCAGGCCCGCCTTGCATGGCGCACCCACCGAGGCCTGCGAGATCGCGGAGCTGGTCCCTGATTCATGCCTGTTACTCGCTGCCAAGCAGGGTGCGCAGGGCAGTTCCGGGCGACTCCTGTCGCAGCAGTGACTCCCCGACGAGGAAGTTGCGCAGTCCATGTTCTTCCAGACGGCGGATGTCGTCATGACTCCTGATGCCCGACTCACAGACGACACACGGGAGGTGGCCCTGGAGTTCGCCGAGCATGCCCAGCACATGGTCCGTGCTCGTCTCCATCGTCTTGAGGTTCCGGTTGTTGACACCCAGGAGGTGACCGTGCCCGGCGTGGCCCATGACCATTGGCAGTCGATCGGCCCCATGGAGTTCGATCAGCGAAGCGAGGCCGAGTTCATCGGCAAGGCCCACCAGATCGGCCAGAAGGTCGGGCTCGAGCAGTTCAGCGATCAGGAGTACGGCGTCGGCTCCGGCCGCCCGGGCTTCCCAGAGCTGGTAGGCGTCCACAAGGAAGTCCTTGCGGAGGACAGGAAGCCCGACGCGCTGACGAATCCGTGAGAGATCCTCGAGGGAACCACCAAAGAAGGGTTCATCTGTCAGGCACGAGATCGCCATGGCCCCGGCATTCTCGTACTGTAGGGCGATGTCGACGGGATCAAATTCGTCGCGAATCGTTCCAGCCGAGGGGCTCCGCCGCTTGCACTCGGCAATGATGTGGATGCGATCGTCATCGGCCGTCATCGCCTCGAAGAATGGGCGCGGCGGCGGTGCCGATGCCACCTGCTGTTGCAGCAACGAAAGTGGTCGATCCCGCCTGGCGGCGTCGACCGTTTCCCGTGTTCGTTCAGCGATGGCTTCGAGGGTGATGGGCATGGGCATCGTGTCGCTCTTGTGTGTGACGACCGCGACAGCCTACACCGAGACCGCGGCAGCGGCAGGGGGCAGTGATCGTGCCGAGGCTGTTGCCTCGGAAACGGGGTCATGGCTCCAGGGCGGCTGGTGGATCATGCCCCTGGGCTTGATCGTGCTGATTCTCTTCGCCTCCTCCCGGGCCGCACGCCTCACGAGATTGCCTCGACAGCCATGGCACTTTCGACCCGGCATGGGGTACTCGTTCGTGTTGCTGGCCATCTTCGCCGGTGCCGTCGGTGCCCAGGTCGCGCTGTACTTCACGGGACCGGCCTCCGATGTTCCGTCGGACATGCTGCGCACGTTGACGATCGTTCAAATCGTTTCGCTGGCCTGCCAGGGGGCGGTGGTGTTCGCCATGCCGGGTTGGTGGATGCGTCGTGCTCCGGGCCAGGAGGATACACGGCCGGGTTTCGCCTTCTCGGCGGGATTCGGCGTGCTTGGACTGGTGATCTTCTGGCCGATGGTGCAGGCCACGATGCTCGGCGGTGTGATGGTTCGGACCTGGTTGACAGGTGAAGCGCCGGATGCCTTTGCGCACGACACATTGATCCTGATGGATGATGTGGGCAGTTCGGTCTGGAGTTGGGTCCTCACGGCCCTCCTGATCCTGGCGGTTCCGGTCGTCGAGGAAGCCATCTACCGGGGCCTGCTCCAGGAATCACTGCGACGCCATCGTTCGCTCACCAACGGCTCACCCTGGATGGCGGTGGTGATCACAAGCGTCATCTTCTCCTTGATGCACGGAGGAGTCACTTCATTGGAGGGACTGGTAAGCATTTTCATCCTGTCGTTGGGACTGGGATGGGCCTTTGTGCGAACCGGCAGGCTCATCACGCCCATCATCATGCATGCCGGGTTCAATGCCCTGAACCTGCTGCTGGCCTCGTTCCAGTAGTCCACCCGCTACACTGCCACTCATGACCACGCAGGCCACGGGACTTCGAGTGCTGACCGGCGATACGCCCACGGGAAACCTCCATCTCGGCCATTGGGTCGGTTCGGTGAAACGGCGTGTCCAGATGCAGGACACCCACGAGTGCTACTTCCTGGTTGCGAACATGCACGCCTTCACCACGCGGGCGGACAAGGCCGACGAAATTCGTCGCGACTGCATCGAGGTCGCCCGTGACGCGCTGTGCATGGGCATCGACCCCCAGCGCAGCGCCATGTTCCTGCAGACCGAGGTGCCGGCGATCGCGGAGCTCACGTACCTCTTCTCGATGCTCCTTCCCTACAACAGGGTGATGCGGAACCCGACCCTCAAGGATGAACTCGAGGTCAAGGGGCTCAAGGACACCTACTCGTTCGGCTTCCCGCTCTACACCGTTGGGCAGACGGCGGACATCCTGGCCTTTCGGGCCCACGCCGTTCCCGTCGGCGAGGACCAGGTGCCGCATATCGAGCTCACCCGTGAGGTGGCCCGGCGATTCAACAAGATGTACTGCGGCGTTCCGGACAAGGCCCCCGACGAGGAACACGAGTCCCTCGGCGGCGTGTTCCCGATCCCCCTGGCCGATGTCGGCGAGGTGGGCCGGCTCGTGGGCATCGACGGGCAGAACAAGATGAGCAAGTCGCTGGGCAACTCGGTGGAGATTCGAGACACCGCCAAGCAGGTCAAGAAGAAGATCGGCAAGATCTACACCGGGCACGACAGTCGGCAGCCGAACGATCCCGGGGAAGTCGATCCCGCCAAGAACCCGCTTTTCCAGTACGTCGAAACCTTCATTGCCGACCCCGATCGGGTGGCCGATTTTCGCGACCGCTACAGTCGCGGCGACAACATCGGTGATGGCGAAGTGAAGATGGCGGTGGTGGACGCGATCAATGAACTGCTCGAGCCGATGCGCGAGCGGCGTGAACGCTATGCCAGTGATGATGACATTCTCGACATCCTGCTTGAGGGCAGCCGCAAGGCCAACGCGATTGCGGAGGAAACTCTGGCGATGGCCAAGGAGGCCGCTTCGCTGAAGTTCTTCGATCGACGGATCGAACTGTCCTGATCAGAAGGCGAACACGGCATCGAGAATCTTCGCGAGGATTCCCTTGTTGGCCGCTTCACGAACCTCTCCATAGTGCATCTTCTCGATTTCCAGGTTGAAGATCTGGTTCGAGAGAATGGTGTTGGATGCGGTGACGTCGTCCGGCCGGCAGACGCCGGTCAACTGGGTGAACATCTCCTCATCATCGGTCTTGATGCGGGTTCGCGCCTCGAGCACGAGGTTGCCGTTGGGAAGGATTTCGATGATCTCCGCGGTCAGCCTTGTGGTCAGGTCATCCTCCCGGGCATATTCGCCTTCACCCTCGAATTCCTTCTCACCCATGAGTTCGACCTCGGTGTAGTTGAGAAGGTCGTTGTTGTTGAGGCCGGGGAAGTACTCCACGCCTCCGACGAGGCCGTATTCCTTTTCCGTTTCCAGGCCCTGGAAGGACGCGATTCGCGTTGTTTCACGTACCACGATCTGGACCAGGTCGTGCTCCGTGAAGAGCCGTGGCTTCTCCGGGGAGAACGCGAAGAGGCTGGTCGATTCCAGTTGATTGGTGATCGGCATGCCCTGGTCGTCGAGGAGAACGGAACCCCATGGACCATTGATGGCCTGCGACATGTAGGACATGGAGGGGGTCGAGATCGGTGTGACCGGCATGGGCATCATGGGCATGATCGGAGCGGAGGCCAGGGGTGACAGTTCGGTTGCGCTGATGGAAGCCATGGGAACCATGTTGCCCATCGGCATGGGCATCATCGGCTGGTACATGGGCATCATGGCCGGCATGGTGTTCCATGCGCCGAATGCATTCCATCCATACCCGCCGAGCGTGTTGAGCTGGCCGTTCATGTTCGCCTGCATCAGGCCGAGATTGCTGTTGAGTGATGCGTTGAGGCCTCCGAGCCCCGTGGTCAGTGGAGCGGGTCCGATGCCACTGAGATGGTGGCTGCTGCTGGTCATGTGGTGGGGAGAGAGGTGCCCCCCGCCGGTGATGTTGGCAGTGGCGGCAGTCGCCATGAGAAGCGGAACACAGCAGATCGAACGGGTCGGATTCATGGAGTCACTCCGCGTGATGCATCGGCGATGGTGGTCGGTGGTGTCATGGACAGGTCACGCACGGCTTCACCCCGTGCGGTGATCCGGGCAGTAAACGTCTTCCGCTCACGTCCGTAGCGGAGTTCGATAATTTCTCCAGCGGTGCCACCGGATTCTGCAACCGCATCCAGTTCAAGGACGTGTCCGCCGGCGATGGCCCTGACGACGACCTTGTCGCCACGCTTGACGAGGACGGGCAGTTTCAGGTCACGCTCCCGCAGAATCGTTCCGGCACGCAGTCGTATGACTGCAGCGCGTCCTTCGACGGCATCCGGGGCGACCCGGCCGCTTCGCTGCAGAGGGGTCAGCCACTGTTCGACGTGCTCAACGTGCTCCGCGGCGATCGGACGACCACGCTGGACGTCGACTCGGAGGCTGGCAACGCTCGTTCGAATCGTGGGATTCACCGAGACAAGGTCCGTGCTCATGGGCCGACCACCTTCCCAGCGACGAACCTCGTAGTCCAGCCGTTCGCTGTGCATGGCGATGTTCAGCGGCTTGATCTCGAAGCGGCCCTCGGTCAGTGAGGCATCCAGCAACGCAGTCTGGTCACGCGAAAAGTCCAGTTTCAGATCGGCGGCATTGACGCCCAGCGTGTTCGTGATCGACCGGGCCAGCCAACCGCGAAAGGTCGGGGTGTCCAGGAGCACATCGGCCATGGAGCGGTCCATGGCATGACGGGACGCGGTGCGGTGACCGGGGGCCTTGTTGATGCTGCTGGGCTGCATCGCCAGTGGGGGCTCGATGTGTTCACTGCTTCGTGCTCGGATGATGACGCGGTGGCCATGGAGTTCGATCCGGCCCCAGTGGACTTCGTGGAGTTCCATCGCCGTTCGGACACTGGAGACGTGGAGTTCCAGGGGGGATGACATGCCGGCTTCGAAGGCGGTGACCTCGATGGCCCCCAGTGAAGTGGCGTACTCGCCTTCCAGGGTCGCGATGTCCGCAAGATGGACGGTGTCCCCGGGACCGGTGAAGCGGACCGAATGGTGAAGGGTCACGCTGTCGCCGATGGCGGCGGCGGAGACGATCAGGAGTGGGGCAATGAGCAGGAGAGGTTGTGTCATCATCATTCGTATCCAGGATCAGAAGCGACGCAGGTTCGTGACATTCTGGAGCATCTCGTCGGCGGTCTTGAGGGCCTGGCTGTTCATCTCGAACGCCCGCTGGGTCTCGATGAGCGAGACGAGTTCGGTGACCGGGTTCACATTCGAGGCTTCCAGGTGGAACTGGATGAGATTCCCCAGGCCGCTCTGGCTCGGGATGCCGGCGGAGACTTCGCCGGACGCGATGGTCTCGACGTAGAGGTTCTCGCCGATGGGTTGGAGTCCGGCGTTGTTGGCGAAGTAGGCGAGTTCGAGTTGTCCGATTTCCTCGAACTCGGCACCGCGGGAGATCTGGACCTGTCCGTCGTCCGTGATCACGATGGCTGATTCCGGTACGTCGTAGGGAACCACGATGCTCGGGACGATTCGTCGCCCATTGAGGTTCGCCATGACGAGTTCCCGTTCGGCGTTGAGCGAGAAGTTGCCGGCCCTCGTGTAGGCGAGCCCATCGGTCCAGGTGTCTTCGACTTCAACCATGAAGAATCCGTTGCCGTTGATGGTGACGTCCAGCGGGCCCCCGGTGTAGACCGACGAGCCCTGTGCGAAGTCGGTCTGGGTTCCGGAGACACGGGTGCCGACACCGACGTAGAGGCCGGTGGGGGAGATGTCACCGATGTCATTCTCGATACCGGGCTGCCGTTCCTCCATGTAGAGGAGGTCCTGGAAGTTCACCCGTGTCGACTTGAAACCATCCGTGTTGGTGTTTGCAAGGTTGTTGGCGATCACCTCCAGGGAGGTCGACAGGGCGGACAGTCCGGTGGACGAGGCGTTCATTGCTGTAAAGGCCATGGGTAGCGGCTCCGTATCAGTTCGTGGTTCGTGCTCAGGACACCTTGCCGAGGGTGCCGGCGGCCTGGCCCATGATGAGATCCTGGTACTGCATCATCCGGACATTGGCTTCCAAGGCCCGGCTCAGTTCCATGAGATCCTTCATGGCGATGATTGGGTTGACGGTGCTCTCTTCCAGGTAGCCCTGGCGGACGGTCGAGGTCGAGTCGGCAACGGGAGCTCCACTGTCGAGCGTCGCCCGCAGCAGTCCATCGCCGAGTTTTTCCAGTGCATCGGGCTGTTCGACCTGCTGCAGGGCGAGGGTGGCGATCTCTTCACCGTTCTGGAGAATGACGCCGTCTTCATTGATTTCAAAGGGGCCGGATTCCAGTTCGATGGGCTGGTTGCGACCGTCGAGCAGGTGCAGGCCGGTTGCGGACATGACCAGGTGGTTTTCCGCGTTGAGTGAGAACCGACCGTCCCGTGTCAGGGAGATGGACTCCTCGGTGGCACCACGCTCCGGGCCTACGACGAAGAATCCGTTTCCGTTGATGGCCACGTCGGTGGATGAACCCGTCTCCTTGAGGCTGCCTTGAATGAACTCGATGATCGTGGGGCTGGCGAGTTGCCCACCGCCGAGCCGCTCCAGCAGGAACTGGGGGTCGACCGCCGCACCGGACTCGATTCGCTCGGGCAGGCGCTGCTGGGCAAGGGCGAGATCCGCCTTGAAGCCCGTGGTCTGGGTATTGGCCAGGTTGTTGGAGATCACCTGGAACTCGTGCAGATTCGAGAGCACGCCTCCAGCGGACTGGTACAGGCCGTAGTTCATCGTGTGTCGCCCTCAGCTGGTCCAGATTGGGCGTGGAGGGCCATGTGGATCGCGGTGGCGATTCGAGCCTTGCGGATCAACTCGGCCGCCAGGTCCCGCTGGTCCCGGCTGTCACTCGGATCCATGGCCCGTGGGCGGCGTGGTTGTGGTTGGTGCATGCGTGCGTGGTCCCGCATCGGGGCCTCCTTGCCCATGGTGAGGGGTCTTGCTGGACATGTCGCAAGTTCCGTGCCGGGACCTGAATCCACACTGGGCGCTTTCAGAGGCCCTCAGGCGGTCCTTTCGTGCCACCATGCTGCGCAGGAGGTTCAATGAGCGCAAATCATGCCGTAGTCCCGGGGGCCCACCAAACGCATTTCTGGCAGGCTCGGCCCGGAGTGGTCGATATCTCCAATCGCACGGAAGCGATGCCACTGGCCCATGGAGGCCTTGATGATGGTCAGACAGACGATCCAGGATGGGATGGACATGGACAGGGAATGCTGTCCATTCATCAATGGCAACCACTCCCAGTGCCGTACCCGCTTTACTCTTGATCAACTTGACCAGGCCATGCATATCTGCGTGGGGAACTATCGATCATGCTCGGTGCACTGGGATCTCCAGTCCAGCACTCTTTCCATGCCGGCGGATCCAACCCCGGTGATCATCACCCTCAAACGCCATGAAATCCACGAGCGGCTTCGACCAACCGGTTCGTGAGTTCCTGGCCTACCTCCGGGTGGAAGCCGGCCTGGCAGCTGCCACGCTTTCGGCATACACCTCGGATCTGGCGGGAATGGTCCAATTCCTCGACGACCAGGGGATTCATTCCCCTGGTGACGTGGACCCTCGGCACCTGGCCGAGTACGTGCAGTTTCTTCATCGCGAACGCGGGCTCCAACCCAGCAGCATCGCCCGGCACCTTTCAACCATGCGCATGTTCTTCCGTTTCCTGGAAGGGCTGGGACGTGTCGAGCTGAACCCCACTGCGCCGCTGTCGACTCCGACGCGGTGGAAGCGGTTGCCGGGTGTCTTGACGCCGAGGCAGATGAAGTCGCTGCTGGAGGCGGCGGACGAGGGGTCCGGTCGACTCTGGCGTCGTGACCGGGCCATGCTCGAATTGATGTACGCAGCGGGGCTGCGGGCGTCTGAGGTCGCCGGGCTGCAGCTGGACGGGTACGACGAACAGATCGCCGTGCTTCGTGTCCTGGGCAAGGGGAACAAGGAGCGACTGGTTCCCATCGGCGATCCTGCCCGCATGTCCGTGAACGCATACCTTTCGGAACTTCGAACAGTCTTGACACGGTTCGATGACGGTCGAGACGAAGGGCGATTGCTGTTGTCGAACACCGGCCGACCCCTGGAACGCGTTGCGGTCTGGCAGATCGTCCGGCGACTGGCCACTCGCGCCGGTATACAGGATGCGCACCCGCACATGCTTCGGCACAGTTTCGCCACGCACATGCTGGTCGGTGGAGCCGACCTCCGAGTGGTCCAGGAGCTTCTTGGCCACGAGGACATCGCCACCACCCAGATCTACACGCACGTGGACCACTCCCGCCTGCGGGAAGTCGTGCAGGCCCACCACCCGCGGCCCTGAGCAATCCACGCCGCAGATGTCCGGGGGGGCTATCATGAGGGGTCCATGCGACACGTCCTTTTCAGCCTTGTGCTCCTGCTGAGCCTCCCGGCCGTGGCCAGCCCACTGGCCCCGGAGCATCTCATCGAGCCGTTCGTGCAGCGTGCCGACTACCAGGCGTACTGCCGGGAGGTCGGGGTCGAATCCGATCAGCAGCAGATCGCGAACATGCTTTACGAGGATTACGTCCAGCAACTGGTGGACCTTCAGGCGGCATCCGAGGTTCGGGCCACGGAGGCTGGTGCGGATCGACTGACCGCGGTCTACGAGGGACGGGGGTTCATGGGATCCGAGGAACTTCGTGCGACACGCATCGCGGTCCAGCGCTCCTACATGGAGAACTGGCCGGTGGCGGATCAGCTCTATGCCGAACTCGTATCGGATACGGCTGCCATGTCCATCGACGCATCGAATGTCGACATGGATCGAGCCCGGGGGGACCTCCAGCGACGCGTGGTCCTGGAATCCGTCCGACGACGGGAACAGGATCGAACCTATGCGGGTGACGGGCTGGACGTGCTCGTGCTGGTCGAACACGCGGGGGTCCAGGAGGCGCCACAAATGAAAGAGGTGCTCGTGCAGTATGCCGACCGGGTGAATCTGCTCGTTGCCAGGCATGCGGCAGCAAATCGGGCGTCGGTCATCAAGGAGCGCGTTGCGAAGATCTCCAAGGACAGCGAGGAATCAATTTCGTTGATGCGATCCCGTGTCGATCGGTGGAAGAACCTCAACCAGCTCAATGAATGGGCCATCGAGTCGGTGGCCTACGTGCTGGAGTCGCAGCAGGGCGCCGAATCGGCCCAGGCGTGGCGCGTGAAGGCTCGCATGGCCCGCTTTCCATGGCTCTACAAGCCCGACAATGTCGAACTCGTCTCCGATTGGGTGTTTCGCAATGGCGATGCCCAGCAGCAGGAGAAGACTCGAGTGGTCCTGGAGGCCTACCTGCCTCGTCGCGATGAACTTCGAGCGGAGTTCGAGCAGTTGCTGCTTTCAGCACGAACCGATCATGGCGTGATTCTCGGCGACAGCGCCCTGGAGAAGGATCCGGATTCACAGGAGATCCGGGGCGCACACCTTCGCTTGACCGGCGAACTTCGATTGCTCGAGTCGAGGACTACGGAGCAGGTCGAGGCGAATCTGACGTCGGGCCAGCGGGCGGCAGCCCGTCGCTCCGCGATCGACTGACCTCATCCTCGGTCCCGTAGAACGTATCGACCACGCTCCTCCAGTCGTTGATGGAAGAGACGGTGATGAATTCCCGACGGACGGCATCGGGATCCGGGTGGTGGGTTGAGAACTTGATGCCGAACTTCCGCATCATGCGTGCGCCGCCGCGTTCTCCATGCAGGGCCACGACAAGGTCGAAGTGGTCCAGCAACGTCTGTCGCTGCTGGGCGAGCGTCGGTGCCGATGTCTGCTCTCCGGCCATCATCTGACGAGCCTGACGGAAGATCCACGGGTTGCCGATGCAGCCACGGGCAACCGAGACGGCGTGTACTCCAGTCAACTCGAGCATCAGGAAGATGTCCTCGACGGTCCAGATGTCACCACTTCCGAAGATGATCCGATCGGGATACCGCTTGACGAGATCGGTGAGGAAGGACCAGCGCCCCGGCCCCTTGTACTTCTGTACGACGGTTCGGCAGTGCACGGTTGCCCAGGCACAGCCGAGTTCATAGGCGCCTTCAAAGATCCGGTAGAAGGACTGCTCAAGTTCCGGTCCCTCGTCGAATCCGCGTCGGATCTTCACTGTGACCGGGATGGCTGCGGGGACGGCATCGCGGACAGCGGACAGCACGTCCAGTGCCTCGTCGGGAGCCAGCAGGAAGTGACCGCCGCGCTTGCGTCGTCTGATCTTCTTGACAGGGCAGGCGAGGTTGACATCGATCACGTCGTAGTTCATGTCCACGAGCATCATCGCGGCCTTGGCCATTTCTTCCGGCGCGGTCCCCATGATCTGCCCGGCGATCGGGTGATCGTCGAATCCCGCCAACCGGTTTGCATGGGGATCACCCAGCCCGCATTCCTCGGCAAGCAGATCCGGGTCCTCACGGGCTCGGCCCTTGCCGCCATTGAGCAGGGTGATGTCCAGGAGGGCTTCGGTGATGCAGAAGGGGCAGCCGTTGCGCCGTGCAACCAGTCGCATGGCGCCATCGGAATAGCCGGCAAGTCCAGCCTGGAAGAACGGTGCGTCAAATCCCGGTACGAGTGCTTCGACGCGGGGATCCACAGCCACTGTGCGCGCAATCTCGTCCACCGAACGGTGAGTGTGGCGTGCGCTGGTGCCGGATGGTTCCATTTCCACGGACATGACCCCACAGTGTCTCATGGAGAGGGACCTCGTACAATAGGCGGCACGCGCATTGGGAGCGTTCAGCAGGCCGCGTGCGGATTCAACGGCTGTAGGGGGGTTGTCTCCTGTCCACCACCACAAGCATGGCTTCAGGCAACGGCAGGTTCCGAATCCGGCATCGTGCCGTCTGGATCCTGCTTGTTCCTGCGGTGGTCGGCGTGCTGACCGGGCTGCTGGTCTCCGGCCTGGCCTGGTTGTTCGAAGTCAAGAGTCTTGGATCACTGGTGGCATCACCATCGCCATGGATCATGGTCGTGATCCTTGCGGGGTTGCCACTGAGCGTCCTGTCCATGCGTTTCATCGCGGGAACACTTGCGCCCTCCACGAACGAGTTCTACATCATCCATTCCAATGGGAGCACGGGTCGCATGCCGTTGCGACAGATTCCCGGTCGTATCCTTGCGGGTGGATTGACGGTCGGGTGTGGTGGCGCGCAGGGACTGGAGTCACCGTCGGCCACCATGGGAGCTGGACTGGGTGTCCTGTTCGAGCGAGTGTTCGGTCGGCCGCTGGTCGGCAGTGAGCGTGGGCTGCTCATGAAGGCCGGCGCCAGCGCGGGCATTGCCGCCGTCTTCTCGTCACCGGGCGTGGGTGCCGTGTATGGCCTGGAAGTTCCATATCGTCGCGGGTTTGATGCCCGGCCGATCGTGCAGGCCACCATCGCCGCCGTGGCGGCATACATGGTCCGAGTCATGACCATCGGTGCCCGGCCACTGGTCCCCTATGTCGATGTCGATATGTCGCTGGATGGAACCCTGATCTGGACCACGCTGCTGCTGGCCCTTGTCTGTGGTGGCGGGGCCCGGTTCTTCACATTCACTGCCAACACCGCCCGGGGTGTACGTCACCGTCTGCGGCCATGGCTCGGTGCCACCATCGGGAGCCTTGTGCTGGCCATGCTCGCCTACGTTGCCTGGCGATGTACCGATACCTGGGTAACCCTGGGGCCCGGGCACGTGATGTTCGATTGGGCCATGGGGGCGAGTCGGGATGTCTGGTTGCTGCTGCTGATCCTGCTGCTCCATGCGGCTGCGACGGTCGTCTGTGTATTCGGTGGCGGCGGTGGCGGGGTCTTCACGTCTCTCACGGCGACGGGAGCGATGATCGGCTGCATTGCGGCGGTTCTCATTGGCCGTCCCGACGATTTGTTTCTTCCCCTGGTCGGAGGTGCCTGCCTGCTCAGCGCTGCCTACCGCATACCCATCGCAGGCATGATGCTGATCATCGAGTGGGGGAGCGGATTGGAATCGGCCCTGCTTGGTCTTGTCTGCGTCGTCATTGCCCAGGCGTGCATGGGTGACAGCACCATTGCGCCGGCCCAGTCCCGGTCACCGGCAGAGAGTCCTGGTGGCACCCCGATGCCTCCGGGACCCTTGAGCCCGTGAACTCGTACAATGATCGCATGCTTCTCAAGCACTGCATCCTGCTGTCACTGGCCGCCCTGGCGTGTGTCGGCTGCAATCGGCCGAACTTCGACCCTGCGTACGCAACCAGGCCCTACCCGTTCGATCTGCACACCACCGATACGCTCCCGATCCAGACGTTCCGGGATGGGAAGTACCTGGAAATCGTCAACTCCACCGACGAGAGCTGGGCCGCATCGACGATCTGGGTCAACCAGCAGTATGCCCACGAACTGCCCGGACTGGCTGCTGGCCAGAGAGTGACGTTCAATCTCGTGGACTTCCGCAACGACCTTGGTGAGTCCTTCAACGCCGGCGGTCCATTCCGCACGAGGGAGCCGACCCCCGTCCGGCTGGTTGAAATCCAACCGGGCGAAGGCCAGCCCCTGGTGGGCTTCATCGCCATCCGCGGCGGCGCCGTGGAATGATCGGCGATCAGAGTTCGAACACTTCGTAGAGTGTTCCGTTTCGATGCAGAACAACATTCTCAGACTTCTTGTCCCAGGAGAGGGTCCATTCGTCCCCTTGGGCCGTGAAGTCGATCTCCTCGACGCCGCTTGCCACCAGCCATCGGACGATCTTCGAGAGATCACCTTGTATGCGGATGCTCCAGCATTCCAGGTTCGTACCAGGGACTGCGAGAGAGAACCACGCGTAGGACACGTCGAAGTCATCGAACCGAGGCAGCACCATGTCGGAAGTCATTCCGATGGTCACATCGGCTTCCCATGACGACGTTGAGAGACGATGGAACTGGATCGGGCGGGTGAACTGGTCGCCTGGATCAAGATCATTCAGTCCCTGATCGTGCAGCCACCGGTCTGGGGTCGTGCCGACAAATGGCGAAGCAAGGTCTCCCTCGATGAGCAGTGTTTCGTCTACGAGGTGACCCAGAAGACTTGAGCCATGGGCCAGGATGGGTTGCAGTCGGGGACCGCGCCCCGAGGGCTTGATCTGGAACTTCCTGTTGTCTCCGAGGCGGTGAAGGTAATCCGGACTGCCATCACATTCCTGATCGACGATGATGTACACGAAGTCTTCATCTTCGAATTGGCCGACGATGCAATTCACATCGACATTGTCGCCGCCGATGACCTTGATGGATTTCGCGCCGAACCCTCCGGGGCCGATGTAGGGATCCTGGATCTCGCAACTCGACGAGAACATGCTCGAGACGGCAAGCGTCGGTATCGTGACGATAAATTTCAAAAGCATCGTGCTTCCTTTCGGGGCCAGTGCCCGCATGCATATCGCTCTTCTCGCGAAGAGACATCATGCCCCGGAATCCATTCCGGGACGAAAGGAGTACGAAAGTTCCGTGCACCGAAAATCAGTGCGATCCGCGGTTCAGTCGCGTTCCCAGATTTCGAAGGTGCATGCATGATCGTTGCGATCATCGACTTCGTGCCGCTCAGCCGAAGTTCGGTGCCACAGCGTTTCATCCAGCGTGGGAAATGTGGCATCACCATTGATCTGCGCGTGCACCCTGGTGAGCACGATGCGGTCGGCCATCTCCATTGCCATGCGGTAGATTTCTCCGCCTCCGGCGATGAAGACGTCCTGGGCATTACCGGCTTCGGCAAGGGCCCCTTCCAGCGAGGTGGCGACCGTGGCGCCTTCGAGTTCCAAATCCTGATTCCTTGTCACCACGATGCACGCTCGGCCGGGCAGCCCGCCTTCGAAGGACTCCCAGGTGCGGCGCCCCATGATTACAGGATGTCCCATCGTGGTGTTCTTGAAGAACCGCAGGTCCACGGGCAGGTGCCACGGCAGGTCCCCATCACGTCCGATGACGTTGTTCTCGGCCGCGGCGACGATCAGCGAGATTCGCATGGGAAGAGGATCCGGCTTCAGACGGCCACCGGGGCGGCGATGTGCGGATATGGGTCGTAGTCGAGCAGTTCGAAGTGCTCGAAGCGGAACGCAAAGAGATCCTTGATCCGGTCGTCGAGACGCATGGTCGGCAGTGGGCGTGGATCACGTGCCAACTGCTCCTCGACCTGTTCAAGGTGGTTCAGATAGATGTGAGCGTCCCCGAAAGTGTGGACGAAGGTGCCGGGTTCGAGTCCGGTGACCTGGGCGACCATCATCGTCAGCAGCGCGTAGGAGGCGATGTTGAACGGGACGCCGAGGAACAGATCTGCGCTGCGCTGATAGAGCTGGCAGGAAAGACGGTTCTCGGCGACATAGAACTGGAAGAAGGCATGGCACGGGGCCAGGGCCATTCGGTCCAGGTCGCCGACGTTCCAGGCACTGATGATCAGTCGTCGGGAATCCGGGTTTGAACGCAACTGGTCCAGGAGTTGCTGCACCTGGTCGATGTGCCCGCCGTCGGGAGTGGGCCAGGATCGCCACTGGTGTCCGTAGACCGGACCGAGATCACCTTGTTCGTCCGCCCAGTCGTCCCAGATCCGGACTCCGGCTTCATTGAGCGACCTGATGTTCGTGTCACCGCGCAGGAACCAGAGCAGTTCGTGGATGATCGAACGCAGGTGCACCTTCTTCGTGGTGACCAGGGGGAAGCCGTCGCCGAGTTCGAATCGAAGTTGGCGACCGAACACGCTGCGAGTTCCGGTACCGGTTCTGTCGGCCTTCTCTGCGCCGTTGTCACGAACATCCCTGAGCAGATCGAGGTAACCCTGCATGGCCCTATCGTATACCGCAGGGGCGGGGGACGGCGTCCAGAAGCAGCTTCGTGACCTGGTGGCGGGGTCGCTCCAGGACCTCGTCCACGGGTCCCATCTCGACGATACGCCCGGCATCCATGACCGCGATTTCGTGACAGACATGCCGTGCGACGGCCATGTCGTGGGTGATGAAGAGGTAGGCGATGTCGTCCTCGGCCTGCAGGGTGGAGAGCAGGTGGAGAATCCGAGCCTGGACGGAGACATCCAGGGCGGAGGTGGGCTCGTCACAGACGATCAAAGCCGGCGACAATGCGATGGCCCTGGCAATGGCGATCCGCTGTTTCTGGCCTCCGGAGAACGAGTGGGGGTATCGATCCGCGGCGTCGGGCTCGAGTCCACATCGCACCAGCAGGGAGTCGACCCGCTTCCGCAGGGCGGCACCACGGAGCGATTCGTGCACCAGCAGCGGCTCACCGACGATTTCGCCGACACGCATCCGCCCGTTGAGTGAACCACCTGGATCCTGGAAGACGATCTGCATTTTTCGCCGCATCGGACGCATGGCTCGAGCCGGAAGGTCGAGCACCGAGGTGCCCTGGAAGTGCACCGTTCCGGAGCGGGCGGGGATCAACCGGAGAATCGCCCGTGCCAGCGTGGTCTTGCCGCATCCACTGGAGCCGACCAGGCCGAGCGTCCTGCCGGCGTGCAGCGAACATGTGACCCCGGCGACCGCCGGATCCGTGCTTCCTTCGAACTGCACGTGCAGATCTTCGACCTGCAGGAGTGGTTTTTCATTCGGGCTGGCGATGGGCATGGCGGGTTTCTCTGCCCACCTTGTACCGCATTCCTATTGCCACTGCGAGAGTTCGACCGAGAACGTCATCAACGTCCAGTCCTCGGTCCCGTGATCGTAGCGCCAGGCCTCGATCTTCACCGTACGGCCGGGGGGGACGGAGGAGATGGTCGACTGCAGTTGCCGGACGGAATGCACGTCGGCGCCGTTGACACGGTGGACGATGTCACCGGCGAGCATTCCAGCCTGTTCGGCGGGCATCCCCGGCTGGGGCTGGGAGATCAGTACGCCACGCCGTGTGTAGCCGCGGGCCCGGTGCAGGTCTCCGATGCGGTCGTGCAGCGACAGCACCCTGATGCCCAGGAGATCACCCTCGCCCTGTCGCATCACCACGAGATCCACCCAGGATGAATCCGCATCGGCGAATCGCCAGATCTTCAGATTCATGCGTCGGTCCATGTCCTGCCGTGCCGCCTCGTCGAAGTCGCCGGCAGCGGCCAGTGGAACCTCGTCGTACATCGTGATGACATCACCGATTCGCAGACCGGCTTTCGTGGCGGGATGGTTGTCTTCGAGATCGATCACGAGCACGCCAGTTCCCCGGAACTGTCGGGGTACGCCGACGGACCGTGCGATCAGATCATCCTGGTCCAGCACGCTGACACCGAGGTACCCCTTGCGGACGGTGCCGGTTTCGATCAACTGGTCGACCGCCGATTCGATCATGTCCAGAGGAATCGCCAGCCCGATGCCGGCGAACTGTCCATCTGCATCGTTGGTGGCGATGGCGGTATTCATCCCGATGACATGCCCGAGATGATCCGTCAGTGGACCACCCGAGTTCCCCGGGTTGATGGCGGCATCGACCTGGATGAAGTTTTCAAACCCGATGCTCCGACCCGATCGCCAGAACATGCCCACGAATCGACCGAGCCCGGAGACGATCCCGCTGGACATGGAGAATCGGAAGTCGAACGGGGATCCAAAGGCAAAGCAGAGTTCGCCCTGCCGCACGCGCTCGGTCATCGGTCGTCGTGTGGCGGGAATGATGTTTTCAGCCCGGATCGACAGGACTGCGATGTCGGTGGTCGAATCTCCACCGACGATTTCCGCGGGGCGGAGTTCGCCATCAAAGAGCTGCACTTCAAATGAATCACCGCCTTCAACCACATGAAGGTTGGTGATCACGTGACCCGAGTCATCGTAGATCCATCCGCTGCCGGTGGAGATCGGAACGGTCATGCCGTCGATCTGCTGCATGCCTGTGATGTGCACGACCGATGGTCGCACGAAGTCCGCCAGGTCGGTCGTGGCGCGGCTCAGTTCTGCCAGCATTCCCTCGCGCGGAGCCTGGTCGGTTCCGGGAAGGGCGTTCAATCGCAGTCCTGCCTGGCGAACGGTCGCCAGAGTCTGCTGGTGTTGAACTTTACGGGTGAAGCCGGGCAGCAGCACGATGGTTGGAATCGCGATTGCAAGCACCACGAGGGTGGAGACAAGCGTTGCGATCAGGAGTCGAGTTCCTCTGGACATGTCGGTTCTCCACCCTGAGCATACGCAGGAACCGCCCACCCGAGGGAGATTTTCAGGATCGTTGAACGTGTGAGGGTGGATTGAATCGCCAGAATCAGGAGCGGGTCGATTCCCGGACGTCTGGATCCGGGGTCGAGGTGGGCGGCTGAGCGGGTTTGCCGTCCTTCATCTGGTAGGGGTGTTCACCGAGTTCATCCTCGGAGACCCGCCGCATCCATTCCCGAGCGGCATCCATGAGGGTATCGCCGAGTTCACAGATCGGTCGTGCAAATGCCGGCTGCCAGTCGGTGAGCCCAAGGATGTCCTGGGTGACCACGATCTGCCCGTGGCAGGCTGTTCCAGCTCCGCATCCGATGACCGGGATCGACGTGGAATCGACGACGGCCTTGGCGACCTCGTTGGGGACCGCTTCCAGCAGCAGCATCACGGCCCCGGCTTCTTCCATGGCGATGGCGTCGCGGACGATCTGCTGCAGGGCATCCTGCGTGCGTCCAGCCGCCCGGTATCCACCCTCCTGCTTTGCAGCCTGGGGACGGGAACCGAGGTGGGCAACCACCGGTACTCCGGCGCGAGCGAGTTTCTCGACCAGGTTGATGAATCGGGCATCGACCTCGAGTTTCACGGCGTCGGCTCGTCCCTCGGTGAGGAATCGACCGGCGTTGCGGACAGCCTCGGCATCGTCACACTGGTAGGAGCCGAAGGGCATGTCGCCCATCACGAAGGTGTTGGGCGCCCCGCGTTTGACCGCAGCGGTCAGTGTCAGCATGAAATCCAGTGGTGCGTGGATGGTGCCCGGCTCTCCGAGGATCATCTCGGCCGCGGTGTCACCCACCAGCAGCAACGGAATGCCCGCTCGCTGAAGCCAGCGGGCGGTCGTCGCGTCGTAGCAGGTCAGGCAGGCGAACGACTCGTCACGGCGCATGAACCGGCGAATGGTCTGCAGGGTCGTGCCATGCCCACTGGGGGGGACCGGCTTGGATTCAAAGGGGAGTTCGTTCATCGCAGCGTTGGATTCTACCCCACCGGGCCGATTCAGAATTGCGGCCAGTGCATCGTGGTCGTGGTAGCCGGTTTCAGGCCCCCGATGGCGGCTACCTGCTCCTCGGTGAGCAGGTTTCGCAGCTTGTCCCGGACCTTGTCGGAGTAGTCGTCCCGCTGGAAGCGGATTCGATCGGCCTCCCGCTTCTTCTTTTCATGCTCCTCGACATGGCCCATCGAGAAGCCGACCCCACGGAATGAAGGCATGTCTTCGAAGACTTCGACCAGTTGGTCGCAGTACTGGTTGTACTGCTGGTCGTACTCGGTCTGCAGTTCATGGATCGATCCCCGTGTCGCCTCGTCAAGGTCCTCCAGTCGGCTGGAAGCCAGCAGGTGATCGGTCACCGCGTGCGGGTCCTGGTAGATCATGGGGTATGAGGCGATTTGGTACGAGGTTCGCAGCCGACCGGCATCATCGACAGACAGAGCGCCTGCAACGGCGTCGATCGCAATCATGTTTCGCCGCAATTGTTCGTCCTTCAGCCGCAGCTGTTCCTCCTGGAGCTCCGTCATGCGTGTCATGTACTGGCGGGTGTTTTCGACGAACTCGTCGGAATTCCTGTCGCTCATCTGCAACGCGATCATCCCGTTCATCAACTCGGATACCTGCTGCCCGACCTCGGCATGGCGGATGATCGCCTCGGTGGAGGGCTCGTGCCAGGATCGGAGTGCCTCCAGTCCGGTCCGGCGTGCTTCGGGCTCCAGGTTGGCCTGGCCCAGTTCAAGCATGAGGTCCACCTTCCATCCCTGGTTTGGCGCGCCGCCCATCATGTCCATGACGCTGTTCATCATGCCTCCGGACCCGAGGGCGAAGTTCCGTTGCCGAGCCTGGCGATGCCACCGGAGGATGACCTGGTCCTCGGCACGCTCCACGGCCAAAACAAGATCCTCGAACAACTGGTTGTCCAGTTGCTCCATGTCCGACCTGGCCTTCTGCTGGATCCGGTCCATGGATTTCTGCATCTCGAGGAAGGTCTCGTGGTCTCCGGCTCCCGGGGCACCCACTTGAGCCGCCATCTTGATCATGGCGCTCCGTAGGGAGGATTCAAACGAGCGATTCACTTCCATGGCGCTCTTCGCATAGGTCTCGTAGAGCACCTCGACGATATCGCGCCCATCCTCATCGATGCCCAGGTCGGTGATCAGCAGTTCGATCTCATCGGACGTGATCGGTTGTGGTGCCTTGCCGAACATTTCCATGGCCTCTGCATCCGAGGCGGTGTCTCCGAAGAAGCCGCTATCTTCCAGGCCCTCCTCGTCCCCCGGTTCGGCAACGGTGATGCTGATGGCCACACCGCCACCGTCGGGTGGGGTCGGTTCGGACGAGGCTCCATCCAGTTCATCCACCTCGGCCAGCCACCTGGAAAACACCTCAGGGGTGTGCCCACCGAGCAGGGCCTGCAGGCGACGGGCATCAGCAAGGCTTCGTTTCCTGATCTTCGCCTCCTCGATGCCCAGAGGTGAATCCTCGGACTCATCGATTGAATAGAAGAATGTAGCGCCGCGGGTATCGTCGTCCTCGTCGATCAAGGCGACCATTTTTTTTGCGTGCGGCATGATCGCGCGGTCGTGCTCAAGCAGCAGGGATTCGATGGCCTGGACATCGATGTCCTCTGACGGCGGCTTCTTGATCGTCTTCACCATCAGGCTGCGGACGCCCGGTCCACTGTTGAGGCCGTAGCCCCGGCCCCAGTACCGCCACGTGAAATCCCGGCCCGATCGATCCGGCAGCAGTGCCACAATGGATTGGATTCCGCGGGCGGTGTGACTTCGGAGTTCGCTGACCGTCTTCAACGCGTCTTCGTAGGCGATGCGGTGCCGGTCGAGTTGTTCCTGCCGGTACGCTTCCCAACTCGCTTCCTGGTCGTCCCCGGGGCCCCCCAGTTCTACGGGGCCTCGCTCGGCGTCAAGTTCCCGCTCCCGGGCCCAGCCCTCGAGTCGTTGCTTGAACAGTTCCCTGACCAGTCGTGTGCGGTTGGCTTCCCAGGTGGCAAGCTGGGATTCCATTTCGGCGGCAGTCTGCGCATCAAGGTTGTCCCACTTGATCAGGGGCCGAAGTTCAATCCGGGCTCGGCGCATGGAGGGAGCGAATCGGATCCAGGGCCAGGTTGACTCGAGTCGACGCTGCCGCTCACGCCAGTCACGGGCGATCTGGAGTCGCTCCTGCTGACTTGGACCGAGTGCGGGAGTGATGGCATCGAAGAAGTTCCGCTCGGTGGAATCGATCCGGCGATGAATCGCCTTGTAGCTGGAGACTCGATCACGGACTTCTTCCTGCGACGCACCGGGCCCGGGAATGTGGATGGACTTTTCCTCATCCATGAACACGGTGATCGGTCCATCGCGCAGTGTCATCATTTCCTGGAGGTACTGTCCGTGGACCGGTTCCATGGCGGACAACTGCTCGGCCGTCAGGCCCAGCGGTTGGGCAAGTTCCTGGAAAGCCTGCCAGTCCATCGGTTCCGGGAAGACGCCATCAGTTCCCTGGCCCCGGACCGTGGTGGGGGCCAGCAGCGTGACAAGCAGTCCTGCCAGGAGCAGGCAGATGCGGGTGAACGGTGGGGTAGCCATGGGATGCCTCCAAAAGCCCGGAAGGGGACACAGTAGCCTACCTTTTTCAAGGCAGCGGGCTGGCAAAAGATTCCACAAGTTCTTCCCGCTCGGCGGCCTGTTTCAAGCCATTGAGGGAGCGTCCAAAGGAGACCCCAGCCGGTATCATGTGTCTCCATGAGCACTACCACTCGATCTCATCAGACACTTGAACTGGATTTAGACAACTTTGGAAGGTACCGGTCGATGAATGGAAGTAATGCTTCGTACACGCCACGGGACGTCTCCCGCGAGTTCGGCGAGGACTATGCCTCGAGAATCTTCTCCGGCAACGTGATCCGCCGCCGCCTGTCTCCCCAGGTCCTGGACAAGCTCGAGCGAACCATTCGTTTCGGCACCAAGCTTGATCCGGAAATCGCCGACGAGGTCGCGGCAGCGATGAAGGACTGGGCGACCGAGAATGGATGTACGCACTACTGCCACTGGTTCCAACCGCTGACGGGTGCGACGGCCGAAAAACATGATTCCTTCCTGAACTTCGACGGACATGGCGGCGTGATTGCCGAGTTCTCGGGCGAGAGCCTGATCCGCGGCGAACCCGATGCGAGTTCGTTTCCCACCGGCAACATCCGCGACACCTTCGAGGCCCGCGGCTACACCGCGTGGGATCCCACCAGCCCGGCGTTCATCACCATCAATGGTGGCGAAGCGACGCTCTGCATTCCTACCGTGTTCGTGTCCTGGACCGGTGAGTCGCTGGATCAGAAAACACCGCTGCTTCGTTCGGTCGAGGCGCTCAATACCCATGCGATGCGCATCCTCAAGGCCTTTGGATCCGCCGAAGGCGTGCACCGCGTGACGTCGACACTCGGTTGCGAACAGGAGTACTTCCTCGTCGACGAGGACGCCTGGTCAGGTCGACCCGACCTGATGCTCTGCGGGCGGACGCTGCTCGGGGCCGATTCCCCCAAGGGGCATCAACTCGACGACCACTACTTCGGTTCGATCCCTCATCGCGTGTTGTCTTTCATGGGTGACACCGAGGAACGGCTCTACCGACTCGGCATACCCGCCAAGACACGCCACAATGAGGTGGCCCCCGGCCAGTTCGAACTGGCACCTCTGTTCGAGTTCACGAACCTTGCCTGCGATCACCAGATGCTCACCATGAGCGTTCTCAAGAAGGTTGCGCGGGAGCATGGACTGGTCTGCCTGATTCATGAGAAACCGTTTGCCGGCGTCAACGGATCCGGCAAGCACAACAACTGGTCGCTTTCGACGGACACGGGACACAACCTGCTCTCGCCGAAATCGGAGAACCATTCCAATCTTCAGTTCCTCGCATTCGTCACCGCGGTGGTGCGGGCCATCGACCTGCATGCGGACATGCTGCGGGCTACGGTCGCCAATGCGGCCAACGATCTTCGGCTCGGGGCAAACGAGGCGCCTCCGGCGATCATCTCGATCTTCGCCGGGCACCTGCTGCAGTTCATGATCGACGAACTCGTCGAGGGCAAGACGATTCAGAAGGCCGAGGGTTCGGTCATGGAACTCGGTTCCGAGTCACTTCCCAAGCTGGTACGCCACGCGGGTGACCGCAACCGCACCAGCCCCTTCGCGTTTACCGGCAATCGTTTCGAGTTCCGGGCCGTCGGTTCGCAGGCATCCGTCGCCTGGCCGAACACGGTACTGAACACGATCATCGCGGAGTCGCTTGACCACATCGCAACGAAGATCGAAACGGTTCTGGATGAAGGGATGAGTAGTTCGGACCGTGATACCGCCATGATGACCATTCTGCAGGACATCATGAAGGACCACAGCAAGGTGGTCTTCAACGGTGACAACTATTCCGATGAGTGGAAGCAGGAAGCGGAGCGACGAGGTCTTCCCAACCTGCGCACCACACCCGACGCGCTTCCCGCGTTGGATACGGACAAGGCCAGGGCGCTCTTCGACGCCTACAACGTGCTTTCCACCAGCGAACTGGATGCCCGCATCGAGGTGCTGTACGAGGGGTACGTGACGGTCTGCGAGATCGAGGCGAGGACGCAGGTGATGATGCTCAACACCATGGTGCTGCCCTCGGTTGCCAGGTGCCAGTCCGAGCTCGCCGAGTCGGTGGCTTCCGCCGCTGCGGCCGGAGTGCAATCCATGGCCTTCAAATCGCGACTGGAGGAAATCGTCTCCTTGACGGCGGAACTCTATGCCGCCGGGCAGGAGGTCGATGAAATAGTCACCGCCAAGTGGGAGTGCGCCAAGGAGCGATCGTGCGAGATTCGTGACACGCTGCTTCCGGCCATGGAACGTGCCCGGACGGCCTGTGACAAGCTCGAGGGCCTGGTACCGACTGATCTCTGGCCGTTGCCGTCCTACACGGAACTGTTGTTCGCCGGCCTGTCCTGAGCAGCAACGTCCGTGCGTTCATGCGCGTCGTAGGCGAGCAGGGACTGCTCGGCGAAATCAAGCCCGATTCGCTCATGCTCCGCGCTGGCCCGGATGCCGATCGTGCGCTTCAGCAGTTGCAGCAGAATCCAGGTGCAGCCACCCGACCAGACGGTGACGTAGAGCACCGGCTTGATCTGCAGCCACAGCTGTTCTGGGTTGCCGTAGAAGAGGCCGTCTCGCCCATTCGGATTGATTTCAATGGAGGCGAACAGGCCTGTTGCAATGGCTCCCCAGAGCCCTGAAATGCCGTGAATGCCGAAGGCGTCCAGAGAGTCGTCGTACGTGAACCACTTCTTGATCCGGTTCACGGCGAAGAACGAGGCTGTTGTTGCACCACAGCCGATGACCAGGGCCCAACTCGTATCGACGTATCCGCATGCTGGGGTGATGCCGACGAGCCCGGCCACGGCTCCAGTGATGAGGCCGACCGAAGTGGGACGACCACGGTGAATCCACTCGATGAGGATCCAGCTCAGGCCACCGGCGGCCGCGGCGACCTGCGTATTCACGAAGGCAAGTACGGCAAAGCGATCCGGCGCACCGGCACTGCCGCCATTGAACCCGAACCAGCCGAACCAGAGCAGCGCGCCGCCAAGCATGCAGAATGGAATGCTGTGTGGCAGACTCTTTTGTTCACTGAAGGAAGTGCGTCGCCCAATGACCAGAGCCGCCACGAGGGCTGCGATTCCGGCATTGAAATGAACAACGGTTCCGCCGGCGAAGTCCAGTGATCCACCGTTGCCGAGATCGAAGAAGCCACTGGCACCCGGGTCATTGCCCCAGAGCCACTTCGCAACGGGACAGTAGACGACCAGTGTCCAGAGTGGAAGGAAGACCGCGAAGGCGAGCAATTTCATTCGCTCTGCGAAGCCGCCCACGATGATCGCCGGAGCGATGATCGCGAACATCATCATGAAGACCATGAACAATGGCGACCGCGTCACGGCGTTCGGGTCTTTTGAAGGATGGTCGACATGCTCCATGTTGCCAAGCAGGAGGTACTGGAGATCTCCGATGAAACCTCCGAGGGTCGACGGGCCGAACGCGATCGTGTATCCGAGCACGATCCAGACCAGTGTGATGATGCAGATGGCAAGAAAGCACTGGGTAAGAATGGAGAGAGCGTTCTTGCGATGGACGAGTCCACCGTAGAAGAAAGCCACGCCCGGGGTCATCAGCAGGACGAGCGCGGCACAGATCAGGACCCAGCCCGTGTCGCCGTTGGCGAAGATGTTCGAATGGTTGCCGAGGACGAGCCCCATCAGCCCTTGCCTTGGTTCTTGACCGCTTCCATTGCGGCGGCGATGGCGTCCTGGTCTCCCAGGAATCGTCGGTTGACCGGCTGCCCACTCTCGTCGATGTCGTACACGATCGGAACCCCGGTGGGGAGGTTCAGGCCGACGATCTCCTCATCGGAGATCCCGTCGAAATGCTTGATGAGTGCTCGCAGCGAGTTGCCGTGGGCGACCACGAGTACCCGCTTGCCGTCGGCGACCTGCGGTTGGATCACGTCGTTCCAGTAGGGGAGTGCTCGCTCGACGGTGTTGGCGAGTGCTTCGGAGCAGGGCAGTTCATTCGCTGGCACGTCAGCGTAGCGCCGATCGTTTCCAGGCCAGTGTGGATCACTCCGGTCCATCGGCGGCGGAGGCGTGTCGTAGCTTCGCCGCCAGATCAGGACCTGCTCGGCCCCGTGCTGCTCGACGGTTTCGGCCTTGTTCAGTCCCTGGAGGGCGCCATAGTGGCGTTCGTTGAGTCGCCAGCTTCGCTGGACGGGAAGCCACATGCGATCGAGTTCATCCAGCGTAATCCACATCGTCCGGATCGCCCGCTTCAGGAGAGAGGTGTGCACGACGTCGAAGTCGAACTCGTGTTCGGACAGGAGACGGCCGGCTGTACGAGCCTCCTCGAGGCCCTGCTCGCTGAGATCGACGTCCACCCAGCCGGTGAATCGGTTCGCCTTGTTCCAGAGACTCTGGCCATGCCGGATGAGCACGAGTTTCTGCATCGGATCACTCCAACTCGACGAGGACCGGACCATGGTCCGAAACTTCCAGTGCTGCCTCACGGTCGACATGCACGCTGCGAAGCCGCTTCTTCGCCGCGGGGTTGAGCAGAACGTAGTCGATGCGCCACCCTCGATCAAGGATACGCGCCTGGCCACGGTTGGACCACCATGTATACGGGCCATCCACGTCGCCAGCCTCTTCGCGGACGACATCGCTCCAGCCCGAGTCCACCAACTGGTTCATCCAGTCACGTTCATGGGGAAGGAACCCGGATGTCTTGCGATTCGATTTCCAGTGGTAGATATCCCGCTCGCTGCGGGCGATGTTGAAATCGCCGGCAAGCAGTACGGGAGTCCTTTTCTTTCGAAGGGTGGCTGCCCACGGCTTGAACTGCTCGATCCATTGATTCTTTCGTTCCTGCGCTTCTGGGCTTGAGGCGCCGGCGGGCAGGTAGATGTTCACGAGTACCACGCCGCCCAGCCGGGTCACCAGGACCCGCCCCTCGGGATCATCCGCGCCGTCGATGCCTGTTCCGAGGCGCTTCAGCGGAACTCTGGCCAGGGTGGCGGTACCGGAATAGCCCTTGCGCTGAGCGGGGTGCCAGTGGACGTTCCATCCTTCCGGTGGATTCCAGGCGTCCGGCAACTGCTCGGGCAGTACCCGGATCTCCTGCAGCAGGCAGGCGTCCGGTGCAAGGCGTTCGATGTGGGATTCATACCCCTTGCGGATCGCAGCACGAAGGCCATTGACGTTCCAGGTGAGGATTCGCATGCAGCGCTACTGTAGCAGGGTTGCAGTGGACCTCGTGGACGATGAGAATGGTGGATCGAAATCACCTGGAGATCATTCATGCACGCCCGCGTTCTGTTGCCGACACTTCTTCTTCTCATGACAGGATGCCGATCCATGTCTACCCAGACTCCGCCCGATGCGCCAGAGCGACCCGTCAAGGTCACGACCCACGGCGATGTCCGTATCGACGAGTACGCCTGGCTCCGTGAGAAGGAGAATCCCGAGGTCATCGAGTACCTCGAACAGGAGAACACGTACGCGCGAAACCGGATGTCGCATACCGAGGTGTTCCAGGAGACGCTCTACGAGGAAATGCTCGGTCGGATCAAGCAGGATGACGCCGACGTGCCCTGGCCGAAGAACGGGTACCTGTACTACGACCGGACCGAGGAAGGTCGCCCATACCGGATTCTCTGCCGTCGCAAGGGTTCCATGGATGCTCCCGAGGAGGTCATGCTCGATGTCAACGAGCGGGCTGACGCAGGTGGATACATCAGGGTGACGGCTTCGTCCGTCAGTCCCGATGGCACTCGGCTCGCCTGGCTGGAGGACCGCAGCGGGTACGAGCGATGCGATCTCTTCGTCAAGGATCTCCGCAGTGGGGAGATCATCGAAGAGTCCCTGCATGAACTCAGCCCATGGTCTCTGGTCTGGGGAAACGACAATGAGACCCTCTTCTACACCAGGCAGGACGAAACGAACCGCCCCGATCGGGTGTACCGCCACCGCCTTGGAACGGAGTCAACTTCGGATGAACTCGTGCTGCACGAACCAGATGGTCGATTCTTCGTCGGCATCGGTCGGACTCGCAGCGGCCGCTGGCTCATGATCAACCTCGGATCGCAGATCACCAGCGAATACCACGTCCTGGATGCAGATGATCCCTGGGGAGACTTCACCGTCCTGTCACCACGGCGGCAGGGCATCGAGTATTCCGTCGATCATCGGGGTGAGCACTTCTACATTCTCACCAACGACCAGGCGATGAACTTCAAGGTCATGCAGGTGCCCACGTCGAACCCCGGCTCCGAGCACTGGACGGACCTCGTGGCTCATGATGACGGCACCTACATCCTCGGTGTCGATGCGTTCCGCGATCACCTTGTGATCTCACAACGCAGCGGGGGCTACCGGCAACTCAGGGTGCTGGACCTTCGTGACGGCTCGTCGCGGGTGCTTGAATTGCCCGAGGAGGTTTCGACGGTCCGCCCCGACGTGAACAGGGAGTTCGATACGGACGTCTACCGGTTCGGGTACACCTCCATGACGACGCCTTCGTCGATCTACGAGGAAGACCTCGACGGCGGGACGCGTACGTTGTTGAAGCAGGACGAAGTGCTCGGCGGCTACGATCCCAGCCGGTACGTGACGCGGCGCATCATGGCGACCTCCGCCGATGGCACCGCCGTGCCGATTTCGGTCGTCCATCGGAATGATCTTGAGCCCGATGGAACGAATCCGGTCCTGCTCTACGGGTACGGTTCCTACGGCGCCTCGATGGATCCACGGTTCTCCTCGACGCGCGTGTCCCTGCTGGATCGCGGAGTCGTCTTTGCCGTGGGACACATCAGGGGAGGCAGCGAGATGGGTCGCCGCTGGTACGAGGACGGCAAGTTTCTCAACAAGCGACATACCTTCGAAGACTTCATCGCCTGCGCTGAAGCGTTGCGTGACAGCGGGTGGGCGGATCCAGACCGTATCGCCATCCAGGGTGCCTCGGCTGGGGGACTCCTGATCGGCGCCACGATCAACATGCGGCCGGAACTCTTCTGCGCCGCCCATGCCGGGGTGCCGTTCGTCGATGTCATGAATACCATGCTCGACCCGACCATTCCGTTGACGGTCATCGAGTACGAGGAGTGGGGCAATCCGAACGACCCGGTCTACTACGAATACATGAAGTCGTACTCGCCGTACGACAACATTGCGGCCCAGGACTATCCGGATCTGCTGGTGACGGCCGGGCTCAACGATCCGCGTGTGCATTACTGGGAGCCGGCCAAGTGGACGGCTCGACTTCGCGACCAGTGGACGGGTGATTCCGTGCTCCTGCTGAAGACGAACATGGGCGCAGGCCACGGGGGGGCCAGTGGCCGGTACGAACGGTTGCGGGAGATCGCCTACGAATACGCGTTCCTGCTCGACCGTCTCGGTGCCCCCATGGACGACAGGTAGACGATGGGTGCATTCATCGGTGAACTTGCCGCACTGGGGGCAGCCTCATGCTGGGTCATCACGGCGATGGTCTTTACCGAGGCCGGGCGCCGTGTCGGCGCCACCGTGGTCAACGTGACCCGCCTCTGGGCGGCACTGGTGATCCTGCTGCTGGTGCATGTCGTGCTGTTTGGTTCCTGGTGGCCGTCGCTTCCGTCGGAAGGCTGGTGGTACCTGGGAATTTCAGGCGTGATCGGTCTGGCCCTTGGCGACCAGTTCCTGTTCCGAGCGCTCGTGGACGCCGGTCCACGCATCAGCACCCTGATGATGACGGTATCACCGGCGTTGACGGCGATCATCGCCTGGCCGGTGCTCGATCAGCCCCTTGGATGGTTTGCGGTGCTCGGCATGACCCTCACGCTTGGAGGCATCGCCTGGGTGGTCTGTGAGCGACGGGCCGATGCACCGGGTCGAACGTATCCTCATCCGACCCGCGGTGTCCTGCTGGGACTGCTTGGTGGTGTCGGCCAGGCAGTTGGTCTCATCTTCGCCAAGTTGGGCATGGGCAGCGTGGCGGAGGGAACCATGGTCGATCCCTGGTCGGCGACGCTGGTCCGGATGCTCTTTGGGACGGTGTCCGCCAGCCTGCTGCTGGTCGCCCTGGTTGGAACACGAACCATCGATCGCGGTACCCGGTCGACCGGGGAGGGTCGAGGCCGGTTGTCGACGGTCTCACTGCTGATCCTGGTGGGCGCGATCTTCGGTCCGGTGCTCGGGGTCTGGCTGAGCCTCGTTTCCATCGAGCGCATCGACGCGGGAATCGCCGCCACACTGATGAGCCTGTCGCCAGTCTTCATCCTGCCCGTCGTCAGGATCATCGAGCACGAGCACATCGGCCCCCGGGCGGTCTTCGGAGCCTTGCTTGCGGTTCTTGGTGTCGGCGTGCTCGTGGCCTTCGATGACGGCGGAGACGGCCTGGCGCCTCAGGACGATGAGACCATCAGCATGGAGAGGTCGTCACCGTCCGTGAGGTCACGTGGTTCGGATCCCCTGGTGAAGAGTCGGGCATTGGATCCCACCAGCTGGATCGAACCATCCCGGACCTGAAGGAACCCGCCTTCCCAGAGCCCGACAACCGGCGTGTCGTTCATCTCGTGGAATTCACGAATGCGATCATCACGGGTTTCGCCGAAGTGCTCTACGAAGTCGGAGCCCGATTTCACGTGGATCTGTCCGTCGTAGTAGTGGGCGTTGACCTGGAAGGGGACGAGCCCGAGTGTTTTGAATGATGCGGGCATCGTGATCGGCATGTCGTTGGTGGTCTGCATGGTTGGACAGGCAACATTCGTTCCGGCGCTGACGCCCATGTAGGGAAGACCGTCCGCAACACGCTGCCGCACCAGGTCGATCAGTCCCGCCTGGTGCAGTTGGGCCGTGAGACGAAAGGTGTTTCCACCGCCGATGTAGATCCCATCGCACTGTTCCACGGCCGCCGCGGGGTCCGGAAAGGTGTGAATGCCCTCGAGCACGTACCCGGCATCCAGTCCCTTGTCCTTCATGAGGGAGACGTACCGGTCGTGGTCGTCCAGGGCCCAGGGGATGAACAGCACTCGCTCGATGTCTCCGAAATGATCCCGCATCCGCTCGACGTAGATCGCGCGTCGTTCATCGGTTCGAAAACCGCCGCTTCCAAGCAAGAGTTGCATCGGTCGTCCTTTCAGCAGGGATTGCAAGCCTACCACGGCCCGGTCGGTGGTAGGCTCATGGGCATGCTGACTTCGTTCCTCGTGTCCGTACTCACCATGTCACCGCCGGCATTCGAGCAGTACTGCTTCGACTGCCACGGAGACGGCATGTCCAAAGGAGAACTGGCCCTGGACGAGGTGCTGACTGCACGGAGCGTCGAAGATGCGGAGGCGTGGCTGGCCTTGCGGGCGAGGTTGCGATCCGGGGACATGCCACCCGAGGGTGAGGACCGTCCTTCCGAGGCCGACTTCCAGCAGATGCGGGACTGGGTGAACGAGCGGATCGAGTCGCTGGCTCGAACTGCGGCCGCACCGGGCCGGGTGGGTCCTCGCCGACTCAACAATGTCGAGTATGAGCACACCGTCAATGATCTCTTCGGCGTCGAACTGGATGTCATGGAGCGATTTCCCGCCGATGGAGTCGGGGAGGGCTTCGATACCACTGCCGATGTTCTTTCCCTGCCACCATTGCTGCTGGAGAAGTATTTCGATGCCGCGGAAGAAGTAGCCCGCCGGGCCGTTCGTGACGAGTCGCATCCCGGGTGGGCGGAAGTCCGTATCGAAGCCGGCGAGCTGGAAGTGCGTGGCAAGGTGACCCACCGAAGCGGGGTGCAATGGATGCCGTCGCGGGCTGCCGCCGGTTCCACCTGGTCGCTCCCCCGGGAGGGTGCATACCTGGTCCGGATCGGTGCGTTCGGGCAGCAGGCCGGTGACGAGCCGGTGAAACTCGAGTTGCGTGTCGAGGGAAAGCCCCGGGGCGTGATCGAGGTGCCTGCGATCCGATCCGATCCCGGTACCTACGAGCGTCGCCTCGAACTTCCCGGCGGCGACGTGCCCATCGAGGTGGTCTTCATCAACGACTACTACAGGCCCGAGGATCCTGATCCCAGCCAGCGCGATCGAAACGCGGGCGTGCAGTGGCTGAGCGTGACCGGACCGGTCGATCACGTGCAGCCGACCCCGTTCCAGCGTTCATTGCCCGTGGCTGATGAAGGGGAATCTCACCGGCAGCATCTCGGACGCATTCTTCGCGTCGTTCTTCCGCGAACGTGGAGGCGCCCGGTTTCCGATGAGGAGATCCGGCAACTCGTGGAGCTCGCCGAAACACACTGCTCCGGGGCATCGACCATGGAAGATCGAATCCGTGTCTGCCTCACGGCCATGCTCGTCAGTCCCTCCTTCTTGATTCGAACGGAAGAAGACCCTTCCGGGCCCGAGCCCCGTACGCTGCATGATCATGAGATCGCGGTGCGCATGGCCTCGTTTCTCTGGAGTTCGACTCCCGACGACGAACTGCTTCGAGCCGCCTCGGCGGGCGAACTTTCCGATGCGAACGGGCGGCATGCCCAGGTTCGGCGCATGCTCGAGGACAGTCGTTCCCGCTCCCTGGCGGAGCACTTCGCCACCCAGTGGCTTCAGATCCGCTCCCTTCCGGAACGGACGCCCGACCCAGGGCGCTTCCCCGGCGTGAATCCGGCACTGTTGAACTCGATGCGCGAGGAGACGGTGTTCTTCTTCGATGAGATTCTTCGTACCAATCGTCCGGCATGGGACATCCTCGAGGGTGACTTCACCTACATCGATGCACCATTGGCGGCGCACTACGGCATCGAGTGGTCAGAGGAGGATGACGGGATGCGACGCATGGTGATTGCCGGTGATCGTCCCCGGGGAATCTTCGGACATGCCAGCATGCTGACGGCCACCTCGAACCCGACCCGCACGGCACCTGTCAAACGCGGGAAGTGGATCCTCGAGACGCTGCTCGATGATCCACCACCGCCACCGCCACCGTCGGGCATCGATGCACTGCCGGAAGCGGAAGGAGATCGCGAACACCTCGGGCTTCGGGAGTTGATGTCCCTGCACACTGTGGATCCGACCTGCCGTTCCTGCCACGCCCGCATGGACCCGCTGGGCCTGGCCATGGAATCACTCGATGCGGTCGGTCGGCTCCGAGCACCCGCGGACATCGAGTTGCTCCATCTGGAAGCAACCCTTCCCGACGGGCGTGTATTTGAGGGGGTTCAGGGACTGCAGGAGATCCTGGTTGGAGATCCAGCCTTTCTCCGGTCACTGGCTCGCCATATGCTGGTCTACGCACTTGGTCGTCCCATGCGATTCACCGATGAAGCGCTGCTCCTGGATCTGACCGATACATTGTTGAAGGATCCCCGCTTGCAGCGACTGGTCTTCGAAATCATCGACTCCGATGCCTTCCTGCGTCGCTCGCCTCCAGGAGTGTCGTCATGAGCAGGTCGCAGCTGACAAGGAGGACGGTACTGCGTGGGTTGGGAACGACCATGGCCCTGCCATGGCTGGAAGCGATGGCGCCATCGGCAGCAGGAATATCGTCGGCCCTGGCCGCCGGATCCGTGGAAGGTCCACCGGTTCGCCTGGCATTTCTCTTCGTACCCAACGGGGTGCACGCGCCGCACTGGACGCCTGATGGAACGGGCCGGGACTGGACTCCGTCGCCGCTGCTGGAACCACTGGGTCGAGTTCGCGAGCATGTCAACGTGCTCAGTGGCCTCGCGCACCACAATGCCAAGGCACTGGGTGACGGCCCGGGCGACCATGCGCGATCCTCGGCGTGCTTCCTGACAGGAGCACACCCACACAAGACTTCAGGTGCCGACATCTCCGTGGGAATTTCCGCGGACCAGGTTGCGGCCCGCCACCTGGAAGGTCGGACCCGGTTCTCGTCTCTTGAACTCGGCTGCGAGGGGGGGCGGCAATCCGGCGAATGCGACTCCGGGTATTCCTGTGTCTATTCGACAAACATCTCCTGGCGATCATCCCGGACTCCGAACGTCAAGGAGACGAATCCGCGACTGGTCTTCGAGCGTCTCTTCTCGATCGGTCCCGAACGCGAATCACTGGCCGCCCGACATGAACGACTTCGCCTGCGCCGGAGCATCCTTGACTACGTGCGTGCCGATGCACGAAGCATGGAGTCCAGGCTGGGGCAGGCCGATCGACTTCGTCTTGACGAGTACTTCGAGTCGGTCCGGGCCCTGGAGCAGCGGATTCAGCTTGTCGAATCGATGGAACAGGATCCTTCCCAGTTGACGAGTTTCGAGCGACCGGCGGGTATCCCCGGTGACTACCGCGAACACCTCGATGTCATGTCGGAGCTGATGATCCTGGCGTTCAAGCTCGATCAGACCCGGGTGGCGAGTTTCATGTGGTCCAACGAGGGATCGAATCGGTCGTATCCATTCCTGGATGTGGCCGAGGGACACCACCAGTTGTCACACCACAAGGGCGACGAGTCGATGATCGAGAAGATCCGCCGCATCGACCGATTCCACGTGGATCGGTATGCCCGGTTCGTGGAGCGTCTGGCCGCCGAACCGGAAGGTGATGGAACCATGCTCGACAACTGCATGGTGGTCTTCGGCAGTGCCATTGGTGACGGCAACCGGCACAACCACGACGATCTGCCGATCCTGCTTGCCGGTCGAGGAGGTGGGTCACTGACACCGGGTCGGCATCTCTCCTGCAAGCCGGGAACGCCGTTGTGCAACCTCTATGCATCCCTCCTGGATCGCATGGATGTGCCGGTGGACCATTTCGGAGATTCCACGGGTCGACTCGCCGAACTCTGAACGGGTAGGCTGTCCACCAATGTCGATGACAGGAATCCTGACAGCACGGTCGAGTTCACTCAACGATGCACGGCTTCGCAGTGAAACGCTGCGAATCACCGGACTGCTCGGGCTGTTCGTGCTGCTGTGCATCGTCGCGATACTTCGCTGGGCCGTTCCAAATCCCTGGCAGGGGGAGGCGCCGCAACTGGCCCTGATCGTGCTTCTGTTCATGGCGATCTTCGAAGGGGCCATGCTCCACCAGGTTCGCCGAGCCGTTCGCCTTGGCAAGGTGATCCCGCGTGGTCTCTGGATCATCACCGTTGTCGTCGAGAGCGTGCTTCCCGCCGCGATCCTGTTGATCATCATCGATTTCTCCGTGCTCTCTCCGTACCTGATGCTGCTGAGCCCGTTCATCCTCATCTACTTCCTGCTGACGATTCTCTCGACGCTCCATCTGGACCCGCTCCTGTCCCGACTGTCCGGGATCATCGGCGGGGTCTCCTACATCGCGCTGCTGCTGCATGTGCAGGCGGAGCACGCTCACGACACGGCCGACCAGGCGTTCATTCACCCGGCCCCCATGTACTGGTTCGCTGCCTTCCTGATCATTCTTGGTGGCTTCCTTGCCGCGTTCGTGGCAAGACAACTGCATGTTCATGTCCATGCGGCCCTGCTTGAACAGGAGATGCGCCAGGCCAAGGAGCAGATGGAGCGTGATCTCGACATTGCACGCAGTATCCAGCAGGGCCTGCTGCCGGACGGAGCTCCGAATCTCGAGGGGTTCACCATCGCGGGCTGGAGCCGTCCGGCGGATCAGACGGGCGGCGACTACTACGACTGGCTCACGTTGGAGGATGGTCGTTTCGTCTTCAGCCTTGCCGACGTTACGGGCCATGGGATCGGGCCGGCCATCGTCACCGCTGTCTGCCGCGCCTATGCCAGGGCGTCCGTCAATCCGGATCGGGAAGTCCATGACGTCATCACGCGCATCAACCAGATGCTGCACGAGGATACGCCTGCGGATCGATTCATCACCTTCGTGCTGGGTCAACTTGACCCGGCACGTCATCATCTGCACATGCTTTCGGCAGGCCATGGTCCGATCCTGCTGTACGAAGCGGCAGGAAATCAGGTCCGGCACATCGAGGCCCAGGGCATCCCCCTGGGCATGCTCGACGACTACGAGTTCGAGCCTCCCGTGGAACTGGACTTCCAGCCCGGAGACACCCTGGTTCTGGTTTCAGACGGTTTTTTCGAGTGGGCCATCGAAGGCGGAGAGCAGTACGGTGTCGAGCGACTCGAAGCGGCGATACTCGAAGCAGCGCACCTGCCTCCGGCCGAGATCATCGTGCACCTCGAACAATCGATTTCTGATTTCGTCGGCAGCACGCCCCAGCCCGATGACATGACGGCAGTCATCCTGCAGCGTCATCACGCATGACGGTTTCCCGCTGCAGCTGGTGTGGTGATGATCCGCTGTACGTCGAGTACCACGACACCGAATGGGGCGTGCCCATCCATGACGACGAGGACCTGTTCGCAAAGCTCCTGTTGGACGGATTCCAGGCCGGCTTGTCGTGGATCACGATTCTTCGCCGTCGTGAGGGATTTCTCGCGGCAATGGATGGGTTGGATCCCCAGAAGATCGCCCGCTACACGCCTCGGCGGATCGAGAAACTGATGCAGGACAAGCGGATCATCCGGAATCGGCAGAAGGTGGTGGCGTCGGTCCGCAATGCACAGGCGTGGCTGGAGGTGATGGACTCGGGGAGTTTCGCGGAACTGCTCTGGGATCACGTCGGTGGTTCCCCGCGGATCAACAGGCGGAACCGATCCCGCGACATTCCGACGGAGACGGAGCAGAGCAGGGCGATGTCACGCCAGCTCAAGAAACTCGGATTCGGGTTCTGTGGGCCGACGATCTGCTACGCGTTCATGCAGGCGACGGGGATGGTCAACGACCACCTTGTCAGTTGCTTCCGGCATCCAGAGCTGTCCTGACCCGGGGATCGTTCTGCGAATCGGAAAGTGCCCGGTGCGTCGATTGCAGGACGAGCAGCCCGTAGGCGGTGCCATAGGGGTGACCGTATCCGTAGAGCGGGTAGTCGAACCAGCTTCCGCCGGGATCCTGCACGTCGATCATCACGTCCTGCAGCCAGGTCGCCAGATCCTTGCGAGCCGGCTCCTCGAGTTCCTCGATCACGAGTCCGGCGTAGTAGTGGCCGTAGAAGTAGTAGTAGCCGGATGTCGAGTAGTAGGCCTCGTGGGGTCGCTTTCGCCCGCGGCCGATCTCGATGTAGTGGTGGTCCCGTCGCAGGGCTTCGACACCAGACTGCATCTGTTGGAGCGAGATATCCCGCCCCAGTTCATGGAGAGACAGGTTGCACGGTTGCGATCGTCCAAGCGAGCCCTTGACCATGTTGTACGGGGCCTGGGGTCGGTACTGGGCGTAGGTTCCGTAGACGTATGCCCCACTGGGCAGTCGCATGCGCTCGACCGCCTGAATGCCGTCATCGACCATGTCCTGGTCGACGTCGAAGCCCCGGGCACGGGCTTCTTCCAGAGCGAGCAGCACGGAGGCGGTGTTGAAACTCGTGCTCTGGTCGCCACTGGGATTGGGAAGGATGTACTCGAAGTCGTAGTAGCCCCAGCCGCCATCAAGCGACTGTCGGTTGTGGAGAATGTCGAGTTCCCGTTCCAGGACCGAGGCGATCTGATCCCGATGTTCCGCAAAGCGGGAGTCGTCGACCAGTCGGCACATGGCGGAGAGCAGGTAGGTGTGCGTCCAGATGTCGTAGAAGGTCTTTGCACTTGCCTTGCCGACCGGGGGCATCGTCAGCAGGTGCTCGATGCCGCGCCGCAGGCTTGCTTCCGCTGCGGGATCCTTCCGACTCGGTTCGATGAGACTCATCACTCCCAGGGCGGAGGTGGCGCCACCAAATGCGGCATGGCTCGACTGGGTGTCCAGGTAGATCTGGTAGGGGCGCGAAGCATCGATGGTTCCCCAGGATCCATCCGGGTTCTGGTGCTCGATCATCCAGGCCACGGCCGCATCGTGGGCCTCCATGGCCGTGCGACGTGGAGCCGAGCAGCCCACGAGACTGCACAGCACGAGGATGCCGGAAATCGTCATGCAGAAACGCATGGAGCTCATTCCTCTTTCTGCGAAGTAATGACGATTTCGTCACCAGTCTTGAGGCCGCGGAGCACCACGATGGACGTGCCGTTGTCGAGCCCCAGGACCACGTCCTGCTCGACCATGTTTTCGCCGCGTCGAATCTTCACGAAGGTCCTGTCATCGTCACGGTGCACCGCATCCATCGGGATGGCAAGTACGTTGCGAAGGGACTTCATGGCCGAGACGCTGCAGGCGAGCCCGAGTCGAAGGCGATCATCCTGAGAGGCGATGTCGACCTCGATGGGAAACGAGGTGGACTTGCCCGATGGAGAACCGATGAGTCCGATGGATTGGATGGTGCCGTCGAGTTCCAGTCCCGGGAATGCAGGGACGTTGATCTGCACCTTCATGCCTTCGTTGACGACGTTCAGATCAGTCGCGTCGATGGTTCCCTTGAGAGCCATCTGCGATGGATCGTGTACCTGGGCGAGATTCTGCTGCATGCTCACGTCGTCTCCAGGCTCCAGGTCAATTCGGGTGAGTATGCCGTCAATGGGGGCCTTGACGATGAAGCGTTCCCGGTCGCCCTGCAGTTCCGCGAGTCGCTCCTGGAGATCCTTCAGGGAACGCTGCTCCTTGGCCATGTCAAGTTCACGTCGCATGAGGGAAAGCATCTGCCGGATACGAGCGTGCTCAAGATCCGAATGCTGCCACCGCGCGGAGTCCCGAATGTCCTGTTCACGTTCAGGAAACTCGTACTTCTTGAACAATGTGTCCTCGGTCTTGTCCATGGAAAGGCTGCGCTGCGACTGGTCGAGGCTTCGCTTGGCACGGTTGAGCACGATGTCCTTCGTGCGATCGGCCAGGGTCGTGCCCCCATACATTTCCTGCAGCTGCTTCAGCTCCTCGTCCGCGTCATCGACCCGGTACTGGCTCCATTCAAGACTCATCTGCTGCCGCTGCTTCATCATCTCGGCGCGATATTGCTCGAAGAGCTGGAGGTTGCGCTGCGCTCGTTCATCGGATTTTCCGGCCCGCTCCATGGCGATCTTCATTGCCTCGTCCTCGATGCCCCGGTTGCGGGTTGCGATCTCGAGTTGGGTCTTCTTTTCATCCAGGGCGGTGGTGGCGTCCTCGATCGCTTCGTCGATGTCAGTCGTATCCAGGCGGAGGATCACATCACCCTTTCGGACCATGCCCGATCGAACCAGGACCTCGGCCACTTCGGCGCTGCGTCCATACTGATCGGTGCCGATCTTGACCGGCCGTGATCGATTGGTTTCAAGGCGAAGGCTGCCGTCCCACTCGATTTCCAGGAGCCCGAGTTTGACGGAATGCACCTCGTCGGACGGCGGAGGCACGATGTCCTGTTCATCAGCGACAGCGAATGCAAGCGTACAGCCGGCGAAGGCGCAGGCGAGCAGGCGAGGAGTTCGAGCGATCGATTCTGTACGAGACATGTGGTCTTCCTTTCCTGGGCAATGGTGCCTGACGGGGTCCGCCGCGACAGGCCCTTTCACGATACTCCATGGATGCTGGCTTGTCCGATTGTGGCAGCTCCCTGCTATGGTGGGGTCATGGATGCCAAGCGTGAAGTCAACTGGAATTCCTGGGCTATTGCGCTGCATGGCGGTGCAGGGGCTATTTCTCGTGAGATGCCAGCCGAACGTGAACAGGCCTGCCGACATGCTCTGAAGACCGCTCTCGAGGCGGGGCGGAGCCAGTTGTCGCAGGGGGCATCTGCGCTCGATGTCGTGGAGGCGGTGGCGACCCTGCTGGAGGAGGATCCACTGTTCAACGCCGGCCATGGGGCCGTCTTCACCAGCAAGGGAACCCACGAACTGGAGTCGTCAATCATGGACGGCTGCACGCTTCAGTGTGGCGCGGCATCGAATCTCATGACGGTCCGCAACCCGATCCAACTGGCACGCCTGGTCATGGAGTGTACGCCGCACATCCTGCTCTCCGGTTCCGGGGCGGAGGAGTTCGCCGATGAGATGAACGTCGAGCGGGTGGACAACGACTGGTTTGACACTCCGCATCGACGTCATGAATACGAACGGTTCCGAGATCGACAGCCGCTTGAGCAGGAAGGTTCGACGATCGGGGTCGTGGCACGTGATGTCGAAGGTCGCCTGGCCGCGGCCACGTCCACCGGCGGCATGACGGGCAAGTTGCCCGGTCGCATCGGGGACACGCCACTTCCGGGAGCGGGAACCTGGGCCGACGGGCGCTGTGCGGTGTCCTGCACGGGGCAGGGAGAGGAGTTCATCCGCCATGCCGTCGGGCACGAGGTGTCATCGGGCATGCGATGGGGATTGCTTCCACTGTACGAGTCGGTGGAGCAGGCGGTGGCGTCATTGCCGCCTGCAGCCGGTGGCGTAATCGCCGTCGGAGAAGACGGCCCGCCAGTGGCCATCTTCAGTTCAAAGGGAATGTACAGGGGGCTTGCTGATGCGGCCGGCCTCTTCGAGGTTTCCATCTGGGAGAACTGATCATGACTGATCGTGCAGTTGCCGATTCACGTCCGCGGTACCGCAATACGCAGCCAGGGACGGTCATCCGTGTCTCGATGCTGGCGATCATCATCGTGTTCCTGATACTTGGCCTCAAGACGTACTCGGCCATGTACCTGTACTTGATTCCGACGGCCCTGGCCCTTGCACTCTTTCATTCCCTGACCACCGAGGTCACGGATGATTCGATCGTGATCTGGTTCGGCGTGGGCCTGATTCGGCGCACCATCGCCATTGCACAGGTGAAGGAATGCGCACCGGTCCGCAACCCGTGGTACATCGGGTGGGGCATCCGACTGGTTCCCGGCGGGGGCTGGCTCTGGAGCGTGTCCGGGTTCGACTCGGTGGAACTCGAGTACGTCAACGGCAAGCGATTCCGTATCGGGACGGACGAGCCTCAGGAACTCACGGCGGCGATCATGCAGGCAGTCGCCGGGCAAAAAGACACCGACCCGGCCTGAGCCGGGTCGATGTTCAAGGGGAATCATATTCCGGTCCTGGACCGGTACCGGATCATCCCCAGTTTTCCAGAACCATCAGGAGATCCATGACATCTACGGTGCCGTCGCCGTTGAGATCGGCAGGGCAGTCGCCACTGCAGGCTCCCCATGCCTGGATGACTGCCAGCAGGTCCATGACGTCGACCGTACCGTCACCGTTGGTGTCGCCGGGCTTGGACTGGTTGCCGTTGGAATCACCTTCGAGGCAGTCGAGCCAGAGTTCCTGGCCGCCGATGCCCAGCGTACTGACGGTACCGGTGAGCACCATCGTGCCGCAGTCGTTGCCGAGTCCGCCGTAGGGGATGGAAACCAGCACGCCGCCGATGACACTTCCATCAAGGTCGATGAAGTTGTGGGCATTGCGGAAGTCACCGTTGATCTCGACATTGACGTTGCCGCCGTATTCACCGAACTGGATGCTGACGTTGTCCATGGGGCCGGTCGAAGCGGCGAAATCGTGAACCACGGTGCAGTTGTTGACCCACAGTTCGTTGCCGGTGGCGCAGGCCAGTCCGGTCGTGTCGACCTTCATCAGGCCGCCGTAGGTCCACGTGCCGCCCCACCACTGGAATCCCGCGACGTAAAAGTCGATGCCGTCGGTGGTGAACGTATCACCGGGAGTCCCGACCGCGATGCCGGCGAGGTCTTCGTAGCCGTACTGGCAGGGGTCGTTCGGAGTCGAGGTGATGTTGTCGAGCCAGAGTTCCTGGCCGCCGACACGCAGCTTGTGGACGAGTCCGGAAATCTCGACGCGACCACAATCATGGCCGTATCCGCCGGAGACGACGTTGAAGGTCGTACCACCGATGACAAGGCCGTGGAGATCGATGAAGTTGTCGGTGTTGTACGCGTCGCCATTGATGGCGACGTTGATGTTGCCACCGTGTTCGCCGAAGTCGAAACTGACGTCGGTCGAAGAGCCGACCGAGCCGACGTAGTCGAAGATGACGTTGATGTTGTTCAGTCCGAGTTCATGCGTCGTGCCGCAGGCCCAGCCTCCGTTGCCGACGGTGGCTTCGCCGCCACTGGTCCAGGTGCCGTCCCACCACTGGAAGTCACGGAACAGCATGCTGACGCTCTCGGAGGCGGTGCTGCCTCCGGGGTAGTAGGTGGAGCCCAGGGAAAGATCGTCGTATCCCGGGGTGCCGAAGGTTGTTGAAACGCAGGCCAGCAGGCAGCTTGCGACGATGGTGGTGTTCTTGGTCTTCATTTGGTTTACCTCGCTTGATGATGTGGTCCAGATGGGGAGGAGATACGAGTCCTCCCTGTAGGGAACTGCGTCTGCCGGGCCGGCTTCTCACAGCACCAATGAAAAAGGCCGTTTCCAGCCTGGAAACGGCCTTTTCTGGGGGGGATCCCCCATGGAATGGCTTCAGTTGGGCGTTCAGAACGTGGGGCAGGGTCCCCAGCCTTCGAGGATGACCAGGAGATCCATCACGTTGACGGCAGCATCCCCGTTGAGGTCGGCTGGAGAGGCGTCCTTGTTCCAGTCCGACAGCAGGATGAGCAGGTCGGTGACGTCCACGGACTGGTCGAGGTCCACGTCGGCAAGGCAGTCCATGACCTCCACGAGATCCTCCGGCGGTGTCATGAGTTCCCATGAGGGTTCATCGTGGAAGTCCGGATCCCAGTTGGTGTGATTTCGTGCCAACATGATCCGGTCCCCGGTGGTCTTCCCATCGAGGAAATGCTTCTCGTTGCGATGCAGTTGCCCGTCCGCATCCCGGGAGAACGCGGCCAGAGTTCCGTTGTCGGACACGACAATCGTGCCTCCATCGGTCATCTGCACGTCGGTCGGCATTCCCAGTTCGGGATGCTGCATCTGCTGCAGCGGACGATCCGGATCACCATCGAGGAACCAGAGCCCGGAATCGGGATCGGCGATCCACCAGCCCGAGCCATCGTTGTGGGCAGCAATGCGGGCCTTGGCACCGATGCTGGAACCTTCGGGCAGGGGGCGGTGATCGGCGATGAAACCGTATTCAATGAGTTTCAGGATGACCACTTCGCTGGAATCCTCATTCAACGCGACCAGGGACCGGTTGTACGCGTCCCAGTTCAATGAACGAATGGGGGCGCCGGGAATTTCACGCACGTATCCAATACGAGGATCCGTTTCCAGTCCGTCGATTCGAACGACCGAGGAGCCATCGACGACCCACATGCTGCCGCGATCGTCCATCGCGAGTGAGCGGGGATCGGTGAACTCCAGGTGCTCGAACGTCGTCGACTGACCACTGGTGAGGTTGACGCGGCGAAGGGATCCACCGCTTCCCATGGTGTCCAGGACCCAGACCCACCGCAGTGCTTCCAGCCCACCGAAATCGATGATCTGGAGCTTGGGCTCGGGGGGGACGCCGATGGGCTCCCAGTGAGAGTTTTCGGGATCGGCGATCACGACCTGGACCTGATGACTGATCACGGTCAGGCCCCATGAAGGGTAGACCGTGCTGGTCCAGTCCAGGTGCTTGTTTGTCTCTTCTTGATCTTCGTAGAACAACTGGGACATCGTGTAGGGCCCACGCAGTTCACCGTCGTCGCGCCTCCGGTAGAAGGTGTTCTCCGCCGGAAAGTATTCCGTGCAGGAAAATGTTGATTGGCTGAAGTGACTTTCTGGATCCTTGGTCCAGGGATTCCTGACACGGATTCGCCGGTCATCGCCGTTGATGCGGATGTCCCGGAGCGTCACGAGGTGTCCACCGTCCCGTACGCGGATCGGAATGCCGTCCTCTGCGAACTCGCCTGTTTCGTCGTACCTGTAGTAGGCGAAGACACTCATGCCTCCAGCGAGCGAGGCTTCCAGCAGGGAGCGGAAGTTCGGGCTCTCGTCGTCATCGCGGACCCGTGTGACGACCGTGTACCGATCCGGATCAAGCCGGCTCACGAGTGAATCGTGCACGTCGACGGATCCGACGCCGCAGCAATCCATTTCGACGCCAAGTTCCTCGATGAAGTCCGTGGCCTGGTCGTAGTACAGGTCCGACTGCCAGTCCCCGGCCCCCGGGGCCAGCCCGGGTTCGTGGTACGTGGCGAACCAGGCCAGCAGGTTGGCCGTGGCGGATGGCCCACAGTGCTTTCTGCCGTCACCGGGAAGTCCGTTGACGAATTTTCCCGTTTCTCGTCGTTGATCGAAATCGATCATCGATCGGCAGGTCCATCCGGCGTGGTTTTCGTCGTTGTACCAGCCAAGGGGATCAAGCACCGATGCCTGTGTAGCAGCAGAACATGCGAGGGCCAACCCGAGGGCAGGCTGAATTAGTTTCTTGATGGAGTTCATTGGTCTTTCACCTGTTGATTGAATACAGGAAATGAGCGATTGCACTCCATAGTGCGTCTACGCCCATCGGGATCTCACACCGATTGAGGGAGTTCTCTGCAAATCGAGGCTGATGCCCCCGGAACCAGCCGCCGGCCATCCGGATGTGGGCTCGCGGTACCATGGCACGGATCCCCGATTCACGTTTTCCGGGGCCAGCCAGTACTTGCAGGAGCCAACGAGCGATGAGCAGTGGATTCAAGGAACGGGAAGAAGGCAACGAGGCCAAGCTCAAGCACGATTCCGATGTGCATTTCAGGATCCAGGCTCGCCGGGACAAGTTGCTCGGGGAGTGGGCGGCTGGCCAGATGGGTCTCGAAGGAGACGAGGCTGCCAACTACCCCATTGACCTGGTGAAGGCCGACGTGCAGGAACCGGGTGACGATGACGTCCTCAGGAAACTCATGGCCGACTTCTCCGCCCACGGCGTCGAGGTCTCGGAAGAAGCGCTCAGCCAGCGAATGGCAGAGTTCGAATCCATCGCCACTGAGCAGCTCCAGGGCGAGGGCTACGACGCAGACGACTGAATCCCGGGAGCGTCGTCATCAGGTTGAACCTTTCCGATCGCCCGCTGATCCGGCTCCTCACGCTGTGTGTGCTGTACGTGGCCCAGGGCATTCCCTACGGGTTCGTCGTCGTGACCCTTGCCGCCTACCTGGCTGAACGGGGATTCGACGCCGGCACGATCGGTGCACTCGCCGCTGCGGGAACGCTTCCCTGGACCTTCAAGTGGGTCTGGGGGCCGATGATCGACCGGTTCGGGATTCCATCGATGGGACGTCGTCGCCCCTGGATCATCCTCGCCCAGGCCGGCATGATCCTGTCCATCGCCGCGATGGCCCTGGTGCCCATGGAGCCGGTACTGAAATCGTTCTGGCTCTGCATTCCCGGCCTTGGGTACGCGGAAATTCCGTACACGGAAGTTTCCGAACGGAGCCTGGCCATCCTGGGCTGGATGGTGTTCGTGCACAACATCTTCAACTCGTTGCAGGATGTATCCGTCGATGCGCTGGCGGTCGACCTGCTTCGAGAGGAGGAGCGAGGTCGGGTCAGTGGCCTCATGTACGGGTCCAAGTTCATCGGGACATTCATCGGCGGCGCCGTGCTCAGTCGCGTACTGACCTCGGAAGGGCTGTCGGGCGTCTTCGTGTGGCAGATCATGATTCTCTCGGGCATCATGCTTCTGCCGCTGCTGCTGCGCGAGCGAGCGGGGGAGCGGCTGCTTCCGTGGACGAAGGGCAGCATCCAGCTCAAGCCGTCCGAGGCGTTGTCGAACTCCGCGATGATTCTCTTCCGCCGACTCGGGAAGGCATTTTCACTCAAGTCGACGTTGATCGCCGGGGCGATCGGCCTGGGCATGTTCATTGCCAACGGCGCGCTGGGGCCAGTGCTCCAGGTCTTCTATCAGGAAGATCTGGGCTGGAAGCGGACCGACTACACCGACATCAGTGGCGGCTGGGGCGTCTTCATGGGGCTGGCGGGGGCCATGGGAGGCGGGTTCCTTGCCGACCTCTTTGGTGCCAAACGCATCATCGCCATCGGGTCCATCGGGCTGGGCATCTGCTACCTCGGCTTCGCAGCGATGTCGCCTGACGAGTTCGGTGCCGGCTGGTTCTCATGGGAGTCCAGGGGGGCCATGACGATGTTCATTCTCGCCGAGGGGTTCCTGGTCTCGCTGGCCAGCGTCGGCCTGTTCTCGATGTACATGACCGTGTCGTGGCCGATCGTGGCCGGAACGCAGTTCACCGCGTACATGGCCCTGCTGAACCTCAGTACGACCACCGGCCAGTGGATGGCCGGCGTGGTGGACAACTACGGTTTGGTCAAGGTGATCCTTGCCTTCGGCATCTTCCAACTGCTGCTGGTCCTGCTGCTGCCCCTGATTGATGTGCACCAGACCCGCCGGGTGCTTGGTGATGGAACTTCCGCCTCCACTTGATCTCAGTGGTGCACTGGGGGAGAATCTCCACATGAAATCTGAAATCAAACATCGCAAGGCACTGACCATTTCCACCGTCGTCGTGATCGTTCTGGCGATCCTGGTGGTGGTTGGCCTGCGCCTGGTCGACGTGATCGCCAAGTCGGTCATCGATGGACAGGTGACGGCCATTCTCGGCGTGGAGTCGACAGTTGGTGGAGTCAGCCTGGGCGTACTCACGTCCCGATCCTCATTCACCGACATCACGGTCAAGAACCCGACGGGGTTCGAATATGACTACATCCTCTCCGTGGAACGAGCCGAGATCGATTGTGGGATCGGCACGTTGATGTCGGACGACATCGACATTCCACGGATGCTGCTGGAGGGCCTTCACTTCGACCTGGAGCAGATCGATGACAGAATCAACCTCGAGATTCTCATCAAGCACATCCAGGAGTACATGAAGAGCCTGCCGCCATCGAGTTCCTCCACGGAGTTGATGATCCACGAGCTGGAGGTTACGAACGTCCACCTGACAGCCAAGGGGAAGATCGTGACGGCAGCCGGTGGCACGATCGACGAGAAGATCCCCGATTTCACGGTCAAGAACATCGGCACGACCGGCAATACCGGCCAGATGACCAGCCAGTTCGTATCCATCCTCACCCACGTGGTGATGTCCCGCGTCTTCAAACACCCCATTGACGGGTTGTCGAATGTCACCGTCAGCAGCATCAATTCGGTGCTTGGGAAGATTCCCATCTTCGAGGGGCTCAAGGGCCTTGGGGGGATCCTGTCCGGTGATGAGAAGGACAAGCCCTCTGCGTCCGAGCCGGACAAGGGCAAGGACTGACGCCCGGGGCAATCGGCCGACGAGCACGGGTATACTTGTCCCTCGGCATGAGTATCGAGCGAGTCTTTCTTGGCAGCGGGCGACATTGCCTGCACGCGGTCGTCGATCATCTCGAGACACGCTTTCCTTCCACGGACAATCAATGGGATCTGGAACCGCTGCTCCTGTTGCTGCCCGGCTCGCGTGCCGCCCGCAGGCTCGGTTCGCTGCTTCGCGAACGAGCTGCTGCCGGGAATCTGCAGTTGATCGCACCCACGATCACCACGCTGGGCAGATTGCCCGAGCGTGTCCTCGTTCCCCGGCTTGAGACCGCCAGCACGATGGCGGAGGTCCTGGGCTGGGTTTCGGCCATCCGCGCTGCGGATCGCCCCGTGCTCGAGCGACTGCTGGGACGCCGGCAGTTCGTGCAGGGTGAAGCCAGTGATGAGTCGATTGAATCCATGGCGGATCGCCTTGCGAGCATGGCGTCGGAGGTTGCTGGCGGCGGCTTGAGCTTCCAGGAGGTGGTCGAGCATGATGTCATGCAGACCAATCCGGATGCATTGCGCTGGCGGGATCTGGCCAGCCTGCAGCAGTGGCAATGCAACTGGCTTCATGACAACGGCCTCGAGGGACGTGATGTCAGGTTCCGTGCCGCCATCGAGGGTGACGTTGAAATCATTCATCCTCGTCATGTCGGCATCATCAGCGCCGACATGAATGCGCTGCAGCGCCAACTGCTGGAAACACTGGCCAGTCGTGGATCGGAGGTGTTTGCCATGATCCATGCCGACGACAGCATGGCCGATGCCTTTGACGAGCATGGTTGCGTCGATCCCGAGGCATGGCGCCATCGGACGATCGACATCGATGACGAGGTTCAACATGTTGCTGACAGTCCGGACGACCAGGTGGCCTGCATCGTGGACCTGCTTGGTTCAATGGGTGGGCTGCATGTCGACGACGTGTCCATCGGTGTTTCCGATGCGAAACTGCTTCCGCACTGCCATCGCATTCTGCCTTCCTGGGGCGTGCCGATGCATGATCCCTCCGGCGTGCGGATGGATCGAACGCGAATCGGCCGACTGCTGTCAACCATTGAACGGTTCCTTGAAGGCGGCCAGGCATCCGAGTTCGCGACACTGCTGCGCGACCCCATCTTCGAGCGATGGGCGCTCGAGCAGGGGGGGGACGCGAAAATAGATCTGCTCGACGCATTCGACCGGTACCGCCAGGACTGCCTTCCGATGGAACTGGAGCACCACCTGCCGGAGGACCATGTCCGCCTTGCCAGGGTCCTGCGCCCCTGTCTTGAGCGACTGGAACTGTTGCAAGGCGAGCCGATGGACGTGTCCGGGTGCGTCGATCTGCTCGAGCCGCTGCTTCTGGAACTCCTGGCTCCGTCCATGGAGTTGCTGGAGGAGGATGATCGACGCGTTCTCGGTGACCTCGGCCGCACGCTTGAGGAGCTGCTTCATCTTTCATGCCTGATCAAGGATGTGACCTGCGCAGCGTTGCTTCGCATGGTTCGACGTGCTTTCGAGAACGCGACGCTGTCACGCCGGGCGGACGAGCCGAGCGTTGAACTGCTGGGCTGGCTCGACTGTCATCTTGATGACGCCCAGACGCTGCTGCTGGCCGGCTGCAATGAGGGCATGCTGCCCAAGTCGCTCGAGTCTGATGCATTTCTTCCCAATGAACTGCGGCGAGCGCTGGGCCTGGTCGACGACGATCGTCGATGGGCACGTGACGCCTATCTTCTGCAGGCCACACTGCACAGTGGTCGTGAAGTCCATGTCGTTTCGGGTCGCCGGGCGCTGGATGGCGACGCGCTTGCTCCCAGTCGACTCCTGCTGACTGGGGAATCGACCACGATCGCCCGACGCATCATGGCCTTTACCGGTGGTTCGGTTCGATTCCAATCCGACGCTCCGGCCACGTCGTCGACCACGACCCTCGAGCGGTGCCCTGTTCCCACCCATCTTCCTGCCGTCGATACGCTGAGCGTGACCGCATTCGCCGACTACCTCACTTGTCCCTACCGGTTCATGCTCAAGCATGTTCTGGGGATCAAACTGCAGGAAGACGAGCCGGAAGAGTTGACGGCATTGGCATTCGGTTCGCTCGCCCACGACGTGCTCGAAGCATTCGGCCGAACGGAGATGAAGGAAGCCGCCCCGACGACGGACAGCGGGAAGATCAAGGAGATCCTCGACGCGGCGCTGGATCACGAAATCAAAACCCGTTTCGGCCGCTCGCTTCTGCCGACGGTGACCCTGCAGGTCAACCTGCTGCGGTGGCGACTGCACGAGTTTGCCCGACGCCAGGCCGACCAGGCTCGCGCAGGGTGGAAGATCGCCCGGGTCGAGTTGAGTTTCGGACATGAATCGTCCCGGAGAACATACGACCACCTCCCGGTTCCGTTCCCGGGCCGCGAGTCCATGCTGGTTCGTGGCCGAATCGACCGTGTCGATGTGCACGAGGACGGGCAGCGCATCCGGGTACTCGATTACAAGACCGGCAACTCCCACAGGAAGCCGGCGGAGGTTCATCGCAAGAGCGACCAGTGGGTGAACCTGCAGTTGCCGTTGTACCGGCACCTGGTCCAGGCGGCTGGGTTCGACATCAAGCACTGTGAACTGGGGTACGTCAATCTTCCGTCCACCCTCGAGAAGGTCGACTTCCAACTCGCCACGTGGACGCAGGACGACTACGACACGGCCGATGTGGCCGCGGTGTCGGTGATCGACGGCGTGCTCGCGGGTGCGTTTGCGCCATCGGAGACTGCTCCGCCGTTCCACGATGACTGGGGGCGGATCTGCGGAACGTCCGTGATCGATTTGGAGGACATCGAGTGAGTGCTTCACGCAGCATCACGATCGCCTCCGCCGGCTCGGGCAAGACCTACACCCTGGCCAACCAGCTCATTGCCTGGATGATTGATCGGTTGCGCACCGAGGACGATCCGGGATGCGATCGGATACTCGCCTCGACGTTCACGCGAAAGGCAGCGGGAGAGATCCTGGACCGGGTCCTCGAGCACCTGGCCAAGGGCGTGCTCGATGCGTCCGTCTGCAGGCAGTACGCACTGGGCATGGGGCTTGATCCGACGCCGACGACGGAGGAGTTCGCCGTGGTGCTGCAGGCGGTCGTTCGTTCGATGCATCGCTTGAAGATCAGCACGCTCGACGGGTTCTTTTATCGCGTCGCCAGGTCATTCTCGTCGGAACTCGGGTTGCCGGACCACTGGACCATGGCCAACGAGTTTGAAGAGAAGTCTCTGCACATGGAGGCGCTTACGGCGCTGTTGCAATCCCCAAAGGGTCCGATGGTTGGCGATCTGCTCCAGATGCTCCAGCGTGGGAAGGAAAGTCGTTCGATCGTCGAAGTCGTGCAGAACCACGTCTGGGGTCGCGACGGCGCCATCGAGCAGTACCGGCTCACACGCCTGCTTTCTGACCAGGCTTCGGCCTGGTCGTGGCTGCGCCCTGGCGACGATGGTCGCACCCTTGATGGGGGGCGATTTCATTCGAAGGACGAGCGGTCCGCAGCCATTGAACAGATGGACGAGGTCACGCTGCCGCGAACGAAGCAGGGACATGAAAACAAGACGTTCAAGACCGCCTGGCTCAGGCTGAAGCAGATCGCCTTGAACGAGGAGTGGGAAACGTTTCTCAATGACAGTTTCATTCTCCGCGGCTATTTCGGCCCGCAGGTCTTCAGCCGCGTCCACGTCGATCCCGAGTTGCGGGAGGTGATCGAACCTCTCGTGGATCATGCCAGGTCGGTCATCATCGAGTCCCGGCATCGGCAACTGGTCTCAGCGCTGGGACTGCTTGAACTGCTGGAGCAGCATTACCGGGAACTCCAGGAACATTGCGGCCGATTCACGTTTGGTGACATTGCCCAGCGGCTGGCCGAAGCGGGGCTGGTTCGACACGGAGAACTCGGCCACCTGTGGTATCGCCTCGATGGGATCGTGCGTGACATCGCCCTGGACGAGTTCCAGGACACATCGCGATCCCAGTTCGATGTGCTCAACCCGATCATCGAGGAGATTCTCAGCGGCATCGGCAGTGAAGAGGATCGCGGCTTCCTGGTCCTGGCCGATCCCAAGCAGTCCATCTACGCGTGGCGAGGCGGCACGCCTGCTCTGGTTGATCTCCTGGAGCAGCGCCATGCCGACCAACTCCAGGCCTCGGTGCCATTGACCCGGAGTTGGCGTTCTTCGCAGGTCGTGCTCGATGCCGTTGACGCCATCTTCGGCGGCCTGTCATCAAACACCGTGTTTTCATACGACGGCCTGCAGGGTGCGGCGCAGGAAGGAGCCGAGGCGTGGGCGTCGCGATACGAGCCGCACGAGGCGGCTCGGGACCTTCCCGGGCATGTTCGAGTCGTCGTCCCGAAGATTGCGGAGCACGCGAACCCGAGTCAGCGCGATACCGTCGACGCCGCGGTCGACCTGATCGTCCAGCGCCAGTCGGAGGACCCCGGCCGGATCATTGGAGTTCTGACCAGCAGCAACAAGGCGGCGACCCGGATTGCGACGATGCTGCGTCACCGGGGTGTCGAGGCCAGTGAGGAGGGGGCAAGTGCCCTGACCGATTCACTGGCGGTGGGAGCGATCCTCTCGATGCTGCACCTTGCGGATCATCCCGGTGATCATCGTTCCTTCTTTCACGTGACCACCACGCCTCTTGCCGGGCTGCTGGGCCTGACGGGTTCCGAAGGGACTGACCGAGCCACGTGGAGAGACCGTGCCCGTACGGTGGCACGGGACATACGTGAACGCTTGTCTCTGCAGGGGTACGGAGCCTTCATGCAGGAGTCGGCGGACTGCCTGCTTCCTTCCTGCAACGAGGCGGATGTTCGCCGCCTGGGTCACATGGTGGAGATGGGTGAACTGTGGGACGAGCAGGCCACGGGGCGCCCCGCAGGGTTCGTGCAGTTCGTCGAGCAGTCCTCTCGCGGGTCCGTGGCTTCTGCATCGGTTCGGGTGATGACCATCCACAAGTCCAAGGGCCTCGAGTTCGACGAGGTCGTGCTCCCGGAACTCGGCCGCCTTCTGGCGAAAGCTCCCAAGGGCTTCTTCACATGGAGTGATGCTCCTACGGAACTGCCGTCGCGAATCGTTCCGACGTTCACGAAGCCGCTCCTTCCGTCCTGGCCGACCATCGAGGAGGAGTGCTACGGAGCCTGGTCGCACCAGCAGATCCAGGAATCACTTTCGATGCTGTACGTTGCGATGACCCGTGCCAGGTACGCGCTGCACATGGTCCTCCGGCCGCACGACCCCACGAAGAAAGGGGTTCCCAAGAACATCCTGACGCACGAGGGGCTTCTGCGTGGTGGATTCGAGGGGCTTGATGACGCCATGCGGGATCACCAGGAGCAGAAGAACACCACCGTCTGGTACCGGGGTGATCCAGACTGGTATCGACATGTCGTTGCTGACGGGGAGGCCACGTCACTCACCGTGCCGCAACGGCCGACCCTGGCGATGGATCCCAGGCGAGAGTCACGGCAGACCGTGACCGTGTCGCCATCGATGCATGAAGCCGCAGAGGGAGCGATTGAATCGCTCGTGGATCGTGGTGACTCCCGGTTTGCGATGCTGCGCGGAACGCTGATGCACGAGTTTCTGTGTCTCGTGGAGTGGTTCGAGGATGGTCAGCCGGATGAGGCTTCACTGGCATCGACCGTGCGCAAGGTCTCCATGGAGATCGGTCGCCCGATTCCGGAGGATGTGCTCGAGAGCGCCATGGGTGCGTACCAGCACGCCCTGGAGGCACCGGCGATCATCCATCGCCTGTCCCGGTGCTCCTACCAGGAGCGGGACCATGATCAACTGGTGGTTCGCAACGAACTTCCATTCATCGCCCGTACCGACTCCGGGGAGACCTGGGGGCGATTCGATCGACTGGTACTGGGCATGCGGGATGGGCGACCGGTCTGGGCGGATCTGGTCGATTTCAAGTCGGATACGGCAACAATGGAGACCGCTCCGGATGTTTTGGAGAGCCACCGGGGGCAGTTGGAGGACTACATGTCTTCGATCCAGTCGATGTACCACCTGGATGCCTCGGTGGTGACGGCGCGACTGCTCTTGACGGGACCAGGCCTCGATGTGGTTCTCCACGGAAGCGGAGAGAACCCCTGAGAGTCCCGTTGGGTACTCAGTTCTTCGCGGATTCCTCGGTGGATTGCATGGCGAGCCCATCGGGGACATCGCCCTCGATCCCGGATCGGACCGACTGCAACTGCACTCGCCAATGATTCACTTCCTTGCGGAAGTCCTGGATGATCGGTTCAGGCACGCTGTTTCGGCGTGAGACGAGGACACGTCGATACACCACGCCCGGGAGCACTTCGTCATCGGCAGGGCCCCACAACTGGCGGTAGAAGGCGATCTCGAGTGCCGAAACTTCGAACTTCTTGGCCAGTTGCTCGACGCCAGGGAGGGCGTCCAGTTGTACGCCCTCGATGATCTTCCACATGAAGTTGTCGAGGCCCGCGGGTCGATTTGTTTCATCGACCTTCATGCCGACCATCTGGATGGCGAGGTGTTCGGGAAGGGAAAGAAGACGACCATTGGACAGCCGCCCTTTCTTCCACTCCAGAATGCTCTGCTCGAGATTGTGGATGCTGTCAGCCATGTCACCTCTTCACTGGAGGCTTCCATGATATCTCGATGCGTATGCACCTCGGACAAACAGTTTGTGCATGAATGCACGAACCGCGGTCAGGCACCTAAAAAGACACCTGCCCGCCTGGAAGGCGGGCAGGTGCCATGTATTCAGTTTCGTGAAGCGTGGTCAGGAAGTGGTGCGACCACTGTAGAGACCCACGATCACCAGAAGGGCGATCAGGCCAACTACTCCAGCTTGTCCAAGCTGCTTCACAAGATCGATCAGGTTGGCAACTACATCGCCGAAGTACGGGATACCGGCATCCAGGTCACCAGTGCCAAAGATGATCTGTACCAGCACACCGAGAACGATGAAGACCAGCAGAAGATCAATCAACTCACGTGCCCATGACTTCACAGTTGTCAGGCCCTTCATACACTGCTCCTTTTAAACGTCCATGTTCTGACCCGCAGCGTAGCGGGCTGGAGTGAATACCATGCTCACGCGAGCATGAAATAGCGTCTCCTCGGGATGCAGATATCGGTGAAATTCCCCGGGATACGCCAGATTCAAGTTGGTGATCCTGTTTCCGCCCCCCTTTTTTGGCTTAAATCAAGGGTGTTTTCAGGTCCGCCCGAAAAACTCCGCCGCAGAGCCTCTTGTAAGACGCTGTAAACGCACGAGTTAGAACTTCGTGTCAGATTTTTATGCATCATCCTTGAGAGCGTTTGAAACCCAGATGATGACGGCCTTCTGGCATCATGCACCCATGGATGTGAATCAGGACTCTTCAAAGGGGTGCATGCAGTGCCTGCATTGCGGGTTCGAGCAGGATCTTGGTGCCTTCAACCTCGTGCGACTGCCCCTTGGTGAAGAACACTGCACCTTTCGAACGTGCAGTCGCTGCGGTTGTTTCTGCTGCCAGGTGATCAAGGAGAATCGCAAGCAGCGTGAATCCATCGAAGACTGATTCACCCCGGAGCGTTCAACCGTGGGTTGTTTCATCGGATGGCTGGGCATGTGTTTCCTTGAGCAGGAAACACAATCCGATGCAGACAAGAAACAGGATCGGCATCACGGCGATGGCCCACATGAAGTCCGCAGGGGTCACGTTTGCATATGCATCCTTGACATGATTCGTTTCATCATGCAGAAGAAGCGTGACATCCACGGCCTGGATCTTCGCTTCAGAACCGCTGTTTGAGATCGCGTCAAGGATGTACCCGACGGCAATCTGCAGTCCGGCCGCGGCCAGCATGGTCAGGAAGTTGCAGGCGGAGACCGCAGTTGCAGCCATCGAACGTGGATTGATTTCGATTGCAAAGGCGAACGCAAGCGTCTGTGAGCTCGTCACGAATCCCATGACGAACATCAGGACCAGCATGGCGGTCAGCGACATGTCTTCCGCGAGCAGGAACAGGCTCATGGTGATGAAGCCGCCGATGCTTCCAATCAGAAGGGGGATTCTTCGGTTCTGGTACTGATCTGACAGTTTGCCGAAGAGGGGACAGCCCACCAGCCAGCCGACTGCCAGCAGGCTCATGCAGAGGCTGGCGTCATTGGTACTGATCTCCATGGTCTTGTTCAGATAGGTCGTGCCCCACAGAGCGGCGATCACGCTCAGGGGCAGGTAGAGGATGCCGCTGAGGCAGCCGATGATCCAGATCTGTGGATTCCTGAAGATCAGGCCCAGTCTCTTGATCGGACTTTCTTGCGCTGTCGAGTCGTGCTTGAATCGATTCTCGAACCACGAGGGGCGTCTTGGAATCACGGCCATCATGAACAAGCCGATCCCGATGCCGACCAATCCGGACCAGAGCACGACGTCTCGCCAGGTGTATTCCTTCACGAGATCCGCGACCGGTACCTGTCCGATGACTTCTCCGATCATGCCCACGGCAGTGGTGATGCCGGCGATCATGCCCAGCTGCTTCGGAGGGAACCAGACGGTTGCGATGTAAATCGCTCCGACGAACGCAAAGGCGGACCCCATGCCGATCAGGCCACGGCCGAGGCCGGCGGAGGCGAGGTCTGGTGCATACGAGAAGATGATGCAGCCGATACCGCAGACCATCGCGGCGGAGGACACGATGAACTTCGAGCCCCACTTGTCCAGCAGCAGCCCGACGACGAGTTGCATCGGGGCGTAGACCCACAGGTAGGTGGACATCGCGGTTGCAGTTGAACCAGGCGTGCCCCCGAGATCCTCCTGCAATTGGGGCAGGATGACGTTCGGTGTGACCCGGATGAAGAACTCATACAGGAAAAAGAACGAGACGATGCCCCAGAAGACCCACCTGTACCACTGGCCACGCTGGAGTTCATTGCCGGTGATCGGGTGCGGGACGGGTGGCATCGTGTTCCTTCAAATCCTTGCGTGCAGAACATGCACTGTACCGCATCAAGTTGCTCGTGCCAGTGATCGCTGCTGCCGCCAGGCGAATCCAGATGCGAGCGCTCCGACTCAGGCAGTCAATGTGTCGAGTGAGAGGATGCAGGCCATGGCGGCACAGAGCAGCAGGCCTGAGATCGCGGCCCAGCCCGAATATTGCCGTTCGTCGCAGCGCAGCGGGTTCTGGAGATTCATCAGGCGAGTTCACTGTCGCATTCTGCCGGGGTTGAAGCACGCTACCATCTGTGATCAATGCTCCCGTGTTTTCTCATCATTTCATGTGTATTGCAGGCGCCTGCGCCGCAAGACGTGTCTCCACCTCGTATCGAGGTCGACGAGGGGCTCGTGGTGGAGACCTGGGCGTCGGACCCGATGCTGGTCGATCCGGTGGCGTTCTGCATTGACGCACAGGGCCGGGTGTATGTCGCGGAAACCGCCCGGCAGGAACGTGGTGTAGAGGATACGAGGTCCCAGCCCTATTGGAATCTTGACGACATCTCGCTGCAGACGGTCGAGGATCGCCTGGCGATGTACCAGGAATGGGCGCACAAGCGACCCAATGGCATGGGGCACTACACCGAGTATGAGGACCGGATTCGTCGCCTTGTCGACGAGAACGGTGATGGGCGTGCCGATTCGAGCACGATCTATTCCGATGGATACAACGAGCCACTGGATGGAACCGGCTCCGGAGTGCTGGCGCATCGCGGTACGGTCTACTACACCAACATTCCCCACCTCTGGATGCTCCGTGATACGGATGGCGACGGAGTCGCCGATTCGAAGGTGTCTCTTCTGGAGGGGTTTGGCATCCGCATTGCGTTGCGCGGCCATGACATGCACGGCCTGACCTGGGGACCCGATGGTCGACTCTACTGGTCGATCGGTGATCGTGGGTACAACGTCGTCAGCCAGGAGGGCACCCGGCTCAAGGATCCGACATCCGGAGCCGTGTTCCGCTGCGAACCAGATGGATCAAACCTCGAAGTATTCCACACCGGGCTGCGCAACCCGCAGGAACTCGCCTTCGACGACTACGGAGTGCTCTTTACGGGTGACAACAATTCCGATGCCGGCGATCGAGCCCGCCTCGTGCACGTCGCCGAGGGTGGACAGACGGGGTGGCGCATGGAGTACCAGACCCTGGGTGGCGTGAACACGCGCGGTCCCTGGGTCCAGGAAGGTCTCTGGGAGACGCACCATGAGCATCGGCCCGCATGGTCCCTGCCACCGGTGGCGCACGTGGGCAATGGTCCTTCGGGCCTGGTGCACTACCCGGGTCTGGGGCTGGATGACCGTTACGACGATCACTTCTTTCTCTGCAACTTCAGCGGCTCTCCCGGGCACAGCCAGGTCAAGTCGTTCGCGGTGAAACCCGATGGTGCCGGGTACGAGGTTGCAGATGTGCACGACTTCGCCGCCAAGGTGCTCTGCACGGATGTCGACTTCGGGTACGACGGTCGGATGTACATTTCCGACTGGGTCGAAGGATGGGAACAGGCGGAGAACGGACGCATTCTTACCATCCATGATCCTCGCCACGTCGCGGATCCCGCGATTGCGGAGTCCAGGGATCTGTTCATGACGGGCTTCGAAGAGCTCGAGGACCACCACCTGGCTCGACTGCTCGGACATCAGGACCAGCGGGTCCGCCTGCAGTCACAGTTTGAACTGGCTTGGCGTGGTGACGAATCGATCGACATCTTCGGGGAGGTGGTCCGATCCGATGATCGACAACTCGCCCGGCTGCATGCCATCTGGGGACTTGGAATGCTGGGCCGGTTGACGGGTGATCCGACGGTCGTGACGGGTGCATTGCGTCCATTGCTGCTGGACCCGGACCCGGAGATTCGGGGCCAGGTCGCCAGGGTGCTGGGTGAAGCGGGTGATCCGCAGGTTGGTGCGGACCTCGTTGAACTGATCTTCGATCCCGAACCACGTGTCGTGTACCACGCCACCATGGCGGTGGGGCGATTGGGCTACACGGAAGGGATGGATGCGATCACGGAGATGCTCTGGTCCAATGACAACCAGGACCTGCTGCTTCGCCATGCCGGGGTGATGGCATTGACATGGCTTGATGATCGCGAGGCCCTGCTTGCGATGTCTCGTGACGAGTTTCCCGCAGTTCGCCTTGCCGTACTGCTGTCTCTTCGGCGGATGCACGATTCCGCAGTGGAAGTCTTCCTGCAGGATCCGGATCCGTTCATCGCCGCCGAGGCGGCTCGGGCGATCAATGATCTTCCTCTCGAGGATTCCATGCCGGCGCTTTTGGACCAGTTGCGCATCTTCCAGGCGGATGCCCCGGCATCCATGATGCACGATGCGCCGGAACAGGAGCGGACGGCCGTGCTGCGACGAGCACTGAATGCGGGTATCCGCAGTGGTCGCAGTGAGGATGCCGCGGCCGTTGCCGCCGTCGCCTTGAATGAAGCGAACCCTCCCGCCATGCGCCGCGAAGCCGTTGCCGTGCTCGCGGACTGGCCGGAACCGTCCGTACGTGATCGCGTCAACGGTGCATACCGTCCTGTTCCCGATGGAGATCGTGATCTGGAGGCCTGGAACAGCGTGCTTGCACGTGCGCTCCCAAGATTGGTCCAGGATGAGGATGCCGAGTTGGCGACGTCGGCCCGAGAGCTGGCGGCTGCCCATGCGATCACGCTGGATGACACGATGACCTGGGCGATTCTGCGAGACCCGGAGGCGGGAACACGCGAACGGATCGCCTGCCTTCGACAGTTGCAGTCATCCGAGGCTGATCGGGCAGAAGCCATGAAGGTGGCGATGGATGCCGAGGACGTTCGATTGCGGGGAGCCGGAATGATGATTCTGGCCGACCAGGACCCCGCCGCAGCGATGCAGCGGATCAAGTCCGATCTCCAGTGGGGCGATGTCGATCTGCGGCAGGAATCGCTCCGGGTCCTGGGCACCATTGATACGCCCGAGGCGTACCAGGTTCTTCTTGATCTGGTGGGACAGGTCCAGAGCGGAGCATTGCCGGTTGCATTGCACGTGGATGTGCTTGAACTCGCCCGTCTGCGCAAGGGTGACGCCATGGAACTGCTGCTCATCCTGTCCAAGGGTGATTCCGATGATGGCACAGCCTGGTACGAATCAGCCTGGACCGGAGGCGATGCAGAACGTGGTCGTGCACTGGTGCTCTACCACCCGGGAGCGGCTTGCATACGCTGCCACGCGATCGATGGACATGGTGGCATCGCCGGCCCCGACCTCTCGATGGTGGGGGATCGTCTTGACCGAGCTGCTCTGCTGGAGTCGATCATCCGCCCCGGGGCCGTCATCACGGAGGGGTATGGAGAAGTCACCGCGATGCCGGAGATGACCGAGCACCTCGATCCCCGGGATGTTCGAGATATCGTCGAGTATCTTTCGACCCGCCGGTAGCGCCACGATTCCCCCCTCGGGTATCCTTTTTCGATGCTCTCCCCCCCCCGATGCATTCCGATGCTGCTGTGCCTCTGCCTTTCGATGGTTGCCGGTGCCGCACCGGTATTCCAGGAGGGCGACGAGGTACTCGTGGTCGGCGACGGGTTTGCCGAGGAACTTGCCGCTCGTGGCGTGCTTGAGCACATCATCCAGTCCGCCGATCCGGATCTGCACGTCACGTTTCACCATCGTGGACTCGGTGGCACCGAGGTCGCGGACCTGCCTCGATCAGATGACGTCGCCTCGCTGGAGCCGGACGTGATCATCGTGTGCGTCGGCATGGTCGACGCGATCCGGGGGGATGGGCACCTTCGGCGATTCACCCACGCACTTGTGGAGTTCACGAGGGCATGGCCGAATCAGCGCGTCCTGCTGGTGACCCCGATTCCCACGGAACCGTCTGCAAACCATCTTGAACGTTCACATGCCCTGGCGGTCGGCCGATTTGCCGATGCCGTTCACGAGGCGGCGGGGCGGACCGAGGCGATCTCGATCGATCTGCATGGCCCATTGCGTCGTGCCGCTGTCAACGGGCAACCAGCATTGACGTACGACGGCATGCATCTGTCGAATTCCGCATGGGGCCTTGCGCAGGAGGAACTTGCCTGGCAACTGGGACTCGCCGGAAACGATCCCAGGCTGGAAGTGCTCCCCGTGCATGGACGCGAGGAAGGTTCGACCGACCAGTCCATGGAGTTCGCGTTGCGCATCGAACCGGGATCCATGCCGGAGTTGGCGACACGCGAGAATCCAATCGAGGCACCGGCGCCCGTGGGGCTGACCTGGGACGATGCCATGGCCACCGTGAAATCAGTGGACTCTGGCTCGAAGATCTCCATCGAGGCACTGCGTGCCGCCATGGGCCGACTGGTGAGCGAACCGGGGCGGGGCGAGGCAGCGCGGCGCGTGCTGCTGCCACTGGCGAATCCAGATCGGAACGAAGCAGTTCGCCTTGCAGCTCTGGCAGCGCTTGATGATCTGCCGGTCGAGCATCGGCCTGACGAAAGCATTCAGACGATCCGCATGCATGCCGTCCCGGTCAAGATGGTCTACGACGTGAATCGATTCGAGGTGGTAGCGGGGCTGCCGGTGCGGATCGTGCTCGACAACCCCGATGCCCAGCCGCACAATCTTCTGGTGCTGAAGCCTGGTTCGCTTCGAGCGATCGGTCGGGAGGTTGATGTGCTGGGCGCCACGAAGGAGGCCAAGGCACGGCACTGGGTACCGGACTCGCCCAGGATTCTGCACGTGATGCCGATGGTGGATCCGGGAGGCAGCGGTGAACTTCGATTCATCGCGCCGTCACGGCCGGGTCGATACCCATTCGTCTGCACCTATCCCGGTCACTGGCGAATGATGAACGGCGTCATGACCGTGCGACCCGGTCCGGAAGATTGACACCACCCAGATGAGTTCGCTGCCCACACAACCCGAAGCCGCGCCACGGCACCCTCTGGCCGAGGTCTGGGCCCTGGCCTGGCCCACGATCATCACCATGACCAGTTACACGGTCATGCAGTTCGTCGACAAGTTGATGGTCGGGCAGATCGGCCCCCTCGAACTGACTGCGCAGGGGAACGGAGGGATCTGGGCCTTCACACCGCTTGCCTTCACGATGGGAGCGCTGGTGGTTGTCAATACCTATGTCAGCCAGCACATTGGGGCGGGAAGTCCGGAGCGGGTGGCCCGGTATCTCTGGGGTGGAATCCATATCAGCATCGCGATCTGGATCGTTGTTCTCCTGCCTTGGGCTGCAATGCTGCCCTGGTTCTTCGAGTCCATCGTGCATGCAGGTCATTCCATCGACGAGATGGATCGCCTGCTGGAACTTGAGAGCGAGTATGGACAGATCCTGCTGCTGGGTGGCCTGTTCACGATCTGCGCCCGCAGCGTTCACCAGTTCTTCTTCGGCATCATGCGGCCGAAGGTCGTCACGGTGGCCGTCATCATCGGCAACATCGTCAACGTGGTGCTCAACTACATCCTGATCTTCGGTGAACAGGGGCTGCCGATCCTGAATCTTCCCGGAGTGCCGGGCATTCCGTCGTTGGGTATTCATGGAGCAGCCATCGGCACGGTCGCAGGCGTCTTTGTCGAGCTGATGATCCCGCTGCTTGTCTTTCTCGGCCCTCGCTGCCAGCAGGCATACCGCTCTCGATGCAGTTGGCGGCTGCACCTGCCGACCATTCGTGAACTGGTTCGGCTTGGTTGGCCCGGTTCACTGGTCTCGGGCAATGAACTTGTCTGCTGGTCTCTCTTCATGACGGTCCTGGTCGGCATTTTCGGTGAGAACTCGATGACTGCCGGCTGGATCGTGCTCGGATACATGCACCTGAGTTTCATGCCTGCAGTCGCGATTTCGTTCGCCGCCAACACGCTGGTCGGGAACTCGATCGGAGCCGGAAATCCGGAACAGGCGGTGCGTTTCGCGCGCTGGAGCGTAGGGCTTTCCATCGTGTTCATGACGGTCTGCGCAATCTTCTTCATCGTATTTCGCGCGCCGATGATCGAACTCTTCATCGGGGGAGACGTGGATCCTGCCCAGTACGATGAAATTCTCGAGATCGGCGTGCAGTTGATGCTTGTCATGGCTTTCTGCCAGGCCCTCGACGCGCTTGGCATCACCTACAGCGGAGCCCTGCGTGGAGCTGGCGATGTCATCTGGCCCGGTTTCTTCATCGCGATCAGCAGTTGGCTCTTCATCATCGGCCTCGGGTATGGCCTGGCACACTGGATGCCGCAGTGGGGCGCGATCGGGCCGTGGATCGGCGCAGTCATCTACATCGTCGTCGTCGGCATCGGCATGGCATGGCGGTTCGAATCTGGTCGGTGGCGATCGATCAAATTGCTCAGGAATGATGAAGACAACACATGATGTATGATCACGTGTGATGATTGACCCATCGAAGGAAGAGGCCCTGGTAGCAGAAACAGGCAATGACGCTCCCGAGCGCCAGTTTGTCCTGCAGGTCGTGCAGCCGGGACTGGCCGGTCTCATGGATGGGTCGGTTTCGACACTGGCCCCGATCTTCGCCGCGGCCATCGCCACGGAAGACACATGGAAGACATTCCTGGTTGGGTTGGCGGCATCGCTGGGCGCTGGTATCAGCATGGCATTTGCCGAAGCGATGTCCGATGACGGCAAGATCAGTGGCCGTGGCGACCCCTGGGTTCGTGGCTGGGTCTGTGGCCTGATGACGACCCTTGGCGGCATCGGCCATACCCTCCCATTCCTGATCCCACACTTCCTGACGGCGATGATCGTTGCGACGATCGTGGTGGGGGTCGAACTGGTCGCCATCGCGTTCATACGCAACCGCTACATGGATACACCGTTCCTGTCGGCGTCCTTCCAGGTGATCATCGGGGGAGTGCTTGTCTTTCTCGTGGGGATCGGGATCGGCAGCCTCTGATCACGCGATGATGTCGTGGATCACGTGGCCATGGACATCGGTCAACCGCATGTCGCGGCCGGCGTGTCGCGTCGTCAACTGGGTGTGGTCGATTCCGACCAGGTGCAGCATCGTCGCGTGCAGGTCGTGCATTTCCATGACTCCATCGACGGCCCGGTAGCCGAACTCGTCCGTTTCACCGTGGATCATTCCGCCGCGGACTCCACCGCCGGCCATCCAGATGGTGAATCCGAATGGATTGTGATCGCGTCCGTCAGCGCCCTGGGCGAATGGCGTACGCCCGAACTCGGCTGCCCACACCACCAGTGTTTCATCAAGCAGTCCCCGTGACTTGAGATCCTTGAGGAGGCCTGCAATGGGCTGGTCGACGGCTCGGGCATTGTTTTCATGCCCTTCCTTCAGGTTGTCGTGCTGATCCCATCGGTCTCCACTGACCACCGGACAGGTGAGTTCCACGAAGCGGACACCCCGCTCGACGAGACGTCGAGCCAGCAGGCACTGGCGGGCATAGATCCTGGTCGGTTCGTACTCGGCATCAATGCCGTAGAGTTGCTTCGTCGCCTCGGATTCACCGGCGATCTCCATCAGTTCCGGAACGGCCCATTGCATTCTGAATGCCAGTTCATGGTTGGCGATGGCCGATTCCACGGCACCATCACCACCGGTGCGGGCAAGGTACTCCGCATCGATGTCACGAAGAAGGTTGCGCTTTCGCTGCTGACTGGAAGCCGCGTCGCCCGGTCGGACGTTGGCCAGTCCCGTGCCGGCGGGCTTGATGATCGAGCCCTGGTGGGTGGCGGGAAGAAACCCGTTGCTGAAGCAGTCGAGCCCACCCGGGGGCGTGAGTCCCCCGTTGAGTACGACGAAGCCGGGCAGGTTCTGGTTTTCACTGCCGAGGCCGTAGCTCGCCCACGCGCCCATGCTCGGCCTTCCGGCGAGCCCGAGCCCGGTATGCAAAAAGTAGTTTGCATTGGTGTGCTCGGAGAACTCGCTGGTCATCGATCGGATCACGCAGAGGTCGTCGGCGCATGTCGCGACATGTGGAAAGAGCCTGCTCACGGGCAGCCCACTCTCGCCATGGCGATCGAAGGACCAGGGGGACCCCAGCACGTTGCCCACGTCGTTGAACTGGGTTCGCTCCATCTGCATCGGGAACGGTTTGCCATGGAGATCCGTGAGTCGTGGCTTCGGATCGAACGTGTCCACCTGGGAGGGTCCGCCATCCATGTACAGGAAGATGATGTTGCGAGCCCTGGGAGCGAAGTGCGGAGGTGTGGAACCCGACAGTGGACCGGCGAAGGTGCGATCAGAAAGGAGCCCGGCCATGGCAACTCCACCAAACCCCGCAGCACATTGCCTGAGCATCGTGCGTCGGGAGCAGGGACGTTCGAGATATCTGCCACAGTGGTGCATTCGGGTTCTTCAGTCGATGAAGATGAACTCCTTGCTGTTGAACATGACATGGGCGAGGTCGTCCCACCCGCTCTCCGGTGAAGCGGCAACGAACGCCACGGCACGCCGGGCCTCCATTGGTGAAGGGGGCCGTCCGTAGGCGTCGAGGTACATCATGCGTACGCGGCGCTCGTCCGTTGCGTCTGCCACGGCGGTGATGCGATCCGCCCAGGCTTGGGATTGCAGATCGATGAACGGATCATTCATCATCGCAAGTGCCTGAGCAGGCACGTTCGAGTCGTGCCGCCGTCCCTGGCAGGTGGACGGTATCGGCAGGTCGAAGGCAAGCATCATCGGTGGCAGGAAGTTGCGTCGGACTTCCTGGTAGATGCTCCGGCGGCCAGCCCCATCCAGGGGACCGGAGGATCCAGGGCGACCTCGTCCGGTCATGAAATCAGTGAGATGAACGGGGACAGGTGGGCCGTACATCGACGTGTCGAGTTCCCCGGAGATCATGAGCACTGCATCACGGATCGCCTCGCCCTGGAGCCGCCGGCGGTTCATGCGGTGCAGCAGCATGTTCTGAGGATCGAGCTCAACACACCGGGCATCTGGATTGATGCTGGCCATGCGGTAGGTGTTCGAGAGCACGATGCGGCGAATCAACTGCTTCAAGGACCAGTCGTCCTGGAAATCCCGGGCCAGTGCATCAAGGAGTTCCGGGTGCGTGGGAGCCTGTCCCAGCAGTCCGAAGTCATCGGTCGTGGAGGAAAGTCCACGGCCCATGAGGTGCATCCACGTCCTGTTCACCATGACCCGCGCTGGAAGCGGATTCGACGCATCAAGCAGTCGGTCGGCGAGTTCGAGCCGACCGGAGCCGGATTCGATCACGGGCTGGTCGTTACCGGCGATCACTTCCAGGAATTGCCGTTCGACAAACGGTCCGGGCTGTGCATGGCGCCCGCGAATGAAGACATGCTCGTTCTCGGGCGTTCCGTCGGTGATGGCCAGTGCACGCAGGGGTTCGGGAATGCCCGGGGGCGGCTCGGCGGGAGCGGGGCGCTCTTCCGGGGATTCGACCGTGGGGGATGCCGGCCATGGTGCTTCATGCTCGTCGTTGAACTGGATTTCATCGATGTCGATCCAGCCCGGCCCATCATCAATGAACGCGAGGTGGGCCCGGTGTCCGTGGTACCGGGAGGTGTCCATGGCATGCGATTGCCACTGTTCGCTGTCGAGGTCGATGATGAAGCCCTCGAACAGGAGGGGGTTGTACTCGTTGAGCAGGAACCCATCGATGATCAGGCGGATTCGTGTGTCCCTGCCACGTGCGTGCAGGTGGATCCGGTCGTGATCGATCAGGAACGTGGGTGATCGGAGTGTTCCCTGCAGTTCACGGGCAATTCCGTCACTGCTGGCCATGGAGGTTTCAGCTTGGCGTGGCTGTCCGTCCGACACGTACCACTGTCCAACGTTGATCGGGCCCGTGCTGAAGGCATGGCCGGCATCGAACCAGTCCGCCCAACTGGTTCGGTTGAATGATTCAAACGCGCCGGATGCAGGATCGGCGGTGTTCAACGGGCGAGGGGAGTGTGACTTCTGGACATCGGAGAGCAGTCGTTCGTTCCAGTCCGTTCGCATTCGGACTGCATCGGCGATGCGGCCACCGGGATCGAGGTACGCATCCTGCCGGCGCGAGGATTGGAGAAAGCCAGCCAGCGCGTAGTAGTCCGCGGTCGAGATCGGGTCGAACTTGTGGTCATGGCAGCGAGCACAGGCGATCGTCAGGCCGAGAAATGCCTTGCCCATCACGTCGACCTGGTTTTCGATCCGGTTGGCTTCATCCTGCCGGACATCGACCGGGGCATGGGTGCTCTGGCTGAGAAACCAGAAGCCTGTTCCGATGATCGACTCGTCATATCCCTCGACTGGGTGACGCCGTGGTGTCTCGACAAGGTCGCCCGCCAGTTGTTCAAGCACGAACTGGTCGTAGGGGACGTCCTCGTTGATCGCCCGGATGACCCAGTCCCGGTATTTCCAGGCATGCGGGATGGGGTAGTCGAACTCGTGTCCACATGTTTCCGCATAGCGGACCACGTCAAGCCAGTGGCGTGCCCATCGTTCTCCGAAACGAGGTGATGCAAGGAGGCGATCGACGACGCGTTCCCATGCATCCGGAGCATCGTCCGATTCAAACGCTGCCAGTTCCTCCGCGGTGGGGGGAAGCCCGACCAGGTCGTAGTTCAGTCGTCGCAGCAGGGTGGCCCGATCGGCCTCGGGAGCCGGTTCCAGGCCCACCGATTCGAGCCGCGACAGGACAAAGCCGTCAATCGGGTCACGACACCAGGCCTGCTGCATGTTCGGAGGGTGCGGGTCAGCCAGGGGTCGCCAACACCAGTGTTCGGACCAGTTCGCACCCTGGTCAATCCAGTTCCGCAGCACCTCGATCTCGTCATGGGAGAGGGCGGGGCGATCGTCCGGCGGCATTCGATCCTCATCGTGTGCCGTGATCCGCTGGATCAGTTCGCTCTGGTCGGCACGACCAGCCACGATGGCCGAGGCCAGTGCTTCACTGCGCAGATCAAGTCGCAATCCAGCTTCTCGCGAAGAGGGATCCGGTCCGTGGCAGAGGTAGCAGTTGCTGGCCAGAATCGGCTGCACGTCACGCGCAAAGTCGATTGCTTCGGACGGAGTTGATGACAGCAGGACAAGGAATGTACACAGGAGCATCAGGAAAGAGCACCTCCAGCAGCACGATTGTATCGATGCGGGCAATCGGACTGAAGTGGAGAGTTGGCACTTTTTAAATCAGCCTTCCCCCGGGATACGAATCGATTCCACGAGTTTTTTAACGTCATCCGGTGGGGGTGATGTCAACATGGATACGCCGATTCCCGTGATGAAATTCAGCAGCATTCCGATGATCCCGATGCCTTCGGGAGAGATGCCCAGGAACCAGTGATCCGCGTTGTTCGTTTCCGGTGATATGAACTTGAACCAGACGATGTACGCAGTCGTGAAGAGGAGTCCACAGGTCATGCCGACGATGGCGCCCTCACGGTTGAATCGTTTCGAGAAGATGCCCATCACGATCACCGGGAAAAACGACGACGCAGCCAGGCCGAAGGCAAATGCGACGACGGCCGCGACATAGTCGGGTGGGTAGATGCCGAGAACACCAGCCATGATCACGGCGAAGGCGGCGGCGATCCGTGCAGCACGCAATTCGCCTCGTTCGCTGATCTGCGGGGCGATGGTGCCCTTGAGCAGATCATGCGAGACTGCGGAGGACACCACGAGCAGGAGGCCGGCCGCGGTGGAAAGGGCTGCGGCCAGTCCACCGGCGGCGACCAGCGCAATGACCCAGGGAGGCAGCCCCGCAATCTCCGGGTTCGCGAGCACCATGATGTCCCGGTCGATGTACAACTCGTTTACACCATCCACATCATCATTCTTGACGAGTCGTTGTCCATGTTCGCCTCGCATCGGGCGACCATCGGGGTGTGCTTCGTACGACGGCTTGCCCTTGAAGGCACTGCCATCGGTGTAGTGAATGGCTCCGTTTCCATCGTGGTCACGCCAGGCGATGAGTCCGGAGTCCTCCCACGCAGACACCCATGTCGGCGCATTGGCATAAGACTGTCCCGGGACGTTTTCCAGGAGATTCGTACGTGCAAAGACGGCGATGGCCGGGGCCGACGTGTAGAGCACGGCAATGAACAACAGCGCCCAGCCGGCCGAGATCCGGGCGTCGCGGACGCGGCGAACGGTATAGAAGCGGATGATGACGTGTGGCAGCCCCGCGGTGCCCAGCATCAGGGCCCCGGTGATGCAGGCGATGTTGATCATCGACCAGTCGTACTCGGTATACGAACTGAAGCCCAGCTCGTGCTGCAATCCATCCAGGCGATCAAGAACCCAGAGACCGGCTTCGTTGGCGCCGCCGAATCCGAGTTGAGGCAGCGGGTTGCCCGCGATCATCAGTGACAGGAAGATTGCCGGAACCATGTAGGCGAAGATCAGGACGCAGTATTGCGCGACCTGGGTGTAGGTAATGCCCTTCATGCCGCCGAGTACGGCGTAGGTGAAGACCACTCCCATGCCGATGATCACGCCCAAGGTGATGTCCACCTCGAGAAACCGGCTGAAGACGATGCCGACACCGCGCATCTGACCGGCGACGTAGGTGAACGAGATGAAGATGGCGCAGACGACAGCGACCAGCCTGGCAGTCTGCGAGTAGTACCGTTCACCAACGAAGTCCGGCACGGTGTACTTGCCGAATTTCCGCAGGTAGGGAGCGAGCAGCAGGGCGAGGAGCACATAGCCGCCTGTCCAGCCCATCAGGTAGACGGCGCCATCGGCACCAAGAAACGAGATCAGACCGGCCATGCCGATGAACGAGGCGGCACTCATCCAGTCTGCGGCGGTCGCCATGCCATTTGCGATTGGAGAGACGTGCTTGCCGGCGACGTAGAACTCGCCGGTGGATCGGGCGCGGGACCAGAACGCGATTGCGATGTACAGCGCGAAACTGCTTCCAACGAAGATCCATGTCCAGGCCTGCACATCCATGATCAGTCGGACTCCTCGACGCCGTAGGCGCGGTCGAGTCGGTTCATGATCCAGACGTAGATGAAGATCAGGAGGACGAAGACGTAGATCGAGCCCTGGTTGGCCATCCAGAACCCAAGCTTGAACCCGGTTCCCGGGATTCGGAACTCGTTGAGCCACGGGGCCAGGAAGATCCCGCACCCGAAGGAGACGAATGCCCAGATGGCCAGCAGCACTGCGATGACCTTCAGGTTCGCCTTGAAGTAGGCGCGATGCCGGTCACCGGGTTGCATGGGCGTCTTCGACATGATTCGACATGCTAGCGGACGAGTGGGCGTTCCGGAATTGGAACACCCCGGCCGACGAATCGGCCGGGGTGTTCACCCCATGAACTTCGTTGCGAGGATCAACCGCAGGGTGTTCCCCAGTTGGCGATGACGCCGAGGAGATCCGCGATGTTGATGACACCATCACCGGTGACATCGGCTGGGCAGCCCGAGCACGTCTGGCCCCATTGGGAGAGCACGGCCAGGAGGTCGGCGATGTCGATGATCATGTCACCATTGACATCACCGGGGCAGGGGTCGTTGCACTCCGGGAACTCGACGCAGAACAGGGAGGTGCAACTGGCAGCTCCATGCTGGTAGTACACGGTGACCTCGAAGCAGTACTCGCCTCCACCGGTTGCACCGTACACATCCGTGTTGAAGAGGTAGCTGGACATCGGAGCAAACGGTCCGACGAAGTAGTCCTGCGATACCGTCACGCCGGCGGGGGGAGTGATCTGCAGAGCAGCAATGTTCCCAGCTCCGGTATGACTCATGTAGAAGCCCATCTCGTGGTAGGAGCCATCGGTTCCCATCAGGCAGTCGACGTAGTTCAGTCCCACGGGCACGCAGTAGTCGATGTCCGTGACGACCAGGTCGCCGATGAGGGTCTTGTCCTGTGTGGTCAGGTTGTCCTGATAGTCCACGAGCTTGCTGGTGGTGATGTCGCCACCGGGCATGGGAAGGGCCTGGAATCCGTAGATGTTGTCACCAGCACCGAGGTGCAGTGCATCGCCGGAAGCAAAGACCAGTTCCCTGGTGGCATCGATGCCACCGGAGGCATTGTGACCCGGAAGGAACCCGACCTTGAACCGACTGACATCGCAGGTCCACAGTCCATCGATGCATTCGAACTCGAGAGCACGTGCGTCGTGGGCAGTGATGTTGTCCCAGCCGTTCATGCTCCGTTCAGCCACGAGCATGCTGCCCTCGATGGTGAAGCGGATGTCCGAAACCGGGGAACTGTACTCATCGCCACCATCGATGCTGTAGCCTTCGATGCTGACTTCAAACCGCTCAAGACCGATGGGCTGACCCAGGGCGTCGAGTTCGACGGACCAGATCTCGTTTTCCTCGGTCGCGGACTTGTTCTGACGATCTTCGTTCCAGATCGAGTAGTAGAGGCGGCCACCATGGACCTCGACGGCCCAGACGCGATCACCAAGTGCAGCGGGTCCGGCTCCGCCACCCCAGGGGGTGCCGTGGTCGAACGTGTCGAGGATGGTGCCGGCGGCATCAAGCCGATAGACAAGGCCATCTTCGATGTTGGAGACGAAGAACTGATCGTGATCGCAGTCGTAGGCGATGTTGCCCAGCGAGGCGCCCTGGTTGGGGAGCGACGCGAAGAGGGTGATGTCGCCGGTGATGTGATCGAGTCGATAGACGGCACCCCATCCACCGGAAGCGGTGTAGTCCGAGTTCCAGCTTCGAGTAGCGGTGACGAAGATGTTGCCGTCACCATCAACGGCCAGGCCGAAGATGCTGCCGAGATTCTGAGGAGACCAGTCCGGATCGCTGTAGCGGTCCATGGCGAACCACGAATCGTTGGGAGCGGAGTTGATGTTGGTCACGTCGAAGACCTTGACGACCTGGCCACCAAGGATGGACGGTGAGGACGTTTCAATGGCGACTCGCCCACCGAGGAACACGTCCGCGAAGTCGGGATCACTGTAGTGGGGGCGTCCAGCGCAGTTGGACGGAGCGTGCAGTTCGCAGTCGTGGGTGGGGGGGTCGTCGCACTCGATCGAGGGGTCACTGCAGTTCGTGCCCAGGCCGTACCACGTGCCGTTGAGGTCGATGCAGAACTCTTCGATCATGTTCAGGCAGTAGAAGGTTCCATTTTCCTCGAAGCAGCAGGCGCCGGTGTCATTCTGCGGAACGCAGTCGACCTGTGGATCGGTGCAGAGCGTGCCCTGTCCGTACCAGGTGCCGCCGAGATCGATGCAGTGTGCCTCGATCATCTCATTGCAGATCAGGGTGCCCTGTGCTTCGTAGCAGCAGGCACCATCGAGGTCGATCTGGATGCAGTGGACTACGGGATCGGTGCAGAGCGTGCCCGCTCCGTACCAGGTGCCGCCGAGTTGCAGGCACTTCTGGTCGGTGATCTCGGCACAGGTCATGACACCGTCCTTGTCAAAGCAGCAGGCTCCTTCGGTCGGGGGTGGATCGCACTCGACGAAGGGGTCGGAGCAGAGGGTGCCATTGCCGTAGTAGTAGCCATTCTGTCCGGCGCACTCGTCCGCAGAGAGGATCAGGCACAGAAGCGTGCCATCATCCTGGGGAACGCAGCACGCCCCATCGTGTGCTGGGGGGTCGCATTCAACGAATGGATCGGAGCAACTGGTGTTGTCTCCGTAGTAGTAGCCGTTGTAGTCCGTACAAACATGTTCGGTGACGATCTGGCAGACAAGCTGACCTGTATCGGCGTCCTCCATGCAGCAGGCACCGGTGTCAAGATTGCTGGTGCTGGCCAGGGCGGTCATGCCCAGGGCGAGGGATGCGATACAGGTACAAGCGAGTGTGATTGGGTTTGTCTTGAGGTCTCTCATGGGTATCTCTCATCTAGGCAGGTGCTTCTGCAGGCATCCAGAGGGAAGCTGCCGCACCTTGCGTCACAATGCTTCTGCGTGGGGCCGGCTGATCTCACACTTGATTTCAAGAAATTGCCCACGATTCAATACCCAACGACAGCCCCCCAGGCCGCAGGGGGCATGGGGGGCTGTCGTGGTTGCGAGAGGAGATTGGTTCAGAAGCAGGGAGAGAGAAGGATGTGGTTCTACTTCCAGTCTGCTCACCAGGGCCATTCCTAGCCAGTGGGATCCAGAAAGAAGGAAAAAGCACTTCACGGCACCCTCAGTGCCTGTTTGTAGACCACACATCGTTCGTTCAAGGGGCGTCAGGGGCGGAAAGTCCGCTTGGTACCATGGCCGGATGCATTTGAATCATCTCCGTGTACTGCTCTGCATCCTGATGGCACTTGGATCCTGCAGCGACGAGAGTTCAAGTCCTCCTCCAGCGCCTGCGATGGCCCATGGCCATGGAACACCCCGGGAAGCCCCTTCGGGGCCCCTGCCATTGACCGAGGGGCATCGAATCGTTCTGGTCGGGAATACCTTTTCAGAGCGATTGGGGCAGTCCGGCCGCTTTGAAACCTTGCTGCAGCATGCCTCCCCGGAGCTCAAGTTGGAGGTTCGCAACCTGGCCTGGCCTGGGGATACTCCCTCACTGCAGCCTCGCCCCCTGGATTTCGGAACCATGGAGGAGCACCTTCTGCAGCAGGAGGCGGACATCATCATCGCCTGCTTCGGCATGAACGAGTCCTTTGATGGTCCAGCAGGCATCGAGTCGTTTCAGGAGTCGCTCCGGGACTTCATCGCCTCGGTGCGTGACCTGCAGCCGGGTGGGAGTGAGCCGGAGGTCGTTCTTGTTTCACCGGTGGCCCACGAGCAGCTCGGGGGGAATCTACCCGATGGAGCAGTGCACAACGCCGATCTGGCCGAATACACGGAGGCGATCCGGTCCGTTGCCAGTGAACAAGGGGCGCGGTTCATCGATCTGTATTCGCCAACGTGGGCTCGCATGGTCGACCCGACGACAGCACCCATCACCATCAACGGCATTCATCTCAACGATGCCGGTCATCGACTGGCAGCCGAGGCCATGATGCAGGCGCTCTTCGGAGCGCAGCCTGATCCGGATTGGGATGCCCTGGAGCCGCTGCGTGAGGCGATCGCCGAGAAGAACCTCCAGTTCTTCCATCGCTACCGGCCGATCAACTCCTATTACGTCATGGGTGGGCGCAAGAATCCCTTTGGAGTCGTCAACTTCCCGGCCGAGATGAACAAACTCGATGGGATGGTGCAACGTCGTGATGCCCGAGTGCACGCTCTTGCGAATGGTCTTGACCCCGCCCCGGTAGACGATGGTGAGGCGGGCGAACTTGCGGACATCCAGACGAACTACGAGGGACCGGAGATCATCTACCGTGATCCCTCGGAAACCATCGCGGGGTTCGAACTTCCGGAGGGATACGAGGCGCAATGTTTTGCGAGCGAGCTGGACTTTCCCGAACTGGCCAACCCGGTCGCGCTGACGTTTGACGGAAAGGGTCGGCTCTGGGTGCTCGCCATTCCAACCTATCCCCAGTACCTGCCGGGCGTGAAGCCCGAAGACAAACTGCTCGTTCTCGAGGATGTTGACGGTGATGGCCGTGCCGATACCTGTGAAGTCTTCGCCGATGGACTGCATGTGCCGACCGGATTCGAACTCGGTGATGGCGGTGTCTACGTTGCCGCCCAGCCGAACCTGTTGTTCCTCAAGGACACGGATGGAGATGGACGTGCGGATACCCGCGAGACCGTTCTGCATGGATTCGGCACCGAGGACAGTCACCATGCCCTCAGCGCGTTTGAATGGGGGCCAGGCGGGGGGCTGTACTTCCAGGAAGGGACCTTCCACCACTCACAGGTCGAGACGCCGCATGGTCCTGTTCGAGTCAAGAACGGTGCCGTCTTCCGATACGAGCCACGGACCGGCAAGGTCCGCGTGCATGTGTCCTACGCCTTCGCCAACCCTTGGGGACATGTCTTCGACGGGTGGGGTCAGGATTACGTGGCGGATGCCTCGGGCGGCGCAAACTACCTTGGGGCCAACATCGCGTCCCGCATGAGCTACGACCGCAAGCATCGCGGGGTTCCGACCTTCAACGACAAGGGAATCCGTCCTACCGGCGGCTGCGAGGTCGTCTCCAGCGAGCACCTTGGTGAATCCATGCAGGGCGACTACCTGCTGACCAACGTCATCACGCTGCGCGGCATCCGGCAGCACAATCTTCTGGACGATGGCTCGGGCATTCTCGGCCGGCACCAGCAGGATCTGCTGGTATCCGACGACCCGCTGTTCCGTCCGTGCGACATCCAGGTCGGTCCGGACGGGGCGTTGTGGTTCGTGGACTGGTACAACCCGCTGATCGGGCACATGCAGCACTCGCTTCGTGACCCCAACCGGGACCATTCGCATGGACGGGTCTGGAGGATCGTGCGCAGCGGGGCTCCGTTGACCGAGATCGTCGACGTGACAGGCATGTCGGCATCGGAACAACTTTCCGTACTGGAGCATCCGGAGCGGCGCACTCGGGACCGAGCCCGCCTCGCCCTTCGCATGCAGCCGACCGATGCGGTGACGGCGGCGATCGAACAGTGGCTTGCGCGATCGGACGCAACCGAGCACGATCAGCTCGAAGCGCTCTGGGTTCTTCAGAATCATGACGTGGTGGATGAGTCCAGGCTGCGACGCGTGCTGTCCAGTGAAAATCCTCGAGCCCGTGCCGCCGGCGTCCGGGTACTTTCGACATGGTCCGATCGCATTCCGGACACGGTGGAGCTTCTGCATGCTGCGGCCAACGATCCGGCACCACGGGTGCGACTGGAAGCGGTGGTTGCTGCATCCTGGCTCGACAACCTCGATGGAGCCGAGATCGCATTGGAAGCATCGCGGCACCCGACGGACCGAACACTCGACCATGTGCTGGAGCAGACCACCATCGAACTCGCACCGCATTGGACGATCGCACTGCAGGAAGGCTGGCCCTACGCCGAGGCGAATCCCACTGCAATCGACAATCTGCTCGTCACGGTGTCGACCGGTGCCCTGTCACGGATGCAGCCGTTGCCTGCGGTGCAGCGTGCCATTCTGCAGCGTGCCGACGCTTCGATCGAACAGCGGCGTGCCGCCCTGGACGCCGTCTCCGCTGAACTCGAAGTTGCCCCCGCTGATGGATGGCTGATGGAACTTGAGCGTGATGATGCTCGGACTGCCGGTGAGTCCAGTGAACCGGGGCAGTTGCTGGCATCGATGACGCCCGATGAACTGGCTGCGATCGAGCCGAAACTCGAATTGACCATGGCATCGGCTCGCCTGGAACCAACGCGGCGCGCCCTGCTGGCTGCAAGGATGCTTGCGGAAGACGATGCATTGGCCCACCTGTCCCGCAGCGATCTTGACGAGCAGTCGGTGACCCGCTGGCTGGAAGCGGTCCGCCTTCTTCCCGAGGGTGACATGCGTGACGGAGCCAACGAGCATGTCGCCAAGCTCATCGTGGATCCGCTTCTGTGGCGAGACGGAGATGCGTCCGCCATGGGTACCGTGGAAGGTCGCTACGTTCGCATCGATCTGCCGGGAGCCGAGCCACTGACCCTGGCCGAAGTGGAGGTGTACTCGGCGGGACGAAACATCGCAGGAGAGGGAATCGCGACCCAGTCCTCCGAGGCATGGGGCGGGGTGCCCGCCAACGCCATCGATGGCGATGCGAGTCCGTCGTTCGCCAGTGGATCACAGTCGCATACCAACGAGGGCCAGCCGGATCCCTGGTGGGAAGTGGACCTGGGTTCCCTGCAGCCCATCGATGCGATCCATGTCCACAACCGGCAGGATGAACCGTATTGGCAGCGGATCGACGGGTACACCATCACGATTCTCGATGGTGAACGCGGTACGGCCTGGCAGCGAGTCGAGCAGCCCGCGAGCCGATCGGTGGTCGAGTACCAGCTCAACGATGATCCGACGCATCGAATCCAGCATGCGGCCCTGATGACGCTTGCCGATGGTGGAGTCGTTCCCTGGTCGGATCGACTTGGCGACACCGTGCACGCCATGGTGGAACCCATCCCACTTGCGTCCCAGGACGACCCGGTACTCGTGGCTGCGATGGCTGTTGCGGACCGCGAACCGAACCTCGCTTCAAGGCTGTCCTCCCTGCGTGTCCCGACTATCGAGATCGCCGCGGCACCCTATCGAATGGATTACGACCTCAAGGAGTTCACGGTCGAGGCCGGTGCCCCGGTACGACTGGTGCTCACGAACCCCGACGACAAGCCGCACAACCTGGTGATCGGTGTGCCCGGGAGTCTCAAGGAAATCGGCCGCAAGGCCACGCTGCTGGGAACAACCTCACGCGCCAAGGATCGTCACTACGTTCCGAAGATGCGCGAGATCCTGCACTGGATCCCGATCGTCGAGCCCCGCTCCTCCGCGGAACTCGTCTTCACCGCCCCCGAGCAGCCCGGGGAGTACGTGTACGTGTGCACCTACCCCGGTCACTGGACCACGATGAACGGGGTCATGAAGGTTCGTCGTCCGGGTTCGTAGCGTGCTCGCTGTCGTGCGTGCCGTCTTCAGAAAAAGCTGATGGGAGCAGGCGGATTCCGACCTTCCCGGCCCCGTAGATCGCCAGGGGCAGCAGCAATGCGCTGCCGGGGACGAGGGTAAAGAAGGTACCCATGCCCGCAAGGCGAAGCAGGTCGCCGAATTGCTCGTTGGCCCGGTGGATCTCTTCCTTGGACGCCTTGCCCTCCGAGGCGCGGTGGTAGATGTCGAGCATCTCCTTCGTTTCCTCCTTCTCCTGTCCGAGATGCTCCTTGAGCCGGGCGAATCCGGCCTTCGCTTTTTCACGGCGTTCCGTCACACGCTTGAAGAATGATCGCCTTGCGGTCTCCTCGGAGACCGGATGATCATCTTGATTCGGCATGTCGGTGTCGGGAGCCATGATGCATCCTGAACAGGAGGGACCAAATGCGTGCATCTGCTAGTGTATGGAGAATCGCATGATTTCACTGGAGGAACTTCAATGCATCTGAACCTGGCACTTGGCGGCGGGATCATCGTCGCAATCGTCATTGGCGTGGTGATCCTGATCCTGATTTTCATGGTCGTCGCGATGTACAACAAGCTCGTCGTCGGTCGCAATCGCGTGAAGAACGCCTTTGCCCAGATCGATGTGCAACTCACGCGTCGTTATGACTTGATTCCCAATCTCGTCGAGACGGCCAAGGGGTACATGAAGCACGAGAAGGAGACCCTCGAGGCGGTGACCGAGGCCCGCAATCAGGCGGCGCAGGCTGCCAAGGCGGTGGCGGGTGACCCCACGAACGCCACCGCGATGAAGGGACTCATCGGTGCGGAAGGCTCGCTGATGGGGGCGCTTGGCAAACTCAACGTCACCATGGAGGCCTATCCGGATCTGAAGGCCAGCGCGAACATGCTGCAGGTCCAGGAGGAACTGACCACGACCGAGAACAAGGTCGCCTTCTCCCGCCAGGCCTACAACGATTCGGTCATGCACTTCAATGTGCAGCGGGAATCCTTCCCGGATTCCATCATCGCCAACATGTTCAGCTTCCAGGAAGCCCAGATGTTCGAGGTCAAGGATGACTCGGTTCGGGAAGTGCCCAAGGTCAGTTTCACCTGAGATACTCCTTCCCGAGGTGACCAGTCGTGGCAATGGACTTTTTCGCACACCAGGATCACGCCCGCCGCAGAACCGGCCGGTTGGTCCTGTATTTTGCGATGGCGATCGTCTCGATCGTCATCGTGCTGTACATCGTGGCGATGATCCTCTTCAACTGGTCGGAAGTGAGCGCCAGTTCCAACCAGGGCGGTGCTGGAAACAGCGTTGTCGTCGTCGAGTACTGGAACTGGACCATTTTCCTGGGCATCCTCGGGCTCTGCACCCTCATCATCGGCGGCGGAAGCCTGTACCGGATTCTTCACCTGGCCTCCGGCGGCAGTGTCGTGGCCGAATCGCTCGGTGGAAAACTGCTTGATTACGAACATGCGGGACCTGATGAGCGCCGCCTGCTGAACGTGATCGAGGAAATGGCCATTGCCTCCGGTGTTCCTGTTCCTCCCGTGTACCTGATCGAGGATGACACCATCAACGCATTCGCGGCCGGGTACCGACCCACCGATGCAGTCATCGGTGTGACCCGGGGGTGCGTGGAAGGGCTGTCCCGTGATCAACTGCAGGGCGTCATGGCCCACGAGTTCAGCCACATCTTCAATGGTGACATGCGCCTGAACATCCGCCTCGTCGGCGTGATTCACGGCCTGCTGGTCATGGGCGTCATCGGGTACTACGTCCTCCGGACCGCCGGGCTCTCTTCTGGAGGCAGAAGCAGTTCCAACAACAAGGGCAACGGTGCAGCCTTCTTCCTGATCTTTGGCCTGGCCATGATGGCCGTCGGATTCATCGGCACCTTCTTTGGGCGCCTCATCCAGGCCGCGGTCTCTCGCCAGCGTGAGTTTCTGGCCGACGCATCGGCCGTGCAGTACACGCGAAACCCGGACGGTATCGGGGGAGCGCTTCGGGCCATCGGTGGCATCAAGAAGAAGACTTCCATGCCACATACGGCCAGCGAATACAACCACATGTTCTTCGCCCAGGCGCTCGACTCCGTCTTCGCCTCCCACCCGCCTCTGGCGGATCGGATTTCCCGCATCGAAGGGGTTCCCGTCTCGGAAGTCGGGGAGGCACCGGCATCGCAGGCATCACGCATCGCGTCCGCAGCCGGTGCCAGTGGATTTGCGGGAGAGGTCTCGACGTCGGCCGTTCATGCGGCGGTGGAAAGCATCGGGGTCGTCAACCCGGAATCCATCAAGGCCGTCGGGCACGTGATCAGCACGCTGCCGGATTCGATCAAGGCGGCGACGCACGATCCATGGGGTGCCAGGTTGGTCATTCTCGGCCTGCTTCTTCCGCCGGGGGGGACGGATGCTTCACGGGAGTTGACCTCCCTGGAAGCATCACTGGATGAGCAGCACCTGAAGATGCTGCGCAACCTGCACGCCACGATTCGGAACCTGCACCCGTCACAGCGACTTCCACTGATCGACATGGCGATTCCCGCCCTGTCGAGAATGTCCCAGCCGCAGTACGACGAGTTCATGGGCATCGTGACCAGTGTCATTCGTAGTGACGGCCAGGTCAGCCTCTTCGAGTGGTGCATTCACACGACCCTGGAGCGGCACCTCGGTGAACGATTCCAGGCTGACTCGAAGCATCCGCCGCGCAATCGTCGACTTTCCAAGTCCATCGATGATGCGAACCTGGTACTGGCAATTGTCGCACGGCTGGGCAGCGACGATGCTGGCTCGGCCATGCCGGGCTGGAAGGCCGGCATCGAGCGGCTCGGTTCATCCAATCTGCGGATGCCCGAAGAAAGTCAGTGCTCGCTTCGAAATCTTCGCACCGCTCTCAACCGACTGCAGCGCATCCGGTTCCAGGATCGCAGGGTCCTCCTGGAAGCCTGTGAGGCGACGATCGATCACGACGGTAAAACAACCATCGAGGAAGCCGAACTGCTGCGAGCCATCGCCGACAGCCTGGGCTGTCCGATGCCGCCGGTCATTCCCGATGCCGCGTGATCACACGCTGAAGGCGATGATGCAGAGCACGATCGCGAACAGGATGTAGATGGCGTTGAGGGCGGTCACGAGGTGCACGAACTTCGTGGCATGGTCGCTTGTGTTGTGCGCGGCCATGCCCATGAGCAGTCCGACGATCGCGACGGGAATGAAGATGACGGATGCGAACTCGCTTCCGACCAGAACTGCTTCGTCCTGGTCGATCGACCTTCGCACGAGTCCCGTCACGAACCACCCCAGTCCCCATCCCCAGGAGGCGAGTCCCAGCAGGAGTGCTCCGTACGCCTTGGTCTGAGCCGTTCCCTGTCCTGCTGCATCAGCCATCATGATCCCCTTTTCTGTCAACCAGCCTGTTTCAGGTCACCAGGATGAAAATAGTGAAATTCCAAGCACCGTCAAGGCAGATGCCGCTGCACCGATGAGGCACCACACGCTGGAGCCGACTACGGCAGTCTGGAAACCATTCTCTCCGAAGCCGCTCTTGCACACGCTGCCAAGTCCCAGCACGACCGCGGGCCTGCCGTGTCTTGCTGGTACGTATGGAATGAGCGTGCGGATACTGTGGATGCAGGCCATCAAACTTGCCAGTGCACACAGGGCGGCAGCTGGCCACGGTATCGGTGACTGCCACGGCAGGACAATGGCAATTCCACCACCCAGGAAGAAACACAGCAGGCTTGCGAGCCACCATGCCATGGAGAATCCCCTGCGTAGTTCCTTGGAACTGGAAAAAGCGGCAGTGAGCAAACCGAGATTTCCAAGGAAAAACATGATGATGGTCGCTGTTGAGAAGCCGGCCACATCAAAGCTCGTGTAGATCGCCCAGAGACCGACAGCAACTCCCAGTGCGCTGATCGACATGGAACAGATTTGGAGGCCACTTCTGTCGCTTGGGGGGCTTGTGTGCATGATGCTCCGTTGCAGGTGTTTCAGGGAGTCCACTTCAAGCCTTCATGCAGATGGTTGAAGTTCTCGCAGCCATCCGTCGTTACGGCAACCATGTCCTCGATGCGGACCCCGCCGACCAGTCGACCATACAGGCCCGGTTCGATGGTCAACACGTCGCCTGCGACCAGTTCGGGCCCCTTGAGATCAAGCAGGGGGGGCTCGTGGACATCCAGTCCGACGCCATGGCCGGTTCCATGAACCATGCCCACGAAATCATCGGCGGGTGCATCGGACGGCGGCCCGACCGGCCAGCCGGCGGCCTCGATCGATGCGATCGTCGCCTTGTGCACATCTTCGCCGGTCACTCCAGCCCGGACGGCATCGATCGCCCTGGCCTTGGCCTCGACGACCGCGGCATGGATCGCCTGGACTGCATCGGGAATGTCACCGTGCACGACCGTCCGGGTGCAGTCGCCGTTGTAGAGCGAGGACCGGTTGCGGGGAAAGATGTCGATGATGACCGTCTCACTGGTGCGAATGGGGCCGGAGCCGACCTCGTGGCAATCGGCGCACTGGGGGCCGCAGGCGACGATGCTCGCGGGGTTCGCGTAGTTTCGGGCGAGCAGGAACACGTCGATGGCGTTGCGCACCCGCTCGGATGTCAGTGGTGCGCCGTCGTGGTGGAGAATGCCGTCAGCGCCGGCCTCGGATCCGGCGACGAGTCTGCAGGCCATCTCGATGGCGGCCTCGGTGTCGGCCTGGGCGGTTCGCAACGCGTCCAGTTCCTGTTCACTCTTGGCGCGGCGTTGCGTTACGCCGAGATCATGGTCGTAGACGAGTTCGATGCCCACCTGGTCGATCTCGTGGGCGAAACTCATCGGAAGGGTTCGATCGACGATTGCCGCGGTGACGCCGGCTCGACGAAGGAATTCCGCGGCCGCCTGGGCAGTCGCGGTTTCGCGGTCGCCCGAGAGCCCTCCTTCGGGAGCGAAGTCCGCCGGGCATGCCACGGCGTCCGCGACCGCGTGTTTCTTCGCACGCTGCATCTCGATGTCACGGACGATCATCGTGCTGTGGCCGTTCACGTCGATCCAGGCGGCGGGATCGCCGACGTTGAACTGGATTCGATGGAAGAGCGAGTTGTTGTGAGCGGGAATGCCCGCCATCATCGTCGCGGTGATTCGTTCGGCTGCCATGAGGTGTCCCTGGTTCTTTCAGACGGACACGATACTGCACTTGCCCGGGACGAGCCATCAAGGTTCAATGGGTGCATGCCCAAGTACACCATCGCTCTTATCGTCCTGGCCGGCACCTCGATGCTGTCGGCCGATGTGACGGATCCACTGCACCCGGATCCACACCCCACCACCACGGACTCCTCCCGGTTCATCACGAACCGCACCGGTGCACCACTGGAGCTTCCGGTGGAGCAGGATGCCTTCATGTTCGCCATCTTCGGAGATCGGACCGGTGGGCCTGCCGCTGGAATCGCGGTGCTCGCGGATGCCGTCGAGGACGTGAACCTCGTCGAGCCGGATTTCGTGATGACTGTCGGCGACCTCATCAACGGCTACAACGAGGCACCCCAGTGGATGGTCCAGATGACGGAGTTCAAGGACACCATGAATGGACTGCTCATGCCCTGGTTTCCCGTGGCAGGCAACCATGATGTCTACTGGAGAGGGGAAGGCCCGCGGCCGGAAGGTGAGCACGAGGGCAACTACGAAATGCATTTCGGCCCACTGTGGTACGCCTTCGAACACAAGGGTTCCATGTTCATCGTGCTCTATACCGATGAAGGTGACCCGGCCACGGGTGCCAAGACGTTCGGGCGACCCGAGGCCCAGCGCATGAGTCCAGAGCAGTTCGCATGGCTTGAATCGACGCTGTCGCAGGCCCGGGACAAGACGCATGTCTTCGTCTTCCTGCATCACCCACGGTGGCTTGGCGGGGGATACGGAGATGACTGGAATCGCGTTCACCAGCTGCTGGCCGACGCCGGAAACGTTCGCGCGGTGTTCGCTGGCCACATTCACCGGATGCGGTACGACGGTCCGCACGACGACATCGAGTACGTGACCCTCGCCACGGTCGGCGGTGGGCAGTCCGAAGCGGTCCCCGAGGCGGGCTACCTCCACCAGTATCACCTCGTCACCGTGCGTGACGACCAGATCGCCCTTGCCGCCTTTCCCGTCGGCGAGATCATGGATGTGCGCGGCATCACGGGAACGGTCAGCGACGAAACCGGACGACTGGCCGCCCTGGATCCACGACTCGACGATCCAATCGCCTTTGACATGAAGGCGGGCATCGAGGACGAGTTCGTGGTGGAACTGCACAACCCCGTCAGTCAACCGATCGAGGCACTGGTGATTCCCCACAGCGAGGACAGTCGCTGGATCTTTCGTCCCGAGCACGAGCACCGTACGCTTGCGCCCGGTGAGCGTGTTGCGATCACATTCAAGGCCTGGATGCCGCCGGGAAGCATGGATGCGGCCTGGCGATCACCGGAACTGTCCGTGCAGTACGACTACCTCGCCGAGGGGGGCAGGTACCACGTGCCGCCTCGGCATCACCCGATTCCCATGGTGGGTTCGTTCGGTGATGTCGCCGCCGCCGACCCGGATCTCGCCATCGAACTGGACGGCACCGACGATGTCCTTCGCATTCCATCCGGGCAGGTGGCACTGGGTGATGGACCGATGACACTCGAGACCTGGTTCCGTGGTGACGCGTACACCGGTCGGCGTGGATTGATCGCGAAGACCGAAGGATCGGAGTACGGGTTCTTCGTGTCCGAAGGACATCCGTCCTTCTATATCCACCTCGATGGTGCGTACGTCGAATTGGAGGATCCCGGAACGACGCTCGCGCCGGGCCGCTGGTACCACCTGGCCGGTGTCTACGACGGGGCGGAGGTCCGGTTGTACCTCGACGGAAAACTCCTGGGCAGGTTGCCCGGATCCGGTACGCGGACACGAAACGAGTTGCCGCTGCTCGTAGGTGCGGACGTCGGTGCCGGTGGAGTGGGAACGTCCTTCTTCGATGGTGCCATTGACGAGGTGCGTCTCTCGAGCACGGCACGCTACGCGAGCGATGCATTTCAGCCGACGGCTCGGCATGACGGCGATGACGAGACCATTGTCCTTCTGCACATGGATGCCTGTCGAGGCCCCTGGGTGCCCGGGGATGCGTCCACGGACGTCAATGCCGTGGTCACGTCCGACCCGGTTCTCGTGGAATCCGGCATTCCTGCTGCTGCAAAATGAACAAGGGGGCCTCCATGGGAAGCCCCCTTGCGTGCAGTCAAGGTTGGTGGAGGATCAATCCACTTCTCCGCGGCCGGGGAATGAGATCGTGATGGGGCCACCACCGCCACCCATTTCGTGGCTGTTGTAGATGTACTGGGCATCACGGACGCGATCGATCATTGCGACGACCTCCTTCAGGTGGGCCTTCGTGTAGGGATCGATCGTGCTCTGGTTGGCGTTCATGAAACTGCTCGCGTTGCCCCGCAGTGTCTGCAGGTGCATTCGGCTGAGATTCTGAACGGGGGTGGCGGCCGAGCCGAAGCCATTGGCCGGCATGCTCATGTCGATGAGCCGTTCCAGGTGTTCACGCTGGAGGTTTCGACGCAGCGATGTGATGTATGGGGACCTCGCATCGTACTGGTCGTTCGGTTCCTCGTAGATCTCTGTCCACACGGCCTGGTGCACCGTGTCGAGTACTTCGGGCATCGTCACCACATCCTCGTCTTCCAGGGCCCGGAACTCGTTGTCGTGGATCCGGTTCATGGTGGTCGGGTTCATCAGCTGCGACAGCGCGGAAGCCTGGATACCGGAGATGCGGGAGTGCACCGGCCAGGTTTCGTCCGAGAAACTTCTGCTGCTGCCATCGAACCATCGGTCGACGGTCATGTGGCGCAGCAGTTCGGGTGAAAGACCGAAGGCTTCGTCGTACATGGTGTTGTCGAGCACGACCTGCAACGCTCGTCGCTGCTGCTCGGCCTCGATGGGTGCGATGGGAGGCCGGTTGCCCGGATCACCCTTCTTGTCGCGATTGACCTTGCTGCCGCCGACCCAGTTCGAAGCAATGCTGACGGCCTGGACATGCTTGTTCAGCAGCATCTCGTAGGCACGTCGTGCCTTGGCCCAGCTGTCACCATCTTCGACCATCTCTTCGAGAATCTTCTCACGCAGGGTTCGCACGAGTTTCATCTGTGACTCGGTGTAGTTCAGCGGATTCTTGCCGTGATCGAAACGACGTGCGCGTGGATCCGGTCCGCCGGTGTCTTCATCCGTTGCGTAGATGAGTTGCGGTTCGGCGACCCGTGCAAGGATCGGCTCAAGACTCTCGTTCGTGTATCCGTACTCGATGGCCCAGTAGTCGTAGGGACCGATGGTGACCATGGTGTAGTCACCCTGGACGGCGTCCTCATCGGTGTTGATGTTCACCGGCATGTAGTCCATGACCGAGCCGGCCTGGGCGGTACCGATGAAGCCTTCTTCGTTCATTTCTTCGAGGCTGTAGATGGTCGAGGCCTTGAAGTTGTGGCGAAGGCCGAGGGTGTGACCAACTTCGTGCATGATCACGTCCCGGAGCATCGGTCCGATGAAGTACTCGGGGACACCGTCAAGCTTCTGAACCTCTACCACGACTTCTTCAGTGGAAGGATTCTCTTCGGCGGCATCGTCAGTCTTCTTCTTTTTCTTCCTCTTGCCCTTGCGTGATCCCTGCTCCTGGAACAGTTCGGGATTGAGCCGGAACATGGCGACGTCCATTGCACGCACGGCACAGTGCTGGCAGGAGCCATTCACCTGGCTGATGCGGTGCACGAGGCCGTCGTACTCATCGTCTCCGAGCAGGGTGGGGTCGGACTCGAACGCGGGGTGACCGGTCGTGGTGCGACTTGCGCGAGCAACGGCCAGTTGCTTGAGGACCGTCTCCCGCATGGAGGGATCGACGAGCCGGACACGGGGGTCGTAGTCCGGGCGATCCTCGAGCCACTTGAGAGTCAAGGGGCCGAAGTTCTCCATGGCGGTCTGGGGAACGAGCTTCTGCCAGGTCCTGACCCAGCCGGTGATGAAGCCTTCATCCATGACGATGTCGGCGTCGAGAATCTGTCCAGTCTTGGGATGCACGCGGCTGGGGCCGATTGCAAAGCCCATGCCCGAGTTCGTCCAGAGGATGAAGTTGTATCGTGCGTCTTCGGGATCCTTCTCCATGTGGGCGCCGGTGGTCTGATCCTGCTGGTAGACCTCGATGGCGTTGACGATGCCAACCTTCTCGAATGCCTTGTTCCATTCCAGGATGCCGTCACGAACCCATCGGCGATAGCGGACGGGGGTCGTGTGCTCGATGTAGAAGACGATGGGCTTCTTTGGGGGGCTCATCTGGAGGGAAGGATCCGCCTTCTCCACGTGCCACCGGTTGATGTACCGGACGTAGGGCGTCTCCTCGGAGGCGTTGCCGATGTCACGGTGGCTCGTCACGAAGTACCCGATGCGTTCATCCGCTTCGCGCGGCTTGTAGCCGGTGTTCTCCGGGATTTCAGCGAGGGAGTAGTAGATGGTGCCGAAACGTCCGTTGCTCAGGGGCATTTCGAAGGCCAGTTCGACGTTGCTCGGGAAGGACTTGGCCTTGACCGTCTTGGCCAGTTTCGTGTTGGCGCCCCGGGTTCTGCTGCCGAAGAAGTTGGAGGCGCGACCAAGGAACAGGTCTGAAAGGTTGATGACAGGTCCGCCGCCGGGGCCCATGGTCAGGATGGGCACGTCCAGGATCACTCGATCCGTGTAGACCCGCTTGTGACCGCTCTTGGACTGCGCATCACCCGTGGATCGAGTTGCGTAGTTGGGTTCGACCAGGGCCAGTTGCTTGCCGAACTGCTTCCAGTAGGCATACATGTCGCCGGTCTGGACACCAGAGGTCGAGACGCCACCCTTGATCGTGTAGGCAAGGAAGATCTTCTGTTTCGAAAAGTTCCTCGGCAGTTCGGCGAGGAGGTCGCCCTCCTTGTCCCTGTAGATCGTGTACATCCCGGGATCACCGTCCGCGGACGAAATCACCTTGTTGTAGTTCTTCGTGACTTCCTCGAACTTCGGAAACTCGGGATTGGAGTCACCACTGGGCTGCCGCATTCCGGGGCGAGCGATGGTGGTGTCTTCCTGGGCCTGCGTTGCCGGAGTGGGAAGTACGAGGGCACTGGCCGCCAGGGCCAGGAGAGCGGTCGTCAGGGTGCGGTACGTGGACATGGGGGTCGACTCCTAGGGGATACTGTCCTAACCAGTGAACCCCCGATCCTAGCTGGAACTTGCACCGGGTGGCGAAAAAAACCACTCTTCCAAGCACAGAATCCAGTGTGGGGCCGTTGGGGGCCTCGTGGCTGGAATTGAACACCGGCCCGCTCCACGGGGGAACGGGCCGGTGCGATGCAGTCGAAATGAAGGCGCCTCAGGGGCAGGTGGTGGAGATCGTATTTCCACCAAGATCCACGAAGAGGCCATTGATGTTGACGGCACTGTTGGCACAGATGAGCGAGGTGCCGACGAAGGACACCGAGGACCCGTCTGTGGTCAATCCACCGGCGGCGAAGGCCGAGCCCCATGCCTGGTTGCTGCGGATCTTGCAATTCCTGACGGCGGCCTGGGAGTTGATCTCGTTCAGGATTGCTCCGCCTTCACTGGCCTGGTTCTCGTCGAAGGTGCTGTCGCCCATGTGGAAATCACTCTGGTTGGTGACGTAGCACGCACCGCCGAGGTACACGCCCATGTTCGCGTAGAACTCCATGCGGGTGAAGTAGCCCTCGGACTGGTCCAGTTTCAGGCCGCCACCATCGTTGCCGGCGGCGTTGGAAGCGAATGCAGTCCTGTCGGAGTCCACACGGGTGTTCTGGGCGTAGAGACCGCCACCATCCTGCTGGGCCTGGTTGGCTTCGAAGCGGGAGTTCCTGATCAACAGGGGCTGCGGCGAAGCCGTGAAGATGCCGCCACCATTCATGGCGATGTTCTCCTTGAGCTCGGTGTCGAACACGGAGGCCGTTTCGGTCTTGAAGTAGCACACACCGGCGCCCTGATCGGCGGCATAGTTGTGGTGGATGCTGCTCATGTTGATCTGGTGGTCACCAAGCCGCTTGCGGACGAGGATGCCTGCGCCGTCGCGGTTCGCCCGGTTTTCCCACAGGTTGCAGAATTCCAGCAGCACGTCGCCGATGCCCTGGTGGTACATGCCACCACCGTTGTTGTATGCCAGGTTCCTGGCGGCATCGACACCCAACAGGTGCAGTTGCGTATCACCGCTGAACATGCCACCGCCATCATTCGACTCGTTGGAGTCCAGGAGGCACTGTTCCATGTAGATCCGGGATTTCTTGTAGTACACACCTCCGCCACTTCGGGTGGATCGGTTGTATTGGACGGTGGTTCGTGCGATGAACATGTCGGTCTTCGAGCCATGGATGGCGCCACCGAATCCGACGATTCCACCGCCGGCCATGCCGTTGATCATCTGGCAGTCAAGGACCTGTGGTCTGCCACGACGGGCATCAAGGTGTCCACCACGAGTGGTTGCGGTATTCATGTCGAACAGGCAGTATTGGAAGACCGTCTTGCTGTTGAAGACAGCCGCTCCGCCACCGGTCATGGCCTGGTTGTTCAGGATGTGGCATTCATGAACCCGCGGGCTGCTCCCGTTGATCCACAGGCCTCCGCCATTGGGGGCCAAGCCATTGGTCAGGATGAGTCCTTCGAGCATGGTGGCACTGGTTTCGCCACTGACGCAGGAGACGACCGGACCAGCACCGCCGCCATCGACGGTGACGCTTCCAAGGCCGGCGTTGGCACGGATCTGAAGGTCCTTGCCAAGCAGGTTCAGGTTTTCAATATAGAGTGCGGGATAGACTTCGATCGAATCACCAGTTGCCGATGCGTTGATCGCCTGCTGGATGAGCGGGAAGTCGTATCCGCCACCAGGACCGACGGTCCAGGTTGCGGCATGCGTCATGGTGGCGAGTCCGAGGGCGGCGGCCGTCATGGTGAGTGTTGAGTGCTTCATTGGATGGTTCCTTGCTTGATGCAGAATGAGGCTGGCAAGGATGATCACGCTTGTGATCGGTCTCCACGGGCGTTGCGAGGGCCGCGTGGTTGTGTGGCCTGCCAGCTACAGGTGATGCGAACGAGCCGGCATGAATCTCACAGGGATCTGGCTGAGATGAGAAAAGAAGCCCTGGAGGTTATTCCAGGGCCAAAAAAGAGAAGGGCCGGGATCGCACCTGTTCAGGCGATCCCGACCCTTCCTCCGATTCCCCACAGGAGCCAGGGGGGGCATCGTGCGAAGCGAGAGAGTCCCGGAAGGACTCGGTACGAAAGACCCCGTGGGGGGCCGTCGCGGCGAATCGATGCCTGCGACCGATGCAGGAGACCGCAGGCATCGCGGTTCCAGGCGCGTGGCGTCTGGAAATCTCTTCCCTTCTCTTCGCACTTGAATCAACGTGGCGTGTGTGCCGCCGGTGTTGAGTTCGTACCCCGGCCCGCGAAGGTTGCGGAAAGGTTGCAGAATTATTCGGTTGTGCCCTGGGGTCACGGATGGGGGGATCAGGCGGGACGCATGGTCTCGGTTTCCGCATCCCAGAGCATGACCTTGTCCTGGCGGTAGGACTCCACGGCCATCTTGATGGCGACCATCGTGGATGCCCCGAGATCCACGTTGCAACTGAGTCGGTCCCCGTTGCGGACGGCATCGAGGAAGTTGCCCATGTGATCGCGTCGGCCCTGCACGTCATGCCGGCTCACGGCTCGCCCGTTGGCGGGTTTGGTGATCTGCTTGCCGTCATCGTCGGTTTCGGTGGTGACGGTCACGGTGTCCGAGTTTGCCTTGCGGAACTCGTCGGCCCAGGCCGCCTGCTCATGCAGTGCGATCCCATTCTCGAACTTCATGGTGCCGTACTGACCTCGAATGATGTCCGGGACCCCGAGGTCGTTGGTCATGACGCTCACCAGCACCACCGTGTGCTCCGAGGGATAGTCCACCATCATCATGAAGGAGTCGGGAATGTCCCGCTCGTCCTTCTCGAGATAGCGACCTCCGGAGGCCACGACCCGGCGGGGGTATTCCCCCTCGTGTCCGCTGATGGCGAGCAGGAACGGGGCGAGCTTGTGGTAGAGCAGGTCGGTGGCGACGCCGCCGTTGTAGGCGAAGTACTTGCGGAAGCGGAAGAAGTGGTCCGGGTTCCACTCGATCTTTTCGGCGAGGCCGTGCTCGTGTCCGAGCCATCGATCCCAGTCCACGTAGTCCGCACTGGAGGGGTCGTTGCCGGGTCCGGCGCCGGGGTCGATGGTCCAGTTGAACTGACCGCCGCGTGAATTGCGACAGTAGCTGCTCTGGCTCCAGACGGGCTTGCCGATCCGTCCCTCGCCGATGAGTTTCCTCGCGGTCCAGTACTCACCGAGACTCGTCCGCTGGGGCCCGACCTGGAGCGTGCGCCCGGTCCGCTTGACCGCATCGCGGCATTCGAGGGCCTGGGGAATCGTCAGGGACAACGGCTTCTCGCAGTAGACGTCCTTGCCGGATTCCATGGCTTCGATGGCGATCTTCGTGTGCCAGTGATCCGGGGTGGCGATCACGACGGCATCGACATCACCGTTGTCGAGCACCTGCTCGTAGCGCATCGTGCCGCACCCGTCGCCATGGCCGATGACGTTCATCGCGTTGTTGAGTCGCTTGCGGTAGACGTCGCACACCTGGATGACATCAAGGTTGTCATCGTTCTTCCGCTTGACGAGGCTGTTGGTGTGGCCGGTTCCCATTCCGCCGGTGCCGACGACCGCCATGTTCAATCGATCGTTGGAACCCATGATCCTGGCGTAGCTGCTGGCGGGCAGCCAACTGGCGGCGGCCGCCGCCGCGGAGGTCTTGAGAAACAGTCGACGGGACGAACTGGATTCATGCGGCATGGGGAGCTCCTTGTGCTCACAGCCTACCTCCGAATCGGATCGGGGCGAGGCCTCAGTCCAGGCTGGCACCTTGTTGTCGGTAGTACGGTGCGACGGAGACGCGGCGGGGAGCGATGAACTTTTCGATCATCTGGGAGTTCCAGTCCCGGCGGGGGGTGGTGGCATCGGGTGAGCCGCCTTCCCGGGCCTGGTAGTAGTCCGCGACGACCTGGTCGTATTCGTCCATGGCGGCGAGCATTGCTTCATCCTCGGGCCACTGCTCCTCGAAGAGCACCTGCTCGAGGGGAAGCCTGGGACGGCGCATCGGATCCTGGTCCGGGTGTCCGATGCACAGTCCGAAGAGCGGGTAGACCCCGTGGGGAAATCCAAGCAGTTCCTGAACCTGCGGCAGATCGTTTCGGAGGCCGCCGATGTAGCACGCGCCGTACCCGAGAGACTCGAATGCCAGGACGACGTTCTGGGCGAACAGGGTGGCGTCGACAATCGCCAGCAGAAAGGCTTCGAACCGTGCGTCGTAGGTTTCGTCGGCACGCTCGGCCAGGAGTCGATGTCTCCTCGTGTCACCGCAGACCACGAAGAACGCTCCGCATCGTGCCACCTTCGTCTGGTTGCCGGTCAACTCGATGAGGCGGTTTCTTCGTTCCACGCTGCGGATGCGGATGATGCAGTAGGACTGGATGCTTGCGCTCGTCGACGCCATCTGCCCGGCCTCGATGGCCGCAGCGACATGGGCTTCCTCGACGGGCTCATCGGTGAATCGGCGGATGGAGCGGTGAGCGAGCATCTGCTCGATGACGGCATTCATCATGTTCTCCTGTCAGGTCCCGATGTAGCGGGCATAGATCGTGCGTGCATGCTCGGGAGTCGTGCTTCCCTTGATCAGGGCTCGTCCATCGGGGAAGACGGTCAAGTCGACACCGGCTTCCTCCAGTCGCCCGTGAAGGACTTCGCTGGATTCACGGAAGGTGCCGTGTTTCGCCAGCCGACCCGCCAGGGCGTTCAACGGCAACGCGTCGCATCCGGGATCCGGCTTCACCTGGACCGCATCACGGCCACAGAGCACGGTGGTGGTGGATCTTCGTTGCCTCTGGAGCCATTCGAACCGCCGAAGTCCGCAGCAGGGGCAGTCATCGCGTGGAACGGTGAGATCCATCGCGTGGCGGGTGTTCGACCATGCATCAAAGGAATGCACCCGTCGGTCGACCGCCTCGGCGTGCCCCGAGAGGAACTTGATCGCCTGCATGGCCTGGTGGGCGGCCACCATGTGCACGACGGGGCCGAGGACACCGGCGGTATCGCACGTCGGGCTCAGCCCGGGTGCCGGCGGTTCCGGAAACACGCAGCGCAGGCATGGAGATTCACCGGGCATGATGGCGGCGCTCATGCCGGTCGTGCCGACGGCTCCGCCGTAGAACCATGGGCGGTCGGTGGAGACCGCAAGATCGTTGAGCAGGTAGCGGGTTTCGAAGTTGTCGAGGCCATCGACGATTGCCGTGCATCCGTCGGCAAGCCGCTCGATGTTGGATGCGTCGACGTCTTCGACAAAGGCCTCGATGTCGATGGTCGAGTTGATCGATCGCAACCGGTTTCGTGCGGCCGTCGCCTTGGGCGAAGCCAGGTCGGATTCGTCAAACAGGACCTGGCGCTGCAGGTTCGTCACGTCCACGATGTCGCGGTCGACGATTCTGATGTGACCGATGCCGGCCCGGGCGAGCAGGTCGGCCGAAACGGTTCCCAACGCACCACAGCCGACAACGAGAACGGAGGCTCCTCCAAGCCGTTGCTGTCCAGCTTCTCCGATCGATGGAACCAGCGATTGCCGGTGGTAGCGCTCGTCGCTCATGGGTACAGCGTACCCCGGACCGCGATGCGGGAAAATGCACAGCGGACGCGACCGGGGTCGCGTCCGCTGGGAATGTTCTTCGATCAGGCTTACCAGGCGAAGTGGCTGAACGCCTTGTTCGCCTCTGCCATGCGGTGGGTCTGCTCGCGGGTGGTGACAGCCTTGCCTTCACCACGGGCTGCGTCGTAGAGCTCCTTGGCAAGTCGCTTGCACATGGGCTTTCCCTTGTCGCCGCGGGCGGCATGGATGAGCCAGCGGAAGCCGAGGCTCTGCCGACGACGCTGGGTCACGGGCATGGGAACCTGGTAGTTGGCACCGCCAACTCGCTTGGAGCGGACCTCGACGTTGGGCTTGGCATTCTCGATGGCCTTGTTGAAGACCTCGAACGCGTTGTCGGGCATGCTCTCGTCCTTCTCCTTGTCCAGGCGGGCCTGGATGAGGTCGAGGGCGTCGTAGACGCAACGCTGGGCGACGGCTTTCTTGCCGTCACGCATGACGCAGTTGATGAACTTCGACAGGACCATGCTCGAATGTCGAGGGTCCGGTTTCAGTTGAGATTCGGATTTTGTGATTCGTCCTGCCATGTGTCCTCTCCTGGCTCATCCGCCCCCCGTGGGGGCCGTTCGTTCACCATGCACCCGAGGAGGGGCATGATTACTTGCCGAGTATCGCGATCACTTGCCGCGCTTGGTCCCGTACTTCGATCGACCCTTCATGCGACCATCGACACCGAGGGTGTCATGCGAGCCACGAACAACGTGGTATCGCACGCCGGGAAGGTCGCGAACGCGACCGCCACGGACGAGGACGATGGAGTGTTCCTGCAGGTTGTGTCCCTCGCCGCCGATGTAGGCAGTGATTTCCTTGCCATTGGACAGCCGGACACGGGCCACCTTGCGGAGAGCCGAGTTGGGCTTCTTGGGCGTCACGGTACGAACCTGCAGGCAGACACCGCGCTTCTGCGGTGATGCATCCAGATCGCGGACCTTCGATTTGGTCTTCGGAGTCCGTCGGGGCTTTCGTACCAGTTGGTTCGTCGTGGGCATGCGGGGTTCCGCTCCTGTAGGGTCATTCGAGCCGGGCAGTGTACCAGAGCCCCTGATCCCAATTCAAGGGGTGACCAGGGGGGAGAGGCTGCTCCTGCAATGCCCCCGGGGGGTGTACCATGTGCCAGGGAGGGAATTCACCCCTCCCGTATCAAGGAAGGCGGAATTCCCGCATCGGGAGTTCAGGAAACGGCATGGACGACCGATCCCAGATCACCCTCTTTACAGATGGAGCCTGCTCCGGCAATCCAGGGCCGGGGGGGTGGGGGTTCATCCTCCGCGATGCCCAGGGAGAGGAGGTCGTCGAATACGGCGGCGATCCTTCCACGACCAACAACCGAATGGAGATGCTTGCGGTCATCGAGGGCCTCCGTTCACTCGCTCAGCCCAGCCACGTGGACGTCTACTCCGACAGCAAGTACGTGGTCGACGGACTGGGTTCCTGGCTGGACAACTGGCTTGCCAACGGCTGGAAGACGTCACAGAAGAAACCGGTACTCAACAGAGAACTCTGGGAAGCGTTGGACGAGTTGCGTGGCATTCACGAGATCACGACACACTGGGTTCGTGGACACGACGATCATCCTGAGAACGAGCGGTGCGATCGCCTGGCGGTCCAGGGTCGTGACGAGGCGGCACGCGGTGGCGGAATCCGCTCTTGATCGATATTCTCCATGTTTCCCGGGATGGAGCCCACCATGACCATCCACCGCATCGAGGTTCGTCCCAGCAGTGAAGCTGGAGATCCACGCGGTGCTGCCGCCTGCCAGTCGGCCCGCATCGCGTCTCTTGCTGCGCAGCCGGAGGTCGTCCATGCGGCGGCCATCTACCTGATCGAAGGTGACCTGGACGACGCGGAGATCCATCGTGTCGCCAACGAACTGCTGAGTCACCCGGTGACGGAGCATGCCGTGGTCGGCGCATCCGAGCCCAGAGCAGATGCGCTGGTGGAAGTTCACTCGCAGCCTGGCGTGATGGATCCCGATGCCGAGGCGGTTGAACTGGGGGTTCGAAGCCTGCTTGGCGTGGAGGTCACGGTGCGGACCGGTCGACGATTCGACGTGGTCGGACTGGACCAGCCCCAGGCCCGCACCTTCGCGGAGCGGTGTCTCGCCAATACGCTCATTCACGAAGTCCACGAGGTTCCATTCCATCCCGACGCGTTCACGGCCGGCCACGTGCGGGATGTCGAAGTCCGCACGATTCCACTCCTGGAACTCGACGACCCGGCCCTGGTGAAACTCTCACGTGATGCGCACCTCTTCCTGAGTCTGGACGAGATGCATGCGGTCCAGGAAGCCTATCGCTCGATGGGGCGGGATCCCCGTGAGATCGAACTGGAGACGCTGGCTCAGACCTGGTCGGAGCACTGCGTGCACAAGACGCTCAAGGCAAGGGTGGAGTACCACGGGCCACTGCCCGGTGATCGGGATCGAGCCGGCCACGAGTTCATCGGCAAGGAGATCGTTCGAATCGACAACCTGCTCGGCTCGACCATTGCGGCGGCCACGAAGCAGCTCATGGCAGATGGCATCGACTGGTGCCTGTCCGTATTCGTCGACAATGCGGGCGTGATCGCCTTCGACGACGACCACGCGGTCTGCTTCAAGGTCGAGACCCACAACCATCCTTCTGCACTGGAGCCCTATGGCGGAGCCGCAACGGGCATCGGTGGCTGCATCCGCGACATCATCGGTACCGGCCTCGCAGCCCGGCCGATCGCTTCCAGCGACGTCTTCTGCGTGGGGAATCTGGACACCTGGGCGCCGGATACCGATCGTCCCGTTCCCACCGGCTGCCTGCACCCGAGGCGCATCCTGTCCCAGGTTGTCGCCGGGGTCCGGGACTATGGCAACCGCATGGGCATCCCGACCGTCAATGGAACGGTCTGGTTCGATGATGATTACGTCGGCAATCCACTGGTCTACTGCGGCTGCGTCGGCGTCATGCCACGTGATCGCGTGGCCGGCGATCCGCAACCCGGCGACTTCATCGTCGCGGTCGGGGGACGAACCGGACGCGACGGCATTCACGGCGCCACGTTCTCCTCTGCGGAGTTGACCGACACACACGTGGAGGAGTTCTCCCACGCGGTGCAGATCGGCAATCCCGTGACCGAGAAGAAGGTGCTCGATGCCATCATGGAAGCCCGTGATTGGGAGGAGGGCTGCCTCTACAGTGCGATCACCGACTGCGGCGCGGGTGGCTTCTCCAGCGCAGTAGGCGAGATGGGCGAGGAACTCGGCGCGTACGTGCAACTTGAGGCGGCCCCGCTGAAGTACGACGGGCTGACTCCGACGGAGGTCTGGATTTCCGAGGCCCAGGAACGAATGGTCATGGCTGTTCCCGGCGACCGGCTCGATCGGTTGCAGGAGATCTGCGATGCCCACGATGTCGAACTCTGCGTATTGGGAACGTTCGGAACACCGGATCGCGAACTGGTGCTCAACTGGCATGACACCGAGGTTGGCCGGCTGCCCATGGCCCTGCTGCACGACGGTCTTCCCGACCGTCTTCGCCTTGCACGATGGGAACCGAAGCCGGTCCCGGTCGTCACGCAGGTCGTCGATCGTCCTTCGATCGCCACGGCGCTGGATCGCCTGCTTGCCCACCCGAACATCGCCTCCAAGCGCTGCATCATCGAGCAGTACGACCACGAGGTGCAGGGCCGCAGCGTGATTCGACCACAGGTTGGACCGTTCGGAAACGGTCCTTCCGATGCCGCGGTGCTGCTGCCGGTACCGGGATCCACTCGCGGTCTGGCGATGGGCAACGGGCTGGCCACCGGCTTGCGTGACGATCCATGGTTGATGGCGGTTGCCGCACTTGACGAGTGCGTTCGAAACCTCGTCTGCGTCGGGACCGATCCCGAGCGTATCGCGGTGCTCGACAACTTCTGCTGGCCCGGCTGCGACGATGAGCAGCGCATGGGTGAACTGGTTCGTGCCGCCGAGGGTTGCCGGGATGCTGCACTGGCCTATCGGACACCGTTCATCTCGGGCAAGGACTCGCTCAACAACCAGTTCACCACCGAAGATGGACGCACCATCCGGATCCCCCCGACACTCCTGATCTCCGGATTCGGAATCGTGCCGGACGTGGCCCGATGTACCACCATGGACGCGAAGCGGGCCGGTTCCCGATTGCTGCTGGTGGGGGAGACTGCTGCCGCCATGGGTGGTTCGCACTTCGCCGAACTCTTCCCGGTCGCGGACCTGGACCTGTCCCTTCCCGGGCTCGACCTGGACGTGACACCACGTACGGCTCGGGCCGTGGCCTCGGCCATCGCGACGGGGCGAATCCTGTCCGCCCACGACTGCAGCGAGGGTGGTGTTCTGGTGGCTGCGGCCGAGATGGCCTTTGCCGGTGGAGTCGGGCTGGAACTGGACCTTGAAGCATCACACGAAGAGATGCTGGTCGCGGCATTCTCCGAAACGCCCGGTCGCTACCTCCTGGAAGTCGAGGAGGATGACCTGCCGGTCATCGAGCAGTGCCTTGGGGACATCCCGTCGTGCATCATCGGCCGATTCAACGAGACCGGTGATCTTACGTGCACCGACTGCGCACGTTCGATCGATGCCCTGCGTACGACCTGGTCGAATACGATTCGCTGGTAGAAGACGTCGAGTACCCTGTAGCCATGACGCCACGTGCATTGATCATCACCACGACAGGGATCAACTGCGACCGCGAACTTGCGGAAGCATTCGAACTGGCCGGGGCCGAGTCGGTGTCGATGCACCTGAATCGACTCACGGCTGATCCAGACTGCATCGACAAGTTCGATCTGATCGGTCTTCCGGGCGGGTTCAGTTACGGAGATGCCGTCGCTGCTGGACGCATCGCAGCCCAGGTCATGCGAAGTGGAATCTACGATGCGTTGTTGCGGGCCCTGAAACGCGGCGTGCCAATGATCGCCCCCTGCAACGGCTTCCAGATCGCCGTGCAGGTGGGCCTGTTGCCGGGCCCCGTCGACAGCGCACCGCTGCCCGCCGATCCACCGGAGCCGACCGTGGCCCTGGCCGACAACGACTCCGCCCGCTTCATCGATCGCTGGGTTCGTATTGAGGTTCCCGCCGAGACGCGATGCATCTGGACGCGAAACCTGCAGATGCCACCCGGGACGGCGATGCTGCCCATTGCTCACGGTGAAGGTCGCTTCATCGCGTCCGAAGACGATCTTTCGAAGTTGCAGACCATGAACTGCGTCGCGGTTCGGTACGCCTCGGATGACAATCCGAATGGTTCGCTCGGGGATGTGGCCGGCATCTGTGATCGGAGCGGTCTCGTGCTCGGTCTCATGCCGCATCCGGAGCGGTACACGCGATGGACATCGCATCCAACGTGGAATCGACTGGGCGATGATGGCATGGCCTGCGATCCTCCGGGCCTGCAGATGTTCCGCAATGCGGTGGACCACGTGCGTGAACACGCCACGGAGGTCGCTGCCTGCGATGCCCAGTGATCGATTTCTCCCGTTCGAACTGGAGGGAGTTTCTTGACGCCGGTTGACCCACATTTTCTTTCCGATGGCAGTGACGACCACCAGGGCGAAACACCCTGCCCATCGTGTGGGTACGACCTTCGCGGTCTTCACGTCAGGGCGACCTGCCCCGAGTGTGGAACCGAACCGGATCAGGAGGAAGAGGACGAGCCGCTCCAATACGTGGATCCACGCCACGCAACCAGCAGTGCCGAGCCGCCTGCGGTCGGCTCGGGCCCCGGGGCGACACGAAAGCCCGAACGCCATCTCTGTGCCTCCTGTGGTTACGACCTCAAGGGACTCGGATCGATCGGTCGTTGTCCCGAGTGCGGACTCGACTACGACACGAAGCGGGAGCGCGCCGCCGCCGCGTCAAGACTGCTGCCGCCATCGGTGGCGGCATCACCACGCTGGCGATTCGGGCTCCTGCTGCTGTTCGTCGCGGCGTCGTGCTACATCGGTTTCTTGCTGGTGGGGCTCTTTCCCGCATCCATCCCCATCTACGAACTGGGGACGCTCCTGTCCCTGGCGGCCTGGAGCATCGGCTGCTGGCTGGCATTCCCCGACACCCTGGATGCGGGATCACCGACCTGGAAGTGGTTCCGCATCTCGGCGTGCGCCGTCCAGGCTTTCTGGATTCCCGCGTACCTGCTGTCCTGGATGGCGGCATTGCCCGCATGGTCCGCGGCAGGAGGGTCGGGCCTGGGAGTTCTGCTCATCTTCCTGGCCGACCTGTTGAATCTCTTCGCCCTGGCCGGGCTGGTCACGATCCTGGTGCTGATGAATCGGATCTCAGCCGACCTGTACCTGCGCGATACCGCTCGACTGCTTGGCAACATGATCTGGATCGTAATCCCCATTGCGTTGCTGGATTGGTGGTTTCCGTACCCGGCCCCCGGGCACGAGAGCCTGTTCGCATCCGGCCTTGGCATGTTCGGGACGGTGGTCATCTTCATCGTGATGCTGCCACTGATCATCATTCCACTGGTCATCCTGATCGCATCCCTGCAGATGTTCAATTTCAGCGTGTGGGCTTCACGCAATGCCCAGCAGCGAGCCGGTCGGGAAGACCGGATCAAGGCGAAGAAGAAGGCTCTGGCGGACGTGACGGATCCGGAGTCTGCGTCTTTCACGTGCTGTCCGAACTGCGGGAAGGTGCTCATCGCGGGCTCCTGTTCGGATTGCAATCCGCCCGGGGGTGCCGAGGGAGACATCCCGTTGTCCTGATCCGTTCGGTAGAATGGAGCACCACCTGTTGAGATGGAGAACAGAATGCCCAGTGACACGATGCGATGCGGTGTAGTCGGTGTAGGACGCATGGGGCGACACCACGCCCGGGTCTATGCCCAGTTGGAAGGTGCCGAACTCGTCGGCGTCGTCGACCACTCGGAGGAGCGGCGTACGGTGATCACCGACGAGTGGGGAGGCGCCCCGCTGTCATGTGTGCAGGAACTCATCGATCTCGGTGTCGAGGCGGTCACCATCGCCACGCCGACCATCCACCATCGTGAAGCAGCCGAGGCCCTGCTCGAAGCCGGCGTGGCCTGCCTGATCGAGAAACCGTTGGCGCCGACCGGGGACGAGGCCATGGCCATCGCCGAGACCGCTCAACGCTGCAATACGACACTTCAGGTCGGGCACGTCGTTCGATTTGATCCGGTCATGCAGGCGATCAAGGCGATCGGTCCAATCCACCCGCGGCACGTCGAGGTCAGTCGGATTTCTCCGATGACCTTCCGGAGCCTCGACGTCAGTGTCGTCCTGGACATGATGATTCACGATCTGGACCTGCTGTTGATGCTCATGGGCAGCGAGCCCGATGACATCCAGGCCAGCGGAGTGCCGGTGCTCAGCGATCAGATCGACGTCTGCAATGCCCGCCTCACGTTTCCTGCGGCAGCCGAGGGATTTCGAGCTGTCGCGAACGTGACGGCCAGTCGGCTCGCGCTCAAGACCGAACGAAAGATCCGGATCATTTCCGAGGACCTGTACCTCTCGGCTGATTTCGCAACGCGATCCGGCACCGTGGTCCGCAAGAGTTCCAACGAGGCCAAGCTCGAGGAGATGCAGGATCGCATCCGCAGTGGTGAGGATCTCAGTGACGTCAACTACCTCGATCTTGTCGAGTTCGATGAACTCCAGGTCGATGACGTGGAGCCGTTGCGGCTGCAAGCCGAGGACTTTCTGCACAATGTCCGGACCGGTTCGCGACCGTCGATCGATGCCGAGGCCGGCTTTGCCGCCGTTCGGACGGCAGAACGGATTCTCGAAGCAGCACACGCCACCGGGGCCATCGGGGTCTGACCCTATTGTCCGAGGGACCAGTCCTCGGGAACCGGTGGAGGCCCTCCCGATGGAGTCGGGGGCAGGCTGAGCTCGGCGTCGTCACGGCGATTCATGCCGACGATGAACATTTCCCGGGACACGCTTCGCGATGCAGTCGGACGCATGGTCCGCACCTCGCCGAAGCACTCGTGGACCCGCTGGACGAGTTCCTGGAAGTTGGTCCCCTCAAACGCCTTCATCACAAGGTGTCCATTGTTGCGGAGCAGGGTGCCGCATCGCTGCAGGACGAGTTCACAGAGTGACATGGAGCGATGGTGGTCCGTGTCGCGATGACCGGTCGTGTTCGGTGCCATGTCCGAGAGCACCACGTCGAACCGTTGCGTGGCGGATCGATTGGCCGCTGCAAGCAGGACGGCATCGTCGATGTCTCCCAGATCGCCGGTCAGCAGGTGGATGTTGTGCCCGGGCAGGGGGGTGATGTCGAGCAGATCGACACCGACGACTACACCGTCATCGCCGATCTGCTGGGCGGCGTACTGCACCCAGGAGCCCGGGGCGCAGCCACAATCGAGAACCGCATCTCCTGGCGAGAGCAACGAACGCTTCTGATCGATTTCTCGCAGCTTGTAGATGGCTCTGGAGCGATAGCCCTCGCGCTTGGCTTCCTTGAACCAGTGATCATGCAGTTCACGTGCCATGGTGTTCCGCCCCTGTTCTCAGGGCAGGTGGAGGATGCCGTGCTTCTTGGGGTTGGGCTTCACGGTGAAGCGGATCACACCATCCGTGGTTCGGATGATGAACGGCGAGGTTCCCCCATTCAGTCGCCCATGGAAGGTGTCACCACTGGTCGACCCGGTCACGGCCATCTGTCCGGATTTGATCCTCATCCTGATGGTGCCGTGTTCGGCGTACAGGTTGAAGTCTCCGCTCGTGCCCGGTGCCAGCCGGACGTTCACGTCCCCATCACTGGTGAAGATCGAGATGGGATCACGCAGTGGCTGGTCGGACATCAGTTCGACGGTTCCATCCGTGGTTCGGACATCCACTGGACCTGTCAGTTCGTTGAGTTCGACGTCGCCACGGGTCGTTCGGACGGTGGCGCCGTCGACGGTGGGAACATGCACCGTCACGTGAGCACGGAGTATGTGGGCTTCGTCGTCACTCGTCGTAGCGTTCACCACCAGCCGTGGGCCCCGGTCATCGTGTTCGATCGTGGCGCTCCAATCGATTGATTCCAGTGCTGATTCGGCATCACCGCGCCGATTGATGGCGTGCAGTGCTTCCCCGACGACCGTGACGTGGGCCCGGCCCCCGGTCCTCGTGTCGATGGATCGGATCGTAACGTCCCCGGCGAAGCAGTTGACTTCGACGGATACCGGCCCTTCCAGTTCCAGAGGTTGCCGGTCCGCTCGTGCCTTGACCGAACATCCGACGGCCGAGGCTAGAGAAGGTACAAGGCACAGCAGCAGCAGCAGGGATGAGAGTCGGAGTCGATGCATCGAGGTGGATTGTAGCCACCACCGCGGGCCCGGGTTCCCGGAGCGGGGATCGCCGGGTGGCGATGATCCGGGGTAGACTGTCCTCGTTCGCTCGGGGCACGGACGGATCGCCCGTTCGCTGAGATGTACCCGTAGCACCTGATCCGGTTCGTACCGGCGGAGGGAAGGCGACCGCCCGCTCCTTTTCGTCCGATCTTGCTCGAGGAGGAGCAACTCAATGATCAAGCAGGATGGAACCCCGGACCACGCACACGATCCCGCGGACATCGATTTCGTCCAAGCGGACGATCAGGCCTTTCTCGACGCCCTGCCACTGCATGGTGCCGTCAATCCATCAACCGATCAGCAGGGAACGTCGCCGGGGTGTTTTTCAAACGCCCCCGACATCGGTGGGCCCCGGATGTTCTCCAGCCCCGATACCCCGGGAATGCCTGCACCCTCTCCGCTGACGGCCTGGGATTTTCTTCCTCCGGGTTGGACCATCGAGGATCATGCCAGCGGCTGCAGCGGGCACAACCAGGGCTCGGACCGCCTGATTCGTGGCATCGCCCCGGCCGGCTTCGAACCGGTGACCCAGTTGGAGCACGCCCGGCTGGGCGTCATCACCGACGTCATGCGCCGTGTCGCCCAGCGTGAGACGCATCTGTCACCCGAGCAGGTTCGAGACGAGGTTGCCGCGGGTCGCCTGATCATTCCCGCCAACATCCGCCACCTCGAGTACAAGCTGGATCCCATGGCGATCGGTCGGGCCTCCCTCACCAAGATCAACGCCAACATGGGCGCCTCGCCCGTGAGCTCGGGCACCGACGAAGAGGTCGAGAAGCTCAACTGGGCTGAACGCTGGGGTGCCGACACGGTCATGGACCTGTCCACCGGCGGCGATCTGGACCAGTGCCGCGAAGCGATTCTCCACAACTCCAGGGTGCCCATCGGAACCGTTCCCATCTACTCGATGATCATCGGCCGGAAACTGGAGGAACTCGATACCGACGTCATCCTCGAAACGCTTGAGCACCAGGCCCAGCAGGGTGTCGATTACTTCACGATCCATGCCGGCCTGCTTCGATCCCACATTCCATACGTCAAGAGCCGGCTCATCGGCATCGTGTCTCGTGGTGGTTCCCTGCTTGCCAAGTGGATGCTGACGCACAATCGTGAAAATCCGATGTACGAACTCTGGGACGACATCTGCGAAATCATGCGCAGATTCGACGTGAGTTTCTCCATCGGAGACGGGCTTCGCCCCGGCGGTCTTGCGGATGCTACGGACCGTGCACAGCTTGCCGAGCTCGAGGTCATCGGGGAGTTGACCGAGCGGGCGTGGATGCACGGGGTGCAGGTCATGGTCGAAGGTCCGGGGCATGTTCCGCTGGATCAGAACGAATACAACATGAAGTTGCAGCGACGCAAGTGCCACGGGGCGCCGTTCTACGTGCTCGGGCCTCTCGTGACGGACATCTTCCCCGGGTACGACCACATCACGTCCTGCATCGGAGCGACCAGTGCAGGATGGCATGGCGCATCGATGCTCTGCTACGTCACTCCCAAGGAACATCTCGGACTTCCCAAGCGTGACGACGTCAAGCAGGGATGCATCGCCTACAAGATTGCCGCCCATGCCGCGGACATCGCACTGGGAATCCCGGGATCCCGGGATCAGGATGATGAACTGACGAAAGCCCGTGCGGCATTGAACTGGGAGCGGCACTTCGAACTCAGTTTCGATCCCGATACGGCTCGAGCTCTGCATGACGAAGACCTGGATGTCGACACGGATTTCTGCGCGATGTGCGGGCATGACTGGTGCAGTGTCCGCATCAGCCGGGAAATCCAGGAGATCGCCTCGGGCAAGGACGAGGCGTATGCATGGGAGTCGCCGCGCATCTCCGAGGCACTCAGCGATGAGCAGAAGGCCATCCTGGAACAGCGAGGCGTCCTGGATCCCGCGGAAATACATCGACTTGCCACGAAGACCAAGCGGGCCATGAAGGGCAAGACCGGATCGAAGGCGAGTTGCCACAGCGACGCGACCGACGACACCAGTGCTCGTACGATGCAGGAAGAGCAGGTCGAGAAATTCGTAGAACTCAATACCGCCCCGGCGCACAATATTTCGAAGCATGACCCGATCATCTGACCAGACTGGCCCGAGTACGGATCCCGACCAGAAGGAACGTTTTTCCTGGTTCAGGTCGGTGCTGTATCCAAATCTCTATCTGTGGCTGATCTTCGTGTCAGCGTTGGATGTGATCCTCACCCGGGTCATCCTGTTCTTCGGCGGCACGGAGGTCAACCCGATCGCGGACTGGATTCTCGCGGAGTTCGGTCGCATGGGGATGAGCATCTTCAAGTTCATCATCGTGGCGATCGTGATCATCTGCTGCGAGATCATCGGTCGTCGGTCATGGAAGACCGGTCGGAACCTGGCGTTTGCCAGCATCATCATTTCGTTCCTTCCCGTGATCTGGTCCAGCTTTATCATCTTCTCGCTGATCCTCGATCCTCCGCCCCAGGATGAGATCGTCGACAGGACGCAACTCGTGCTTGCCAGCGAGAACACTCCCAAAGCTCCAATGGAGAGGCCATGACTGATACCGGCACTGTTCGAATCGTGATTCTCGGTGGAGGTTTTGGTGGTGCCTACCTGGCGCAGTCCCTGCAGAAGTACGCTGGGAGCCACAACCTCGAAATCATCATCATCGATCGCAACAACTTCTTCGTCTTCTATCCGTTACTGGTGGAAGCGGGAACCGGTTCGATCGAGCCCCGTCACTGCACTGTTCCGATCCGTGATTTCGCTCGCAAGAGCGATCTGCTCATGGCCGAGGTCAAGGGGCTGGACCTGGAGGAGAAGTCGGTCCGCTACCGCTTGATCGGTGACGATCAGGATCGATCGATCGATTACGACCACCTGGTGATCGCGCTGGGAAGCGTGACTCGCATTCTCCCCGAGAACATCGTGTCCGGGGTGCGCGAGCATGCGTTCGAGATGAAGCACATGACCGATGCGGTGGCGGTGCGGGATCGCTCCATCGAACTGCTGGAACTTGCCAACGCGACCACGGACCCCGTGGAGCGAAAGCGACTGCTCCACTTCATAATCGTCGGCGGCAACGTCACCGGTATCGAGGTCGTAGGCGAACTCGAGTCCTTCGTACGCGACGCCACCATCATGTATCGAAACCTTCGTCGGGAAGACTGCACCTTCACCGTGGTTGAACTCGCTCCGACGATCCTCGGCATCCTGCCCGAGCACCTTCACCAGTGGGCGCATCGGCAGTTGACCAAGCGGGGGATCCAGATCTACAACGGCATCTCCGTCAATGAAGTTCACGTCGACCATGTCGTGACCTCCGAGGAGAAGAAGATCCCCTGCAGCACCGTGATCTGGACGGCGGGCATCGCTCCCAACCCGATCCTTCGGCAGTTCGACGGGCTTCCGCTGAACAAGTTCGGCGGGCTGGATTGCGAGGGAGACTACGCGGCAAAGGGACTCGAGAATGTCTGGGGACTCGGTGACTGCGCCTGTGTCCCCTGTCCTGACGGGAAACCCATGCCTCCATTGGCACAAATCGCCATCCGGCAGGCTCCGCAACTTGCCGGGAACATCGTGGCCACGATCCGTGGAGAAGCCACGAAGCCGGCCGATGTGCATGTCCAGGGAATTCTCGTGCCGTTGGGCCGTCACCGTGGCGTAGCCAGCCTGAAGGGGATGCGGATGGAGGGCTTCATCGCCTGGGCCATGTGGCGGGCGATCTACCTGTTGAAGACTCCGGGGTGGCGGCGCCGATTCCGGGTCGCCATGGACTGGTTCATCAACCTCTTCTGCAAGCGAGACTACGTGCAGCTGGGCATGATTCCAGCATCACACCGGGAGTTTCACGGCCAGCACCATACCGGCCGCAGCAATGAGGAACTTGGTGACAGCCAGCAGGAGGCCTGACTCCTTCTTCAGGAGTTCCGCTGCTTCCAGAATGCCGAAAGCATGTCCACGGCCTCATCCTTTCCGGTGAGCTCGGCGGATCCAGCAACCGGCCCGTTGAACGCGGCATCGTCATTGGATCCATCCAGTTCGTTGATCCAGTGCTTGGTCGTGCGCATGGCGTTGTCGGATCGCTGTGCGGCTTCGCGGGCCCAGTTCATCGCGGCGTCGAACGCGTTTCCATCAGGAACGAGGTGGGTGGCCAGCCCGATCTCAACCATGGCGGGACCCTTGAGGAGCCGGCCGCCCAGCAGCAGTTCCCGTGCACGTCCGTCACCGGTGGCCTGCCGGAGGGTGGGAATGGTCACGGCCGGGCTGACACCGAGGGCGTGCACCGGGTACCCGGCAGTGGTGGTTTCTTCGACGAAGACTGCATCGGCTCCGGTCAGCAGTGCGCACCCTCCGGCGATCGCGGCCCCCTGGGCCGCAATGACCACGACCTGCGGCAATCGCCGCATGGTTCGAGTGGCCATGCTCAGTCGCTGGATGAGATCGTCGAGTCGCATGGGCTCATCGACCACGACGCCGAGATCGAACCCGGCGCAGAAACTGCGGCCGCGTCCATGCAGCAGTACGCATCGAAGGTCGTCGCGCTTTGCCGTGCCTTCGAGGATTCCGATCAACTCGTCGAGCATCGAGACCGAGAGCGCATTGCGACGCTCCGGATCGTTCAACTCGATACGCAGCAGGGGAGCCTCGTCAAAGACCTGGATGGTTGAATCCGTCATGTTCAGCCCCACACCAGCAGCCAGAACGCCATCCAGATCCCGGCCCCGAGCATGACCAGGGCGGTGTAGCCGACGATGTCACGGGCCTTGACGCCGGTGATCGCCAGCAGGGGCAGGGCCCAGAATGGCTGCAGCATGTTCGTCAACTGGTCGCCGTAGGCGACGGCCATGACCATGCGACCCGGCGCAACGCCCACATCGAAACCCGATTGCAGCGCGATGGGTCCCTGGATGGCCCATTGACCTCCTCCGCTGGGCACGAAGATGTTCACGATCGCTGCAGAGACGAACGAGAGCAGTGGCATGGTCCGCTCGTTGCCGATCTCGACGAAGAACTCGGTGATCTGGGCCATCAGTCCGCTGGCGATCATCAACGCCATGATGCCTGCATAGAGCGGGAACTGGATCATGATTCCGGCACAACCACGAGCAGCGTTCCCCGCAGCGTGCATGTAGGCGATCGGCGATCCATGCAGAATCAATCCAGCGGCAAACATGATCATGATGATCTCGTTGAGACCGAGAGAGCCAAATCCCTTCGTATCGATGAAGCGCCAGATCCCCAGCAGCAGGGCTCCGGCCAGCAGCCATGAAACCGGCCAGAACCGATTCAGGAATGCCGGGAGACTGGTCACGGGCTCCGGTTCGAAGGGCAGCTCTTCCATCGGATCAAACTCACCGAAGGACTGAATGCGTTCCTCGTTGCGAGGCGACAGCAACACGAGCATCAATGGAACCAGGACCACCAGCCCGAGGCTGACGACGATGTTCATCGGAGAGAGAATCGTCTGTTCAAGGGGGATGGCGCCGACGTGGGCTGCAATCGCATCCGGAAGTACCTTCGCGGCTCCGGCCTCACTGGTCATTGACAGTGGTGCGGACCCCGAGAAGCCGCCATGCCAGACAAGCATGCCCATGTAGCCGGCCGCTGCGATCAGTGGATAGTGGGCACTGATGCCCCGTTGCTCAAGGCTTCGTCCGACGTTTCTCGCCAGCAGGGCGCCGACGATCAGGCCAAGTCCCCAGTTGATCAGGCCGCAGAGCACTGCGACGAATCCGACCAGGGCCGCTGCGGACATGGTTGAACTCGGAAGGCCCGCGATCCGGTCGATGCACCAGCGGATCGGCCGGGTTGCGGCCAACGCGTGTCCGGTCACCAGGATCAGGCACATCTGCATGCTGAAGGCCAGCAGTTTCCAGATGCCATCCTTGTTGTCCCGCCATGAATCCAGGAGCACGACCCATCGATCCTCGTCGGGCTTGTACTGCCCCCAGACGAGAGCCGCGGCAATGGTGACGACGGTCAGGATGATGGCGATGACGAAGGGGTCTGGAATCAGCCAGCGAAAGAGGCGGCTGATGGACATGCCGATGCGGCTGATCATGTCCGGCAGGATAGTCCATGCGGCCTTGGCATGAGAAAAGTGCATGCGGGGCGTCTCCTGAGAGATGCCCCGCATGGGTACATTCGTTCAACCCCTCGCTGAACGAAGACCAGCACATCAGAAGGAACGTTGGTTCCCGATGCGCACCACACCTGAGTACGTGTGCGATGAGGGCCGGAAGCGCCCATCGGTGTTGCTCATGGCTGATACGTCCGCCAGTTCGGCGGGTTCACGCCGTCAATCAGAAATCTCCATGCCACGTGGAAGAGATGAAATCGAAGATTACGGACTGGTCAGCCGGCTTCATGGACCGTTCCGGGCAGGTTGAGATCCCGATGTCGACCCAGGTTGAATAGATCTCCGTTTCAATGGGTCGGACCGTGAAATTCCCACTTCGCCCCAGCAGGTGGTGCATGAAGTCGATTTCCGGGTGCGTCACGTTCACCTGCCGGGGATTGATCCCGTTCTTCACGTGGGAACGCAGCACGTGAGCCGCGACCAGGAGCAACTGCTCGCGTGACCGTGTCTGGATCGAGACGGCACCACTGGGAAGCACTTCCACCGAGGAGACCACGGGCAGCTCGCTGGCAAGGGGGCTGGCACCCTCGACGCAGACCTCCGTCAGGGTCTTGATGTCGGTGGCCTCCAGTGGACCTTCCGCCCGGATGGCCCATGTGACGGCCGTCGTCTCACCAAGGCTCAGGAGTTCTCTGTCCGAGTGAATTCCGCGCACTTGCAGTGACGAGGATCCAGGTGTGTTCTGGATCAGCAGTGTGCTGGGTCGATTGGAATCGCAGGTGGTCGCAAGGATGGAGAGCACCTCCTGCAGTTCAAGGCCGACGAGCCGCAGCTCCCAGCCATGCTCGATGGAGGACAGCTGGCACGAGATCGGAGCCAGCATGCCGGCCAGGCTGGTCGGGCTGCTCTGCGCGCCGTACGAGATCGATTGGTGAGGTGAGTTCATGGCCCATCGCCTCCTTCGTGTTCGGGAGGCATGCACGGCGTGGATGCTGCAAGTACGACGCGAATGCGGTTGAAGGAGCAATGGGTTCGGTGGTTCAGGCAGTTCATCATCATGGGTTCCTTTCTGGAAATGCGGATCTGGTCCGCGCGAAATGACAAACGCCCCGTTCAGTGGAACGGGGCGTGGGAGATCGTTCAGTGGCGTGTTGCAGTCGCCTAGGGTCTCCAGCTCCGTCCCGTGCCTGTATTGGCAAAACAACGGGAACGCATCCAGGTCGTGATGGCCTTGACATGGCGCAGCCAGACCGGAATCGGGCGGGTTGCGGCAAGGGCGACCGGGCGCCGCTGGGAGCGGACACCTTGGTGGGCATGTCGAGATGGCTGGTGACGCATCATGAGTATTCAATCGTGCAACCAAAGAAGAACACTGTCAATGTGAATTGCAGAATATGGTTGGCATTGGCGGGTTTCACGGCTGCAGAGTTGTGGCAGGGTACGCAGATGGCCTCTGGGCAGGGCCCGAGCAGAACGTGGTTCCAATGGGGATGGAATCAACCGGGATTTCAGGGGTTCTGCCCTGCACGCTATGATGGTGCCCCCCGGCGGGGATCCTCCCCCTGACCCCCGGGCGCTCCGGCAGCCCTCCATCGGTGTGGGTTCAGCAGGCAGAGTGGGGACGGCGGGACGGGAGCTGGTCATCAGTTTCATTTCAACGATCAAGCACGCGGGTCGCTACAGCGAACTCATGAAGGTCGCCGTCAAGTACGGCTTTCGGGAGTTCTTCTATGAGACCAAACTTCATCTCCTGCATTCCGATGGGCACAAGGCTCTGAAGGAAGGGCAGGAAGGAGATGCTGTCAATGGGATGTCACGGGCCGCCAGGCTTCGGCTGGCGATGGAGGAACTGGGTCCGACCTTCATCAAGCTCGGCCAGATCCTCAGTACGCGACCGGATATCCTCCCTCAGGACTGGATCGAGGAGTTTCAGAAACTCCAGAGCGATGTTCCTGCAGTGGAATGGGAGAAGATCGAGGCGGAGTTGATCGCCGAAATGGGCGATCTCGATGCAAAGTTCCAGTCGATCGAACACACCCCGATGGCGGCGGCTTCAATGGCCCAGGCCCACCGGGCCATCCGCAAGGATGGACAGAAAATCGTACTGAAGATCCTTCGACCCGGGATCGAAAAGATCATCAACGGGGACATGGAGATCCTGCAGGCGGTTGCCTCCTGGCTGGCCAAGCACCACGACGATCTTCCGTTCGATCCGGTTTCCGTGGTGGAGGAGTTTTCCAGTTCGATCAAGAATGAAATGGACTTCATGCATGAAGGTCGAAACACCGACATGTTCCGCGATGGCCTCGAGGAAGGCGAGCAGGCCTGGTTCCCCACCGTCTACTGGGATCTGACCACACGCCGCGTCCTGGCCCTGGAAGAAATTACCGGGGTGCTTCTCTCCCACTGGCGAGAGTCCGGTCTCTCCAAGGAACAGAGGGAGCGACTGGTCCGCATCGGTGCCTACACGGTGCTTCGTCAGACCCTGGAAATCGGGTTCTTCCATGCCGATCCCCATCCCGGGAACCTGTTCCTGATGGAGGATGGTCGCCTCTGCTTCATCGACTGCGGCATGGCTGGCCGTGTGGATGATGAAACGACGTCCCAGTTGGCGATGCTGATCTACGGGGTGGCCAAGTCCGACATCGACAAGGTCTACGAGGCGTTCATGACCCTGGGCAACGTGGATGAGATGGAAGTCGACGACAAGCAGATCCGTCGCGATCTCCAGGATTTCATGGACCAGTACACGAATGTGGGCTTCGACAAGATCAACATGTCCGCGGTCCTCCGGGCCTTCACCGAGGGGTTGCGCAAGCACAAGATCAAGTGCCCCAGTGACATCGTGATGCTCATCAAGGCGCTGACGACCATCGAGGGAGTCGGCGAGGACCTGGATCCGGACTTCGACCTGATCAGTTTCGCCAAGCCACATGTGGAGAAACTGGTGAAGCGGCAGTACAGCCTGCCGGCGATCCGAAGGCGGCTGAAGAAGAATGCCAGTTCATGGTTCCAGTTCGCAGAGAACCTCCCGCGGAATCTGAATCACCTGTCGGATCGACTTGGCCGCAACGAGTTGGCCATGCGAATGGATGTGAAGGGAATCGACCAGCTCAACAGCACGGTCAACCATGCGAGCAAGCAGATGTCCTATTCACTGCTGGTCGCATCGATGATCCTCGCATCGGCCGTGCTCGTCCTGGCCGAGGGACGTGGTGGCGGCATCCTCGGATGGTTCGGCGGCTTCGGCTTCCTGCTGTCCTTCCTGCTCGCCCTGTTCATCCTCTTCGAGAATCTCATTCGAAAGCGATGAGTCCGGCGGGTCAGAAGTCGTAACTGAGCCCGACGGTCGTCAGCAGGTCGTAGTTCTTGTCATCTCTGGCAACTTCGCTCTGGAACTGGTACTGGATGCCAATTTGCAGGGCCAGGCCATCGAACCCATCCAGTTTCATTTTCCAGTTCAGCGAGGCGTCGACCCGGTACAGCCCGAAGTCGGTCAGGTCGGGCAGGTAGGAGGCGCTGGCCACCACGCCGTGCTTGTCTGTGAAGTCCCAGGTCAGGTTGCCTCCCAGGTCGCCCTCGGCAACCACGTCCGTATCGGTTCCCGCGAACTCCTTGCGCGGACCTGCACCGATACGTCCATTGAGGATCAGTGAGTCGAACCAGAGATCGGGATCACTCTTCTTGTCCATGGTCAGCAGCGGGTACTGCCCGCCGACATGGGCTGCGAGGCGCTGCTGCCAGGAGTTCTGCTCTGACCAGTCGAATTGGAGATCGCCGAAGATGTCCCATCTCGTGTCCAGAGTGGGGAGTTTCCAGATCTGGTCCAGGGTGAAGTTGTACCAGCTCTGGTTCGTCTCGTTGTTCGCGCTTGCAAACCGGTAGAAGGTACTGATCGAGGTCTTCTCCACCTCGTTGTCGCGGCCGAACTTCAATTGGAGGAAGAGGGAGGCATTCTCCGATGTGCCGGTGTTGTAACTGCCCGAGAGATTGAACGATCCCTTCCATTCCTTCTTTGGAGGCTCCGCCTCGATGGGCGGTTCGACAGGTGTGTCGTCCGCAGCGGACTTCGTTGGAGGCGACGTCTCTTCCCCGGCCACGGTCGCGGGTGCGGGAGATGGGGCGAAGTAGGCGGCGGGTTTCCGGTCGTCGATCGTCTTGATCTTGTCCATGGGGATCGACAGGGTGCCGAGCACGGAATGCTCCAGGGTGACGGACGCACTGGAGTGCTCGGTGATTGTTCCCTGGAGCCGGTCGCCGCCTGTCAGGACGAGTTCTTCTGCGTATGCGGACACTGTCAGCAGCAGGGACACGAACAGGGCGAAGCGTGGTGAATCGAGCACGTGGAGCACCTCGTTGCAAGGGAAGGCCTGGCCAAGGTCACAGTTCGGCCCGGCGATTCATGATCGAGGACATGGTAATCACTGGTGAGTTGTGGGAGCGTCTGTTCAGTGGATGCGAACAAGGGTCAGTTCGATTTCCAGCATGCTGCGAGGTGGAATGCGATCCGCGTATCCCCTCGCGCCCCAGTGCTTGTTCGGAGGACAGTTGATGTGACGCCAGCCTCCGCGCTGCATGCCCACGACGGCGTCGTCGATTCCCTCGATCACCACACCGGTCCCGAGCCTGAAGTCGAATCCCTGTTCTTCCAGCACGAGGCCGCCGTCGGGCAGTCGAACCGTGTAGTCGATGACAACGACGTCTCCGGCCTTCGCCATGGGGCCTTCGCCGGTGCGTTCCTCGACCACATGAACCTTGGAAGGCATGATGGTGATGGGATCCCGCTCGCATGCCGGCAGCAGCAGCAGCAGCAGTGACAACAGGATCGACCTTGACACCATGCAGGCACTATCGGCCACGTTGGTGGGCAGCCATGACTCCTGCGGGGCACTCACGATTCCGTATCAGGCCCGTTGCGATCGGCGAGAGAACGATCCCACGGGCGGTGGTACTCCGCGATCGAAAGGCGCCGATGGGAAGAGCGACATCGGTAGCAGTCCAGGTACGTCCGGGCAAACAGGAGAATGCCGATGTCGATCAGGAGCACAACGGTCATGCCCAGCAGGAGCGGGATGTTGTCCGCGAAGCCGAGGATGCCTACCAGGGCCAGGGCGAAGGCCAGCACGATCACGAATCCGGTGACCTGCGGGAGTGCCTTGCGTCGGTAGAGAGGGCCACCGCAGGCCAGGCAGCGGCGAAGCTGCCCATCGTCATCGAGGGCCTGATCCCACTCCAGGAACACATCTCGGGTGTCCTCGAGGGTCCGGACCCGCGGGGGTCGCAGGGTCGGATCGACCTCGAGCGTCTCCCGTCCACGCTCACCAGGTTCTCGCAGCACGATGCGCACGGAACAATGGTACGGATCACGGGGCATGTGGGGTTGCCGATCCGGGGCCGGTGGGGGATGATCCAGCGCGATGAACGACTGGATTGCACAACTCAGGGGCAGATTCCTCGTCTTCGACGGTCCGGACGGATGTGGAAAGACCACCCAGTTTCGCCGCTTTGCCGCCTGGCTGGCCGAGCAGGGCTGCGATGTGGTCGAAGTCCGGGAGCCGGGGGGGACCTCCATCGGGGAGCAGGTCCGGTCCATCCTGCTGGACTCGGCCAACACCGAGATGACGATCTGCTGCGAGATGCTCCTCTACATGGCCAGCCGCAACCAACTGGTCGAGGAACTGATTGCTCCCGCTCGTCGGCGTGGAGCCGTCGTGCTTGCCGATCGGTTCATCTCCTCCACCCTGGCCTACCAGGGCACGGCGGGAGGAATCGATCGTGAACGGATCATGGACATCGGCCACCTGGTGATCGGGGAGCACTGGCCGGACTGCACGATCGTCTTCGACGTGGATCCCGCTGTGGCCGCTCGCCGGCGTGGTGGCGATACGGATCGCATGGAGGAGAAGGGGCAGGCATTCCAGAACCAGGTCCGTGCCGGGTACCTCGAGCAGGTCCAGGAGGATCCGGATCGGACGTTGCTGATCGATGCGGCGCCGGACGAGGACACGGTGTTCGCGGAACTGTGCTCATCGATCGAGGCCTTCGTCGCCTCGAATGCCGCATCGTCAGGCTGAGCTGCCTCCGATCGGCATGTCCCACGGATTCCCGGTTGCATCCAGGATCTGTCCAACGACCTGCTGCATGTCACCGGTCTTCTCCCATGCCTTCTTCTGCATGTCGGCGCCGGAACCCTGTTCGACGATCTCCTCGATGTAGCCGAGCTCTGTGGCGCAGCCGAGTCGCTCGGCATGAGGTGCGCACTGGTCCAGCAGTCGCCTGGCCACTTGTCTGGCGGGGACGGCGAGCATGGTGTCGAAGTCGACGAAACTGGCATCCATGCCGTAGCGCACTGCGTGCCACTTGTTCTGCCGCGCGATCATCGGATGACTGTCGTAGAGGTAGGCACCGCGGTCGATGTGCTCGGAGATGCCGGCGATGAGGCTCTGGCACAGTGCCACGAGCCCAAGCAGATGCTTCATGTTGATCGGGGTGTCCATTACCCGGATTTCCACCGTTCCAAACTGGGGGCTCGGTCGGACATCCCACCAGATCTCACTCGGAGAATGGATGAACCGGGTCTCGACCAGGTGCTCGAGGAGCCACATGTACTCGGACCAGTTCCGCAGTGTTTCAGGCATCCCGGCCGTGGGCAGGGACTCCATCAGTTTCGAGCGATAGGTATGCAGGCCGGTGTCGTTGCCCAACCAGTGGGGGGAGTTCGATGACAGGGCCAGAAGGGTCGGAAGGTGACGAAGGAGCCGATCGCACATCTGGATGGCCTTGTCGCCACTGTCGACTCCGACGTGGACATGCAGTCCAAAGACCACGAGCCGACGCGACACATACTGCATCGTCTGCATCAGCCATTCGTATCGCTCCGCCGGGGAGAGTTGCTGGTCCTGCCAGTGGCTGAAGGGGTGAGTTCCACTCCAGAGGAAGGTCATGCCGCGTTCGGCTGCGGAGTCATATCCCCACTTGAGCTTCTCAGAGAAATCAGCACGAACCTCGTCCACCGTGTGGCAGATTCCGGTGTTGAACTCGCAGTAGGACTGCATGAACTCGTGCTTGATGGAGTCCTTCCACTTGTCGGGACATGCATCGAGCAGGTAGTTGATCTCGTTGACCAGTGCTCCGCTGTCCTTGTCGACGAGCCCAAGTTCGATTTCGACGCCGATGGTGTGCTCGGGTGACGATTTGAATTTTCTGTGCATGCTGAGCGTGTCCTTGGAGTCCAGTGGCTTCAAGTGTCACTGTACTCGATTGTCGGCATGATCAACGGGCTTCCATGGCAGCTCGAATCGAGGCCCGGCAGAGAAATCGAACGCCGGTGACGAGCGCCGATTCGTTGATGTCGAATTCGGGTGCGTGCAGGGGGAACCGGTTGTTCGGATCCTGGAACGCGGTGCCGATTCGGGCCATGGCGCCGGGGACGACCTGTTGGTAGTAGGCAAAGTCCTCACCACCGAGGCTTGGCATCTCGATGAGCGTGACGCGATCCTGGCCCACGGTCTCTTCCGCCGCCGCCCAGAGCATTTCGACGACTTCGTGGTCATTGTTTGTCGCCGGTGAAGAGTGCGGGTACTCGATGTTCACGGTACAGCCGGTGGTGGTGGCGATCCCCTGGATCACCTCCTTGAGCCGGGACTTCACGCGCTGCTGATCTTCCTCGCGGGAGGTACGAAGCGTTCCCCAGATTTCGGCGCTGTCGGGAATGGCATTGAAGGCCTTTCCGGCATGGATCGATGTCACCGTCAACGCCAGCGGATAGCGGCTGTCCATGCTCCTGGGTCCGAGCTGGTACATCAGGCTCACGATGTTGGTTGCCGCGGGGATCGGGTCCAGGCTCTGGTACGGCCGTGCAGAGTGTCCACCCTGGCCAGTGACAGTGATCTTGAAGGAGAGGCAGTTGGCGGTCAATGGGCCGGTTCGCAGACCGATGTGACCCGCTTCAAGGTATGGGTCCACGTGGAGGGCGATGATCGACTGCACCCCGTCGAGTGCGTGTTGAGCGATCATGCCCTGGGCTCCCTTGGACGTTTCTTCTGCCGGCTGGAAGATGAACCGCAGGTTGGCCTGCGGTTTCAGTGGCCGGATCCGCTCGACATGCTCGTGGATCGCCAGCAGGGCGTAGAGCGCCATGGCGGTGTGGGCGTCGTGCCCGCAGGCGTGGCAGTGCCCGGGCGTGGTTGATCGCCAGGCCACATCCTTCGCGTCAGGGACGAGCACGCAGTCCAGGTCGGCGCGGATTGCGATGCAGGTGTCGGTTTCCTGATTCAGGTCCAGATCGACGATGAGCCCGCATCCATCGTCCATGACTCGCGGCATCAGGGCGGCATGGCGGAGGACGGAGGCCACGCGCTTGGTTGTCCTGAGTTCCTCGCCCGAGGCTTCCGGGTGAGCGTGAAGATCGCGGCGGAAGGCCACCATCTCCTTTTCACGATCCTTGACGGAGGCCTTGAGCTCCGTCCACCAGTCTGCCTCGGTCCCCAGGGGGGTGATGCTGCTCATGGGTGCTTCCTTCCAACTCCAGCCTACCGCGACTGCAGGTCGACGCAACCACGAGTCGTCAGGATCGGCTCTGGGAGATCCCAGGTCCGAGAAGTCGTGTATTCTTGGCGACCCCGAGGCCGCCCATCCGGGAGGAGTACCGTGCAAAAACGAACCAGTTGGATGACCGCGATCGGGATTCTCTCCCTGTTCATTGGAGCGCTGGGCATGCTCCTGTCCGCACTGGTCATTCTCGGGAGTGTTCAGATTGAACAGTCACTGGGCGATGTCGAAACGAGCCTGCAACAGACGTCCGATCGGGAATTCCTGAACCAGCGCACGGTCAGGCTCGCTTCCGAGACCGAGAGTGAACTCAGTGAGGCAAGGGCACTGATCCTGCCTGATGGAATCGTGTCTGCATGCCTCTCGGCGTGGCTGACCATGATGGGAATCGGCACACTGCTGCTGCGGCCCTGGGCCCGCTGGGGATCGATCGCCTGGGCCATGACATGCTTCGTCTGGGTGATCGTGATGATCTTCCTGGAGCCGGTGGAGTTCAACCCACTGAGTTGGTTGGTAGTGCTCTATCCGGTCACGCTGCTTCTGTGCTTCACTCAGCGGAACTGGCGTGTCGCCTACACAAGACACTCGACGGAAGCCATGTCCGCCTGAGGATCAAGTCCAGCGCAGGATGACCTTGCCGAAGTGTTCCCCGGATTCCAGTCGTTCCCAGGCACTGGTGGATTCATCCACGTTCCAGATGGAATCAATGACCGGCAGCATCGATCCGTTGAGCAGCAGCGTCAACACGGATCGAAAGGACTCCATGTCGCCCATCGACGAACCGAGGATGGACAGTTCATTCCAGAAGATGCGGGTGAGATCAGCCTTGGCGTCTCCCTGGCTCGTACTGCCACAGGTCACGAAGGTGCCCCGGCGAGCAAGTGATCGCAGGCAGGAAGTGTGGACCGCTGCGCCGATGGAGTCGGCGCACACGTCGACGCCACGCTTGCCCGTCAGGCCGCGTACCGTTCGAGACCAGTCCGCTCCCTCATCAAGGACGCCATGGTCGGCGCCAAGTTCCATGGCCTGGTCCAGTTTCCACTGGTGCCGGGAGGTGACGATGACGGGACAACCCATCCACTTGGCGATGTTCAGCGCTGCAAGGGCGACACCGCCACCGATGCCGGTGATCAGGACCCATTGTCCAGGTTGCAGTCGGGCCCGGGTGACAAGCATCCCCCATGCCGTCAGGTGCGAGAGACCGAACGCCGCGGCTTCCACCGGGTCGGTCTCGCCGACATCCACGACGTTGCTGAGCGGCGCAAGAAATCGTTCACCGTGGGTCCCGGGTTCATGTTCGCCGATCATCGACAACGCGCCGTGAGCGGGAAGTACGCCGGGCAGCAGGGGGTCGGGGTTCCATCGTGCCGCATTCAGTACGACGCGCCGCCCGATCCATGTTTCGTCGACCCCATCTCCGACCGATTCGACCACTCCGCATCCGTCGGAACCACTGATGCAGGGAAACGTCGGATCCAGCCCGGGCAGGCCACGTCCGACCCAGAGATCGAGATGGTTCAGTCCACTGGCCTCGGTTCGAACGAGTACTTCGCCGGGTCCGGCGACCGGGTCGGGCCAGTCCGTCATCAACTCGATGTTCGGAGCGACGGGTGAGCCCTGCCTGGCAATGGTCACCGCTTTCATGCCTTGCCTCCGAACCGAACCAGGAGGTCGCGTGTCCGCTCGATTCCCTCGGCCTCGGGGAGCCGTTCCCCCTCGTACTCGACCCCGACCCACCCCCGGTAGCCGGTGTCCAGGACGATCTTCATCATGCGGTCGTAGTCGGTTCCGGTTTCGTTTCCGTCGTCGTCGAAATCATGACTCTTCGCACTGACAGCCTTCGCGTAGGGCATCAACTCGGTGACACCGGTGTAGCGGTCATACATCTCCATCGTGTTCCAGTCGAGTACGAAGTTTCCGAAGTCCGGAAGCGTTCCGAAGCGTGGATGATCCACCGTTTGCATGAGCGAACTGAGCCAGGCTCCGTTGCTTGAATGTCCTCCGTGGTTCTCGATCAGGACGTTCAGTTCCAGCGCATCGGCATGCTTCAGCAGCCCGGTCATTCCCTTGGCGCACAATGCAATCTGTTCGTCGGGGGTCCCCTCCGAATGCGCATTGACACGGATGGAATGGCACCCGAGGGCCTTGGCGATGCGAAGCCACCGGTGGTGCCGCTCGATGGCATCTGCGCGTTCCGCCTCGTCCGGTGCGCCGAGGTTGCCCTCGCCGTCAACCATGATCAGCAGGCTCGTGGCACCATGGTCGTCGGCACGCTGCTTGAGATCGGTCGGCAGGGTTTCGTCTTCCTTTCGGTCGTTGTAGAACGAACTTACGTATTCCAGGCCGGAGATCCCGAACTGCTTCGTGGAGCAGGAGGCGAAGTCCATCGCATCGAGGTCGCCGGAGCGGATGGTCCGGTGCAGGGACCACTGGGCCAGCGAGATCCGGAAGATGGGGTCGGTGCTCACGGTGTTCTCCTTCTTCGGTGCGGCCTGCATGGCTGCGCCCGCCAATGGTGATGCAGCCAGCGCGCCGAGTGCAGCCTGCATGAATCGTCTTCGGTCGGTGTTCGTCTCAGGATTACGTTTCATCGTCGGCCGGTTTCCCGTCGTTCTCGAGTACCACGTGGAAGCCGATGGTCCCGCCGTCCTGGTCGGGTTCATCTGGATCGATCTGGGCCTGGGCCAGAATCGCGCTGATGTCCTGGACCTGGTTGCCGTCGAGTGGCACGGAGACCACGCGGTCGGCCCGGATGCCGGAGACGACCGTGGTCAGCACCGCAACCGTCGACTCGGACTCCAATGCGGCAAGCACGTTCTCGCCGACCTGTCGTTCGATCGTCTGCAGCCGGGTGATGAAATGTGACCGATTCTGGTCGTCAGATTCCGTTGGTTGGTTCTGGTCGTTCATGAAAGCCTCTCGTGAGCAAATGTACTGGCGATTTCGGCGGCGTCCTGGATCTTCTCCGGATCACGCCCACCGGCCTGGGCCATGTCCGGTCGGCCACCACCCTTGCCACCACAGGCGGTGGCTGCTTCCCGTACCCAGTCTCCGGCCTTGAGCCCCCGGGCGATCAGCGATTCGGGAACGCGGGCCACGATGGCGACCTTGGTTCCGCCATCCGTTGCCGCCAGGAGCATGCAGGCCGACTCTTCGTGCTTTGCACGAACCAGGTCGAGGGCGGACATGAGACTGTCACGCCCGTCGCAGTGGAGGGTACCGACGATCACGGGGCCGGAGGCTTCCTGGGCGATGGTTCGTGCTTCGGCCAGTGCATCGGCGACACCGGCGGACGAGCGTTCCTTCCTGGCGGCGCGGATCCGGTCCCGTTGCTGTTCGATGGTTGACAGGATCTCATGGCGGTGGACGGCGCCGAGTGCCGCCTGCTCGATGCCACTGTTGATCGATTCGTGCATCGAGAGCAGTGCCTCGCCTTCCAGGGATGCCATGGTTCGAGCCTGTTCGAGCAAATCCGTTCCGGCGGCGTGGGCTTCCCGGGCTGCGTCACCGGTGACGGCCGTGATGCGCCGGATGCCCGCGGCCAGTCCCTGTTCCGAGATCAGCAGGGCATTGCCGGCTCCGGCAGTGGAGTCGAGATGGGTGCCACCACAGAACTCGATGGAGTACCCGTTCCAGGATTCATCCAGTGGCCGGGCCAGCAGTTCATCCACCGGGGCTCCGATGCTGACAACGCGGACCGGATCCGGATAGCGCTCACCGAAGACGGCACGGACACCGGCAATGGATTCCGCCTCATGGAGCGCGACTTCTCGTGCTTCGACGACCAGGTCGGCTTGGATCGCATTGCGAATTCGATCTTCAACCTGGGCCAGCTCTTCAGGCGTCATCGCGCTGGCATGGGAGAAGTCGAAACGGAGTCGATCATCGGCAACGAGCGACCCACGTTGTTCCACCTCGGCGCCCAGCACGGCCCGCAGGGCATGGTTCAACAGGTGGGTCGTGGTGTGGTTGGATTCGATCCGGCTGCGCCTCGACTCGTCGACATGGAGCATCAAGCGGTCGCCGACCTGCAGGGGGTGATCACTGGACTGCCCACGATGCAGCACGTAGTCGCCGAATCGCTGCACATGATCGACCTTGAACGTGGCGCTCCCGGCGGCCTCGCTGATGATCAGGCCGGTGTCGGCCACCTGCCCACCCTGTTCGGCGTAGAAGTTCGTGTGATCAAGCACGATGCCGGCCTGATCGCAGTCGGTGGTGTGATCGCAGAAGGCGTGGCCGTTCCAGATGGCCTTGATCATCGCGGAGGATCTCGGGTCGCCGTACTTGGCGTCGTCGTTGGTCGGGTGCACGTTCAATGATCCCAGGGACCCCAGCGCATCCGGCGGGAGCACCATGCCGGCGTCGGCCTGATCGCCGGATCTCGACGTGACTCTCGCTGTTTCCATCAGCGCCTCGTATCCCTCCCTGTCGACCTGCATGCCGCGTTCCGCAGCCATGACTTCGGTCAGGTCGATCGGGAATCCAAACGTGTCGTGCAGTTGGAACGCAACGTCACCGGCAATGGTTTTTTCGCCGGCGTCATCCGCTGTCGCGGCGGCGGCGGCAAATCGCTGCAATCCACGCTGCAGTGTCTTGAGAAAGGCTTCTTCTTCCTGGCGGATGATCTCGGCTACCGCGTCCGTCTGCTGGGAGAGTTCGGGGAAGGCGCCTTCGAGTTCGGACACCACGGCAGGGACGAGGGCATGCAGCATCGGCCCTTCGACCTGGAGGATCTGCGAGGCCATCCGGACGGCCCGGCGAAGAATTCTGCGAAGGACGTACCCGCGCCCCTCGTTTCCCGGTCGTCCGCCATCGGTAATGGCGATCACCAGGCACCGAGCGTGATCCGCGATCACCCGGTAGGCGGTATCGATCGGGTCGTCGAAGGTGCCGCCATAGGGATGCACGCCGGACTGCGTGCGAATGGCCTCGAAGATCGGCGTCCACAGATCCGTGTCGTAGTTGCTGCCGACGCCCTGGATGATCCGGGCGATGCGTTCAAGGCCCATGCCGGTGTCGATGTGCTTGGAAGGCAGTGGGACCAGGGTTCCATCGTCACGGCGATTGAACTCGATGAAGACGAGATTCCAGAACTCGATCACGTTGGGGTGGTCGAGGTTCACCAGGTGACCACCCTTGCCGTCGGGGGTGTTGTCGTAGTGGATCTCGCTGCACGGGCCGCAGGGACCGGTGGCACCCATTTCCCAGAAGTTGTCCTTCTTTCCCCACCTCGTGATGTGGTCGGGATTGACGTCCGTCAGTTCCAGCCAGAGTGCCTCGGCTTCTTCGTCGCCCTTGGTTCCATCGGCTTCATCGCCGGCAAACACCGTCACGTGCAGTCGGTTCGGATCAAGTTCCCATACTTCGGTGAGCAGTTGCCAGGCCCATGTGATGGCTTCACGCTTGAAATAGTCTCCGAAGGACCAGTTGCCGAGCATTTCGAAGAAGGTGTGGTGGTAGGTGTCGAGTCCCACGTCCTCGAGATCGTTGTGCTTGCCACCGGCGCGGATGCACTTCTGGGAGTTCACGGCCCGGGTGCAGTCCCGCGTACCGAGACCCAGAAAGACATCCTTGAACTGGTTCATTCCGGCGTTGATGAACAGCAGCGTTGGATCATCATGGGGGATGACCGGAGAAGAGGGAATGTGCGCATGCCCTGCTCGCTCCGTAAAGAAATCGATGAATGACTTGCGGATTTCCGCTGCTGACAGCGTCCTGGGCACGTGTTGATCCTCGTGTTGATCCATGATCCACCAGCATGATGTGGATGCTGGAGGCGTCAGCGGCTCAGTGTATCGAGGCGTGGGAATTTCGCGGCCTGAAAGGCTGCTACGGGGGTCCTGGGCCTCGATCAAGGGCCGACAGGGGGGTGCGGGGGACGAGCCGGAGGGCATGGGGTATCCTGTGCCGTTTGGCCTGAACGAAGGGGTACCACCATGCCAGACCGAACACCGTGCGTCGGCGGCAACTGGAAGATGAACACGCGAGCTGCCGATGCCGGTGCGCTCGCCAAGTCGGTTGCCGACGGGGCCGCATCGGTCCCAGGCGTCGAGGTGATTCTCTTTCCACCGGCGATCTATCTGCAGGAGGTTGCCGGCACCCTCTCGGGGAGCTCGGTTGCGTTGGGTGGCCAGGATGCGTCCGAGCAGTCGGACGGGGCATGGACCGGCCAGATCAGTGCTGGAATGCTTCGTGATGTCGGCTGTACCCACTTGCTGGTGGGGCACTCCGAGCGTCGCCACGGCCTTGGAGAACAGGATGCCCTGCTCAATGCCAAGCTCCATGCGGGGCTCGAGGCGGGGCTCGACGTGATGCTCTGCATCGGCGAGACCCTCCAGGAGCGACAGGCCGATCGGACCGCGGATGTCGTCGTGGAGCAGGTCCAGGCAGATCTCGCGAACGTGCCGATGGAAGCCCTTTCGAGCCTGACCATCGCATATGAGCCCGTATGGGCGATCGGGACGGGTCTGACGGCCAGCCCGGAGGATGCCCAGGCGGTTCATGCCCTTGTGCGGCAGACTGTCGGGTCACTGTATGATGGTACGTCTGCCTCGGCCATGCGGATCCTCTACGGGGGATCGGTGAAACCAGGCAACGCCGCCGACCTGTTCGCTCAGGCGGACATCGACGGCGGTTTGATTGGTGGCGCATCACTGGATGCAGAGCAGTTCCAGGCCATCGTGGAGGCGGCAGGTCAGTCCTGCTGCAGAAGTTGAACGACAACGACCGAGGATTTCCATGACTACGACCTACATGATCCTGACCCTCCTCTTCATCATCATCGCCGTGGCGCTGGTTCTGATCATCCTGGTGCAGCGCCCGCAGGGCGGTGGACTGGCTGGTGCATTCGGTGGCGCCGGTGGTGGCGGTACCGACAGCGTCTTCGGTGGAAGAGTGGGGGATGCCCTGACCTACATGACGGTCGGCGCCTTCAGCGTGTACCTGGTTCTGGCCATTGCCCTGAACCTGATGAACAGTCGACCGGCGATAGCGCAGCCCGTGCTTCCGGATGCAGCCGTGGCTCCGGCCGAAGGCGAGTTCTCACCCCAGGACGTCTTCATCGCACCGCCTGCTGATGGTGCGGAGCCGTCCTCCGAGGCCACCTTTGTTCCAACGCCGTCCGATGACGTGGCGGTGGATCCGGAAACACCACTGGATCCGGATGTGCCGGAAGAGCCAGCTGATCCCGGCCAGAACGAGACTCCATGATCCGATCGATGACGGGATTCGGAAGCGTGGCAGAGACCGTCGAGGGCGAGCACTTCGGCGTCGAGATCCGTTCGCTCAATGGCAAGCACTTCAAGTGCCACCTGCGGCTCCCCGATGAGCTGCTCGGACTGGAACCGGAACTTGAATCCACCATTTCAGGCCAGTTGTTCCGGGGCACGGTGACCGTGACGGTTCGCTACGAGGATCGTTCGGAGCACGCGGCTTCGACCATCAACAAGCCTGCCCTGCAGCGGTACATGGATGACCTGTCATCGGTAAGCAGTGTTGCCATCGATCCTGCATCCCTCCTGCACCTTCCCGGGGTGCTCATCAGTGATGAACTCGATGAGCGACGGGATCGGTGCCTGCAGACCCTTCAGAACCTCGTTGCCCGGGCATGCGAGGGCGTCTTGTCGATGCGTATCGAAGAGGGCCGTGCAATCGAGACGGATCTTGATCGACACATCAAGGCCATCGAATCGGCGTTGTCGATCATCGAGGAGCGTGCGCCCGAGGTCAACACGCTCTACTCGGATCGACTCAAGCATCGGATGCAGTCCATGCTCGGAGAGATCGGCGCCGACGTCCGCGAGGAGGATGTTCTTCGGGAGATCGCAATCTTCGCGGAGAAATCCGACATCTCCGAGGAGATCGATCGTCTCAAGGGCCACCTTGTGCGGTGCAGGGAACTCATTGGCAGTGATGGAACCGACCCAGTGGGCCGAACACTCGACTTTCTCTCCCAGGAAATGTTGCGTGAAGCCAACACGATGGGGAGCAAGTGCCTTGATGCCCAAGTTGGTCGGCACGTAGTCGACATCAAGGTTTCAGTGGACCGAATCAAGGAACAGGTTCAAAACGTCGAGTGAAAGTACGGCGTCTTCCGCAGTCGTGATGGCCCAGCCAGATGAACGAGCTCGAATCGGTCGGCACGAGATCCAGGAGGTTCTCGGGCACTATGACCTTGGCCAGATCTATCAGGCTCGTTCCTTCGAACGAGGTTCATCCAAATCACCCAAGGCTCGCATCAAGGCCCTCGAGGGTGAATACCTTCTCAAGCGGTGCGCTCCCGGCCAGGATGACCCGGATCAGATCCAGCAGCGGCACCAGATCCAGTTGTCGTTGCAGGAGCAGGGCTACCCGATCGCGGGGCTGGTCCGGACCATGGATGACGGATCGTTCGTGCAGCGAGGCAGTCGAGTCTATGAACTCTTCCATTTCATTCAGGGCCGCCGATTCAACCGGTCCACCTCGCAGGCCAAGGCTGCGGGATACGAGATGGCGAGGATGCATGATCACTTCATCGGTTGGAAGGGTGAGTCGCCGTCGAGTCGCGGCTACCACGGGAAACTGGGTGTCATGGAGTCGATGCAGCGTCTTCCGGATCGACTGAGTCCCGATGATCCACATCGCCACCGGGGCATGTTGGCGATCTGCAGATCCCTGTCGAAGCTCTTCGCCGATGCACACGATCGCATCGAGGCACTGGGGTATTCCCAGCTGTCCAGGACCATCGTGCATGGTGACTGGCATCCCGGGAATCTCATCTACGAAGGAAACGATGTGGCAGCGGTCCTTGACTTCGATTCGATTCGAAAGGAACCGCGGGTCTCGGATCTGGCCAATGGGTTGCTGCAGCACACCATGCAGATCGGTGATCTCGATGATGTGGACCACTGGCCCGAATCACTTGAGTTGCCACTTCTTGATGCGTTTCGAACCGGGTACGATGAAGGGACGTTCGAGCCGCTTGAGCAGAATGAGCTGGCCATGATTCCCTGGTTGATGATCGAGGCACTCGTCGTGGAGAGCATTGCACCGATTGCGGAACGCGGGCGATTCGGCTCCATTCCCGGTGACCGGTTTCTTCGTCATATCGAGCGTGAGATCGGCTGGATCCGTCCTCGCGTTCAGGAGCTCGTTTCACGAATGGCGCCAGATCGATGATGGTGAATATCCTTCTCACGCTCGTGCTGCTGCAGGCTCCGGTTTCTCCGGAGCCCCAGGTTCCGCCAGTCGACCGACTGGCGGAGGTTCGCTTCGAGGAACTGGTCGAGGAACTGGATTCCGAAGATTGGAACGACCGCGAGGCCGCAACGTGGAAACTTGCCCGGACAACGGCCGACATTCCCGATGTCTGGATCGAGCGACACCTGGAGCAAAGTGGGTTGTCGCTGGAACAGGTGATGCGACTTCTGCGTGTGATGGAGATTCGGTTGCTGCATGCTCCACGCGGCGCTCTGGGTATCCAGATGCCGCTCAACCAGATCGGTCGACCGGGCGAGTTGCTCAAGATCGATGCACGCGGCGTGCAGGTGTCGGCGGTGATACCCGGCCTGCCCGCAGAGCAGGTCCTGCAGGCTGGCGACGTGATCACCCACATCGATGAGAAGGCACTGGGCCATCGTGAAGACCTCGCCCGCATCGTCCAGCAGCACTGGCCGGGAGACGTGCTGAAACTTCGAGTACTCCGGACCCGGCCCGGACAGGAGGAACTGGATCCGGAGGACCGTGAAGTCGATCGACTCGAGGTGGAGATCACGCTTGGTTCCACCACCGATCTTCGTCGAAGCGGTGGCGCGCAGTCCGTCCTGGATCCCGCGCTGGCGGATCGCCGACAACGACTGGCTGAACTGCTCCAGAAGCACGGAGCCGTTCCTTCTTCGATTCCCGCTCCCTTGTTCCCGGAAATCGAGAGCATGAGCAGTGAAGAGGACCCGATGATCCGCGGCATCCTGCAGCAGTTGGATGCGGCTCGCAACGGAACCTACACGAAGACGCTGCCCGAACTGAAGAAACAGTGGACGCGTCAGCTCGCGTCCATCGACGACACGCTGGCTCGCCAGGACTTGCAGCCCAAGGAGCGGGCGCAACTGGAGCATCGTCGAGAACAACTGCAGATCATTCTTGATTCACTGGAGATGCGGCGATTCTGAGATCGGTGGTCCGCTTCAGTTGAATATCCACCAGATCGCTGCGAGCAGGCCGATCAGGAGGACCAGTGCTGTCGCGCTGAAACCGAGCACGAGGGCCAGAGAGGTGGCGCCCTGCCCGAGGGGCAGTTGATCTTCACGCTCGCCAAGTTCCACCTTGTCCCAGTCGATGTCGACGGAATCCCGGCGAGCCTGATTGAGCGTGGTCCTGGCGAGTTCCAGATCTTCTCTCCGGACCTGTACCGGGGTTCCGAAGACGAGTGGGTGACCGAGCCCAAACCCGCTCTGCACCGTGCCGAAGGCGACGGCGCGAATGCCGGCATCTTCGAGGACCACCACGATTGCGTTGGCGGCGAACTCACTGGTTGCGGTCAGCAGTGTGACGAGGTCATCATTGATCGGCTGCGACATGTCGTTCATGCTTCACCAGCTGCCTGCTCGATGTCGACGTCCTCGGGGCCGACGAGTCCATCCGGTGTTCGGAGGAGCCAGTTGGAGACCTCCTCGGCTTCCACGGTGGTCGTCCATCCGACATCGATGCCCGAGACCATTCGTGGCTCGTGGACCAGCCGGGCTTCGACCGACGTGTCCTTCACCTCGATCACCTGGAGCCAGAGATGCTCCCTGCGTTCGTCCTCGGCGTCGACCTGTTCAAAGGGGACCTGAACCAGGCAGTCGATTTCATGCTTGGAGGCGATCGCTGCGGAACACGCTTCGAGAAAGATGCTCCACGTGGCCTGGGCGCGGAGGGTTGTCTGCCTTGTCCGGCGAAGTGTTCGGTAGACGGCAAGGTCGCCGCGCCCGATTGCATCGAGCACGTGGGCGGGATGTTCGAGGCCAGCCTCCGTATCGTCATCGATCACCACGGCAATCAAGGGATCGTCCTCTTCGTCGGGCTCACGTGGATCGAATCGCACGACGAGGTCCGGGCCGATTTCAAGGGTGCCGCTCGAATCGGGAAACGCCAGTTCCAGTGAAAGCGAAGCAAGATCACTGATGCACTCCACCGCTGCGGTACGGAGAGCTTCGGGCACTTCGTACATTGCCAGTTCGGCCCGACCACATCGAGCCAGGCCGGCGGTCATCACGTCGTAGGCGCCCTCTCCCCGATCATGCACTTCAATTCGCCAGAGGATGTCCTCGGGAGGTTCGAGATCCTCGTGCATGAAGTCCAGTTCAATGCGACCTCGTTCCAGCCAGTGTCCGCTTCCGGAGTCATGAAGAACGGGAATGTCCGGCATGCTGCCGGCGATCAGTCGCACCAGGTTGATGTAGTTCGTCAAGGGATCATCGGGAGACAGGATCGACTCGATTCCCAACAGCCACGGGCATTCCACGCCCGTGATGTCCTGCGTCGCCTCCTGCACGTCCTCACTCTGGTCGCACCAGATGGCGACCGGGTACGGAAGGCCGTCAACCTCGACATGGCATGCCCAGGCGGCTTCGGTCCCTTCCTCGGGCGCAACGCGAACGCCCAGTTCCAGCCCGGTGTAGTTCGAGATGGCCTGCAGGACAGCATCCATCTCCGGTGCATCCGGTCCCGGCATCGGGGCGATCAGCATGGAGATGGTTGGTGGATCGAACCGGCACGGTGAGTCCGTACCAGGAGGGTCCTCGCCAAGGATGTTCAGGGGAAGGTTCATGTGCAGTTCGCCTCAGGCGGGAATGATGTTCACGATTCGGCCTGGAACGACGATCACCTTTCTGATGTCCGATCCCTCCAGCAGTTCGATGATTCGTTCGTCAGCCAGCGCGATGTTCCTGGCGGTTTCTTCATCGGCATCGGCCGGGATGAGAATCCTGCTCCTGGTCTTCCCCTTGATCTGCACCGGCAACTCGACCATGGACTCCTGCAGCATCGCGGGATCGAATGATGGCCACGAGGCGTGGGCGATCGTGTCCTCGTGCCCGAGTCGATGCCAGAACTCCTCCGCGACGTGGGGTGCGAACGGGCTGAGGATGCAGGCCAGTCGCTCCAACTGGTCGGACGTGATGCCCCCGGCGGTGGTGGCCTGGTTCGTGAATTCAATCAAGGCCGCGATGGCGGTGTTGAATGCAAGCCGGTCGATGTCTTCGCCGACCTTGGCGATGGTTCGGTGCAGTGCGCGTTCGACCTGTTCATCCGCTTCTTCGAGGCATTGCAATGAGCCGGTTTCCTCGTTGATGCCCAGTCTCCAGGTTCGCTGGAGGTACCGGAACACTCCGACGATGTCGCGTGGATTCCACGGCTTGCTTGCTTCCAGAGGGCCCAGGTACATCTCGTAGAGGCGGCAGGTATCGGCGCCGTATTCGGCAATCACTTCGTCGGGATTCACGACGTTCTTGAGCGACTTGCTCATCTTGGCGACCACCTGCTTGACCGGTTCTCCGGTTGCCCGCTCGATCCAGGTGGTGTCGGACTGCTCGTCGACCTCGTCCACCGGCACGAGGGAGGTGTCCGCTCGCTGGTAGGCCCAGGATGTCAGGAGGCCCTGGTGGAAGAGCTTGGCGAAGGGCTCCGGTGATGAGACCTGCCCCTGGTCGAAGAGAATCTTGTGCCAGAACCTGGAATAGAGCAGGTGCAGCACGGCATGTTCGGCGCCGCCGATGTAGAGATCGACGCCACCGGGGCCGTTGTTTTCCGGTCCAAGCCAGTAGGACTCGGCTTCACTGGAGACGAATCGATCCTCGTTGCCCGGATCGCAGTAGCGGAGGTGGTACCAGCAGGAGCCGGCCCAGCCGGGCATGGTGTTGGCTTCTCGTCGGACCGGCGCATCGGGGGGGAGTTCGTTGCCCGGAACGCCGGCGGCCCCGGCGGTGGTGGTGATCCAGTCCACGGCCTTGCCCAGCAACGGTGTCGGCACATCCGATTCAACCGGCACGTAGTCCGCCAGGGGTGGCAGTTCCAGTGGCAGGGCCTCGTCGGAAAGCCCGTAGTGATGTCCATGTTCATCGAAGACGACTGGGAACGGTTCGCCCCAGTACCGCTGTCTTGAGAAGAGCCAGTCACGCAGGCGGAAGTTCACCTTGCCGCGACCAAGTCCCTGTTCTTCGAGCCAGGCGATGACCGTGGCCTTCGCCTCGGCGGTGTGGGTTCCATCGATCGTCAGGGCGTCGGAAGATGAGTTCATGCAGATGCCTTCTCCGGCATAGCATTCCTCCTCTGTTTCCGATGGGGCTCGCACCACCTCGACGATCGGAAGGCCGAATCGCTCTGCAAAGGCATGATCTCGATCGTCGTGCCCCGGGACGGCCATGATGGCGCCATGCCCGTATTCCATGAGAACGTAGTCGGCGATCCAGATCGGAATGCGTTTCCCGTTGACCGGGTTGATCGCCCAGGCTCCCGAGAACACGCCGGTCTTCTCGCCCGCATCGGCCCTTCGGTCCAACTCGCTTCGATTTCTCGCGACCTCGACGTATGTGGCGATCGCGTCCGGCTCCACATCGTCCCCGGAGCCGGCAAGGATGTCGTCCACCAGGGGATGCTCTGGAGCCAGCACCATGAACGTCGCGCCGAAGATGGTGTCGGGCCTGGTCGTGTAGACCTCGAGGCTGCGATTCCATGGCGCCTCGGCCTGGAAGTGGATTTCCGCGCCCTCGCTGCGCCCAATCCATTCCGCCTGCTGCCGCTTGGTGGATTCAGGCCAGTCCAGGAGTTCAAGGTCATCCAGCAGTCGGTCTGCGTAGGACGTGATCCGGTACATCCATTGCCGCAGGGCACGCCGGTGAACAGGGTGGCCGCCTCGCTCGCTGCGACCGTCGATGACTTCTTCGTTGGCGAGCACGGTGCCCAGTTTCGGACACCAGTTGACGGTCTGCTCAGCCAGGTATGCGAGTCGCCGGTGCTCGATCGTGGTGCGTTGTTGGTCATGATCGAGGTCGGACCACGCCGTCCGGTCATCACCTGGCGGCTGGTTGAGCACTTCGAGGTCCTTGTTCACCGAACAGGCACCCGACTCCAGCAACTCGACAAGTTCGGAGATCGGTCGGGCACGATTCGCCTCGTGGTCGTACCAGGATCGGTATGCCTGCAGCCAGATCCACTGCGTCCACCGGTAGTAGCCCGGATCGATGGTTGCGAACTCGCGTGACCAGTCGCAGGACAGGCCGAATCGTTTCAACTGCTCTCGAAAGGTGTCGATTGCCTTGCGGGTGGTTTCAGCCGGGTGCACGCCCGTCTGGATCGCGTACTGCTCGGCAGGAAGTCCGAAGGCGTCCCAGCCCATCGGGTGCAGTACGTTGCAGCCGTTCAGTCGCCGGTACCGGGCGACGATGTCGTTGGGGATGTAGTTCAGCAGGTGCCCGATGTGCAGGCCCGCTCCGGAGGGATACGGGAACATGCCCATGCAGTAGTAGCGTGGTCGCGAGGCATCGAAGTCCGGGTCACCGGGATTCGGCGTTCGGTACACGTCGTGCTCGTCCCACCATGCCTGCCACCTCGACTCGATGGAGTTGGCGAGTGCGGCGGTGTACCGGAACGAGGTTCTTGATTCGGTGGGCGTAGTCATGGCGTCATCGGCGTGGGGCCGCCTTGAGCCAGAGTCTATCCAGTTCAGGGTCGGGGCGAGAGTTCAGGATCCGGCCTTGCCGCGTTGAGCTTTGAGTTTCGCCAGGTGCACCTTCGTGTCCCCGACGAGGTAGAACGAGCCGGTAACGCAGATCAGGTCGTCGCGACTGGCCGCGCTGGCGGCGATCTCGAGTGCCTGACCGATGTTGCGGGCGGTCTGACAGACCTTGCCACGCTTGGCCATGTACCGCTGCTTGAGTTCCTGGGGGTCGATGGCCCGGGCCTGGTTTTCCGCTGCAGTAAAGATGATCTTGTCACCGCCCATGGCAAGGTTGTCGAGCATCGTGTCGACGTCCTTGTCCTCACAGCATCCGAAAATGCAGATCATGGAGTCGTAGGGAATGTGGGACCCCATGCCACGCATCAGTGCGGTCAACGCCACGGGATTGTGGGCGCCATCGACGATGATCCGCGGCTGCTGCCAGACCATTTCCATTCGACCGGGAATGCTGGTCCTGGACAGGCCGCGATACAGGTTCGTATCGACGAGCCCGGGCTCGGATTCCTTGAGGTGGTTGATGGCGGACAGACTGACGGCACAGTTGACCGCCTGGTGCTCCCCGGGAAGGGGAACCGGCAGGTGCATGTACTGGTTGCTGTCGGTGATCAGGCAGATCCGGGTGTGTGGCCCAAGGTCATCCGCGACGCAGAATCGACTGCTGAACTCGATGTCGTCACTGATGATCTTCAACTCACAGCCGACTTCCTCGGCCTTTTTCCGGAGCACTGCGGCAGCGGCAGGATGCTGGGGTACCGAGAAGCAGGGGACGCCGGGCTTCATGATCCCGGCCTTTTCAGCTGCGATGGCTTCGAGGGAGGATCCGAGTATTCGCACGTGATCCAGTTCGATCCGGGTCAGGACCGTCACTTCCGGCGTGATGACGTTGGTTGAATCCAATCGGCCTCCGAGCCCGACCTCCATGATGGCAAGGTCGATCGCTTCGTCGGCGAAATGCTTGAGCGCGGCTGCGGTAAGCAGCTCGAAGTAGGTGATGTTCTTGTCCGACTTCTCCGCTTCACGAATGACCTCTCGCATGAGTTTCGTGAATGCGGCCTGCTCGATGGGCTCACCGTTGATGCAGATGCGTTCGGTGACCTCGACCAGGTGGGGCGACGTGAAGGTGCCTACGGTGAACCCGCATCCCTCGATCATGCTCGAGAGCATGGACACGGTGGACCCCTTGCCCACGGTGCCTGCGACATGAATCGTACGGACCTGCAGGTGTGGATCGCCGAGCCGCTTCAGCAACTTTCGCATGCGGTCGAGCTTGAACGTCTTCTCGTCGTAGTTGACGACGCGGACACGTTCGTAATTCGTGCGTTCCAGGAGGTGCCGAACGACCGTGGAATAGGTACGTGGAATGACCGTCCGGGCTTCTCCTGTGCCGGATGTACCGCTCCGAGTGCCCTTCTTCGTGGTCTTGGCAGCCTTGGAACCATCCTTGGTCTTTGTTTTTCGGGTGGTAGGCATGAGATGCGTATTCTATCGAAAGTTGACATCGAAGGCAAATTGAATGATATAAATGGCTGTTGTTATTGGACTTACGAGAGGACGATGAATTTGCCGCCCCTCCAGTACACTCCGAGCCATGCCGCAAGAACAGCAATCAGGCCCGGAGGGAGAGGTGGATTCGCCCGCGGGTGCTCGAGAGCAGGTTGACGAGCTCATTGCACACACCATCGACGTACCGGTGCTGGCCGAGGTCCTCCAGCAGCAGCCGGCTCCGGATGCCGCTGACGCCCTGGAGCGGCTGGACGAAGACGATGTTCGCGGTGTCCTGACGGTCATGGATGATCAGGCGGCGGCCGATGCGCTGTCGGAGATGGAATCCAATCTGGTCTCGAGCATTCTCGATGACCTGATCGATGAAGATCTCCATGATGAACTGGGGCGGATGCTCGCACTCCTCGCACCGGATGATGCGGTCTCGCTGTTGCGTTCTCTCGAGCATGACGAATGTGAGCAGGTGCTCGCCACGATGCTTCCTGCCCAGGCGGCCTCGCTGCGTGAACTGGTGGAGTACCCCCAGGGTACGGCGGCGGGAATGATGACGACCCGCCATGGGGCACTGCCCATGGATGCCACGGTGACGGAAGCTGTCAACATCATCAGAAAATCGGATGTACAAGAAGACCTCCAGTTCCTGCCGGTCGTCGATGATGCGGGACGATTGAGAGGATTGGTCGGCCTTCGCGCACTCCTGGTCGAAGCGGGATCCGCCCGCCTGTCGGACTTCATGGAGACTTCGGTGCATGCGATCCATGCGGAGACCGATGACGAGGACGTGGCGCGTACGTTCCAGAAGTACGACTACACGATGCTGCCGGTCGTCGACACCGAGCATCGCCTGATGGGCATCGTGACCGTCGACGATGTCATCGACCTGATTCAGAGCGAGCAGACGGAGGATGCCCAGCGATCCGTCGGTGCCGGTGCAGGCGAATCCGTCTATTCCAGCATGGCGGAGAAGATCACCGGTCGCCTGCCATGGTTGTTGATCAGTGCCGTGGTGATGGTGCCAGCCTCCATCGTGGTCCTTCGCTTCGACGGGTTGATCGAGGAGATCGCCTTTCTTGCCGTCCTGATGCCCATGGTCGCGGCACTGGCCGGCAATGCGGGGCACCAGTCCCTGGCGGTGACCCTGCGTGGGCTCGCCCTGGACGAGGTACCCGGGGAGCGTGTCGGAAATCTCCTGACGAGGGAGTTGCTGGCAGGACTGTTCACCGGCACCGTGCTTGGCGGCATCCTCGTACTGGCTGTCTGGGGCCTGTCCTATGCCATCGAAGGCCCCAGTCTTGCCCTGGGCATCGTGATGGGGGTGGCGCTCATCGTTTCGATGACCATCGGCACCCTGACCGGTGCGGTCGTTCCGTTGTTGCTGAGGCGGTTCGGGGCCGATCCCGCACAGGGATCATGCATCGTGCTGATCATGATCACGGATGCGATTGCCTTCGGTTCGCTGCTTGGCTTCACATGGATCGCACTGGCCTGGCTTCTTCCCGGCGGCTCCGGTCCCGCCGTACAATGAACCCATGCGACAGGACATCGAACGCATCCTGATCGATCGCAAGACGATTTCCGACCGCATCGCGGAACTCGGTCGGTCGATCGTCGAAGATCTCCGTGGCCAGGTCGAGGAAGATGGACTGATTCTCGTCCCGATCATGACCGGCAGCATCACCTTTGTCGCCGATCTGATGCGTGAGCTTCCCCTCCGCATGCGCATCGGGCTCGTCACTGCATCGAGCTACCCGGGCACAGCGACGACCAGTCAGGGTGTCAGCCTCGAGGGCCTGCAACTGCCGGGTTCGCTCGAAGGTCGGCACATCCTGATCCTCGACGACATCCTCGACTCGGGTCGAACCATCCGCAGCGTGCGTGCAGAGATCGCATCGCGTTCGCCGAGTTCCGTGCGATCGTGTGTCCTGCTCCGCAAGCGAATCCCATCCGCGATGGAAACGCCCTGTGAATACGTCGGGTTCGACATTGAGAACGAGTTCGTCGTGGGGTATGGATTGGACTATGACGACTACTATCGCAACCTGCCCGACATCGGCGTACTGCGAGAAGAGATCATCCAGGCCAACCCCGGTACCGCCAAGTCATGATGTCGTCTGCGAATCCAGTTCCCTCCATGGAACCGACGACTTCGCAGAAGCGGGTACTGCCGAGATCGCTGCTTCGAGACGATGAGACCGTGCTCCTGGTGATGCGACCGCATCCGCTGTTCATCCTGCTCGTTTCACTGCCGGTGTGCGCCTGGCTGGCTGCGATCCTGGTGTTCAACACACTGGTGGCGATGCTCGTCGGCCCTGCGTATTGGATGAAGATCGTCGGATTCCAGCATGAGTGGACATGGATCTTCCTGTGCCTGGTGATGCTCGCCCGGATCGGCTGGGCCTGCCTGCAGTGGTACAACCAGCTCTACCTCCTTACGGACCGGCGCGTTCTCACCAGGGGCGGCGTGATCAGGGTCTGCGTGTACGAAACATCGCTCCGGCACGTCCGTCAGACACTGGTGCACGTCAACCTGCGTGAGCGGGTGTTCGGGCTCGGGACGATCCTGGTGGCGACCGCGGCCACGGCGATCTACGACACGGCATGGCGGATGCTGCCCAGGCCCGTGGAGGTGCAGCGCACGATCCAGAACGCCCTGGCTCGCTGGGGTGATGGTGCGTGAGGCTCAGGCCGGGCTTGGAACGGTTTCCAGTACCTGCTGCATGATCCGTCGCGTGGTCATCGTGTCGCCGTCGTGCATCGCGGTCTTGCTGATGATGCGATGTGCGCAGACGGGAAGCACGTTCATGACGACGTCCTCGGGGATGCAGTAGTCCCGTTTCGCCAGGACCGCGGTTGCGCGAGCGGCCTGTGACAGTGCGATCGAACCACGCGGACTGACTCCGATGAGCAGGTCGTCATGTTCACGGGTCGCGGTCACGAGTTGCAGGATGTAGTCCACGAGGGACTGGTCGATCGTCACGGCATCGACCCGCTGCTGCAACTGCACGACGTCGGTTGCCTCGATCACCTGTTCCAGCGACTTCAACTGTGAACGGGCGGGTTGGTTGAGCACGATGCGGGACTCGTCGCTGGGAGCGGGGTACCCGAGACCGAATCGCATGAGAAAGCGATCCAACTGGTTCTCGGGCAGCGCGTAGGTGCCCTCGAACTCGTAGGGGTTCTGGGTTGCGATCACCATGAAGGGCTGGGGAAGGGAATGCGTGGTGCCGTCGATCGAGACCGATTCCTCGTTCATGGCCTCCAGCAATGCGGATTGGGTGCGGGGAGTGGTCCGGTTGATTTCGTCGGCCACGATGATGTTGTTGAACACCGGGCCCTGCTTGAACTGGAATTCCTGCGTGTCGCGATCAAAGATCGTGACTCCGGTGATGTCCGAAGGCAGGAGGTCGGGAGTGCACTGGATGCGTGCGAACGTTCCACGCAGGGAACGGGCCAGGGCATTGGCCAGAACCGTCTTGCCGACACCTGGAACGTCCTCGATGAGGATGTGGCCACGTGCAAGCAGGCAGACCAGAAGGCGATCCACAGCGCTGGAGTTGCCCATGTAGACCGAGGTGATATTCTGCCGAAGTCGCTGCAGCGTCTCGTGCGGCATGTCGTGCTCCTGTCGGGTTGCCGGTGCAACCGGGGGGCAAGTCTAGCACACCGTACCTGTGACAACCCGGAAGGATCGTTGACCTGATGCTGGAAGGTTCGGACCCCACCATGCTTGTCGGCGCCGACGGCCCGGAATCCCTCGTGGGCCGGCGGATCGCACGCAGGCTCCGGTGCTGCAACTGCACCTACGACCTTCGTGGCCTTGAAGCGCTCGGGGTCTGTCCGGAATGCGGGGCGCCGGTCCGCCAGTCGATTCTCAGGAGCATCGATCCGGAAGTGCACGCGATGCCTCAGGTCGATCGCCCCGTCATCGTCGCCGCTGGAGTCCGGTGGTTCTTCTGTGCCATGATGGTCTCCTTCCTGCTCTGGATCTGCTCCTGGGTACTTGTTCAACTCATGATCGAATGGAACGACGTGGAGCGCACCCAGTCCGGGGCCTGGCCGCAGTACGTCCGGGATGCAGTCAATGTCGGCAACATGCTGCTTCAGATCGCGATGTTCGCAGCACTCGCATCGCTCGTGGGGCTCTGGTGCATGCGTTCACTGGTGACATCGAAGGTCCCCGGTCGGTCGCTTCGCATCCTCCTGCAGTTGGCATTGGGAACCATCTTCTGGCTGGCAGCGCTGCTGCTCCATGAAGCCCAGCCGCCCGGGGGCGACCTGGGTGTCATGGCCCGGGCCATGACGTCCATCGGCGGGCGGGGAACCTGGCTTGTCGAACCACTCCTCATAGCGTTGTCGCCACTCGTCGGAGGCTGGATTCTCCTGCTGGGGTTGCGCAGTTTCTTCGGAGAAATGGGGCGACGAAGTCGCGAGTTTCGAACCGCGACCACGAAGCGGCAGAAGGTGCTCGATGTGCTTTGGGCCTCGTTGTTCTGGTGCATCGGCGAAGTGCTTCAAATGGTCGGAGCGGCCAACGGGCTCCCCACGCTGGTGACTTTCGGCACGGTGGTCCGGGTCATCTCGGGACTGCTGGTGATCATCGGCCTCGTCTACCTCCTGATGAATCTGCTCTGGATTGCGGGTTCCCTGGCATCACCGCCGCCGAAACTCCAGGCCCTCCTGAGCCCTCCGCAGGAGAGCAAGGGCGACACCTGATCACTGCCACCTTGGCAGGGAAACGCCACCCGCTTTCAATCTGCGGCTTCACGTCCCGGGACCCGGATCCGGCAATTGCCTCCTCGTGAGCTCCCAGGGCCGAATTGCCCGTCTTGGAAACAGCCCGAGACTGGCGCGTGGTTTGATTGTTCTTTCCGGGGGGACGGTTCATCCGGACCCTCCCCGATACGGCCTGAAGGAAGGGCCCAGGAAGATCGAAGAAGCATTCACTGCAGGAGTCACAGCACATGGGCGTCAAGGAACTGGCCTTCGACAGGGAGGCACGCATGTCCCTGCTCCAGGGAGTCGAGAAGCTCGCCAACGCGGTCAAGTCGACCCTCGGACCTCGAGGTCGCAATGCCGTGCTCGACAAGAGCTGGGGTGGTCCCACCGTCACCAAGGACGGCGTGACCGTTGCCGAGGAAATCGAGCTGCGGGACCCCGTTGAGAACATGGGAGCAAGACTCGTCCGCGAAGCCGCTTCCAAGACCAGCGACAAGGCTGGCGATGGAACGACGACCGCTACGGTGCTTGCCGAAGCCCTGTTCCGATGTGGCCTGAAGCACATCAGTGCCGGCGTCGATGCCAATGCCCTGGTCCGCGGAATGCGGGAGGGTGTTTCAACCGTCGTGTCGAGCATCGAGTCGCTGGCTCGCCCGGTGGAAGACAAGATCCAGGCCGTGGCCACGATCTCGGCCAACAACGATTCCGAGATCGGCAGCATCATGGCCGAGGCCTTCGAGAAGGTCGGCAAGGATGGAGTGATCACGGTCGAGGAAGGCAAGGGGCTCGAGACGAACATTGAGGTCGTCGAGGGCATGCAGTTCGATCGTGGATACCTGAGTCCAAACTTCGTCACCAACACCGAGACGATGTCGGTCGAACTCGACAAGCCCTTCGTGCTTGTCTACGAGGACAAGATCGATTCGATCAAGAAGATCGTTCCCATCCTGGAGAAGGTGGTCGAATCGAAGAAGCCGCTGCTCATCATTGCCGAGGACGTCACCGGGGAAGCCCTGTCGACCCTCGTCATCAACAAGCTCCGCGGAGTTTCCCAGGTCTGTGCGGTCAAGGCCCCGGGCTACGGGGATCGGCGCAAGGCCATGCTCGGCGACATCGCGGTCCTCACTGGCGGCGAAGCCCTCATGAAGGATCTCGGAGTCGACCTCGAGCAGGTCGCGATTACCCAGCTGGGTCGCTCCAAGAAGGTCATCATCACGTCCGATGAATGCACCATCATCGAAGGAGCCGGTTCCACCGCCGACATCCAGGAACGGATCGCCCTGATCCGCAACGAGATTTCGGCCAGCGATTCGGATTACGACCGCGAGAAGCTCCAGGAGCGGCTTGCAAAGCTTGCCGGCGGCGTGGCCCAGGTCAACGTTGGTGCGGCGAGCGAAGCCGAGCTCAAGGAAAAGAAGGCCCGGGTCGAGGATGCACTGCATTCCACGCGGGCTGCAGTCGAGGAAGGCGTCGTGCCGGGCGGTGGAGTGAGTTTCCTTCGTGCCCTTCCGGCCCTGAAGGAACTGCGTTCCACCATGGACAACGATGCCGGCTATGGCGTCGAGACCGTCATCGGTGCGATGACCATTCCACTGCAGACGATCGCCGACAATGCCGGCGAGAAGGGGACCGTTGTGGTGTCCAAGGTCTGCGAAGGTGAAGGTTCCTTCGGCTTCAATGCCTTGACCCGAACCTACGGCGATCTGATCGCCGACGGTGTGCTCACGCCGGCCAAGGTCGATCGAACCGCACTGCAGAACGCCGCGTCCGTCGCGAGCATGCTGCTGTCGACCGACTGCATCATCACCGCTGCTCCGGTCGAGGACGCTGGCGGCGAGGACCATGATCACCATGGCGGCATGGACCCCATGGCCGGCATGGGTGGCATGGGCGGCATGGGCGGCATGCCCGGTATGGGCGGCATGGGTGGCATGGGTGGCATGGGCGGCATGCCTGGCATGGGATTCTGATTTCCATCGAAGCCACCGACCCATCGCACTTGGCGAAACAACGAACACAGACAGCAACGGAGAAGAACACATGTCCGTCAAACCACTTGAAGATCGCGTACTCGTCCGACCGCTGGAAGCAGAGAAGAAGACCGCTTCCGGCATCTACCTCCCGGAATCCGCCAAGGAAAAGCCCATGCAGGGCACCGTCGTGGCCATGGGTCCCGGCAAGCTCTTGGACAACGGCGAGCGTGTCATGCCCTCGATCAAGAGCGGTGACACCGTTGTGTACAGCAAGTACGCAGGCACCGAGGTCGAGATCAAGAATCAGACACACCTGATCATCCGCGAGAGCGAACTCCTCGGCATCATCGAGTGAGTCTCCTTCGCTGAAGCTGAAGCAATCCCGTCCACCCGGACACCAGGAAGAGCACCATGTCTACCAAGCAGATGAAATTCGATACCGACGCCCATACCGCCTTCATGGAAGGCATCGACCAGATGGCTCGTGCCGTTTCGGTCACGATGGGGCCCAGCGGCCGCAACGTCGTCGTGGAGAAGTCCTTCGGCGGCCCGGCCGTCACCAAGGATGGCGTCTCCGTGTCGCGGGAAGTGGAACTGCCCCAGGCATTCCAGAACATGGGTGCCCAGATGGTGCACCAGGTGGCCAAGAAGACGGCGGACCTCGCTGGTGACGGTACGACCACCGCAACCGTGCTGGCCAACTCCATCTTCAAATCCGGTCTTCGTCATGTCACGTCCGGCACGAATGCCGTCGCCATCCAGCGTGGCATCAACGCTGCTGCCATGGAAGCATGCACGTTCATCGAATCCATTGCCCGGACCTGCGAGGGACGGGACGATCTGCGGAAGATCGCCACGGTCTCCGCGAACCACGACGCATCCATCGGGGACATCATCTCCGAGGCGCTGGATACCGTCGGAGCCGACGGGGTCGTGGAGATCGAGGAAGGCAAGACGTCGGAGACCACCCTGGACTACGTCGAGGGCATGGCCTTCGACAAGGGGTACCTCAGCCCATACTTCATGACCGACCCGAAGACCACGGAGTGCGTGCTCGAGGACGTCGCCATTCTCATCCATGAGAAGAAGATTTCCAATCTCGGTGATCTCCTTCCGCTGCTGAACAAGACGGCCACCGCCGGCAAGCAGTTGTTGATCATCGCCGAGGATGTCGAGAACGAAGCACTCGCCGCACTGGTGGTCAACCGGCTGCGTGGCGTACTCCAGATCTGTGCCGTCAAGGCTCCGGGCTTCGGTGAACGTCGCAAGGCCATGCTGGGCGACATCGCCGCCATGACCGGTGGACTGTTCCTGTCCGAGGACCTGGGACGCAGCCTCGAAGACGTTGAACTCGAGGAACTGGGTTCCGCCCAGCGGATCGTCGTGACCAAGGATGGCACCACCGTCATCCGCGGTGCGGGTACCAAAGAAGACATCGACGCCCGTGCGTCACAGATTCGCATCCAGATCGAAAAGTCCACGAGCGACTACGACCGCGAGAAGCTCCAGGAGCGACTGGCCAAGCTCACCGGTGGAGTCGCGATCATCTCGGTCGGTGGATCCACCGAGGTGGAGATGAAGGAACGAAAGGACCGTGTCGACGATGCCCTGTCGGCGAGTCGTGCCGCAGCCAAGGAAGGATATGTGCCCGGTGGCGGCGTTTCATTCATCCGTGCCCAGGATCATCTTCGTGCGAAGGCCAAATCGATCGAGGGCGATGAACGCATCGGCTACGAGATCCTGGCCCATTCACTCGAGGCGCCATCCTGGCACATCGCGGAGAACTGCGGCGTCGATGGCGACGTTGTGGTCGAGAAGATCCGCCAGGGTGAGGGAGACTTCGGCTACGACGCCAGCGAAGACGTCTACTGCAATCTTGTCGAGCGAGGCATCATCGATCCCGCACTCGTGGTCTGCGTTTCAATGAAGAACGCGGCGTCCGTATCCGGACTGCTCCTGACGACGGATGTCGCGATTACCGAGCTCGAAGGCGATGAGGCCCCGATCCAGAACGCCATCGTCTGATTGGCCAACGGAACCCTGCGTATGGCGACGACGCGATGCTATTACGAGGTTCTGAATGTCGAACGCAGTGCGTCCGGCGACGAAATCAAGCGCGCCTATCGACGGCTGGCGATGAAGTTCCATCCGGATCGGAATCCCGACGATCCCGAGGCCGAGCGCAACTTCAAGGAGGCCGCAGAAGCCTACGAAGTCCTGGCTGACCAGGAACGGCGCCGCATGTACGACCAGTTCGGTCGAGACGGCCTGCGATCACGACCCGGCCATGACTTCCGCTCGATGAATCCAGAGGACATCTTCTCGATGTTCGACGAAATCTTCGGGGGAGGGCGTCGAGGTCGCAGCGGTGGCCGTGCCCGGCCCCGTGTCCAGGGATTCGATCTCGAGACCGAGGTGGAACTCGAACTCGAGGATGTTCTGACCGGGGCCGCCCGAGAGGTGGCCTTTACCCGCCTGGATGTCTGCTCGACCTGCACCGGCACCGGCGCCAAGCCCGGCACCCAGCCCACGAGCTGCCAGCGATGCAGTGGATCGGGGCAGGTCACTCAGGCCGGCCTCGGCGGCATGTTCCGCATGGTGGTCACCTGCCAGGACTGTGGCGGTCGTGGTTCCATCATCGTCGACCGATGCGTTGATTGCGGCGGACGGGGGAGAATTCCGGTCGACCGTCGCATCGAGGTCAAGGTTCCCGCCGGCATTTCCGATGGCCAGGCCATCCGGATCCCGGATGAGGGTGAGCCACCTCCGCCGGAAGCCGATCCTGCCGGCCAGGGGCCCCGCGGCGACCTGCACGTCGTCATCCGGATCAAGGAACACGAGTGCTTCGAGCGTGATGGCGATCACCTGATCGTGATCATGCCTGCGGCGTTTGCTCAGCTGGCCCTTGGCGCCGAAGTCGAGGTTCCCGGACTCGGAGTCGAAGAGGTGCACGAGCTGTCGATCCCGCACGGGACGCAGCACGGTTCACTCTTCCGCATCACCGGCGGTGGTGTGCCGAACCTCCGTACGGGCAAGCGAGGCGATCTCGTCGTGATCGTGAAGATCATCGTGCCTTCGAAGCTCGATGAGGGCCAGCAGGAACTGCTGCGTGCCTACGCGGAGACCGAGGAACTGGATGTCGGTGCTTCGAGCCCATCGCTCTGGAATCGAATCAAGGACGCCGTCACTGGTCGCCACTGAACTGGAAGGAGGGGACCTCATGCGCCCCGAGGACACCGACATGGAAGACACGACCGCACACGAACTCGAGGATGCCGTCCTTCAGGACACTGATCCTGTCGAGGCCCCGGCTCAGATGACGCCCGATGAGATCGAGGCGCTGCTCGAAGAGTGTGATGACCAGTCTCGCCGCTGCATTGAACAGTTGCTGGCCGAGTGCATCGAGGCGGGGGAGTCCCGCCAACGGGCCCTGGCTGACTTCAAGAACTTCCAACGCCGCAGTGCCGAGAACGAGCTTCGCATGAACCTCATTGCATCCTCCGGGGTGCTTCGGGCAGTGCTTCCCGTTCTCGACCAGTTGGACATGGCGCTGAAGCAGGATCTCGAACAGGTGAGTTCCGAACAGATCCTTGAAGGAGTTCAGATCGTCCGAAGCGAGATGGACAAGGTTCTGGCCGAGCAGGGGGTCGATCGAATCGAGCCCGCCGTCGGTGACGAGTTCGATCCCAATCAACACGAGGCCATGCTCAAGCAGGAAGCCGATGGGGTGGAGACCGGTCACGTGACCAGTCTGCTCCAGGTGGGCTACCGCAAGAGTGACCAGATCCTTCGTGCCGCCAAGGTTGCGGTTTCGCCCTGAGCCTGCATCATGCCGACCTATGACTACGTCTGTGAAGCCTGTGGACACGAGTTCGAACTCTTCCAGCAGATGAGCGCCCCGGTGGAGACCAGGTGCCCCTCCTGCGACAAGGAATCGCTGCGTCGCCTCGTCGGGACCGGTGGAGGCATCATCTTCAAGGGTTCAGGCTTCTACGAGACGGACTACCGAAGCGCCGCCTACAAGAAGGCAGCGGATTCCGATCAGAAATCCGAAGGTGGTGGCAAGAAGGCGGCGAAGTCCGATTCCTCCGGCGACGCCTCGCCGGGAACGGAGTCGCCGGCCGCCTCCTCCGACAGCCCCCCGGCCAAGGGGGACTCCAAGGGCTCCTCAGACAGTGCTCCGGCTTCCAGTGACGGCTCTGGGAGCGACTGATCGCACCAGGCGTGTAGGGTGTGCCCGCACCGATGCTCCCCGTGGCCAAGTGGAAGGAACCAGATGCCGGCCGCATTCACCGCACGAATTCTTCGAGAGGTCTCATCGCTGACCACCGATCCACCGACCGTGGGCCAGTTGTCGCGCAGGATGCAGGTCTCTGATGCAGACGAATCACGTTTCAAGCAGGCGATCGATCAACTCGTGTCCGAGCGCCGGTTGCAGCGAAGTGGCGACGGCCGCATCCGACTGCCCGACATGGGCAACGAGGTCATCGGCATCTTCCGCCAGACCCGCCGTGGTTTCGGGTTCGTGCTTCCCGAGCAGGTCTGCCGGGAGGGAGACCTGCACATCGCCGTTCACGATACCGGAGGCGCGCTATCGGGTGACCGTGTCCGGGCCACGGTGACGGGGCGCCGCCATCGCGGCAAAACCCAGCAGCCCAGTGGTCGCATTGAGGAAGTGCTCAACCGCGCCAAGACGGTGTTCGCCGGCAAACTGGTGCGCAAGCACGGCCGATGGATGATCGAGCCCGACGGTCGGAGCCTGCGAAGCGATGTTCTCGTCGGTGACCCGCATTCCCGCGGGGCGGGTGAAGGGGCGAAGGTCGTCTTCGAGTTGACTGTCTGGCCGGTGGGCGACTTCATGGCCGAAGGGGTCATCACCGAGGTGCTTGGTGCCTGCGGTGAACCCGATGTCGAAACACAGGCGGTCATTGCGGCCAGCGGATTTCCCGTTGAGTTCCCCAAGCCCGTGATCGAGGAAGCCCGGGAAGCGGTTCGGTTGTTCGATCCCGAGGCGGCCAAGGATCCCACCCGTCGCGTGGATCTCACCGACGAACTCATCTTCACGATCGATCCGCCGGAGGCCAAGGACTTCGATGATGCGATCTCGGTGCAGTGGGACGAGTCCTCTCGCCGCTGGACCCTTGGCATCCACATCGCCGACGTGGCGCACTTCGTGGTTGACGGCGGCCCGCTGGACGTGGAAGCAACCGGACGCGGAAACAGCGTGTACCTGCCGCATCATGTCATTCCGATGCTTCCCGAGACCCTGTCCAACGGTGTCTGTTCACTCCAGGAAGGGGTCAATCGATACACCATGTCCGCGTTCATCGAGTTTGATGACAAGGGCAAGGTGGTCGGCCAGCGTTTCTGCCGTTCGATGATTCGATCGGCCAAGCGCATGACCTACCTCGAAGCCCAGGCCCTGATCGAAGGTGATCGGAAGGAAGCCGCGCGGCATGCGAGGACGGAAACGCCCGTTACCGATGAACTGCTGGATGCCATCAGGGGTGCCGATCGACTGGCGAAGGTGCTTCGCGCCCGTCGCCAGCGTGACGGCATGATCGTTCTGGAACTTCCCGAGGCGGAACTCTTCTTCAACGACCAGGGGGACATCATCGACATCCTGCCCCAGGACGGGGCGTTCACCCATACCTTGATCGAGATGTTCATGGTCGAGGCCAACGAGGCCGTGGCCCGTCATTTCGAGCACCTCGAACTTCCCGTGATGCGGCGGATTCACCCTGAGCCCACATTCGACGATTTCGAAGTGGTGCGGTCCATGGTCGGCGGTCACGGGGTCAAGATTCCGGATCATCCGACACGCAAGGATCTGCAGCGAGTGCTCGATGCGACACGCGACACGCCCGCGGCGCGGAGCGTCCACTTTGCGATCCTGCGTTCACTTACCAAGGCCACCTATTCACCGGCTCCGATCGGGCACTTTGCGCTCGCCTCGGATCAGTACGTGCATTTCACTTCACCCATCCGGCGGTATCCAGATCTGACCGTGCACCGGGCTCTCAGTGCGTGGTGCGATGCCACCGACAACGGCCACAGCGTGCCTGGTGGCCGCAAGCGGGCGTCCCTGAGATCCCGGCTTGCCGAAGATGACCGCGTGCTCGACGAGGGAGAGCTCTTCGTCCTCGGTGCGCAGTGCTCGATGACCGAGGATCGTGCCACGGCGGCGGAACGGGATCTCACCGAGTTCTTCTCATTGCGCTATGTCGAGCAGAATCACCTTGGCGAGGTGCTGCCCGGTGTCATCTGCGGCTTCAACCGCGACGGGCTCTTCGTTTCGCTTGATCGATACCTCGTCGAGGGCATGGTGCGTTGGAGTTCCATGGGCGGCGAAGGGAGCAGTCGTTCGCAACGGTGGACGGAAATCCGCGGGACCGGTCGGGTCGTGGCCCAGCGTTCGGGCGCAGTGCTTTCGATCGGCGATCCGGTGACCGTGCAGTTGGCCCGGGTCAGCCCGGAGGCTCGGTACATGGACCTGATGCTGGTCGATCGACCTGAGCGGTTCGCCCGGCAGGATGATCGTCGCCCCAAGAACGGCAAGCGAGGGGCTCGGAAACGTCGGCGACGCTGAGGCGGCCACTTCCTTCACCGGCATCCGCTAGGCTGCATGCCTGGATCGAAGGAGGTCCCCATGTCCGAGCAGAGCAAGTTCAAATCCGTCCTGGTCGAGGATCGCGTGTTCCCCCCTCCGCCGGACGCCGGCGAATCGCTGGGTGGCGCCTGGATCGATTCGATGGAGACCTATCGAGACCTGCATGCCAAGTCGATTGCCGATCCAGAAGGGTTCTGGGGCGCTGTCGCCGAGGATCTCGATTGGTTCACGCACTGGGACACGGTGCTGGAATGGAATCTTCCCGATGCGAAATGGTTCGTGGGCGGGCAGATCAATGCCTGCTGGAACTGCGTCGATCGGCATGTTGAAGACGGCCACGGTGACGAGGTCGCGATCGTGTGGGAAGGCGAGCCCATGCCCGGTGGCGAGGCGGATGTCCGCCACCTGACATACTCGGACGTGCAGGACAAGGTGGTGCGATTCGCCGCGGCCCTGAAGAACATGGGAATCGGCAAGGGTGACATCGTCACCATCTACATGGGGATGGTGCCCGAGTTGACCATCGCCTGCCTGGCGTGTGCCCGAATCGGGGCGCCGCACTCGGTGATCTTCGGAGGGTTTTCGTCCCAGGCGATCGCGGATCGCGTCGAGGATGCCGACAGCCGGATCGTGATCACCTGCGACGGCGCCTGGCGGCGGGGCTCGGTGGTCCCGCTGAAGGCAAACGTCGATGAGGCAGCCAGGAACACGGACAGCATCAAGCACGTTGTCGTGGTCAAACGATGCGAGAACGAGATCGAGTGGACCGAGGGTCGTGACGCGTGGTGGCACGATCTCATGGAGACGGGCGACGAGGATGTCACCTGTCCCTGCGAGCCCATGGACAGCGAGGACATGCTGTTCCTGCTCTACACATCCGGATCCACGGGGAAGCCCAAGGGGATCATGCATACCACCGGCGGGTACCTCGTCTACACGATGATCACCAGCCGCTACACCTTCAACCTGCGCCCTGACAACGACCAGGTCTTCTGGTGCACGGCCGACGTGGGATGGATCACGGGCCACAGTTACATCATCTACGGCATCATGGCCAATCGCGTCCCGACCCTGATGTACGAGGGCGCTCCCAATCACCCCGAGCCGGATCGATTCTGGTCCATCGTCGATCGTCACAAGGTCACGCAGTTCTATACGGCACCCACGGCCATCCGGGCCTTCATGAAGTGGGGCGACGAGCACCCTGCCAAGCATGATCTCTCAAGCCTGAAACTGCTCGGGACGGTCGGCGAGCCGATCAACCCGGAGGCCTGGATGTGGTACCACGAGGTGATCGGTGGTGAACGCTGCCCGATCATCGACACCTGGTGGCAGACAGAGACTGGTGGACACATGATCACGCCGCTGCCGGCGGCGACGCCCACGGTGCCCGGATCCTGCACGCTGCCGTTCCTGGGCATCGATGCGATCGTCTGCGACGAGCAGGGCAACGAGGCGCCCCCAAACACCGGTGGATTTCTGGCGATTCGTTCACCCTGGCCCTCGATGCTCCGTGGTGTGTACGGTGATCGGCAGCGATTCATCGACACCTATTTCTCCACCATCGATGGGATGTACTTCGCCGGTGACAGTTCCCGGAGGGACGAGCGCGGGTACTTCTGGATCATGGGCCGGGTCGATGATGTCATCAACGTGTCCGGCCATCGCCTGGGCACGATGGAAGTGGAATCGGCGATGGTCAGCCATCCTTCCGTGGTGGAGGCTGCAGTCGTGGGAATGCCGCACGAGATCAAGGGCACGGGCATCGCGGCCTTCGTGACCCTTGCCCCGACGGCATCTCCGAATGAAGAACTCAAGAAGGCCCTGCGTGATCACGTAGGAAACGAGATCGGAGCCATCGCCAAGCCCGACATGATCCGCTTCACGGATCTGCTGCCAAAGACGCGATCCGGCAAGATCATGCGAAGGTTGCTTCGTGATATCGCCGCCGGGGCGGAATCCACCGGGGACGTGACGACGCTTGAGGACTTCTCGGTACTCGCGAAACTGCGTGACGACGAGGAATAGGGGATCTCCCAAGGGTAATTTGCGGCTTCGTGGGGGTGCATCTACAGTGCACGGCTCGGGATCGCGGTGGGCGGTCCCATCTTGTGGTCGAGGAGTTTTCCATGTTCAGTTGCATTCGCCCCTTCCTCGTGCTCTGCACGGTTGTTCTTGTCGCGTTCATCGGTCGTCCCGCATTTGCTGGTGATGCCGAAACCCAGTCCATGGGCCAGGAAATGGCAAGGTTGCTGCCTGAGGGCGTTGCTGTGATCGCGTACACACCTTCGCTGTCGAAGATGACCAGTGAGCTGACGGCCCTGGTCAAGGAGGTCAATCCGCAGGCAGCCGGGATGCTCATGTTCATGGGGCCCGAAACGCTGCTGAAGATGCAACTCAACACGAAGCAGAAGATCCGCAGCGACATGCCCGTCGCGATCGCGGTCGCTCCCAGGAAGACGCTGCAGGAGAATCCCACGAACGTCGTGATCTTCGCGATCGACGGAGCCACTCCGGAGAACGTCAAGGTCGCCGACAAGTCCAACAAGCTGATTTTCCTCGAGGGAACCGACTGGGTTGCCATGACCACTGGTGACGCCTACAGCCCGCAGTCCGAGGGTGCGAAGACTCCCGCCATCGCCACGCACATGTTGCCGGGCATGCTGACCATTTCCTTCGACCAGGCCATGCTTCGCACGAAGTACGGTGATGCGCTTGAAAAAGTCATTGCAGGATCGTTTGAAGAAGGCAACGACGCCTCCGATCCGAAGATCAAGGCCGCGGTCAAGAAGATCAACGATCAGTTTGCAGCCAAGCTCGCCAATGGATTCGATCGTTGGGACTATGGCGTGAACTTCGACCCGTCGACTCCGGGTTTCACCCTTCAGTACACGCCCGCAACACCGAGCTGGATCCTGGAGCCGTCTTCGGGCCTGGAGACGATCTCCAGCCACCTGGCCTCGGAACTGCCCATGCAGATGGTGGTCAGCAAGGACTTCGTGAACATGCTCCTGTCCCTGGGCGGCATGTTCCTTCAGGCTGAGGGCACCGAGACGAATGCCTCGGTCGCCACGTACATGAAACAGTGCAAGGACATGATCGCCCAGATCGACGGTGGCGTCGGCCTCTCCGTGGGCATGTCCGGTGACGGCATGAACATGGTCAAGGCCATGCGGGTCAAGGATGTCAAGACGTTCCTGGGCCAGGTCGATGAACAGATGAAGTTCTTGAACGAATCCAACTGGGGCATCGCCGGCGAGGCGATTCCCGTCACCGTCGGGGCCGAAACGTCCCGGGCGTACCGCCTCAAGATCGACATGGACGAGTTCAAGAAGGCGTTCCCGGCCGAGTTCGGCAAGAACAACAACAGTTTCGCTGGCGGATTGCTCCAGGCGGACGGGCAGGTGGCATCGATCCTGAGCACGATGCAGGGCCCCGATGGACTGATCGTTCGAATGATCTCCAAGGATGACTGGGTCGCAATCGTGATCGGCGATGCGAAGCTGCTCGGCTCGGCCCGCCGGGCCCTTGCCCAGGGCACCGCAAGCAATACGATGGTGAGCCGCGCATTCGAGCAGGCCTACAGCACGCCGGTGGCCGGCATGTCCATGGATGTGAGAAGTTTCCTCATCGGAGTCGGCAAGTATGCCAAGGCGAATCCAAGCATCAAGGGGTTCGACCAGGTTGCCATGTTCGCAGCACTTCCCACATCTCCCTCGATGCCGGTCTACTCGAGCTGGTCGGCCACGGATCGGGCCAACCAGATCAACTGGTCGATCGACATGAAGGGGCTTGCCGCCTTCGTCAAGGACATGGAGAAGATGGGCCAGGAGGCGGAAAAGAAGCAGAAGGCGACGGTCACCGGAAAGGGCGACAAGCCCTGATCGCGTCCGCTTGATGGGCTTCGGGCAGGGAGTAGAATGTCCCTCCTGCCAGTCGATTCTCTTGGGGATTGGTGTAACGGTAGCACGGCTGACTCTGAATCAGTTAGTCCAAGTTCGAATCTTGGATCCCCAGTTTCTTCCCTGAACATGCAATGGATGCCGCGGGTCGGCGGAGTTCCTTTCTCGACTCGCCGCGTGGAGCAGAGGCCATGGCGGAATACGTGACGGTGGATGGTGCTCGTGTCGGCGTGCTCATGGGCAGCGCCTCGGACTGGCCGACCATGGAGAAGACGTCGCAGACGCTGACGAAGCTCGGCATTACGCATGAATGCAACGTCATCTCGGCCCACCGGGCACCGCGGCGCCTGGAATCCTACTGTTCGACGGCGGAGGAGCGCGGATTGCAGGTTCTGATCTGCGCCGCGGGCGGCGCAGCGCACCTTGCTGGTGTTGCCGCTGCCATGACGCACCTTCCGATCCTCGGTTGCCCGATGAACGCATGGTCGACGGATGGTCTCGATTCACTGCTCTCGATGGCGCAGATGCCCAAGGGTATTCCGGTGGGAACACTTGCCGTCGGTTCAGCCGGAGCGATCAACGCGGCCATCTTCGCCGCCGAGATCCTGGCTCTTTCCGATACCACGGTTCGCGAGGCGGTACTCGGATTCCGGGCCGACCAGTCCGCGGCCACGTTCGAGTTGCCCGGGGCCCCGGGACACTCGGGCTGATGGACTTCGAGCACCCACCGACTGATCCCGTTTCCGCATGCGAGCAGTGGTTCGCAGAAGCCGGCGAGCAGTCAGGCCTTCCCAACCCAAACGCGATGGCCCTGTCCACGGTGTCCGCCGATGGCCGACCCTCGATTCGCATGATCCTGCTCAAGGGATTCGATGCACGCGGTGCGGTCTTCTACACCAACAGCGAGAGCCGCAAGGGGATCGACCTGGCCGCATGTCCACGCGCCGCACTGCTCTTTCACTGGGACTCGATGGAACGCCAGATCCGAATCGAGGGCGCAGTGACCCGTGTCAGCGACGAGGAGGCTGATGCCTACTTCGCCAGCCGACGTCGAGAAAGCCGCATTGGCGCATGGGCCAGTGCGCAATCGAGACCGTGCGCATCCCGCGAGGAACTCGATGCCGCCTACGACGAACAGGCGAAGCGGTTCGAAGGTGGAGATGTCCCACGGCCGCCGCACTGGTTCGGGTACCGCATTGCGCTCGAGCACATCGAGTTCTGGCAGGGTGGCGACGCCAGGCTGCATGATCGCGTGGTCTACGACCGTGGCGACGGTGGTTCCTGGACCATTCAGCGCCAGTGGCCCTGAGCCGTTCAGCCGGGATCCTCTTCTTCCAGCATCCGCATTGCTTCAGCGATCACGTCTTCCGGAAGTTCTCCGGCGGCCGGGTTTCGTGGACGTGGAGCGGGGGACTTCGGCGGGGAAGCTGGTTTCGGGGCAGGAGGCGGGGGCGGAGGCGGGTTGCGTGCCAGTTCGGTGAACTCGGCAATGTCGGCTTCATCAATGCCGAAGGTGTTCCGCCACGTTTTGGCGGCCTTTGCGCTGAGATGGTCAGGAGATCGCTTCGTGTCGGCCCGGCCCTGTTTCCTGGCGCTGGATCGTTCGTGGTCATGGGTGATGGTGCGGAGAAAGGCGGCTGAACTCATGGAGTGGCAACGTCGCCGCCGTGCCGCCTTGATGATTCGGCGGTCCGAACTGACCACCAGCAGGCGGGTCGGTGCATCGCTTCGCTCGATCAACTGCTCGATGAGATCGTCGGCCTCACACCCCGGACCGGCATAGATCGTCCGGATTCCTCCGGCATGGGTAGCCCGCTGCCCGGATGGGGCGGTGCCGTCACAGATCAGCAGGACCTGGTTTCGGGCCCATCGGCCCCTCGTGAGGGTCTCCACGAGGGTTGGGGCATCCATCCCGGCCAGTTCCGGAGGCAGGATTCCGGTGGTGTGCAGGGCGTTGTAGGTGTCTACAAGTACCTTCATTGGCTGCGAATCGATCCAGGGGAGTCTGAAGGGGGTTTTTTCGGGCGATCAAAGGGAAGCGGTCCCTTCTTAGGGGCATGGTATGCCTATCGGCCAGCAGGGAGTTGCCCCTCGTTCTGGCTTGCAGGAGGGGCCTTTGTCGAGTCTAATACCCGGCTTCACCGATTCTTGACTTCGGAGTCCAAATTTCCATGGCGATCAGGATCAAATCACGGCAGGGCGAAAGCGTCAATCAGATGCTGCGCCGGTTCAAGAAGCTCTGCGAGAAGGAAGGCCTGACCAAGGACGTCAAGCGAAAGCAGTACTTCGAGAAGCCCTCGGAGCGGCGTCGACGTGCCATGCGAAAGGCGATCGCCAGGGCGGCTCGATTTGCCAGCCCACAACCCCCGCAGGCCAAGGGTCGGGGTGGTCGAAGTGGTGGGCCCGGCGGCAGTGGTGGAAGCGGCGGCGGCAGCGGTGGCGGTAGCGGTGGTCCAAATCGTGGTCGCCCTGCTCGCTGAGCAAAGACTTGAAAACAGGAATCAGCGTCGTGTGCGTGATCCGTCTTGCTTTACTTCGAGTTGGATTTCCAAGTCGAAGTCAACGGGTCAACAGCACGGACCTTTCATTGAACACAACACGCCTGCAGCCTGGTCGAACCAGGTGCAGTCATGAAAACGGGGCCCCAGCAGGCTCCATGAACCTCGAGGAGTGGATCTCGTGATGGCGCTTCAACTGGCGGATATGCAGTCAATCATCGACTACGCATGGGTCTGGTTCATTGCTCCGATCGGAGCAGTACTGGCATTGATCTTCGCATTCGGTTTCAGCCGAAGCGTCATGAAAAAGAGCGAAGGTGAGCCGGAGATGGTTCGCATCGCGGAGGCCGTTCGCCAAGGTGCGATGGCCTACCTCGTACGCCAGTACAAGGTCGTCTTCATGGTGTTCTTCGCCCTTGTGGCGATTCTCCTGGTTCTCGGCCTCCTCGACATCCAGCCTCTCTGGACGGCTGCCGGTGTTCCGATTGCCGGTCTGTTCTCCGGGATGTGCGGCTGGTTCGGGATGAAGATGGCGACCAACGCCTCCGCCCGCACCACCTGGGCCGCCAAGCAGTCTCTCAACGACGCTCTCACCGTGGCATTCCGTTCCGGTGCCGTCATGGGCCTGGTCGTCGTCGGCTTCGCACTGCTCGATGCCAGTGCATGGTTCTTCCTCTGGAACGAGGTCATTCCGAACTCCGGTCTCGAGGAAGTCACCGCCATCATGCTGACCTACGGCATGGGTGCCTCAACGCAGGCGCTCTTCGCCCGTGTCGGTGGTGGCATCTACACCAAGGCCGCGGATGTCGGAGCCGACCTCGTGGGCAAGGTGGAAGCCGGGATTCCCGAGGATGATCCTCGCAACCCCGCCGCCATCGCTGACAACGTCGGCGACAACGTCGGCGACGTGGCAGGCATGGGTGCCGACCTCTACGAGTCCTACTATGGATCGATTCTCGCCTCGATGGCCCTGGGCGCAACGGCAGCCCTGTCGGGTGCCTTCGGCGAAATGACGGAGCGAATGGCATACATCCTCGCTTCGGCTCCGATGGCCCTCGCCGGCGTCGGCATCATCTGCTCGCTGCTTGGTGTCTTCGTGGTTCGTGCCAAGGAAGGGGCCTCCTTCAGTCAACTCCTCAGGGGCCTGCACATGGGTGTCTGGTTCGCCTCGGCTCTCGTGGCCGTCGCTGCCGGTGTCCTGTTCTGGCTGCTCCTGAGAGATCCCGAGGTTTCCCAGTACTACAAGTGGTGGCAGCCGACGCTGGCCATCGTGACGGGACTTTCCGCGGGCCTGATCATCGCCTTCGCAACCGAGTACTACACGTCCTACGAGCACCCTCCGACCCAACGCATTGCGGAGCAGACCCAGACGGGCCATGCGACCGTGATCATCGCGGGCATCGCCGAGGGCATGAAGTCCACCTGGGCTCCACTGATCGTGATCGTGGTCGCCATCCTGCTTGCCTTCGGATTCAGTGGTGGCAATGAGAACTTCCTGCTGGGCCTCTACGGTGTCGGCATCGCTGCCGTGGGCATGCTCAGCACGCTGGGCATCACTCTGGCGACCGATGCATACGGCCCGATCGCCGACAATGCCGGCGGCAACGCCGAGATGACCGGGCAACCCTCGTTCGTCCGTGAGCGTACCGACATGCTCGATTCGCTCGGCAACACCACGGCGGCGACCGGCAAGGGATTCGCCATCGGTTCTGCGGCCCTCACGGCCCTGGCCCTCCTGGCCGCCTATGCGATCGTGGTCAACGTGGCCCTGGTCAAGAAGCACAGTGTTGATCAGTGGGCAACTCCCCTGGTCGCCATTGGCGGCGACGGCTTCGACCATGGCAGCGTTTCGACATTCAAGGAGAATCGCCCGGTCGATGGAGAAGTCGTCACCCTGCACCTTCGCAACATGGGGCAGGGCGAGTTCCGCATCGTCGCCAAGGATCCCGGCGGGGCCCTGTACAAGGGCAAGCCCAATGCCGGTGGTGCACTGATGCTCGGCTCAAGGAATGTCGTCACTGGTTTCAACGACATCTGCCCCATCGCCTCGGACATCGAGGTGAAGGCCACATGGGACATGCACAATGGTGTCTATGACACGACGGCAGAGTCCGACGGCAAGACCATCAAGTTTGATCTCGTGCCTTCCGACATCGCCAGTTTGCGGCATCTGGCCGCGTTCTACGACATCTCCATCATGAATCCCCGGGTTCTTGGTGGCCTGTTCCTCGGCGTGATGCTCGCCTTCGTGTTCTGCGCGATGACCATGAATGCCGTGGGTCGTGCGGCGTACCGGATGATGAACGAGTGCCGCCGCCAGTTCGGGCTGATGCGTGACAAGTTCCGCTCGGATGGCATGAGCGACGAGGATGTTTCCAATCCGATGAAGTGGCCTACCCGGGTCACCATCAATGGCGTCGAGTACCCCGATTACCAGGAATGCGTATCGATCTCGACCTCAGGCGCTCAGCGTGAGATGATCATCCCCTCGCTGCTGGCGATCTTTACCCCGATCGCGGTCGGGCTGATTCTCGGTGTTGGTGGTGTCATGGGACTGCTCGTTGGCGGCCTTACCAGTGGCTTCGCACTGGCCATCTACATGGCCAATGCCGGTGGCGCCTGGGACAACGCCAAGAAGTACATCGAGGCCGGTCACCATGGTGGCAAGGGTTCCGATGCACACAAGGCATCAGTGACTGGTGACACGGTCGGCGATCCCTTCAAGGACACGTCCGGCCCTTCATTGAACATCCTGATCAAGCTCATCGCGGTCGTTTCGGTCGTGTTTGCAGGCTTGATCGTTCACTTTGGTCCCCAGGTGCAGGCAGCACTTGGTCTTGGTTGACCGGTACCGGGCATGACGGAACTGGACCAGGAAAGCATGGGTGAAGGAAGTCGAGCGAGCAGTGATTCGCTCGACTTCGCAGTCGAGGCGGCACGTCTGCTGGAAGACCGGCACTGTACGGAAGTGCAGTTGCTGGATCTTCGTGGGATCAGCCAGGTCTGCGACTTCATCCTGATCGGTTCCGGCACCAGTGATCGACAGATGCGATCTGTTGCCGACGAAATCGGCACACTGGGCAAGGAACGCGGTGCCACTCGATTCCGCACGAACAATGATCCGGCTTCGACCTGGATCATTGTCGATTTCATCGACCTCGTCGTGCACCTGTTCGAGCCAAGCCGGCGTGCCTACTACGATCTTGAGGACCTCTGGTCGGACTCCTCGGTCGTGGAGTTTGCTCGCTGAGCTTGCGCCAGATTGAGGCGGTACCATGAGAGTCACAGGAGGCTGCCCATGCGCACGCTCTTAACGCTTTTCATTTTACTGATCACTACGCAGAGCCATGCCGCTCCGCAAGGGCGGTGGGCGGGTTCGACCACGGTTGCGGGGTGGCCGACGATCTTCACGGTTGTCGAGTTCAGTGATTCCGGTGGTGATATTTCGATGCTCCAGACCAATCTGCTGGAGCAACCCATGACCGGGTTCACGTCGGTTGGGGACACGTTCAACTTCGATCTCGAGGTGCAGGGGAAGAGGTACCACTTCGCCGGTTCGGGCGACGATGTCCTGACCGGATTTGTGACCCTGCCGCCCGAGCAGGGCACCCAACCCGGTACCTTTCGATGGACGCGGTATCCCCCGGTCGCCTCGATGGCTGGTGCGGTCAGTTACTCGGGTACGCTCGAGATCAATGGCGTAGCAAGCATCGACATGGTGATCGAGTATGCGCGAGATGCTGCGGGCAGGATTCATGCCGACATCAGCATCCCCACACAGAAACTCATTGGCTACCCGATGCAAGTCCAGTCGGAAACCACTGAGGAGGTCGCGCTGCTTCTGGCATCGACCTCTCCTGCGCTGATCACCCTTCCCTTCGGAGAGGAGGCTGTCCTTGCGAACTTCCAGCAGGGAGGCTTCAAGGTGGACCTGCCACTGGTCCTCGATTCCGATCCAGTCCGGTTCTTCAAGAGGCCCCAGGATCCTCAACCGCCGTTTCCCTACGAGTCCCGCGAGGTACTGGTCAATCATCCAGCAGGCCACGTGTTGGCAGGTACGTTGACTGTCCCGCGGGGGCCGGGGCCGCATCCAGCCGTGATCCTGATTACCGGCTCCGGTCTCCAGGATCGGAACGAGGAGATTCTCGGCCACAGGCCCTTTCTCGTGCTGAGTGATCACCTCACTCGCAATGGCATTGCTGTGCTTCGAGCAGATGATCGAGGTGTGGGCGGCTCGATCATGCCGGACCCCGGGACTCTTCGCAACGCCACGACCAAAGATCTGGCAACCGATACGTCGGTCCTGCTGGATCACCTCAAGACGCAACCAGGCATCGACCCGGATCGCATCGGGCTTGTCGGACACAGCGAGGGTGGAGTGATCGGCCCACTGATCGCGGATCAACGGGATGACGTCGCGTTCCTCGTGCTCATGGCCGGTCCGGCCCGGCCGGGCGCGGAACTTCTGCCGGATCAGGCTGCTGCCTTGATGCGGGTGGCCGAGGTCGATGAGGCTGTCATCGCCAAGGTGGCTGCTCAGCATGAACTGGTCATGCGGTTGATCGCGGAGGGGGCTACGAAGAAGGAAATTCGAGAACCGATCCGTACGCTCTCGATTCTTCAACTTGCGGCGATGGAGATGGACATTGAGGTCGACGATACCTTCGTTGACAACGCGGTTGAGCAGGGCACCCTGCCGTGGCTGCGCTGGTTCCTGGTCCATGATCCTGCTCCCGTCCTCGCTCGCCTGGACATGCCGGTCTTCGCGATCAGCGGCTCCCTGGATCTTCAGGTCCCGCCCGCGACGGAACTGCTCTTGATCGAAAGGACCATGACCGATGCAGGTGGAGACGTGACGACGAAGCTCTACCCGGGGTTGAACCACCTCTTTCAGCCTGCAACGACCGGTGCGGTCGAGGAATACTCCGAGATCGACATCACGATCGATCCACAGGTGCTTTCCGACATGAGTGCCTGGATCAATGAAAGGATGGATCGAGATGAATGATCGACTTTCCGACATTGATCTCCTGGTCTTCGTGGCGTTTCACAACGAGATCCCCGTCTTCGGCCCGCTGAACGGAAATGGCAGGGCACTCCCGGCCGCGGATGTGGTGAAGAATGCCATTCGAGCGGATACGACATGAGCGCAGGTCTTTCACGCCGCAGGCGACTCGACCCGGGTGATTGGGAAATCGTCCTGGATGCACTGCCGCTGGCGGAGTCGGGTCGCATCGACCCCAGGACATGGTTTCAGAATCCGGATCGTCCGTTCGAGCTCGAAATCGGTTCAGGCAAGGGCACGTTCCTGGTGCAGCAGGCTCGCCAGCAGTTGGAGACGAACTTCCTGGGAGCGGAGTGGGCGGCGGCCTATGCCCACCATTCGGCGGATCGGGCTCGTCGCCATGGACTTGAGAACGTCCGCATGCTGCTCGGAAACGCGGTGGAGTTCATCACGCATTGGTGTCCCGACGGCATCGTCAATGTTCTGCACCTCTACTTCTCCGATCCCTGGCCAAAGAAACGCCATCACAAGCGCCGGGTCGTGCAGGATGAGTCACTGGCCCAGTTTCACCGTGTCCTGCGCAGCGGAGGCGAACTTCGGATCGTTACGGATCACGAGGATCTCTGGGCCTGGTACGAGGAACATGCGGACCGGAACACGGCGATCTTCCAGCAGTGCCAGTACGTATCGCCGTCATCGGCCGACGAAGAGGAGTTCGTCGGTACCAACTACGAGCGGAAGTTTCGAATCGAGGGTCGGCCCTTCCATGCCATGACTCTCAAGAAGGTGGGTGGTTGATGCAGCGACCGGACACGAATCCCCAGGACGTGCAGCCGGAGGACATCCTCTGTGACTTCTGCCACCGAGCCACCTGGGCCAAGGAGATCCCTTCCATCGAGGGCCACCATGGAAGCATCGTCTGCTCCGACTGCCTTGCCTGCGCATGGGTCGAGGTCGTTCAGGCCGAAGCCGGTATCCGGCTCGAGGGAGAAGCGTGCACCATGTGCCTGGAGGAGCGAGCTGACCCGTCGTGGAGAAGTCCACTGCATGAATCAGCCTGCATCTGTCGCCGGTGCATTAAACTTGGTGGCCGGGCCCTCAAGAAGGAGGGGCACCCGGACTGGGTCGAGCGGGTCAACTGACCGGTGGATCGCCCATCAGCGCCGGGGCTTGCCGTGTCGCGTACTCGATCGGGATGGTGACGCTGAAGGTGGACCCTTCCCCCAGTGACGAGTTCACGGCGACTTCCGCGTTGAGCAGATCGGCCAGTTCCCGACAGATTGCCAGGCCGAGTCCCGTGCCCGTGAACTCGCGGGTGTGACTCGCATCAGCCTGTCGGAACTTCTCAAAGATCAGGTCCTGCATGTCCGGGGAGATTCCAGGGCCGGTGTCGATCACGGACAACTTCAGCATCGGTCGTTCACCCTTGAAGGGTTCCGCCTTCAGCGACACCGAACCTTCACGCGGCGTGAACTTGATCGCGTTCGACAGGAAGTTGTAGAGGATCTGCTGGAGCTTTCCGGGATCTGTTTCAACCGTCGGCAGATTTCCCATGAAATCCGTCTTCAATTGGATCGACTTGTTCCTTGCCTGGGGTGTCATGATGTTGACCAGACCATCGGCCAGGTCGTGGATGTTCGTCGGTTCGACGTTCACGTCCATCCGACCGGCTTCGATCTTGGCCATGTCCAGCAGGTCGTTGATCAATTCCAGCAGTGAACGTCCGCTGACGAGGATGTTCGAGATGAAGCGAGCCTGCTTCGAGTCGGCATCGGCGATGTCTTCGACGCTGTCGGAGAGGAGTTCGGCAAAGCCAATGATTGAATTCAGCGGAGTCCGAAGTTCGTGGCTGACATTGGCGAGGAATTCGGTCTTGAACTTCGTGGACTCCCACAGTCCGACATTGGCTTCCGCCAATTCGGCCACCTTGAGATCGAGGCTCTCGTTCATTCTCCGAAGTCTCGACTGGGTCTCCTCGAGTTGATCAAGCATGGCGTTGAAATTCTCGGCGAGCTCTTCGAACTCGTCACCGGTCCGCAGGTTGGAGCGTGCGCGTATGTCGCCGATCTTGACGCGTTCCGCCGTGTCACGCAGTCGTCGGACGGGAGAGAAGATGAGCTTGGTGAGAATGAAGTAGAAGACGATGACAGCCAGCAATCCGGCCAGCAGGCCGGTGATGATGATGTAGGTGCGGCTCAACTGGAGCTGGTTTTCGCCGAACTGCGTCGTTCTTCGTACCACGAGGATCGCCTTCAACCCGTCGGCCACACTGGGCTCCACGGCACCGGCGGAAAAGTCCGTGACCGAGGAGATTCGCAGTGATCGCAGCATGGAGGCCTTGATCGGTCGTGCGTACAGGTAGATCTCCGTGTCTCCGTCCTGAACCGGTATCGCAAAGTGCTGCAGGTCCGAGTTCTCCTGGAAGGCTGCCAACGCCCTGGCAATGAACGATTGGTTCCGGGAGGTGTCGATGTCCTCGATCCAGTCGAAGGTGATGTTGAGTCCACTGGGACCGGAGGCAGGCTGCTTGGTGCTTGCTCCGACATCCTGTCCGGGCAACCGGGCTTCCAGCCAGGCATTGGCGACCTGCGAAGCCACTTCCAGCTGGTATTCCCGAACCAGCGTGTAGGTTCGGAACCAGGGGACAGCCAGTGCGCCGATGAGAATCAGGATGATGGCGCATCCGAAGAGAAGCAGGCACTTGTTTGCCAGGCTGATCCGCCGAGGTTCGGGTTCACGGTGCGTTGCCATGGTTCAGTTCACGTCCCGCTCTTGGTCCATCTGCGCCAGCAGATCACGCAGCGACGAGCTGGTCCTGCGAGTCTGCTCACAGGCCTGCATCCAGTGACTCCTCGATTCCCAGTCCTGCTCCTTGAAGGGGAGGTTGAGAAAGGAGTCGTCCATGGAAATGGTGGCGTCGAGAATGATGCGGACGGCTTCGACATCGGAACGCGGAAATCGCTCGATGGTTCTGTCAACACCCGCAGACTTCAGTGATTCGCGGATGGCGTTTCCGGCCCAGGTCGCGGCCGTCAGTGCATTGCGATCCGGTTCATTGGTTTCATCCAGGAGCAGTTGTCCGCAATGATCGAAGAAGGCATCACATGCCCACCAGAGGGCGTCACCCTCCTGGCGTGTCAGTTCGATCATGTCCGTCGGCAGGGTTCGCATGGCTTCGTGCGTGCATGGTACCCCGGGGTCAGAGCCGGGTTGACTTGACCCGGTGCTGGAGGGCTTCGTCGGACCCCGGAATGATGCGGCGGACCTGGGCCGCATCGAGCCGCTTCCGGTCCAGTTCTTCTTCATGTTCCAGCAGGAGGGTCAGGACGGCCGCAGCGACTCGCTCGGGTGGGACGCTGCCGTCGGGGGCCCAGAGATCGTAGTCGGGCCAGGACAGTCCCAGATCGATCGTCCGCTCTGCTCCAGAGGGCGTCCTGAATCGGCAGGTGAAGTTCCAGCCGGAGTCGGTTTCCCGTTCTGACTCGATGGAAACTCGATCCATGTCACTCCCTCCCGCCTGTGCGTGGACTCGACTACAGTATCACGTCAAGCAGCATGAACTTCTACCTTGAGACAATGCGACTTGGCCTGTGGAACCTGCGGTTGCACCTGCTGCGTTCCTGCCTGACGAGCCTTGGCATCATCCTGGGCGTGGCGGCCGTGATCCTGATGGTGTCCATCGGCGAAGGCAACAAGCAGGCGGCGCTGCGTGACATCCAGAAACTGGGTGCCAACAACATCATCGTACGATCCCAGCGTCCCCCGGAGTCGACCATGGTCGACTCCCAGCGACGATCATTCATCGCGGAGTACGGACTGATCGACGAGGATCTGAGTCGAATCAGGACCTTTGTGCCCGATGCCAGGCAGATCATCCCACTCAAAACCGTGGGCTCCGAAATTTCCTACGGACCCCAGCGGATCACCAGTCAGACCTTCGGCACGCTTCCCGAGCTGGGGGAGACATTGAATCTCGAGGTGCAGGAGGGTGGCCGGTACCTCACCAGTCAGGATCAGGAGCTGCGGAGACCCGTTGCCGTGATCGGGCACCGGGTGGCGGAGCAGTTCTTCCGCCTCGAGAACCCCATCGGGAAGGAGATCCGCATCGACCGACGTGTTTTCACGATCGTCGGAGTACTCAAGCCGGTGGGACTCTCCGGTGGAGCAGGGGGAGCGCTGGTCGGTCGTGATCTGAACCTCGACGTGCACATTCCATTGGCCACGGCCGATGTGGATTTCGGAGACATCGTGGTGCGCCGTGTCTCCGGTTCGTTCTCGGGGCAGAAGGTTCGCTTCTCGGAGATCTACGTGACCGTCGAATCGACCGACGAAGTCATCGACACATCGAAACGGATCCAGAAGATCATGGATGCCGCGCATGCCGACCGCGCCGATGTGGAATTGATCGTGCCCTGGGAGCTGTTGGAAAACGTCAAGCGAACGACGTTTGCGATGAACCTGCTGTTGACATCCATCGCCGCAATCAGCCTCCTGGTGGGCGGCATCGGCATCATGAACATCATGCTGGCATCGGTCATCGAGCGCACACGGGAGATCGGAATTCGCCGGGCCATGGGGGCGACGCGCAAGCACATCGTGTCGCAGTTCCTCGTGGAGACCGGCACGCTCTCGGCAGTGGGAGGCCTGCTCGGAATCCTGCTCGGAGTCAGTCTTTCGATTGCCGTCGCCCGAGTGCTGCCGTGGCTGCTTCAGCAGCCTGCGATCAAGAACCTGATTGAAACAGAGATCGCATTCGAGACGCAGATCACACCCTGGTCGATCATCGTGTCATTCCTGGTCGCTTCGCTGACCGGCTTGATCTTCGGGATCTATCCGGCCATCGTGGCATCGAAGCAGGATCCGATCGTGGCGTTGCGTCACGAGTAGCAGAGCCGCTCGAGGTGATCAGGGGGCCGCGGGCTTCTTCGCCGCATCCTCTGCGGCACGCTGCCTGCGAAGTCGCTCGGACAACGGAACACTGACGACGACATTCGTCTGCTCGTAGGTCAACGAGCGACCGCCTCCGCTTCCGGAGGGCGGTACGGGCCTGAAGGCATATCCTTCCAATTGCCGCTGTACGAAGTCCGGTGCGCGGATGATCAGGTTGCCACGGTAGGATTCGATCGAAGCCCACTCGCCGCCATTGCGTCGCCAGGCTTCCGGTTCCACGAAGGTCGTGATGAGGTCGATGAGTTCCTCGATGCGATCAGCTTCTTGCGTAGGGGCCAGTGAGCCGGTGCCTGCACCGCCGCCACCGCCGCCGGTACCGCCGCCACCGCCACCGAAGCCGCCACCACGGCCGCCGCCGCCGCCGCCGCCGACACCGCCGCCGCCACCGAAGCCGCCACCGCCGAGTCCGCCACCACCACCGCCGAAGTTCCCCAGATCGAGGGTCGGGGCGTTGTTGAAGTCGGGGATCTCGAGGATGAGGTTCTCGATGTTGTACAGCTTCAGCACCTGAGCGGATTTCCGACCAAGCCGTTCCTTGGTTCCGATCTCAAGCATGCCTTGCCGCAACTGCCAGGTGTACGACTCACCGTCGATCGAGCATTGCTCAAGGATCCGCTGCAGGAGATTCAGGGCCGGCGTGTTTTCCGCCTCCAGGGAGATGAGCATCTCGGGGTCAAGACCAATGACGCTCTTCTCGCTCTGCCAGTAGATGATCGTGGGGACGTCAAGCAGTGTTTCGATGAAATCCATCACCTGCTTCAACTCGGTCTGGTTGAACTCGACGGTGACGTCCGTATAGACCAGCCGGCCAAGGATGCGGGCTTCGGTCCCCTGGGTGTTCGATCCAGTCTTGAAACTCTGTGAACCCTGAGCGGCGGCATGTGGCACGGTGACGAGGCAACCGACGACAAGCAGGATCAAGGTGATCAGTCGAGTACGAAGCGTGAGTTCATGCATGGAACGGATCCGGTGTTCTGCGTGCAAATTCTGCTGGTTCAGTATACCCCGTCACCTGGTGGTGGCTCGGGGGTTTTTGCAGGCAGCAGATCGATCACGTCGGAAAGGGTCACAAGAGCCATTACCTGCGCACTTGTCGGCATCCTCGCATCCCATGGCGCCATGCGAATGCCGCCCGAGACGCGTGAAGGTGTTCGGTACAGGGCTGCATCGGCTTCGGAAACCTGCAACTGGAGGAGGAAGCGCATGGCGAATTGCAGGCGAGCAAACTGTTCCTCGCGGTCCTCTGCCGTCGTGATCTGTTCGTGCTGGTACATCGCAGGCATGGCCGCGAAAGGACGCAGGGACTTCGCCGTGACGTGCACGGGACGTTCGCCGAGCACGATTCCACCAGCCAGTTCTGCGCCGAATCGTGTGTCGCCTGGCGGGACCTGCCGTTCCATGACGAGTTGCCGGAGGCCCCGCAGGGATTCGAGTTCATGCCCATCCTGGTGGTACGAAGAGGGCATGGAATCGCCCGACCGTGCCAGGGTGAGTTCCGTCCAGACGATCCAGGGCATCAGGGAGACCTGTCGGGTAACCGGTGTCCGCTCCCAGGCCAGGTCGGCGAGTTGGCGGGCCAGAGCACGGTCGTGGATGTCCGGAGATTCCGACATGGCGAAGGACATCAGGGCAAGATCGTGCCCCGAGGGTGCTGTCTCGGGATCCCAGTTGTCGCAGTCTTCGCACAGCCACCACGCGGGGAAGTCCATGGTGATGTCGTGGTCGATGCCGTTGGTCTGCATGGCAAGCAGGATCGCGGCATTTTCCACGGGCGTGGTTTCCTCCACGGTCAGCAACGCAGCGAGAAGCTCTGCTGCGGTATCGCGGGCTGCGTCCCGCGACGGCCTGTCGATGCTGGTGGAGTTCGCTACGCGCCCCAGTGCCCAGGCAGTCATCGCCTGATCGAGCGTGGGCGCCACGATGGGTTCGTACTGGTCGGTCGAGGGGTCGTAGGATCCCACGAGCCCGAGTGGTTCTTCTCCCGGCCACTGGCGAGAACGAACATGAGTCAGCAGGGAATCTCTTGCCATCGACAGATCGTCGACACCAGGCAGTGCCGGTGGCTGGCTCATCGTGCCTCCGACGACGAGTTGTGGAGGTGCATCGGGTTGCGACTGGGCGAGGTCGATCGTCCTGAACCGGTAGGCGGCAATCCCATCACGCTCCAGTGCATTGCGAAGACCGGATCCGAGTCCGAGAGAAATAGCCATTCCGTCGAGCATCGAAACATCCGCTCGACGGTTCATGCCCCGAAGGCGGCTGGGAAATTTCATCGACCACTTCTCGTTCCAGCGGAGGGCCAGGCCATGGTGAAGTGGGTGGATGTCATCCTGGAATTCGGCTGGTGTGTGACCAATCAATGGTTGCATCGGTCCGGTGATCTCGAGTTCCACCGTCAACTTCGCCCCGATGGATTCCCGGATGTCGTCGGGCAGGGCACGCAGGGCGGGATCAGCCAATGCCATGCTCAGGGCACGGGTGGTCGCTCGGTGCAGCATTCTGCCCTCTGTTTCCGTTGCGGTCCCAACGCCGAGCACCCGCCCGCTCTGGCGAAGAATCAGGCAACAGGCGAACGCATCGTCGACTCCGGTCCGTGCAGCGGGGCTGGCGGCATCCGGCAGGGCGAAGTCCGTGACCCAGCCTCGCACGACGTACCAGGCCTCCACGGACTGCTCGACTCCCGGGAGGCCGGAATCGGCCCTTGCATCCATGGAAAGCACGCTGAGGAGGCATGCAAGCAGGACGATGATGGGGCGGGGTGTTCGGATCATGCGGGCTGTTCCGTGTGTCTGAGTCCGAGAAGTTGACGATGCGGAGCTATTTCCTTTCAGAGCGGGGGTTTTCTTCTCGCCTCGAGGGCCTCCTTCGTGCATGTTCAATGTGTCGGAGGGCAGCATGCCAATCGGCTCCAGGAACGAAATTGAAGAGGGGGATATGCCATGCACATGCAGGCACTCATGGAATGGACAAGCCACCGAAGGAAGCTCGCCTTCCTGACGGTACTGACATTCATCGTTCTCTGTTGAAGACCGACGATCCGGATTCCACGAGGGGGAGAAACAGCCCGCGACACGTAGGTGCCGCGGGCTGTTCTGGTTTCTCTTCAGTGGCATGAGAGGACTCGATCAGAACTCGATCTTGTCCGTGCCCATGGCTCCGTGATCGTCCATGCCGCCACGTGCGGGCATGTCGATCTTGCTTTCCGAGTCGGCACCACCGTCCGTAGCCGTCTCCTCCTGTGCGTCGCCCCACTTGGCACGCTTGAGGCTGAGGCCGATCTTGCGATCGCCGGTATCGACGCGGAGGATCTTGACGTCCACCTTGTCGTTGGGCTTGACGATGTCCTGCGGGTCTTCGACCTTCTCGTCGGAAAGTTCGGAGATGTGCAGAAGGCCTTCGAGTCCCTCTTCCAGCTCGACGAAGACACCGAAGTTGGTGATCTTCGTGACTGTGCCGTGCACGACCATGCCGGGCTTGTAGGCATCCGGAATGGCCGTGGCCCAGGGATCTTCGGTCAACTGCTTGACGCCGAGGCCGACACGCTGCTTGTTCTGATCGATGTCGAGGACAACGCATTCGACCGCGTCGCCCTTCTTGTACTTCTCGTTGGCGTGGGAGATCTTCTCCGTCCAGGACATGTCCGAGACATGGAGGAGCCCGTCGATGCCGGGTTCGATCTCGATGAAGGTGCCGTAGTTGGTGAGGTTCCGGACCTGCCCCTCGATGATCGTTCCGGGCGGGTACCGCTCGGCGACGAGCTCCCAGGGGTTGACCTCGGTCTGCTTGATGCCGAGTGAGATCTCGTGCTTCTCAGGATTGATGTCGAGTACGACCACTTCGATCTCGTCACCGACGTTGACCAGTTCGCTGGGGTGATTGATCCGCTTGGTCCATGACATCTCGGAGATGTGGACCAGGCCCTCGATGCCCTGGGAGAGTTCGACGAACGCTCCGTAGCTGACGAGGCTGACGACCTTGCCGGTGACACGCTCGTTGATCGGGAAGCGTTCGTCGACGCCGTCCCATGGCGAGGGCTCCATCTGCTTGAGGCCGAGGGCGATCTTTTCCTTCTCCAGGTCGATCTTCAGGATCTTGACCTCGATGGTGTCGTTCACCTTGCAGACTTCGCTGGGGTGATTGACGCGGCCCCAGCTCATGTCGGTGATGTGCAGCAGTCCGTCGATGCCTCCGAGGTCCACGAAGGCCCCGAAGTCGGCGATGTTCGTCACCGTACCGGTGATCGTCTCGTTCTCGCTGATGGAGTTGAGCAGCTTGTCCTTCGCCTCGGCCCGCTCGCGCTCGATGAGCTTGCGACGGCTGATGACGATGTTGCGGCGTTCCTCATCGATCTTGAGGATCTCGGCCCGGACCATCTTGCCGATGAAGATTCCGATGTCGCTTGGACGTCGGATATCCACCTGGGAGGCCGGAAGGAACACGGGAACGCCGATGTCGACGAGGAGTCCGCCCTTGATCTTGCGGGTGGCCTTGCCCTCGATGATGTCGCCTTCGTTGTTCGAGTCGAGGATGCGTTCCCAACCGCGGATGCGATCGGCCTTGCGCTTGGAAAGCTTGATGATGCCGGATTCATCCTCGAGATCCTCGAGGAGAACTTCGATTTCATCGCCGATCGTGAGATTGTCGAAGCTGTCGAACTCGCCCTTGTTCACGAGTCCTTCGGACTTGAGTCCCACGTCGATGACGGCATCGTCACCGGCCTTGCCGACGACCTTGCCGGCGAGGATCTTTCCACGGCGGTATTGTTGGATTTCGGTAGCAAGAAGCGCCTCCATGTCGGCGTCTGCCACCCCGGTTGCGAGGATATCGGCTTCATCAAGCGCGATATCGGCAATGAGATTGTGATCAACCATGATGGTTCAATGCGGCTGGACAGGCGGAGGGTGCGTGCCGCGGTACGCAGGGCTGAGGATCATGCCGGGATTCGAGGTTCCGGCTCGCTGCCGGAACATCACCTCGAAGCCGGCGGGGTTCCGCCGTCTTGAATCGAGCAGTATAGCCGCTCCGGAAGGTGAATTGAAGGGAGAACCCGTTTCCTCAGTCGCTCTCAGGCAGCCCTGAAGGGCCTTTCAGGCGCCTTGAGAGCAGGACGAATCCAATGGCACCGGCCAGAATGAAGCTGAGAGCGACGCAGAACACGATCGAGCCGGTCGGATTGACGGGTTTCAGGAGTTCGTAGAGCAGGACCCCCAGCGGAGGAGCCAGCAGGCCCCGAAGGCCTGTCAGCGTCACGTGGACTCCCATGTAGGTGGAAGCCGACGACACGGAGGAGAAGTCGAGGTGCCCGAGGTTCCAGGCCAGGACGCCTCCGCCGAAGGCGATGCCTCTGATCACTGCGGCGATCCACAGACCCGGCAACCAGCCCGTCGCGATGCTGATCACGAGGATCGTCGTGGTGACCACGAAGATCCATGAATGCACGGCACGGAATCGGATGATGTGGACCCGGTTCAGGAATCGTGACCAGAGGGGAATGGACAGCGGCATCAGCAGGATCGGAATCGTGGTCATGATGGCGATGGCCTGCAGGTAGTCCATCATGTACACGGTGGTCAGCACGATGATCAGTGGAGCGCCGATCATCATGTTTCCCGTTCCAAGCAGGAACTGGCAGCTCATGAACTTGGTGAATTCGATGTCGCTCCTGAGAAACCGGAGCATTCGCAGCGGATTCAGCGAGGGCTCGTGGGCATCGGCATCCTCGGATGCGTTGCGTTCATCGCGAAGGAGTGCGGCATGGCCACGCATGCGGATGCGGCTGTAGGCGGCGGTTCCGAGGATGCCGATGACCGCGGCCAGTGGATAGGCCCAGCGATAGGCATCCTGGTCCCAGTCCATCAGGACGCCGATGAGGGCGCTGACTCCCGCGAGCACGAGGGCCTGGATGGTGGCGAACTTTCCGGCGATTCGTGCCCGAACCTCGCGTGGATAGTTCGATGCCCAGACCGCCGAACGAAGCGTGATCACCCCCGACCAGCAGAGCCTGGCTCCGACCACGCCGATGACGAACAGCCACATGCCCATGAGGTTGTTCGACGCGAGGGCCGGCAGTGCCGTGCACAGGGCGCAGCCGAGCTGCATGCCCACGAGCAACTTGATCTTCCCTCTCCGGTGGCTGAGGGCCGCCCATGCGAAGCTGAATACGTTTGCGGTCGCCTGCAGACCGGTCAGAAACGCGATGATCAGGTACAGCAGTTCGTCGGGGACCACGCCGTCGTAGAGTTTCTGGACGATGACGCCGACGACCCCTCCCTCGAGGATGCCCGTCATCACCGGAAGCAGCGCCCAGGCCGGCAGTTCCCTCGCGTACGAGGCGCGTGTCAGGTACGGCATGCTCGAGGGAAGGAATGAGCCGAACACGCCCCGTATCGCCTGGAGTGGATTGAGCAGGTGGATGCGCCGATCAGG
>JAQWPT010000022.1 GCA_029245245.1 Phycisphaerales bacterium
GCCTGGGACGAGAAGGCCGGCGCCTGCGAGACGCTCTACATGATTCCCGAGGACGAACGGCTCAACCATACCGTCGAAGTCGTCGGTGGCGTGCTGGAGCCACGGTGCGCCCAGTTGCTCTCATCCTTCTTCGAAGCTCGACGGAATCGCTGACTCCGTACCCAGCAGTTCACGCAGGACCGTGGTCGCGTACGCGCCCGGTGGCAGTTCGAACTGCACCATGATGCAGCCGCCATGCTCATCCATCTCCGACTGCGCCGAGGGGTGGTTCAACGGCACCGCCAACGGTCGGCGTGTTCCCTTGGATCGCCCCGCATCGACCAGCAGGGAAACGAGTTCCGGATCGAGCTTGTTCGCCACGGCGTGCTCGAAGGCGGCCATGTCGTCGCTCGGCGCCCGCATGGCTCGGCCCCACATCGGACCGGTCGGAACAAGGATGCCGTTGTCGATGCGGTCACAGGTATCGGGATCCTCCATGTCCTCGGCCTTGAGCAGGAAGGTGCGACGTGTGGCATGACTCCAGACCAGATCGCCAGGCCCCGGACGCGACCAGTCATCCCGCTCGATGCGTGCTTTCAACACTGCGTTGAAAAGTGCAGCCTGCAGGGAATCGTTCCAGAACCGTCGCAGCCGACCCGATATCGCGCGGCAGGCAACCTCGGGAGTCGTGCCGCGTTCGAGGTCCCGTCGAACCCGGGATTCGAGTCGACCGCTGCGCCCATCGGCAAGGTGACCGGCCACGCCTGACCAGTCTTCCTGCAGCAGCAGTTTCCCGAGAAGGTGGTTGTCGCCACAGCGACCGAATCGCTGTGGACCGAATGCATTGGGAACACCCCGCTGGGCCAGCGACTGGAGGCGGCTCCAGATCCCGGTGACCTTCAACGGGTCAATGCTCCGCACCCGGACCACGAACCGGTTCCCATCGAGGTGCCCGCGCCGCAGTTTGTTTCCATGCCGATCGGTCCAGATCACGTCGATGCGGTCATCGTCGATCCGCCGCTGTTCCTCACCGCCGGGGAGATGGATCGACAGGGTCTGCTCCGTCACCGCCTGCGTATCCTTGATGCCCGCGAATCCGATGTCGCGGGTCCCGACACCCCATGCACGAGCCACGGTCGAGATCAGATCGTCGTGCGAGACGCCGTTCTTCCTGATTCGCACGTAGATGTGCTCACCCTCGCCACAGGGCTCGTACATCGGAATCTCGTAGACGAAAAAATCCTCGGGGCGCTGTTTCACCAGGCCTCCGGCTCCCTCCTCCACGGGTGGTTGCAGCAATGGATCAAATACGGGTGAACTCATCACGACAGGTCAATCCCAGTCATGCGGTGGTTGGCCTGATTCACCAGGGGGATCCGGGTCCGGGGCCGCATCCTGCTCCATCTCGTTGAGCACCTGCTCGCTGACGAAGATCGGCACCCCCTCGGCCACGCCCAGGGCGATTGCATCCGAGGGCCGACAGTCGATGTCGATCTCCTGCCCGCCATGATCGATGCACAGCATGGCGTAGAAAGTGCCCTCGAAGAGCTCGTGAATGATGATGCGGTCGAGCCGGGCGCCCAACTGGGTGATGAGGGTGGACAACAGGTCGTGCGTCTGAGGTCGTGGGACCTCCACACCCTTGAGACGGCGTTCGATGGCGAATGCCTCCGGCAGGCCGATGACGATCGGGAACGAGCGATCACCATCGAGCTCCTTGAGCTCGATGACCTGCATATCCGTCATTTCACGGATGAAGATTCTCGCAAGTTCCATCTGGATGGGCATGGCGTTCCTCGTCTTCGGACCCCACGGTCTGGCCCTCCCTCTATCCTCCACCCCAGGGAGCCGGCAGGCAAGCATCCGACGTGCTTTTTTCCTGCTTCTACCCGTGGAGCCCCTGCATCCGGCACGTCCTGCGGTTGAGCAGGCTGTTGGCTGCCATTACCATGCCGGACTCCGTATCCCATGCACCACCCCAGGCTCCACGAGTTCACCAGCCTCCTTTCCCATCTGACGAGTACCCCCATGTCCAGCCGAAGCCACCACTTCACTTCAGAATCCGTCTCCATGGGCCATCCCGACAAGATGGCGGACCAGATCTCTGATGCCATCCTCGACGCAATGCTCAATGAAGATCCCGCCTCCCGGGTCGCCTGCGAAACCATGGTGACCACCGGCATGGCCGTGATCGCCGGCGAAGTGACCTGCAACGGGTACGTGGACATTCCCAAGGTTGTCCGGGAAACGGTGCGCCGCATCGGCTACATCAACGCGGAGATGGGCTTCGACTCCGAGAGTTGTGCGGTCCTGGTCTCGCTTGACAAGCAGTCACCGGACATCGCCCAGGGCGTGAACGAGGGTGACGGCCTGCACAAGGAACAGGGCGCCGGTGACCAGGGACTCATGTTCGGCTTCGCCTGCAACGAAACGGACTCCCTGATGCCGCTCCCCATCGATCTCAGTCACAAACTCGTGGCACGGCACGCGGAGGTCCGCGAGGCCGGCACCATCCCCCACCTCCGGCCCGACGCCAAGAGCCAGGTCACGGTTCTCTACGAAGGTCGAACCCCCCGCAGCGTCGATACCGTCGTGCTCTCCACTCAGCACGGACCGGAATGGAATGATCGCCAGGAAGCGCTCCACGCCGAGGTGACCGAACATATCATCAAGCCGGTCCTCGGAGACTGGTGGAACAAGGACATCACCGTCCACGTGAACCCCACCGGCAAGTTCGAAGTTGGCGGACCACTTGGTGACTGCGGCCTGACCGGCCGGAAGATCATCGTCGATACCTACGGAGGGCGAGGCCGCCACGGCGGAGGCGCCTTCTCCGGCAAGGATCCCTCGAAGGTCGATCGATCGGCTGCCTACATGGCCCGGTACATCGCCAAGAACATCGTGGCCGCAGGACTCGCCGACGAATGCGAGGTCCAGTTGTCATACGCCATCGGGGTCCCGGAACCGACGTCGGTGCACCTGGACTGCCAGGGTACGGCCACTGTCGATGAAACCAGGTTGGCCGAGGCGGTCAACAGCGTCTTCAGTCTTACGCCGGCCGGCATCATTTCGAGCCTGGACCTGCTTCGCCCGATCTACTTGAGTACCGCGGCCCACGGACACTTCGGTCGTGAACCCGGCGAGGCTGGCGATGGCACGTTCAGTTGGGAACGAACCGACAAGGTTGATGCCATCAAGGCCGCCGTCGGCGCCTGATGCCCGACTCGGATGCACCCATGACGGCGACAGCACGCGACGTCGCATGCCGACACCTCGTTGAAATCGCACGCACCTGGCCGGGAATCTTTCCTCGACCCATTCCCAGCGGTGAGCTGGATGCACGTGATCGCCGACTGGCCGAGGCCATCGTCAACGAGGCACTCGCACGATGGACGACGATCTCCGCGATCGCGGGCCAGGCTCTCCGCAACCCGTGGGAACGGCTGGATGCAGCAGTCCAGGCCGCCCTGCTCTCGGGCATCGCCCAACTCCTCTTTCTCGACCGGGTGCCGGACCATGCGGTCGTGGGCGAAACAGTCGAATGGATCAAGCGATCCGGTGGACAGCGCCGCGCGGCAGGACTCGTCAACGCGGTGCTTCGCCGCGTCATCGATCTTCGCGGCAGACCCATTGAACAGGCCGACGGTCACCGTCGCGACCATGTGCTCCGCAGCAACGGCGGCGGCTGGGAGTTGACCGAGGAGGTGTTCAACGAGGACCCCCTGCTGGCAATGGCCCAGCAGACCGGCCATGCCCCGTGGTTGCTGGAACACTGGCAGCAATCCATGGGGCGCAAGGATGCATTCAGTACCGCACTGCACGGACTGTGCACGCCACCGATCATTCTCCATGGTGCAGGACGGGATGATGACCTGCTCGCCCATGACGTACCCGGGTTCCACCTCCTGAAACCAGATGCACGCCTCGAGGATGTTCTGGACCGACACCCGGAAGCCATCGTCCAGGATTCCACCACCGCCCGGGCCATTCCCATGGCCGATGGACTGGAACCTCGGGTGATCCTCGATCTTTGCGCGGGGCATGGGACGAAATCCATTCAGCTCGCACGCCGGCACCCTGAGAGCAACGTGCTGGTTTCCGACACCGATGAGCGTCGACTGGAGGACCTCGAATCTCTCGCGCAGCGTGTCCCCAACATCGAGGCTGTTTCACCCGAGGACGCCCGGCTCCTTCGTGACGAGGTGGAACTCCTCGTCCTGGATGTTCCCTGCTCGAATACAGGGGTGCTGCCGAGACGGCGAGAAGCCCGCATTCGCTTTGATGCCGGACGGCTCCAGGATCTTGTCGACCTGCAACGCCAGATCACAGCCGATGGTCTGGCAACCCTCACCACCAACGCACACATTCTCTACGCGACCTGCAGCCTCGAGCCCCAGGAGAATGAAGAGATGCCGAAATGGATCAACAAGTGGCATGGCCATGAACTGGTCCAGGAATCGAGCACCATGCCCGCTGGGCAGCCTGGTGATCCCCCCACGACCTACCGCGATGGTGGCTATGCCGCCCTCCTGCGGACCTGAAGGATGGAGTCCTTCCCTTCGAGGCGGCCACTCGATAGACTCCCCCGCTTTCCCGCAGGTTTTCCCATGCTCGAACTCACCGATTTCCTGACCCCAGAATGCGTGCTGTACCCACTGAAGGCAGTGGATGCCCGCGGGGCCATCGATGAACTCGTGGCACACCTTGCCGACATCGACCTGATCGAGAATCCCACCGCCATCTCCGAAATCGTCTGGAATCGAGAGCAGCAGCGCTCCACCGGCATCGGTGAAGGCATCGCTGTTCCGCATGGAAGATGTGATCGCGTCAAGAAGATCGTGGCTGCCATCGGACTGGCCTCGGACCCGATCAACTTCAATGCCGGTGACGGAAAGCCCGTATCACTGATCGTGCTCCTGGTCTCGCCGACTGAGAACACCTCCGTACACGTGCAGGCACTCGGCGCCATCAGCCGGCGACTCAGCGACGAGCGGGCACGGAATGCCATTCACCAGTCGACCGACGCCCAGGCCCTGTTCGATCTCCTGTGCAATCAGGCGATCGGCTGATCACGGCCCGAGTGGCAACTTCAACCGCTCCATGATCGCGTTGGCCCGCTCCCGCCGGCCGGAGTTCATGTAATGCATCATGGCCTGTCGAAGCACGATGGGACTTGAATCCAGTTGCATGGCCCGCTCGATGGCCATGTCGGCCTCGGCCATCTGCTGCTGCATCGCCAACGCCTCGCCCAGCAGCATCCAGGCCTTGCCGTTGGCACCCTGGGACTCCAGGTAGCGGCGCACGTGCTCCGTTCCCTCTTCCACCTGGTTGCTGCGAACCAGCAACATGGCCAGGCGAAGGCGAGTCTCGTCATCCGCTTCGTCGGACGCCAGGGCACGACGGGCATAGGCCTCCGCCGCCAGGATGGCACCCTGGCTCACCTGCCATTCCAGCACTCGGATCCGCAACGGCCTCAGGTCTGGATATGCCAGGACCATCGTTTCGACATGGTCCTCCACCGTGGCCGGCGACACCACCATGTCGTACTCGAGTTCCAATCTTCGAACCCGCAAATGACCGGGAAATCGCTCGATGAGGCCCGGCAGTCGCTCTCCAGCGCCATCCATGTCGCCAAGCAGCAGGTACACCTGGATGGCGTCGGCATCGTGGTTCGGATCCGTGGTGATTCCGATGTCACGAGCAAGATTGAATCGAGCCAGGGACGACTGCGCATGCGCCTGTCCGGACTCCGTGAGCCCGTTGGGACCGACGGAACGCATGGCTCGTGCCGCGGCAAGCGAACCCGCGTGGCCGATCCAGTTGACCGCACCGGTCTGCACCGTGAATGCCACCAGCAGCAGCGCCACGATGAGAAACACCACGCCGGATGTTCGAAGGCGGCCCTTGAGTTTCATTCGCCACCGATGCAGGTGCACGTTGGGACGACTGGCCAACTGCCAGGCCAGGAAGAACAGGTACGTCAGGACCGCCGAGATGCCCATGGCCATCAGCAACGGTATGGACGCGTAGGCACCCCGGAAACAGAGGAACACGCCGAGGAAGATCGCCGCCAGGGCGATGTCCTCCCAGAGGGTCACATCCCATTTTCTCGGCGTGGGCTGGGCTCGTGGAGCAGTTCGGGCCGCCGATGCGCCGAATCCGAAGTACAGGGCGTCGTTGGGGCAGGTATCGATGCAGTCCATCGTCTTCATGCAGCCGGCATCCGTGACCATTCCGAAGGCGTGCACCTCCTCGTGCACACGAACGTTCGAGGTACAGACCGCCGTGCAGTGGCCACACTGCTGACAGTCGTCCGTCACCCGGATGCTGCCCGGTGACCAGCGATCCAACGGGGCAAAGAAGCCGCCATAGGGACATCCGTAGGTACAGAATCCCTTGGCACCGAGGAAGTACACGGTGACGAACCCGCAGATGAACAGGAAGACGATGCCCACCCACAGGCCGGGAAACGTGGCCCAGAAATCCTTGGTCGTCAGGTGCAGGCCGAGTTCCCAGTGCGCATCGGCTCCGGGGAAAAACGGAAGCAGCCGGTGCACCAGCGGCCAGATGAACATGTAGAAGGCGAGGATGAGTGGTGCCCACATCAGCAGTCGCGATCGGAATGGCTTGGGACGAATCCTGACCTTCCTGAGCATCCACAGGCATGCGTCCTGCAGCAGCACGACGTGGCACCCCCAACCGCAGAACCAGCGACCCATCGCCAGCGTCGACAGCAGGGCCAGAACGAAGAAGATGAGCCCCGCGTTGATGACGCCGCGCTTGACGAACTCCATGCTCTCGGACGGCTCGATGGGTGTCACCGTGGCTCCACCGAACCAGCCGTACTCGCGACCGAGAAGCCAGATGACGACATGCACGATGATCAGGAACTGCACGATGAACAGAACGATGGCACGCCGCCGCCCCATCCGGGATCGCTTCATCGGAGCGCCCGAAGATCGATCCTGCACAACCGGCAGCGCAATGGTGCCGCCGCCGCTTCCAGAACCCGTCCGTGTCTTGCCTTGCTTGGCCATCATGTTGATTCCCGCAACAGCATCATTCCGCAGAACCATCGGTCCGTCGAGCCCTGACGTCTGAAAAGGACGCACCGGGCCCTCGAAAGGGCCCGGTGCGGGGAATTTTCTGATTCAAGGGGGATCAGTTGGGCGAGATTCGCCAGGAGCCATTCTCGATCTCCTCACGCTCACTGCGAGGCAGGCATCGAGTCTCCACCGCTTGCCTGAGTTTCAGCAGCGCACGGTTCTGGATCTGGCGGACACGCTCCTTGGTCAGGCCGATGATTTTTCCGACCTGGGCGAGTGTCAGTGGCTTGCCGTTTCGACCGGCATCGAAGCCGAAGCGATGATGCAGGATCTCCTGCTCGATGTCGGTCAGGTCGGCAGCATTCTCAAGCACGATCTGCTTGACCTCGTCGGCCTGTTCCTTCTGATCCTGCTGCCGGCGTTCCTCCGGATAGTTGCTCGATTCAAGCGATGGATCGAACCCCGTCGGGAAACGCTGCCGGTAGCGAGTCGACTTCATGCCCTGTCGGGAGAATGACTTGAGGATGGCCCGGCAGGCGTAGGTGGAGAACTTGAACCCACGCGATGCATCGAACTTGTCGACGGCACGCAACAGGGCCATGTTGCCCTCGCTGATCTGGTCGCCGAAATCGACGTCCTTGAGCCTCACTCGCTTGGCCATGGCCAGTACGAGCGCAAGGTTCGTCTCGGCGATCTGGTCACGCAACTTCCTGGAGCAGCGGTACCAGCTGATGAGGTCACTGGTCTGCTTCGGTGTCGGCGTGCGATGGCCAATGCGTTCCTGGAGTTTGGACACCTGGAACCGCGCGTAGTTGTACTGCAGGAAGATGATCTGTTCCTGGGCCCCGGTCAGCACCACGCTGCTGCGTGTCGAGGTTCCCTCGGGCCGTTTCCCGATCACGTCGTCGATGAGCGGGCGATACCAGCTGGTATCCGGCAGGGGCACGTCGTCCGCCCTGTCGTAGATCCGGCGCCGGGCATCCCGGGCATGGAATGCCTCGTCGTCGACGAAGTCCATCGGCGAATCTAGGATCGTCCTTGCCAGGGCGGCGTCGGCGCGGCTGGTTCGGGTGGGCCTGGATCGCAGGGGAGTACGCTCCTGCGATCGGTTGGTTTCGGCATTCCTTCGTCGGACGGCACTCATGTTGGAGGAGGCCTTTCTTCCGGACCCCTGGGTTTCATGACCTGGATGGCATCCAGACCATGAGCCTCGGAACCTGCGATGGTGATTTCACGGTGAAATCACCACGAGCGGCTGTTTCTCGCACCTGCAGTACGAGCCAAGATCCCCGTCCCAGCCCGGTTTGCCGGGACATCCCACTAACAAGACGAATCCCACGGCGGAATGTTCGTCCAAGGAGCGGAAAAAGAGGCAGAAGTTGTGAATTCAGAAGGAATTACCCCTCTTGATCGCTCCACAGCCACCATCATCACCGCTCCCGGCGAAATGGCCTTGGGAGCAGCCAAATGGCAGTGCTGGCAGGCGTTGATCGCCTCTTATTCCGGGGTGGACCCGGAACAATCGTAGATCCAGCCTTGCTGGGCTCGATCCCAGTCCAAGAGTTCCCCGTCACTGAAGAACAGGCCGCATTCCGTCTTCGCAGCTTCTGGGCTGTCAGAGCCATGGATCAGGTTGAAGCTGTTGGAGACCCCGAAGTCACCACGAATGGTGCCAGGATCAGCCTTGGAACCGAAGGTGGCTCCCATCATGGATCGGCAGATGGTGATCGCTCCAATGCCACGGAGGCCAAGGACCAGCACCGGCGATGAGGTCATGAACCGCACCAGACCCTCGTAGAAGGGCTTGCCCTCGTGGGCCGCATAGTGCTTCTGGGCGAGTTCGGGGCTGATGAGCATCATCTTGGCCCCCACGACCTGGAGACCCTTCTCCTCAAAGCGGGTCATGATGCGGCCCATCAGACCGCGTTGGACGGCGTCGGGCTTGAGGATGATCAAGGTAGTTTCCATGGGATCTGGCTCCTGTTGCAGGTCGGGAAGGATACCGACCCACCGGCTTGGACGCCACCCCCCCCCGCTGACGGGCCCGCTTTCACTTGTGCCCGGGACTTGAGCATGCCGATCCTTCCAAAGAGCACCAGCCTGCTTCATGCACGCTATCGTGTGTTCCACACGGACGTTCCCACCCGATGGCCACCACCACCCGAAAGAAGAAGACCGCCAAGAAGGCGACAAGCAGCGGCAAGGTCTCAGCCGAGACCCTGGCCAAGGGGCAGCGTGAAATCTCCGTCAGCGAGTTCTTCGCCAAGAACCGCCACCTGCTTGGATTCGACAACCCCCGCAAGGCCCTGTTGACCGCAGTCAAGGAAGCCGTTGACAACGCACTGGACGCGTGTGAAGAAGCGGGAATTCTCCCCGAGATCCACATCCGCCTGCTCCAGAAGGACGAGTCCCGCTTCAAGCTCACCATTCGCGACAACGGGCCGGGCATCATCCGGGCCCAGATTGAATCGATCTTCGGCAAACTGCTCTACGGTTCCAAATTCCACCGCATGAAGATGTCACGCGGCCAGCAGGGAATCGGCATCTCGGCCGCCGGCATGTATGGATTGATGACCACCGGCAAGCCGGTGCACATCATCTCCAAGACATCGCGGAGAAAACCGCCCCACGACGTGGTACTCAAGATCGACACGTCCAAGAACCGCGCCGAGGTCGTCAAGGAAAAGGAAGATCCAAAAAGCGACTCCCTCTTCCCCGGCGGGACCGGAACCCAGGTCGTCATCGAGCTTGAAGGTCGCTACCAGAAGGGACGACAGTCGATCGACGAGTACCTGGAACAGACGGCGATCGCCAACCCCCATGCGCAGATCACCTGGGTCACCCCCACCAACGAGACCATCGAGTTTCCCCGGGCCGTCGATGAACTTCCCGACGAAGCCAAGGAGATCAAGCCGCATCCCAAGGGCATTGAACTCGGCACGCTCATTCAGATGCTTGAGCGAACCGAGTCCAAGAGCCTCAGCGCATTCCTGCAGGACGAGTTCAGCCGAGTCGGTCAACGCAAGGCCAGCGACCTGGCGAAGATGGCTGACAAGTTGTCAACCAAGACCATTACGCCCCGCTCCCGCGTCAGCCAACTTGGACATGCGGAGGCCGAGTGCCTCTACAAGGCGATCCAGGAAGCATCCATCATGGCACCGCCCACGGACTGCCTGGTCCCCATCGGGTCCCGGGCGCTGCTGGCAGGGCTGCTCAAGGAAGTCCAGGCTGAATTCTTCGCCGCTGCCACACGCCCACCGACGGTCTACCGGGGCAACCCGTTCCAGATGGAAGTCGCCATCGCCTTCGGGGGCAACCTGTCCTCGGAGGAATCCTCACGCATCCTTCGGTTCGCCAACCGCGTCCCCCTGCTCTACCAGCAGTCAGCCTGCAGCTCGTTCAAGGCGGTCGTCGAGACCTCCTGGAAGAACTACGGACTGACCCAGCCGCGAAACAGCCTCCCGGTCGGTCCCCTGGTTGTCCTCGTGCACATGGCAAGCGTCTGGGTTCCCTTTACGAGTGAATCCAAGGAAGCCATCGCCGACTACGACGAGATCCGCAAGGAGATGAAGCTCGCCCTGCAGGAGTGCGGGCGAAAACTCGGAACGTACCTGCGACGTCGCAAGCAGATGAAGAAGCAGTCGGAGCGGCGTGGCATCTTCGAACGCTACATCGGCGAAATTTCCAGCAGTTGCCATGCCATCGTCGGCACTGATCCGAAGAAACTCTATGACGCACTGCTCAAGCAGGCCGCTCGCAAGACCAAGGAAGCGGATCAGAAACTCGACCTCGACGGCAAGATCGTCTCCGCTCAGAAACTCGAGCAGGACGATGACGTGATCATCCTCGAGGAACGACAGGTCGCCGTGCATGAAGACGGCGAGGAAGGTCTCTTCGACAACGACGCCGTGCCGTCCGCCAGAAAGAAGACCAGGAAGAAGAGCAAGAAGAAGAAGAAGTCCTCCTGACCACGAAGCCGAGCTGATCCCCATGGCCAAGAAGAAGACAACCAGGAAAACGGTCCGGAAGACGAAGAAGAAGTCGACGGTGCGCGGTGGAGTCGTCTCGAAACAGCGGGACAAGGAGACGATCGGCAAGATCGAATCACTGGCGAGTTCGGTCGCCAAGTCAGGGCTCGCTCAGCGGGAACCGAAGATCGAAATCCCAATCCGCAGCGTCAACAACATGAAGTACAACCCGAAGAAGCGAATCCTCGAAATGGGTTCCAGCACCCAGCAGCGAGAGCTCTTCAACGCCGGGCAGGCACGAAAGTTCATGCAGATGCTGCTGGTCTCCAAGGGCTGCAAGGAACTCATCCAGGCCGAGAAGACCCTCAGCCTCCGCGGCATGTACTACATGGCCCTCCACACGATCGAGGGGACCAGCGAGAAGACCTTCAACGAGCAGAGTGAATCCGACACCATCCTCGAGGACCTCGAGGTCTCCATCGACGGCCTGCGGGAAGAACTCCATGTCTTCGCCAAGAAGCGGGGAACCATGGTCGGCAACATCACCGTCATCGACAATGGCGACGAGATCGACTGCCGACGAATGGGAACCGGTGGGTACGCGATTCCGAGCATCTGCGAACCGAGCGTGATCCAGTTCAAGAACTGCGATGCGGACTTCATTCTTCACGTTGAGAAGGACACTGTCTGGAGCAGATTCAACGAGGATCGATTCTGGGAAACGCACAACTGCATCCTGACCGAGGGCTCCGGCCAGCCACCGCGCGGCGTCCGGCGTCTGCTGCACCGGATGCACAAGGAACTCGGCATTCCCGTCTACTGCCTGCTGGACTGCGACCCGTGGGGCCACTACATCTACAGCGTCATCAAGCAGGGCTCCATCAATCTCGCCTTCGAATCACAGCGCATGGCGATCCCGGATGCAAAATTCATTGGAATCCGCGCCGAGGACTACGACCGCTGCAAGTTGACCAGTGATGTGAAGATTGCTTTGAACGATCGGGACATCACCCGCGCCAAGCAGATCATGGACTATCCCTGGTTCGCCGAAAAGCGACCTTGGAAGAAGGAAATCAAGACCATGCTCGGCAACGGCTTCAAGATGGAAGTCGAGTCCCTGATCACCAAGGACATCTCCTACGTCTCCGAGGTCTACGTACCCCAGAGACTCAAGGATGGCGATTTCCTGGATTGAACGCACCTCCGACTCGCCCCCTTCTCCATCCGGTATACACTTCAGAGACCCGATATCCATGTGTGATGACGGGCCCACGTTCCGTGAAGGACGGCACCTCATGACTGAATCAGTCACTGAATTCGAAGGCCCGAAGCGACTCCTGGTCGCCGACGACGAGCATCTCGTTGCAATGGGCATGAAGAACAATCTCGAGGAACTCGGGTACGAGGTGATCGGACCGGCGGGCGACGGCCAGGCCGCCATCACCCTCTGCGAGACACTCAAACCCGACATGGCGCTTCTGGACATCCAGATGCCCGGGCTCGATGGACTCGCCGCCGCCGAGAAGATCTACCAGGAGATGCAGATCCCCGTCGTGATCTTCTCCGCCTACTCCGATCAGGAGTACGTCGACTCCAGCAATGATGCAGGTGTGTTCGGATACATCCTCAAGCCCGTGACCCGCGACCAGCTTCGCGTGGGCATCGAGGTCGCCTGGGGCCGGTACCTGGATTCCGCGGACCAGATCGAGGAGATCAGCGGACTCAAGGAACGCCTTGAACAACGAAAGATCATCGAGCAGGCAAAGTGGATCCTGGTCAAGCGCAAGTCGGTCGAAGAACCGGAAGCGATGAAGATGCTTCAGAAGCAGGCCCGGAACAACCGTCGTTCGCTGATCGATGTCGCCCGGGCCGTCGTGGAAAGCGACAGCCTGCTCAGCGAATGACCGGGCCTCTCAGGCCCGGGGCAGCATGATCACGAAATCACTGCCGTCCCCGACAACCGAATCCACTCGAAGGCGACCACCGTGCTCCTCCACGATGCGTCGTGCCGTGGGCAGGCCAAGGCCAGTGCCACCCTTGCGCTTGGACACGTACGGATGGAAGATCGACTCACGATCCGCCTCCTCGATGCCCGGCCCCGTATCGATCACGTGCACCCAGGCTGACTCCGCATCCTGATCGACCTTGAGGATCAATTCACCAGCCTGTCCACCATCCTGGTCCGCAACGCGTCCCATGATCTGTGTTGCGTTGATCATCAGGTTCAGCAGCGCCTGCTTCAGCAGCCCTTCGTCAACGCGAACCTGCACCGGTTGCTCGGGAACATGCACGCGCAGCACCACCCCCGCCTGTTCGCACTGGGGGTGGTAGAAGTCGATGAGTTCCTCGACGATGGTTCGAAGGTCGCAGGGATGCGGATCCAGTTTGACCCGTCCCGCGAAATCCAGGAAGTCCCCGAGAATGTGCCCGAGCCGATCGACCTCACGGGCCAGGGCATCGACTCGGTGAATCAGGCGATCCCGCTGCTGAGGATCGACATCGATCGATATCAGATCCTCGTGGAGCAGTTGGGCATTGAGACCGACCGTCGACAATGGATTCCGAATCTCGTGGGCCAGGCCACTGGTCATCGAACCCAATTCGGACAGGCGCTGCGAATGCCGCGCCTCCCCCTCAGCCTCACGGGCCCGGTGAACGGCACGACGAAGCATCACGAGCAGCAGCGGGAGGGTTCCCACCACTCCCGCAACCACTCCGATACCCAGCCAGAACAGGATCATGCCGTCCTCCTGGTCCATACCACAGGCACGTACGCCGGTGTCACTCAGGCCTCGACGGTTTCCTCCGTCTTGCCAGCACCATCACCCGACTCATCCTTCAGAAGGACCTTGCGGGAGAGCTTGATGCGGCCGGTGTCATCCACGTTGATGACCTTGACCTTGATCATGTCGCCGACCTTGACGACATCAGCAACTGACTTGACGAAGCCGTTGTCCAGTTCCGAGATGTGGCACATGCCATCGGTCCCGGGGACCAGCTCGACGAATGCGCCGAAGTCCTTCGTGGAAACAACCTTGCCTTCGAAGATCGTCCCGACCTTGATCTCGGCACAGAGTGCCTCGACCTCGCCTTGTGCGGCCAGTCCGGCTTCTCCACCCAGGGAGGAGATGGTGACGGTGCCGTCGTTGTCGACGTCGACCGTGGCACCAGTGCGTTCCTGGATGCTTCGGATGGTCTTGCCACCAGGTCCGATGAGCTTGCCGATCTTGTCCGGGTCGATCATGACCTGGATCAGACGCGGTGCGTACAAGGAAATGTCCTCACGCGGCTTGGGGAGGCAGGATTCCATTCGCTCGATGATATGGATACGGGCCGTGCGGGCCTGCTCGAAGATCGACTCGATCTCCTCGAACCAGAGTCCGCGGGCCTTCAGGTCCAGCTGGATGCCCGTGATGCCTTCGCGGGTACCGGAGACCTTGAAGTCCATGTCACCGAAGAAGTCCTCTTCGCCGATGATGTCGGTGACGCGAACGATCTTGCCGCTGTCGTCACTGAATCGACCGACCGAGATGCCCGCACACGTTGCCTTGATCGGCACGCCGGCATCCATGAGAGCCAGGCAACCACCACAGACGGAAGCCATGGACGACGAGCCGTTGGACTCGGTGATGTCACTGACCAGTCGAAGGGTGTAGGGGAACGTCTCAAGATCAGGCAGGATGCCCATCAGCGAACGCTCCGCCAGGGCTCCGTGGCCGATTTCGCGGCGACCGGGTCCCATGATGCGGCCTGCTTCGCCCACGCAGAACGGGGGGAAGTTGTAGTGCAGGTAGAACTTCTTGGCGTACTCGGGCATCAGTCCATCGACGATCTGCTCGTCGCGACCGGTTCCCAGGACGCAGGAGACGAGACTCTGGGTCTCACCACGCTGGAACATGGCCGAGCCGTGGGCCCGGGCGAAGAGTGAGACTTCCGACTCGATGGCACGGGTCTCGTCGATCGCCCGACCATCGGCACGGATGCCTTCCTCGACAACGAGGGCCCGGGTGGTCTTCTTCTCGAGCTTTCGGAAGGCCTCGCGTGCGTGGCCCTGCCGCTTCTCGGCGGCCTTGTACTCGCCGTAGGACGAATCAGTGGGAAGCGAGAAGCATTCCTCGATCATTCGCTTGCGAAGTTCGCCGATCTTCTCGTTGCGTTCCTGCTTGCCCTTGATGCGACGCAGTTCCTTCATCTCGGAACCGGCGTACTTGACGACGTCATCCCAGACGTCCTGCGGGGGCACGCTCAGTTCGCCCTGTCGCTTCTCGGGGGAGCCGACCTTCTTCATCAGTTCGACCTGCATTTCGAGGATCGGCTTGATGCCCTCCTCGTAGCCGAACTCGATGGCCTTGAGCATGTCGGCTTCGGTGATCTCGGCCGCTCCGACCTCGATCATGTTCACGCCGTCGCTGTGACCCGAAAGCACCAGGTCGAGATCGGAGTATTCCATCTGGGCCTGGGTGGGGTTGAGGACGAACTGCTCGCCATCGTCGGTGACGATGCGACCGACACGGACCGTGGCCACCGGACCCTCGAAGGGTGCGTCGGTAAGGCACAGTGCGGCGGAGGCGCCGGTGCAGGCGAGGACGTCGGTGTCGTTCTGCCCGTCATGGCTCATGACCCAGCACTGGATCTGGACTTCGTCGATGAAGCCGTCGGGGAACAGCGGACGGATCGGTCGGTCGATCATCCGCATGGTGAGGATTTCCTTCTCTACGGGAGCGCCTTCGCGCTTGCGGAACCCACCGGGGAACTTGCCGGCGGCGGCAACGCGTTCACGGTAGTCGCACTGGAGGGGGAAGAAATCGAGTCCGGGCCGGGGGTCGGCTCGCATGGCGGTGCAGAGCACCGCGGAGTCGGCGTACCGGGCGATGATGGCGCCGCTGGCCAGCTTCGCGACCGTGCCGGTCTCGAAGCGGAGCATGCGTCCACCGATTTCACGTTCTACATAGATATCGTTCATTGATCTGCCTTTTTCGTCGTTGTGGGGATGGCGCCTTCTCGGCACGATTCCCGTTGTGGAACCCGGGGCCGCGTTCCAACGAGAGGCAGAAGACGGGGGGCAGCACCTTGCAGGTACCGCTGCCGCTCGTCGACTGCCGCCCATCACGGCGGCATCCCGGTGATATCGAGTCGATTACTTCCTGAGGCCCAAACGCTTGATGAGGGCTCGGTAGGATTCCGGCTTGGTACGCGACAGGTATCGCAACAGGCGATTCCGACTGCCCACCATCTGGAGCAGACCACGCCGGGAAGCGTGGTCCTTCTTGTTGCTCTTGAGGTGCTCGTTCAACTCCTCGATCCTGGTCGTCAAAATGGCGACCTGAACCTCGGGTGAACCGCTGTCGGTGTCGTGCCGGCGGTAATCGTTGATGATCTTGCTTTTGTCTTCAACCGTCAGGGTCATTCCGTCTCCGTCACATGTCGTCTCATGTTCTTGCTCGTTGTTCTATCGAAACGGTGATTCTAGCGAGCGCATACCCCCCTGTCCATGATCCATCCTCTCTGGAGACCATGAAACCGGTGCTTACCCCCCCCAGCAGCCCTCAATGGGCTTCCGCTGCCGCCACGGGTGTCCCAGTGAGTTTCCCGAGCCATTCTCGGACCCTGCCACAGCCCTCGGCGATCTCCTCCTCGGAGGTGGCGAAACTCATCCGGACATGCCGCCGTCCGGGGCCGAGAAAATCGTTTCCAGGTACGACGGCCACGCCGGCTTCCTCCAGGATCGCCGAAGCGAAATCAAGAGCCGTTTCCAGGTGCACGCCACCGGGACTGGTGCGACCGAACGTGAAGGAGATGTCCGGGAAGATGTAGAAGGCCCCGGTGGGACGCGGGCAGCGTACGCCCTCCCACTGCCGGACCAGGCCGTGGATCAGTTCCGCCCGACCGGCGAAGATCCGCCGCATTCCATCGACCTCCGCCCGCCCATCGCCCAGAGCCGCCACGACGGCCGGCATGGTGAAGGAGGTGATCGACGAGGTCATCTGGGACTGCATGGTGTTCATGGCCTTGATCACCGCCCCCCCGTCTCCGGGAGCGCAGGCGTACCCGATCCGCCAACCGGTCATCGCAAAGGTCTTGCTGAGCCCGTTGATCGTCACGGTGCGATTGCGCATCGATTCAATCGAACCGACCGACAAGGCGGGATCGTCCCCGTAGACGAGCTGCTCGTAGATCTCATCACTGATGACCGTCACCTGTTCGTGGCGTTCCAATACGGCGACGAGGGCGCGGATCTCGTCGGGCGTGTACATGGTTCCACATGGATTGGATGGGCTGTTCAGGAGCATCGCTCGCGTTCGGGGCGTAATCGCCGCCTCGAGCTGCTCGGGCGTGATCTTGAAGTCCGCGGCGGCATCGGCGGCGACCTCGACCATCGTTCCCCCCGCCAGTTCGATCATCGGCTTGTAGGACACCCAGGCCGGGGTGGGCAGGATGACCTCATCACCCGGATCAACCAGGGCCTGCAGGGCAAGGTAGACGGTGAACTTCGCGCCATTGTTGATCGTGATGTGACCGGCGGTGCAGTCGATCCCGTTCTCCTCACGAAGCTTGTTCGCCACGGCTTCGCGGGCCGCCGGGGTGCCCGGGGTGGGCGCGTAGTGCGTCTGGCCATCGTGCAGGGCGTCGATGGCGGCGTCACAGATCAGGCTCGGAGTGGTGAAATCGGGCTCACCGGCTCCAAAGCCGATGACGTCCTCGCCCCGTGCCTTCATCTCGCGAACCTTGGCCGTGATGGCCAGGGTCGAGGAGGGTGGAATACTGCTGGCTCGTTGGGAGATGTTCATGGCCGGAAGTGTACTTGCAAGAATGGGGCCTGGGCTGGCAGATGAACGGAATCCCACTCGATACAATCCGTCCACGCACCATGCACTACGAAGCACATCAACCGGTGATCGACGACCTTGAGGCGCGGATCTTGACCATCCGCGACTCTCTTTAACTACGATGACAAGATCGCCAAGCGGGACGCCCTTCAGGAAGAGATGAACGAGATCTCCTTCTGGGAACGCCCGGAGGCGGCCCAGAAGACCATCGCCCAGTTCAAACTCCTCAAGGCCCAGACCGACGGGCTCGGTCAGGTGATTGAATCGTTCGAGGATGCCCAGGTCGGATACGAACTGGCCCGCGACGAGGGGGACAAGGAACTGCTTACCGAGGTCGATGAACAACTCTTCGGCATCGTGGGCAAGATGGAGAAGGTCGAACTCCAGTCGCTGCTCAACGGCAAGCACGATCACCGTGACTGCTACGTGTCGATCCAGTCCGGTGACGGCGGAACCGAAGCGGATGACTGGGCCGCAATGCTCGACCGGATGTACCGCGCGTTCTGGGATGCCAGTGGCTGGAAATACGACCAGATCAGCCAGGTGCATGGAACCGAGGTCGGCATCAGCGGTGTGACCTACCACCTCAAGGCCCCCATGGCCTTCGGCAACATGAACTGTGAACGTGGGACCCATCGCCTTGCCCGCGTCAGTCCCTTCAACTCGCAGGGCAAGCGTCAGACCAGTTTTGCGACCGTGGATGTCATTCCCGAGTTCGAGGAGTCCAATCTCGAGATCGACGAAAACGAACTTGAGATCACGACCTTTGCTCGCTCATCGGGCCCCGGTGGCCAGAACGTCAACAAGGTCGCCTCCGCGGTGCGTATCGTGCACAAGCCCACGGGCATCATGGTGGTGTCCTCGACCTACCGTGAACAGCCGCAGAACCGCCGTCAGGCCATGACCGTCCTGCATGCGAAACTGGAGCAGATCGAGGAAGAAAGGCGGCAGGCCGAACTTGATGCCGCCACCGGGGGCAAGGTGGACCGGGGCTGGGGCACCCAGATCCGCAGTTACGTGATCTACGACAATCGCGTCAAGGACCATCGCACCGGGCACGAGGTGGGAAACCCCCAGACCGTGCTCGACGGCAATCTCAACGACTTCATCGATGCCGAGTTGAGAAGACGCCGTTCTGAACGCGATTGAAATGAGGAAGTACCTCAAGTTCAACTGACAGGTTCAGCCAACTCCTGCTGACTTCCTGTGAGGTGATCAACTGCCTGCAAACGGAAGCCGGGACAGGTCGACATTCCCACCGGTGAGGATCATTCCCACGCGGTCGCCGGGTATCTCGTTGAACGCCTCGGACAGTGCCACTGCAAGCACCGTCGCGCAGCTGGGCTCGATGATGATCTTCATCCGTTCCCAGATCAGGCGCATCGCCGCGACCACCTGGTCGTCGTCGACGGTGATGATTCCCGCGAGGTGATCGCGGAGGATGGGCCAGGTCAACTCGCCGAGGCTCGTCAGCAGTCCGTCGCAGATCGTGTTCGGGCCCAGCTGGGGAATCAATGCACCCGCCGCCAGCGAACGGGCCGCGTCATCGGCCCCGGCCGGCTCCGCGCCCACCAGTTTCGCCTCCGGGCACAGTGCGGACATGCTCAGGCAGGAGCCACTCATCAATCCCCCGCCGCCAACGGGCACGATCAACGCATCCAATGGGCCGACCTCCTCGACGAGTTCCTTGGCGGCGGTTCCCTGTCCCGCGATCACATCGGGATTGTCATACGGATGCACCAGGGTGGCGCCGGTGTCCTCGATGACCTTGGCGCACGTCGTCTCCCGGGCTTCCAGGGTCGGTTCGCAGGGAACGACCGTGGCGCCGTAACCCTCAACGGCCTTGCGCTTCACGTCCGGTGCGCTGGTGGGCATGACGATCCACGCCGGAATCCCACGTTGTTTCGCCGCCAGAGCCAGGGCCTGGGCGTGGTTGCCGCTGGAATGCGTGCAGACACCGTGGGACGCCGTCTCGTCGTCGAGTTTCAGGACCGCATTGGTCGCGCCACGGAACTTGAAGGCCCCCACCCGCTGCATGTTCTCGCATTTGAAGAAGAGCGATCGGCCAGCCATCGCATCAAGCGTCCGACTGGTCAGTACCGGGGTGCGGTGCACCCGGTCGCCGATGCGCTCATGGGCCGCCTGGATATCCTCGAAGTTCGCCGCGTAGGCACTCACGCTTCACCGAAGACCCGCTGGTACGAGAGGTACAGCCCGGCCCGTGTGAGATCCACGCCCGCCTCGTCGGCCAGGGCCATGGCCTGCTTCACGTTGTCGGCCACGGTCTTTTCGGTGAACGCCTTGGCCTCGGCGACCTTCGCCCTGGTCTGGATGTTCTCCTCGTTGGAAATCTCGGAGACCAGTTCCACGTAGGCGGCGATCGCGCCGCCGGGATTGGCGATGAAGTCGGGAATGACCGTCACCCCACGGCTGGCCAGTTCCATCCGGGCATCCATCGTGCACGGGTTGTTCGCGCCCTCGACCACCGCCGAGGCTGCGATCGTGTCGACGTTGTCGCTCGTGATCACGTACTGGACAGCACAGGGGAACAGCACGTCCACGGACTGGACAAGCACGTCGTCGAGATCGGTGCAGATGTGCGGACCATTTTCGAGTTCCGTGCGAGCCCCCTCGAAGTCCATCGAAATGATGGCTTCCGCCAGGGAGCCGTCGAATTCCGTCTCGATCCGCCAGCAGCCGCCAATGCGGGGGTCCGCGATGTAGCGGACCGTCATGCCATGTTCGGTGGCGTAGCGGCAGACCGCGGCCCCCATCGCACCCACACCCTGGACGGCGATGGTGGCGCTGGAAGGCGAACGGCCGGTCTCTTCGAGCATGGTGCGGGCAGCGACCGCCACGCCAAGGCCCGCGATGCCCTCGACGTCGTAGTCGGTACCACCCATCTCCACCGGCTTGCCGGTGAAGCACCGCGTGGAATCCAGTTCGTCGCAGCACCACGTGCAGTGGTCCGGGTGTGCCCCGATGTCGTATCCGAAGCCACCCCATGGTCCACCGTTCTCGTGCAGGACCGGCGCCACCAGCTTCGCGAAGCGACGATAGCGCTGCTCGAACCCTTCGGAGGACGGGTCGTCCTTCATTCCCGACTTGGCTCCACCGGTTCCGATCCCGGCCGCTGCATTCTTGAGGGTCTGCGTCCTGGCAAGCATGCGGAGTTCGTCCATGGACATGTGCTCATGGATGCGGGTTCCGCCCTTGCCGACACGACCCAGCGGTCCGTCCTTGCAACTGAGCGTGCTCCAGACGACAACCCAGCCTTCCACGCCCATCTCCGGGTCACGGATGGTCAGTTCCAGTTCCGGCTCCATGGCGTTGAAGCGGCTCTCGTAGCTCTGCAGTGCGTCTTCGAATGCGATTCGATCCATTTCGGGTCGCCCTCAGTTGACAGGTACGGCCTGGAGGTGCACCGACCAGGCCGGGGGGATGTTTACTTTGATGAGCGAGCGTCGCCCATTGTGCTCACGCTCGAGTTTCGAAAGATAGTCACCATGATCGCGAAGCGTGTTGCGACCACCCTTGCCGACGAACGGGGCCTTCAGGGGTCGCATGCCCACGTACTCGAAGTAGGTCAGCCAGCCACCGCCGGCGAGAGCCCCGAGCATGATGTCGAAGATCTTCTGGGTCACACTCAGGGGGAAGTTGTTGAAGGGCAGTCCGCAGACCACTGCGTGGTACGGTCCATCAAGCCGGGCTTCTTCGATCGGGCACTGGTGCACCTGCACCACCTGTTCCGGGTTGGCACGGCGATACGGTGCAAGCAGGTTCTCTTCCAGGTCGCCGGCGAATGCCTCGCTGATCTCGACCGCGTCCAGGCGATCACCGTCCTCCATGCCAGCCAGGATGTGGCGGGTGAAGGCTCCGGTACCTGAACCAACCTCGAGAAACCGCCGAGGCCCCTCAAGAACATCGAGATTGGAGGTCATCGATCTCGCCAGTGAGCGCGAGGAGGGGGCGATGGCACCGGTCGTGCGGTAGTTCCGTACGGCTTCGCCGAGGAATCCAAGCATGAGGCGTCTTCCAGGGGAAGGAGGGCTCAGTTGGCAGCCGAGGCGGTCGTCGCGGCTTCGGCCTGCTCGACAAGCGTGTCGAAGGTCGCGGGATCCTCGATGGCGATCTGGCTGAGCATCTTCCTGTTCAGTCCGATCCCGGCCCGACCGAGGCCGTTGATGAACCGGCTGTAACGGGTATTCCGCATGCGGCAGGCCGCGGAGATGCGAACGATCCAGAGCCGACGGAAATCACGTCGACGTGCCCGACGATCCCGGTAGGCATTCTGCCCGGCCCGGAGAAGGGCGACCTTGGCCTGCTGCTTGTGACGGCTCTTGGTACCCCAGTAGCCTCGTGCGGCTCGGAGCACTCGACGGCGTGCCTTGTTTCGGGCGGCGCCTTTGCGTACGCGTGGCATTGCATCCACTCCACTTCGTGTTGCCCTGGTCGGGGTCCCGTGTCATACGGAAACTCGTACCCGCCAGAAACGTCTGGTCGATTCAGTCCGAGGAAGAATCCGTGCTCGCCTTGCGGGCACGCCTTCCGCCAGTCACCCGGGTATGCAGCATGCGGGCGATCCGTCTGAGATCGCTGGCGTGCGCGTAGTTGGACTCGCGGTAGGAACGGATCAAGTCGCCGGTCTTGTGACTGCGACGATGGCGTCCATAGGCATGGCCCATCTTGACCTTGCCGGTCTTGGTCATCCGGATCCGCTTGAGCAGTCCCTTGTTGGGCTTGTTCTTGGGCACTGGGTCTGTCCTGCCACTGGGGCGTTGAACCTGGTTTCACCCGGAAATCGGGCGAAGGGGAAAAGGATACCAGCCCCCCGGACTGTGTCAACGGAGGGCGGCATGTGGGTCCTGGGGACCTCTTCAGTGTGTCAGGAAGGCGTCAGGCTGGCCCAACTCACGCCAGTTCTCAGCCGGAAGCCGCAGGTCATCATCCCCGTAGAAGTAGCTGGGAAGCTGCTCGGAGTGCCCGTCGGAGAACAGAACGTTCGGTGACCAGGAAATGGTGGTCTGGCTCTGGATCCTCAGGCTCTTGCGTGCTTCATCGATGGTGATGATGCTGATGTGCTCGAGCGTGGGATTGCTGTCGCCCATGAGGATCGACGTGCCGGGGCCCTGGAGGCTGAACTCATGATGGGACGGTTGCGTCTGGTAGCTGTAGCCGCTGCTGTCACCGGGATTGCCCAGTGCGGACTCCTCGAGGAATTCTCCCTGCACGAGCGGATGGAGGTCCAGTCGCTGGGGGGCTTCGCCGAAGACCGGCGCGAACTGGTCGACCGGAGCGCTGGGCAACGCGTTGTCATTCGACGATGCGTAGTCGAAGAGTCCCTGGCCGATCATCGCGAGATTCTGGCTGGAATGCTGCTGCATCGCGCTTCGCTTGCCGGCATTCATGATGGGAAAGATCACGGCCACGCCGAGAATGAGGATCGCAGCCACCGCCACGAGTTCGATCGGGCCGAACCGGCCACGGCCACGGCCGGCACCGGTATCGGAGAACTTCATTCGATCGCTCTGCTCCGACTCGAATCGGTCGATCCGGGCCATGGTGGCATGTGTAAGCGTCTCGCGTTCACCCTCGTCAAGCGGTTCCGATGGGTACCCCTCGAGCATGCCCAGCATTCCGGCAAGGCGTTGCAACCTCGCTCGCTGGGTGTCGTCGAGTCCGTTCACCGCATCGGGGTCAAAGCCCGATTCCACGAGTTTCTCAAGTAAGGCGGCATCGGCCTCGTTGATCGACGGCATGTGTTCATCACGCTTCATTCTGTTCCCTCCTCGGCATCAGGTTCCTCCGAACCGATGCTGCGGCCGAAGGCCGCCACCGCGGAATGCAGACGGCTCTTGACAGTCCCCAGGGGGATCTCGAGCGTGTCGGCAATCTGGGTGTAACTCATTTTCTGGTAGTAACTCAGCAGCAGGATCTCACGGAAGTTGTCGGGCATGTCATCGACGACTCGCTTGACCCTGGCTCGTGACTCGGTGTCCATCATGCCTTCCCACGGCTGATCGACACCGGAATCCAGCAGGTCCGCGAAGGACTGTCCCTCGCCGCTGGAATCAATCGTGGCTGACAGGGAGAGCGCCTTCCGACGAGCATTGCGCCGGTGGTAATCGCGTCCCTTGTTGACCGCGATGGTGTAGAGCCATGGCTTGAACCGACGTGACAGGTCGAAACTCGCCGCAGACTGGTGCACCTGCAGGAACGCGTCCTGAAACACGTCCTCGGCCGCGGCACGGGATCCGGTCAACTTCGTCAGAAACTGGACCAGTTCGTCAGAGTACCGCTGCACGATGGTTGCAAACGCCTCACGGTCCCCTTCAAGATAGGCTCCGAAGAGGTCTTCGTCCGATCGATGTTCCACGCTGATCTCCGCTTCCTCACTGGACACCCGGGTGGACTCGGTTCCACGCCGCCGTCGACTCCAAGGAAGAGAAATCATACCCAAGCCGGCAAGGTGAGGCCGACTGGGCATGCAGACCGCGATGGATGCGTCAATGACAGTCATCCACCTGATACCGGCCTCCCATGGGTCAGGTTCGTGGTGAACCTCGATCCACGTGAAAAAACCGAGGCCACCAGGTCATACCCCCTCTCAAGACCCCTGCAGGGGCCCTTGGCCAGGCGACCAATGACCCGAAAGATGCCATCCCAAGGTAGGATGCCGCCCTTTCCAGCCTCAAGCCGAAGGATAGACCCCACCCATGGGTGTACCGATCTCACAGATGTGGACCGTGGCAAGTTACGTGCTTGGGCAGAAGCTCAAGCGCCGCAGGCGATACCCCCTGGTCCTGATGCTCGAACCCCTGTTCCGATGCAACCTTGCGTGCGCCGGATGCGGGAAGATCCAATACCCCGCCCACATCCTCAAGCAGGATCTTCCCCTGGAGGATGCATTGCGCGCCGTTGACGAGTGCGCTGCACCGATGGTGTCGATCCCCGGTGGCGAACCGCTCCTCTACCCACACATCCGGGAACTCGTCGAGGGCCTGGTCAAGCGGCGCAAGTACATCTACCTGTGCACCAACGCATTGCTGCTCAAGGAGAAACTGGATGCCGGGTGGTTCAAACCCAGCAAGTACCTGAGCTTCTCCGTGCACATGGACGGACGTCGTGACGAACACGACTTCGCAGTCTGCCGCGACGGCACCTACGACAAGGCGATCGTCGGAATACGCATGGCGGTCGAGCAGGGATTCCGCGTGACCACGAACACGACTCTGTTCGAGGGCACCGATCCCAACGCGGTACGAGAGTTCTTCGACCAGATGATGGATGTCGGTGTCGAGGGAATGATGGTCAGTCCGGGCTATGCCTACGACAAGGCGCCCGACCAGACCAACTTCCTGCACCGCAAGACCACCAACAACCTCTTCGAGATGATTCTTTCCAACCGCAAGAAGCGCTGGAAGTTCAACCAGTCCCCCCTGTTCCTCGAGTTCCTCATGGGCAAGCGTGAGTACGAGTGCACACCATGGGGCAACCCCACCTACAACATCTTCGGATGGCAGAAGCCCTGCTACCTCCTCCAGGAAGGCTACGTCGACACGTTCCAGGAACTGCTCGACGACACCGAGTGGGACAACTACGGGCACGCCTCGGGCAATCCCCAGTGCCGAGACTGCATGGTCCATTGCGGCTATGAGCCGACGGCAGTCGACCACACCTTCAGTTCCTTCGGGGGCATCTGGGGCAACATCAAGGCCATGCTCTTCAATCGCTACGCGAACCCGGCCGCCGACAAGCAGCTCGAAGAAGAACGTGGAAAGCCTCATGGGCCGATGGCACACCTCGTCCAACTGGGCTACAGCCCGGATCTGAAGGACAAGGCGGGAGCGGCGTGATCCGTGCGACGGGCCGGCTCATGCACCTGGTCCTTGTCTCAGTCACCATGGTGGCCTGTCAGCAGGATCCAGTGCCCGCCGGGGATCACACGCTCACACTGCTCTACCTGCCGGAATGCCCGAATGCGGCCATGATGCGAATGAACGCCAACTCTGCACTGGCATCACTGCACGGCGAACACCTTCAACTGGTGAACGTCGATCTCAACACCCTGCCCGGGAACGATCGCCGTCTTGGATGGGGTTCGCCGACCCTGCTCCTTGGTGACTCGGACCTCTTCGACACCGAGCCAGTCCCGGGGGCGGGCATCTCCTGCCGTCAATGGGATCCCGTTCCGTCCTCCTCGGACATCGCCCGGAAGATCAAGGCAAGGGAGACGGCACCATGAGCGGCTGGTGGGTGCAGACAGCCTGGAACCTCAGCCCCGCCTACCTGGTGAGCTGGATCTTCTGGGTGCTCTTCAGCATCACGCTGCACGAACTGGCCCACGGGTGGGCGGCCCTGTACGAAGGTGACCAGACACCGCGTGAACTGAATCGCATGACGGCCAATCCCCTGGTGCAGATGGGCAGCACATCGCTGATCGCCTTCTTCATCATCGGGATCGCCTGGGGCATGATGCCGGTGAACCCCTCCCGCTTCAGGCATCGGCGACTCGGCGAAGCCATCGTGGCCTTCGCTGGTCCGCTGGTGAACATCATCCTGGCCTTCGTGTCCCTGACCATCCTGGGCATCGTGATCGCCTTTGGGCCGGCATCTACCGGAAACTGGTTGCAGGCCATTGAGACGTTCCTGCTCGTTGGCGGCTTCCTGAACCTGATCCTGTTCGCATTCAACCTGCTGCCGATCCCACCCCTGGACGGCTCACGCATCCTCGCCGCCTGTTCATGGCAGTTGAGGCACTTCTACAACCAGCCCCATTCCCAGGTGATGGCCCTGTTCGCACTCTTTGCCCTCTTCTTCCTCGGTGGGGGCAGGTTCATCTTCACCGGCTCCATGGAGCTGGCCGGAGCATACGCAGGCCTGGTGGCCCGGCTCCTGGGGGCAGACATCCCCTCCTGAGGGGCCGGAAACCCCTTGTAGACCGCCCCGGGGACAGTTACAATCCTTCGTTCGTCCACCCGGCGAAGCACGATCCCCACGGGTTGCTCCACCCACGGCTTGCGAGCAACCTCCCGGGGTGCCGTTGAGCACTCGACATGCGTCGAGACTCTTCGATCCGGGTGCCAGCAAGGAGCAGGCCGATCATGGTCGTATTGCGTCTGAAGCGAATGGGACGGCGCCACCGTCCCTTCTACCGTGTCAATGCCATGGACAAGCGCGCACCGCGCGATGGTCGTGTCATCGAAGAACTGGGCTGGTTCGACCCCGTCAAGGGCGACGACCAGTACTCCCTCAAGAACGACCGGATCGAGTACTGGCTGAGCGTCGGCGCCCAGCCATCCGACACGGTCCGCACCCTCCTGAAACGCGCCGGAATCGATCCGACTCCGGGCAAGAAGAAGGCCGCTGCTGGTTCCTGAGGAACCAGGCGGAATGCACACCATGCGCATCGACGTGCTGACACTCTTTCCCGAAATGTTCACGGGCGTGCTCGACTCGAGCATTCAGGCCCGCGCCGCTGAAAGCGGACGCGTCACCTGTCACGTCCACGACATCCGGGAATGGGCTGACAACAAGCACGACAAGGTGGACGATCGCCCCTTCGGCGGCGGCCCCGGCATGGTCATGATGTGCCAACCGCTCTGGAACGCCGTCAAGGACGTCGAAGCCCGTGATGCGACAACCCCTCGTCGCATCCTGCTGACCCCCCAGGGGCGACGCCTCGACCAGGAAATGGCGGAGGAACTCGCAACCGAGGATCGGCTCCTGCTGATCGCCGGACATTACGAAGGCATCGATGAACGCGTGGTCGACGAACTGGCCCCGCTTGAAATCAGCATCGGGGACTTCGTCCTCACCGGCGGCGAACTGCCGGCCATGGTGCTCATTGATGCGGTCACGAGACTGCAGGAGGGCGTGCTCGGCCACGAGGACTCGGCCCGCGAAGATTCCTTCGGGCTTTGCGACGAGGATCACGGCCGACTGCTCGACTCCCCCCACTACACCCGACCCCGCACATGGCGGGATCGTACCGTGCCCGAGGTACTGCTCAGCGGCGACCACCAGGCGGTCGCCGACTGGCGCTTCGAGCAGATGAAGGAACGAACACGAACACGACGTCCCGACCTGCTGACCCCCTCCCAGTGAGGGAGGTGCCGTCGAGGGCGAATGCATGGGGCACAGGCCCCGGAGAGAAGACATGAACAGGCAACAGACCATCGAATCCGTCACCAGCGATCAGCTCAAGGCCGACGACCACTTCCCGGCCTTCAGCGTCGGCGACACGCTCGACGTCCACGTTCGGATCATCGAGGGTGAGAAGGAACGCATCCAGGTGTACCAGGGTGTGCTCATCGCCCAGAAGGGTCGCGGCATCAATCGCACCATCACGGTGCGACGCATCGTCGCCAACGAAGGCGTGGAGCGGATCTTCCCGCTGCACTCCCCTCGCATCGCGAAGATCGATGTCGTCCGTCGTGGTGACGCCCGTCGTTCGAAGCTGTACTTCCTCCGCGAGCGTGTCGGCAAGAGCCGCCGCCTGCGGGATCAGCGCCGCGGACTGAAGCACACCAGCTGAGTGACCGGGGCAGGCATCAGCCTGCCTGTCGTCGCCAGTCATCCGTGAAGTCGGTGGCTTCCTTGCGCCGGGCCTTCAGGCGTGGCACACTCTCGTCCATCCCGGTCGAAGCCACCTTGGGCTGTGCCCATGAGGGCACCGTCGGCGCTGGGTGCGAGGCGTTGATGCGTTGTGATCTGGCCTGGGCGATCTTGTCTTCAAGACGCTTGATCGTGGCACGAATCTCGTCTGTTCGGTCTGATGCGTTGGTCATCCCCGGTTCCTCTCTGGGCTTGGTGTCACGATCCGTATCGGACACCCGGCATGGGCAATCAAGCACATGCCGCGGCAAATCCACGGGTTGATTGCATCCAGAAGTCACAGACCGCACAGATGGACCAGGGGAGCCCTGATCAGTCCCGCTCTCCCTCCAGGAGGCGGCGGGACGTGTCCCCGATCTGGTCGTAGATGGTCGCAAGCAGGCCGGCCAGGGGGAACTTTCCATCCATGGGGGCGGAGCCCAGTCGACGCAACAGCGCATGGGGAATGTGCTGAGCGGGAGAACGCGGAGGCAACTGATCCAGGCTCGAACTTCGCCAGAAATGATCGATCGACTCGGACAGTGGAGCAGGCGGTTCCAGCTCACCCTGAAGTCTCAGGGGTGGGTGCGCTACCGATCCTTCACTGAGGCGGATGGAGCGACGCTGCCGGATTCGATATACGACTTCCTCGACGGTCTTGCCTCGCACCTGGAGAATCGCCAGGGGTTCAACGACCAATCGCTCCGCCATCAACCAGGCCACCGACGCGGCACGCCGGCGGGCGCTGCCACTTGGTGCATTCGTGCGGATACCCACGACTTCATCGCGACCAGGCACGAGATCGACGTTGCAGGACAGAAACAATTGGAGCAGGTTCGGAGGAAACTCGCCTTCCATGAAGCGAGCCGTATAGACCGCTTCCGCAGCCATGGCCTCGACGACCTTGAGCCAACTGTCATCGTCGAGCATCGGGACACTCAGGGTCAATCGCCGGCCGCTTTCGCCTTCCTCGCTGACACTGGCGGACACGAAACCCGATCCAAGTTCCATGCTTCGCACCCGTCCCGACTGCGCCGCCTCCAGGCCCCATTCCATGGCCTCATCCCCGAGGTGGTGCGACATGGCGTCGAGCCAGGTGCCGGCCAGTGAGTGTTCCTGCAACTGGTCGGGAGGCAGGCGCAGCTTGCCACCCCGTCCCGCCCGCCGAAGCGGACGAGTCCCGGATGCGATCGGCTTGCGGTCCATGCTCCTGGTCATGCGTCGAACTCCATTGCCGAAGGATTCAACTGGAGGACTTCACGCAACTGCATGGTGGACATCTCGGTCAGCCAGGAGTCCCCAACACCGATGATGTGCTCCGCAAGCGCCGTCTTGTCCTCGAGCATCTGGTCGATCCGCTCCTCGAGGGTGCCCTGGCAGACGAACTTGTGCACGTGCACCGTCCGTTCCTGGCCGATGCGGTAGGCGCGATCCGTGGCCTGTCGTTCCACGGCGGGATTCCACCAGCGATCGTAGTGAAAGACATGGTTTGCGGCCGTCAGGTTCAGGCCCAGTCCGCCAGCCTTCAATGACAGGACGAAGACCGGAGCCGACCCGTCTGCCAGTTGGAATCGATCGATCATCTTCTGCCGACGAGGCACGGGGGTTCCCCCGTGCAGGAACATGGTCTCGCAGCCGAGATCATGTTCGATCATGCCCGAAAGCAGGCGGCCCATGCGACGGTACTGCGTAAAGACCAGGGCCTGCTCGCCGGTTGCGAGCACCTCTTCCAGGAGGGTCATCAGTCGGCGAGCCTTGCCCGAGCGACTCGACAACTGGCGGAGATCCGTCCCGTCGGGTGACACGATCCGGTTCAACTCCTCCTGGCCGCTCATCTGGGCGGGGTGATTGCAGATCTGCTTGAGCTGACCCAGCAGTGAGAGGATCAAGCCTCGGCGCTGGATGCCGCTGCTGCGATCCACGTCATCGATCATCTGCTTCACGACCTTCTCGTATTGCTCGCATTGCTCGGTGGTCAGCGTGGCGTATTCCTTGGTCTCCACGCATCCCGGCAGATCCGAGATCACGGATCGATCCGTCTTCAACCGCCGGAGAATGAACGGTTGCACGAGCCGGCGCAGATGATCCGCCTGCTTGCTGTCACGCTGCCGCTCGATGGGCCGGGCGAACCGCCGGCGGAAGTCGCCGGCTTCGCCGAGGTAGCCCGGATTGCAGAACTCCATGATCGACCACAACTCGGTAAGCCGGTTCTCGACCGGAGTACCCGTCAGAGCGATTCGACGGGAGGCCTTGAGCCCCCGGATCGCCACGGTCTGCTTCGTCGGGGGATTCTTGATGTACTGCGCCTCGTCGAGCACCACCCGGTGCCAGTCGATGGGATTGAAACTATCGAGATCACGGACGATCAGGGCATAGGTCGTGATCACCACGTCGACGCCCTTGATCGTTTCAGCGAACTCCTCTCCCGTCGGCCGGGTCGGACCATGCTGCACGTGCACCTTCAGCTCGCATGCGAACCGCTCCAGTTCACGGGCCCAGTTCCCCATGACCGAGGTCGGCACGACCAGGAGGCTCGGGGCCAGGCTGTCTCCGTGGCGGCGCTCATGCTGCAACAGGGCGATCAACTGGACCGTCTTTCCAAGCCCCATGTCATCCGCAAGACACGCGCCAAGACCGAATCGGTCGAGGAAACTCAGCCAACTGACACCGGTCAACTGGTAGGGCCGCAGGGTCCCGACGAATCGCTCGGGCTGTTCGACCATTGTCATTGAAGCCGTGTCGTCACCGGGATCACCGAAGAGCTGACCGACCCAGCCAGTGGCATCGACGCCCCAGATGGGAAGCCCCGTTTCGTGGTCGGACTGCCCCGAGGCCAGGCGAATCGCCTCGGCCAGGGACATCTCGGTGGATTCCTTGTTGGCGAAGAAGGCCAGAGCCGTCCGAACCTGCTCGGGATCGATCTGCACCCAGCGGTCGTGCAGCCAGACGATCGAGGAGTTCTGCTTTGCCAGCAGTTCAAGTTCCTTGATCGTCAATGACGTTCGACCCGCAGTGATCTGCCAGCGATAGTTGATCAGGCTCTGGAGACCGAGCAGTGATCGCTCGGTCTCCGGGTCGAGTTCGGATTCCTCGGGTGAATCGATCTGCAATCGCATCCCGACCAGATGGTCTTCCGCTCCCCACCAGTCGGGAACGATCACGCCGAATCCTGACTCCTCCAGCAGGGGCCGGTATTCCTCGAGGAACGTGCATGCCTCGCTCGTCGAGATGTCGATGCCGCAGGGCGTGGCCTCGCTCAGCAGCGGTTCAAGCGGCGGGTACAGGCGTGCGGCCCGACCGAGTTCTCCGATGAGCAATTCCCGCGCATCGAGATCGGGATCACTGCAGAGCCGCTGCACATCGGAGGTCTGCTGCCAGATGTCCTCCGCCTCCAAACGCTCGGTTGAACGGTCACAGGTTTCCAACGCAATCCTGATTCGCCACGAGGGAAGGACTGCTCCCCCATCATGCTCGGGAGACTCCAGCACAAGGCAGCCTCGGAGTACCCGATCCCGGTCGATCTCATCGAGTCGGCCGATCCAGCGACGGACATCGAGAAAGAGCTGGTGCCCGAAATCTCCGTTGACCCCGATGGCATCACTCGTGTGGAGCAGGCCCCGCAACCAGGCGACGTGGGGATCGGTGTCCTCCCAATCCTCCAGGGACTCGATGAAGTCGTCATCGATCAGGGTTCGACGAATCGACGCTTCCGCCATGGCCCCGGTCATTTCCTCGAAGAGGAACTGGGGATCCTCCTCACCTCCGACCACGGATCGCAGGACCGGTGGCATCCCGTGAATGAGGCCCACGAGGTGGCTCGTGGTCTCCTCATCGAGGAGCCAGGGTTTCCATGCTGCCGTCAGGTGCCCGTCGTTGTCCGTACGAAGGGTGGGAATGAAACGCTGATCAGAAAGCAGTTCAAGAATGAAGCGAGCCAACGAAGCGACGTACGGGATCGAATGACCACATTGGATCCGAGCGGCATGAACGACATGATCGAGTTCGAGCATGCTGCCAAGTGGATCTTCTCCGGAAAGCCGGAGGGTGGGAATGTTGAACTCCCCCAGCCATGCATCCTGTTGATGATCCACGCCACCGACCACGCTGCCGAGGCGGTCGCTTGGCCACGGCCCCAGCAGGTCCCTGGGCAATCGGAGTCGAATGGAATCCTCTCCGGCAAATCGGGTTGCGCTCAACCCGCATGTCTCCAGAAGGACCGCCTTCAACTCCGACGCGGACAAGGCGTAGACATGTTCACGTTCCTGGACGAGGGTCTGTTCCACCACGGCGCAACCACCATCACCGTCGGGTGATGATGCGCTGCCATCATGAACGGGAATCAGCACGAATCGCTCGGCCGATTCTCCCCACACATGCACGGAGCCGTTATGCCAGTTGGCATGAAGTACAACAAGCATGGATATGCCGACCTTCTCCCTTCCCTGTCGAGGCGGCTTGACGACTGATCGCGCTGGGGCTCGAACCCAGGACCTACCGCTTAAAAGGCGGTTGCTCTACCAACTGAGCTACGCGATCTCGAATGGACGATTGTACCGCTTCCCAGCCCAATCACCGCGTTCCTTGCCTGCAGAAAGGCATCATGGATGTGCCCACAGTTCCTCCACAGGCCCTCCATGATCCCAAGAGTGGCTCAACCCCAGCCCGTGGCCCACTTGGTACCTCAAGCCAAGCCCCCAACTCGTCCGATAAAGGCCTTGGCGGGACCGTACAGCGACCCGCATCCGAATGACTGGAAGTCGTTCATTCAGAAGGACTTGCGAGTCCCCCGGCGGAGCCGAGGACACGCCAGGGGCTGGTCTGTGATGGGATTCTGCACGCTGAAGTGCCTTGGATTGCTGCCTGTGGCCCTGCTGCTTGCGGGATGCAGCACATCTGCCCAGCGAAGTTCCCAGGCAGATTCGCCCTCAACGAGGCATATGAGCCTCTACGGACCCTCCACCACCAGCACTCCACAGCGGCCCACCTCCCAGGGAGGGCTCCAGCAGGTGAGTTTCGTCGTGGATGGGGACTGCACCGATCCGTGCCTCGATCGACACGGACGCACCCTCGCCTTCGCCTCCAACCAGCATGGCCCGACCCATGACATCTACATCCGACCGGTCCAGGGCACCACGGTCACCCGCATCACCACCGATGCCGGGGAAGACGTGATGCCGACCTTCTCGCCCGACGGTACGAAACTTGCGTTCGCATCCAACCGGGCCGGTCAGTACGACATCTACATTGTCGACCTCGCTGGCGGACATCCCACTCGGATCACCAACGATCTGGCCGACGAGTACCACCCCTCCTGGTCCCCCGATGGCCGCATGCTGGCCTGGAGTCGGACCAACCCGAACTCGCAGCGGAATGAACTGTGGGTGCTCGACCTGCAGCAGCCCGGGCGAACCATGTTCATCGAGTACGGGACCATGCCCGAGTGGTCCCCGGATCCTGCCGAGGCCGTGCTGGTCTTCCAGCGGGCGCGGCAGCGTGGGAGCAGGCTCTACAGCCTCTGGACGATCGAACTCGTGGAAGGGCAGCCGGGGCGACCGACGGAAATCGTATCCGCCTCCAACGCCGCCACGATCAACCCCACATGGTCACCCGATGGGCGATCCGTCGCCTTTGCAACAGTCACGATCGACCAGAATCTTCCTGATGCCGATGCCCTGGATGTCTGGAGAGTGCAGCGGGACGGCACGAATCTCCAGCACATGACCATGGATCCCGGTGACGAATACCTTCCATCGTGGTCCCCGGACGGACGGCTCTACTTCGTATCGTCACGCAGCGGCAACGCCAACATCTGGTCCATCGCCGCCGCTGAAACCACGAACACGACGAACACATCGACCCGGTTTGCCGACGCGGCTCCGGACGAACCTTGACGGATCTTCCGGGCAGTCCCCAGCGGGGACTACACCGGACTTTGTAGTGCGGCGGAGACCGCATGATTACGGGCAGGACGCCATGACAAGTGCACAGACCATGCAACCGAACGAGCATCGATCGGGCCACCCACTCGTACTGGGCCTGACCGCTCTGCTCATCCTCGCCATCGGCTTCGGCTGCCAGAACAGACACCAGGGACGCCTTGAACGCCCCTCAAGCCTGCTGGCTCCGTACGACACCCCACAACTGTGGGCCATCGCGCCGCTGGCGAACGAATCGGGGACCACCGCGGTCGATCGCATGACCATCACGGACCTGCTCTCGGAGCAGCTCCAGCAGGTTGACGGCGTCAACACCATCCCAGTCAACCGTGTACTGCTGGCCATGCAACGACTGGGCCTCAACGCGGTCACCACACCGCAGGATGCGAGAAACCTGATCGTGGTCCTCGGTGTCGACGGACTTGTCGTCGGCACCATCACCGCCTGGGACCCGTACCAGCCACCCAAGCTGGGTCTTGCGGTTCAACTCTTCACGACAGCGTCGATGCCGGCCACGAACGCGGCATTCGATCCAAATACCGCTCGCCGGGCCACCGGCGAGACCGTCTCGAATCCTTCGACAGCCGCCCCGATCGCCCAGGCTGCGGGCATCTGGGATGCCTCGAACCACCAGACACTGGCATCATTGAAATCCTTCACTCGAGGCCGAACACGGCTTGATTCCGCCTACGGCCCCGACCTCTACCTGGTTGACATGGATCTGTACACGCAGTTCGTCGCGCACCGACTCGTGGAAAAACTGCTCAGGAATGAGCATTCCCGGCTCGTAGCGGCACCAGAACCGTGAAACGGAGGTCTTTCTCGGAACCTCCGCTTCAGTGAGGACCAAGGATGGCCGACACCGACTCAGGAACCAGTTCACGTCCCAGCAACGAGCGGGCTCAGCATCGCCTGATGCTGATGAAGGGGGAACACAGCTGGCAGATCCGCTGGGACAGCGGTGACGAGGATCTCCTCGTCTCGGTCGTCTCGGATCTTGCCGCCGATGAACAAGTCGAATTCGACTGGTTCGATGCCGCGATGGTGCGACACCAGGTTGCCAGCGTCATGCCTCCCGCTCCCGAAGAACCCGAATGAACCCGAATGAACGAACGACCACACCCGAATGATTCGAGGATGAACCACATGAAGAAGAATGAAACCACCCTGCCGATCGTCTCCGGCTTTCTCGAGTACCTGCTCGATGAACGCCACTTCAGCCCATACACCGCCCGATGCTACGGCGTGGATCTTCGCCAGTACGTCGAGTACCTCGTGGATGAACATTCCATGCCCCTCGACATCGAAGTCGAAACCATGGCGTGGTCACGTACCCGCGGCGCCACGCAGGCGGACGTCGTGGCCACCGTCGGCCCTCCGACCCTGACTGCGATCATGATCGAGGCCGACGTGACACGCATTCGCGGCTTTCTCACACACCTGAGCGAATCGAACTACTCCGCCGCAACCATGGCCAGGAAGATCGCAACGCTCCGTTCCTTCCACAAGTGGCTGGAACAGCGTGGAACCATCTCGAGCAACCCCATGCTGCTGATTCGAACGCCAAAGCAGGCCAAGCGACTGCCCAAGGCGATCAGTGTCGAGAACGTCGAGCGACTGCTCTCGGCACCGGACACGAGCACGACTCTGGGATCCAGGGACCGAGCCATGCTGGAAACCCTGTATTCCACGGGCATCCGTGTCAGCGAACTGGTCGGGATCGATCTCGGTGACATCGACGAAGCCGGACAGGCCCTCGTCGTACGCGGCAAGGGACGCAAGGAACGCATCGTACCCCTGGGCTCCCACGCGATGACTGCGATCACCCACTACCTGGCCATGCGTCGCAACAACAACGACGAGTCGCTGGATTCCAGCACGCCCATGTTCATCAACAAGCAGAACACCCGGATCTCGACTCGATCCGTACGGCGCAAGGTCAGCAAGTACCTCGAGATCGTCGGACTTGATCCCGAGATCAGCCCCCACACCCTGCGGCACAGCTTTGCAACGCACCTCCTGGACAACGGAGCCGACCTTCGTGCCGTGCAGGAACTGCTCGGACACCAGTCGCTCTCGACAACCCAGGTCTACACGCACCTGACCACGCAGCGGATGCGGGACGCGTACGATCAGGCCCACCCACGGGCCGAGGCCGGCTGAACCGGGTTCACGGTTCTTCTTCGTTCATTCACAGGGGGAGGTCCCGTCAAGGGCCTTCCCCTGTTGCATTGCGGTCGTCAACACTCGTGAACAGGACCATGGCACCGCGCTGCAGGTCCGCCACCTCGTACGTGTTGCCTCGCCACTGGATCTGACCACCACGGCCGCCACCAAGCACGACACGGAGGGCGACCAGCGTGGCCAGGATCGTATTCAGCGGCACCATGACCGCCATGGCGACGCTGGTGCCGAATCGACGGGCCACGAGCCCCGACAGCAGCACCGCCCAGGCGGAGAATCCGATGCCGATCCATCCGATGGGTGTGGACAAGACGCCCACCGACAGCGCGATGAACGGTGACAGATCGAGCCCGGCAACGATGAGTACCAGCAGGGCCAGCAGCCATCGGGGACACCAGGAAGGACGCTTGGCCATGCCGCGCTCGATGCCACTGATGAAGTCCGAAAACCGGTCGTACCAGGAAATGTGAAGACAGGATGCCGCAAAGGCCGTGCAGGAACCTCCGCCATGCTTCTTGATCATCACCCCCACTCCGACATCATCGATCACCTCCATGCGCAGTGCTTCACACCCACCGGCGGCTTCAAACACATCACGTCGGACGAGATTGAAGGCCCCGACACCCATGGCCGCATTGGATCCGGGATCCCGCACGGCCCAGAGGCGTACAAGCAGGATCAGAACCCGCTGCAGCGGAGCCAGACACAACTGCAATCCAAGACTCCGGCTGCGGATGGCGGGAATGCCCGCCAGGTGCACGACCTCGAGTGATCGGGCCAGGTCAACAGCTTCCCGTACGGTGCCGGGTGCAACGTGCACGTCCGCATCACTCAGGAGGACCCATTCGCCCCGCGCACGCTGCATTCCGACCTGCATCGCGTGCACCTTGCCAAGCCACTGCTCAGGCAGTTCCTCAACGTGCACGACCTGGACACGGGGATCGGTTGACGCCAGGTGATCGAAGATCAGCCCTGTCGAATCCGTGGAGCGGTCATCGATGAGAATGAACTCCAGGTGCGGATCTGGATCCTCAAGTCGACTGCGGATCGCCGCCTCGACCACGGACTGTTCATTCCGAGCCGGAATGATCACCGAAACCAGTGGATCATCGGTGCGGGTGACTCGACGGCATCCCTGCAGGGAAGGAAGCACCCGCAATGTCAGCAGCAGCAGCAAGGACTGGACGACCCAGAACAGGAGCCCGAGGGCGAGCAGGATGGATACGAGTATCAACATGCGGGATCCGCCCCCACGGCTTCCCAGGTGTCGTCTTCATCAGGGGAGTCAGGACCCTTCCTCGGAATCGGAATCAGGATCGCTGCGCATCCTGTCACGAATTTCCTGTGGGGGCGGAAAGCCTGCCAGGAACCGACGGACTTCGGCGAAGTACCGTTCGGCCTCGAACTGCAGGTGGGTCGGAACCGCTGGCCCCATGTTGTCGAAGTGGACAAGGTTGCCCGGGCCAGGCAGCAGGGTGATCTGGAAATGCCATGTCTCGTTCTGGTGAAGCGGGTTGGTCCGTGGGCGGTGAAGCACCCGTTCCAGCCGACGCTCGATGTCGATGCGTCGATCCACATCGTCGACATGGACGATGTTCTCCATGACGGTCCATCGTTTCGTGTAGTCCTGGTGGTTGTAATCCGGATGTTCCGCCGCAGCCTGAAGAGCACGCCAGACCTGGTAGGTGTCATGGTCGCCGAACTCGGCTTCGACACCGCATGCACCGAGAGCAAGAGTCATGACAACAAGGAGAATGTGTCGCAGGAACATGGTGGCATCCTAGCCGAGCAGGCCGATGGCGGTCTTCATGTCGCGATCCGGAAGTTCTCGAACTCGCCCGAGGGGTCCGCCAGAGAACAGTCATGGCCGGTGATGTTGTCCCGCATCCGATGAAGAATCGAGTCGATGAAGGCGTCCAGGTCGACCGTGGCGCCCTCGACGACACAGCAAACCGTCCCATCGGGCTCGTTGCGGACCCACCCGGTCACGGGAAATCCCTCGGCCAGGGTGGATACCGTGACTCGGAAGCCGACTCGCTGCACACGCCCATGGAAGATGACTCTTCGTCGCACGAGGTCCGGAGTCATTCCTCCATCGCCTCCTCGGGAATGTCAGCGTTCGTGTAGACCTTCTGCACGTCGTCGCTTTCCTCGATCGCGTCGATCATCCGAAGAACCTTCCGGCCGGATTCCACGTTGCACTCCACCATCGTGTCCGGCACCATCGTCACCTCGGCAGATGTCAGTTCGATGTCCGCGGCCTCGATGGCTTCCTTGAGAGGGATGAAATCAGCTGGTGACCCCGTCACCTCCCACATGCCGTCTTCGCTGCTGATGTCGTCGGCCCCGGCTTCCATGGCGATCTCCATCAACTGGTCCTCATCCACTTTCGTTCCTTCAACGAGGATGACGGTCAGAGTCTGGAACCCGAACGACACGGCTCCCTGCTTGGCAAGGTTCCCACCATGCTTTTCGAAGGCACGACGAAGTTCCGGTGCTGTGCGCTGCACGTTGTCGGTCAGGCAGTCGACGATGACCGCCACGCCCCCGGGTCCGTAGCCCTCGTACCGGATTTCCTCGTAGCTGGCCCCGTCGCTGCCCTCGCCACTGGCCTTCTTGATGGCCTTCTCGATGGTGTCCTTGGCCATGTTGACGCTCTTGGCGTCCTCGATGGCATACCGCAGCTTCAGGTTCATCTCGGGGTCGGGGCCCGCCTGCTTCACAGCGGCCATGATGGCCCGGCTGCATTTGGACCACGCCTTGCCCTTGACCGCATCCTGGCGAGCCTTCCGATGCTTGATGTTCGCCCACTTGCTGTGTCCAGCCATGATTCCACGTTTCCTTGCACTTGATCACTTGATGAACGAGATTCTTTTCGCGACAGGAGGCGAAGCACCCTGCTCGACCGCGGTGAGCTTGTCAACGAGCTGCTGGAGGAGAGCCCCGTACTCGCGATCATACAACTCGCGAGTGTCCGCGACACGGAATTGCCAGATCATGCCCTGCAGCATCCCGAGATTCCGCATTGTGATCTCCTGAAACGCCGGGCTGTTGAGCCGATGCAGCGCCGCCATCCAGGATTCGACAGCATCATCGCGACGACCGGATCGCCAGAGAGCATCTCCAAGATGGTCAAGCACCACCGGGTCGGGTTCCTCGAATCGCTCAATGGACGCTTCAAGCAGTTCGACGGCTCCTTCCGCATGAGCATCACTGCGAAAGTGACCCTGCATGTACCGGAGCCACCCCGCGGTATCCAGAACCTGCGCGAGTGAATCCGCATCACCAGCCCGGGCATCCACCAGGGACGATTCGATCATCTGGACCATCTTCGGCGTGACCGCATCGTGCTCCATCGATGCGTACCCAAGGTTGTTGCGGGCAAGAACATGATTCGGTTCGTGCACGAGTACTTCCGCGAACAGCGCGTTCGCACCCGGCTGGTTTCCCAAGGTGGCGTAGTCGACTCCCGCCTCGTACAGCGCCGATGCCACGGTGGTGTCCTTCCGCCAGTCCGGCGGAAGACCCCGAAGCGAACCACGCTCGTGCAAGGCTGCGATGAGCTCGATGGTGCCCAGGCCTGAGCCACCATGGATCGCATCAAGCAGGATGAATCGAGTCTTCAAGTTCGAGGAAATCCATGGACCATGCTCGCCCTCGAGTGTTCCTTGCAGCAGTCGCGATCGTGCTGCTTCACGTGCGCTCCTGAGGTCACCGATCGTGTACAGGTCCTGAATCAGCCGCATCCAGTACTTGCCGTCCTGCACATCACCGGTCGCCTTCATCGCCATCTCGACCAGCAGGCTGTCGATCTCATTCCGAAGCGCCCGCACCATGTCGACGTTGCCCACTCTGCTGAGAGACTGGAGCAGCGACACGTCCTGAATGACGGTTTCGTCATTGACGGGAAGGAACCCATCCAGCAGAAGACGGCGACGAAGCAGATGCTCGGCCGATCGATCGGGCAACCCGAGTTCGGCTTCGAGCAGTCCGCACTTGAGCAGCAGATCGGCGTCATCGTTGCCTGCAAGTGCCTTGTGCCAGGATTCAACCGCCAGGCGATGGTTCCCGATGCGGTACTGCAGGTCACCCAGTTCTTCCCATGCAGCGATGTTCCCGGGATCGAGAACCGTAGCACGCTGGTACAGGCGATCCGACTCCGGAAGGTTGTCCCGTGATTCAGCCTCGCGGGCAAGGATGTAGAAGCGAGCGCTCCGATTCTGCAGTCGCTGCGGGATGACCTGCTCATCCTCGAGCGTGCCGTCGACAAATCCCAGCGACAGCATGTCGGCGAATGTCAACTTCATCAGGTTCGGATCAATGCGATGGGGCTCATGCTCGAAGGCCAACGCAGGCATGCCTGCCGCATACGCGCCCACCAGCAATGCCAGAATCGTCAATGGCGTACGTCTCACCGTCGCTTCGGAGTCTTCTTCCGCACCTTCTTCTTGGCCGTCTTCTTGGCCGTCTTCTTCCTGGCGACCTTCTTCCTGGCAACCTTCTTCTTGGCAACCTTCTTCTTGGCCGTCTTCTTCTTGGCAACCTTCTTCTTGGCAACCTTCTTCTTGGCGACCTTCTTCTTGGTCGTCTTCTTGGCGGCCTTCTTCCTGGCCGTCTTTTTCTGCTCCTTCAGCTTGGCCGCTTTCTTTTCTTCCTTCAACTTGGCCGCCTTCTTCTCTTCGGCCCTTCGCGCCGCCTCCGCCTTTGCAGCAGCCTTGGCCGCACGCTTGCGAGCAGCTTCTTCACGTTCCAGTCGCCGCTCCTTCGCCTCAGCCACCCGCTCCTTCTGCCGCTCCTTGATCCGCTGGTCGCGATGCTTCTGGGCCGCCTTCTCACGACGCTGGCGGTTCTGGATGATCCGGCGCGATTCAGAATCAACCCATCCCTGGAATCGAGACTGCGCACCCTCGCCCTGCTCGGCGCCGATCTGCCTGGTCAACCACTTGGACACGTCGTCAGCACTGCAATCCGGCTCGATGACTTCCGCCTCCTCCAGCAGGACCAGCAACTGGTCATCCACGGGAATGGCATGAACATCGAAGCATCGCGAAAGCACGCGAGCCGACACGAAAGGCACGATGCCGTCCAGTGACTCGATGTAGTCCCGGATCTCCGCCTTCTTCTGCTGCACGACGGCATCAAGCGTGACGTCGTGCTCTCGAAGATAGATCGCATTCAGTGAAGCCCGGAGTCGGCTGGCCCGCTCGTCGGCATGCTCCGTCGTATCACCGATCATCTCGATGATCTCGTTGGGCATGCTCACCCGCAATTCGTTGTAGTCCTCCATCGAGGACAGGAGCTTTCCATAGCTGGCGGTTGCCCGCGAGCTGGTGGATTCCCACAACAGGAAGGAATAGACAAGCACCCCCACAAGGTCATCGCCTTCGGGCTCCTTGCGTGGTTTTCCCATCGTCAACTTCCGGAGAAGTGTGCTGAGTTTCTTTGCGTGCTTCGAGGAGTTCTTCACGATGTGGGCTCCTGGCCTTGCTCGTGGGACTGATCTGGTGACTGATCCTGTGGCGGCTGACGACTGGTGTTCAGTTCGTCGTCGCGACGCCGACCTTCGTTGATGGCGGACAGGACTTCTGCCTGCTTCTTGAGTGATTGATCGAGTCGGAAACTGAGCCGGGGCATCCGTCGCAGCGAAACCTTCGATGCAACCGTCCTCCGGATCCAGGCCGAGGCATGCTCGATACCCTTGATCGACAACTGGCCATGCTCCTCGGGAAGCACGGAACACCAGACGATCGCCTCGGCGTAATCAGGCGACACATCGACCTTCGTGACGGACACGAGACCTCGAACACGCGGATCGTTCAGTCCACGCGACAGGATGTCCTGCACGGACCGTCTTAATACGGACTCGATCTGATGTGAATGCGTACTCATGAAACAAGTCGACCCTTCATCCCGACAGATCAGGCCCCGGGCTGCTCTTGGTGCACCTTGTAGCACTCGAGCACATCGCCGACCTTGATGTCGTCATATTTGTCGATGAGCATGCCGCATTCCTGGCCCGACTTGACTTCCTTCGCGTCGTCCTTGAATCGCTTGAGCTGGGCCAGCTTGCGATCGCTCTCGATGACGATCTCGTTTCGAGTCACGCGGATCAATGCCTGACGCTCGATGGTGCCCTCGGTGACGTAGCAACCGGCCACCATGCCCACCTTCGTGATCTTGAACGCCTCCCGGACCTCGGCATGGCCGAGGATCTCGATGCGCTGGATCGGGTCGAGCAGGCCGAGGACGGCCTTCTGCACGTCATCGGTGATGTCATAGATCACGTCATAGAAGCGAAGATCGACGCCGGTTCTCTCGGCCGCCTTGCGGACAGCGCCCGATGAGGTGACATTGAACCCGATGATGATCGCACCGGCCGCCTCGGCAAGGGCGACATCGGAATCGTTGACGCCACCGACGGAACTGTGCTTCACGGAGATCGTCACCTCGTCCGTCGTGCACTTCTCCAGCGAGGCCTTGATGGTCTCGGCGGAACCCTGGCAGTCGGACTTGAGGATGATCGGCAGTTCCTTGCGGGATGCGCCTTCGAGTTTCTCGAAGATGTTGTCGAGCGTGATCTTCTCCTTTGCAAGATCGCGTTCACGCTCCGCCTGGATCCGCTCCTGGGCAGCTGCTTCCGCCATCCGGAGATTCTTGACGACGTAGAACTTGTCACCGGCATCCGGCAACGAGTTGATGCCCGAAACAGCCACCGGAGTGGAGGGTGCGGCGGACGTGTCACGCTCGCCGCGATCGTTCATGATGTCGCGGACCCGGCCGTAGCCGCGACCCACCACGATGCAATCGCCCTTGGAAAGCATTCCCTGCTGAACCAGGCCGGTGATGACGGCTCCTCGCCCTTCTTCCATTCGTGATTCCAGCACCGTGCCCTCAGCCGGTCCACCAAAGTCGGCCTTCAGGTCCAGCAACTGGGCCTGGTAGTCGAGAATCTCCAGCAGGTCGGTGATCCCGGAGTTCTCGATGGCACTGGTTCGGATGACCTCGGTAGCGCCACCCCACTCGACGGGGTTGAGTTCATGCTCGGCGAGTTGGCCGAAGATACGCTGGATGTTGGCATCCGTAGCCTCCGCCTTGTCGATCTTGTTCAGCGCCACCACGATCGGTACGCCTGCGGCCTTGGCATGACTGATGGACTCGACCGTCTGTGGCATGACGCCGTCGTCTGCGGCAACCACGAGCACGACGATGTCCGTCACCTTTGCGCCGCGGGCACGCATTTCCGTGAAGGCCTCATGGCCGGGAGTATCGATGAAGGTGACTTCACGCTCCGTGTCGCCGATGCGAACAGGAACGCGGAAGGCGCTGGTGGCCTGGGTGATCCCACCGGCCTCGCCTTCGGCGACTTTTTCACTGCGAATGCGATCCAGCAGCGATGTCTTGCCATGATCGACGTGGCCGAGGATGGTGATTACCGGTGAGCGGGGCTGCTCATCATGCATTTCCCGATCGACGAAACCACTGGCAATCTCCTCTTCACTCGTCTGGTTGGCGATCACCTGCAGATCAACACCGAACCCGAGCATCACCTCGACCGCGAGGCTCGTTTCGAGCGTGCTGTTGATGGTCACATCGTGCTCGTCCATGACAAGTTGCCGGACGATGTCCCGGCCCTTGATGCCCGTGGCGGAGGAAATCCCCTTGATCGTGATCGGTTCGGACATCTCGACCGGCTCACCGCTGTCACGAATGCTCGGGGCACGCTGACCGGCGCCTCCTGCAGTCCGCTTGAGGTTGTCGCGTCGTGCGGCCTTGAAGAAGCCACCTGCTCGAGAAAGCCTGCGCTCACGCTCCAGGAGATCCTGCTGACGCCAGTTGGCCTGGCGACTGGCATCCTGCTGGCTCCCTCGGCCGGTCGTGGGACGGGCTGGTTCCTGTCGAGCCGCACCGCTTCGCCGCTTGTTGCGACGGGATGATCGTTTGTCGTCGGTCGGCAGCGGACCGGGAGGGGCCGCACCAGGACCAGTCGGACCACCGGGCCGCGGACCGGCACCAGGTCGGGGGCCACCGCGGCCGGGACCATCGCCACGAGAGGCGGACCGTGGCTTGGGAACGATGTCCGGCGTCTCCACGCGAATGACCTTCGGTCCGGCCAGTTTCGTCTTCACGGGCTGTTCCAGTTTGCGGCCTCGCGGCGCATTTTCCGGTGCTGGAGCAACCGTTGAATCCGCCACTGCGGCAGCTGGGGGGTCAGCTGGTGTCGGAGGTGTGGACGCAGGGGCAATCGGGGAAACCTGGGGGGCTGGAACCGGGGACACGGGCGGGGTCGAGTCGGATGCCGGAGGCGCCTCAGGGACCTCTTCAGCCACGGCCGGGGTCTCGGGCTCATCCTTGACGGGCTTCTTGCGAGCCTTCTTCTTCGCCTTCTTCCGGGCCTTGTCGACGTCTACCGGCGCCGCGGTCTGAACCGCGGTGGCGACATTGCTTTCACTGGAAGCGAACCACTCGCGAATCGTCGCAGCAAGTCCCGCTGACAATGTCGACATGTGATTCGTGACCGAGGGGATTCCCTCGTCATCGCACTTCTTGACGATGTCCTTGGACGTCACGCCAAGTTCCTTGGCGATCTGGTGAACCCTGGTTGTCCCGACTTTCTTCGCCACGCACTACTCCACTTCAAGGGACGACAAACTTCGTCGTCAGGAATCTTCCCGAGCCGGTTCCACATCTGGAGTGGAATCCGATTCGGCGGTTTCTTCTGTATTCGTCTCGCCGGAATCCTCATTCGTCGACGCCTCAGCGTCCTCGCTGCCCGCATCGGTATCAGCGTCAGCAGCAGGCTCGACCGGACCACCACCGAGAATCGAATCCGCGATGGATTCGACCGGACCACCGCCGAGAATCGAATCCGCGGCGGACTCGGCACCAGCATCGGTCTGGCTGGCGAGCAGGGCATCCGCTGCTGCGGCCTCCTCGGCTCGTCGCCGTTCCTCTTCTTCCTTTTCCTTCTGCTGCTGCTCGGCTACGACCTTGGACATGGCCGCGGACTCCACCAATACGGCGTCGGCGACAGCCTGGGACATCTCGACCTCGTTCAACAGCACTTCGACACCGACTTCCTCGACGTCGAAGACGCTGATGATTCCCAGTGCACCCATGCGGTCGAGCATGGAATCGGACACGCCCTCTACGGTGCGTACGGTCTGTTCCAGGGTCTCGAGGCTCTTGGCGAACTCGTTGGGCGTCAGGATGTCGATGTCCCAACCGGTCAGGCGAGCGGCAAGGCGGACATTCTGACCACGACGGCCGATCGCAAGCGACAGTTGGTCGTCGCGCACGATGATCGTGGCACGACCCAACTCGAAACAGAGACTGACTTCCTCGACCTCCGCCGGCTTCAGCGCGTTGGAGATGAGAACCTGGCTGGACTCGTTCCACCGGACGATGTCGATCTTCTCTCCGCCAAGTTCGTCGACGATATTGCGAATCCGACTGCCTCGGACACCGACACAGGCCCCGACCGCATCGACCTTGGAATCGATCGAGGAGACGGCGATCTTGGTTCGGAAGCCCGGCTCGCGAGCCATGGCCTTGATCTCGATGATGTGCTCCGACACCTCGGGCACCTCGGCCTCGAAGAGCCGGCGGATGAAGTCCGGATGACTGCGGGACAGGACCACCTTGACCCGGCTGCCCTCTTCACGGACGTCACGGATCAGGCAACGAACGCGATCGCCCGGATGGAAGACTTCTCCCGGAATCTGCTCACTGCGAGGCATGAACCCCTCGGCTCGATCGACCTGGACGACCAGGGCCCCGCCTTCGTAGCGGTGCGCCGTACCTGTGACCACATCCCCGAGCCGCTTGGAAAACTCGTCGAACAGGCTGGCCCGCTCGTCCTCGCGGAACCGCTGGATCATGACCTGCTTGGCGGTCTGGGCGGGAATGCGGCCGAGTTCCTCGATCGGGATTTCCTCGATCGTGCCGTCATCGTTGTTCCGCCACAGGCGGAGCGCGCCGGAGATCGGCTCGATCTCGCAACCGAACTCCTCCGTATCCAGCGAGTTGAAATGCTTCCTCGCCGCACTCACCATCGCCTGCTCGAGATCACCGATGAGCAACTCTCGATCGATGTTCCGCTCGCGGGAAATGGTGTCAATGATTCGAATCGTCTCTTGATTCATCGTCTTCCTCATTCGCCGGGTAGCAGCCCGTTGCCCCCGCCTGAAACTCCGCCACTCGCACCCGGTTCCGGTTCAACGAACAAACCACGGAAACTCCCGAAACAGGGAGGCTCCGTGGCCCGCGTCGTCAGACACTTCCCGGGGGAAGCGTGCTGAGCACCGCCCAAAATGGGTGGATACTCAGAACAAGGGCGTACCCTCGTCATGCGACAACGCGCAGACCCCATGCGAGTTGGACCCACATGGCAGACGACACGACGTGACAGCCTCAACTGCCATGACAAGCCGACCAAAGGTGAAGGAAGCTGACCATCAGGAGTGCTCCGTCACGAAATCCGAGCCACCGGGCCCGGGAACTTCCAATCCAATTGAAGAACGATATCCACCCACCGCCCTTGCTGCAACCAGAACAGCCTCTCAACCCCTTTGAATAGTGCTTTGAGGGCCCTCTCAGGCTCGCTCGCCACCGCGAAGCGACCTCAACACCCGGACAACCCGGGAGCCCTGGTGCTGGCCCAGTGCGGCAAGGTACTTGGGGCGACCTTCCACCAGCAGCGTCACTGGTGACTCGGCCTGCCGGCCGGTGAGGATCAGATCCCCTACCCCCAACCCCTTCAGATCCGAAAGTGTCATCGTCGTTTCCGCGAGTGTGGCATTGACCTCGATCCCCGTGTCGGCGATGTGCCGGGACAGCTGATCGACATGGTGGAGGTTACGGCCCTCGCTGCCGGAGAAGGTCCAGGCCCTTCGGCCGAGCTCCTCCATCAACGGCTCGATGACATTGAACGGAACACACAGGCTCATGCGATCGGTCTTGCCGACCATGTGCACGTTGAATTCGAAGGCGATCACGACCTCGTTGGGAGGAACGATCTGAACGATCTGCGGATTTGATTCGATGTCACCAAGCGTGAAACTCACGGGGCAGATGGTCGACCATGCGTCCGACAGCGGATTCATCGCCCGGTGCAGTACCGAACGGGCGAGCCGTTCCTCGATCTGGGTCAAGGGTCGACCCGGGATGCGAGGAGCCTGCGCGTCTCCACCCATGAGCCGATCGATCATTGAATAGAAGATTTCGGGTGAGAGTTCCAGGCAGACCGAGCCGTCCAGGGTATCGGGCTTGACGAGCCCGAAGCAGGTCGGATCAGCCAGGGCCGCGGTGTACTCGGCATAGGTCATCTGCTCGACCCGGCCGATCTCGATTTCCACGATGGTCCGCAGCAGACCCGTCCACTGGCTGCCGACGTTGCGGGCGAATGGTTCGTGCAGCGTCTTGAGCGATCGAATCTGGTCCTTGCTGATCCGCTCGGGCCGCTTGAAGTCGTAGGAGGAGATGGGGGGGCAGATATCGGTGCCGCGATCCAGGCAGAAAACCTTGGATGGAGCCACCCCCAGCGGCACGGTCCCATCGGAAACCGCCGTCTTGAGTGCGTCGACCTGGCTGCGATTCAGTGCGTCGTTCACGCAGGACTCCCCATTTTGGCCCGGCAGCAAGAAATCCGGCCCGCAAAGCGTTTATCGGAGGATGAAGGAGAACCACTTGAAGCCCAGTGGCTATCCTGCCGCTTCCAGATGACCCGACGAACCGCCCTCATCCTGCTTACAGCCGCCTCCGCGGCGATACCCGCCCTGGCTGGCCCTTCCTCCACCAACCCGCGGCTGCCGGGATTTCGCCCACCGATCCCCAAGCCCCAGGCGGAGGCCGTCCAGTACTACGACTCCCGCGACTCGGTCACATTCTCAGCCGTAGCCGCCCAGGAAACCGTGGTGCCCGGTGAAGACATGGTGGTCGCGGCCATCTTCGATCACGAGCCGGGATGGCACATCCATACCGATGAGCCCGTGATTCCGCCGGAACTGGGTGAAGCCGAGGACTACATCGACACCGAACTCCACTTCGAGCTCACCGGGTCCAAGGGCATCACGGTGCACGAACCGTTCATCCAGTGGCCGGACGAGCACGTGGTCGAGGTCGCCTTTGGAGGCACGCCGGTCGATTACGCGGTCTACGAAGGCCTCGCCATTGCCTACATCCCGGTGACCATCGCCGCCGATGCGAAGCCCGGCGAAGTGGATCTGATGATCCGCCCCGTGTTCCAGGCCTGTGACGACACGGTCTGTCTTGCTCCCAGCCCGAAGCCCGGCAGCTCCGACTGGGAATCGTACGGGGTGCTGGTGGAATTCAACGTCGTTCCATTGAACGAGCGTACGACGAGCACCCCACCGGATCCGGCCATCTTCGGCTCGTTCGATCCAGGGGTCTTCGCCCGCATCCACTCCGGTGAAGCCCCTCCCGACATCGTCGCGTTCGACACCTTCGGCCTGGACTTCAACATCGATGCCAGTGGCTGGGGGCTGCTGTTGCTGCTGCTGGTGGCGGCGTTCGGCGGCTTCCTGCTGAACCTCACCCCCTGCGTGCTGCCCGTGATCCCCCTGAAAATCATGGCCCTCAGCGGAGCCAGTGAACACCGAAGCCGCACCCTGCTGCTGGGCATCATGATGCTGCTGGGCATCATCTGCTTCTGGCTCGTGCTTGGTGGACTGATCGCGGGCGCAGCGATCACCGCCATCAATCAACTCTTCCAATACCCGGCGTTCACCATCGCCGTGGGCCTGTTCATCGGACTGATGGCCATCGGCATGTGCGGCCTGTTCACGATCCGGCTGCCCGGCAAGCTGTACATGGTCAATCCCAAGCACGACACGATCCACGGATCCTTTCTCTTCGGGATCATGACCGCGATTCTGTCCACCCCGTGCACGGCGCCGTTCATGGGCGCAGCGGCCGCATGGGCGACCACCGAATCACCGGCGATCACGATGCTCGTGTTCGCCGCCATCGGCCTTGGCATGGGTCTGCCCTACCTGGTGCTGGCCGCCTTCCCGCAACTGACGAACAAGATGCCCCGGGCCGGAGCCGCCAGCGAACTGATCAAGCAGGTCATGGGCCTGCTGATGCTCTCGGCCGCCGCCTACTTCGTCGGGGTCGGACTCAGTGGTGTCCTTGCCGAACCACCCCAGCCCCCCGGACGAACCTACCTCTGGATCGTGGCCGGCATCCTGATGGCAGCGGGCCTGTGGCTGAGCTGCCGCACCTTCCAGATCTCCAGATCCTGGACCCAACGATCGATCTTTGGTGCCATCGGAGCCCTGCTGGTCGCCATCGGAGTTGTCGGAGGAATCGAGCTGACCGACAAAGGCCCCATTTCATGGGTGTACTACACCCCTCAGCGACTTCAGGAATCTCTGGGTGAAGGTGACGTGGTCGTCATCGAGTTCACCGCGGAATGGTGCCTCAACTGCAAGGCGCTTGAACAGACCGTGCTTGCAAGCGACGAGGTGGTTGCCCTCTTCAAGCAGGACCAGGCCGTCCCGATGAAGGTGGACCTGACCGGAAACAACATCGTGGGCAATGATCTGCTCGCGGAGGTCGGTGGCCTCCGCATCCCCCTGTTGATCGTGCTTGCTCCCGATGGACGCGAAGTGTTCCGCGGCGACTTCTACACCATCGACCAGGTGGTTGATGCCGTGAACGACGCTCGAGGTGACACGTGAGCATCACGGCTGCCAGCGTCTACTGCTCCTCGTCGAACCGCATCGACCCCGCGCACTTCCAGGTCGCCACCGCCCTTGGTACGCGGATGGCCCGCGAAGGAATCAGCCTCGTCTACGGCGGCGGACACGTCGGCCTCATGGGCGCCACCGCCAACGCGGTCCGGACCGGTGGTGGCCACACCATCGGAGTCACCACGCGCTTCTTCCACGAAGTCGAGCAGGCTGACCCGAATGCCGACGAACTCGTCATCCTCGAGACCATGCAGGAACGGCGGATGAAACTCATCGAACTCGGCGACGCCACCATCGTGCTGGCCGGTGGACTGGGCACCCTCGTGGAACTCATGGTGGTGCTCGAACAGCGGGTGATCGGGAACGTCGAGGGGCCCATCGCCATCGTCAACACCAACGGCTGGTGCAACCCCATGCTCAAGCAGCTTGAGGAAGGCGTCGAGCATGGTTTTCTCCGAGCCGCCGCCTGCGAGCTCTACGAGGTGGTTCCCGACGCAGATGCGGCGATCGACCACGTCCTTTCGACCAGGCCGCTGCGGGGTGGGGCCAGCCGGTTCCTTCCCTCCGGAAGCGAGTAAAATCCATTCATGCATTCCATCGGTCTCATCGCCGGCCAAGGCCGGCTGCCGATTCTCGTCGCCCAGGGCATGCGAGCAGAGGGACGACGCGTCTGCTGCGTCGCGTTCAGCGGCCACTACGACGCCGAGCTGCCCCGCTACTGCGACGAGTTCAAGACCGTCGGCGTCTATCGCATCGGGTCGTGGGTCCGTCGACTGCGACGGTGGGATGCACGGGAAGCCGTGATGGTCGGGCGGGTCGCAAAGACACGCATGCACGACCCCCTGCGGCTGGTTCGCGAACTTCCCGACTGGCGAGCCGTGTGGCTGTGGTATCGTCGTCTTCGACACGATCGTCGTGACCAGGCGGTGCTCGCCGCGGTCATTGATGAACTCCATCGTGGGGGAATCGATCTCGTGGACTCCACCACCTACATCCCGGACCACATGGCGAGCGCGGGTGTCATGGGTGGCGTCGAGCCAACCCCGCAACAGCACGGAGACATCGAGTTCGCCTGGTCGATGCTCCAGCAGACGGCGGACATGGACATCGGTCAGTCCATGGCCGTCCGAGATCGGGATGTCATCGCCGTCGAAGCCGTCGAAGGTTCCGACCGGATGATCCAGCGGGCTGGAGAACTCTGTCGCAGTCGGGGCTGGACCTTTCTCAAGACAGCCGGATCGCAGCACGATGCCCGCGCAGACGTGCCGTCCGTTGGCGTCTCGACCATTCACGCCCTGGCCAGAGCAGGCGCTGGGTGCATGGCCCTTGGAGTGGGACGAGTGATCCTGATTGATCGAGCGGACGTCCTGGCCGCCGCCGACGAGGCGGGAATCGCCGTCGTCGGAATCGACACCACGAGCACATGAACGACGGCCCCGACTACGTCTCCAGAGCCGGCATCAAGCTTGCCCACGCCCTTGACGAGTTCAAACTGGATGTCCGGGGGATGCACTGCGCCGACTTCGGCTGCAACATCGGCGGATTCACCGACTGCCTGCTGCAGCGTGGTGCCCGGAACGTGATCGCCCTGGATACGGGATACGGGGTTCTGGACTGGAAACTCCGGAACGATCCAAGGGTCCTGGTTCGGGAACGGACCAACGTGCTCCACGCCGAATCGCCCGAAGAGCCCGTGGATCTGGTGGTCATCGACGTGGGATGGACCCCACAGCAGCGTGCCCTGCCCGTGGCCCTCTCGTGGCTGGGCGATGCCGGCCGGATCGTCACCCTCGTCAAGCCCCATTACGAACTGGATCCACTGCGAAAGAAGGAACACCTCGTCGATGGTCGGCTTGAGGACGACATGGCGAACACCGTCCTCGAGGAGGTCATCGAGTCGATCCCCGCACTGGGAGCCAGCGTGATCGGATGGTCACGCTCCCCGATACGGGGGGGAAAAAGCAGCCGAAAATCCGGTACCGGAAACGCTGAATTTCTCCTCCATCTGGAGCCACTGGGGACGAACTGAATCTCCCTGATCCGTGTCCATTTCGGATACAATGGCTGGACTCGGAACCACCCTGATTTCCTCCCCGGTTCCAGCCCTCGACGGACACGATCATGACCGACTCCGACACACCGAAGACTCCGGACGACTCGCACGATGACGGATCGATCGAGCAGCCGATGATCGGCACGATCGTCGAGCAGCAGATCAACGACGAGCTGCACGAAAGCTACCTCACCTACGCGATGTCGACGATCACGGACCGGGCCCTGCCCGATGTCCGTGACGGCATGAAGCCGTCCCAGCGCCGCATCCTCGTGGCCATGAACGACCTGAACCTGTCACCGGGACGCAAGCACCGGAAGTGCGCGAAGATCGCCGGCGATACGTCGGGCAACTACCACCCGCACGGTGAATCCGTGATCTACCCCACGCTTGTCAACATGGGGCAGGACTGGAAGATGCGGGTCCCGATGATCGACAAGCAGGGGAACTTCGGTTCCATCGATGGTGACCCCCCCGCCGCCATGCGGTACACCGAAGCGCGGATGACTCATGCCACCGTCGAGATGCTCGATGACATCAAGTACGACACGGTCGACTTCGTCCCGAACTACGACGACACCCGTCTCGAACCGACCGTGCTTCCCGCCAAGTTCCCCTACCTGCTCATCAACGGTTCCAGTGGCATCGCCGTGGGCATGGCCTGCTCCATTCCTCCGCACAACGTGCAGGAGATGTGCAGCGCGATCATCGCCGTGCTCGATGATCCGGAACTTCCCTTCGAACAGCTGCTGGAACTCGTTCCCGGTCCTGATTTTCCCACCGGGGGCATCATCATCGGCCGCCGCGGCGTCGCCCAGGCCTACGCCACCGGTCGCGGACGGATCTTCGTCCGCGGGCGGGTGACCCAGGAGACCTCCGGCAATCGCGACACGATCGTGATCAACGAGATTCCGTACCAGGTGATGCAGAACGCGCTCATCGAGAAGATCGTCGACGCCGCCAAGAATGGTCGCATCGACGGCATCTCCGATATCAAGAACTTCTCCGGCAAGAAGCACCGCACTCGCATCGTCGTCTACCTCAAGCGTGACGCCGATCCGGACGTGGTTGAGCGGCAGTTGTATCGCTTCACACCATTGCAGTCGACGATCTCGATCATCAACATCGCCCTGGACAAGCGGCGTCCCCGCACGATGGCGCTCAAGCAGATGATCCAGTGCTGGATCGATCACCGCCGCGTCGTCATCCGCCGCCGGACCGAGTACCTGCTGCGAGAAGCCCGCAAGCAGGCTCACCGCCTCGAGGGACTGATCTACGCGGTCTGCGACATCGACGAAGTGATTGCACTGATCCGCAGCAGCCGTACCAGGGAAGACGCGATCAATCGCCTCACTGAGCGTCGATTCCAGATCTCCCCCGACCACGAGTATGCACCCCACGTGCCCTCGACGTTGATCGAACTGTCCAACGCCGGCGACGGCGCCGCGATGAGCCGCGTCCAGGCCGAGGCCATCGGTGCGATGCGACTGATCCAACTCGTCGGGCTCGAAATCGAAAAACTCACCGGCGAATACGCGGAGCTTCTGGCGAAGATCGAGGACTACCTGGCGATCCTCGGCAGCGAAGGACGCGTCCGGGAAATGATCCGCGAAGACTGCATCGAACTCGGCGAACGATTCTCCACCCCGAGGCTCACTGGATTCGAGGAGGCGGAAGCCGAGGAATACGATCTCGGCGAGCTCATCACCGAGCACGACGTCGTGGTCACCATTTCCCACCAGGGCTACGTCAAGCGACTCCCCCTGACGACCTATCGCGAACAGGCTCGCGGTGGCCGAGGCATCAAGAGCGGCAACGTCCGCGAGGACGACTTCACGGAACACCTGTTCACGGGGTCGACCCACGACGACATCCTCTGCTTCACGAACACCGGCCGCGTCTTCCGGCAGAAGACCTACCAGATTCCGGAGATGTCCCGTGGCAGCCGCGGGCGTGCCATCGTGAACCTGCTGCGGCTTCGAGAGAACGAAATGATCGTCGCGTTCCTCAATGTGCAGGATTTCGAGAAGGGCGAGGACTTCCTCCTCTTCGCCACTTCGCGAGGCCGCGTGAAGCGAACCGCGCTCCGCGACTACCGCAACATCCGAAACAGCGGCATCAACGCGATCAATCTCAACGACGGCGACGACCTCATCGGCATCATCCAGACCAAGGGCAACGATCACGTGCTGCTTGCAACCGAGCAGGGCATGTCGATCCGGTTCAATGAAAACGATGCACGCGTGATGGGACGCACCGCGGCCGGCGTCAAGGGGATCGACCTCGCCGAGGACGACGCGGTCATCGGCATCGTCGCCGCCAGCGAAAATGCCGACCTCATGACCGTGACCGAGAACGGGTACGGCAAACGAACGAGCATGGAGGAGTACCTCGTCAAGAGCGAGGACGGATCCACTCGTCCCCAGAGCCGTGGCGGCAAGGGGCGACGTGACATCCGCACCGAAAAGCGAAACGGACGCGTGGTCTCCATCCGATCCGTCCAGAAGGACGACAGCCTCATGTTCATCAGTTCCGGCGGAATGATCGTCCGGATCCCCGCCAAGTCGATCAGCCGCATCGGACGAAACACGATGGGGGTCCGCCTCGTCAACCTCAAGGATGGCGATCGCGTGATCTCAGCAGCCCGCGTGCTGGAATCCGGCGACGAGGAAGACTGAACCGACCCGGTGGGCCGCTCCGGGCACGTGGTATGCTATGGAGCCGAAAAAAACGAATGCACCACGATGGGTGGAGGAACGACGATGCCGCTGAACACCTGGTCTGAAAACATCATGATCGCAGAGCTCTCCGATGAGCCCATGTTCTCCGAGGACATGGACGGGCTGTTGCAGCGACTCGAGGAAGCGGTCAAGAGCGAGGAGTCCATCCCCAATGTGGTGGTCGACCTCAAGTCCGTGGCAACAGTCAACTCCTCGAACCTCGGGGCCCTCTTGAAACTGCGTACCACGCTCGGCCAGAACGACCGGCGACTCCTGATCTGTTCCATCACCGACGGCGTGTGGACCGCCCTGCTCGCGACCGGCCTTGATCGCGTCTTCGCCTTCAGTGAAAACGTGACCACCGCCCTGGCCACGCTCCAGATGGAGACGTGAACGCCTGCGACCGGGAGGACCGGCCATGCTGACGCTTCGAAGACCTGATCCAGAGACGCGCATCGAACTGATGCCGCTGATCGATGTGATCTTCCTCATTCTCACCTTCTTCATCTACGCCATGGTGCTCATGGTGCAGATCGATGTCATGCCCGTGCCGATGGAGTCCTACATCAGCGGAGAATCCGCCGAGCCGGTTCCCGCCACGAGCATCACGATCGATCTCGACGGAAGCATCTACGTCGGGCAGACGCCCACCGTTCTGGAAGACGTACCGGCCGCCATCGACGAAGTGCTCAAGGCCAAGCCCGACACATCGATCTACCTGGTCATGGCCGCCGGCGAGGGCGACATCGACCGTGGACCGATCCTCACCACGCTGTGGGACCACCTGCGGAACTCCGGCCTTGAAATCATGCTGGTTGGAGCCGCCACGGAGCACGACAACCCGGCACCACCCGCGGCAGCCATCACTCCGCCGCCGACCACGAACGCCGCGAATCCATGAACATGCCCCGCCACAAGTTGATTCTCTGGGGATCCCTCGTCGCATCGATCTTCATCCACCTGTTCCTCCTGCTGCCGGCGATGCTCGCCGTTGCCGAGGCGGATTCCAACTTGACGGATTTCGAGCACGAACTCGACGAGCACATGGAAGAGCAGGAACTTCCGGATCAGGAACGCCTCGGCCTGGACCAGTCAACCACATCGAGCATGACCTGGGTCGGCTACGACACGTACAAGGAACACCTCGCCCAACTCTCCGAATTCGACCAGGCGCAGTTCAACGAAGCCTCTTCACCCGATTCATCCACCCCCAGCGACCAGCAGGCCACGCCAGCGGAGCAACCCGGTACGCCTTCCAACGCGGGGGGACAGCCGGCGAAGCAGTCCACCCCGAGCACGACGCAGTCCGGCGGTGGCAGCGGTCCCATCGATGGCCTCGGTGACGACGGCGGAGGGATTCCAACCACGGGCAAGGGGCCGCTGGCCGATGCACCCACCGGCAAGGCGGACAAGACCGGGGAGAAGCCCGCCAAGAAGCCCGGCAAGCAGGAACCCAAGCCGACCAGGCCCGCCAAGGAAGCCGCGCCGCAGAAACCGGGCGATCAACCAAGTTCTGGCGGTGGTTCCCCGTCGACGCCGCCATCGGATGCGCCCGAGCCCCCGCAACCGGATGCCGCCGACAAGTCCTCGGACGCGACGTCCACCATCACGGTGCCGAGGGAAAAGTGGATCAGCGGTCACCCCGTTGCGTCACAGGGCCTGGAACTGCTCCCGAGGAAGCCGAGGTTCACGACACTTCAGACGACCCAGCGCGCACGAAACATGCAGGTGACCCTCCGCTTCGACAAGGACGGCAAGCCGGCCACGGCCGAGATCCTCAAGAGCAGCGGCAATGTCGGCATCGATGCGGCGATCCTCGCCAGCCTCTACCGGTGGCGGGCCACAGGCACCCGGCTGGATGCACTGACCAAGAAGAAAACCCTCGACATCACCCTGGAACTGATCATGTCCCCGCGACGGGACTGACTTCGAGTCGATCCTTCCACTGATCGATGCGAGTCGAGTCCGTCATGTCGAATGACAACGGCGTGATCGTGGCCGCACCTTCGAAGATGGCCTCGACGTCCGATCCCTCGGTGGTATGCAGGAAGTTCAACCCGCTCCCGGCCGCCCAGTAGTACCGCTGGCCCGCCGGGCTGTCACGTCGCTCGTAGTGTTCCGCCAGCGGCGCCGTGTTCATGGGCACGACGCGAACCGCGGGAATCGCCGCCTCGGGGTCCTCGGTCCTGGGGAGATTCAGGTTGATCACGTCGTGGGGCAGCAGCGGATGCTCGAGGACGCGGTCGATGATCGCGCGGGCGTGCTCGGCGGCACGTGTCCACTGGATGGAGTTTCGATCCCGAATGAGCAGGCTCACCGCGATCGACGGCACCCCGAGGAATGCGGATTCCATCGCTGCCGCCACCGTGCCCGAGTAGAGCACGTTGATCCCGATGTTCGCGCCACTGTTCATGCCGGAGATCGTGAGATCCGGTTTCGAACCGGCACCGAACCGTTCTTCCCACAGCGTGGTCAGCGTGAGCTTGACGCAATCAGCAGGTCGACCGTCGATCGCCGTGCCGGAGAAACCGGCCGCCACCTCGACCTCTTCCACGAAGAGCGGGTCGTGGTAGGTGATGCCATGGCTCGTCGCCGACTGCACCGTCAAGGGCGCAATGGGCACGAGTTCGCCGAGACCCGACAACGCCGAGTGCAGCGCCGCGAACCCGGGTGCATGGATACCGTCATCATTCGTCAGCAGGATCCGCATGTCGCTCCTCTACCTCGCTTCCAACACGTACTGTCGACCGCCCCAGACAACCGGCTCGCCACGCAGAAGAACCTCTGCGGCACGACGCAGGATACCCCGGACTTCCAGGCAACCCAGTGGATGCAGGAAGATGGTGCGGATCGGCTGATGCCCCATGCGGCACATCCAGGCCAGGGCCAGGGATTGCGCCAGCAGACCACCACCGGACGTGCACGCCAGCGCCAACCCCGGACCGGGTTCACCCTGGATCGCCGACACGACGCCCAGCGCCAGGCCGATGACCATGCACAGGGGCATGATCACCCCCGTCAACAGCAACCGGAAGGCGAGTTTGCGAAGCCGCCCGGGCTTTCGCCGGCAGGACTCGATGAAGATGCGCAGCCAGCCGCGGCGGAATGATTCCAACGACGAATACATCGAGCAGGTGAAGAGGCCATCGGCCATGAGAATGTTGCCTCGCCCCCCCTTCCAGTTGATCTGCCGCGCAAAGGCGATGTCCTCGAGCAGATCGTCCTTCACCGCGGCATGTCCACCAATGCGTTCGTACCACGGTCGATCGAACAACATGAACTGCCCGTTTGCGAACGGGCGAGGATGTTTCGCATTGTTGACCATGTCCGGCGGGTACAGCGAGAGAAGGGCCATGGCCGCCACGGGCTGGGATCGATACTCGAAATCATGCTCGTAGGTAAGGGTGCTCAGCAGGCTCAGCAGGCTGAGATCCCCGGATCGCAGCAGCGCCACCGCCGACCGGATCACGTCCGGACCGGCACTGGTGTCGGCATCCATGAACAGCAGCAGGTCGCCGGTGGCGTGCTCGACTCCGACGCGGGCCGCGTTGCATTTGCCGGCCCAGTCTTGCGGGCAGGAATCGTTCTCGATGATCTGCAGACGCTCACCGCCGGGATCCAGTGCTCGCAGCCTGGCGGCGGTCTCGTCGGTGCAACGGTCAAGCACGAAGATGGGCTGCAGGGCCGGGTACTTCTGTTCCAGCAGGGAACGGGCGCACCGCTCGATGACGCGTTCCTCGTTGTGGGCGGGAATGATCACGCTCACGGAGGGCCATCCGCCATCCGGTGCAGGAAGATCGACGCCCCGCCGGATCGTCGGCCTCGTCGACGCGACGCGTCCAACACGCACGAGCACGATCAACCACCATGCCGCCGAGGGCACGGCGACCGACAGGAGGACCCAGGAAAGGATGGTCAATACGGTCATGGGACGGCGCGCAGTGTACCCCCCTTCGCACGAAGACGTTCCCCTGGCAGGGACGGGTAGACTGAAGGGCCGATGCCCTGCGAGGATCCGATTCTGGTCTATTCACGTGAAGCCGTGCGCCGCGTCGATGCCGAGGCGATTGCGCACTACGGCATCCCCGGCATCGTGCTCATGGAGAACGCGGCTCGTGGCGCCGCCGATCTGGCGCACGGCATGCTGACAGCACTGGATCGTCCCGCTCGCATTCTCGTCGCATGCGGGACAGGCAACAACGGGGGTGACGGGTGGGCCGCTGCGCGGCACCTGTCCAACCGGGGACACGATGTGCGCATCGCGGCCCTCGGCCCATCGCGGGAAGACTCGGATGCCGCCGTCAACGCGCGCATCGCCGAGGTGATGCGGCTGCCCGTGGAAACCAATGCCGAACTGGATGCCTCCGGAGCCGACCTCGTGATCGACGCCCTCCTGGGAACTGGGCTTGATCGCGACGTCTCCGGCCGTGCCCGGGACTGGATCGAGGCGATCAATGCGCAATCCACGCCGGTGCTGGCCCTGGACCTGCCCTCGGGACTGGATGCGGACACCGGCCGACCCCTGGGAACCGCGATCAAGGCCGACTGCACCGCGACCTTCGTGGGATGGAAGCACGGATTTCTCGAAGAGGAGGCCACCGCCTGGCTGGGCCGGGTCGAGGTCATCGACATCGGAGTTCCCCTCCTCCTGAAGGAACGGCATGGCCACCTCATGATGCCCTGAACCTCCAACCCCGGACTGTCCTATCATCCAGCACGGCTCTCCTCACCATGTACCAGTCACTCCTTACGAATCGATACCTGACGTCACGGGTCATTCCGCTGCTGGCGGTCGCTGCCGTCGCGCTCTGCGTGGCCCTGGTCATCGTGGTCGTCTCGGTCATGTCGGGATTCCTCGAGCAGTTCCGTGCCGCGGGGCGAACGCTCATCGGGGATGTCATCGTGCACGCCTCGCTGCACGGGGTCCCGTACTACGAAGACCTGATCGACCGTATCGAGCGAAACCCCCTGGCCGACTCCGCCACGCCTGTCGTCGAAACGTGGGGTGTGCTCCGCATGCCCTACGACGAAACCACGGCCGTGCAGATCTGGGGGATCGAACCCGCAAGTTTCGATCGTGTGACCGACTTCGCCGACACCCTGTATTGGGATGAACTGCCCAAGGGCGTGGATCGGTACCTGCGTGCCGAGGCCATCGAACGAATCGGTCCTGCACTGGTGGAGACGCTCACCTTCCAACAGCAGGTCGCGATCCTGCTCGACCGGGCGCCAGCCGATTCAGATCGCAGCCGCGAGGAACTCGCCCTGCAGGTTCCAACGGTCCCGGAGAAGGACTGGATCACCCTGCTGCAGATGCTTGGCCGCTACGACCCGGAGCAACTGGAGGAGATTCTCGACGAACACCAGTGGGCGATGATTCTCGAAGCCGACGACTGGCTCATTGATGGCGCCAACATCAAGCGAGACGGACTCGCCATGACCAGGCATGGTCGCCCCGCCATCATCGCCGGCATGCACCTGTCCAAGGGGAACATGCGGACCACGGGAGGAGCCTACGAGGTCCAGGGCAACGGTCGATGGTGGCTTCCGCGATTTGACGGAACCCTGACGACCATTCGCGTCGACCGCGAGGGCGGCGTCAGTGATCCCGAGAACATCATCCTTCCCTTCGCCAACGAGTTCCTCAGCAACGTCCGGCTCGTCGACAAGCAGCGTGTCTTCATCCCGCTGGAAACGGCCCAGGAACAGACCGGGCTCTTCGAGGCACCCACCATCGACGGTGGCATCGATCCCGCCCGGGCCACGCAGGTCCTGATCCGGGCCGCCGAAGGCTTCACGCCCGAGGAACTGCTCGCTGAGATCGTGCCGATCTACGAGGCCTTCTACGAGGCACGTGTGAACGACATCGACGATCCCGAGACATTCCCCCCGCCGGCCTTCGTAACCATCCAGACCTGGGAGGAGATGCAGGCGGACTTCATCGGACCGGTGGAGAAGGAACGCATGCTCATGTGGATCCTCTTCTCGATCGTCTACATCGTCTGCGCCGCACTCGTGCTGGCGATCATGTGGTCGATCGTGCAGGAGAAGACCCGGGACATCGGGATCCTCCGCAGCATCGGCGCCACCCGCCGCGGCATCATCGGCATCTACCTGCTCTACGGACTTGTCATCGGCATCATCGGCGGAGTGCTCGGGTTCTTCCTCGGCTGGCTGATCACCTACTACATCGACGACATCCACGACATGCTCGGGGCACCGCCGATGTGGCTGGGCATCGCGTTGCTGGCGGCCGCCGTGGCGGTCATCGTCTGGGCCATCATCCGCGTCCGCAGCGGGGACCTGCTGCCGACCGTGCTGGGCACCTTCATCTCCATCCCTCTGGTACTCCTGGGCCTCGTGATCGTCTGGGCCGCAGCCACCGGCCAGGGGTTCGTCATGTGGGATGCGAACACGTACTACTTCCCCGATGTCCCCAACTCCGTCGACCTGGTGGTGGCCTTCATCACGCTGGTGGGCGGCATCGTCTTCAGCGTCCTCGGAGCATTCATCCCCGCGGCCAAGGCCGCTGACATGGATCCCATCAAGGCATTGCGTTATGAGTGAGCAGGACCATCCCATCCTGGTCGCCACCGACCTGCACAAGACCTACCGGCTCGGGCAGGTGGACGTACCGGTCCTCAAGGGTGCCTCGCTGCAGGTAGAGCAGGGAGAATGGGTCGCCGTGCTCGGTTCCTCGGGATCGGGCAAGAGCACGCTTCTGCACCTGCTGGGCGACCTGGATCGCCCGGACGCGGGCCGAGGCGAGATCCGCTTCAAGAATCAGTCCCTGCACAAGCATTCACGCCGGCAACGCAATGCCTATCGCAATCGCAGCATCGGCTTCGTCTTCCAGTTCTACCACCTGCTGCCGGAACTGACGGTGCTTGAAAACTCGCTTCTGCCAACCATGGTGGCCCCCGCTGCACCCGGTGCCCCGGATCGAGCCGAGGGCCTCCTGGAACGGTTCGGACTCGGTCACCGGCTCCAGCACCGGCCGCGGGAACTCTCCGGTGGTGAACGACAGCGCGTGGCCATCGCCCGGGCGCTGGTCAACGGACCGGAAGTGCTCCTGGCCGATGAACCCACCGGCAATCTCGACGAACGCACCGGCGCGGGCATCCTGGAACTGCTTCAGCAGGAACATGAGAAAGGCCTGGGCATCGTGATGGTCACTCATGACCGTCGCATCGCCGACATGGCCGACCGGATCGTTGAACTGCACGACGGTCGCGTCGAGAATGCCGCCGCCGTCAGTCGTTGACCCGGTACCAGCGTGCCGTGTACTCGGCAAGTTCCTCCGGTGTCGAGTCGAACGCCTCGGTGAACGCGATGCGCCAGTCACGCCCCGCCTTGACCGCCTTGATCCACACCAACAGCGTTTCGGGTTGCTCCAGCAGTCGCTCCATGAGCAGGCCTGCCCGGGCATCGTCGATCGCCCCCCCCGTCCAGTCCTGTTCATGGGCAAGCAGTTCGTGCAGTTCCCGGCCCGCGCGGACCGAATCGATCGCCTCTCGCCGGCCAGGACCCGTGCCTGGTGGTGTCGACATCCACGCCACCGCCGTCATGAATCCCTGTTCAGCCCATGTCGGAAGTGAACGATCCGTATCAATGCCGTACAGCCAGGCCTGGGCCATGGCTCGACTCAACTGGTGATCAAAGTGTCCACGTGGTGCGGCGGCATTGGCTGCAATCAGCAGTGTCGAACCTTCGAGGTGCAACCGGGCGGCAAGCGGACCTGGAGCAAAGCTCTCGAACTGTTGCGCCTCGAGCAGTTCGAACCGATCCCGTGATCCCATCAGGATGATCCCGAGACGAGACGGGAAGGGCTCATCGTTGATCGAACCACCGAATCGCTCCACCAGGCGGTGCACCTGCCCATCGAGGATGGTGCCCAGTCGCGTCCGTTCCTCCTGGGACAGGTCGCCGGCGACCAGGAAGTATCGGGTCCGGCTGACGGCCCCTGGTTCCGACCTCGCATCCATGGCCTGCAGAACCTCGGCAAACCGGGATGCCGCAGCGGCCTGGGCCGCCTGGCGAGCCTGAGAGCCCGGTTTGGGCCATGCCACGGATTCTTCCTCTGCCGACACCTGGACCACCACCTTGAGCCCCGGATCAGCCCAGGCACCGACACCGGCCGACCCCAGCACCAGCCCCACACCCGCCAGAATGGCACGAAAATTGAACTTCATGGCTTCTTTGACTCTCCTGGAATCAGTGTAGAGCGGAATTCGACTCATCACGCCCCCTCGTGGGGCCGAATACACTGGTACGACCCTTGCAACCCTTGGATTCGGGGGAGCGTGCCTTCGCAGTTGGAGGCAGCAAGGACAGGCAAAATGGCACCCACACAGGGTGAAGATCCGGAGCAGGGACATGTTCGAACGTCTGACCGATCGTGCACGCAAGGTCATGGCATTGGCCAACCAGGAAGCCCAACGTTTCAATCACGAGTACATCGGCACGGAGCACATCCTCCTTGGCCTCGTGAAGGAAGGGTCCGGTGTCGGTGCCAACGTCCTGAAGAATCTCGACATCGATCTCCGCAAGGTCCGCCTCGAAGTCGAAAAACTCGTGAAGTCCGGACCGGAAATGGTCACCATGGGCAAGCTTCCACAGACGCCTCGCGCCAAGAAGGTGCTTGAGTACGCGATCGAGGAAGCCCGCAACCTGAACCACAATTACGTGGGTACCGAGCATCTCCTGCTGGGCCTGCTTCGTGAACAGGACGGCGTTGCCGCGCAGGTCCTGATGAACCTCGGCGTCAAGCTCGAGGAGGTCCGCGAGGAAGTCCTGAACCTGCTCGGCGCCGGCGTCGATGCGGAAGAAGGCGAAGAACTGGGTGAATCACCCGGTGGCGAACAGCAGGAATCACCTCGTCGAGGCAAGAGCAAGACCCCTGCCCTGGACAGCTTCGGACGCGACCTGACAGAACTGGCCAAGGCCAGCGACCTCGACCCGGTCATCGGCCGCAGCGAGGAGATCGAACGCCTCATCCAGATCCTCTGCCGACGAACGAAGAACAATCCGGTCCTCCTCGGAGAGGCCGGCGTGGGCAAGACCGCGATCGTCGAAGGACTGGCTCAGCAGATCGTGCACAAGGAGGTCCCGGACCTTCTCCACGATCGACGTGTCGTGGTCCTCGATCTGGCGATGATGGTTGCCGGCACCAAGTACCGTGGCCAGTTCGAGGAACGGATCAAGGCCGTCATGAACGAGGTGCGTCGCGCCAAGAACATCATCCTCTTCATCGACGAACTGCATACCCTCGTGGGTGCAGGTGGCGCCGAGGGTGCGATTGACGCATCGAACGTGCTCAAGCCCGCCCTCTCCCGTGGCGAAATCCAGTGCATCGGTGCCACGACCTACGACGAGTATCGAAAGTACATCGAGAAGGACTCCGCCCTGGAACGCCGGTTCCAGTCCGTAGGCGTCGAGCCCCCCTCGCGTGACCAGACGATCGAGATCCTCAAGGGACTCCGGATCAAGTACGAAGAGCACCATCGCGTGACGATCACCGACGACGCCATCGAGGCCGCCGTCGATCTCTCCACTCGCTACATCCCCTCACGGGTGCAGCCGGACAAGTCGCTCGACGTCATCGATGAGGCCGGCGCACGCATACGGCTGAGTTCCATGACCAAGCCGCCCGATCTGGCCGACATCGAGCAGCAGATCGAGCTCCTCAGCATCGAGAAGGAATCCGCTGTTCGTGGCGCAGACTACGAACTCGCAGCGGACCTGCGCGACAAGACCGAGAAGCTCCGGGCCGAGAAGGACCGTGTCCAGAAGGATTGGCGCGACAGCATGAGCGAGGTCAGCGGCACCGTCGATGAAGAAGTCATCGCCGAGGTCGTCTCCAAGATCACCGGTGTCCCCCTGACCAGACTCGAGGAAGCCGAATCGGCTCGACTCCTGCAGTTGGAGCAGGAACTCCACAAGACCGTCATCAGCCAGGAAGAAGCCGTCCGCCAGGTCGCGAAGTCCATCCGCAAGGCCCGCAGTGGCCTGAAGGATCCGAACCGCCCCATGGGCTCGTTCATCTTCGTTGGCCCTTCCGGCGTGGGCAAAACTCTTCTGGCCAAGTCATTGGCCGAGTTCCTCTTCGGCAACCAGGACGCCATGGTGTACCTGGACATGTCCGAGTACATGGAGAAGCACACCGTCTCGCGGCTCGTCGGAGCGCCTCCAGGCTACGTCGGCTACGAGGAAGGTGGACAGTTGACGGAGCAGATTCGTCGGCGTCCCTACGCCGTCGTCCTGCTGGACGAGGTCGAGAAGGCTCACCCCGATGTCTTCAACATGCTCCTGCAGATCATGGAGGAAGGCCGGCTGACCGACTCGTTCGGACGCAAGGTCGACTTCCGCAACACCCTGCTGATCATGACCTCGAACATCGGGGCGGACATCATCAAGGGTGGCCAGTCATTCGGTTTCGGCAAGCGGGATGAAGTCCAGGACTACGACGCACTCAAGGCAACCCTGATGTCCGAGGTCGAGAAGTTCTTCCGCCCCGAGTTCATCAACCGGCTTGACGACACGATCGTGTTCCGTCCGCTGATCAAGGATGACCTGTACCACATCATCGACATCGAGCTCGACAAGGTACGGGATCGCATCCGCTCCAAGGGACTGCAGCTCGAACTTGATGCCGAGGCCAAGGACTTTCTCATCGAGAAGGGCTACAACCCCGACTTCGGTGCCCGTCCGCTGCGACGTGCGATCAGCAGCTATATCGAGGACCCTCTTGCCGAAGCCCTGCTTGGCGGCGAATACGCCAGTGGACACACCATTGCGGTGACCTACCTCGAGGGAGCCGACCACCTCACCTTCGACAAGACCGATACGCCCGTGACGGCAACCGCCGACACCAGCGAATCGGGTTCCGACAGCGACTGATTCCACTGAAAAAAACGCACACGCACGGGGCGGCTGCCTGCAGCCGTCCCGTGTTTCGTTACTGGATCGTGACGAGCCGGTACTTCTTCCCGTCCCACGCGGTTTCGAGTGACGTGTACCGGAAACGTGGATGCAACTGCTCGATGAGCTGCAGTCTCCATCGGCCCTCACTGATCTGGATGCGGCGCATCTCCTGTGATGCCATTCCGGCCTGCATGCGGGCAAGCGTCGCCACGATATCGCGGCGATTGACCCGGAAGAAAGCGTCGCATGCTTCGAATCCACCGCCCTCCTCCTCGTACCAGGTCCGGGTCTCCTCGGCGACGAGTTCGTCCCACAGCAACTGGTACTCCTGGTTGCGAACGCAATCGAGGGTGCTGAGCAGGACGTGCTCTGGAATCAACGCATTGAGCGAAATCGTGCCGTCCTCACGTTCCTCTCGCATGAGAAAGGGCTTGCCGGTGTGGTCGTTGAATCCCTCGAGCGAACCCTCGGCCTCCATGACCCAACGAACATCCATGCCATCACGCGTCCGGCCGTCCACGCCCCCGTCGACACCCGCCATCTGCTGGTAGAACGCGGGCATCTTCCGGTACTGGGTGCGAGTTTCACCACAACCGGCGACAACGAGAAACATGAGTATCAGCAGGCGACGGTTCATGGATGACCGGAGCCTTCACCCGGCGGCCGGGGTGGCGAAGCGGATGCTGCAGCATGGGGATCGAACTCCGACACCCAGAGCTGGCTGCCGTCCTCACCGCTTCGCTTGCTTGTCCAGATCATGGTGGATCCATCCGACGAGAACGCCGGGAGCCCGTCGAAGGCCGATGCGTGCGTGACCCGGCGGGCGCCGGTCCCGTAGCGGGTGGGGGATGTCCCGTCCCCGGCCTGGGCGTCGATCATGAAGATCTCGTAGTTGTGATGCCCGATCTCGCTGGTGGCATAGACCAGGTGCCGACCATCTGCCGTCCAGAACGGGCACCAGTTGACGTGACCGTTGTCGGTGAGCTGAAACTCGCGTTCGACTCCGGTGATGGCACCATCGTCGTCGAAGGCCAGTTCCGAGATGAAGATCTGCAGCAGGTCGTCCTGGTTTCGGTCGGACCGGTAGGTGATGCGGCGACCGTCAGGCGAGAAGAACGGCCCCCCGTCGTACCCCGGCGCACTGACGATGCACCGACTCGTCCCGGTCACGAGATCCTTCACGTACAGGTCACCGTCGCCCGTCGCCAGGGAGGTATAGAGCAGGTGACGACCATCGGGACTGATGGAGCCCTCGGCCAGGTAGTTCTCGCCATCGGAGACCAGCGGCTCGAATGCAGCCGCAGTTCCATCCGCCTTGTCCAGATCGACTGCGACGATGTCCATCTCCCGGGGAAACTGCCACTCGTAACTGCCGGACTCCCGCTGGTACCCGGGCGCGTCACCCTGCGACGGCGGCGCGGTCGTGGTCGCAAAAAGCACGCGATCGCTTCGCCCGGGGTAGAACCAGCCGCAGGTATTGGCAGATCCCTCGGGGCTGATGCGACGCGATGTGCCAAGGCCGTAGACTCGTCCGGCTTCATCCCGCAGCACGTCCGCCACGAACATCGCGTAATGCTCGTCGGGCGGCGTCCCCTTCGGCGGCTGCTCGACGGCCTGGAAGATCACCCGGCGACCGTCATCGGAGAAATAGGACTCTCCCGCCTTGACGAAGCGATCAGAGGAGGTCAACTGGACGGGGTGCTCCAGCATCGGCTCCTGGACGGCTGGCGAGGCCGAAAGGACGGTGGCAAGGACGATGAGATCGGCGCCGATCATGGGTTGCTCCTTTCCGGGGTGGAACGCACCATAATAGGCTCCACGCATGACACGGTCTCCCATCGACAACAAGGCAGGAAGCAATCCAAGGACGCCGGCTCCCGACGGCCTGCCACCGCTGCTGCATGCCGACAACCGACTGCTCGTATTCATCAAGCCCACGGGGCTGCTCAGTGTTCCGGGCATCGGACCGGAGAAGGCCGACTGCCTCGTCAGCCGGGCCGAGTCCGCCTTTCCCGGGGCGAGAATCGTCCACCGGCTCGACCGCGACACGTCCGGCGTGATCGTCCTGGCCCGCGATGCGGACACCCACCGTGAACTGAGCCGCCAATTTCACGACCGTGAGGTCGACAAGCAGTACGAGGCGATCGTGGGCGGGCGACTGGCCATCGATGACGGAGTGATCAATGCCGCCCTGCGCAAGGATCTCGACAATCCTCCTCGGCAGATCATCGACGACAACCAGGGACGGTCTGCGACCACCGGGTTCCGCGTGCTCGAACGGCTCGAAGATCGAACTCGTGTCGAACTTACGCCCGTGACCGGTCGATCCCACCAGTTGCGTGTGCACATGATTTCAATCGGACACCCGATCCTCGGTGACGACCTGTACGCCCCACCGGAACTGCTGGCCATGAGCCAGCGGCTGCTGCTGCACGCGACACTGCTGACAATCACCCACCCGGGCACCGGAAAACCGATGACCTTCCACGACCCCTGCCCGTTCTGATCAGGAGACGGGGGCGAGTTTGGGTTCCATGCGAACCATCGACTCGATTGGTGGATGCCCGTGATGGGCGTGCAGCCACCTCGCGATCGCCATGACCGGGAAGTAGAGCCGGTACATGTGGTACCGAAGGTAGAAGACCTTCGGGAACCCGGTCCCGGTGAACCATGGCTCGCTCCAGGAACCCGGAAGATCCCCATCGGGATTGATCGACGGATCCGCAGCCTCGGACTCGGACAGCTGTGTTGCCGCCAGCCAGGCCACGGCCCGCTGCACCGCCTCGTCTTCGTGCCCGAAGATCTCCTGCATCGTCATCGCGCCCCAGGCGGTCTGCGAAGCCGTCGCCGGCCCCTGCCCCTTCGTTGAAGGATCGAGGTAGGTCTCTGGTGACTCACCGAACGAGCCGTCGGAATGCTGCACCGATCGCAACCAGGCACCAGCTCGCTGAACCCAGTCCTCGGTCGGATCGACCCCGCACTTGATCGGACCAACCAGCGCCTGCCATGTTCCGTAGATGTAGTTGACACCCCAGCGACCGATCCAGGCGCCGTCGCGGGTCTGCTGTTGACGAACGTAGGACACCGCACGCCGCACCACTGGATCGGCGGTCGTGTACCCGTGCCAGGCAAGGCACTCCAGGATGCGCCCGGTGATGTCCGGGCAGGAAGGGTCCTGCATGGCGTTGTGATCGGCGAACGGGATGTACTCGAGAATCTGTCGGTGCGTGGTGCGATCGAACGCAGCCCACCCACCGTCGGAGTTCTGCATCGCAAGCAGCCACTTCACGCCGCGATCGGCCGCCTCGATGTTCGCCGCGCCTCCGGCACGATGAAGTCCCATCGCCACCATCGCCGTGTCGTCCACGTCCGGGTACCAGGCGTTGTGGTATTCGAAGTACCAGGAGCCCATCGGCTGATCGACCTTCACGCACTCCGACCAGTCACCCTTGAAGGTGCACTCCTTGGAGCGTAGCCAGTCCGCGGCAGCGTGCACGGACGGATCGTGCTCGTCGAGACCGCACTCCGTCAACGCGTAGAGCGCGATGCCGGTATCCCAGACAGGGCTGAAGCATGGCTGGATGCGAATGATCTCCCGACCCTGGTTGTCCAACTGGTCGAGGAAGAAGTCGTCGAGATCGCGCTCCGCCCGCTGCAGGACCGGATCATCACGTCGCCACCCCAGGGCCTTCAGGGCGACCTGGAGGTAGACCATGGGAGGAAAGATCGCACCGAGCCCGTCCGTGGCGGCGGCACCATCCTGGGAAGCACGCCGCAGCATCCAGTCGACGGTCCGCCGAAGGGCGATGCCGCGCAGCGGGGTTCCCCCGAGCGGGTGCAGCCACTTCAGGCACCGATCGACGCTGCGGAAGAACAGTCGCCATGCTGGTGGCGCCTCGACGGTGTCGGAGAGGCGATGTCGTTCCCGCTGGTCGATGTACAGTTCGTCGATGCCCAGGTGGCTCGGCACCGAGCGGGTCGGGCGCTTGGTGGTCACGATGGACAACGGAAGGATCATGGTCCGGGTCCATGCGCTGACCTTCGACAGGTGGAAGTAGAACCAGCGTGGCAGCAGGATGATCTCCGGGGGAATCGATGGAATCGCATTCCAGGAGACCTGGCCGAGGCAGGCGAGGTAGAAGTTGCTGAAACTGTTGCAGCATTCCGCCCCACCATTGGCCAGCACCTGTTCACGGGCCGACTTCATGTGGGGCGCATCGGGATCATCGCCCATCAACTTCAGGGCGAAGTACCCCTTCACGGTGGCGCTGATGTCGATGCCCGATCCCGGATACTGACCCCATGAGCCATCTTCACGCTGCTGGCTTCGGAGCCCCCCGGCAATGCGATCAAGGACCTCGCGACCCCGCCCGTCGACCATCGGTTCATCCTCCTGGGAGAGAATGAACTTCATGAGCAGGTACTCGCTCTCGAGGATCGAGTCACCCTCGAGAATGCCGCACCAGGAGCCCTCACCCACCTGCAGGTGGCGCAGAGCCGCGACCGCATTCCGCAGTGCCTCCTGCAGTTGATCTGGGGTTGCCTTGGTCATGTGGCCTTGCTTCTCCCTGACCCCGGATTGTAGTGCATGACCACCACGGACCAAGGTAGGATCGTCAAATGCTTTCGACTTCGTTCTCCGTGCCGGGACCATCCGGCCATCGTGCCCTCTCCGCCACCAGCGGACACATGGATACACGGACCGCGGCACTGGAAATCGCGCATGCGATCCATGACGCTGGTGGAGCCGGATGCGATCTCATGCTGTTCTTCTGCAGCTACCACCACACGGCCGCGGTCGCGGAAGCCGTCGAAACCCTGCATGGCGTGCTGGCGCCAAGGCATGCGTTGGGATGTACGGCTGAATCCATTCTTGGCGACGACCAGGAACTCGATGGCACCGCGGGCATGACCGTGCTGTGTCTCTTCCTGCCCGGCACTCGACTGACTCCCTTCACCGGAACACCCGACGCACCCGTCCCGCTCAGCCGGAGCGAGGACATCCCCGAGCACATGGGGCTGGAGGAGGACACGCGAGCGATCCTGATGTTCGCAGACCCATTCACCACTCCCATGACCCGGCTGCTGCCGGCACTGAATGCGCTCCCCCGATTCGATGGGCCCATTCCACTGCTGGGTGGCATGGCGTCGGGCGCTTCACAACCGGGACACAACCGTCTGATCCTCGGCGAGCACGTGACCGATGTCGGACTCGTAGGGCTGAGCCTTTCCGGCGACATCGACCTGGAGTTCGTGGTCAGCCAGGGGTGCCGTCCCATCGGCGAACCGTTGGTCGTCACCGGTGTCGAGGGGAATCTGATCACGGGGCTTGGTGGCCGGCCGGCCAAGATGCTCCTTGAGGAAGCCGCCGTCTCCATCGCCGACGAGGACCAGTCACTGCTTGAAGGTGGCATTCTCATCGGCAGCGTGCTCGACGAGCACAAGCATCGTTTCGGACGGGGAGACTTCATCGTCCGCAGCATTCTCGGCATTCCACGGGACCGACCGGGATTCATCGTCGGCGAGTTTCCGAAACTCGGGCAGACGATCCAATTCCATGTCCGCGATGCCAAGACGGCACATGAGGACCTCCACCTGCTCCTCGATGCGCAGCAACTGCAGGGCCATCCCTTCGCGGCACTGCTCGTCACATGCAACGGCCGCGGCCGTCGCCTGTTCGGGCACGAAGGACACGATCTCTCAATTGTTCGACAGCGACTGAATGCACCACCGGTGACGGGCCTGTTCGCCGCCGGCGAACTGGGACCCATCGGGGGACGCAACCTGCTGCACGGGCATACCGTCGCCCTGACGCTCTTCCGGGCGCGAACACCGCAGGTGATGTGACGTGGTCAGATGCGCGTCACCAGCGGCACGCAGGATTCCACCCGTGACAGCAGCTCATCCGCTTCCTCCAGAGTGAAGTTCAGCGGGAGCCGGAATCGGACGGAGTCCTCGCCACAGGGCAGCGCGATGACCCTGCGATCAAAGAGGGCCGCGATCATCTCTCTCCGTGCTTCCGCCGGATCAAAGGTGAACGCGATCAGGGAGCCACACCCGCGAACGCTCTTGAAGGCGTTCGTGTCCGAAGCGATCGAACGAAGCCCGGACATGACGTGCTCACCGATCCTGGTGATGTGCTCGCCCAACTTCTCTTCAACGATGATCTCGATGAACTTGCGACAGCGGACCATGTCGACGAGGTTGCCGCCCCAGGTCGAGTTGATCCGGCTGGATCGCTCGAACACGTTTTCCTCGACCTCATTGATCCGATTGGATGCGTAGATCCCGCAGACCTGGGTCTTCTTGCCGAATGACACGATGTCCGGAGCGACTCCCTGGCGCTGCCAGAACCACGGCTTGCCGGAACCGAAGAAGCCCGTCTGCACCTCGTCGAACAGGAGAAGCGCCTCACGCTCATCGGCGTAGTTCCGCAACGCCTGCAGGAACTCGGTTCGGAAATGGTTGTCGCCACCTTCGCCCTGCATGGGCTCGATGAGAATGGCCGCGATGTGGGTGCCGTTGGCCGAAGCCAGTTCGAAGGCCGCCTCGATTTCCGCGCAGGCCCGGGCTTCCTCTGCGGCGATGTCATTGCTGATCGTCCCGTCGAGGTTGTAGTGGATGGTGGGGTTGTGCACACGCGGCCAGTCGAACTTCGGGAACAGGCCGACCTTGTCAGGCAGGGTGTTCGTCACGCTCATGGTGTACCCACTGCGCCCGTGGAACGCCTGCTTGAAGTGCAGGATCGTGAGATCGTTGACGGAGTCATGAAAATCGGTTCGACCAAGCTTGCGAGCCTTCCAGTCGAAGGCCGTCTTCATCGCGTTCTCGACCGCAAGGGATCCGCCGGACACCCAGAAGTGATGGGGAAATCCAGGAGGCGTGACGTGGGTGGCGAACGCGTCAACGAACTCGCAGAGGTCTTCGCTGTAGATGTCGGAATTCGCAACCTTGCTCAGGGAGGCCCGGGCCATCGCCTCGGCGATTTCCGGATCCTTGAACTTGGGATGGTTGTAGCCCAGGGGCCATGAGGCGAAGCAGGTAAAGACGTCGAGGAACTCGCAGTCATTGACCCGGTCATGGATCCACGAGCCATGGCATCGGTCCAGATCGACCACGAGGGGATAACCATCCACAAGCTGGTGGCGGCCGAGATCCTTCAACAACTGCTTGGCATCGTTGCCCATGGCGCATCGCCTCCTCAAAAGAACGGAGGATACGCCCCGAGGAAGCCCCCTTCAAGGCCCCCGGGACAGGGGAATGCTCCCATGAGCATGGGAATGGTGGTTTTCGACCCTCATTCGCTTGACGCTCCCGACTTGGGTGGGGAAACTCCCCTGTTCACCCTTAGAAGGGGCCGTGGCGACCACGGATCCCCGCAGCCGGGTATTTACGCCCAACGGAGTTGAGTCCATGGCCATTCGATCGAACGCTGGAACCGGCGTCATCGTTTCCCTCGTTGTCTTCATTCTCATCAGCATCTTCCTGCTGGTGATGGCGATCCTCTTCTACTCCGGGCAGGCAACCCAGATGGAAGCCGCTCAGAATGCTGAAGCCAATCTTGAGGAGTTCGCCCTGAAGCGTGAGCGGAACTCCGAGCAGTTCCAGACAATCGAGGCGGCAGCGAAGAAGGACCGCGAGTCCGTCCTCGGGTACCTGCTCGACCAGAACAACACCCTCAAGACCTACGTGGCCGGCAACCCGGATGAATCGATGGAGAACATCAAGCGACGATTCTCCGCGCTTGGCGTCGACTCGACCATCTACAACTCCCTCAAGGACAGCAGCCGCAAGGCGACGGACACCCAGAACGAACTCGACAGTCTCCGACAGCAGGCACAATCGCTCCAGGAGGAGCGGGACCGCCTCACCGCCGACGTCGAAACTGCAAACCGATCCCGCGACACCCTCCTGGCTGCCGAGAGCAAGCAGATGGAGAAGTACCGTACGGCCACCGACGAGCACCTCTCGCAGATCGCCGATGTGCGAGAACTGATGGAGGTCGAGACGGACAAGCTTCGAGACCGGTACTCCGACACCATCACCGAACTGGAAAACGAGGTCGACGCCCTCCGGCAGGAGAAGGTCGTTCTCAAGAGTCGAGTCGAGGATCTCGAAGGACGAATCAACAAGACCCGCATCAGGCCGCATGACCCGGACACGCTCGTCGACGGCACCATCATCGATATCGCCGGCTCCAATGACCAGGTCTACATCGACCGCGGTCGGCAGGACCAGGTCGTGCTGGGCATGACCTTCGAGATCTACGACGACGCGGCCCAGATCCGGCCCACGCCCAAGGGCGTCTTCCCCCGCGGGAAGGCGAGCCTGCAGGTCATCAAGGTTGGGGACAGCACCTCCACCGCGAAGATCACCCGATCCACGATCGGCCGACCCGTGGTGCGAAACGACGTCATCGCCAACGCGATCTACGACCCCAAGTACAAGTTCAAATTCCTGGTCCACGGACAGTACGACGTCGATGGCGACGGCTACCCCAGCGAAGAGGAAGCCGCGTACCTTCGCAGCCAGATCGAGAACTGGGGTGGAGTCGTCATTCGAAGCGACACCCTTCCCGGCGATCTCGATTTCCTGGTACTCGGCGTTGAGCCGATGGATCCGGTCCGACCTCCGCAGGATGCGAGCATGCTCGTCCAGCAGGACTACATCCGGAAGAAGACGACCTACCACGACTACCAGGAACTCTACAAGCAGGCTCGCAACGCCCAGATTCCGATTCTCAACGCGAACCGGTTGCACATTCTCACCGGCGGAACGGATCTCTGATCGCGTCGGCACCCTGCCCCGCACCATGGCCCGAAACGCATCAGCTCTGGTCAACTGGAGCCAGTACCTGCCCCTGCGCATGGTGGCTGGACTCATCCAGTGCTTCTCCCCGGAGCAGAACCTGCGAACCGCCGCAAGCGTCGGTTCGATGTTCTGGCACTGGAACCCACGGCGAAGGCAACGGGCGATCGACAACATCCGGTTGAGTTTCCCGGAGTGGGACACGGAGCGGGTGGAACAGGTCGGACGGTCGTCCTTTGAATACATGTTCCAGCTCGCCATGGTCGACGCGATCATGATGGGACGGCTCATCACCCCGGACACGTGGCCCGACACTCTGAAACTGCGTAACGTCGAACGCGTGCTCGAACGACTTGTGGCCGGACAACCGCTGCTCATGCTCACCGGGCACTGTGGGAACTGGGAGCTCCTCGGCTACGGCATGTCCGTCATCGGGTACCCCCTGACCGCCATCGCAAGACCGCTGGACAACCCCCTGATCAACGACTGGGTGCTCCGCATCCGGGAGGCCCATGGATTGCGGGTGCTCACGAAATGGGGCGCCACCCCGGAACTGCAGCGAAGCATCGAGTCCGGGCAGCACCTTGGTTTCCTCGCCGACCAGAATGCCGGTGACCAGGGAGTCTTCGTGCCATTCTTCGGCCGACTCGCCTCCAGTTACAAGTCGATTGCCCTGCTGGCGATGCGATACGAGCTGCCGATCGTCTGCGCCCAGGCACGCCGCATCGGACAGCAGTTCAAGTATGAGTTCGTCTACAGCGACATCATCGACCCCAGTGACTGGCAGGATGCGGAAGATCCGATGTACACCATCACCGCTCGATACACCCGTGCCCTGGAGATGCTGATCCGCCAGGCACCCGATCAGTACCTCTGGCTTCATCGCCGGTGGAAGAGCCGGCCGAAGCACGAGCGGGAAGGCCGACCGATCCCGGAGGCACTGGTCGAGAAGCTCCGCAACCTGCCCTGGATGACCGACGATGAACTGCAACGTGTCGTCGAGCACTCCAATCAGGCTTCAAAGGGCATGGCATGAACCGACTCGACGATGTCCTCATTCTCGTGGTCGATGACGACCCGGACGTGCTCGACGGCATCGACCTCGCGCTTCGATCGGAGGGTGCCCGAACCCTTCGCGCCATCGACGGAAACGAGGCGATCCTGTTCTGGCGAAGCCATGCACCGCAGGTGGTTGTCCTGGACATGATGCTGCCCAAGCGATCGGGCTTCCTCGTACTGGAGGAACTGACCGAGGCGGAGACACCCCCGATCGTGGTCATGGTGACTGCCAACGAGGGAAAACGGCACATGAGCTACGCGAAATCGCTGGGCGTGCACGCGTACCTGAACAAGCCCATCCCCCTTGAGACCCTCATCCAGACCATTTCAGATCTCCGACGGGAAGGCAGCCCCCCCGCCAGCGAGTAGAATGTTCCCTTTCACCCACACAGGCACCGAGCAACCGTGAATCAGAACTTCGTCATCCTGTCACCCGAGGAAGCCGGCAAGAACGGCTTGGTTCCGATTGGAACCCGGGCAGAGATCATCAAGGCCCTGGACCTCCTGAACACCTCGCCGGAACGTGAAGGCGAAGACGTGCTCTGGGGCCCGGGCATCCGCATCGACATGCCACCGGACAAGGATCCGGTCGACCAGATGCTCCTGACGATCGTGGAAGAGGAAATCGCATTCCTGGTGATCATGCGGATCAGTCGAATCTGCCAGTGGCGAATGATCGACCCCGAAACCGGGCGGGAACTGAACCCATGAGCAGCGACACGCATGCAGAGGAACCGGCTCAGGGAATGGCGATCGATCGATCCGACGTGGAACGATTCGAGCAGGCCCTGAACTGGGCGGTGGACTACCGCGGCGATGTCACACTGTGCACCGCCGACCAGGAGATCGAGTGCTACGTCTTCGACCGCCTTCCCACGTCCAACGGCGGGAACGGCACCATCCGCTACATGACCAAGGCCGACGCGTCACGGATTCCGCTCTCGATCGACCAGGTCCGGGAGGTTCGATTCAGCGGCAAGGACACCGCCGCGGGCAAGAGCTTCGACCGATGGATCCAGCGATACATCGAGAAGAAACTGGCCGGCGAAACCGCGTCCATCGACTGCGAATCCCTGGAAAACGACTGAAGCGATTCAGGCAGCGCGGCTGCAGAGTTTTCCGAGCGGGGTATAGAACCCGAAGGGGCCGTGGTTGAACATGGCACCGGAAACGCCTCGACACGCCAGACCTTCAAGGTACTTGACGGCCACCTCGGGATCGACCTCGATCAATCGGCCGACATCCGTGGTGCACCCTTCGAGGCCATGTTCGACCGCGTAGGATCGAGCCTGCCTCGCATCGGTGAAGACCAGGACGCACGGCTCGTCGTGCATGATCCAGATCAGCGGGTCATCGCTTTCGGCGACATCAGAGACGAAGTACCACGACGGCAGGTCGCAGACCCGTTCCCAGATGTCTTCCTCGATGGCGGTGCCCTGGAGGGCCCGATCCACGAGTTGATCGATGGAATCCGAATCGAAGTGGCTGAACAAGGCCGCGGCCTCGACCGCATGTTCAAGTGGGAAGTTCACGCTCCACGGTCCGTGATTGAACCGGATGCTGCTGATGCCCCACTGAGCCAGGTCCTTGAAGAAGTCACTGATCTCGGCAACCCGCACCCTGCGGACGCTTGAGATCGTGTCAATGCGATCTTCCAACCATGTATTCAAGGCGCGGTTTGCACGGCCTTCATCGGTGAAGATGAGCAGCACGGGCTGGCCCTCCTCCCAGGTGATGCAGGGAGGTCGGTCCTCTCCTTCACCGAGTTCGATGATGTACCAGGCTGTCAGGTCGAAGATGGCGCTCAGCAACTCATCGCGGCTCTGCCGAGTCGGCATGTCCTCGTGTTCCTGGATCAACTGATTGATTGTGCGTCGTACGTGTCTGACCATGATTGAAGTCCCCTTCCTTCTGAACCGTTCAGCGACGGCAGGCCCAGCACAGGTGTTCCTCAAGACACAATCAGATACGGATGCCATCCCATTGAGGGTTCTTGGAATCCGTGTGCGATCGATGAATTTTCTGATTACTCAGGGCGTGGCGACACCGACAAATCGGTTGCTGGACACCTCCAGGAGCTTCCAGCCGGCCTCTGGGGCCGCTCCCGGCATGTTCAGGGGCCACCAGGGAATACGCCCGTTGGCGGCTCCCAGGCCCTCCAGGGGGCTCAGATCGGGATGCGCCAAGGCCGCCGCCATGGCTTCCAGGCTTGAATCGACGGCATGCAGCGTGGGCGTGCACTGAATCAGCCCCCGGGTGTAGGGGTGCAGGGGATGCTCCAGAATCTCCCGGGTCGGCCCCATTTCACAGATCCGCCCCTGGCAGAGCACGCACAGTCGATCCGATCGCTCACCCACCAGGGCCATGTCATGGGTGATCAGCAGCAGACCCATGCCGTCTTCGATCACCAGCGACTGCAGCAGATCAAGTACGCCACGCTGGGTGCGGACATCCAGCGCGGTCGTCGGCTCATCCGCGATGACCAGCGACGGCTTGGCGGCGATGGCCATCGCGACCAGTACACGTTGGCGCATTCCCCCACTGAACTCGTGCGGATAGGCGCAGTACCGAGCCGCCGGATCAGGCAGATCGACGCGGCCCAACAGACGAATGGTTTCGATCCGGGCCTCGGCATGTCCCATGCCCCGGTGATGGCGAAGCACCTCGGAAACCTGTTCGCCGATCGAGTAGACAGGGTTCAGCGCCGTCATCGGTTCCTGGAAGATCATGCCGATTCCCGTGCCACGGACGGATGCCATCTCGCGTGGCGACAGGTTCGTCAACTCACGGTCTCCGAGCAGGATGCGACCGGAGACTCGCTGGACCACGGGTTCCGGCAACAGTCCCATGATCGCCAGCGCAGTCATGGACTTGCCACTGCCGGACTCCCCCACCAATGCCATCGTCTCTCCGGCGGACAGTGTGAATCCAACGTCCTGGATGATCGGCACCCGCGTGCCTGTGCCGGGTGGCTGGACATCAACCACGAGTTGTTCCACGGACAGCAGTGTCATGCGGCAGCCTGCCTTGATCGCTGGCGAGGATCCACCGCGAGTCGCAACCATTCCCCCATGCAGTTGAGAGCCACGAGGGTCAGCGCGATGAAGATGCACGGCCACAGGATGATCCACCAACGACTTCGCACGGTGTTGATCTCGGTGAGCCCGTCGGCGGCCAGATTTCCCCAGCTGGGCAGTGGTTCCCGGACACCGATGCCGAGAAAGCTCAGGAACGCCTCGGCGAGAATCGCCATGGGAACGGTCAGGGTCGCGTAGACGATGATGGGGCCCGCGAGGTTTGGAAGCAGGTGGCGTAGAAACTGGCGGCGCCGCGGGACACCGATGGCTCGGCAGGCCTCCATGAACGGGCGGGTCCGCAGGCTCAGGACCTGCCCACGAACCACGCGGGCGATCGTCAGCCAGCTGATGGCCGCGATGGCCACCCAGAGTGTCAGGCAGTTGATCAACAGTCCCACGTCCGGACCCATGCCCGCACCGGAACCCTGAACCCAGTTTTCGCGCATGCCGTCGACGGCGACTGCGACAAGGACGACCAGCAGAATCGCCGGTAGCCCGTAGAACACGTCCACGATGCGCATCATGACGGAATCGACGCGACCACCGGCCCACCCGGCGCAGGTGCCCCAGAGTGTCCCGATGAACAGGGCTGTTGCGGCGGCGGCGATCCCGATGACAAGGCTGATGCCTCCACCGGCCAGCACCCGGACAAACAGGTCCCGGCCGAGACGGTCCGTACCGAAGATGAAGAAGAAACCTCCGCCCTCGGCCTGCACCGCTGCCTGTTCCTCGTCGGTGTAGGCAGCCCATGTCGGCGGGAGCAGTGCGAGGCGAGGCTGCGCTGCTTCAAATCGCCTGGGACCGTTGAGGGTTCCATCGTCGACGCGTGACAACGTCCAGGGAAGACTGAGCACGCACAACAACAGCATCACAAGAAGGACACCGACACCAATCCATCCCATCAGTCCGATGGAACGAGGTGGCCGAATCCTTCCGGCGACATCGGTGGTCTTCATCGAGATGAATGGTACTTCATCGACTCAGGGTGCGGCCGGGGACACCGGGGCGGCGAGCGGCGTGGTTGCAGCCTGGACGGGATCCAGGCGACCGGTCAACCGGGCCAACTCGGCCTGGACCACCTGGTCGAAGTTCTCCCGCTGCGATTCAACCTGCATCTTGAGTTCCTCGAGCTGCTGCTCCATGCGATCGATGTAGAGCATCTGGTTGCCCAGTTCCAATCCGAGGCGGATCTGCAACTGCCCCTGAAGCTGCTGGGCCAGGGACTCGATCCGACTGGTGTCATCGGGGGTGTCCCGCTCGGCGACACGAAGTTCGACCGCCAGGCGTTGCACGGAGGCATCGACACGAAGCTCGACGAGCTTCAACTGGTAGAGCTTTGGATCGGAGGCCTTCAGTTCCGCAAGACCCGTCAGGCGCGGCCCCTGCCGACGGATGATCCGCTCGAACTCGGTCGGATCCTCTTCGCACAGTGCACGGAGTTGCTTGGCGAAGGCGGGGTCGAGTTCATCGGCGACTTCAAGGCAGCGATCGATGAATGCCGGGGACAAGTTCGGCTTGACCGGCATCCGATTGTCGCGCGTGACCGACACACCGGTGGTTTTCGAGTTCATGGCCTTGATGACCGAGGGCGTGCCGTCGGGCTTCTTGGAATCCGTCGGTGCAGTCTCCACTGCATCATTGACCGGACTCGTCGACTGCGCCGTGGCATGTCCTGCCAGGAAGCCCAGAATGGAAATCACGCACGCCGGGAATGCTTTGTGAAACATGCTCATTGCCTCAACTCCAGGTCATATGCCTGCATCGTTGGATTCTGCATTGCATCAAGCACGGCGACGAGATCGCCGGAGAAGTCATCGAACCGCAGATCGCGAGTCGCGATGTACGGCGACAGGTTGCGGAACATGTCGCGATCACTGGCCGTTGCCAGGAGCACCATCTCAGCCTCCGCAGAGAGCAGCCCCTCCGAAGTGGCGGGCAGCTCGAGTGGAGTGATCCGCTGTGGTGTCACCTCGACCAGTTCCATGGAGCGATCCTGGGATCGAAGCACGGGGTTGGTCGCGGACAGGATCCACCAGCCACCAACGATCAGCAGGCCAAGGCAGGCCGCCATGCCAAGCCACTGCATCGGAAGTGACCGACGCGGTGCAGGCATTGGCAGGGGACGGGGACCAGCATGGAGATCGGCGAGGGAGGACGAGAAGATCCGCTGGGATAATCCCGTCGGAACCTCGATGTCGGACAAGGCCCGGCCCAACTGCTCATCGAGCTGCCGGTCCTGGGCATCGAACCCATCGCCCAGGGGGGCTGGACTCTGGATATGCCATTCGCGTTCTGGAGGGAGGTGATTCATGGTTGTTACATCTCTTGAACGACTATTGGGTGGGTTGAATTGCAGATATTTGGCATGGGATTTGGTCTGTTTTCATTCTTCTTCGCCTGCCCCAAGCATGCCCTTGAGACGCTTGAATGCCCGAAAATGACGCGCAAGTACCGTTCCAAGAGGCTGTTGGAGCACCTCCGAGATCTGTTTGAAGCTCAGGCCCGAAATATGGCGGAGATGAAGGATCTCCTGGTCGGCTTCCGGCAACTCGGCAACGGCCTCCCGAAGGGCCTCTGCCTGTTCCACCTGCTCTTGGCTCCCCTGGGGCTGCCCCTGGTGGCCGCCCCCCTCCCGGGGGTTGGCGTCCATGGCCGAAAGGGTGTCATTCGCCACGTTCACGGCATGCCGGCCACGACGCCGCATCTCGTCCCGAAGCCGGTTCATGGCGATCCGGAAGAGCCAAGGCTCGAATTTTCCGAGTTCAACGTAGCCCGAGAGCTTCGTGACCACCGTGCAGAAGGTCGACTGGGTCAGTTCCTCTGCCAGTTCAGCATTGCGGCACCGGGAGAAGAGCAGGGCATAGACCCGGGATCCATAGGCATCGATGACCTCACGCCAGGCGTCTTCATCGCCTTCCCCGGCACGCCGAAGGATGTCCTGGAAACCGGATGTATCGGGATCGGTGCTCATGCGGAGAGGCCGCGTCGATGAACGCGGTATTCGTGTCCCGGAACTGGGCCCTGCAGGATGGCTCGAATGTACGTTGGCCATGATCGTCGATACAGGGGTCTGACGTACAATCGGCCGCACTGATGCTCGCCTTCCTCAAAACGATGTCGAATGAGTCCTCCGACGTGTTCTGGACCCTATTTCCTCTCCTTGGATGGATGCTGCTCGGGCTTGCCCTCCTGCTGCTGGGAGGCAAGTGGCTGGTCGATGGATCCGTCGTGATCGCCCGGCGAATGGGCATTTCAACTCTGGTCATCGGCCTCACGGTCGTCGCCTTCGGCACCAGTGCCCCGGAACTGGCACTCAACATCGTCGCCGCCATCGACGGGCAGACCGGATTGGCCTTCGGCAACGTAGTGGGCTCCAATATCGCCAACATCGGACTGGTCATCGGGCTCAGCGCCCTGGCCGCCCCGCTGCTTGTCAGCAGCCGGATCATCAAGTTGGAACTGCCCTGGTTGATGGTCGTAACCACCCTCTTCCTGCTCCTGACCTGGCTTCCACCGGGCGTCCAGAATGCACCGGGGTACAACCGCCTGGACGGTGTCCTGCTGGCTCTGGGCGCCGTTGCCATCGCAGGCCACTGGTACTGGCTGGGACGGCGGGAAGCCGGAGACAGCCTGTCGACGGAGGCCACCGAGTCGGAAGTCCAGGACCGCGACAACCAACTCGCCGGCTCGCTCCCGATGAGCATCCTGCTCGCGCTCGGTGGACTGATTCTGCTCGCCGGCGGTGGCCGGTTGGTGGAAGCAAATGCCGTGAACTTCGCTGTCCAACTGGGAATTGGTGAAGTCCTCATCGGCCTGACGATCGTCGCCATCGCCACGACGCTGCCGGAAATCGCCACCTGCGTGATCGCCGCCCGCAGGGGCCAGCCCGATCTCGCCATCGGCACCGTAGTGGGCTCGAACCTGTTCAACATCGTGCTGGTCATGGGACTGACGAGCATCGTGCACCCGGTCCCGGTTCCGGCAACCGGTGGATGGTGGGCCCTTGGTGCGATGCTTGTCTTCACGTTGCTGCTGTGGCCGCTGGCCCTGACCCAGCGCAGCATCGGCCGCATCGAAGGTGGCCTGCTGCTGCTGCTGTACCTGGTGGCCATCGGAGGATCGGTGTGGATCGCCACAAGCGATGCGACGAACGAACCGCAGCCTGCAACGTCGACGATCTCGTCCGGATCAGATGGGCAGGTCGTCGTCGATCATGCCCGAAGCCGGGGGGACGACCGGAGGCTGCACGCCCGGGGGCGGTGAGCTGTAGGAGTAGGTCTGGAACCGGGTCGTTGCTGCATCCCAGTTCAGGCTGAAGATGCCGGTTGGACCGTTGCGCTGCTTCGAAATGATCACCTCGGCCAGACCGATCTTGTCGGGGTTGGCGTTCTTCCAATCATCATCCGGGTGGTAATACTCCTCCCGGTGCAGCATGAGAATGACGTCGGCATCCTGCTCGATGGAGCCGGATTCACGCAGGTCGCTCATGCGGGGACGGTGCCCCTCGCGGTGTTCCGCGGCCCGATTCAACTGGCTCAGGCAGACCACCGGGATGTCCAGTTCCCGGGCCATGGCCTTGACGCCACGGCTGATTTCGCTGACCTCCTGCTGCCGATTCTCGATGCGGTGGCCAGAGGACATCAACTGGAGGTAGTCGATGATGATCATCTCGATGTCGTGACGCTGCTTGAGGCGACGAGCCTTGGCACGGAGTTGAACGAGGTTCAGCCCGGGCGTGTCATCGATGTGGATCGGAGCATCGTGCATCTCGTCGCAGGCCGCCATGAGCGCCGTGAAGTCGGCCGGCTCGAGCATGTTCCGGCGGAGGCGATCTCCGTTGATTCTGGATCGGGACGCGAGCATCCGCTGGACGAGCATCGTCCCGCTCATTTCAAGGCTGAAGACCGCAACACCCTTCCCCGTGACCGCCACGTGCTCGGCGATGTTCAGGGCCAGGGCCGTCTTGCCCATGGATGGTCGGGCGGCAAGGATGATCAGTTCGCTGGACTGGAGACCGCCGGTCATTCGATCCAGTTCGGCGTACCCCGTCCCAAGCCCGGTGATGGTCTTGCCTTCCCGGGCCTCGATCTGCTCCATCGTCAACGTGATCAGGTCGCGAAGACTCGAAGCCTGATGCGACTCGTACTGCTGGGCGATCCGGAAGATGCGGCGTTCCGCATTCTCCAGGATGTCACGGGATTCATCCGGGCTGCCGTAGGCATCGCAGAGGATTTCGCCGGCCGCCTCGATGAGCTGCCTGACGACCGCCTTCTCCTTGACGATACGCGCGTAGTGCATCGCGTTGGCCGCAGAGGGGACGGCCTGGGCCAGTTGCACCAGGTAGTCCTGCCCGCCAACTGCGTTGAGGGTCTCTCGATCCTTGAGTGACTGGTGAAGTTGCACGATGTCGAGCGTGGAGTGCTCCTCGTAGAGGGCACACATCGCGCCGTAGACCTCGCCGTTGGTCGGCTTGAAGAAGTCATCGATGCTGGTCACGATCTGAATGACGTCCGCGATGACGTTGGGATCGATCAGGATCGAACCCAGGAGACTCATCTCCGCCTCGATCGCATGCGGTGGCAGCGATTCCAGCAGGGTCGACAACTGCCGCCAGTCGCTGGAACGACGGGAGCGACCGCCTTCGGTCTTCAGATCTGTTTGTGTCGGGGCCTGGCCCATCGTGTCGTAACTCCTCTGGAACGACAATCCTACCCGAGGATGCCTTCCATGGAATCACTTCGTCCGTTGGATTCGCGCAGCATCAATGTCGGCAAGGCATCCTGCCTCGCCCCCTGCTCGCCTCGGACCCGGGAGATCATCTCAGCCTGCATTCACCGAGGACATCGGAGTGACTTCGACCGTGGCTTCCACCTTGGTCGATTTCTGTGAATCCTTGTCCTCAAGGGCATCACGCATGAGTCGGCCGACCTTGAACTTGACCGTCTTCTTGGCAGGAACCGGCACCCGTTCGAGGGTGCGTGGGTTCTGGGCCATGCGTGGTGCTCGATCCCGGATCTCAAAGACCCCGAAATCACGGAACTCGAGACGATTGCCCTTGCTCAATTCGGCGATGACGTTGTCAAGGAAACTCTGGACCGTCGCCTTGACGACAGTCCGCTTCTGATTCGTTTCCTCGGCAATTCTGTCAATCAGATCTTTCTTGGTTGTAGTGGCCATCAGGTTGTCGCCTCAGTCTTGGTCGAACGTCCCCAACGCCCGACAACCATCTGTCCTGTTCGACCGATCCAATACGCAAGCATCACCCATCCCCTTGCACATACTTCTGCACAGGAGATGGTTCGGATCGGTTCCTCCCAAATCGTCGTCTCGACTTCGCCTGAACTCCCCAACAGTCCCGGAAAGGCGCAAATCAAGTCACCCGCCAGTATGGCGAAGCGATATCACACCGTCAAGACATGCGGCACGATTCAGAGGAGTTCCAGAAACAACGGCTTGTTGAGACTCGATTTCAAGGCAAATCACGAGTCTGAATCGACCTGGTTGATCGGAGGTAATTCTCCATGGATCGCCCATTGATGATCCATTGCTGATCCCAGACACGCACCTCGGCCATGTTGACGGCAGCCATCAGTGGCAGTCGATCTGCTCCCAGGGCCTCGTTTCGGCGGTGATTGAGGGTATTCAGCTCGCCAGCGGGCCAGGCTCCCGGGCCGGCAAGGTCAATCAGGACCGCGCCCGGCATGACCAACTGCGATTTCAGGGGTGAAACCTGGGATCGGGGGGACTCGGCCACTCCACCTGCTTGATTGGACTGGCAGCCAGCACCGACCAGAAAGCCGGAAACCAGTGCGTATGACATCACCATGCTGGATCTGTATCTGGACATGAACATGCCCTCCCTCTCCACGAATTATGCGCAGATCGTCCCCCATGGCGAGCAAAAGTCATGTGGGATTTCTGCAACGAAAGGTGGGATGAACTCCACACCGCCGGGGGCCCACGACTACATGGGCTTCTCCTCGATGGTCTGGTCATGGATCTCGAGCAGTTTCGCCTTGTCGAAGATCATCTCGTTCCGCGTAAGCCCGACCACCTCGTAGCGGGGGGTCAACTCGATGGCATCCACGGGACAGGCTTCCTCGCACATGCCGCAGAAGATGCAGCGGAGTTCGTCGATGTCGAACTGCTTGGGATACTTCTCCCGGTCCTCCCATGGCGACTCTTCGGCCACGATGTGGATGCAGTTGGCAGGACACGCCGTTGCGCACATGAAACATGCGACACATCGAACCCTGCCATCCTCATCCCGGTTGAGGCGATGAACGCCACGGAAGGTCTCGCGGCACTGGCCACCTTCCTCGACCGGCCGGTGGTCACGCTTCTCCTCGGGGTACTGGACGACCCAGAGATTCTTCTTGTTCTTCCCGTCGCGGCCGACATTGCCCAGGCAATGCCGAAGCGTCGTCCCCAACCCCTTGAAGACCGCGGGCAAAAACAGGCGGTCTCCCGTGGTCATCCGGGGAGGTGTCACGTCGATGATGTCCCGATCTTCAATGGGCACTGCCTGCTCCAGTCCCACCGAGTGCGGTGGGGTTCCGTGATGATAGCCGGGAACCAGTGGCGATCCGGACTGGTACCATCAGGGCATGGCCTCCAGCGACCAACCATCACCTCAACAGGTCGAGTCCGCCACCAGGCTCTGGAAACTGTCGGCGATGGGTTTCACCATGGCCTGCGAAATCGTCGCTGGCCTCGTCCTGGGCTGGCTTGTGGATCGCTGGACCGGCACCGACAAGGTCTTCCTGATCATCGGGACGATCATGGGCATCCTGGTGGGCATGACCAGTTTCATCCGGACCGCCATGAGGGCAAACAAGGCCACCAGCGAGCGCATGGGCAAGCCGCCCCCGGGCCAGGGCCCCGTATCGTGACTTCTACCCGGCCTGCACCCCTCGCCTTTCCCCTCCCCACCGGCCCCCTGCTGGCAGCATCGATCATCGGGCCGCTGGGAACGGGCGTCCTCTGGCTGGTCATCGGTGGACTGGTCTTCTCCCTGTCCTCAGGCCTGACCGGGCTCGGCTCCGGGGTCATTGTCGCCGTTGTCGGCCTGGGCTGTGATCTGCTGGTTCGACCATGGAAATCCCGACCCGCCACGAGCTGGATGAACCTCTGGATCCTGCACTCGGCGCTACGGGTCACAGGCTCCATCGGCCTCGTGATCTTGCTATACTTCGCCACTTCTCCGGACCCCGCGACCCTGCTTTTTTCCTACCTCCTGTGCTTCCTGGTGGGTTTAGCGTGGCAAACGACGGTCTGGATCGGACCGATGAGGAAGGCAGGCATCCCGGCAACCCGGGAGCAAGAACCGGAGTAGGAAATGCGACTGCTCGCATTCAGTGACAACCCACTCGGCCACGTCGTGGACAAGGCGATCATCGGTGGGAAGAACCCGGTGTTCGTCGACACGGCATCCGCAACGCCGTACCTGACGGTCCACATGGTCTCATTGATCCTCGCTGGCCTGATTGCAATCGTGATCATGCTGTACGTCGCGGGACGGATCAGTACCGGTGCCGAATCCGAGGGCCATGACCGCTACCTCACCAAGGGACGGTTCTCCCAGATGATGGAGGTCATCATCCTGTACATGCAGGAGAAGGCCATCCACCCGGTCCTCGGCGATGCGAACACGAAGAAGTACCTCCCCTTCCTGCTGACGCTGTTCTTCTTCATCCTGGTGTGCAACATCGTCGGCCTCTTCCCGATGCTCGACGTGCAGTACCTCGGAGCCGGACTGCTCGGCAGTGAGTACGAGTGGGCCTTCTTCGGTGGCACGGCAACGAGCAATCTCGCCGTCACCGCCACGCTGGCCGTGATCTGCTTCATCGTGATCCAGGTCCACGCCTTCAAGGAACTGGGCGTCAAGGGCTGGCTCGGCCACCTCACCGGTGGTGCTCCGCTCTACCTGCTTCCCATCATGCTGCCCGTGGAGTTCATGGGCATGCTCATCAAGCCCAGCGCCCTGGCCATCAGGCTCTTCGCCAACATGGTCGCCGGGCACACGCTCATGTCGATGCTCGCCCTCTTCGGCAAGATGGCCTACGGCGGCCTCGGCCTCGGCGGGCTGATCGGCATCAGCGCCATCTCCATCATCGCCGGGGTGGCGATCGGCTTCCTGGAACTGTTTGTCGCCTTTCTACAGGCGTTCATCTTCATGTTCCTCACCGCGGTGTTCATCAGCCAGATGTCACACCACCACGAGGATCACCACGAGGAATACGAAGAAGGCCTGACCGAATATTCAGAGGTTCCGGCCACCTGACTTGAACGAATCGAGGCCCGGCAACCGTGAACGCCGTGCCTCCGAGATCATTGAACACCACTTCATCTGAGGAAACCAAGGAAATGAAGAACACACTCGCCCTGATGGCTCTCTCCTTCGTCGTGCTGACCGTGCTCGGATCCGACGCCGCATTTGCGGCTGAAGGCGCTGATGGTGCTGCGGCAGCTTCTTCCGGTCTCAAGGGACTTGGTGGTGGCATCGGTGCAGGACTGGCCGCCGTCGGCGCCGGCATCGGCATCGGTCTCATCGGCGGCAACGCCGTGCAGGCAATCGCACGCCAGCCCGAAATGACCGGTCCCATCGGCACGAACATGATCATCACCGCCGCGCTGGTCGAGGGTGTTGCCCTCTTCGCCGTGGTCGTGGGTCTTCTCGGCATCATCGGCTGAGTCGATGGGTACCTGCGACCCCGTCGCGCGAATGAAAAGGAGCTGACACATGCTCTCCCTGCTGCTTGCCGCCTCGGAAGGCTCACCGAACCCGGTCAACGTCGATCTCGCGCCTGCGATCACGGCGCTGATCGTCTTCGGCCTGGTCTGCCTGGTGTTCTTCACCAAGGTCTGGCCCAAGATCGGCAAGGGTCTCGATGACCGCCAGGCGAAGATTCGCCAGGAGATCGAGGCCGCCGAGCAGGCCCAGGCGGACGCCCGGGCCTCGATGGAACGTCAGCAGGAAGAGCTGGTCAAGGCACGGGCCGAAGCGAACGAGATGATTTCCAAGGCCAAGGCAGACGCCGAGGCCACCGCCCGCGACCTCCGGGAACGGGCACAGTTGGAACTCGGCGAACTTCGAGACAATGCCAGCCAGGAGATCCGGGCCGCCAAGGAGGCGGCCATCACGGAACTCCATGCGGAAAGCGCTGCCCTGGCCACGGCCATTGCATCGCGGATCCTCCAGCGTGAAATCAACGCGTCGGACCAGCAGAACCTCATCGACGAGTCCCTTCGGGAACTTGAAACCGCCCGCGGCGGTTGAGGAACCAGACGATGGCCACCCAGACAGACACCCTGTCGAGAATCTACGCCTCCAGCCTCTACGAGCTGGCGGATGAAGCTGGTGGCCGTGACAAGATCATGGAAATCGCCGACGAACTGGAGCAGATCTGTGATCTGGTCCAGAGTGATCGCCAGTTCCGTGAAATGATCACGTCTCCTGTCATCGATGCGTCACGGCGCGCGGAGGCACTGGGACGAATCTTCGGAAACAGGGTGACCGACCTGGTCGTACGGTTCCTGATCATTCTCAATCGCAATGGTCGGCTCGGCCACCTGGAATCAATCCAGGCGGCCTACGACCAGCAGGTCCAGGAAGCATTCGGTCGCATCGAGGTCGATGTGATCACCGCCTCGGAGATCGATGCCGAGGCGCGGAATCGCATCGGAGAACGAATCAAGCAGGCGCTCGGGAAGGAACCCGTGATGCATGCCTACACTGACCCATCGATCATCGGTGGTGTCCGCCTTCGTATCGGCGACGAAATGATCGATGGTTCGGTCGCCACCAGGCTCCGCCGCATGGGCACCGCCCTGCAGCAGAACGGCAGCCAGGGCATCCGAACCCAGATCAACCGATTCCTGGAGGACGATGCATGAACCTGCTTGCCCCGATCACGCTTGCCGCAGCACTGCTGTGCTCGACCCCGCTCCTGGCCGAGGAGTCCCCCGCGGTTCTGACCGTGTCCGGCCGAGCCACCCTTGAGGTTCCTGCCGACCAGTTGCAGATCTCCCTCGGCGTTGAAGCCGAGGCCAAGACAGTCGACGTGGCCCACGCCATGGCTGTCTCCGCGATGGGTGACGTCATCAAGGCCATGAAGAAACTTGGCCTTGAAGAGAAGACCGAGTTCACCATCGAGCGGTACAACGTGAACCCCCAGTGGTCGCCGCGTCCGCGAAACCCGGAAGCCGGCTGGCGGGCGACGATCGTCGGCTATCAGGTCGATACCCAGATGCAGATCAAGACCGGCAAGCTCGAACTGGCCGGAAAGATCATCAGCGAGAGTGTTGACGCCGGTGCCAACGACATCGGCAGCGTCATGTTCAGCCTCACCGATCCGCGAACCTCGCGGAACGAGGCCATCGAGACCGCGACCCTCAACGCGATGAATGATGCCCGCACCATGGCCGACGCCGCCGGTGTGAAGCTCGTCAGCATCCAGTCACTGTCACTCGATGGAAGCAACTACCAACCCCGCCAGTTCAAGGCCGCCGCCGAATACGGCCGCTCGGGCGCGATGGCCATGGACATGGCCGCCGCAGCCCCGATCGTCTCCGGTGACGTAACCGTACACGCAAGCGTGCAACTGACCTGGCGGATCTCCGGCCCCTGACCAAGCAGACCTGACCCCTCCCCGTACTTACGGAAGCATCCAAGGAAGACCGACGTGAAGATCAAGACCGACGAAATCACCACTGTCATCAAGCAGGAGATCGAGCAGTTCTCAAGTGAACTGGAGATCTCCGAAGTTGGACGCGTTGTCGAGGTCGGCGACGGAATCGCCCGGATCTACGGCCTGTCCAAGGCCATGGCCGGCGAACTCCTCGAGTTCGAAACGTCCCAGGGACCGATCATGGGCCAGGCGATGAACCTGGAATCCGACACGGTCGGCGCCGTGATCTACGGCAACTACCTCGCGGTCCGCGAAGGCGATGTTGTCCGATCCACCGGCCGCCTCCTCGAGGTCCCCGTTGGTGACGGACTGCTTGGTCGCGTGGTCGACCCCCTCGGTGCCCCGCTGGACGGCAAGGGACCCGTGAACTCCAGCCAGACTCGCAAGCTCGACATCGTCGCCCCCGGCATCGCCGCCCGGCAACCGGTGACCGAACCACTGCAGACCGGCATCAAGGGCATCGACTCGATGATCCCCATCGGCCGTGGTCAACGCGAACTGATCATCGGCGACCGCAAGACCGGCAAGACCGCCGTGGCCCTGGACGCGATCATCAACCAGCGCCAGTTCTGGGGAACCGACGAAGCCGTGGTCTGCATCTACGTCGCCGTCGGCCAGAAGGATTCGACCGTGGCGGGCGTGATCGACACCCTTCGCAAGAATGGTGCCATGGACTACACCATCGTGGTCAATGCCGGAGCTTCAAGCCCGGCCCCGCTCCAGTACATCGCTCCCTACGCCGGTTGCGCAATGGGCGAGTACTTCATGTGGAATGGCATGGAAGGCAAACTGCCCAAGCACGTGCTGTGCGTCTACGACGATCTCTCCAAGCAGGCGACCGCCTATCGGCAGCTTTCGCTGCTGCTGCGTCGTCCCCCTGGACGCGAAGCCTACCCCGGTGATGTCTTCTACCTGCACAGCCGCCTCCTGGAACGAGCCACCAAACTCTCCGACGAGAACGGTGGGGGTTCGCTGACCGCCCTGCCGATCATCGAAACCCAGGAAGGCGACGTTTCAGCCTACATCCCCACGAACGTGATCTCCATCACCGATGGTCAGATCTACCTGCAGCCGGAACTGTTCTCCTCCGGTGTCCGCCCCGCCGTGAACGTGGGCATCTCCGTCAGCCGCGTCGGCGGCAACGCCCAGATCAAGGCCATGAAGGAGGTCGCCGGATCACTTCGGCTCGACCTTGCATCCTTCCGTGAGCTGGAGGCATTCGCCCAGCTGGGAACGGAACTGGACAAGGCCAGTCAGCAGCAGCTGGATCGTGGCGGCCGGATGGTCGAGCTGCTCAAGCAGGGTCAATACTCGCCTTTCGACGTCATCGATCAGTGCATCTCGATCTTCGCAGGTTCCAAGGGCTTCCTTGACAACCTGCCCATCGACAAGGTGCATGCATTCGAGTCGGACCTCCTGGACCATTTCCGTGGCCCGGGCAAGGAACTTCGTGACAAACTCGTGGAGTCCCAGTCCTTCAAGCAACTCGGAGGCGAGTTCGAGGCCGCCATCGGCGACTTCAAGAAGGTCTGGTCCAGCTGATCCCCCATCTACCCGAGATTCCGACGCTCCGCCGACCATCGGCGGAGCGTCTTCATTGGGGGCCAACCGCGCGATTGAGCCGATGATGGAGAGACCGTGAACTCATCGATTTCCCATCTCAATGCTGCCATGCAGGCCGTCGCCACGGCCTGCCACGTCACCCGCGCCGTCCAGGAGCGGCTCCAGGAAGTCACGGCCCTGACCAAGGACGATCGCAGCCCTGTCACGGTGGCTGATTATGCCGCCCAGGCCATCGTCGCCCTGACTCTCCACGACCTGCTGGAGCACTCCGCCGACCACCTCATCGTCGGCGAAGAGGATGCTGACGGCCTGGTAGAAGACGAATCAGCCATCGTTCGCCGAGCCGTGGTCGAAACCGTGCAGCATTGGCGAAGCGGCATCACGGAAGACCAGGTGCTCGAAGCAATCGATTCGTGCAATCATGATGGATCAGCCAATGCCTACTGGACCCTGGACCCGGTCGACGGCACCAAGGGGTTCCTGCGGGGACAGCAGTACGCCATTGCGCTGGGGCGGATCGAGGACGGCCAGGTCGTAACCGGGGCCATGGGATGCCCTGCCCTTCCGATTTCCCAGGATGCTCCACTGGATGTTCCCGATACCGAGGGCGTGCTCTACGCCGCTTCGCGAGGAGAGGGTTCCTGGGAGTTCGCCAACTGTGATCCCGAGGCCGACCGCCTCCGGGTGCAGACGCGGCCCGGACAGGATGGACGCCACTGGCGATTCTGCGGCTCCGTTGAAAAAGCCCACTCCAATCGCGGTGACAGTGACCGTATCGCGGACGAAGTCGGAAACGTCGGCGACCCGGTCCGGCTCGACAGCCAATGCAAGTATGCCATGGTCGCCCGGGGCCAGGCCGATGCCTACCTGCGACTGCCGACCCGGGCTGGATACGTGGAAAAGATCTGGGATCATGCCGCGGGATCCATCATTGCCACGGAAGCAGGGGCGATCGTCACGGATATCCACGGCCACCCACTGGACTTCGGCCATGGTGGACGACTAGAAAGAAACCGGGGTGTCATCTGTGCCTCCCCGGACGTGCATGGACGCATCATCAAGGCGATCGAACACCTCGGCATCGATGCCGAATCGAGAACCTGATCACCGACGGCGACGAGGAGTCTCCGCATGGCATTCGAGGCCTGGTTCACACTGGCCATCATCGCCCTGATCATCGTGGCGCTGATCTCGAATCGAATTGGGATGGACGTGGCGATGCTTGGCGGACTGGTGGTCCTGATGGCCGCCGGAGTGGTCCCCGTCGGCAAGGCCATCGAGGGGTTTGCGTCGCAGGCCGTATTGATGATCGGCGGGCTCTACGTGGTTGCTGCCGGCATGCGTGAAACCGGTGCCATCGAGATCGCCGCCAACCGATTGCTGGGTCGCCCCGCCTCCGCCACCGAGGCGAAGATCCGGCTGCTCGGCCCCGTCGCACTTCTTTCGGGCTTCATGAACAACACGCCGATCGTCGCCATGTGCATCCCGCTGGTGCGGAACTGGTCACGACGACTGGAGATCAGCCCATCGACGCTGTACATGCCGTTGAGCTTCGCCGCGATACTTGGTGGCCGGCTGACCATGATCGGCACCGCATCGAACCTCGTCGTCATCGGTCTCTTCACGCAATACATGACGCAGGATCATCCATGGATCGTGGAGATGGGCATTTCGACTCCCCCGGAATGGGTGCTGTTCTTCGGCGTGGGCGCCATCGGCCTCCCCTGCGTCGTGCTCGGCATCATCTTCATCATCCTGACCTCGCGGTTCCTGCTTCCGAACCGGATGCCCGCCGACTCGACACCACTTGATGCCCGGACCTACCAGGTCGAGATGATCGTGCAGTCGGATGCGCCGATCGCAGGCAGCACGATCGAGCATGCAGGCCTTCGCCAGTTGCCGGGCCTGTTCCTGAGCCAGATTGATCGAGGCGGCGTGATCATGCCGGCCGTCGGGCCCGAAGAAGTTCTCGAAGCGGGAGATCGACTCGGATTCGTCGGCGTGCTCGAATCCGTCATGGACCTTCGGCGGATCCGGGGACTGGAACCCGCGACGGATCAGACCACGAAACTCTCCGGCAGCACTGGTTCGCGCACCCTCGTGGAAGTGGTGGTGTCGGCGAACTCACCACTGGTGGGACACACGGTGCGGGGCTCCCGGTTCCGTACCCGCTACAACGCAGCGATCATCGCCGTGCATCGCCAGGGCGAGAAGATGGAAGGCAAGATCGGGGACATCCGGTTGCGCATCGGCGACACCCTCCTGCTGGACACCCACGTCGGCTTCCTCGAGTCGCACCGGGACGACCCGGACTTCTACCTGATTTCCAAGGTCGATGAATCACGACCCATCCGCCATGACCGCGCAATGATCTCCATCGGGATCCTGGCGCTCATGGTGGGACTCCTCATCGGTGGAAGCCACATCAACATTCCACCTCTCCTGGCCGTCTGGATCTCGGCCATGCTCATGGTGTTCAGTCGCAGCGTCTCGGGAACGGTCGCCCGCGCCAGCATCAATCTCCAGGTGCTCGTCAGCATCGGAGCCGCGATCGGACTCGGAGCGGCACTGGAACAGAGCGGCGCCGCCTCGAGCATTGTCGGGTGGCTGATCGGCGGAGCGACGGAGATGCAACTGCATCCGACCGTCATGCTCCTGATTCTCTTCGTCATCGCCAATGCACTTTCACAGTTGATCACTCCATACGCTGCGTCGGTGCTCATGTTCCCCATCGTCATGCAGGCTGCGGAACTGCTTGGCATCAACCCCCTGGCCTACGTCTTCACGCTCATGATCGCCGGGTGCAACTTCAGCACCCCCATCGGCTACCAGACCAACCTGATGGTCTACGGCCCCGGTGGCTACCACTTCCTTGACTACGCGAAACTCGGGATCCCCCTGACGATCCTGGTCGCCGTGATCTGCCTGATCGTTGCACCCGCCGTCTTCCCATACTGATTCGCCTCGGTCGGCGTCACCCATTCGGCTGGTCGTGGGACTGGCCGCATGGCTGTGCGTGCTGGCCTGGCTGGTCGGCGTGGTCTGGTCGGACCGGTTCCTGCTGACCCAGTTCTGCTCCTGGATTCCCGCCATCGCCCTGGCCCCCGTGGCACTCGTGGCCGCTCTGGCCGCTCGAGCCCGCTGGTCAACACTGACCTGGTGCCTGGTCGCACTGTGCGTTACCGGGTGGTGGTTCCTCGTCGAGCAGCCGTGGCGGCCGGGCTCGGGTTCCAATGACGGCCTGTCCGTGCTGCAGTGGACGATGTCCCATGACAAGTCCGAACGAGTAAAGCATGCGATGTACATCGTCCAGGAGAATGCGGACATCACCATCCTGACCCATGGGTACGGGGTACGAGGCACGGAAGAAATCCGCGACTGGCTCGGCCCGGACGTGCATCCGTACAAGCTCGGCTTCTTCACGGTTCTCACCCGATTGCCGGTGCGCCAACTGCGACCGATCGCCGCCAGCAATGACATCCATGCACGGGTGATCGAGATCGACACGACGGAACAACTCGGCCAGCCACTTCGCATTGCGGCCGTCGATCTTCCCTCATCACTGGATCGATCCCGCTGGGACGTCGCACGCACCCTGCGAAAATGGCTGGAGGATCGCGGTGCCGGTCCGATCGATCTTGCGATCGGTGATTTCAACATGCGCCGGGGCAGCGCCGCACTGGCGTCCATCTTTCCCGAACTCGATCATGCATGGGACCGGGCCGGCCACGGGTGGGGACCAAGCTGGAGCCGTTCCTTCCCGATCTTTCGCATCGATCACGTGCTGGTCGCCGACTGGCTCGAGGTGCTCGACTGCACGACCGCCGATCCGGGCATCGGGCGGCATCGAACACAGCGCGTCGTCCTGTCCGGACAGCGTGCCGCAGGTGGAGATGGAAACTGATCAGTCGATCAGGACGCTCGTGTTGAAGAGCTCGTGGATGAGGGTCTCGTGAGCACGAAGTTCCTCACCCATGGGGTCATCAAGCGGGAGTTGCGTAAAGAGCGTTGGATCGTCCTGCCAACGCACCGAACCATCGCCACGAAGCACGTTCAGGCCGGTGCGGTGGTTGAAGTCGCTGCGACGACGGAGTCCGTCGGTCAGAAGAACCATTCGAGCACCCCGGTCGAACCTTCGAAGTTCGCGGGTTTCCCAGTTGATGTGACCGGCGTAGTGGTAGTTCGTGTAGATGGTGCCCGTTCCACGCTCCCAGTTCGTCACGTACCGCTCCAGGGGATTGTCGCCGGAGTGGTTGGGGCAGTAGAACGTTTCATGGGAATCAAGGTAGTGCAGGGAGTAGAGCAGGCCCAGGCCGTCCCATCCCTTGATTTCCTCCTCGCTGTCGAGGGGGAAATGCATCTTGCCATTCGGGTTGTTCCCCATGCCGCTCAAGCCGTACCGAGCCACCATCAACTCACCGGGGCGAGGAGGGTTGGACGTCAGCACCCGACTGGTCGGAAGTTGGTTCTTGTGATCCGAACCCCACATGATCAAGGCCTGGCCAATGCTTCGCTGGTGCGAAGAACTGATGACGCGGTTGGCGTTTTCCCGGATCGATGCCAAGGTGGGAAGCAGCATTGCCGTCAGGACGCCGGTGATGGCGAGCACCACGAGCATCTCAAGAAGGCTGAAACCGTGGCGACGCACCGACAGGCTGGTGCTGAGTCGTTCGGATCTGGTTTTCACGCATTGAATCTTCACGCGAAACCCCACTTCGGGCGCCTTGCAGGCTATCTGCCCAGATCAACGATCTGGGACATGGCAAGGGCCCACCCACCGGCTTGAACCCTCCGTGAACAACTACGCTGCCCACTAAGGTCTATGCGGTGGAAACGACCCAAACCTATCAAACAGACTATAGGAAAGAGCCCTTTTAGAGCCCGATAAACCCCACGAACCGTATAGAATTCGATATTCCTAGTGCTGAAATGGCTTTGGAGGTGTTAAAACCTCATTTTTGCACCTTTGAACGGAACCAACAGTGTTCCCCACGCGAATGGTGGGCTGTCAGGAGAGTGGAGGATATGGACCAACAGGACCTGATGCTGATGCATCGTGTCGCGGTTGGCGATGAGCAGGCCGTAGAGCAGCTCTACGACCAATTCGGGGGTCTGGTCTACAAGGTAGCCAGACAACTACTCCCGACCCAAGCCGAGGCTGAGGATGCCGTACAGGACATCTTCGTGAGGCTCTGGCAGACAGCGGATCGGTTTGATCCGCGGCGAGCCCGCTTGGTGACCTGGGTCATGCTGATCGCCCGACGGCATCTGATCGACCAGTTGCGTCGCAAGTCCGTGCGGCCCAAGCCTTCCCTCCTTGACGAGGACCTGACCGAAGAAGTACGAACCAGAGAACCTGGACTCAAGACCCAGACCGATGAAAGGAATACGGAACTCAGGCGGCAACTTGCGAAACTACCTGAACTGCAGCGGATCGTAATCGAACGGTCCTACCTCCAGGGGTATACCCTCCGGGAGGTCAGCCAGCAGCTCGACACGCCACTGGGAACTGTAAAGTCGGCATTGAGCCGGGGACTGAACAAACTCAGAGATCATGCACAGAGTGAACCGAACGCGGATTGGGCCGCATCTTGAGTCCTGCCGCATCACCTGAGCAGCACAACGATTGAATGGAATCACTGGATGACTTCACGAACACACGTCACGATGAACGAACTGGTTGAACTGGCCACCCTCGACGCCTTCGGGCTCCTTCCGGCTGCAGATGCCGTCAAGTTCGAACAAGCCTTCATGACCGCCTCGTCCGAGGTACAGGCCGAGGTGCGCCGCATTCAGGCGGATCTTGCCGCCGACTCGAGTTCCTTCGATGACGAAGTGCCCTCGGCTGCCCTCCGGCAGCGCGTGCTTGATGCCGTGGCCCAGACCATCGAATCCGAAGTGGAGCGACTCGCGCCTCTGGCCACCATCGGCAACAAGGACATGGTCGCGACCGGCTACCAGGCCGGCGCACCCACTCCGCAGAACAGTGGACTCCTTGCGTCCGTCTGGACATGGCGGATGGCCGCACTGATCATGTTCGGTGTCGTTGTCACCCTCGCGGTCTTCAACGCCACATCGAACCGCGAAGCATCGATGCTCGCCACCACCTACACGACTCTCAACACGCTCGATGAACTCGAGGACCAGTTCGGCCCCCAGTTCACCGAGTTCGTCAACAATCCAAACTGCCGGCAGTACTACCTGAGTTCGACCAGCGGAACGGGCATGATCCGGGTCGCAATCAACGAGCGAACCAACACTGCCTTCGTTCTGGGCCTCGATCTGGACGCAAACATGGCAAACAGCCAGCTTCGCATCGTTGCCACCGATGGGTCGAGCCAGCCACTGGCCATGCTCGAGCCGAAGGAAGGCTTCGTGGGGCAGGCCATCACCTCCGTCGACATGAGCCTCTTCGCCGCCAACTTCGATCGTATTGAACTGGTCGATTCCAATGGCCAGGTGCTCTTCCGCAGCGCCTGAATCGCGGCGACCATCCCCCCGATTGAATCCAACCGGATCGGCTCATGCCGGTCCGGTTTTTCAATTTCAGGCTCAGGCTTCGTCTGCCCGGCGCTCCCACTCGGCATGCAATGGCGACAACTCGCTCTCGATGCCGGCACGTTCCCTGGACAGCACCTTGACCTTGTCCCCGTCGCCATAGACCTCCGGCTTGATCAACTCGGCATCGATCTCCGCCCGGCGGTGCTCGTGCTGCTCGATCCGTCGCTCCAGGTCGCGGAGGGACATCGACTGGATGGGGTCGGTCCCGTCCGGAACCGGCCGCCGCGGCTTCTTCTTCGGCGGAGGTGAAGGAGCAGTGTTCGATTCCGGCTTCTGTACACCAGATCCGGCATCGCCTTCCAACCAGCCATCCACGTCGTGCACGATGCGGCTCGTTCCCTCCCCGTCAAGCACCAACAGAGTCGTACACGTTGCCGAGAGCAGGGCACGATCATGACTGATCAGCATCATCGTGCCGGTAAAGGGGCCGCCCACGGACAGCACCTGCTCCAGCCGCTCCGCTGAAGCGATGTCCAGGTGATTTGTCGGTTCATCCAGCACCAGCAGGTTGTGCCCACCAGCCACGATGCCCGCAAGGACGGCACGGGATCGTTCCCCGCCGGAGAGCGAACCCAGTTGCTGCTCCTGTGTGGCGCCACTGAAGAGAAACGCTCCGGCAAGATCACGGGCCTGCTGCTCCGATGCCGGACTCCCGTGCGAACGGGACAACTCGGACTGCAGGTACTCCCAGACTTCCAGCGTGGCATCGAGGTGGCCATGCGTCTGCCGGTACCACCCGATGTTCAGTCGACTTCCGAGCCGCACGCTCCCCGTATCCGGCTCCACTTCGCCCAACAGGCAACGGGCCAGTGTCGTCTTGCCGCTGCCGTTGGGGCCGACGATGCCGATGCGCTCACCTCGCTGGATGGACAGGTCCATGTCCTTGAAGAGGCTGTCCCCGTCCCATGCCACCGAGATGCCCTCGGCCTGCACCACCTGGTCCCCGCTTCGCTGCGTCTGCGGCAACTGCAGGTTCATCACCGCCTGCGCTCGATCGGGCTCGACGACGTGCTCCTGCTTGAAGCGATCCAGCCTGGCCTCCCGGCCTCGCGCCTGCTTGGCCCGCTGACCCGCCTTGTACTTGCGAATGAAAGCCTCCTCGCGACGAACACGATCGAGATTCTTCTCGTGCACGCGTTGCGCGGTCAGATCCTGCTGCGATCTCTGCTCCAGATAGTGGGAATACGGTCCCGTGTAGTCACGAAGCTGCGTATTGGCCAGTTCGATGGTCCGGCTGCAGGCACGTTCCAGCAACCACCGATCATGGCTGACAAGGATGATCGCACCACGGAACTCCTCGGTGAGAAACCCCTCGAGCCATCGACGGCCATCGATGTCCAGGTGGTTGGTGGGCTCATCGAGCAGGAGCAGATCGGGCTCCTCCAGAAGCAGTTGCGCCAAGGCAAGGCGAGCCTGTTCTCCGCCGGACAGCGTGATCGCCGGTTGATTGAACTGTTCATCCCGGAACCCGAGCCCGTGCAGGGTGGCGTCGATCCTGTGATCGACGACCCATCCCCCGGCGGCTTCCATTCGTCCCTCGAGATCACCCTGCTGCTTCATCAACTTGTCCAGCTCACCGCCCTGCGCATCCGCCATTGCTTCGTACGTGGCCTCGAGTTTGGCCCGCAGTTCCTCGAGCACGCTGAATGCAGACGCCGCGGCGTCTCGAACCGTCATGCCCGGATCGAACGTGTGTTCCTGGGCGAGTGAGCCGATGCGAATTCCGCGGGCACGATCCACCCGCCCCTGATCCGGTTGTTCCCGTCCCTCGATCAGCGAGAGCAACGTGGTCTTTCCGCACCCGTTGCGACCGACGAGACCGATGCGTTCTCCAGGCTCGAAACTGGTGGAAACACCATCGAGCACCACGGTGTGGCCACGACGGCAGAACAGGCTGGAACACGACAGGAGGGGCATGGAGCCAGCCAGTGTACCGCTCCACCCCCCCACCGCGGTTGGTCCACGACGCGTGGGAACCTATGCTGTGCGCAGACACCACACCTCACCTGGAATCGACTCGCATGAACCACCGCGCACTCTGGGCCCCCTGGCGACTCGCCTACCTGCAGGATTGTGACGAGGCCAGCGGTGATATCGATCGCACCGCAGCGAGGCAGCACTTCCTGGAGGCATACTGGTCGAGTCCCGGAGACGATGAAGCGAACTTCGTGATCCATCGCAACGACCACGGCATGGTGCTTCTGAACCGATACCCCTATTCCAATGGGCACCTACTCGTGGCCCTTGGAGAAGGCCGGCCAACAGTGCTGGACTACGACCCCCCTCAGCGTGCCGCCTTCTGGGCGCTCATCGAACACGCGACGGATCTGCTGCAACGGGCCCTCGAACCCCAGGGAATCAATTTCGGAATCAACCAGGGTCGAGCGGCCGGGGCCGGTATTCCCGGGCACCTCCACGCCCACCTCGTTCCCCGCTGGGAAGGCGACACCAACTTCATGACGGTCACCGGGGGCACCCGGGTCATTCCAGCCAGCCTTGAAGACATGACCGAGCTGCTGCGGAAGACCAACCTGGGATCCTGAACGACGGCGGCCGGGAATTCCGACGGGTCCGCCACGGAGCGTGGCCCTTGGACCTCGCTCCGCTCGTCCGGGGAAGTGCTCGAACCCCAATTCAATGTGGGCTCGCGACTCGACGTTCCCGGCCTTCCACGCACCCGGAGGGGAGGCATGGCCATCGACGCGTGCTCGACGATCCCAGGGGATTAAGCAGGAACGAGCAAGGTCCCGTGACGATTGACGAACCCGCGGGAATTCCCGGCCGTCGGCTTCACCATACCACGCACCAGGAACCCGGGAGAGGCCCAAATACCTTTCAATTCAGCCATGCAAGCCCTTCGTTGACAAGGGCCGACCCTCCGGGGACACTGTTGCGTCACCCCCTCTGCCGAGCACGGCAGCAGACAAAGTTCAGTTGCTGGAGAAGCACCCATGAAGCGTATCGCCCTGTCCGTGGCCCCCGTCACTCTCGCGCTGGTCCTCTCCGGATGCAACAATCCGAACAATGTCAGTTACTCGGGTATCACCAGCAACCTCTCGCCGGAGATGGCGGGACTCTCCCAGCGGCCCGTCGACCAGCACACGGATCTCGCCGTCACGAACAACCAGAATCTCCGGATGTTCAATGATGACATCGGTCGAGTGTTCTACACCAACCATGCCAGCACACTGAGCCCGTACCCAGTCACGAACCTCAGTGGCTCCCCGGAATAAACCCTCATTGAATGAGCACTTCGATCAACCACCGATCCCGGTGTGTCGTGCATCGTGCACCAAGGCGGGATTGGAGTGGTCGTGCCTGAACTGCAGTCCGGGCTTCTGATGCCGTTCAGCGCCATGCGTTCGGCACTTCAATCCTTTCTTCCAAGCAGCATGCCCTACCTCTCGCGTGCGATCTACGCCCGTGAGCTGCCGGCCTGGGCGCTCCTGCCGGTCATGACGGGGGTGCTTGAGGGCGGCGTCGTCGGGGTCATCGTCAAGAAGCTCTACGAGGGCGTCGTCTCCGACGAGTTGCTCAACCTCGTGGTGGCCCTGCTGACGGGACTTGGGGCGATCGCCAACATGCTGAGTTTCGCCTGGGCCGCGATCAGCCACGGGCGGCACAAGATCAGGCTCCTGGTGATCCTGCAGATCGCATGCGGAATCTGCACCATTCTGCCCGCGATCGCATCGACGAACCACCTCGGAATGTGGCTGTTCGTCGGCGGCGTGGTTGGGGCCCGGGTGTGCTGGTCGGGCGTGATCACCCTTCGATCCACCGTGTGGGCGGCAAACTACCCACGGATCGTCCGAGCCCGCATGGCGGGCAAACTCGCAACCATCCAGGCGCTCGTACTGGCGGGAATCAGCTGGGCCATCGGATCCCTGATGGACTGGAATCAGGAGGCGTACCACTGGGCCTATCCGGCCGCCGCGTGCATCGGCTTTCTCGGCACGCTGGCCTACAGCAGAATCCGGATGCGCGGACATGCCGCGATGCTTCGCCAGGAACGAACGATGTCCGAAGGCGCCGATCCATTGCGGCCATCGATCAATCCGCTGCAGATGCTCCGACTGCTGCGCAGCGACATGAACTACACGCGTTTCATGGCCTGCCAGTTCCTGCTGGGAACCGGAAACATGATGGTCACCGCACCGCTGATCATCGTGCTCACGAGCATCTACGACATGGACTACGTGCAGGCGATCTCGATCATGACGACGATCCCGATTCTCGTCATGCCCCTGTCGATCCCCTTCTGGTCCAGCCTCCTCGACCGGGTCCACATCATCCGGTTTCGATCCGTGCATTCCTGGATCTTCGTGCTCACCACCCTCATCCTCGCCGCAAGCGTAGGAACCGGTTGGCTGGCCGGTCTCTGGATCGCGGCGGTCATCCGTGGCATCGCATTCGGAGGCGGCGTGCTGGCCTGGAACCTCGGCCACCATGACTTCTCGACCGTGGCCTCCTCCTCGAGCTACATGGGGGTCCACGTCACCCTGACCGGACTGCGCGGCCTTCTGGCGCCCTTCCTCGGCGTCCTGCTCTACGAAGCCCTCCTCGACACCGATCCGACCGGCTGGATCGTGTTCAGCATCGCCCTGATTCTGGTCACCGCCGGTGCCTCCGGATTCGTCATCCTCGCCAGAGGCCTCCAGGGGGCTTCCAAGCCTGAAATACAGGGCTGACGAGTCTGCAATCCTCTCCAGTTCAGCTCCGGGACCGGCTATACTGCTCGATTCAAGACGGCGGAACTCCGCCGGCTTCGAGGTGGTTTCCAGGCAGCGAGCCTGAGCCTCGAACCCCGGCTTGGTCCTCAACCCTGCGTACCGTGGCACGCACCCCTCCGCCCGTCCAGCCGCACTGAACCACCATGGTTGATCACAATCTCATTGCCGATATCGCACTCGACGAAGCGGAGTTCGCCGCCACCGGCGTCGCCGACGCCGACATGGAGGCCCTTCTGGCCTCGGACATCCAACAGTACCGCCGAGGCAAGATCCTCAATGGCAAGATCGTCGGCAAGGCCGGCGACGATGCCGTCATCGATGTGGGCCTGAAGTCGGAGGGACTCGTCAACAAGGGCGAGTTCGACAACTTCGAAGCACTCAGCGTCGGCGACATGATCGAGGTCCTCCTCGAAGATCTCGAGGACGAATCCGGCATCATCAAGCTTTCCAAGCGCAAGGCCGACCGCATCCGTGGTTGGGAGCGCATTCTCGATTCCAACAACGAAGGCGACATCATCGAAGGCAGGGCCACCCGCAAGATCAAGGGCGGCCTGCTTGTGGACATCGGTGTCCCGGTCTTCCTCCCCGCCTCGCAGGTGGATATCCGGCGTCCCAGCGACATCGGCATCTTCATCGGCAAGATGGTCCGGGCCGAGATCCTCAAGATCGACGAAGAGCGTCGCAACATCGTCATCAGCCGCCGAAAGCTCATCGAGCGCGAGCGGGCCGAGGCGAAGGACAAGCTGCTCAACTCCATCAGCGAGAACGAGACGATCAAGGGCACGGTCACGAACATCGCCGACTTCGGGGCCTTCGTGGACCTCGGAGGCATCGACGGCCTGCTCCACATCACCGACATGAGCTGGGGACGTGTGAACCATCCCAGCGAGATCTGCAAGGTCAACGACAGCATCGAGGTCAAGATCCTCAAGATCGATCTCGAGAAGGAGAAGATCGCCCTCGGTCTCAAGCAGATGGAGCCTTCCCCATGGGACGGCGTCGAGGATCGCTTCCCGATCAACGAGCGGGTGACCGGCAAGGTCGTCAGTCTCGTCAGCTACGGTGCGTTCGTCGAACTCGCCCAGGGGATCGAAGGGCTCGTCCACATCTCCGAGATGTCATGGACCAAGCGGATCAATCACCCCAGCGAACTGGTCAA
>JAQWPT010000025.1 GCA_029245245.1 Phycisphaerales bacterium
GCATCGGACAGCAGGACCTCGCAGTTCTTTTCATCCCAGCAGCAGGCGCCGAGTTCCGGGCAGTCAATGATGCTGCAGTAGGTGTTGCTGCCGTTCCACTGGCCTCCGGCGTATTCGCAGTCGGCTTCATCAGTGGATGCGCAGGTGCCATCTGGCATGCAGCATGCGCCGGGAAGTACGCAGGACGCTCCCCAGTATTCGATGACGGTCAGCAGATCGTTCACCGTGTAGGGATCCTCCCAGCCCGAGATGATGCCCAGGAGGTCGCTGACATCGACGATGTCGTCGCCGGTGACATCACCCAGGCAGATCTCGTCGGGAACATGGATTACGAGGCTGATGCGCGGTGCGATCGTGCCGCTGTTGTAGAAGGCCAGGCTGTCGCTGCGGTATCCGCTCATGATGAGCGAGTTGCTCTGCCATTGGCCCTGATCGAGCTCGATCGGAAGCGAAATCGAGAAGTTGCCGCCGGAGGAGTAGCCGGTTCCGTTGAGGTTGTAGCTGTTCCATGCGTTGAGTGCTGAGGAGTAGCCGAGTGAGTTGTAGCTGGACCACGATCCGCGGTACGTGAAGCTGGCCCCGCCGCCGTTGTGTCGGCCTTCGAAGGTGGCCGACACCACCGTGGCGTTCTCGGGAAAATCAGGCATGTCGAACAGCCAGGTCGCGATCCATGTGCCGGCCATGCAGTAGCCGCCCATTGTTTCACAGCTTCGGACGCTGATCGTCGATTCGTTGGATGTGAAGGAGTCCAGGTCGCAGCAGTCGCCGTGCGTGTAGTTCGCCCAGAGCCGACCGGAGGCGACCGACTGGATCTCGACGACCTGTTCTGCGGCATGAAGGGGAGTCGAGAGGGCGACCAGTGCGAGGCATGCGGTTGTGTGGAAGATGTTCATGGTGTTGGTCCTGAGAGGCAGCAGTCTTGCTGGTTGGTTTCAATCTGAAGCGTGGTGGTGTTGAACTGTGCGCTGCCGTCAGCAGTCGCGGCCCCATTCGTCGAGGACGTTCAGTAGTTCGTCGATGCCGCAGGGGTCGTTCCAGCCCGATTGGGTCGGCGTGATGTCATGGGTCTGGAGTTCGCCGTGGGTCACAGCGTCTGCCACAGCCAGTGTGGCGCATCCGATGAGTGCATGCAGTTGCATTGGTAGAGCCCCTCCCCCGGGACTGCGAAGTGGATATGGGTGAACAGGGACGAATCGCGCGGTCGGGTCGACAGAATGCGATCGTGTACTCAGTCCTCTCCTGAAGATCCGTTCAGCCTTTGAACGAATCGGTCCTGGTTCGCGGTGCGAACCTCAGTGAAGGTCGGTCGGATCCGGCATGTGCCGGTGGGGCTGACGGTGCCCCGTTCGAGGCCTCACTCCTGGAGGTCTCAATCCTTCGACTTCGACAGTAGTGTCACAAACACATTTCAATGCAAGCGCAAATTTGGGCAATGAGCCGGTACTTCCCAGAATTATCGATTCCCGATCGTGGTGTGCTTCGAATGAAGGGTGTTTTTTCGCATGACAAACCGCCTCCTTCATTGCATTCGGGACCCCCCATGGTGAAATGAGGCCATCGATCAAACCGGTGAACTGGATCGACCCGGACGGCATGACGTCATGCCGGTGGCCCATGGATGGGGCCGTGATCGGAAAACGAGATCAACAGCGAGAGAGGGATTTCACATGCGAACTGCAACTCTGGCGGGTGGTTTTCTGGCAGCGATGATGTGTGCCACGGGTCTCGGCGCCACGCCGCAGTACCACGGGCAGGTCTGCCCGGTCGATTCTGGAGTGCGGATCGAGCTCACGACCGACCCCTCCACCACGATGATGCTCATCTACCCCACGCCGCCAGGCGGGGGCTGGCACATGACGCAGGAGTCTCCCGGTTTCTTCTCGCACCACGTGCAGGGAGTGGGGCCCGGTGACGCCTTGTCGTTCAGCCTGATCCTTCAGAATCCCCAGCAGTACCAGTTCCCGGAGCACCAGTTGACCCTGGGCACCGGTTGCATCGAGTTCGAGCGTGATGACGTGCTGCCGCCACCGCCGCGCGGATTCCGCCAGGACGTGGTCGTGCGAGACGGTGTGCCGTGGTTCACCTTCCGAGCCGGCTCGACCGACCATTTCGTGGACGAGACGTCGCAGGTCCAGGTGACGTACCGGATTGATGGCGACCTGTTGACGACCATCACGCTTTCGAACCTGGGTGATGGACTGTTCGAGGCTCCCGTTCCCGGCGGCGCCATCGGCCAGCGCATCGAGTTCTGGTACTCGCAGTTGATGGGTATCCAGGTGATGCACTCGGCGCTGATCGATCGCGTCATCGGAGAAGCGGCGCCGGAGTTCACCTGGCCTGTCGTCTCGCGCCGGGTCGGGCGATTCCGTGACCGGCATCCCAACGAGTGGCGATTCGACAACTACGTCGAGGAGTACGGCCAGGGCAGGACGTTCGAGATCGAGATCACCGACTGGGGCAACCGCCTGGACATGGCGGTCGCCGTCGATGGCGGCATCGACGTTGGGGACATGGATTTCAAGCACTTCGTCTACAACGACCCCTATTCGGGCACCTGCAATCGCCCGTTGACAGGTGTGAACCTGGTCATGGAGAACAATGGCGACGTCTTCACGAGTTCCATCGAGGACATCACCCCGTACGCGACCATGGACTTCGACTTCACGTTCCGTGGGATTCCCACCGGACCGGTGGGTCAGTACTACTCGGACTTCTTCTACTACCGCGCTGGCGTGGGTCTGTTCGGGCCCGAGCACCCGAGCCCGCGCCGCACGCCGGTGGGCAACGCGGTGGCGACCCACGTGTTCAGTCCCCGCTTCGGCCTCGCTCAGCATGCCGCCACGATGAACCACGACGAACTCAAGGAGTTCCTCGAGGGCAAGGTGTTCTTCGAGACCGACTACGCCGACGGCGATCTGCTGAACTTCAACACCCGCTTCGACTGCTGCGCGGGGCCACTGGGCGAGATCGCCCAGTCCAGTCCGGTGTTCCAGGGTGGACTGCTGGGGCCGAGATTCAACGCGGTGTCCTGCATGACGTGCCACACCATGGACGGCCGCGGTGAAACCCCGATCGCGGGCCAGGATCTGCACCAACTCGTGGCCCAGGTCAGCGTTCCAGGTGTCGGTGCATTCGGAGAACCCCTGTCGCACCCGTACTACGGGAGCCAGTTGAGTACGGCGGGCACGATGCCCGAGGGACGACTGCAGGTCCAGTACGAGTTCATCGACGGACAGTTCGACGATGGATCGCCCTGGACGCTGCGCAAGCCGACCTACGAGTTCCGCGACATGGAATCCGGCTCACTGGGCACGAACCTGCCCGATGTCGACGGGTCCGCCGGTTGGACTGGAGAAGCGGAGTTTTCACCTCGCATCGCGCCGATGCTCGCCGGACTCGGTTTCATCGAGGCTGTTGCAGATGAGACCATCCTGGCCATGGAGGACATTGACGATGCCGATGGAAACGGAATCTCCGGCCGGGCCAACCGGGTCTGGGATGACGCCGCCGGCTCGATGGTGCTTGGTCGCTTCGGGTGGAAGGCGAACCAGCCGAGCCTGCGACAGCAGGTCGCGGCCGCCTTCGTCCAGGACCTTGGCATCACGTCGGGCCTGTACCCGGCGGAGGATTGCGGGCAGTTGCAGGATGAATGCGGCGAGTCCGCACCATCCCCTGAACTCGGTGGATCCGACGTCGCGGCCGTGGAGCACTACCTGCAGGGCCTGACACTGCCGCCGCGTCGCAACTTCGAGGATCCGCAGGCCATTGCCGGCATGCACCTGTTCAAGTCGGCCAACTGCCAGGCCTGCCACGTGCCGACACTGCAGACCGGCACGACACACGCCGTGGCGGCGTACCGTGACATCTCGATCGAACCGTTCACGGATCTGCTGCTGCACGACATGGGACCGGAACTCGCGGATGGTCGACCGCACTTCGACGCCTCAGGCAGCGAGTGGCGCACGCCTCCCCTGTGGGGGTTGTCCTACGTCGGGCAGGTGCTTGGGCTTCCCGAGACGTGCGAGGACCCGCAGTCCGGCGGGGCTACGCCGAACTTCCTGCACGATGGCCGGGCTCGCAGCCTGATGGAGGCCATCCTCTGGCACGGTGGTGAGGCGGAGGCCTCGCGCAACGTGGTGCTGGGCATGACGGCGCTCGAACGTGAGCAGTTGCTCGCGTACGTGGCGTACCCGTTCGACGATCCGATCTTCAACGACCAGGAGGAGATCTGCCCGGAGGACCTCGATGGAAGCGGACACGTGGGCGCGACGGACCTGCTGCTGCTGCTTGCGCAGTGGGGCCAGCCGGGCCCGGCGGATCTCGATGGCAGCGGGGCGGTGGACGTCAATGACCTGCTTCGCCTGCTGATGCTGTGGGGAGCCGAGTGCTGAGTGATCGCGGAAAGCGGTTTGACTCTTTCAACGCACAAGCCCCCGGGCCTCGGCCTGGGGGCTTGTCGCCTTGAATCTCGATGACATCACGCTTCCGGGCAGTCGCCCCACTCGTTCAGCACGAGCAGCAGGTCCAGCACGTCGACAACGTCGTCGTTGTTGACATCGGCGATGCATTCGCCGGTGCATCCCCACTCGTCGAGTACGGCGAGCATGTCCATCACGTTGACCGTTCCGGTGTTCGTGATGTCACCGGGGCAGGGGATGGCAGGCTCCATGCTCACCCGGAAGATCCGGTTGGATGCGTACGTGGTCTGGTAGTCCTGTTCGAAACGGTTCTGGCCCGGGGACACGATGCCGCCGTAGATGTAGGCGACATGTGTCGGCTCCGTGATTGAATCGAGGTCGTAGATGAACTCGTCGTGTTCCATGACCGGCATGAGGGCCATCTCGCTGCCGAAGTAGTAGGGAAGCCCGATAGTGGTGTCGAGGATCTCGGGGAACCTGGCGTCCGGAAAATGCTGTGACCAGTCGTCGTCCGAGTTGTCCAGGAGTTCGCCGGGATCAAAGCGGATCGCGAGCACCTCGTTGGAGTAGGGGACGGTGAAGTCCTCGACCATGACGCCCTCGTCGAGCACCTGGTAGCCCATGCCGCCGAGGACGAGTATCCAGTTCTCCCGCCGATCCTCGGACCAGAAGTTCAGTGCCGCCGAGTGGTAGATGTTGAAGCCCTGCTTGAAGGTGTCCGCGTCGGTGGGATCGGCCTGTTCCATGGTGCCGTCGGGTCGGACGGTGATGGGCACGGACCAGGTGCCGACTTCCAGCGTGAAGACACCGGCGAGCGCGATTGCTCCGCGGTCCTCGCTGTCGTAGCGCACCGGCAGCACGTTCAGGTCACGCCGCCGCGCCCACGGGGGTGGATCAGCGGTCTCGCCGATGAAGACGGGAGTGGCCGTCGGATCGTTCGCATCGAACGAAAAGCGGCGGATGCTCTTGGTGTAGACCTGGATGGCGGGGGTCGGGCAGGGGCAGCCGGCGAACTCGTCAAGGTAGCCGCCGTCGAACTTGTGACCGAGGCAGAGCCAGAACTCGTCTTCGACCAGCAGCATGGTGCCGCCGGTGACCTCGAAGAGATCGGGATCTTCCGCCGGGGCGGCGACGAAGCGGATGTGCTGGGAGAGTTCGCTGCTGTCACCCATTGTCCAGCCCACGATGCCCGCGAGGTCCGCAACCTTCATGGTGTCGTAGGTGAGAAAGCGGCTGTCCGATGCCATCGGGCAGCCAGGCCAGGACTCGCCCGCAGGCGGTTCTTCGTCCTGGTGGCCGTAGCCACCGACCATCAGCAGGTGGTTCTCGTTGTGAAAGAACAACTTGTTGGTCGAGGACAGGTCGGCAACCTGAGTCTCGGTGAGGTCACTGTCGACAAGTGGCCGCTGGTAGACGTGCTCATTGAGGTAGTCGATGACGTAGATGGTGTCGTTGAACTTGGAGGGCAGGAAGTTGTTGTCGGGATCACAGAGAAAGTCATGTACGCCGGAGGTTCGGCCGCCGATGAACACGAGGTAGTGGCTGAACCGGGCGTAGGCGGCGGACTGGAGGGTGGGCAGGGAGTCGCCGGCCCAGGCAACCTCCTCGATCGTCACGCGAAACGGAGTGCCGCCGTTGATGATCGGACTGAAGGTCTTGGTCTGGTTGCCGCTGTCGGCGTGGGCGATGCTGGCTGCCAGCAGAATCGCAGCCGACATGATGATGCGATGCATGTGCATTTCCTCCCCAATAATGGTCGAATACGCATGGTGTCAGATCAAGGTGCCCTGTCAAGCGTTTTCTACGGAGTACGATGTCGGCCACATGATGGCACGATCAACCATGGATTCAGGAGCGGTCAAGGCATGGTTCCAGTCCGTTCGGCCTGTGTCATTGTGGCTGTTGATCCTTGCCGTGGTGCTGTTTCTGGCAATGACTTGGTTCGCCAACCAGGTCACGAGGCCAACGGATTGGTTCCCTGGGCTTGCCGCTGCCAGCGGGCATGTCATCTCGACGACTTTTCTGAACTACATTCCGATGTTCATCATCATGGGTCTGCTGCTGGTACTGGTGGGTCGACTTCGCTGCAATGACCTGGCCCTGATCCGTCAACGCTTCCTGCCTGGCCTTGCATGGGTGGTCTGCACCTGGATCGTCGTCCAGTTGCTTGTCGTGTTGATTCAGAAGGGAGCGGTCTCGCTTGATCCCTCCTGGGACGGTCAAGTTGTCAAGAAGATCAGCCTGCTGGTGACGGGACAACTCCTGGGCAATGCCTTGTACGAGGAGTTGTTCTGGCGTGCATTCCTGATTTCCCAACTCGTGTTGCTGATGACGCGGGTCATGAAGTTGCGCATGCGAACAGCGCTGGCCTGGGCGATCATCATCTCCAGCGTGCTCTTTGCCCTGTTCCACATTCCAAATGACCTGCTGCACGGGAGGGAGATCCTCCCAGGCCAGTGGTCTCGGCTCATCAGCGGTATCGTCTTCGGGTCTCTCTTCCTGTTGTCCAACAACATCTTCCTGGTGATCGGGATCCATGGACTGGCCAACAAACCGCTCTTCCTCTTTCAGGACAGCGGGGATGTGAAAGAGGTCATCTGGTTCGCACCCCTGGTGGTTCTGTTGGTCATGGCGGTCCTGCGTCGGTTCCGGCAGCCACGCACGGCGAGCTGATGCTCAGTTGCAGGGGCCCCATGCGCCGATCACGATCAGCAGGTCATCGACCGTGTACGGATTCTGCCAGGCGGCGATCACCGCCAGCAGATCGTCCACGCCGACCTGTCCGTCGTCGTTGATGTCGCCGGGACAGGTTTCATCGGTGCCGAGGGTGCCACTCTCGTTGACGTTCTGTGCGTAGAGCCCGTTGGCTCCGTCGCGATCATCGACCCAGCAGGTCACCAGCATCTGGTCGCCGGGGCACGAGGTCATGTCGGTCTTGGTTCCCCCGGCACTGGAGAGGGTCGTGGGCATCGCGGGCCAGGCCGATGCGCCGGTGGCATCGAGCGCGGCGCCCAGGATCCGTTCGGTGCCCAGGGAGGGGGCGGTGAACCATGAGCCGGTGGCCAGTGTTCCCACCTGCGTCGCGTGCAGGTCCAGGCACCCGGTGAGCGTGGCAAGGGGCATGACCGTCACGCCGGTGGCGCCCCAGAGACGCATGCCCTGAGCATTGATGCGGTTGGCCTGGATGCCCGAGTTGCTCTGGGAACTGTTCTGTCGCACCCAGAACACCGTGGCATCACCTGAGACCGGATCGATGCAGGCCCGGGGACTCACGTGGACCATCGACGTTTCCGTGGTCACGGCCATTCCGTTGGTGCCGAACTGGATTGCTCCGTCGGAATCGACCCACTGCATTCGGGCCATCAGCGAGGAGCCACCCGTGTCGTACCAGCAGAACACGCCGCCCCCCTGCGTGTCGGCGACGAACTCGGGGTAGTTGCCGAACTGCAGTGACCCGCTGGTGAAGATGTCGATGGGAGCCAGGCCCCAGATCGCGGCCATGCTGCTGTTGTACTTCTGGGCCTTCAGTCGCTTGGGGCCGGTGAACCCCTCGTAGTGAACGAACGACGCGATGAACGAGCCGCTGCCACTGGGCTGCAGGTCGGTGGGTACGAGGGTGCCACCGATGTTGAGTACCACTGCGGATCCGTAGGAAGCCCCGGTCACCGTGATGCGCTGGATGACGCTTTGGTCGTCCTCGGCCCAGGCCAGGGCCATGAATCCCGCGGGAAGGGGGGTGAGTTGGGCCTGGCCGAGAAAGGCGCCGCTGGCACCGAACTCGTTGTTCCAGGCGATGGATCCGTCCAGGTCGACGCAGGCGACCTCGATGCTGGTGTCCCCGGGCCAGGCGACCACGGCACGGCCGAAGGTGTCGACGGCCAGTTCGAAGTCCTGCACCCAGGTGTTCACCTGGTCGTCAACGATTACGGGGCCGGCGAAGCTCGAGGCGCCGGTGGCATCGAGGTGCTGCAGCATCACGTCGTAGCCGGCGCTGGCGTCGTACCAGGCAATCCAGGTTCCACCGTCGCCGTCGGCCGCGCAGTGGGTGACGGCGGGGGACGTGCTGCCGTCGGAAACGGCCAGGTTCACGGCGGGGTCATCGGACCACTGGGCCGAGGCCCCGGAGGTTGCGACAAGGAGGCATGACGTTGCGAGCAGTCGTTGCATCGGGTTCTCCATCTTCCCTGTTCACATTGGACACCCAAGGTCGCCGTGAAGCAAGAAAAAGCTGCCTCATCGACGAAACTCGGTCCCCAAGGTGGGAATCACTGCGGCGTGATGCCCTGCCAGGTCACGATCGGCACGTAGCCGTGCTCCATGCCCTTGGGCGGTGTGACGAAGAGTGCGGGGTCGAAGCTCGCCAGTTCGCCCTCGCTGCCGGGCAGGTAGGTGCCGTCGATCGACCAGGCGGCGTGCATCTTGACGATCAACGCCTGCAGGTCCTCTCGCGTCTTCTGTGACCACTGGAACTGCTGGAACACCGGCTGGTCGATGAAGCGATACCAGCAGTAGCGCACCGTGGAGCCGTCGAGCAGCATGGTCTCGAACGGGCCGGCCGCCGGACCGGGCGTTGCCCACGAACCGGACAGGGGTTCGGCGGTGTAGGGCGGGGGGCTCGTTCGCGGCCCCGGGAACGCGCGGTCACGCAGCGTCGTCTTCGCCGGCACGTCCGCGGCGGTGATGGATTCACGAGTCTCGCCCGCGTCGCGGAAGAAGGTCGGGAACTTCGCCATGCCGTCCTCGACAACGACGTCGTCGCCCCAGGTCAGCCCGAACACGTTGCCGTCAAAGACCGTGGGTGTTGCCAGTTCGTTGATGCCGGTGATCTTCTTCTTGTTCTGCCGGTAGGTCACGGAGCCGGTGCGGATCTCGGGTCGTGCCATGCCGTCGACCTTGAAGGCGCCGGTGGGCGCATCGCCGCCACGGCGCCAGGCAAGCACGTCGTTCCACAACGCGTCCTTGGAATACATGACGACATCACGCACGAGCACGGTGCGACCAGTGTCATCGACGGGGAACTGCAACTGGGGTATGCGGGTGTAGAGGGTGCCGTCGGCGTCCTTGGCGAGGAACTCGGGGACGGTGTTGATCTCCATCGAGCCGGCGACGGGTCCGGAGGCGGGGCGGCTGTCGAGGCACCGGCCGTGGTCGAAGGGGTAGTCGCGCGAGATGCGGCTCCAGCACTCGGGGAGGTAGTAGGCGAGTGGTCCCTTGAAGTTGGCGGCGTCGAGAAAGAGCGTCCAGCTGTGCGTTCCGGTGGGTTGTGGATCGTCGCGAGCATCGGTCAGCGGCAGGGCCATGTAGGCGTAGCCGAGCAGTTCGCCCTTGGGAGTGCCCTGGAACGTCAGGCCGTCGGGTGGAATCAGCAGCCGGTTGCTCAGTTGCGCGATGCCGAGCATGTCGTCGGGCAGTGGTTCGCTGCTGTGGAAGAAGGGCCAGCCCGGCGAGGCGACTTCGGTGCTGTAGCAGTTGGGCGTGGCGTTCATGCTGAACTTGGGTGGGCCGTAGTGGAAGCGGTTGCCGGCCCAGTAGCCGAGGCCGCCTTCGACGGTCTGGAAGACGCTGCCGTAGGTCGGTCCGCGCTCAGGCCAGTTGTCGCGGGCGATGGTGCCCACGGGACACAGTGGTTCGGTGGTGTTGTCGGAATTGTCGGGAGTCAGCCAGGTGGAGGGCAGGCCGATCTGGAAGCCGCGAATGGGCCGTTCAATCAGCGACCAGACCGAGGCGTAGAAGCCGGCGCCGTAGCGGAACTCCCTGGGCGTGCTGCCGGCGTGGGAGCCGATGTAGCCGTGCAGTCCGCGGTGTCCGATCGTCACGGAGGGTTCGGCATCCTGCGCAGACGCGCTGGCTGAAAGAGCAAGAAGCAGCGTGGCGGTTGCGTGCAGGGTCGTGAGCATGGATGTGGTCCTTTCATGCCGGATCGCGAGGGTGCATGATAGATGGACCGTTGCGCCCGGTAGGGAGGGTCGAGGGAATGTTCAAAGTCGGTCACGGCATGCTGAGCGTGGGTTTGGCCGCGGTCCCATCACGGAATGCTTGCGTTCAGGCCGTGGTGGCATACTCTGGATCCGTGAAGTCTCTTCTGGCCATGATTGTTTCCAGCCTTGCCGTGCCCGCCGCGGTCCATGCGCAGAACATCACGTTTCCGCACGATGGACTCGACCGCGAGTATCGGGTTCATCTCCCGGACGAGCTGCCCGAATCGCCGGCCATGGTGCTGGTGTTGCATGGTCTGGGCATGAGCAACAACATGATGATGAACTTCTATGGCTGGACCGAGCTTGCCGATGAGCGTGGGTTCATCGTCGTGTTTCCAAATGGAACCCGGGACCAGTCCAACATCCGCTTCTGGGATGTCGATTATGCGATCCACGAGGGGCTCGAAATCGACGACGACGGGTTCCTGCGGGAACTTGCGCTCTACATGCAGAACAAGGAGAACACCGATCCGGACAGGATCTTCGTGACGGGATTCTCCAACGGTGGCGACATGTGCTACCAGCTGGCCTGCCGCGAATCCGAGACGTTCATGTCCTTTGCACCGGTCACCGGAACGATGATGGACACGCTCTTTACGAGTTGCGATCCCGCCGTGCCGCATTCCATCTGGACGATGAACGGGCTGGATGACCCCGTCGTTCTCTACGAGGGCGACATGGACAACTCCGATGGCTGGGGGGCCTACCGGCCGATTCCGGAAATCATCGAGTTCTGGGCGACCTGCCTGGGCATGACGGACATGGAATCAACCTACCTGCCGGACGTGGACCCCGATGACGGCAGCATCGTGCGCGAGGACATCTACAGTTCGCCGCAGCACGATCGAGAACTCTGGTACTACCTGGTCATCGGTGGAGGACACGAATGGCCGGGGCAGTCGGGGAACAGGGACATTGATGCAACGCTCGCGATCTGGAACTTCTTCGATGGCCTGCCAGGCGAGCCATGCACGCCAGGCGAGTTCAATGGCGATCACGTGGTCGACGTCATGGATATGCTGCTGGTCATCTCCCAATGGGACAATCCCTACACCGTGGTCGACCTGTTGACGGTCATCGGGCACTGGGATTCGATCTGCACGTTTCCCGGAGCCTGCTGCCTGCCCGATGGAACATGCGACTACATCGAGTCCGTGGACTGCCAGGCCGTCGGCGGCGACTGGAAGGGTGCCCGGTCCTCCTGCACCACCACCAGCTGTGCGGTCACCATCAACGACGAATGCACTGGTGCGATTCCCGTCACGAACGGGGCAACGGAGTTTTCCACGGCCGATGCCACCACGAGTGCCGATGCCGTTGACGAGTCGCAGTGCCCCGACACCTGGCTTGGAAGCATGGGCAGCGATATCTGGTTCTCGTACGAGGCCACGTGCAGTGGAACGCTGACGCTCAGCACCTGCAGCAGCGCGAACTTCGACACGGAGCTGGCGCTGTACGAGGGAAACTGCCTCAACAAGGTGCAGGTGGCATGCAATGGTGACGGCGCCGACTGTTCGGGGTACACGTCACTGCTCGAAGCATCGGTCACCTCGGGTGGTCAGTACCTGGTCCGCCTTGGTGGGTGGGATGATGCCAGTTCCGGAACCGGCACCCTGGTCATCAACTGCCAGGAGTGACCTGATCTGGAAGGTCAGGGGCAGTTGTTCCAGTTGGCGATGACCAGCAGCAGGTCGTCAACGCCGACACTTCCATCATGGTTGAGATCGGCCCGGCAGTACTGTGGATCTCGAAAGTCAACAACGACGGGGAGGTGGTCGGATGTCACATCGTCAGTCGTATCGTCAAGTTCGAGTCCGTATGAGTCCAGGACATCTTCGGACAGCACGGTTGTATTCAACGTGAATGAGTTGTGGCGGTGCATCACGCTGTTGGTCACGATGACGCGATCCGTTCGCGAAGCGTCGAAGTCGCCATTCGCCCACCAGGTCCACGTGTCACCGGAGCCGGGTTGCATCGGCTTGAGATCCACCAGGTCGCTTTCATCCCAGTCCCCCTTGATGTCCGGCCCGTAGCGGTCCTCATTGAGAATGTCGCCGGTCAGCAGGGTGCGTTCCGGCTGGTCGCCCTCGGTGTAGAAGTTGGTGTCACCCAGCAGGACCACAAGGGTGTCCTGCGGCAGGTTGACTGCGCCTCCGGGCGTGCGGAGATCGCCGATCCAGTTGACGATCGAGTCGGCGGCGTCCTGTTTCTTCAGGATCGACAGGCAATCTGAATAGGCCTTCAGGTGGACACCCATCAGGTAGAGGTCGGTGGACCAGTACTCGTCGGGACAGTCCACTCTCGCCATGGTGACGCCACGCAGCGGGTAGAGCGGCCCGGGGACGGTGTTTGTTGCCAGCATGTCCAGTGGCATGCAGGACGCGATGACGTTTCGATCCTCCCCGGCATCATGGGCGCCCTCGTGTATCTGCCATGATCCGGCGCGGACATGTGCATCGAGCCAGCCACCCAGGGCAGCGACATCTTCATCGTGCTCGAATTCCTGGAAGACGAGCACGTCGGCATCGATGGCACGCAACACGCGGGCGTACGGTTCGAGTTCCGGCTCCGACATGGATGACGGTTGAAAGAAAGGTGTATTCCAGGTCA
>JAQWPT010000001.1 GCA_029245245.1 Phycisphaerales bacterium
GTCGGCTCGGCGTCATCGACGAGGTTGGCCCCGACGATGCTGTAGGCGAGGCCGAGGAAGGATTCGCCACTGGTATCACAGGGGTTGCCCGAGCAACTGGTGCCGTCACCGAGGTAGTTGCCGGAGCAGTCGGCCTGCGTGGAGACCGAGCAGGAGGTGCCGTTGCAGCAGCCGCCGGTTGGATCCGGTGCACAGGGGTCGCCCGAGCAGTCGGAGCCGTCACCGAGGTAGGTGCCGGAGCAGTCGGCCTGTGTGGAAATCGAGCAGGAGGTGCCGTTGCAGCACCCGCCGACGGGATCGCCACTGGGCTCCAGGGACAGCGAAACGCTGCCGGAACCCGTTGAGCTGCCATCCCAGCCGCCGATGCGGAAGATGTACAGGTTGCCACCACTGACGGTGGCCGTCGCCAGTGACGAATAGCCATCACAACCGTCGCCGTCACCATTGCAGCCGATCTGCGTCTTGTTGCCGCAGTTTCCTTCGTAGATGACGATGTCGGAGTCGAAGTCGATCAGGTCGCAGGTGGACACGGTGATGGTGCCGGAGGCCGTTGCGGTCCAGGCGAACCAGACGTCGTCGTTCATTTCACCGAGGTAGGTACCGGAGCACTGCGCTTCATCGTAGGTATCGCTGCTGGTGGTGCCTCCAATGGTGGTGAACGCCGTGTTTCCTTCGCTGATGAAGGTGGCATCGGCGCACTCGTCGTTGTCGACGCTTCCACCACCGCCGCCGTCGCCGCACTCACCGTCGAGACAGCCGCTGATCGAATCACGGTAGGAGGTGATGCTGCCGATGGTGCTGGCAGAGAAGCTGTTGGCACAGACGATGTACGGATTCATCGTGTTTCCAGTGCAGTCGCAGTGACCGGCTCCCCAGTTGTGCCCGAGTTCGTGGGCGGAGAGGTCGGTGGTGCAGCCGAAGGAGCCGCAGCAGTCGGATTCCACGACGCTGTAGCCGTAGCTCGTGCAGATGGCACTGAGCCAGGCGATGCCGATGGTGCCGCCGCCACCGCCGTTGCCGGTGAACAGCTGGACGGCGTCGCGGTTGATGCCGCCCTGGCTGGACTCCCAATGGGATCGAACCTGGTCAAGGCGATTGTCGATGTTTCCGGAATAGGGATCACTGGAGCTCGTGCGCACGATGATCGTGTTGACCGTGTGGGTCAGCCCGACCTGTGATTCGTACTGGGTATTGATTGCGTTGATGACGGAGTTGATCCGGTTCTCAACCGCAGAGGTCGAACCGTAGTCCTGGTAGTACTCGTAGTCTGCATCGCAGGCGAGGACTGCGGCACAGACGCTGGATCCGCGACTGGAATCGCCATCGTTGATCTTGGCGAGTTCCCATTCGTCGAGTATCCCGTGTTCGAATTCCGTGGTGCCACAGAATCCCTTGGGAGAAATGATGGCTTGTTCGGGGTAGACGGCGTAGAGACTCTCGTCGGCGATCTTGAAGCGATCGGCGAGGGGCTCCGCCCACCAGATGGAACCGTCATCGAGTCGGATCGACAGGTACAGCAGGTCGTTCATGTAGGAGCCTGCGACACGGGATTGCTCCTGGCCGAGCACGGCACCCTGGTAGGTGTTGATTGGGCCCGGGGTCACATCCACGAGCACGCCGTTGCCTCGATCTTCAATGAGGCGGTAATCGGCGGTTCGGATGGAGGAGGGAGCAATTGAGATCTGGCGATTGATCCCATCAATGCTGATCTTGATGAGCAGGTCGCTGCCCACGCCGGCGCTGATATCGGCGGACTCGATGTTCGACCATCTCAGCTGGAGCTGGTTGTTGACCTCTTCCGACAGCGAAGCATGTGCCGCGTCGGCAGTGGCGGCCAAGGTTGATCCCCCAAACGTCATACAGATAGCAGCGGTCAATACTGACCACCCCAACCGGGGTCGTACGGTGCAAGTCACGTTGTGCTCCTCTCTCTCGAGCGTGGTGTGGTATGTCATCGATCGAGTCGGGCTCGATCGACATGGGCAGCATGCATGGAGCGCCTTGCTGAGGCCTCCGGGAACACACAACATGTCGAGTTGGGCTGTGGTACGACCCGCCAGGACACGCGTGCAGGAAGCAGGTTGGACGTTCCAATCCTGCAGTCCCCCCCACACGGTCCAGATCTGGACCACGTTGAGGGTGTACCGAGGAGGACGTGCATGCAAGAGAAAAATCCGCTTTCAGGCCAACCTCTTCGCCATGGTGCCTGGCAACGGTGCATCGTTGTGCTCAGGGGGGATCTGGCGGGCATGGATCCCCGTGCTCGAGCGTGTATGCTGGTGGAATGGAGCAGTCACCCCGTTTCAATACCCGTTTGACCGTCCTGCACTGGCTTTGCTGCCTTGCAGTGGGTCTGCTGATCCTGTCGCAGGGGGCGGGAGCCCAGGAGCGTGCTGCGGCCAGTGACATCAACTTTGCTTCCACCGAGCATGACTTCGGCGCCATCATGGATGTCGAGACGTACCAGACGGCGTTTCCATTCGTGAACTCTGGGACCGGTTCACTGGTGATCAAGCAGGTGAAGGCGGGATGCGGCTGCACCACTCCGGCCCTTGACAAGAAGGTCTTTGCGCCCGGTGAAGCCTCCGAGATCAAGGTGAGCTTCAAGCCCAAGGGATCCGGTCGACAGACAAAGCGGATCACGGTCTACACGAACGATCCCGAGACCCCGGTGATCACCCTGGCGATCAAGGCGGACATTACCCCGTTCGTCACCGCCACTCCGAAGATGGTCCGTTTCCAGAGTTCCACCATCGGCACCGGTGATCAGGCCGTCGTCCAGTTGGCGGCCCTTGATCCCCAGTTCAGCGTCAACCGGGTCTACATGAGTGGACTTGCTTCCAGGTATTTCAGCGCTCAGCTGCTGCCGAGACCCGAGGGGATCACCGATGGTCCCCGCAGCGTCCTCGTCAGTCTTTCGCCGGAGGCGCCCTGGGGCGCGCAGTACGCCACATTGAACGTTGAAGTCGAGGGAAAGCCAACGCCTGAAAGTGAACCGGTCACCCATGTCGCCAAGGTGACGACGAGCGCAAAGATTTCTGGAACTCTCCAGCCCAGCGCCACCATGTTCCAGGTGGGTATCGTCGAACCAGGTGAAACCTTCAGCAAGACCATCACCCTGCGAAATGTTGATCGCAAGGAGTATCAGGTGCTTTCTGCGACCATCGACAAGGGGACGGTGGGGGACATGGAGGTGGCTTTCGTGCCGTCTCCCTCGGGGCTGTCGAACTGGTTGCTCGTGCTCACGGGCACTCCTGGTCGTACCGAGCAGCCCATCCGTGGTGACGTCACCATCTATACGGATGTACCCGGTGAGGAAGAGTTGGTGATTCGCATTGGTGGCATGGCCCGCACCGGCGGCGCCTCGGCCGTACGACCCTCCAGCCCTGGACAATCGAAGCCATGATCGACCTCTTCCTGCTCGCCGACGGTACGGTGGCCGGTTCCGCCTGGCCGCTGTTCGGTCGGTTGCACCCGCTGCTGATCCACTTCCCGATCGCGATGATTCTCACCGCGGCCGCCGTGGAGTTGGTGCTCGTGGTTCGCCGCGATGCCCGCCCCTCGCCGATCGCCGCCTTCTGCCTCTGGGTCGGCACGGTCTTCGCCTGCCTGGCAGCCTGGACCGGGTGGAGTTTCGGTGAAGAGTACGGCTCGGGAAACACCCTGGAACTTCATCGATGGTTTGGTGTCGCCGCCGCAGGCGTTCTGGTCGCGGTGGTGGTCTGCTGGTGCATTGAGCGATCAAGCAAATCCAACTGGTCCTTCCACGCGTACCGCTTCGGCCTCTGGGGCGGCGCGATGCTCATCATCGTGACCAGTTTCTTCGGAGGAGAGATGGTCTGGGGCGAAGGGTATCTCTTCGACGATGATGATCGTGCGGTGATCACCACGGAACCCGTCGTGATGGAAGATGCCGGGCTCCAGGACCAGGTCGCCACGATCATCGAGGCTCGCTGCGCTTCCTGCCACGGGCCGGAGAAGCAGAAGGACAAACTCCAACTCTTCCCGCTGGCCAAGGCGTTTCCTGCTGATCGCCAGGCCAGGTGGGTTGTCATTCCCGGCGATCCCGACGCCAGCAAGCTGATCCAACGCGTCATGCTGCCCGCCGATCACGATGACCGCATGCCTCCCAAGGGAGAGCCATTGACCTCGGAGCAGGTGGACCTGCTCAAGGAGTGGATTACGGACGGGGCGCCCCATGACGCCGCCGCCGCATCTCCGCCGTCAACTCCGGAGATGACGGAGGCACCACCGGCATCGGTGGAGCCGGCGCCGACGATCGATCCCGCCACCCTCGACGCAGCCCTTGCCGCCATCGGTGCACGTGGAGGCATGATCGCTCCGCGGCACCAGGGATCGCCCTGGTACGAACTCAATGCATCTCTGGCTCGACCGGCCTGGACCAACGCCGACCTGGACCTGCTGACACCACTTGAGCCGGTGCTCTGGCGCCTGGACCTCGGTGGCAGCAGTGTGACCGACGCCGGAATGCCCTTGATTGGCCGATGTGTCCAGTTGCGCACGCTGAAGCTCGATCGCACCGGGGTCGGCGATGCGGGGCTCTCCGATCTGCGAAAGCTGGTGCACCTGGAGTCGTTGAACCTGTTCGGGACCGACGTCTCCGATGCCGGCCTGCCTGCGATGGAAGCGTTGCCGGCGCTGCGGACGCTCTACCTCTGGGACACGAAGGTTCAGGCCGCCGCGGCACAGCAGGCTCATGCCCGCCGTCCGCAACTGGACATCGAACTTGGTGAGGACCTCGTGGTGCAGGAGCCAGCGGAGACCGACCCCGAGGCAGATCCCACGCCCGCTGCGGCTGGGGCCGAGGAATCACCAACCCAGGAGGTGGCAGCCGAAGACCTGCCCGCCTGCTGCCGCGCTGCCGAGGCCCAGGGCCGCGAATGCGATCATCCCTGCTGTGTGAAGGCCCGGGCCCAGGGCGTTGTCTGTCCCGACTGTCCGAAATGACCCTGAGTCAGTGACTGCAGATACCATTGCTTCTCAATGAGTGCACTGCCTGATCACATGACTTCGACCGAGTCGACACGGCTGTGGACGCGAGGTTTTCTCGGTCTGATCGGTTCGCAGTTTGCCGGTGCATTCAACGACAACCTGCTCAAGGGTGTACTGCTGGTGCTGGTGGCGACTGGAAACCAGTGGGACCAGGTACTGGGCACTGGGGGGACGGGCTGGATCAGCGTCATGCTCACCGGTCCGTTCATCCTGTTTCTCGGCATGGCCGGGCAGTTGGCTGATCGATATTCCAAGCGTGCGATGGTGCTGTTGGTTCGGCTGGCCGAACTGCCAATCATCGTCATCATCGGCATCGGCCTGCTGACTGACTCGCCATGGTTGACCATTGGAGGCTACCTTGTGCTGGCGACGCAGAGTGCCTTCTTCAATCCGCCCAAGTACGGCATGATCCGGGAAGTCACCGGTACAGGGCAGTTGAGTCGTGCCAATGGTGTCATCAGTCTCGCGACGAACATTTCGATCATTGCCGGTACCTCCTTGAGTGGATACCTGTTTGAATATGGACATGGGTTCGTCGCGGTCGTGTTGCTTGCGGTCACCATCTTCGGCGTGATTTCAGCGTGGTGGATCACGCCGTTGCCTGCGATGAACCCCGCTGCACCCCTGCGGTGGAATCCATTCGCACAGGTGATCAGGGATCTGCGAGCAATGCGATCGACACCAGTGTGGATGGCCACATGGATCTGGTCGTTCTTTTTCATGGCCGCGATTCTGCTCATCTCCGCCATACCCGACATGCAGCATGAACTCGGCGTGACCATGTCGAAGACCACCTTGCTGCTGGGTGCAGCTGGACTCGGCATCGGCATCGGATGCGCTGTGGCTGGTTGGTGCTCGGGAACCACGATCCGAAGCGGCTTCGTACCACCGGCTGCGATCGCATTGGCAGTCGTGTACGTACTCATGGGTGCCGTGTCACCCACGTGGTGGGGCATCTTCATCCTGTTGATGCTGCTTGGTGTTGCATCCGGTTTCTTCCTGGTGCCGCTGCTGGCCATGACGCAGCGCCTGGCTCCCCCGGAGATGCGTGGCCGCTGGCTGGCTGCCGCCAACTGGCTCTGCTATGTCTTGATGAGCCTCGGTGGTCTGTTCTACGTGTTCCTGGCCCGCTGTGGCCTCGGCCCCCAGACGGTCATCCTGGTCTGCGGTGGGATCATGACCGTGATCTTCCTGTTGCTTCTGCTTCGACCACGTGCACTGCAGTTCAACGAGGCGGACCACGCCTGAAAAAACGCCTGACCCGGAACGTTCCGGGCCAGGCATGCAGGAGAGAATGAAGATGCGTTGAACGGGAGGATGCGGCTCCCGGTTGGTTTCGTGCCGGCGGGTTGGTGCCCGCTCCACCATGTATCTGTGTGGGAGGGGGGGTTCTAGCAGTTGGAAGTCGAAGAAATCCATTTGTCGCGAGAAATTGGCCCTGGAGAGGGTAAATCGCGGTTTCCCTGCAGAATCATTCCGGTGGATCCCGCTACCATGCACCCATGAAACACCTTATTTCCATCGTGACGTGTGCCCTGTGCCTGACTCTTGCTGGCTGCGACAAGTATGAGCAGGAGAAGTTGAAGAAGGCTGGGGACAACATTTCAGACGCGGCAGGTAATGTCGGAGACGCCAGCAAGCATGCTGCGGACCGTGCCCGGTCGGGCACGGCCGATGGGCTCAACGACCTCTCCGATGACATTCGGCCTGATGAGGAGCAGCCTGCTCCCGAAGATCAGACGACCGATTGAGGCCATACTCTTGACAGGGGCAGGCCACCCCCTAGGATGAGACTCAATCTCAATTAGCAATAGCGCTTCTTGTTGTTGGGGACCACCTTCACATGCCTCGCTCTTTCCTTCTCATCATCCTCACTGTTGCCTGCCTGGCTCCTTGGGCTCGGGCGGAAGCAGTTGCGAATCTCAAGATCGTCACCACCACCGGCATGATCAAGGACCTGGTCACGAACGTGGCGGGGGATCGGGCCGAGGTGAGCTGCATCATGAAGGAGGGCGTCGACCCCCACATGTATCAGCCCACGGCAGCCGATGTTCGCAGGGTCCTCGCTGCCGACCTGGTCTTCGCCAACGGGTTGCACCTGGAAGGGCGGATGACCGAGGTCTTTGAGAAGTCACGGAACATCGGCAAGCAGGTTGTCGTCATCAGCGACGAGGTACCGGTGGATCGACTGCTTGATTCAGCGGAATACCCGGGCCAGCACGATCCGCACATCTGGCACGACGTCAATGCCTGGGCCACCGGGATTCCCGTGGTAGTCGAGGCGCTGGTCATGATCGACCCGGCGGGAGAAGCCCATTACAAGGCCAACGCCCGGATCTATGCTGAACGGCTTGCCGCGCTGGATGGATACGTCACCTGGGTCATGGGATCCGTTCCCAAGGACCAGCGGGTGTTGATTACGGCCCACGACGCGTTCAGTTACTTCGGCAAGGCCTATGCGATCGAGGTGCGTGGGGTCCAGGGAATCACCACGGAATCCGAGGCGGGCATCAATGACATCAACCAACTCGTCGATTTCATCGTCGAGAAGCGGATCTCAGCTGTGTTCATCGAATCCAGCGTGTCTGAACGCAATGTGCAGGCCCTGATCGAGGGAGCCAGCAGCCGCGGTCAGGAGGTCAAGGTTGGCGGTATCCTCTACTCGGACTCGATGGGTGCGGCAGGGACCTGGGAAGGGACCTACGAGGGCATGATCGAGCACAACGTGAACGTGATCTCGTCCTCGCTGGGTGGTTCGGTACCCGAAGGCGGCTTCAGGGGAGCCCGGAACCTTGCCAACGAGGGAACCTGAACAGAACGTCACCACGTCACCGGGCCTCGGCCCGGAGCATTCGCCACGATCCCCCCTGTCCATCCACGATCTCACCGTCGCCTACGACCGCAAGCCGGTGCTCTGGGACGTTGATCTCGATGTCCCCGCAGGCGAGTTGGTGACCATCGTCGGTCCCAATGGGGCCGGCAAGAGCACATTGCTCAAGGCGGCGCTGGGCCTGATCCCGGTGGCTTCGGGCACCGTGCGTGTCTTCGGCAAACCCATGAAGAGCCAGCGGTCGCTCGTCGCCTACGTGCCCCAGCGTGAATCGGTGGACTGGGACTTCCCGGTGACAGCCCTGGATGTCGTGACCATGGGCCGCTACGGAGCGCTGGGCTGGTGCCGACCCGTGCGGCGTCGGCAGAAGAACGAGGCGATGCAGGCGCTGGAGCGAGTGGGGTTGGCCGACATGGCCTCGCGCCAGATCAGCCAACTCTCCGGTGGACAGCAGCAGCGAGTCTTCCTTGCCAGGGCCCTGGCCCAGGATGCGCAGCTCTTTCTGATGGATGAACCCCTGGCCAGCGTCGATGCCGCGACGGAGCAGGCCATCGTGGACGTGCTTCGTTCGCTGCGAAGCGAAGGCCGGACGGTGGTGGTCGTGCATCATGACCTGCAGACCGTGAACGACTACTTCGATTCCGTGATCCTCCTGAACATGCGGGTCGTGGCCCATGGGCCGGTCGAGACCGCATTCACGCCCGAGGCCCTGCGCCAGACCTACGGTGGCCAGTTGACGATTCTGTCCGAGGCCAGCGAGCGGTTGGCTCGCAGCAGCGGGGTAGATCACCCGTGAGCCACCTGCCACTGGTCCTGGCGTCCGACCAGGGAACGTGGTGGCCCGCGTTCGAACGTGCCTTGTTGCTGCGCGACGCCAATACACTCTGGGTCGTGCTTGGCGTGCTGTCGCTGGGACTGGCCTCGGGTACGGTGGGCGCCTTCCTCGTACTCAGGCGTCGGGCCCTGACCTCCGATGCAATCAGCCACGCCACCTTGCCGGGCATCGCGGTGGCCTTCATGGTCATGGTGGCGTTCGGACTGGCCGGCAAGTCACTGCTCGGACTGCTGCTGGGTGCCTATGTCGCCGGCCTGCTGGCCATGGTGGCCATCGTATTGATCCAGCGTACGACGCGGCTCAAGGACGACGCGGCCATCGGCATCGTGCTCAGCGTCTTCTTCGGCTTCGGCATCTGCCTGTTGTCACTCGTGCAGCAGATGCCTGATGGCAATGCTGCCGGGCTCGAGCGGTTCATCTTCGGCAAGGCTGCGACCATGCTGCCCGGTGACACCAGGCTCATCGGGTTCACGTCGCTGGGTGTCATCCTCCTGGTGATCGTCTTCTTCAAGGAACTGGCGGTCCTGTGCTTCGACGAGTCCTGGGCCGCGGCCCGGGGCTGGCCCGTCCTGGCCCTGGACTTTCTCCTGACCGGTCTCGTAGCGCTGGTCACGGTGCTGGCGATCCAGTCGGTCGGCCTGGTCCTGGCCATTGCCCTGCTGATCATTCCGCCATCGACGGCATTGTTGTGGTCGCACCGCCTGCCGGTGGTGGTGATCGCCTCGGCCCTCATCGGCGGCTTCAGCGCGTGGCTGGGTGCCATGTTGTCGGCGAGTGTGGCCCGCATGCCCACGGGACCGGTGATCGTGCTCGTCTGCGCAGCCCTGTTCTTCGTCAGTCTCTTCATCGGTCGCCGAGGTGTTGTTCCACGCTGGCTCTCGCGCCGCACGCTTTCACGCCGCGTCGATCGGCAGCACGTGCTTCGTGCCTGCTGGGAATGCATCGAGACCACGGGTCGCGAGGAGGTCGCGATCTCCGACCTGCACTCCATGCGGTCATGGACCACGGGTGAACTGGCCACACTGGTGACGCGCTGCGTGCGACGCGGGTCGCTGGTGCGAGTCGACTCCGCGTCCCTGAAGTTGACCGAGGCCGGCCGTGAACGGGCCCACCGCGTGGTTCGCAACCACCGCCTCTGGGAGGCCTACCTGATTCATCATGCCGACATCGCACCGTCTCATGTCGATCGGGATGCCGATGCAATCGAGCACGTCCTCGATGAGGACCTCATCGTCCAACTCGAACATCTGCTGGGAGCGGCCGCGGGCGAGGTGCCCTCGAGTCCGCACGCGTTGGGTGGAAGCGGGGGGGCGGCATGACCTGGCAGATCTACGACACCTGGGTCGTGATCGTCGGCGCACTGTGCGCGATGGCCTGCGCCCTGCCCGGGGCCCAGTTGGTCCTGCGTCGCCGGAGCATGATGGGTGATGCGATCAGCCACGCGGTCCTGCCCGGGGTGGCGATTGCGTTCCTGGTCACGGCCAGTTCCGACCCCTGGGTCATGATCGCCGGGGCAGTGGTCATCGGCATTCTCACCACGGTGCTCGTGGACTTCGTGCAGCGGGCGGGCCGCACCGAGGTCGGGGCCTCGATGGGCATCGTCTTCACGGCGCTCTTTGCGCTGGGCCTCGTGCTCATCCGGCTCTTCGCCGACGACGTGCACATTGATCCCCACGTGGTCATCTATGGTTCCATCGAACTTTCCTATCTTGATCAGGTGGACGTATTCGGATGGAGCATCCCGCGTGGGGCAGTGGTCAACGGAGCTGCCCTGCTGATCAACGTGATCCTCTTCCTGGTCTTCGCCAAGGAGTTGAAGCTCACCGCCTTCGACGAATCGCTGGCGGCCTCGATGGGGTTCCGGCCCCGCCTCGTCCAGGGCGTGCTCATGGCCATGACCGCGGTCACGGCCGTGATGGCCTTCGAGACCGTCGGCAGCATCCTGGTGGTGGCGATGATCGTCGTCCCCGGTGCGTCGGCCTGGCTCATGGTCGATCGGTACGGACCCATGCTGGCATGGACCATGGCATTCGCCGTGGGAGCCGCCGTACTGGGGCATCTCGCTGCGCTGATCGTGCCGGGATGGTTCGGATTCGACGGGGGCATGTCCACGTCGGGAGCCATGGCGGTGATGTCCGGGGTGCTCTTCGTGGCGGCCTGGACGTTGTCGCCCCGGCACGGGTTGATCGCCCGAGCCTGGGCACGGAGGCAGTTGGCCCTGCGCATCGCCAAGGAGGACATCCTCGGGCTGCTGTATCGGTTCGAGGAGGGGACGCGGCAGGGAGACGAGCCACTTTCCGCGTCCGACATCCGCGAGGCGCTGTCGGTTTCACGCAGTGTCGCGGTCGGCGCCTTGCGCGGCGTCCGGGGGGCAGGCCAGGTCACCGTCGTGTCGGATCGACTGCAGTTGACAGACGATGGTCGGGTCGCGGCCCGCGCCCTGGTGCGTACGCATCGGCTCTGGGAACGATTCCTCTGGGAGCGACTCGGACTGCGTCCGGATCACCTCCATGGCACCGCGGATCGGCTCGAGCATTTCACGTCACCGTCGATGATCGAGGAACTTGCCGAGCATGATGAGGGCGAGGACCCACATGGCCGACCGATTCCACCGGCAGGGGAGTGACCATGGCGACCACGCTGACCATTTCAACCACGGGCAAGGGGCTCTACGAGATCACGGACCAGGTGCACGAGGCGGTCGCGTCCATCGGCACCCGTGACGGGGTCTGCGTGCTCTTCGTGCAGCACACCTCGGCCTCGCTGGTGATCCAGGAGAACGCGGACCCCTCGGCGCGGCGTGATCTTGAAGACTGGATGGCCCGCAGCGTGCCCGAGGACCAGCCTCAGTTCACACACACTGACGAGGGGCCCGATGACATGCCCTCGCACATCCGGTCCATGCTCACGGACGTGTCCCTGAGCATCCCGGTGGTTGATGGCCGGATGGTGCTGGGCACCTGGCAGGGCATCTTTCTCTTCGAGCACCGCACGGCGGCCCATGACCGCCGCATCGTGGTGCAGGTTGCGGGCACGCCTGGGAAGTAGGCGGCCTCACGAGAGCCGAAACACGCGATGGTCGAAGAGCAGTTGAAGCAACAGCCACCATATTCCTGATGTTGTCGCAGCCTTCATTGCAGATGGCATAGATCCATGAGGGCGAGCCGTGTCTCGCCTGCATCACTGGCATGGATGAATCTGCAGAGGAGTGAGCCATGAAGCCATCGGGACTTTTCGCATGTGTCGTGTCATGTCTGGTCTGTACCGGATTTGTATCCGCAGCGACCTGGTACGTGGATGTGAATGGAAGCGATGCCAATGATGGCGGCTCTGCCGATGCGCCATTTGCAACGATCCAGTGGGCGATTGACCGTGCAGGCAATGGTGACAGCATCGAAGTCTGGCCTGGGACCCATCGAGGAACCGGGGAGTCGGTGGCGCACATCGAGGACAAGTCGCTCACGCTCTACGCCCGGGACGGCATGAAGGTGACGTTCATCGATGGTGAGCATGTCCGCCGAGGACTCCTGTGCGAGCCACTGGTGGTCGTGGACGAGGTTGGCATCAGGATCGGGGGATACGATGAGGTCGGGGGACGCGATCAGGGATTCACCATTCAGAATTGTCTTGGCGTGGAGTTTTACGAGGAACTGCCAGGAGGCAGTTGTTATGCCCGGGAATGTGGTGGAGGCCTGTTCGTGCATACGGATCAGGGCCAGACGGATGCGCTGGTCAAGGTCGAGTGGTCTCTGTTCCAGAACAACACGGCGGCCTGGGGTGGCGGGGCAGCTTTCTACGATTCAACTGCTGCGCTCACCAACTGTATCTTCAGAAGCAATACGGCTGCTGGCAGCTGTGACGGTTTCGGTGGGGGAGTCGGCATCGGGCAGGAAAGCAACGTGGAACTGCACTTCTGCGATTTCGTCGACAATCGCGCGACGTACGGCGGCGGTGGTTCTCAGCGTGACAGCGTTGATCATCCTTTCTACTGTTCCGCGTTCAATTCCGGAGAAGAGATGTGCCTGGCTGAATGCGACCTGGTTGATCAATGGAATGGCGATGAGCAATGCCAATGTGATGAAGGACAACCCGCCTGCTACTTCAGACACTACGGTGGTGCCTATTTCAATGGATGTACCTTCGTGAACAACACCGCTGAGTCAGCGGGAGGCGGGTTGTGCTGTTCGGATATTAATGAAGTTCCATATGCTCGAACCTACCTCTCCGGCTGTGTCTTTACCGGCAACGAGGCAGGTGAGCAGGGTGGTGGTCTCATGGGGCCGGTCGGTCATCTGGTAATGACCGATTGCCACTTCGACTCCAACCAGGCCAATATCTGCCTCGGTCAGAGTACCTCCGGTGTGGGCGGAGGCGGCGTGATGCTCTGGGGAACGAATTACGCTCGCATGACCGACTGCAGTTTCGTCAACAACGGAACCTATGCCAGTGGTGGAGCGATCTATTCCGCGGGAACGCTCCGGCTCATGCGCACCCGCTTTGATGGCAACTGGGCTCAGGCGTCATCAGACGGCGATGCACAGGGCGGTGCACTCTTTGCAATGCCTGATAGTGAGGGGAATTCCTGGTTGGCGCTTGATCAGTGTGATTTCATCGACAACGTGGCGGGTCGAGTCGGTGGAGCCATCACTACCCAGGGACCGGGTGATGAGGATGAATTTTTCCTGGTGTCCGACTGCCGGTTCGTCGGCAACCGCGCCTCCTACGACAGTTGCCAATCCTGCCTGGAGTGCATGGATTGTGAAGACGATGGGGTTGATCCGTACTGTGGATCGATGGATGGGTACGACTGTGTGGCGTCCTGCACTCGTGGTGGTTTAGATGGTGCGGGGTGTGATCATGCCACGGATGCAGAGGGCGGGGCCATCTACCATGGTGGATTTGCGATGACGCTTGAGCGATGCTGTTTCCTTGGCAATGATGCGACGTCAGAGTTGTCAGCAATTGAGGATGAAAGGGTGGGATTCACTGATGGCAACGCCCGAGGTGGTGCCATTGCTCGGCCAGTGAACCCACGTCAACTGGAAATCCGGAACTGTGTGTTCGCAGAGAACTCAGTATCTGCATGGTGTGATCAGTTTGATACGGCTCCTGATTGTATGCCTGCCAATTACGATCCTGGTACTGGATATGGCTGCGGTGAGGCGCTTGGCGGTGCGATCCGTGACTTTCCAAGCAACCTGCAATCCAACCTGGTCATTGCCGGCACCCTGTTCTGCCAGAACACGGAACCAGACATCTCTGCCGACAACGGATATACCGATGGTGGAGGCAACGAGTTCGATGAAGAATGCCCGGTCCTCTCCTGCGATGGTGATTTCACCTGTGATGGCAGGGTGGATGTGGAAGACATCCTGGCCGTGCTGAATGGGTGGGACAATCCCTACGATGTCAATGCCGTGCTGAATGTCATTGGCAACTGGGGATGCACCGTCGATGGCAGTTCAGTCTGTGCGTGTGCCGACGGGGCGTGATGCAGTTCCGCTTCAGTGCTTCCACTTGATGTTGCAGCCCAGGCTTGGGGTCTGCTCGCCGGATACCGGCTTCCCGGCCACCAGCGCGTCCATCGCCGCGCGCAGGTCGGCGCCGGTCACCGGAGCCTCGCTGCCGGGACGACTGTCATCAAGCTGCCCTCGATAGACCAGCAGGCCATCGGCGTCGTAGAGGAAGAAGTCCGGGGTGCAGGCGGCATCGAAGGACCGCGCCACGGCCTGGGTCTCGTCGTAGAGGTAGGGGAACACGTACCCCCGGTGCTCGGCCTCCTGGGCCATCTTGTCGGGGGCGTCGTCGGGGTAGTTGGCGACGTCGTTGGAGGAGATCGCGACCGCCCCGAGGCCCGAGTCCGCGTAGTCGCGACCGATGGCCGCCAGTTCGTCGGCCACGTGGACCACGAACGGGCAGTGGTTGCAGAGGAACATGACCAGCAGGCCCCGTTCGCCCATCACCCCGTCGCGGTCGACGGTGCCGCCACGCGGATCCGGGAGGGTGAAATCGGGGCAGGTCGTTCCCAGCGGGGACATCGTCGAGGGGGTGCGGGCCATGGTCGGTCCTCCTTGTTCTGCCTGCATTCTAGAACTCCCCGGGGGGCGGTGGTAGGATGCCCCGCCTTGGCCATCACACACGAACGGGAGTGCCGCAGCGATGAAGATCCACGAATACCAGGCCCGTGAACTGCTCGCATCCGCGGGCATCCCCGTGCCCTCGGGCTGCATGTGCACCACGGTCGACACGGCCGTCGAGGCCGCTGAATCCATCATGGCCGATGGGGCCGGACTCGTGGTCGTCAAGGCCTAGGTCCACGCTGGTGGTCGAGGCAAGGCAGGCTTCGTCAAGGTCGTCGACTCGATCGATGCGGTGCGCGAAGCGGCCACCTTCATGCTGTCCAACCGGATGGTCTCGAATCAGACCGGGGCCGAGGGACTCGAGGTCAATCGACTGCTCGTGGCCGCGGCCGTGGACATCGAACGGGAACTCTACCTGGCCATCACCACCGATCGTGCCCGTGAGACGAACACGCTCATCGCCTCCGCCGAGGGCGGGGTGGAGATCGAGGCCGTGGCCGAGTCGAACCCCGATGCGATTCTCAAGCTCCCGATGGACCCGCTCGACGGCCTGGATCGCGCCAAGGCGGCCGAGCTCGCCGGGCAACTCGGCTTCGAAGGCGACCAGCTCGAGCAGGCCGTGGACATCATGGCCCGGCTCTCGGAACTCTTCGTGGAGAAGGACGCGTCGCTGGCGGAGATCAATCCGCTGATCGTCACGCCCGCAGGCGAGGTCATGGCCATCGATGCGAAGTTCAACTTCGACGACAACGCATTGTTCCGCCAGGAAGCGATCGCGGACCTCTTCGATCCGACCGAGGAGAACGCCGACGAACTGCATGCCAAGAAGTTCGGCCTGAGCTTCGTGGCCCTCGATGGCAACATCGGCTGCCTCGTCAACGGGGCGGGGCTCGCCATGAGCACCATGGACATCATCAAGCTCGAGGGCGGGGAACCGGCCAACTTCCTTGACGTCGGCGGAGACGCGTCCCTTGAGGCGATCACCGAGGCCTTCCGAATCATCCTCTCCGAGGAGAAGGTCACCGGCGTGCTGGTGAACATCTTCGGCGGCATCATGCAGTGCGATCGGATCGCCCAGGCCATCGTCACCGCGGCCAAGGAAATCGGGTTCACCGTTCCGCTGGTGGTGCGGCTTGAGGGCACGAACGTGGAAGCAGCCCGGGCCATCCTCGAAGAAGCCCGGTCTGGACTGCCGACCATGCAGACCGCCGGCGACCTGGCCGATGCAGCTCGCAAGGTCACCACGGCTGCCGCCGTCGCCGTTTCCTGATCAAGGATCCCAATGCTTGTCCTGCTCGACATCGATGGCACGCTCCTGACCAGCGAAGGCATTGGTGCCCGGGGCATCGTGCAGACAGGGGTGGAGCTTTTCGGGGAGGACTTCTCCCTCGATGGCATCGAACTGGGGGGCCGCCTGGATCCGCTGATCTTCAAGGAGGCGATGGCCGCCCTTGGCCGCGATGATCATGCGGAGCACCATGGCGACTACCGGGGCCGCTACCTGGAGACACTCGGCGCACTGCTTGCCGCGGGTCACGATGTCCAGATCCTTCCCGGCGTGGTGGAACTGCTCGAGCGACTGGCGGCCCACGACGGTGTGACGATGGCGCTGGTGACGGGCAACTACATCGAGTCGGCCCACATGAAACTCGAGGCAGCGGGAATCGACCCGGAACTCTTCACCGGCGGCGCCTACGGCGACGAGGGTGAGATCCGGCATGACCTGCCGCCACTGGCGATCGAGCGGTTCCGGGCCGACAACGGTCGCGATCCCGTCGACATCGTCCTGCTGGGTGACACCGAGCACGATGTGACCAGCGGCCAGGCCGCGGGGTGCCGGGTCCTGGCCGTCTGCACCGGCAGTCATCCGGCGCAGCGATTGCATGACTCCGGGGCCGACCTGGTGCTGGAGGATCTCTCGGACGTGGAGTCCGTACTCAAGTGGATCCTCGACGGAGGCCGCGCATGACGACGACGACCGCCATGGCACCGCTGGGCGAGGACCGGCGCATCGGATCGATCGACGTGCTGCGAGGACTCGCCCTGCTGGGCATCCTCGTGCTCAACATCCAGGCATTCTCCATGCCGTTCGAGGCCTACGTGAACCCCACGGCCTGGGGCGATCTCACCGGTGCCAATTACCTGGCCTGGTACATGGGTCAGTTGCTGGCAGACATGAAGTTCATGGCGATCTTCTCGATGCTCTTCGGGGCGGGCATCGTGCTCATGACCGAGCGACTGGAAGCAACCGGTCGCCCCGTGCTTGGCATCCACTATCGACGCATGGTGTGGCTTCTGGTGATCGGATTCGGTCACGCCTACCTGCTCTGGCACGGTGACATCCTCGTCTCCTACGCCATCTGCGGGATGCTCGTGGTCTGGTGTCGCCGGTTGCCACCGGTGGTGCTGGCGTTGATGGGACTGGCCATGATTGCCGTGGTGTCGGTGCTCTACCTGGGCTTCGGCTTTCTGCTCAATGCGATGCCGCCGGACAAGGCCGCGTCCATGATGAACAGTGGCTCCACCCTGCAGGAGAGCATCCTGTGGCAGAAGGACGGGTATCGCGGTGGCTGGTCCCAGCAGATGGATGTCCGGATCCCCATGGCGCTGATCATGCAGACCAAGGGGTTCTTCTTCTTCGTCTTCTGGCGGGCTGCCGGCCTGATGCTCCTGGGCATGGCCCTGCACAAGTGGGGGGTCTTCGCCGCGAAGCGATCAACCGCCTTCTACCTGTGCCTGCTCGGGGCCGGGATCCTCGTGGGCCTGCCCGTGGTGGCCTGGGGACTCCATTCCCACGAGGCCGTCCAGTGGGATCCCATCACCACCAAGTTCCTGACCAGCCAGTACAACTACTGGGGCAGCATCATCGTGGCCCTTGGCTGGACCGCACTGATCATGCTGATCGTCAAATGGGACATCCTTCGATGGCTCCAGGCGGGCCTGGCGGCCGTGGGCCGGATGGCCCTGACCAACTACCTGCTCCAGTCGATCGTGTGCATCACGCTCTTCTACGGGCACGGCCTGGGCTGGTATGGGAGCGTGGAGCGAACCGGCCAGGCCATGGTGGTGCTGGTGCTGTCCATCGCCCAGTTGATCTGGTCTCCGCTCTGGCTGGCGGCCTTCCGGTTCGGACCCGCCGAGTGGGTCTGGCGAAGCCTGACCTATTGGCGGCTTCAGCCCATGCGTCGCAGCGCCTGACTGGTAGAGTATGGGGGAAGCGAAGCCCAACGGACTGGGGAGATGACCATGTCCATGAATCTCGGCGCCCTCTGCACCGATTTCTACGTCAACCAGAAGATCGCAGTCACCATGGACCTGCCCACGGCCCGTGAGACAGTGCTGGATATGTGCGATCGCGTACGCAAACAGCATCCTGCGATGGAGCGATTCCGCCGCTACAACGGCGAACTCGCCCTGGAATCAAAGGAAGTGGACGGCCAGTACAACTGGATGGCACTTCGCCAGACAACCATTCGCAGTGGCTGGGTCAATCCAGACTCCCTTGAGCAGGCCTATGAACTGCACAAGTTGATTCTCGAGATCGCGCCCTTCTTCCTGTCGATCAATGCGATCGACGTGGAATCGATCGAACTCGTGTTCGGATTCGACCTGCACGCCCGAAGCAACCGAAACGAAATCGTCTTCGATGCCCTGCTGGGGGATTCCCCCTTGTCCGCCCTCGTCGAGACCGACCGGGAGACGCTCCTGGATGTCCAGCCCTTCCTGGGCATCGCCCTGGACAACGACCCGGATCTGCAGGCGAGCCTCGAGATCAAGACCCGTACCACGCCGCAACTGCTCACCGAGCAGCGTTTCGACGAGGAACCCTTGAGCGTGTACCTGTCGGTTCGGCGACAAGGGCCGTTTGATTCGATCGAGGAGTTCCCGAGTGTCTTCGGGACCCTTGCGGGGCACATCGAACGACTCGCCGAGCAGCGGGTCATCCCCGGGGTGGTGGTGCCGCTGCACGACCGGTTGATCACCGGTTGATCACGGGTTGATGTTCAGCCCAGGATCGAGCCGACGATCTGGGCCGGCACTTCGGCCTGTCCGGTCAGACAACTGACCCGCGCTGATTCACACAATGCCAGCACGCGACCGATCGTCTCGGGTGCCTCGGCCTCCTCCACGCCTTCCAGTACGCGTCGCAGGTGGTGAGCGGCCAACTGTCCGGCTCCGTGCACGATCAGGGATTCGCTGGTGGCGTCCGGATCGCTGCGTTGACCATCGGGCATGGTCCATTCCACCCGGTGATCGTCGATGATCAGGCGACCGCCGCTGCCCAGTACGAGGACGCGACGGTCCCAATTTCCGCCACCGTCACTGCAGACGATCGACGCGGTGGCCTGGCCGGGGAATCGCAGCGCAACCGAGAAGTGACCGGTGATGCCCGCGACCACGTCCGGCTGCAGGGAGTGTGCTCCCGCGTGCGCGGCGAAGACCTCGTCGGGGATCCCAAGCAGTGCCTGCACCATGTCCATGGCGTCGTAGAGCAGTGACCAGGGAGCAGTCTGCTGCTGGCCGGCGGTCATCGATACGTGCACGCACTCGATGTGACCGAAATCCTCGAGCAACTGCATGGCCGAGATGCATCCCAGGCTCTGCCGCATGCGGGGGACGAATCGCGCGGGCATGCCGTGATCGGCTTCACTGAGCAGGTCCAGGACCGGGTCGGTGGGCAGGGTGGAGGTTGCAACCGGTCGGCTGCAGGATCGAATGGTCTCACGCAGTGAGTGGTCGATCACATCGCGGGCGGTGATCCAGGCGATGTCGAAATCACCCTCGGCCAGCGCGGCACGCAGGTCTGCAGCCTGCTTGACCGAGAATCGATCGGAGAGGTCACGGCCGGCGTGGTCATCAGGACTGCCCACGGCATGCATGGTTATCAGACCGGTATCCAGGCTGCGTTCAATCAGCGATTCCTGGTGGCGATCTGCCCAGATGAGGACTCGGGCGGGTTCGGACATGCTGCGAGTGTACCAACGGGATTCCGTCGTGACGTGGGGTGGGCTGCGTGGTAGAATTCGCGAGTGGACAGACGGCCGCACCAGGTCCGGTTCGCCGGCGTGGTGAGGAAAGTCCGAACACGACAGGACACGGTGGTGGGTAACGCCCACCGGCCCATGATCGTCGGGTCAGGGAAAGTGCCACAGAGAGTAGACCGCCGGCTTCGGTCGGTAAGGGTGAAAGGGTGCGGTAAGAGCGCACCGCCCGGCTGGTGACAGACGGGGCATGGCAAACCCCACCGCGTGCAAGCGCAAGCAGTCCTCTGCGTCCCTCGGGGCGCGTCCGTGGTCCGCGGATTGAGGACGGGTCGCGTGCAGGAGATCGTCGGCAACGGTGATCCCAGATGAATGGTCGTCACCCCGGTTCGCCGGGGGACAGAATTCGGCTTACGTCCATTGACGATCACCCAAGCGCCGGCCGGTCCGAGAGGATCGGCCGGCGGCCTTTTTCCCCGGACTTCAGGAGCCGCCGCTGGATTTCAGGGTTACGGGAATGTCCATCTCGTCCTGGCCGCGCTTGATCAGCAGCACCGGGGTGTCGCCGGGCTTGTGGGACATGATCTTCTGCATGAGGGCGGAGCCACCGGAAATCTCTTCACCATCCCATTTCAGGATGATGTCACCCTTCTTGAGTCCGGCCTCGGACGCGGAGGTGCCGCTGCTGATGCCGTCGATCAGGACTCCGGTGGGGAGGTCGCTGGAGTAACTGGGCATGATGCCCAATCGGACCTTGGCACCCGTGCGTCGGGCCCGGCCACCCTCGGTTGATTCACGGAACGTCAGGGGCTTGGGAGTCACCACCAGTTCCTCGGCGATGTCACCGGCAAGGTCGATGATGCGTGCCGTGCCTTCCGGATTGACCAGCCATGCGTGGTCACGGGGCGTGTGGTAGTCGTCGTGGTCACCGCTGTAGAAGAACAGCACGGGTACGTCACTGGAGTAGAAGCTGCTGTGGTCCGAAGGTCCGGTTCCACCCGGGGACGCGCGAACCACGAGTCCGGTCGGTCCGGTGAGTCGGGGAAGCAGTTCGTCGAACTCCTCGGCAGTGCCGGTGCCCGAAACGGAAACGGTGTTTTCACGCAATCGGCCCATCATGTCCATGTTGATCATGCAGCTGATCGAATCAGGATCAATCGGGCCGTTGTCCAGGAACCACTTCGAACCATGCAGCCCGGCTTCCTCGGCATCGAAACCGATGAAGAGAATGGAGCGTTGATCACCGTCGTGCTTGAAGGCAGAGAGCCGATCGGCGAGTACGAGCACCGCTCCGACACCCGAGGCGTTGTCATCGGCGCCGTAGTGGATCTCGTCGGAGTTCGATCGCGATCCGACGTAGCCGTGTCCGAGGTGATCGTAGTGGCCACCGATCACGATCCATTCATCGGCGAGTTCACCTCGTCCCGGGAGCACGGCGGCCACGTTCTGGGCCGGCAACTCGGGACGGGAGATTTCGATATCCAGTTCGACCTTGGCGGTTTCACGTCCATCGATGGTGGTGATACGCCCGACATTGGCGAGGCCGGTCAGTCGTTCCAGGCCGCGTCCCCGCTTGTCCGAGTCCTTCAGCAGGGCATCCGCGGTGTCCTGATCCATGTGCACGGCCGGGATATCGAGTTGGGGTCGAAATCGCCGCGTGTACCGGAAGGATTCGAGCCCACGACGGCCGTGGGTCGCCCCGGGGGGATTCACCAGGATCACGCCGGCGGCTCCGCGATCGATCAGGGACTGGAGTTTGCGATCCACGCCGGAATATTCACTGAAGCTGTCGCCGTTGCCCCACTGGCTTTGGCCATCCTCGTCCAAAGGTTCGTATCGCAGGAGCATGGCCACGCGGCCAGTGAGGTCTGTGGTGTCCTTGAAACTGGAATACCCATCCGGTCCCTCTTCGATCCCGTAGCCGACGAACGTGATCGGGGCCGAAATGGTGCCGCTGCTGGAGTTGCCCAGGGGGGTGTAGTGCTCGGGGTCGATGTCGCGGGTGCCGAACTTCATGTCGGCGGAGATCAGCCGGCGCGTGGAGCGGCCGGGGTTGAATTCGAAGGGCTGGTACCAACTGCGACCCTCGAAATCGTGGTCCTCGCGGAGCCCCGGTCCCTGGCCCTCTTCCACCACGAACACGGGTTCGAGTCCTGCCTGGTCGAAGTACCAACTCATGTACTCGGCTGCGAGGCGACCGCCGCGCGAGCCCGGTTGCCGGCCTTCGAACCATGGGTTTGCCAGGGTCTGGACATGCTGGTACCACCGCACGGCAGTGGGATCGATGGAATCCATGTAGGCAGGAAGATCAATGAGTTCGCCGGAGCCGCCTTCCGGGGAGAAGGATCGAATGCCCTCAGCTTGCTCGATGCGGCCTTCGGAGTCCTGAGCCACGGCGGGCAGGCAGAGCAGCATGACGGCAAAGGCGGTCCAGGTGCTTCTGCAGGGGAGATGTGTGAACATGGTTGATCTTCCTCCAGTTGCGGGCTCAAGGTGAACAGGGCCTGCTACGCTCTTGCATCCAGTCCCGGCATGGTAGCCAGCCCAGGAGTCTCTTGTGAATAGTGCGGAGAAAGTGAATGGTGGCCGACGCAGGAGCCTCGCTGTGCCCGGTTCCCTGCTGATCGGTCTCCTGGTTTCGGTGGGGATGCTCGTTCGATTCTGGGCCTGGGCTGAGATCTCCATTCGGATCTGGTTGTTCCACTTCATCATCCTCGCAAGTGGGGACCTGCTCGGACCGAGCCTGCATTTCACGAACCTCTACTACCGGTTCCCGTTGACCGTGATTCTCGAAGCTCCCGAACTGGAGGAAAGTGGAAAGACGTTTCTCTCGGCGCAGCGGATGCGTTTGACTCTCGAAAGGATCCCGGTGGCCGGTCGTGCCGTTGAGATCTCGGAGGTCCGCTTCTACCGCCCCGTACTTCGATTCCGCTGGCGGGACGATGGCGGATTGGTGGGGTTGAACACCGATTTCATCAAGTCGCTCGAAGGTGCGGAATACTCGGATACGATTTCCACGAATCCAAGCGACTTCCTGGACATCCGCGTCATCCAGATCGTCAAGGGTTCGCTGCAGTTTGAATCGCCCGGAGAAGAGACGATCCATCTCGATGACATCTCCCTGCAGTTTGATGCCACGCCCCGTGCGGGGTACCCGGGGCTCTACCGGCTCGACGCCAGTGTCGAGCGTGCCCCCGTACTCAGCCTTGACCTGGAAGGCTCCCTGAACATCGACACCGGCAACTGCATGATCGAGAACTTCAAGGGAATGATGAAGGTCGATCCCACCAGGGTTGAATCACTTCCCAAGGACATCCAGGGGATCGTCGATCACTATCGACTCATCGGCAGCCTGGGATTGCGGGCCAGCGGGATGGTGCCACTGGTGGATCTGGCCAGATCGGACCTCGACATCGAGTTGCAGTTGGAGAACAGCAGTTCGGTCGTCTACGGATACCTGATCCCGATCCCAAAACTCGTTGCTGACCTGCATCTGAAGGATCGGAGCACCGTGCTCAACCACATGATCCTCCACATGCCACGTGGTGGACATGTCTCGATGACCGGGAATCTCGACTTCGATCCTCCACGGAAGTTCGATGTGCAGTTCGACATCATTGATCTTCAGGTCGAGGGACTGCTCTCGCAGATGGGCGAAGGCCATCCCCGTTACAGCGGGTTGATCGGGGCCACCGGTGAAGTGTCATCGCAGGTGGAGGATGTGATGGATCACCTTGCCGGCCATGGCGTCATCAACTTGTCCCGTGGGGACATCCTCAACGTGCCGATCGTCAGCGGACTGCAGGACGCGGTGCTTGGGAAGGAAGATTGGCCTCTGGGCAATGACGAGGGGTCGATGGTGTTCACCATGGAGCACAATCGGGTCCTGTTCGACGATCTCGAACTGGAGGGGGATCACCTTGCGGTTCGAGGCGAGGGTGAACTCTACTTCGATTCCAAGGTGAACTTTCGATTCAATGCAGGGCCACTGGAGAAACTCCAGATGAACCTTGGTGGCGTAGGAGACGTGTTGGGGTTCCTGACCGACCGGATCGTCACCTACCAGGTTCATGGCACCTGGGATGACCCCCGGTTCTCCGGACGGATCCTGGGTCTGGGCACGGAGCACCGGACGCCGCAGGCGTCACCCTGAACCAATCGTTGATCCCACGCCCCAGACCATGAGCCAGAGCAGGGCTCCCGCCATGAGTGCTGCCAGCAGATCGTCCATGAGCACTCCCCAGCCGTTCTTCAACTGCTCGAGGATGTGGATCGGTGGCGGCTTGAGGATGTCGAAGAGCCGGAAGAGGATGAAGCCCAGGATGGCGATGGCAATGAACACCACTGGTCGATCATCCAGAATTCGGTCGCCCCAGGGCAGGCACAGGAACACGAGGCTCTGCCCGGCGACTTCATCACTGACCACCGCTTGCGGATCGGGCCGGCCCCAGTGCTCAGCAGCCCAGCGACCGAAACAGATCGTGACTGCCGAGGCGCCCAACAGCAGGATCAGCATCGACAGGCTTGTCAGCCAGTTGCTGGTGAAGAGCATCAGGAAGGCAAAGAGGACCGCGACGGGGAGCGAGCCCCACGTGCCGGGAGCACGGGGGAGTTTGCCAAGGCCGAAGGCTGTCAACAGGGGTTCTCGCATTTCAATCCGCCGAGTTGGGCTTCATCTCCACCATGATTGTTCGAATGCCGAAGAGATAGGGGATCCCGGACCAGATCGTCATGGCAATCGTGATCCACATCAGGCTGTTGCAGAGCCAGAAGTTCCAATCGTAGTCCACCGGTGGCCAGTTCACCACGAGGAAGAGGACGACGGGGATGGCGATCGATTGCAGGATCATCTTCAACTTGCCCGAACTCTTGGAACCGAAGGCCACGCCCTGGGATTCGGCGACACCGCGAATGCTGGTCACGAAGAGTTCCCGGGCCAGAATGACCACAACCATCCACGGGTATACGCCTGATGCCATTGTCAGGAGTCGATCTTCGTCAAACCACTCCTTGACCATGAACCGCCCCCCGGAGAGGTAGACGAATGCACCCAGCACCAGCACCTTGTCGCAGAAGGGATCCATGATCCGGCCGAACGTCGATACCACATCCCATTTTCGGGCCAGTGCGCCATCGAAGGCATCGGTGGCCGCGGCTATGACAAAGAGGGCCACGGCGATGTTCCCCCAGAACACCCCGGTTTCCGGAAAGCGGTAGAAACTGAGTGCCAGGAAGAACCCACCGGCAAAGACCACCCTGAGAATGGTCAGGATGTTGGGGATCTGGTGGTAGAGCCCGGGGCGGGCTGGCGGGGTGGTGGGCATGTGGGCATCCTACGACATGGTGGGCAGGGGCCCCAGTGGGCGATGGTGGCCGATCCAGGGCCGGGCCCTGGCCCACCTTGGGCCGACTTCGTGAAATCCTGCACGGTTCGGTTGCGTCGGGTGGGTCCGAAAACTATTCTTGCCCCTCGGTCACGGACCTCAAGGGCCACATTCCAGCCCGAGGGGGGTCCTGCCGGTTATTGGATGGACGGACTCTACCCTTATATCGCGTGTCTGGTGGGGGCCTCGGCCCTCTACCTCCTGCTCCGCCCGGGGCCACTTGTCGTCAAGTTGCTTGGCACCGTGGTCGGTTTCTCTGCGCTGGCCTGGTTGGTGGTGATCTGTTCGCAGGTTGTTCCGGGCGAGATCGATCCTGGCCACGAAATTCTCTTCCTGATCTTCGGTGCCATCACGCTCAGTTCGGCGGTCCGGATGATCACGCATTCCCGGCCCGTCTACTCGGCGCTCTACTTCGTGATGGTCGTCTTGTCCTCCGCGGGGCTCTTTCTCCTGCTGGAAGCGGAGTTCATGGCATTCGCCTTGATCATCGTCTACGCCGGGGCGATCCTGATCACCTACATGTTCGTTCTCATGTTGGCCCAGCAGGCCTCGGAGTCCGATCACGTCGACGAAGTTCCTCTCTACGACCGCCTGGCTCGTGAACCGGCAGCGGCGGTGATCGTCGGTCTCATCCTCGCAGGGACTCTTGTCTCGGCAACGACGACCGGTCTCACGCACCTTCCCGACCCGGTGGACGAGTCGGTCATGAACCGCGTCCATGGTGAGTTGCTTGAGCAGCTTCCTCGCCAGTTCAAGAACGCGGTTCTTGCCACGTCACCCGATGCCACGTGGCCACCGACACCGGACTCCAGCGGCAACATGATCCGATGGGATGCCGAGGGACCATTCGTGCAGTTCGGCACCGAGGCTGTCCGGATCGATCCGGACCAGATGCCAAGCAATACCCAGCACGTGGGGTGGTCACTCGTGGCGTCCTTTCCAGCCAGCCTTGAACTGGCCGGCGTGATTCTGCTCCTGGCGATGTTCGGAGCCGTGGTCCTTGCCCGCAGGCAGGTCGAGCACGGTGAGGACGAACTCCGACGGGACATCGGGCTCGACCCCATGCACCCGGATGAGGATGGGGAGGGGACCTCCGCATGACCCTCCAACTCGCCACGACCTTCTCGCAACTGTCGCTCTCGCACTACCTGGTGCTCAGCGGCCTGCTCTTCGTGATCGGACTGGTGGGGTTCCTGACCCGTCGGAATCTCATCGTGATGTTCCTCTGCACCGAGCTCATGTTCCAGGCGGCTGCGATCGCCTTCGTGGCATCCGGCCGGTACTGGTTCAACTTCACCGGGCAGGTCTTCGTGATCTTCATTCTCACGGTGGCGGCCGCCGAAGCTGCGCTCGCCCTGGCCCTCGTGGTATTGCTCTATCGACGTCGTTCGACATTGAATGCGGATGACTGGATGGAGCTCTGCGAATGACCTCTGCCATCGCCATCCGGATTGTCGAGATGCTGCCGGCCGTGCCGGCGGTTCCCATGGCTGATGTCGTCGAGGCCACCAGCCACTGGTGGGCAGGCTTCATCCTCTGGTGCCCGCTGATCTCGCTGGCACTCTGCGGTCTCTGCGCAGCATTCCGAGTGAAGTCGAAACTGCCGGCGTGGATCACGGTCCTGTCCCTGGCCTGCTCCTTCGTCCTGACCATCATTCTCGGCAACCTCGAGGACGTGCCGGAACGCATCCAGCTCTTCGAGTGGATCTCCGTGGACTGGGTAGGCGGATCGTTCGTCGCCAATTTCGCGCTCTACATCGACTCACTGACCATCCTCTGGATGAGTTTTGTCACTGGCCTGGGCACCCTGATTGCGCTCTACGCAAGCGAGTACATGGAAACGGATGTCGGCAAGGGCTACGCTCGCTTCTTCTCCGGAGTGAGCGCCTTCCTCTTCGCCATGGGTTGCCTGGTGATGGGCGACAACCTGTTGATGCTCTATCTGGGCTGGGAAGGCGTGGGCTTCGCCTCGTACTGGCTCATCGGTTACTACTACCGACGGCCCGCTGCGGTCGCGGCTGCGAAGAAGGCCTTCATCGTCAATCGCATCGGCGACCTGGGCCTGGCCCTGGCGATCTACCTGATCTGGTCGACCTTCGGGACCGTCCAGTACAACGAGTTGATCACTCACCTCGATGCAGGCACCTTCGCCGCGTCCTATGAGCACTGGTCCGTCGAGGCCATCCCGTACCTGTTGATGCTCGCCGCATTCGGCAAGTCTGCGCAGTTGCCGCTCTATGTCTGGTTGCCGGATGCGATGGAAGGGCCGACTCCGGTCTCCGCCCTGATCCACGCCGCCACCATGGTGACTGCGGGTATCTACCTGATCGCGAGGATGTACCCCTTCTTCCTGCTGGAGCCCACCTCGCTGCACGTGGTGGCCTGGGTCGGAGGGCTGACCGCGCTGCTGGCCGCCACCATCGGCATGGCGCAGTACGACATCAAGCGCATCTTCGCGTATTCAACGGTCTCGCAGTTGGGGTACATGTTCCTCGGACTGGGAGTCCTCACCACCTACGGCGCGTCCTACCACGTCTTCACCCACGCCTTCTTCAAGGCGGTCCTCTTCCTGGCTGCGGGAGCGGTCATGCATGGGTTCGCCGGTCAGCTTGATCTTCGAAAGCTGTCGGGGCTGCGGCGAATGAAAGGGTGGCGCATCGTCGCCTGGACGATGTTCATCGGATGCGTCTGCCTGGCTGGTTTTCCATTCACTTCCGGCTACTTCAGCAAGGATGCCATCCTTGCCGAGGCCTTCGTGACGCAGGGGCCGGGCTTCGAGGCCCTGGGCTGGATTGCGATCTTCACGGCGTTCCTGACCGCCTACTACACCTTCCGGGTGTGGTGCCGGGTCTGTGCCGGACCGGTTCATTTCGAACCTGGTGACGAACTGCACGACGATGGCCACCATGACGAGGAGCACGAGTTCCATCCGCATGCCCCTCGCTTCGCGATCAACTTCGTGCTGGTTGTCATTGCCCTTGGCGCCCTGCTTGCGTCGGTTCCCTACTTCATGACCAACGAGGTCTCGGAGATCAAGGGTGGCTGGATCGCCGACATGGTCAATGATTCGACCGCTGCCGCGGGCATCCCCGGACACGAGGAGCATCCCGGGACCATCGCTCATGACGCTGGGCACGCCCACCACGGATCGATTCTCGGCATGGATCCCCATGTCGCGATGTACTGGATCTCCGGCGTGGTTGGTGGCATCGGCCTGTTCCTTGCCTTCTGGCTGCACCTCTGGCGTCGGCAGGATGCTGATCGACTCCGCTCGTGGCTGCTCGCGCGAGCCTGGATCCGCTGGCTTCCCGTGGCCATGGAGAACAAGTGGTACGTGGACGAGGTCTACCACGCCCTGGTTCGCGCTCCGTTGTGGCTGCTGGGACACATTGCCTACGGCTTCGATCGATACATCGTCGACGGCCTCCTCGTGGACGGTACGGCACGACTGCCTCGACTGATCGCTCGCTGGTTCCAGCCGCTGCAGAACGGATTGCTCCAGTCCTACGCCGTCACCATGGCCGGTGGGGCGGCTCTGATCACGCTGCTGATGGTCCTGATGATGCAGTTCTTCGAAGGGGGGTCGGTCCAATGATGAGTTGGCTGCTGATCCTCCTGCCCCTTGCCGGCGTGCTGGCGATCATCGTCTCCCCGGCACGGATGGCCAAGATGCTGGCGCTGCTGACTTCACTGGTCGTCTTCGGCGTGAGCATCGCCGCGGCGGTCGGGTTTGATGGCTGGGGCAAGGGAACCTGGGGCCTGGAAGGGGCCTTCAACTGGTTGTCCCGCTACGGCATCGAGATCCAGGTTGGAGCGGATTCGGTCTCCCTGATCCTCGTGCTGCTGACAACACTGCTGCTGCCACTGGCCGTTCTTGGTTCGTTCACCTCCGTCCGCGACCGCCTGCGAGAGTACTACGGCTGGTTGCTGGGACTCGAGGCGGCGATGATCGGCGTCTTCCTTGCCCGTGACCTCATCTTCTTCTACGTCTGCTTCGAGTTCACCCTGGTGCCGATGTTCTTCCTCATTGCCATCTACGGCAGTACGAACCGGGCCCGGGCCAGCATGAAGTTCCTGATCTACACCTTCACCGGTTCACTGATCACCCTCGCGGCATTCCTGTGGCTGGCCTGGTCGGCATCGCAGGCCGCTGACGGGCAGTGGACCTTCTCCATCGCGGCCCTGACCCACCATGCCACCACCTCGCTGGCTGGATCCGAACAGGCCTGGCTTCTGCTGGCGCTGTTGATTGGATTCGGGGTGAAGGTGCCGATCTTCCCGGTTCATACCTGGCTTCCGTTGGCGCACACCGAGGCACCGACGGCCGGCTCCGTGATCCTTGCCGGTGTGCTGCTGAAACTTGGAACCTACGGCCTCTATCGATTCATGCTGCCCATGTGTCCAGAGGCGGTCGTAGCCTGGGCCCCGGTCATCGCGATTCTCGCGATCATCGGCATCCTCTACGCGGCCTTGATCTGCTGGGTCCAGACCGATGTGAAGAAACTGGTGGCTTACTCGTCGGTGAGCCACCTCGGGTTCTGCATCCTGGGCCTCTTCGCATTGAACCCGATGGGCCTGGAGGGCGCGATCCTCTACATGGTCAACCACGGTCTTTCCACCGGGGCGCTCTTCTTCCTGATCGGGATGATGTACGAGCGGTTCCATACCCGCGACATGCGGGAGGTCGGTGGATTGGCCGGGCGCATGCCGGTCTGGGCCTTCTTCATGGTCTTCTTCGTGCTCGCCTCGGTGGGGCTCCCGGGACTCAATGGATTCGTCAGCGAGTTTCTCTGCCTCATCGCCACCTTCTCGGCGGGGGACATGGGCGCCTACCCCGGCGTGCTCGGGCCCTGGTACGCGGCGATCGCGGCCCTGGGCATGATCTTCGCGGCCATGTACCTGCTGATCATGGTCGGGAAGATGGTCTTCGGGCCTGAGCGACTCCCCGCGGGGTCCCATGACGACGGCACCCTGCCCAGAGACCTCGGTGCTCGCGAGATCACCGTACTCGTTCCCCTGGCCGTGCTCTGCATCGTGCTGGGCGTGCAACCCTGGCTGGTCATCGACGGAACATCCGCCGCGGTGGCCGACACGCTTGCCGTCTACCAGCCAATCTTCGAGCAGTTGACCCAGCAGACAGGTGCTTCCGTAACCAATGCACTGGTCGGAGGTACTCCATGATCGAGAAACTCTGGTTCGTCATTCCGGAAGCCGTCCTTCTTGTCGGCGTGGTCGTCGTGGCCATTCTGGGTCTGGTGCGATCCGGGCAGATCCGCAACCGTGTTCCCTGGGTGGCGATGGCGTTTGTCATCGGTTGCGGTGTCGCCTACCCGTTCGTATTCACGGAGACCGCGGTCTCTGAATCGACATCGCTGCTGCCGGGGCTGGGCCGCCCCATGGGACTGGTCGCCTGCGTCGTCGGCGTGTGTCTCGTATTCATGACCATCGGCCGAATCGATCGCCGCTACGAGCAGGCCATTGCCGAGGGGCGAGACCGGTTTGATCCGCTGCGATCGAATCGCGGTGAGTACTACGTGTTCTTCCTGCTGTCACTGGCGGGACTGATGCTCACCTGCAGCGCCAATGACCTCATCTGGCTCTTTCTCGCCCTCGAACTGACCAGCCTTCCGACCTACGTGATGGTCGCGATGAGCCGCAGTTCACGCCGGGCCCAGGAAGCGGCCATGAAGTACTTCTTCCTTGGGGCGATGTCCGCTGCGATGTTCCTCTACGGCTTCTCACTGCTCTACGCTGCGACGGGGACGGTTGAACTCACCGAAATGCGGGAGATCCTGACCGCCCAGGCCGCCGAGGGGGGCATCAGCATGCTCGCGGTGGTCGGCATGATGCTGGCTCTGCTCGGCATCGGCTTCAAGTTGGCGGCTGCACCCATGCATCTCTACGCGGCCGACGTCTACGAGGGTGCGGCTGTGCATGTCACGGCCGTGCTGGGGTTCATCCCCAAGGCCGCCGGTGCCGTGGCCTTCATGCTGCTGCTGTCGACGATGGGCTGGTTTGATGGTTCAACCCTGCCTCTGCCGATCCTGATCCTGTTGTGGGTCATGGCGGTGTTGACCATGACGCTTGGAAACGTGGCCGCGCTGCTGCAACGATCCGTCAAGCGCATGCTCGCGTACTCCTCGATCTCGCACAGTGGGTATCTGCTCATCGGCATCATCGCCGGACCGGGACTGGGCTTCAGTGCCGTGATCCTGTACCTCTTCGTCTACGGCCTCGCCAACACGGGCGCCTTCGCCGTGCTGGCATCCCTGGAACGCGAGGGACGTGAGATCGAGTCGGTGGAGGACCTGGCCGGTCTTCGACAGAAGCACCCCGGCTCGGCCATCGCCCTGGCCATCTCCTCGGGCTCCCTGCTGGGCTTCCCGCCGCTGCTGGGATTCTGGGGCAAGTTGGCACTCTTCATCGCCGGCATCGCGTCCGGGCACATCGTGCTCGTGCTCATTGCCGGGGTCAACAGCGCGATCAGTGCCTGGTATTACCTGCGACTGGTCGGACTGCCGCTGATGTCCGAGCCCAGTGAGCGAAGCGAGACGATCGATCGCGTTGCAGTTCCCTGGCCACGCTTTGCCGCCATCGGGATTGCCGCCGCCATGGTGGTCCTCCCGATCTTTCTGGCGGGCATTCAGGACGAAACCGATGTGCCGTTGCCGCCGGACACGGCGGATGTGGTGGCCACGCACGAGTCCGGTGATCAGGATGCGTCCGGGCTCTGAGACGCCTTGCGGCGGCTGAGCATGCACTGCACGAAGGCCCCGGTGACGGCCAGGGCGACCCACGCCACGGCGGGCAGCAGGATCCAGGCCTCGATGAGGTCGTGCATGGGCGCGCCGGCCATGGAAAGCAGGCGTGAGATGCTGCCGAGTATCAGCAGTGATCCGAGCACGGCGGTCACGATCACCGCGGTGGTCCTGGGGGCGAACGTGGCGATGATCAATCCCAGGAGCATGCCGCCGAGGACGCTGCCGACGATGACCAGCTGGCGTGTCGCATCGAGTTCCTTCCATGCCCCGCGAAGGTGCTCGAGGCGGGTGGCAAGTTCCCGCCGAATCATCTCGGCCTGGCGTGCAGCAGCGGGCAGCAGTTCATGCATGTCCGTCGAGGGTGGTGCGGCCTCGTCCACGTCACCCTCGGTTGGATCGGTTGCATCGCTGCCGATGATCAGCAGGCCGAGATCCTGCAGGGGGGCCGGAGTCGATCCCGCCTCGGGAATCGTTCCCTCCGCCACCGTCGCGGACATCGACAGCACGCTCCAGAGCGTGACGAGTGAAACCATCGAGAGGATCGCGGCCAGGAGTCCCGCCAGCAGGAGCCGGTAGATCAGGAGGCTCACGCAGGCGACCACCACCGCGAAGACCAGGAGCACGGCCCAGAGGGGAAAGGTCCCGCCGGTCTCGACCCAGGTCAGCCAGCCCATCAGGGCTCCGAGCACGAGCCCGCCAAGGGCGACGGCGGATCGGAGCACCACCACGCCCAGTCCCCACAGGACGATGCCCACCACCAGGGCGATGGTGAAACTGACAAGTTGTTCGACGAGGACGGGATCCACGAGCTGCTCCAATTCTCTTTATCGACTCGAAGCCAACCCGGGCTTGGGAACTGGTTTGCAGCCGTTGAAAGGCGAGGATCGGCATCCTGCTAGCATGCAATGATGCAGATGAAACTCCAGTACCAGTGGGTCGCCATGGCGGTCCTGTTCTTGGGAGGATCGGTCATGGCGAACGATGATGCCACCACGAAACCCACCCATACGAACCGCCTGTCCGAGGAAACCAGCCCCTACCTCCTCCAGCATGCCCACAATCCGGTCGACTGGTACCCATGGGGTGAAGAGGCCTTTGCAGCCGCCCAGGCTCAGGGCAAGCCGATTTTTCTCAGCGTGGGGTATTCCACCTGCTACTGGTGCCACGTGATGGAACGCGAGAGTTTTGAGAACGAGGCGATCGCGGAGTTGATGAACGAGCATTTCATCTGCGTGAAGGTCGATCGCGAGGAGCGGCCCGATGTCGATGACATCTACATGGCTGCGGTTCAGGCGATGACCGGCCGTGGTGGCTGGCCCATGTCCGTGTTCCTCCTTCCCGACACGCTCGAACCCTTCTACGGGGGTACCTACTTCCCGCCGGTCGACAATCCCCAGCAGGGTCGCCCCGGCTTCCCGTCGTTGTTGACGGCGATGCACCAGTACTGGACGGAGCAGCAGCCGACTCTGCGAGAGCAGGGGGCCAAACTTGCCCAGGCGATTCGCCAGCAGATGGCCACCACGAAGGAACCGCAGGCCATCGGCCAGGAGCAGATCGATGCGGCCCTGTCCCAGATGATGGCCAACTACGACCGGACCAATGGTGGGTTCTCCAAGGGGGCTCCAAAGTTCCCGATGCCCGTGAACCTCGAGTTCCTGCAGGAAGCCGGCTGGTCATCCATGCCGGTCCGAGATGCGATGACCCATACCCTCGATCGAATGGCCATGGGTGGCATGTACGACCAGGTTGGTGGTGGCTTCCATCGCTACAGCGTCGATGACAAGTGGCTCGTCCCGCACTTCGAGAAGATGCTTTACGACAACGCGATGCTGGCATCGGTGTACGCCCTGGCCGCCAAGGAGACCGGCAATGGCTACTACGCAGCCATTGCCGCGGAGATCCTCGACTACGTGCTTCGGGAAATGACGACGGAGTCGGGCGCCTTCTACTCGGCCCAGGATGCAGAATCGAATGCCAAGGAGGGTGACAGTTACCTCTGGACGCCGAACCAGATCCGGACCACATTGACGGACGCCGGGCTTGAGGACGACGTCGAGTTCACCCTCGATGTCTACGGGTTGAACGATGGCACGAACTTCCGCGACCCGCACCACCCCGGTGATCCCCCGCGAAACGTACTCCGCATCGCCCAGCGTCCCAAGGAGATCGCAGCCCGGCTGGAACTGTCCGGTCGCGAGACCCATGATCGATTCACCAGGGTCAACGAGGCCCTGCTGGCCGTACGCGATCAGCGTGACCAGCCTGGAACCGATGACAAGATCCTGTCCGGTTGGAACGGCCTGATGATCGGTGGCATGGCCGATGGTGGTCGGCTGCTGGGGGACTCCCGGTACACGGATGCGTCCCGACGGGCCGCGGCCGAGGTGATGAGCACCATGTGGTCCAAGTCCGGAGGGCTGATGCGGACCAAGCGCGGCGGTGCGGCCCGCATTCCGGCGTTCCTCGAGGATTATGCATTCATGATCCGGGGCCTGCTGCGACTGGAAGCCGCCACGGGTGACCCGATCTACCTCGACCAGGCCGCCCAACTGGCTGCCCAGGCCCGGGAACGGTTCTGGGATCCGGTCAATGGGGGGTGGTACGACACGCTTGATGACCAGTCCGATCTGTTCGTTCGAGGCCGCTCCTTCTACGACGGAGCCGTTCCCAGCGCCAACGGAGTGATGATCAATGCGATGATCACCCTGCATGAGCGAACTGGTCGGGCCGAGTACCTCGATGACGCATCGAGGGCACTGGCGGTCGTCAGCCCGGACATCGTTCGGTCACCGCGAAGTGCAATCCACTCCGTTCAGGGCCTGCACCGCATGCTCCGGGACCATCCCGGGAAGCTTTCCGGCGGTGGATCGGGAGCCAGCAGCGTCAAGACGAAGAAATCCAGTTCAAAGCAGAAGGTGGCCATGGGCATCTCCAAGCGGCAGGTCCGGTTGGCACCGGGCGAATCCGAGACCGTGGTTGTCACTCTCGTGGTCGACTCCGGCTGGCACGTCAACTCGCCGGTACAGACCGATGAGTTCGTGGTCCCCCTGACCATCATGAGTCTCAGCAACGGAGTCCAGGTACAGGCGAACTACCCCCCTGGAGAGCCCTTCACGGGTCCTGACGGGCCGGTCAACGTGTACTCCCACACGGTGGAGATCCCGCTTACGGTCACCCGGACCGGTGATCTGGGCCGCAGTGGCCAGATCTCGATCACCTGGCAGGCCTGCAACAACCAGATCTGCCTGTCGCCAGTGACAGTCCCGCTGCCCCTGAAAGTGCTCGCGCCCAGTGGAGGCTGATCTGGGCTCCGGTTGACAGGCTGCATTCAGCCACCACAATCGGGCCTTCCGAGCTGACCCAGAAACCCGCATGGTCCAGGAGACCACCATGGCATCGAAGTACCGAACCGCTCCCAGTTCATCCACCAAGCTGCCTGGCGGCATTCCCTACATCATCGGGAACGAGGCCGCAGAGCGGTTCTCCTTCTACGGCATGAAGGGGATCCTCACCATCTTCATGGCCCAGATGCTCGTCTTCATGCCCGGTGGTGTGCTGGAGGAGCAGATGGGCCCCAGCGAGGTGGTCAGTCGGTACCACCTGTTCGTCAGTGCCGTCTACATCACTCCTCTGTTCGGGGCGTTCATCGCGGATGCATTTCTCGGCAAGTACCTCACGATCATGCTGCTGTCGATCGTCTATTGCCTGGGGCATGGTGCACTGGCGTTGATGGGTACGGAGTGGCCCTTCCTGGATGAGCCGCTCAATCCCAGTTTCTTCCTCATGCTTGGGCTCATACTCATCTGTGTGGGCTCGGGAGGCATCAAGCCGTGCGTATCGGCTCACGTCGGCGACCAGTTCGGCGAGTCGAGTGCGAAGATATGGATGACCAAGATCTTCATGGTGTTCTACCTGTCGATCAACATCGGTGCGGCACTGTCGAATCTGGCGACCCCCTGGCTGCTGGAGCACCATGGCCCGCACTGGGCCTTCGGTGTGCCCGGCGTGCTCATGGCCATTGCGACCCTCATGTTCTGGATGGGACGCAACAAGTTCATCCACGTGCCACCAGGCGGCATGGACTTCATCCGTGAGGTGTTCAGTGCACGGGGGATCAAGGCGCTGCTCAAACTCTCGATCATCTATGTCTTCGTGGCCGTCTTCTGGGCCCTGTTCGATCAGACCGGCTCGACCTGGATTCTGCAGGCCGAGGACATGAACCGGAACTGGCTTGGGATCGAGTGGCTGTCCTCCCAGCTTCAGTTCATCAATCCGGCGATGATCCTGATTCTGACGCCGCTCTTCGGGTGGGTGGTGTACCCGGCCATCGACAAGGTGTGGCCATTGACACCGATGCGCAAGATCAGCATCGGCTTCTTCATCATGGCGGGTGGATTTGCGATCATCGGTATTGCTCAGGACCTGATCGATGCCGGGGGCACGCCGTCGATCACCTGGCAGGTGGCCGCGTACGCGATCGTCACGACGGCCGAGGTGCTGGTCTCCATCACATGCCTCGAGTTCTCCTACACGCAGGCTCCACGCAAGATGAAGTCGATCGTCATGGGATTCTTCCTCGCGTCGGTGACGGTGGGGAACATCATCACGGGCATGGTCAGTACCGTCAGCATCATGCCGTCGGACATGGAGGTCGTCACCAAGGCGCACCAGCGGGTTGTGGCCTGGATGGGCAAACATGATGGCAAGGTGCCTGACGAAGCGCAGGTCCAGAAACTGCTGGCCGGCCTGCACGTTCCGGAAGGGCTGCAGGAGCCGATCTACTCACTGACCGAATCCGGATTCTCAGTCGGCCTTCCGCTTGGTGAAGCGTCGGTGGAGGGGTATACCAGCGGCAATGTCTTCTATGACATCGAGGGGGCCAAGAGCCGAATGGAATGGCCTGCGATGGCCGAGCTCAATGGTGCTGCCGATCGGATCGAGTCCTTCTGGCGTGAGAATGATCGCCTGCCTTCAGGCGAGCAGGGGGCGGAGATTCTGAAGGGGTTGGATGATCCGTGGGATCATCCCCTCGTCTACCGGTTGATCAACCGCAACAACTTCTCCATCGGCAGTCCCGGTCCGAGTGATGATCTGCTTTCGCCATCGTCAGTCGTGCTCAATGGAACCGTGGAGTATCCATCGCTCCCGGAAGCTGACGATTCATGGCTGTCCCGTCGCAAGGCTGAACTTGGCATTGAAACCGCTGCGACCGGATCTGGAGAAATCGTGCTGAGCCGCAACCATGAGGTTGGCGGACAGAATCGGTTCCAGGGTGCAGCCTTCTTCTGGTTCTTCACCTGGTTGATGCTCGGTACGGCCGTCGTATTCGTCCCGGTCGCCTACCTCTACAAGCCGATGACCTACCTCATGAACGAGACGGACGACTGATCCGGATCGGATCGCGGGCGGTTCAGGATGCCGGTGGCTGGTCCGGCGTGTACGTCGGTGCCTGTGCCATGGGAATGAGCGCTCGCAGGGTGATGGCGTCTCCGCCATTGGGTGTCATCAGAATGAATCGCCAGTTGGCATCATTCGTGGCCCGGGGGATCGCCACCTGGTCGTGCAGTCGGACCGAGCGATGCAGTCGACTGGGATCCACGTATCGAAGTTCGGTGGGGGTGGAAACCAGGTAGCGACCGCCGACGTCGCCGACGGCGGCAACCGCCTGATCGAGCAGGACGAAGGGAAGAGCATCTTCGCTTTCATCCGGGTTCCAGACGACGACCCGCCGTTCTCCGGGATGGTAGAAGATGAAGTTCTCGTACTCATTCGCCGACACGTCATGAATGACGGGATGCGCCGCGACTGCCTGTGAGGCCATCCTCGCTGTTCCCTTGGGCATGATGTTGATGTCCCGCAGGCTGCTGAGCATGGTCTCGGTTGACACGGTCTTCATCGTGGCGAGTTTCATCATTCCAGTTGATGAAACCCAGAATGCATAGAGCCGATCGTTCTGGTTGCTCCAGGAGGGGAAGTACCAGTTGCCCCCCTGGTTGTCGATGTCGAATTCGCGTCCGGATGCTCCCCTGATCACGAGCGTGAAGCCCGGTTCATTCACGGGACGACTGCACCAGGAAAGTTCGCCGTTGGGTCCGATGCAGCCGAAGGCGTTGACGTCCCCGTTCTTGACCAGCCATTCGATCTCGCCCGATACCCAGTCGACCTTGCCGATGTCGCGAACGCCATCGGGCAGTGGGGCTTCGACAAGGAAGCCTTTCGCATCGGCGGATCGTCCCAGCAGCAGCGGCGGTGAGAGCCGGTAGGCCATTGTGCAGTCGCCAGTGGCCTGGTTGAGCCGCCAGACCTCGATGCCGGTTCCAAGTGGTGACGGTGCGCCGGGTTCGGCGAGCCGTGTCGGTGCTTCCGGTGACAGCCCAGTGGATGTCGCGACGTATCGGCTGTCGGGGCTGACGATGGGGAGGAGAAACTGATCGTATGGGATGTCGCAGAGATTCTGCAGGTTGGCTCTGAAGCGAATCGCTTCCGTGCCTCCTCGCTGCATCTCCTGCTGGGCAATCTCGTACAGGCGCTTTTGCGCCTCCGGTCGCATGGTGTTCGTCTTGGGTGGTATGAGTGACGAGACGCAGCCGGTCAGTGCCATGATTGCGACGAGGGACAGGATGAGGCGGGTGTATGCCATGAGAGGTATCAGTTGGCGTCGATATCGATCATGTCGATCTTGTCGCTGTCGATCTCGGTCTGCTTCGGGTCCTGATCGGGAAGCACCACGTCGCCATCATCAACAGCCTTCGTGGCATTGTTGAGGTTCTGTCCGGCGATGCGCTCGTTGATCTTGAGGTCCAGCGTCTCCTGATTGGCAAGCTGCTCGGCCAGCGGCCGGGAGACCTCTTCAAGTCGAATGAGGTCTTCGCGGTTGAAGTTGTCGTAGTTGTCGTCGGGATTCTGAACCACGGAAGGCGTGATGAAAGCGAGCAGTTCGTTGCGCTCCATCGTTTCATCGGTGTACTTGAAGAGTTCGCCGATGATGGGAATGTCACCCAGCAGCGGAATCTTCGACTTGAACTGTCGTTCGCTTTCCTTGAGCAGGCCGCCGATGACGACGGTCTGACCATCAAGCACGATGACGTGGCTGTTGACCTGCTTCCTTGAGAAGACATCGGCAGTGGTTGTGTTGCTGCCAACCTGTGTTTTGCCAATGATGTCGGACAACTGCAGGCTGATCTCCAGGTCGACCGTGCCTTCCTGGGTGATGCGTGGGCGGACGTTCAGGAAGACGCCGACATCCCTGTATTCGAACTGGGTGTTCAGCGAGTTGCCGCCGGCAAGGTCGGTGGTGTTGCTGGTGGGAATGGGAACTTCCTTGCCGGAGAAGAAGACGGCTTCCTCGTTGTCGGCGGTGAAGACCCGTGGTTCCTGGATGATTCGGGTGTTGGTCACCTGGGCCAATGCTTCGATGATCACTCGCACGTCGAAGGTGTTGATGTTCAATGTCGACGTCGTCGTGCCGTTGAGCAGCTCGCCGAGAAAGTCTGTCACGGTTGCGGTCATCGAGTTGCCGAGTCCGTCGGCGAGGCCGCCGCCCCAGTACTGGCCGCCGACATCGTCGGATTGTGTTGCTCCCGCACCGTACTTGAATCCGAAGTTCAACTGGTCCGTGATATCAACCTCGACCACGGTGGCCGAGAGCAGGACCTGCCGGCGAGGCCGGTCGAAGCTTTCGATCAGATTGACCATGGGTTCAAGGAAGGATTGCGGAGCCAGCACGGCCAGTGCGTTCTGTCGGACGATCGGAACGATTCGGACCTTGCCGATGAGCGAGGATTCCGGTGACTGTTCGTCATCTTCGCTGCCTCGCTGCCAGGGGAAGTTCAGTTCCTGGCCAGTGGTCGTGGTGTTCTGTACGCCGGCGCCGGTGCTGGTACCGGAGGGAGATTCGAAACCTTCTCCGCTGAGCCCGGTATCGGGCCTGGGAATGGATACGTTGGTTCCGGGCTTTGACAGCAGCACGTTCAATTCCTCGGAGAGTTCGACAGCCCGCGCGTACTTGAGCTGGATGATCCGGGGAACACCGACGTTGCTTGGTTGATCGAGTTCCTGAATGATCGAGGAGATGAAGTCGAAGGATTCAACGGTCTTGGCGAGTACGAGCAGCGCATTCTTGTCCGGGTAGGCGTCGATCGAGTAGATGCCGGAGATGGCCTGGGTCGCGTTTGCTCGCTGGTTGTTCTGTCCTCCGCCTCTGGACGAGCCGCCGCTGCTGCCGCCTTCGCCAAGAACCTCCTCCAGCAATGACTTGATCTTCAGCGGATCGGTGTACTTGAGCACGAAGAGACGGGACGTACCGGCGGAGCGGGGAAGATCCCATTCGGTGCCGATGAGGGTTGCGATCTCTTCCATGATGCCCGGCTCGGTCTGCACGGTTACCGCGTTCTGCTGCACGCTGACAGTCAGGCGCAGTTCGATGCCCGTGTCGCTGCTGGACGCGCCGGTCCTGTTGCTGGACCCCTGGCTCCGAGTGTTCCGCTGGTTGGTACTGGTGCCGGTGCTTCGTCGGCTGGAACTCGTGGAGGTTCCGCCGGAGAAGAGGTCCTCGATGTTCGTGGCGATCTCATTGGCATCTGCCCACTTCAGCCGGAAGGTGTGCATTCGGCGGTTCAGCCACTTCTGGTCGAGCTCACGGATGATCTTGTCGTATTGCTGGCAGAGACCGATGTCGCCGAGCACGATGATCTGGTTTGAGAGTTCATCCACCCAGACCTCGGCATACTGCGGCTTCATCTCAGAGATCTTGTCCGCAATCTCGCCCGCGTCGCTGACGGTGACGGGAAAGATTTTCATCACGATGGTGCCGCGGTCCTTGCGGTCACGGATGTCCACCGCGGCATCAAGGACTGGGATGTCACTCATCTCGTCGGTGATCGTCGTGAGATCAAGTTTGGTGAGAATGATCAACTGTGGTCGTTCGATCACGGCGATGCCGTTCATGCGCAGGGCGCTGAAGAGCATGTCGAGGGCTTCACGTTTCTCGATGGGCTCATCGACGATGACCGTGATCTTCCCGCCGGTGGAGCCGATGCCGATGCCGGAGCCATCCAGTTTCAGGGGCATCACGATCTTGCCGGTGATCTTGGCGAGCCAGGGGACGATTTCCTTGATCTCGACGTTGTCGAAGGCGAAGTTGATCTTGCCTTCCGGGATCGGCCGCCGGTTGAGATGGGCCTGCTCGATGGGTTCGAGCACGCTGGAGGGTCGATAGCCGTCGGCGTTGCGAGAGTTGATCGGCTCGGCCACCGGCAGTTCATTCGCCGGTTCCGGATTTGATTCGTTCGTCTCTTCGGGGAGCGCCTCCGGCGGAGCTTCGGGTGCAGGACGGCCGTCCTCCTGGGCCCACGAGGAGTCCGCAAGGCCGCAGGTCAGCAGGAGAGGAAGGAGAAATGCGATGTTGATCTTGTTGCGTGCCACGTCAATCTTCTCGAGGGGTGCCAACGGTGAGTGGGGCAAGGCCCGGATGGGTCAACGAATGATCCGTGCCGACTATTCCATGTACAGGTGCCTGGTTCTTCATTTCGCTTCTCCGGGATCGCCTGCCACCGGGGCTGGTGCCAGTTCCGCCTCCGGGGTCACCGGGCTTTCTTGATCAACTTCGGTGCCCGCATCATTGGCAGGCTCCAGTGGTGGGGCTTCAAGACCACGTTCCACTTCATCGGGTGCGATTGTGCCGGAATCGAGTGCGGGCGTCTCGCTCGCCTTGGTGTCGTCAAAGGGAGCGTCGACCCCTTCGATCTTCGGCGGGCATGGTTCACCCATGTGCTCGTGGTGTTCTTCGGAGATGTCCTCAAGCACGCCATCGGGCATCTTGATGCTGGGGGGCATGTCGGCGAAGGGCGTGCTGTCCATGTCGATCAGCGCTACCTCGTAGGGCCCACCACCCTGGTAGTTGACCGTGATGCCACGCGGTGGATTGGTCGAAACCACATTGATGTCATCGTGGCTGTCGCCGATCTTCAGGCGGGTCAGCGGATCGCCGTCGCTGGCCTTCTCCTTGAACCATGCTTCGTCGCCGAGAATGGCCACGAGCTTGGGCCCGGTGTAATTCGGCGGGTACCTCGGGGGAGGTGGTGGCGGGGGCGGCTTGTCTTCTTCTTCCGTCTTTGGCGGAGGCGGTGGCGGAGGCGGGGGAGGCTTCCGCTTGATGTCCGGGGTGTAGAAGAACGATCTCCCATTGAACCGATCCACATCGGTTTCCATGTTCGACTGGTGCCTGGCCAGCAACTTGTCCATCGAGTCGTTCGGTTCCGGAGATCCGAGCATGATGGTGGAACCGGAGCGGTAGAGGCCCGGCGTCATGACCACCAGGAAGATCACGATCAGGGCAAGGGCTGCAATGCTGAAGTTCAGCGGATTGAGCATGGAAGTGTTGCGGTTGGGTTTCATCGCGATCGCACCCATGCTTCAAGAGAAATCCGGGTTCGTACCTGCTTGTTGCCGGCCTTGTCGATGCGGATGTTGGTGACGGACTCGATGCCGGGGTGGGACTCCAACTCCGAGATGATCTGGATCGCATTTCCGGCCGACGAGGAGAAGTCGAGTTCGCCCTTGACTCGTTCGATCTTTTCTCCGGCCTGAGCAATGCCGGGGAGCACGCTGGCTTTGATGGCATTGCTCTGCGCCTGGTAGAACGTGTCGTTCTTGACTCCATGTCGTGACAGGATGTCCTGCACGATCTCGATGAGAGCGAGCGAACCATCCGCCTTGCGGTCCGGAAGCACGATGCTGCCGTAGGTCAGGGCGGCATTCTGGGAGCGGGCATCAAGGGACACCGAGTTGCTGGTTCGTTCCAGGTTCGACTCCATGCGATCAGCGGTCTCGGCCCAGGCCGTGCTGGAGGGATCCAGGATCTGCGCCCAGATGAGGAAGGCGAGCAGGAATACGCACGCTCCGAGAACCCACTGCCAGACGGGTTCGAGTCCGCGGAATCGATCGATCTGTCGGGAGGCATCGAGTTTCATGAGCCATCCCCACGCTGGAGTTCACGCATGTGCTTCAGAATCAGGTTGAACTCGTTCTTCATGCGGGCCTTGGCTTCCGGGTCCCTTGAGCGTTTTCTGGCTTGCGCGATCTCCTGCAACTTGATCTTTGCTTCACCAAGGGTGAAGGCCTGGATCTGTTCCTCGCTCAGCGGTTCCGGGTCCGTCCCGGTTGGAACGGAGGAAAGGTCACCGGCCCGGTCGTCCGCGTCGCCCCGGGAGGAGAAGCCCTCGGCACTGGTGCGAGGGCTCCTGGAGGAGCTGCCTGTGCGAGTGGGAGCTGTCGCTGTTCGTTCGGTGGCGGCGGGTTCGCTCGCTGGCGAAGGCGGCGCCGACAGTCCGCGGTCGGCGGGCGAGGACGAACTGCCGCGGTCGAACGGTGTTGATGTCGAACTGGCCACGGCCGTGGTGCCGTCGAGCCAGTTTCCGTCGGCATCCTGGCCGCTCTTGCGTTCGGAGAGTGTCCACGTGGCGAAATCCTGCTGCAGTGCGTATCCGGGGCGATACTGGGGTCGCTTCACCGTTGCACTGATGTCGAAGGATCGATTTCCGAAGGTCTCGGAATCCTCCCATCGCAGTGTGACATCGGAGAAGACGCCGGAGTCCTGAAGCATCGCCTTCATGCGTGTGGCCAGTGCGGCGGATTCTTCTTCGCTGCTGGGCATGGCCATGCCCTGGATGCGGACAGGTTCGCCGTAGCCGAGTCGGATGGAATCGACCTCGATTCCCTCGGGTGTGTTCGATGCGATGTCGGCGAGCAACTTGGACATGGGCCACGCTTCACTCATCAGTGCGCCGTACATGACCTGCTGATCCCGGTTGTCTTCGTAGGTCTTGACCTGTTCTCCCAGACCCGGGTGCAGTATCGAGAGCATGGCCACCCGTGTGCCATGGAAGGCCATGGGGCCGATGGCCAGCAGGCAGACGGCAAGAAGCACGAGAGCGACTGCGACCTCAACGGATGAGAGCCGCCTGGTTGCGAACTCGCCGAGGCTCGGGGTTTCCTCGGGCAGGCTGTGCTGGAACATGGTCAGGGGGGCGAGGTCGTCGCTCATGGCCAGTGCCGCACCAGCTGCGATACCCCAGGTATCGAGCCACGCCTGGTCCATCTCGCAGCCACGCAGGCGTTCCTGCATCGATTCCAGGACGGACTTGGGCAGTTGGAGCGTGCGTGGTGTAGTGGCGTCGCCAAGTCCAGCGGAGGCTTCCATTGCGATGTTGCGTGAAGATTCCGGCGTGCTTCCGGCCTGCAGCGCCGTTTCCATGAGCAGTTGATCGATGCACTCCCGGCTCGTGGCGGAGTCGGGCAGGTGCGCCTTGGTCGCTCGGACATGAACGCGTTCCTGCTGGGCCATCACCATGGTGACGGTGCCGTCTTCGCGATCCACCCACAGGGTGGGTGCCTTGGGGTGCAGGTTGCCGACCAGTGAGCACATCGCTGCGACATCGGGGATGTAGAGCGGTGCAGGTTCCAGGTCGGGCCCGATGAAGTCGGAGGTCTCCGGCCATGCAAGGACCAGCCCGGTGCGGGTTGTCGCATGAGCAGGGGCCGGCAGCATGGCTGCGGCCGTTCGGAACATCGGGGCGGTGCCGAGCAACTTGGATTCCGCCTGCAGTTGCAGGGCTTCATCCAACTGGTCGGGTTCCGCATTGGGAAGGCTGCAGGTGCGGCAGATGATGGATGATCCTGGAACAACGACTCGAACCATGTTCGTGTTGCCGGCCTCGACCCAGTCCTTGAGGCCCTGTGTATCACCGGCATCGAACGTGGTAGCCGATGTGATGGTCACGCCGTCAATGGGATCGATACCGGCATGGAGACAGGCCCACTGCCTGCCTTGTCGGTGAAGGATTGAGATCCTGGTGCCCGGAATGTCTAGGTGTTCTGTCTGCGTCACGTTCGTACCGGTCATGCCCTCTGGGGGCTGTAAGAATAGCGAAATCCCCGTTTTTTGGGGCTGTCAGGAGTCATGTGGGGTTCCTGGAGTGCTTGGTGAATATGAAGAGGGCAAAAGTGGCCTTTCAAGCCCCGTAAAGGGGGTATTTTGCCTTCCTCACTCTTCCCGGTACTCAAGGATCCTCACCGGTACTGTTGAACGATCAACGATGGCGATGATTTCACATTCCGCCCCAGAACCACCGGATACTCCCTGAGAACTGATGGTGTACACGTTGCTGCGGGCCGTGAAGCCCATGGCCAGTTCCTGTAGGAGATCATCGGTCATCTCGGGTATCTCTCTGAGATCCATGATGCCCGTAATGCCCTCGTTGCGGTTGTATCGCATGCTCAGGATGCTCTCTACGAGATCCTCCCGTCCCTCATACATGTCCATCAAGAGGCGGCGGCTGGTGGTGTTGATGTTGAGCTTGCCAATATTGGGCTGGTGACTCGGTGAGGTCGAGGTCTCGTCGAAGATGGCCTGGATCTGCCAGTCTTGAAGCGGGGCGATCGGGTCCCCTGTCTCCTGGCTCTGCCCCTGGTTCTGCTCCTGGTTCTCCGTGGAGTCCTCGGATTCGGAGAGTGGGGTGGTGATCAGTGATTCGAGCATGAAGTCATCGGACTTGGCCATCGACATCAGGGTCTGGGCCTGCTGTTCACTGATCCCCAGCCGCTCGACCAGTTCCTCGATGGTAGTCAGCGGGTAGTAGATTCTCGGCAGACCACTGGCGGTTGCTCCGCCGTCGGTTGAGGTGGCGGTGAGGTATGCGGCCCACCCTCCGTCGAGGATGCCGTCGGGCTCGTCATTGGGCATGGAACCCTCGCCGTCATTCTCATTCGCGTCGAGGCGGTTGTTGAGATTCCAGTCTTCGCCGCGAATGTCATCGGGGTCGAGTCCCGCGATCAGTTCCATTTCCGCCACATGCCATATCGGCGCGTTGCGTGGTTCGTAGCGCGCCTCCAGTGACAGGTAGTAGTCCTTTTCGACGCCGAGTTCCCGCGGATCATCGTCCTCATCGATCCAGTCTTCGATCGCGGGTGAAACGCCCCAGGACATCGGGGAGAAGATCACTGCCAGGTAGCCGCGGCCATCGCCGTTGACATTGAGTTTTGAATGTTCGTCCATCGGCCCCGGCCATGGCTTTCCGTCGAGATCGTTGTGGCTGATGTTCCATTTGCCATGCTCGGTTTCGCCGAATGCGACATTCTCCATGTCCAGGGTCAGTGCCAGGGCGTTGCCCGATTCCGGTTCCACGGTGTGGTAGGCCATGACGGCGATGGTTGATTCGATGCCGGCCCGTGCCGTCCATCGTGCGCGGATGTCATCCAGCGTTTCCACACCCAGCATGCTTTGCCGGCCGGAGAAGACCAGGAGAGAGCTCACGATCAGTGCGCAGATGGAGATGGCCCAGATCACGACCACCACGGCCGAACCACGGCGGGGAACGGGATGTCGTGTTCGTCGTCTCATTCCCGCTCCAGATTCGTGGGGTCATCCGAGTTGCGAGTCGACTCTCTGGATCGTCCGCTGGAACTGCCGCCACCGCCGCTGCCGGTCATTTCAACTTCTGAGTCGGGCTGCTCTCCCGCCGAGAGCCCGTTTCCGAGTCCGTCCCCGGAGCCTTCCTCGCCGTTGAGCAGGGCCAGTTGTTCCTGGAGCCGGTATTCCATCACGTCGTCGGGAGGTGGAGTTCGTTCCAGGGGCACGATGGTGCGCAGGTGGGCCAGCGGCGAGTCGTACACCGGTTGGCCCGGCAGGTGGCCACTGGCGGTGACGGTGATGCGAAGGGCATGGGGGAGCCCGTCGTAGTCCGAATCCCAGTTCTCTTCCCACTGGTCGCCATCCCAGGCTTCGATTCGAAGTCCGACGACGCCTTCGGCGATGGGAGTGGTGATGCCGCCGGCGGTGGGGTACTGGTCGGGCATGGAGTCCCGTCGCTGCCAGAGTACGGGGCCCCAATCATCCTCATCGATGCGGTAGGCGGTCTCGTATTCCACACCCTCGCCGTTGTAGTCGATCTCGCGTGAGGCACGAAGGCGATGATTGAAGAGCAGGATCTCATCCCGATCGAGTTCGCCCTGTGGCGTGTCGGTGGTCTGATCCTCGAGCACCAGCCGTGTGAAGAACAGATCGTCACGTCGGAGAGTGGAAATCAGATCGCGTCGGAGGTTCTTCAGAGCCACGTTGGCTCGCAAGTGCGCGTCAAGACGCTCCTTGGAGATGTTCTTCGCCTGGACGATCTGCGTCATCGAGACGGCGAGCACGCTGAAGACCATGGCGGCGATGACGCCGGCGATCAGCAGTTCGACGATCGTGAATCCACGCCGTGGTCGTGGGGGACGGGTCATGAGTCTCCCCCTTCATCATCGTAGTACCGGCCTTCGCGATCGAGCGGCTCGATCGGTTCCCGGGGAAGCTCCTCTTCTTCTTCTCCGTGTCGAGGTGCGATCTTGGTGTTGACCACGAGGCTCTTCGCTCGCGAGCCGTCGAGCCAGTTGATTGTGGCCGTCACGGTGTAGGGTTGGTAGTCCCCGAGGGGGTCCAACTCGAGCTCGTACGAGTAGTCCTGGAACGGAGGAGGGAAGTGCCCATCCCGGGCGTCTGCGCCAAGCCATCCGGAAGGTTCGGCGTTCGCGAAATTCCTGGGGCCTTCCACGACCACCATGCTGAGCAGTTCGTCGGCCAGCCATGCAGCGGTCATCCTGCGTTCGCCATCCATCTGCCGGGACATCGACTGGGTGCTCAGGGAGATGACCACGGTCATGCCCAGTGCGAGCACGATGGCGGCAAGGATCACTTCAAGGAGGACCACGCCATGTCGGCGGGGGAGATGGGAGGAGAATCGGTTCATTCACCAGTCCTCCTGCCAGCGACCGGTGGTGTCGAGATCCTCGGGCTCGCGCACCGGGGCGGATTCGATGCCGTCCTCCTGCCGCTGGGGAGACAGGGCATGGGGGGACAGCGACAGCAGTACCACACGCTGTTCGTGCCGAAGTTCGATTTCGATCAGGGGGCGGTCTTCACCCGGCATCGCCGACAATGGCCACTCGACGAGATCGGCCTGGTCGCCGTCAACACGGACTTCAAGATCATCCATGCTCATGAAGTCCGGAAAGCGGACCCCATTGACCATCGGATCCATCTTCCAGAGCGGCTGGTTGGTTCCGCCTTCGACCGTTTCGCGTCGCATCAGCAGCAGAGCGCCTCGGTCCGGGTCGATCATGAGTCCGACCGGTTGCCGGCTGTGCTCGCTGCGGAGTGCGTACATCATCAACAGGTCACCGACCTGGTCCACTGCCGTGTCGAAACTGCGACCTTGTCGACTGGTCATCCGGTAGATGATCGACGACATCAGCATTGCCATGATGACACAGACGATGATCATCTCGACCATCGTGAATCCACGTCGCAGTGTGCGGCTCCCTCGCGTCATGCAGGAGGTCCAGTCAGTTGGTGACGTCGGCCGCGGGGCCCTCGCCACCGAGTTGGCCATCTTCACCGTAGGACGTGATGTCCCAGGTGAGGTTCACGTTTCCAGGGTTCACGAGCACGAAGGATCGGCCCCAGGGGTCCTTGACATCGTCGACGTTGTTCACGTACGGGCCGTTGGGTCCGCCTCCATCCTCGGATCGAAGCGTGAGCACCTCGAAGTCGAAGTCCGAAGGTGGGGAGGAGACGCCGATGTCGAGCAGGTAGCTGTTGAGAGCCTGATTGAGCCGTGCAGCTCCGGTGCGGGCGATCTCGGATTTTGCCTGCCCCATCTTCTGGACGAGGGTGGTGGAGACCACGGTCACCAGGAGTGCCATGATGGTGACGATCACGATGACTTCCACGAGGGTGAAGCCATGTCGGTGCCGGCGGGTGCCGTGGTTGTGACGGGTGATTTGACGTGTGGATCTCATGGGTTGTTGTGCCTTTCGTATGTATACGAACGTATTCCCGGCGTGGTTCATTGTGCAAATGCCTGCATTTCCATCAGAGGCAGCAGGATGGCGGCGAGGACGAAGCCTGCCACACAGGCCATGATGATGATCAGGATCGGGGGCAGAGCCTTCATGACGAGTTTGACGGAGGTGTTGACCTGCCTGTCGAAGGCCGTCGCGGCATGCATGAGCATGGACTCGAGTCGACCGGATCGCTCGCCGAGGTTTACCACCTGCACCAGCAGGGGGGGGAACAGTTTTGATCGCTCCAGTGGTTCGGCCAGGGGCTTGCCTTCCGCCACCTGGCTCTGCACGCGGTCGATGGCGGCCATCATGGCCGTATTGCCGAGGGTGTCGCGAGTGATGCGCAGTGAGTCGAGAATCGGCAACCCGGCGGAGCAGAGCGTGCCGAGCGTGTGGGTGAAGCGGGCGACGGCGACATCGCGGACGAGTTTTCCAACGATGGGAAGTTTCAACTTGAAGCGGTCGAACTTCTGCCGGTTCTCCGGCTTGGCGATCCAGGTTCGCCAGAGCAGCCAGGCGGCTGCAATCACGATGATGATGACGAACCACCAGTTCTGGAGAAACGTCGAGATGCCCAGGATCACGCGGGTGGGCATGGGCAGTGAGACATTTCCGGTGGCGATCAGCGGGCCCATGAGTCGTGGGATCAGGACCGTGACGAGAATGATGACGCTGATGAGAATCAGGCCAAGGACGAGCAGCGGGTAGAACGCTGCACTCATGAGTTCACGCCGCAGTTCCACGCTGCGTTCCAGGAGGTCAGCCAACTGGTGGAGTACCTCGTGGGTTCGGCCGGACGCCTCGGATGCCCGGAGCATGCCGATGACGAGATCGTCGAAGGGGCGACCGAATTCCTGGGCGGCCTTGTAGAGCGGCTCACCTGCTTCCACGCGATCGATGAGGTGGTCGAGAATGACCGGTGCGCCCTTGCCACTGGCCTGGCGCCGGATGGTCCGAAGCGCCTGCATCAGCGGGAGGCCCGCTTCCAGGGCCGTGGCCAGTTCGCGAATCAGGGTCGCCATCTCGGTCTTGCGGAGCGTGGGGCGTCCGAACCCGAGTCGGGATCCCTGTTGTGTCCTGGTGGTGGGCGACGCGTCCATTTTGCTGTCCGTGGTGGCGGACATGGTGGTCGTGATGCTGGTCGCGGTTTCGCCTCGCTGCATGAGCGTCCGGACGGCTTCGGCTCGACTTGTCGCCGAGATGACTCCGCTCTGGCGTGCTCCGCTGGTGCTCAGGCTTTGGTACTGGAACGTCGGCATCGGATTCAGCTCACCATTTCATCCGAATCCTGCGTGGCGCGAAGGACTTCGTCGATGGTTGTCTCACCCTCGGCGGCGCGAAGGATGCCGTCCATCCGCATCAGCATGAAGTCGTCGGCGACGGCCCGCCGGATCTCCGCCTGAGAGGCGCTGGTGGAAATGGCAGCCCGCAAAGTGGGGGTGATGCGAAGAAGTTCGAAGTAGCCGATCCGGCCGAGGTAGCCGGTGCTGTTGCATTTCTCGCATCCGGCACCACGCCAGGCCTTGCCGCCGAAGATGTCGCGCTCCTCCGGGCGGAGTCGCTGGGCGAGATCTTCGCTGAGGGGGATCTGTTCGCGACAGTGCTGGCAGATCCGTCGGCCAAGCCGCTGGGCCAGCAGGCCCTCAAGTACGGAGGCGACGAGGAACGGCTCCGCGTCCATGTCGAAGAGTCGGCCGATGCTGCTGATGGCATCGTTGGTATGGAGCGTCGAGAAGATCAGGTGGCCCGTGAGAGCGGAACGGATGGCGATGTCCGCGGTTTCGTTGTCCCGGATCTCGCCAACGAAGACGACGTCTGGATCCTGCCGCAGGATCGATCGCAGTCCACTTGCGAAGGAAAGTCCACGCTTGGGGTTGACTGGAATCTGGTTGATGCCGCTCAGTTCGTACTCGACGGGATCCTCGATGGTGATGATCTTCTTGTGGGGATCGTAGAGCCTTGTCAACGCCGCATAGAGCGTGGTGGTCTTGCCCGAGCCGGTTGGTCCAGTGACCAGCACCATGCCATGGGGCTTGGCGATGAGCGAATCCATCGTGGCAATGAGTTCATCCCGCATGCCGAGGGTGGACAGGTTGAGCGACAGCGAGGACTTGTCGAGGATACGCATGACGACCGATTCGCCGTAGAGGGTCGGCACGGTAGAGACGCGGATGTCCACTTTGCGTCCCTCGAATCGAAGGGCGATCTTGCCGTCCTGGGGAATGTAGCGTTCCGCGATGTTCATCCCCGACATGATCTTGATGCGGCCGATCAACGCCGGCTGGAGATGCTTGGGGGGAGGCTTCTGCTCGTGGAGCATGCCGTCGATGCGATAACGCACCTTCAACTCGTTCTCGAATGGTTCGATGTGTACGTCCGACGTGCGGCTCTGAATGGCTTCCAGCAGGAGCAGGTTCACCAGGTTGATGAGGGTTGGTTCCTCGGCCATCCGGTGGATGTCATCCGCCTCGATGGCCTCGAGGTTGTGCTCGAGATCGTCATCGGAATCATCGGCTGAGCCTGCGAGTGCATCGGCCATCTTCGAGGCGGTTGTCCCGTAGTGCTCGCGCATCAGTTCGGAGAAGTGCTTCTTCTCCATGCCTTCGCGGAGCACGGGGCGGGCGGTGAGCGTGGCAATCTCATCCGCTGCCTCGGTGTCCATGGGATCGAGCATGGCGAGCACGAGCTGCTGTCCGTCGAATCGAAGCGGAACAGTGCGAAGCCGGACCGCAACTTCGGGATCGATCAGTTCAACAGCCTGGATGTCCGCCTTGACGGGCCGCTCGTGCCAGGCGATTCCAAGGAGTTGGCATCGCTCGCGCGTGAGTGATGGCGCGACGGCAGGACCGGCGTTTTCAGCGTCGTTGACACCATTGATCGCATGCTGCTCGGTGTGAGTGGGTTCGGTCACCATGTGTGCATCATCCAGGTCAGTCCCGCTTGGGACCCTTGCGTTTGCCTTCGGGTTGTTTGTTGTTTCCTCGAGCCCCCTTGGGGTCCTTGCCGGGTCGCTTGCTGTTGGGAGTCATCCCCCGTTCGACGGTGTTGGAATGGGAGGGGTTGCTCAGATGCTGCGACCCCGGAACAAGTTCATTGCCGGTTGGAGGGGCGAAACGACGGGCTCCTTCCAGTTCGTTGAACTGGTCGGGAGAGAGCAGTTCCCGGAGCCGCTCGATGTACTCCCTGCCCATCTCCTTGCGAGCGGCGACGAGGTCCTTGGTGGGAGAGATGTACTTGATGGGAGCCTCGCCGTTGAGCTTGCGCATTTGGTTGCGGATCTTCTCGCGTTCGCGCTCCGGTTCGTTGCGCTGGATCGACTGGAGAATTCTGGCGTTGGCATCTTGGACCTTGGCGAGGTACTCGTCGACGAGTTGCCGGACCGCTTCCTGGATCTCGACGGGGTAGTTGGTGTTGGCCGCTGCCGCTTCAAGCACCCGTTGAGCAGGCGTGCGTCGATAGGCGGTCGGGTAGGCACGCATCAGCGCGTCCTCGATGAACTTCGATGCATGCTCCTGGGGGAGAGCGGAGGCGATCCCCTGGATTCCCCGGTCGTTGGTTTCCCGGACGGTGATCCGGGCATCGATGATCTCCTGCTTGCGCTGGAGGTCTTCCTGCGTGTCGGAGGCGTTGATCATTTCCATGATCGTGGCATGCGGCCCGCGAAGCAGCACCGCCCGATCTTTCATGGCCTTCATGGCCTCGATGGACCAGGTGTCGACCGCGGGCTGGATCATGGTCACCGTCGTCGGGTCCAGAGACATGTCTCGAAGGATGTGGTTCAGGTTCAGGTTTTCACCTGAGAGCAACCCCTGGTAGAAGGTCTGCTCGATGTACAGTTTGCGATTGAACGACATCCAACGGGATTCCTGCTCGGGAATCAGGATCACCCGGACATTCTCGATCAACTGGTCGCCCAGGAGTTCACGCTCGCCGATCCATCGTTGGATCGGGGCGAGGACCAGTGTCAGGATCTGCTCGGGATCGCCGCGGAGTGCCTCGAGGTCACCCTGAATCGCCTCGATCTCACTGTTCATGGACTCAAGGCCGACTTCGAACGCAATTTCGTAGTCTTCAAAGAGGGCTTCGGCGATCATCTGCTGTGTTTCATCGAGCTCAAGTCCCTCGATGAAGAGGATGAGATCCCGGGTGAAGAATTCGGGCTTCATGGATTCGGTCAGGCCGCCAATCTGCGCGCGTGCACCGAGTGGCATGGCCAGAACGGCCAGAAGCCCAATGACCATGGCGGCAAGTCGAGTCTTCAGTCGCGAGTCGTTCGTATGCATGGGGGCACGCAGATACCTTAAAATGGCACAATGCCGGTCTCATAAGGTGTCCCGGGTCGATCCCGAGATCAAGGGCTGGATTGCTGGATCACTCCCCAGACAGGAGTCCAACGCACTGCCCCCTCAGAATATCGCATTTCAGTCATGAAATACGTTCTTGGGCCGCTTCCGGGCCTGTTTCTTCTGGTTGGGGCCTGTGGGGCTCAGGAGCTCAGCACGGTTCGCTGCTCGATCCGCTTCTCGGATTCGGTCTGGAGAATCCGATTCACGAAGATTCCCGGAGTATGGACCTGATCCGGGTCGAGTTCACCGGTGGGGACCAGCTGCTCGACCTCGGCCACGGTCACTGTGCCGCACATGGCCACCATGGGGTTGAAGTTGCGTGCGGTCATGCGATAGATGAGGTTGCCGGCCTGGTCGCCGGTATGGGCCTTGACGAGGGCCAGGTCGGCCCGGATGCCTCGCTCCAGGATGTACTGGTCGCCATCGAACTCCCGGTGTTCCTTGCCTTCGGCCACGATGGTTCCGACTCCGGTGCGGGTATAGAACCCGGGAATACCGGCGCCACCGGCCCGGAGCCGCTCCGCAAGGGTGCCTTGGGGAGTGAACTCGAGTTCCAGTTCGTCGGACATGAACTGGCGTTCGAACTCGGCGTTCTCGCCCACATAGGAACTGATCATCTTCCTGATCTGCCTGGTCTGCAGGAGCAGTCCAAGGCCCCAGTCATCCACTCCGGCATTGTTGGACACCACCGTGAGATCGCTGACTCCAGTGTCGCGGAGGGCGATGATCAGTTGTTCAGGAATGCCGCACAGACCGAATCCACCGACGGCGATCGTCATGCCGTCATGGACAAGGCCATCCAGCGCATTGGCGGTTGAACTCTGGACTTTGGTACCCATTTGAGGGATGATGACGAATCCTCGAAGGCGGTGCAAGCCGTGCCTCTTTCAGCCTCATTTCGCAGGACGCTCCCCATGAACCAGTGCCCCGTGACGAAACAGCCGAAGATGCCCGAGACACTGATGGACCGGCTCAAATCCGAGACGGCAGCGGCCCACGATCGTACCGAAGCAATCCCCTTCAATGAGTGCATCATCGACGGAACGATGCCCCAGGGACGGTATGCCGGACAACTCGAGTGCTGGGGGAGGGTGCATGCCGCGCTCGAATCGTCGCTCGACTCCAGCCAGGACCCCTTCGTCAAGATGGTCTGGCCCGGCACCACCAAGCGAGCACCGCTGATCTCGGCCGATCTTGCGTGGCACGGTGAAGCTGATGCTCCGGAGGAGGCTCGAGCCGCCACCACCGACATGGTCCAGTGGGTCGAGACGGTCGCTTCCGAGGATCCGGTCAAGCTGCTGGGCATTCTCTACGTCCTGGAAGGCTCCACGCTCGGCGGCATGATCCTTCGCAAGCACCTGTCCGAACTCTACGGCATCGAAGGCGACGAAGGCCTTGCGTACTACTCGGCTCATGGGCGCAACGTCATGCCCAACTGGAAACTGTTCAAGGCCCGCATGAACGAAGGTGTGCCATGCCCCGACGCCCAGCGCCGGGTCGTCGAGGCAGCGAGCGAAACATTTGATCGACTCGGCCAGGTGCTGCTTGGTCTTTCGCAGGGCCTTGTCACCGCCGGTGGTTGACGCCGGCGACCGTTCCCGCCTCTGGATGGGACCAGCCATGAACCACGTTCCATGAATCGGACAGCCATCTGCCTCGTGATGCTGCTGCTGGCGGCGTTGCCCGATGCGATGTTTGCGCCCGTGCTCAAGACGATCCTCGTGGATCGATACGGGGTCGGAGAGGAAGCCACATTCTGGTTCATGTCCGTGAACCTGCTGGGCATCATTCTCGTGCTGCCGGTGCTGCCCTGGCTTCGCCGCCGCATTGCGCCGGCAACCCTCATCGCCATTGCCGCGATCTGCAACGGGATCCTGTACGGGGTGATGGCACTTCCCATCGGGCTGGTGGGCACGTTGTGGGTGCGTGGGTTCGAAGGAGCGCCAGATCTCGTGGCCCTTGCCGCGGTGCTTTCACTGGTGTCCCGGGGGAATGAATCGCCGCAGGACGACAATCGCAGTCTTCGTTTCGGCCTGGCCGGAACGACCATGATGCTGGGGTTGTTTCTCGGTCTGCTCATCGGCGGACTGGCATCGGGCGGTGGAGCCAACGTGATCTTCAGCATTGCCGCCGGCGAGTGCCTCCTGCTGGCCATCGTGGCGTTGGCCATGTCCGGCTCTCTGCCGGCGACGGTGCGTGCTGCGCCGCGTCTGGATGACCCGGTTGCGGCCCGCCGGTACCCGGTGTGGCCTTCGATGCTCTTCATGTTCACGGACCGGGGACTTGGTGCCGCCTTGACCGTGGCTGGTGCCCTCTACATGCAGTCCATCCTGGACCTGTCTCCACGCCTGGTCAGCAGTTTGTTGGCCATGACCATCCTGCTGCTGGCGATCTGCAACGGGCCGCTCGGGTTTCTTGCCGACCGGTTCGGTGCCCTGCGGATCCGCGTCATTGCCGCTGCCGGGTACGGGCTTTGTTTCATGGGACTGGCGTTGTCCAACGTGATGCCGATGGGATGGCTCATCGCCATGATGTGCCTCATGGGCCTGGCCGGGGCCGGCCTCTTTCCCACGGCGCTGTCACTGGGCGCCCGACACGGTGGTGGGGCCACGGACATGGGGCTGCTTCAGGCGGCCGGTCAGTGGGGTTTTTTCGCTGCCAGTGCGCTGGGGGGTCTGGTGCTGCACCTGAAGTCCGGTGAGGAGCCGCTGTCGCCCTCGTCCTGGACGATCCTGTTCGTCGCCTACGCGGCGGTCTACCTCGTCCTGAACGTGGTGGGAGTGCTGGGCATCTGCTGGCGAAGGCTCAGGCCGGCGACTCAGCGGTAGCGGATCCACTTGATCAGTTGCAGCGGACTCGGCGCCTTGCCCTGCATGAGCACGCCGACGCGGAAGATCCGGGCGCACATCCACATCATCACCACCACCGCCGCGAAACCTTCGACCAGGGCGACGGCGATCTGCCACAGCGGGACCGGATCCCCGGACGCCGTGACCCGCAGGATCATCACGAAGGGAATCAATGGAGGGATGTAGCTGGTGACGACCGCCAGTGAGCCGTTGGGCGATTCCGAGATCGGTATCCAGAGGATCATTGGGAGAATCAGCACGATCATCGCCGGGCCGATCAATGACTGGGCATCGTGCAGGTCGCTGACGGCACTGCCGACACTGGCCATGATCGAGGCGATCATGAAGTAGGCCATGATGAAGAACAGCAGGAGGTAGACGATCATCTCAAGTGGGATGAGGTCGGCTTGTGACAGCGCAATGAGGGCGATGATGCCGAGGCCCCCGTACATGAACAGGGTGATGAGGCTGACGAAGGCCTGCCCGATGATCTTGCCGGACATGATCTCCATCGGGCTGGCGGCACTGAGGAGCACCTCCATCACCTTGTTGGATTTCTCCTCGATGGTCGTCGTCAGCAGGTAGTTGCCGCTGGTGAACGTGGCGATCCAGACGAGAATCATGAAGGCGATGGGAATCAGCCGCTTGGCCCACTCGTACTCGCGGACTTCTCCGCCACCCTCCTGCAGTCGCTTGGTGAGAACGCCGGGGCGCCGCATCATGGCTCGCATCGCGGAGTAGTCCATGCCGGATTGCTTGACACGGACCTCCACCACGGCATCGGCCAGCAGGTCGTCGATGAAGTCCAGGTGGCGCGGAGAGAGACCGGGTCGGACGAACAGTTCGAACTGGTTCTGCTCGCGAGTGGGATCCTTGTGAAGCAGTTCATCGGTCAGTGCGGCCACCGCAATGAGGTCGTGGTCGCGGACACGCTGCTTGTTGGCATCCAGGTCCGCCGCTGCTGCAGAGTCGACCTGGAGGTCGTACTCCAGTCTGCTCGATGCCATCGGGTTGCCGAGCAGGGGGTCGGTGGCCGCACTCTTGATCGAGTCGGGCATGCCCGCCATCGCTTCCTCGAGTTGCCTGGTCGTACCGCTCTTTCGCTGTTCCTCGTGGGCGAGGTCCGATGCCTGCTGGGCAACCGCCTCGCTGCCGATGATCACGATCGTTCCCTTGAGTGGTTCGATCCGCGGTGCGAACAGCACCGGCAGCACGATCAGCAGCGGGAAGATGAAGATCGGGACGATGATCGACCCGATGATGAAGGCCTTCGTCAAGGCGGTGTACTTGAACTCACGCCAGATGATGGGGGTGACGCGGTTCATGGGGTCGCCCCCGGGAGCGTGGTGCCCAGTTCCGTTTCGTGAAGCCGGTCGCGGACCAGCATGACGAAGACGTCGTCCAGTGATGGACGACGGAGCTTGATGGACCGAACCGGGCCGGCCTCGACCACACGCTGCATGACCCGGTGGGGATCCACGTGGTCGTTCAGGTGCAGTTCCAAGCCGCCTTCCCGGGTCACGGTGCGTTCCGCCACACCATCGATGTGCGTCGGCAGTCCGATGCCCGGCAGTGGTTCGACCTCGATCGTCCGGGGATCGAAGGTCTTCTGGATCCCTTCCATCGAATCATCCAGGATGAGTCGTCCGCGGTCGATGAGCATGATCCGTTCGCAGAGCTGCTCGGCCTGGTGCATGACATGGGTAGAGAAGATGATGGTGCGGCCCTGGGCATGGAGTTCCTGGATGATCGTGTTCATCAGTTCCGCGTTGACGGGATCGAGTCCGGAGAATGGTTCATCGAAGATCATCAGGTCCGGTTCGTGGATGATCGAGGCGATGAACTGGATTTTCTGGTGCATGCCCTTGGAAAGTTCCTCGCACCGCTTGCGATCCACGGCCAGCAGTTCCATGCGATCCAGCCACGTCATCGCTGCCGTGCGTGAGTCGGATCGGGTCATCCCCTTGAGGCGGCCGATGTAGCGAAGGAACTCGCCGACGCGCATCTTTCGATAGAGGCCCCGTTCCTCCGGGAGGTAGCCGATGCGGTTCTTGGCCGCCAGGGCGCTGCCTCCGAGCACCGAGATCGAACCCTGGTCCGGGTAGATGATCGACATGATCATTCGGATGGTGGTGCTCTTGCCGGCTCCGTTGGGTCCGAGGAAGCCCAGCAGGCTGCCGCGTGGCACGTCGAAGCAGACGTCCTGCACGGCGTGGACCGATCCGAATCGCTTGTCGACATGGTCCAGGCGGATGGAGGAGTCGTTCATGTCAGTCGGGGTCCGTGGCGGAATCGGATGCCTGCTGCTTCCGTTCGTCGACCAGCACCTGGATTGCGGGAGGCAGGTTGAATTGCTCTGGTTTCAGCGTGTCGATCTCGATCGAGTCATAGGTGATGTTGATCTGCTGCTGGCCCTGGAGAATCCGAACCTGGTGGAAGAGCTTGATGCCCTGGACGGAAATCCAGTCATCGAAGATGAGGTCAAGGTAGATCGGTTCCGGGTTCGTGTCGGCATCATCGAGAGGTACCTGGACCTCAAGGCGAAACCCGTTGATGAGTCGTGTCTCGATGTCGAAGTACACATTCAGGGAATCGCCAAGCGTCCTGGCATTGACCGCCCAGGAGTCTCTTCCATTGAACACAACCTTGCCGGTGGTCTGCATCGTGTCGGCATTGGAAGCCAGGTGCAGGACACGTCCCAGCCAGTTGTTCGCCTTGATTCGCGTGTTCAACTCGGAGGGTGTCAGAAGCCGCGCACGATTTGGCGGCGTGTCGTTGGCGGTGGAAGTCCGTTCAAGTTCCCAGGCGGTGGTTCCATCGCACCCGAACTCCGTGATGGAGGTGAACTTGTCAGACGTGACATTGATGCGCACCCAGGATCGCTTGCCCTTGGCGAACTTCATGTCGATGGATGCGAGTACCTGGTCCTCGATGCTGATGGAGCCCTTGACGGCCATGCTCTGGACAGACTCGATCAGGGTTTCTCCGCCCATGGCTCGGAAACACCGTGTCAGGAGTTTCGATCCGTCGGGAACGGCGGTCTTGGCCTGATTGGGCAGAGGGGGAGCGGCCGCGAGGATTGGGCTGCCCATGGCCAGCATGCCGATGAGGAGCCCGACAGAGCCGCGGAGATGGGTTTTGACTGTTGGAAGGGGTCTCATGGCTGGCGAATCCTAGCACAGGCCCCTCCAAGGGGGCTGCAAGCCCGGAAATCCTGCGTCATTAGGCATCCAAGATCATCCATCCCTTCATCCGGATACACGGCTGGACTTCTCTGAACACTGGGGTAGACTCCTATTTACATGCCCGGGAAGCTTGAACAACTGATCAACCGCCGCCCATTGATCATCGATGGGGCGATGGGATCGGCGCTCCAGCAGATGGATCTCACCGTCGAGGGTGACTACATCGGCAGGGAGAACTGCGTTGATCTCCTGGTCCGCTCGCGGCCGGAAGTCATCCAGTCGATCCACGAATCCTTTCTCGCCGTCGGCAGCGACGCGGTGGAAACCGACACGTTCGGGGCGAACCCGATCGTGCTGGCCGAGTTCGACGACGAAGTCTCCTCCTGGGCCCGAGCACTCAACCGGGAGGCGGCCGAGGTGGCGCGGGCCGCATGCGATGCACACGCGACGGCGGATGCTCCGCGGTTCGTGCTCGGCTCGATGGGGCCGGGTACGCGACTGATCACGCTGGGCCAGGTTCCATGGGAAGCGATGCTCGAGAGTTATGCCGAGCAGGCACGCGGACTGATCGATGGTGGGGTGGACGCGTTCCTCATAGAGACCTGCCAGGACCTGCTTCAGGTCAAGTGCGCGGTCAATGCCTGCCTCAAGGCCATGGAGGAAGCGGGCCGAACCCACGAAGACATTCCCATCATGGTGAGCGTGACGATCGAGACCACCGGCACCATGCTGCTGGGAACGGAGATTGCTGCCGCAGTCAACGCACTTCGTTCCTACCCGATCTTCTCGCTCGGTCTCAACTGCGCGACTGGTCCGCGGGAGATGACGGCCAACATCGAGCACCTGTCGCGTGCGTGGCCCAGGCGGATCTCGTGCGTGCCCAATGCCGGGCTGCCCGTACTCGTGGAAGGTCGCACGGAGTTTCCACTGCAGCCGCTGCCGCTTTCCGAAACCATCGGAGAGTTCATCGATCGCTACGGAGTCGACATCATCGGCGGCTGTTGCGGGACCCGCCCCGAGCACATTGAACTGCTGGCTGGCCAGGCCCGCAGTCGCCAGCGGGCCCGCCGTGATCATTCCGGCTGGACACCGGGGTGCGCAAGCCTCTACGCACCCGTGGACTACCGCCAGGAAGCATCCTTCTTCATCGTGGGGGAGCGTCTCAACGCATCGGGTTCACGCCGATTCAAGCGACTTCTTGAATCCGACGACATCGATGAGATGGTATCGCTGGCCCGCCAGCAGGTTCGCGAGGGCGCCAACTGTCTTGACCTGAACGTCGACGCCACCGGGCGCGACAACGCCGCGGACATGGCCAGGATCGTCGAAAGCCTGGTCCGACAGGTCGACAAGCCGTTGATGCTCGACTCGACCCAGATTGCAACCATCGAGTCGGGACTTCGGCACGCCGGTGGCAGATGCATCATCAACTCCGCGAACTTCGAGGATGGTGAGGAGAAGTTCGACCGGTTCTGCGAGTTGGCGAAGACCTTCGGGGCCGCGCTGGTCATTGGCACCATCGACGAAGACCCCGAAGCCGCCATGGCCCGGACAGCCGACCGCAAGGAGTCCATCGCTCGTCGTGCCATCGAGCGTGCCGTGGACATTCACGGCCTCGCCGTCGAGGATCTGTTCATCGATCCGCTGGTCCTGCCCATCTCCACCGGAATGGACGATGATCGACGCAGCGCCCTGGAACTGATCGACGGGGTTCGTCGCATCGCCTCGGCCTGGCCGACGATCCAGATCACATGCGGCCTCTCCAACTGCTCCTTCGGCCTCAAGCCGGCGGCACGCCAGGTGCTCAACTCCGTGTTCCTCTGGGAACTCATGGATGCGGGCCTGACGTCGGCGATCGTGCATGCCTCCAAGATCCAGCCGATGAACCGTATCGATCCGGCTCGCAAGCAGGCGGCCCTGGACCTGATCTACGACCGCCGTGCGCTCTCGCACGGAGGCACCGGCCTGCCGGCGAACATCGAGAACGAGGACCACGATCCGCTGCAGGCGTTCATCGATCTCTTCGACGATGACGAGGGCACGGCAACGGACCGGGTCGAGCGGAAGCTGTCGCTCGAGGAATGGCTGCAGACGCACATCGTCGATGGCGAGAAGCAGGGGCTGATCGAGCACCTCGAAGAAGCGATGCAGAAGTACGCTCCGGTCGAAATCATCAACAATCACCTGCTCTCGGGCATGAAGACCGTCGGCGAGCTCTTCGGCTCCGGCCAGATGCAACTTCCCTTCGTCCTGCAGTCTGCGGAAGTCATGAAGATGGCCGTGACGCACCTGGAGCCCCACATGGAGAAGGTGGAGGGATCCACCCGCGGCCGCGTGGTGCTGGCGACGGTCAAGGGCGACGTGCACGACATCGGCAAGAATCTCGTGGACATCATTCTCAGCAACAACGGCTGGACGGTGCACAACATCGGCATCAAGCAGCCCATTGAGGACATCGTCCAGGCCTGGCGTGAGACGGGAGCCGACGCCATCGGCATGTCAGGCCTCCTGGTCAAGAGCGTGATGGTGATGGAGGACAACCTCGCCGTGCTCAACGAGATGGGCATCGGAGTGCCGGTGCTGCTTGGTGGGGCGGCCCTGTCGCGGCACTACTGTGAGTCACACCTCCGCAACATCTACCAGGGGCCGCTGTACTACGGCAAGGACGCCTTTGATGGGCTGCGCATCTGCGATCTGCTGGCCGAGGGCAGGACCGAGGCCCTCGATGCCGAGATCGACCTGCGCCTGGCCAAGCGAGCGGCGGTGGAGACCCGCGTGAACGCCATGGCGGGCGATGGTGCCTCGGATGCCGGGGACGGACAGACCATGGTGGCCGAACGCAGCGACGTGGCACGGGACATCCCGGTCCCGGGTGCACCGTTCTGGGGATCACGCCTCGTCGAGGACATTCCGTTGACCACCATCTACCCCTACGTGAACACCGTGGCCCTCTTTCGTGGGCAGTGGGGGTTCCGCAAGGGCGATCGATCCAAGGGCGATTACCAGCACTACCTCGACGAGCAGGTGCAGCCGATCTTCGATCGCCTCAAGCAGTCGCTGGCTGAGGACGGCATCCTGCAACCGAAACTCGTCTATGGCTGGTACCCGGTGGCCGGTGACGGGGACGACCTGGTCGTCTTCGACCCGGAGGACCATGCGTCCGAGATCGAGCGATTCACCTTTCCCCGCCAGTCGAAGCGACGTCGACTGTGCATCAGCGACTTCTTCCGCGACGCCGACAGCGGCGAGCGTGACGCGCTGGGCCTGTCCTGTGTGACCATGGGCAGCGAAGTCAGCGAGTTGGCAGCACGGCTCTTCGCCGACGACGCCTACCAGGAGTACCTCTACGTCCACGGCATGGGCGTGGAGTGCGCCGAGGCGCTGGCAGAACTCTGGCACAAGCGGATGCGCGAGGAACTGGGCATCGACGGCGACGACAGTCCCCATGTCCGCGACCTCTTCACACAGACCTACCGCGGTAGCCGCTATTCATTCGGCTACCCGGCCTGCCCGGACATGAGCCACCAGGAGATCCTGTTCAGGCTCCTGGAGCCCGATCGCATCGGGTGTACGTTGACGGAGAACTGGCAGATCGATCCCGAGCAGAGCACCTCGGCGATCATCGTGCACCATCCCGAGGCGAAGTACTTCAACGTCTGAGGGTGCGTGCAACGCGTGCATCGCACTCGTGGGATGCTTTTTCAGTATGTTTGAAGCAGAGCAACATCTGTTTCCCCGGTCATATTTGTGGAGGGCATCACATGATGACGGTACTCGCAGCGGCTCAGGATCCCAATGTGTCCAACGCCGCATTTGAAGGCACACTCGAATCAGGCGCATTTGTAGTTGGCATGATTGTCGTGCTTGCCATCATGCTCGGCATCTTTTGTCTTCTCAACTGGCTCATCGTCGATGCAGCCAAGGCGGCTGCGCCGGAACAGCGAACAATGAAGCCGGGACTGTTCTGGCTGATGTTGATACCGCTGTTCAATATCTTCTGGGCGTTCAAGGCCATGCCCGCCGTATCGGACTCACTCAAGGCAACCCTTGATGCCAAGGGGCAGGCGGGCGGAGATGCGGGACGTTTCGTCGGCCTCCTCTTTGCCTGGATCGCTGTAGTTCACGTGCTCGTAATCATCGTCACAGGACAACCGCCTTTCGGAGAAGGCAAGTCAGGCACGGATCCTGCCGTCCTGATCTCAGCACTCCTGACACTGGTCAATCTCGTCCTCATCATCGTCTATACGGTCATGGTTCGCAGGGCCAGGAAGATGATCATCTCTGCCGGATGAGCAAAGGGGCTGGTCATGGGGTGTCGTGCACATGCGTTCGCTTGCCGGCCCACTCACTGAGCAGTTCGACCGCGACCTGGGTCCCGATGCCCGCGGCGATGGCGAACTGGCTGGAGCCGCCGGCGAGCAGGCCCGCGACATGCAGGTCCGTCTCGATGCGGTAGCAGCCGTCGTGGGGGAGGTGGATGCGGTCCGGCTTGCCTCCACGGGGATGCTGCTGGGGCATGTGGTCGAGGCCCTCGACGTCCCATCGCTTGTAGCCCGTTGCGATGACAAGACTCATGGCGATGACCTCTTCGCCGCTCTCGAGGGTGGCGATGAACCGACCGCCGGGCAGTCGCTCGGCTCGCTGGACGGTACCGCGGAGCATGGTGGCACAGTCGTACTGCTGCAACTGGTCCTCCAGCCCGGACAGCAGGTCCGAGCCGAGGGTGCCTGGTGGGACACCTGGAGCATTGAAGAGCTTTGCCTTGTGCAGGTCCGAGGTGCCGTCGTCGACGATCACGATTCGACGGTCATTGAACCAGTTTTTTCCCCGGGCAGAGGCCAGCGTGATGGCGCAGGAGAGTCCCCCGGCACCGCCGCCGATGATCAGCACGTCGGCAGGATGTGTGCGGGCGGGCATGGATGCAGTTTACTGGGCAAGGATGGGGGTTGAATTCAGGGTGAAGATTGTAGAATATTGGTTGATCAGAAGGCAAGAAGGGACGTTTTCTGATCGTTGCACCAGTGAAGTCGCTCTGGATACGGAGATAGGATCATGCGGACATTCAATCTCAAGATCAGGGACTCGAAAGAGGTCTTCTACGACCTTTCCCTCGAGGAACTCAAGCGTATGGCTGACGGGGGTGAAATCACCCGCGAGGACGAGGTCCGTGAGGATGGCCATACGACCTGGCACAAGGCGGCCACGGTCAAGGGGCTTCTTGAAACCAAGTCGTGAGTTCCTGTGACCGCTCGATGAGTCGGGTTCGCTCATGGGGGCGAAGCGACTGGCGATTACTCCGCCTCGTGCTTGTCCGTCGCGTTCACCGGAACGACAACCGTACGCAACCTCGTTGCATCATCCTGAACACCGGTCCAGGCGATCAGGAGACGATCCGGAGCGTTTGGTGCCATGGCGATCCGCGGGATGCCGCTGCGGCGGTTGCCCTCGATGGCGACGATCTTTCGAGCCGGTTGAGCAGCGCCGTCGCGTCCCATGGTTCGGAGCATCACGCTGCCGCCTTCATCATGACTGCGGATCCAGCTGATCGCGGCACGGCCGTCGGGAAGAAGGACCAGGTCCACGCGGCCGATGGCCCCGTCGCCGTCGACTTGAATCGGGGTATCGAAGGTTGCGCCGGAGTCCGCTGAGAACGCCACCCAGACTCCGGCTCGATCCGGTGCACCGGTAAACCATGCAGCGGCGACGTCCGAGCCACGCGTGTCCAGGGCAGGTCCGTTGACCGGGCAGCCGGCGATCGACCATTCGTCCGAGTGCAGCATCGTGCCCGGCTCGTAGTTGTTCGACGCGCGAAGGAGTTCGATGTCGCGTACTTCCTCCCGGGTACGGTCACGCACCAGCACGATCGGGCCGCTCGGGGTCGACGCGGCCGCCGTCGGGCAGCACTCGCAGACCATGTCGTCGATCACGCGACTCTCGCCCACACGATCAGTGATCATCGCGGTCCTGAGGTTCATCACGCCGCTGCCGTGACCGTGATCGTGCGCATCGTCTGTCATCTCCCGCCCATCGAGCCAGAACGCGTGCACTCCGTCCTGGTCCGGGACGAGACTGACGAATCCGTGTTCGGACATGGTGCGATCGTCGTTGAGGGTGCCCAGGTGCGTCCACGTGCTCCCGTCCAGGGAGCGGGCGATGGCGATGTCGTACGCGTAGGTGCCGGAGCCGGATTTCTGCAGCCAGGTCGCGGTCCACGCATCGTCTCCCCGGACCACCACCGGGACGTCGGCCCAGTTGGCGAAGAAGTCGTTCCGCTGCACGACCGTTGCGGGTGGAGACCATTGGTTGCCGTCGAAGGTCGAAAGCTGCAGTCGCATCACCATCGAGTCACCCTCGGGGGCAGCCGGTTCAAGCCAGCTCAGCAGTACGCCCTCGTTGGTGGAAGCCATGTGCGGCGCCATCGCGCCGGGAATGGCTGGTGGATCGATGAATGCCAATGCAAGCAGGAGGGGTGTGAGCATCTGCCCAGTGTATCCCCGCCGGTCTCGTCGTGATCAGAGACGCTCGGCGAGCCACGCCTCGACCGAGTCGATGCCGATGCGTTCCTGCTCGAGGCTGTCGCGGTGCCGGATGGTGACGGTCTGGTCCGACAGCGTGTCGCTGTCGATCGTGAAGCACCAGGGGCAGCCGGCCTCGTCCATGCGGGCATAGCGTTTACCGATGGACTGCTTGGCGTCGTACTGCACCGGCCAGCGGCGGCGCAGTTGTTCGTGGAGTTTCTTCGCCACCTCCGGCATGCCGTCCTTGTTGACCAGCGGGAAGATCGCGGCCTTGATCGGCGCCAGTCTCGGATTGAAGGCCATGTATACCTTGCTCGCGCGTTCCGGGTCCGGCGTGTAGGCCTCGCACAGCATTGCCAGGGTGCCACGGGAGAGACCGGCCGAGGGCTCGATCACGTGCGGCAGGTAGCGTTCGTTCCGAGCCTGGTCGAAGTAGGCCAGTTTCTTCTTCGAAAACTCCTCGTGCCGACGGAGGTCGTAGTCGCCGCGGTGGGCGACTCCCTCGAGTTCACCGAAGCCGGGAGCCGTGAACGGGAAGCGGTACTCCACGTCGAAGGTGCCGCAGCCCTCCTTGGCGTAGTGAGCGAGTTCATCCGCGTCGTGCCTGCGCATCAGGACGTTGTCACTGGTGAGGCCGAGTGATTCCCACCAGGCCCGGCGGACATCGCACCAGAACTCGAACCACTGTTCGGCGTCGTCGCCATGGCAGAACCACTCGATCTCCATCTGCTCGAACTCGCGGGAGCGGAAGATGAAGTTCCGGGGGGTGACCTCGTTGCGGAAGGCCTTGCCGACCTGCGCGATGCCGAAGGGGACCTTCACCCGCATGGTGTCGACCACGTTGTTGAAGTTCAGGAAGATGCCCTGGGCCGTTTCCGGCCGCAGGTAGGCGGCGCTGTCGTCATCCTGCACCGCGCCCACGAACGTCTTGAACATCAGGTTGAACTGGCGGGGTTCGGTGAGCGTGCCGACGGTCTTGACGTGGGGACCGACGGTGACCGCGATCTCGTCGGTCGAAAGTTCGGTGAAGGGGCAGGTGTCGATCTCGGAGTCATCAAGGTCACGCTTGACGTACTTGCCCAGCTTCTTCCTGGCCGCCGCGAGGGACTCGTCGTCGTTCTCGATGTACGCGTAGATCTGGCCGGCGTCGTCTCCCTTGGCGCCCAGGCACAGCAGGTGGTCGGCGCGATACCGGCTCTTTGTTTCACGGCAGTCGACCATCGGGTCGTTGAACCCTCCGACATGTCCGGATGCCTCCCAGACCCTGGGGTTCTGGATGATCGACGAGTCGAGACCGACGATCGAGACCGGTTCGCCGTCGGGTCCAACCGGTGGGCAGCGCACCATGTCGTGCCACCAGGCGTCTCGCAGGTTGTTCTTGAGTTCGGTTCCCAGCGGACCGTAGTCCCAGAAGCCGTTGAGGCCCCCGTAGATCTCGGAAGCGGGGTAGATGAAACCGCGTCGCTTGCAGAGCGCGACGAGATCGTCCATTGAGAATGTCGTGGTGGTGTCGGTCATGGGAAGCCCATGATACGTCGCAGGCGATGCCTCAGGAACTGGTGGCCCGGGTTCGCCGGTTCACGGCCAGGTGTACGGCCAGGCGGATGGCGGCTTCCATCGATCCGGCATCGGCTTGCCCGGTGCCGGCGATGTCGTAGGCGGTGCCGTGGTCCGGGCTGGTACGGATGATGGGCAGGCCCACCGTCCAGTTCACCGCAGTGCGATGCTGGACGAGTTTCATCGGGATCAGGCCCTGGTCGTGGTACATCGCCACCACCAGGTCCCAGCGGCCCTCGAGGGCCTGTCGGAAGACGACATCGGCGGGGAAGGGGCCGTTGGCGTCGATGCCGGCATCACGGGCCATGCGGACCGCCGGTTCGATCACCCGCTGCTCCTCGTCTCCCATGAGTCCCTGTTCCCCGGCGTGGGGGTTCAGTCCCGCGACTGCGATCCGCGGGGAGGGGATTCCCAACTCCCGACAGGCATGGTGGCCGAGGTCGATCGGATCGAAGACGCGGCCGATGGTCAGGAGGTTCCGAAGTTCCATCAGCGGTACGTGGATGGTCGCAAGAATCACGCGGAGCTTCGGGGACTCGAAACACATGGCGGTGCGCCGGCTCCGGGTGCGATGGGCAAGCAGTTCGGTGTGGCCGGGCCAGGTGTGATCGGCCATGCGCCAGGCCTGCTTGTTGATCGGGGCGGTGACCATGGCGTCGATGGCGGCGGGATCATCCGGGGTCCGCATCGCATCGGCGATGGTGGCGTCGACCCACAGCTTGGAGGCGTGGCCACCACGTCGCGTCGGTTCCGCCGGGAGCCGCATGAGCAGTCCGCCGTGATCATGGTCGCGCACGATGACATCTCCACCGGCGCCCGCGATCAGGTCGGGGTTGTCCGCGGGAACACGCTGCCAGAACGGTTCGATCTCGAGTCGATCGGCGGCGAGGGTCAGCAGGTCGTTGGCACCATGGATCACGAAGCGGGCGCTGCGCCGGACGTCGGAGTTGGCCAGGGCCTTGACGATGATCTCCGGTCCGATGCCGGCCGGGTCGCCCATGCTCAGGCCCACTACGGGCCGCTGGTTGTCGTGGGACATTCCCATCTCCATATCGTAGCCCGGTCCGGGCAGAAGGTCGGGTGCATATCATGCACTCATGACGAATCCGCAGGATCAGGTCGCCCGTGCCGCCGCCCGCCTGCTCCTGGAGCAGTCGGTCACGGACATCGGCGCCGCCATTGCCGCGGCCCGCCGCGCTGCCGGTGGGGGCCCCCCGGGGCCACCTCCGTCACGGGGTCGGGTGCGTCGCCACTTCGTGGCCATGCAGCAGCAGTCCATGGGAGCCGAGGACTGGGCACGCCGCAAGCGTGGGATTCTCGCCTCCGTCGAGGAATGCATGGTTGGACTCGGGTGGGCACTCCCCGACCTGGAACTTCGCCTCGCCGGTCGCGCCGCCGAGGGGCACGTCGACGGATTCGAGCCGATCTGGATGCGAGTGCATGCGGACATCGATGATGGTGACCTGTGCCTCATCCTCGAGGAGCAGGAGTTCGAGAGTACCTCCGTGGGCAGCATCGAGACCCGCCACGGCCGGATGGTCCGGATCACCGCTGAATCGGAGGAGTTCGATCTCGTGCTGCTTCGCTGTCCGCATCGTGCCCAGGTGATCGAGGAACAGAACCTCGTCACGGGTGCCCCGGTCGTGCTGCTGGATGCGGCCTCGCTGGCTCGCCGACTCGCCGAGGGTGTATCGGACCCTCCCGGTTCAACCCCGGGTGAAGATGGGTGAACCCTGCGGCCTGCCGGCGTGTTGATCGCCCCGGGCCGTGACATGGATCGCCCCCCCGGCATCCTGAACAGCATGCTTGATACCGAGAGGAGGGTGTTCTGCGAACGCAGCTCACCATTGCGATCGCCGCGTCCATGGCATGCCTGGGCGCAGCCGAGGGCGGCATCGAAGTGCTCGACGATGTCGGTGCGCCGGTTCCGCCCAGTGCGTGGTCCCTGGTGGCGACACCTGCGGGCTATCGCATGGTCCTCCACGAACTCCACGACCCCTGGCAGGAAACCTGGTTCGTCATTCGATCCGATGCCAACGAGCACTTCGACCACGTCGACATCGCGGTCGATGGGCCCGCGGCCGGTTCACCCGTGCTCGTCCGCATCGAGGGCGCCGGCTCGATCGACACCATCGTGCAGAGCGGCTCCGCCGAGACGAGGCTGGACTACGTCCAGGTGCACGAGGATCTCGGGTCCGTACAGGCACAGTCCATCGGCACCCTCATCGCCGGACGCGACGTGCATGGTCCGGTCATCGCCACGACGCCGCCGAATCCGGTGCGTGGCATCGTCGCGGTCGAGGCCGGGCGGCACATCACGGGTCCGTTGCTGGCCGAGCATGGACGAATCGAATACATCGCCGCCGGTGGCAGCATCGGCAGTGCGGGTGACACGGTCGTGATCCGATCCCGATATGGCATCGGCACCCTGGCCTGCCAGGCCGAGGCATGGCTGGACATGGATCTTCGCACCACGGCCGGGACCGGGACCCTCTGGCGTCTCGCGGCGCCGACCGTCGATGGCCAGGTGCTCATCGATGCCATGGCGCCGATGCTTGGTGCCGACGGAGACTGCTTCGTGCAGGTCGATCGTTTCAACGGTGAACTTCGCATCGAGGGTGGACTCTCCAGCGAGGCTCCGATCATCCAGCTCGGCGAAGAAGGACTTGCGGGTCGCATCATCATCAACGCGGGCAACGCTGGGGGGGCCTGGGCATCGCCGGTGCAACTCGGCGCACCTGCCGACGACGGATTTCTCCAGTTGCATGGTCCGGTGTATGCACAGCCTCCAGAGTTGCTGGGGGACGGATCGGTGGGACTGGTTCCCTTCCGACTGCACATGAGTGCCTGCGAGCCGGTCTCCGGAAGCATCGTGAGCGCGGACGAGGCCGATCTGGTGTCGGTGACCCTGCGTTGGTACGGACCGGTGTCCTGGCCCGGCGGCGTACCGTTGGTCGTGGAGCATCGACGGCTCGATGGTGGAGGATGGGAGTCTGCACCTGGAGGGCACTTCCTCTTCCTGCCGGTGGCGGACGATCCAACCGCACTGGTGGTCGAGTCGGCGGCGCCAGGCCTGGGGTTCGTTCCCGGCTGGGAGTACCGACTTCGACCGACCGGTGCCCTTGTCGGTGACCTGCCGCTGGCGCCTGCGGTGGCCATGGATGATGCATGGACCGTGGAGATCGACGGATCCGCGACCTGTTTCGGTGATGTCGACGGTGATGCCGGGGTCGGAGTGACCGACCTGCTGGTGCTGCTGGCCTGCTGGGGAGAGGTCGATGGACCGCTTGCGGCGACCAGTGATCTCGACGGCGATGGCACGGTGGATGTGCTGGACCTGTTGGCGCTTCTTGGCGCGTGGGGTCCGTGCGCTCCGTAAGCCCGGCAAGGAACAGCCCCCGCCGGGGGGGCGGGGGCCGTTCGAGTTACGCAAGGTTCGTGTTGTTCCGTTCAGCCACACTCGCCCCAGAACGTGAGGACGAGCAGGAGGTCGCCGACGCCGATGGTGTCGTCTCCGTCGAGGTCGTACGCCGGCTCGTCGCTGCCCCAGCTGCCGAGGATCGTCAGCAGTTCCGTGACGTTGACATTGCCATCTGCATCGAAGTCGGCTGTGCATGGCTGCTCATTGAGATCGAAGACATAGCCCTTGCCGGGGATGACGTAGGTGTAATCGATCACCCTCGTGATGGTGCTTGCCAGGGCCGTACTCCCGTTGATCGAGAGGGCCAGGCCGAACATGCTGTCGTCTGCATTGTCTGATCGTGTGAGCACGTTCTCGATGCTCCAGCCACCGGGTTCACTGGCCAGGACATAGGCGGCTCCGGCCGTATCGTCGGCATCGGGGTCACTGACGATGATTCGTTCGCCATCGGTGTCGAAGACCCAGCCGAACATCGATGTCGCGTCCTCGAGTCCGAGCGACTCAGCCGTGATCTCCGAGGAGAGGTTCCAGTTGGCCCCGTCGTACCTGTAGGCCAGGATGATCGGACTGTCCGAGGGGCCGGGATCAGTGCACTTGGTGACCATGAGATCACCGGAGGCGCTCATCCTGCTGCCCAGGAAGCGGGCCTCGGAGTCGTGGTACCGGAGCGTCTGGTGGTGGTTCCAGAAGTACATGTTCGCATGGCCGGTGTGCTCACCTCGCTGGAAGGTGTAGATCGCTCCTCCGTGGAGGGCCTCGTCGTCGTTCGTTGAATCACCGATCAGGAGCGTTCCGTCGTTGATCGCGATCGAGGAGAACGCTTCTCCGTTGAACTGCGAAGAAGCGATGCTGATGTACGACTCGAAGTCCCAGGATCCATCGGCCTGCCGTGCGTAGATCATCGCGGAGTTCGAGTCGGCGCAGGCGAACAGGTCGTCTTCAAAGGCGATCTTCAGTCCATCGGGCTGTGGGCTGTACTGGTCCAGGTCCTGCTGCGAATCGAACTCAAGGGTCCAGTTCCCGAATGATTCGCGGACATAGATGCGAGCCTCCTCGTCACCTCCGCAGAGCAGGTGCTGATCATCCAGCACGCAGCGGGGGCCCGGGAACGTGGTGGTCGAAACGAACTCGTTCTCCGCATTGAGCTCGTAGACATAGTTGACTTCGAACCGGCGTGCCGTGATGACGAGGACATCATCACTGGCCTGGACCGCGAAGCCGAAGTCGGATCCGACCAGCTCGTCCTCGTATTCGTGGCCATCCCCCTCGATGACGAAGGAGGGGTCGGGGTCGACCAGCGGGGGCTGGCATTCATCGATGGCCGAGGCAGTTACGGACGTGGATGCCACGACCAGGAATGCCGAGATCCCAAACAGGCACCTGTTGCGTGTGTCTACATGCATCTTCATGTTCATCTCCTTGCATCTCTCGGGGTGAATGAAGTCCCCTCGGAATGCCCCAAGGAGGCGGATCCCGCAGGTGCATGCGCAGTGAAGTTGGAAAATCAGAAAATGCAGCCTCGGGAGGCGTTCCTGGTTGCTGGAAGGTTCCAAGGGGCCTTGTTCAGCCGATGCCGCCCTTGAGAGGGCCGTCACCGAACTTCGCCTTGAGCTTGGCGATCATCGGGTCTTCCTTGCGTTCGGCGGCGGCGGATTCCTCGCCCCCGGCCTGCTTGATGGAGAGCCCGATTCGCCGGCTGGCGGGATCAACCTTGAGGATCTTCACCGAGACCTTCTGCCCCTCTTTGACCACCGACGCGACCTTCTTGACGTGATCGTTGCTCAACTGGGAGATGTGCACCAGCCCGTCGACGCCCTGGGCCAGTTCGACGAAGCAGCCGAAATCGGCCAGGCGAGTGACGGTGCCTTCGACGATGTCGCCCTCGGTGAATCCGTCGAGCACCGTCTGCATGGGGTCGGTCGTCAACTGCCGCATGCCAAGAGCGATCCGTGGGGGATCGTGCTCGGTGTCCACGGTGAGTATCTGCACGGCCACGGCATCGCCGACCTTGACGAGGTGATTGGGATCCTGCACCCGCTGCCAGCTCATTTCCGAGACGTGGATCAGGCCATCCATGCCGCCGATGTCGGCGAAGGCTCCGAAGGGCTGGACGCGGGTGATCACGGCATCGAGCACCTGGCCCGGTTCCAGGGTTTCCAGCAGGCTGGCTCTCGCCTCGGCTCGCTCGGCCTCGAGCATGTCGCGCCGGCTGAGCACCATGCGGTTGCGGGCGCGGTCCAGTTCCATGACCTGGCAGGGCATCTTCTGGCCGACGTAGATCGTCAGGTCGGGAACGTGGTGCAGGGCGACGTGTCCGGCGGGCATGAATGCGGGATGGCCTGCGACCTCCATCTCAAGTCCACCGGTGTTCGTGCCCGTGCACCGGGCTTCGATGACCTGGCCGATGTCGATGGTTTCCCACTGCGCCTTCTGTACGCCTCCGGTCAGGGAGCACACCAGCATGCCATCGTTGGCATCCTCCCGTTCGATGACGAAGGTTTCCCTGGTTCCTGGAGCCGGTGGTTCCTTGAACTGCGAGAGGGGGCAGACGCCCTGGAGTTTCGGTCCGAACTCGATGAAGACCTCGGCATCACGGATGGACACCACGACGCCTTCGCGGCGGGGTCGGGCGCCACGCGCGGACGCACGGGGAGCGGCCTTGGCGTCCTGTTCCAGCATGTCTTCGAAACTCGCTTCGCCAAGTGCCGCATCGATCTCGGCCTGGAGTTGGGGATCGAGTCCACTGCCGCCACCGCGGGCTTCCTGGGAGGCCTCGTCGGCGGGCGTGCTGTTTGGTTCGGGAATCATCGTGCGGCTTCCATCTGTGATTGGAGAACTTTCAGGGGATGGTCGAGTTCGAGCACCCGGCCCGCGGTCTGGTTCGGGCTGACGTGGGTGATGCGGACATGGACAGTGTCGCTGCGTTGTCGGTGGGTGGGTACGTGCACCCGCGTGTAGTGGTCACAGCGGCCGGTCATGAAGGCGCCGTCTTCCTGTTCAAGAATCACCCGCACGCTGCGGCCCAGCAGCTGGCGTCGCCAGCGGATGGACAGTCCGTTGACCGGGTCCGTTTCCAGGTCGATGAGGTGGCGGACCCGGCGGCGGGTGACCGCATCGGGAACGAACTGGTCGGTCCATCTCGCCGCGGCGGTGCCGCTTCGGGGACTGAACGGAAAGACGTGCATGTGGAGGAATCCGGTGGCTTCGGCCACCTCGACGGTGCGGGCGAAGTCATCTTCGGTCTCTCCCGGGAAGCCGCAGATGATGTCGGTGGTGATCGCCGGAGGCAGGCCGACCTCGTCGACGAAGGCCTCGTGCACCTGCTGGATCATGTGCTGGTAGTCCTCGACGCGGTACTGGCGGTTCATGCGATGCAGGATCGCGTTGGATCCCGACTGCAGGGGCAGGTGCAGGTGTGGAACCACCACCGGACGGTTGGCGATCATCGCGTCCAGCAGCGGCTCGGTGACATCGCCGGGTTCCATCGAACTCAGGCGAAGCCGGGCGAGGCCGGGAATCGCGGCGACGGCATCAAGCAGGTCCGCAAGAGGTTCAGCCTGCGGTTGCTTCTGGTTGCGGCGCAGGGCGGTTTCGTGGCCGTACGCACCGAGAAAGATGCCGGTGAGCACGATCTCGCTGTGTCCGAGGTCGACGAGGCGGCGTGCCTCCTCGACGACCACTGCCGGCGGCTTGGAACGAAGCGTGGGACGCAGGGTTGGAATGATGCAGAAGGTGCAGTGGGCGTCGCAGCCGTCCTGGATGCGGACCTCGGCCCGGACATGGCGGCCGAGCGTTCGTGGCGGAGCGATGACAGGCAGGGAGCGGAGTCCGTCGTGGTGGGACGCTTCAGCGGCCATGGGCGGAACCGTGTCGAGGTCGAGTTCATCGCGTTTGGCCAGCCACTGGTCCACGCGGTGGGCAAGCTGTTCCATCATCGAGTGTTGGTCGGCGTCCCGGTGTCCGATGCTGTTGCGGACATCCCCGCTCAGTTCGGCGGCCTGTTGGGAGTCGGCCGAGACCCAGCACCCGGTGACGAGCACGGTTGGAGTCCGAGTGCCGTCCCCCCGCGATGCGCGGCGGATGGCGTGTCGTGATTTCGCGGCGGCCTGGCTGGTGACGGCGCAGGTATGGACAATCTCCAGTTCGGCGAAGGCCGATGGGGCCGCCGGCTCGATCCCCCGGGCCTGGAGCAGGGATTCGATCTCCCTGGACTCGGCGTGGTTGACACGGCAGCCGAGGGTTCGGACGTGGTAGGTCGGGTTGGATCTGGTCAGATGCACGAAGCGACCCATCCTAGCAGGGGGGTGCATGTCGGGACCGCACGAACCGCCAAACTCCCCGTGGAATCAGGTGTGAATCCGTCTTCTTCGGTCCCCCTGTGCCGGCAGCACAATGGGGTCCCGCAGGGTTCCATTTGCTGCTCAATGGCCGCATGGGGGGACTGGGCGGGATCGGCGGTGTATGATTCCTTGAATCAAAGAGGCCTCCGGTTCCAGGCTCGAGGGCGGGTGGGTTCCGGCATGAGCAAGGACTGCAGAACGCATGGCAAGCCAACACAGTGCATGGGGAATTGAGATCGGCGCGTACGCGGTCAAGGCCATCCGCCTCGATCGCAATGGTGACGACGTCAGCGTCTCGGATTTCGCCTACATCCCACACAAGAAGGTGCTCTCGAGCCCCGATTCCGATCAGCGCGAAGTGATCCGGCTCAGTCTGGGTCAGTTCATCAGCGAGAAGAAGCTCGAGGGCGAACATCTCGTGATGTCGATTCCCGGGCACTCCTCCTTCGCACGCTTCGCGAAGCTGCCTCCGGTCGAGCCCAAGAAGGTTCCCGACATCGTCAAGTTCGAAGCGGTGCAGCAGATTCCCTTCCCGATCGAGGAAGTGGAGTGGGACTACCAGACCTTCGTGTCCGAGGATTCCCCCGAGGTCGAGGTCGGCATCTTCGCCGTGACTCGTGAGAAGATTCAGGAACGACTGAGTCTCTACTCCGAAGTCGGCATGGGCCCCGAGGTCATGACCCTCAGCCCGGTCTCGGTCTACAACGCCATGGCCTGGGATCACAACCTCGCCAAGCGCGAAGAACCCGTGGTCTACATCGACATCGGCACCTACGCGACGGACGTGATCATCGCGGAAGCCGGTCGCTGCTGGATCCGCACCTTCCCCCTCGGCGGAACCCACTTCACGGAAGCCATCGCCGAGTCGTTCAAACTCAAGTATTCCAAGGCCGAGCGACTGAAGCTCGAGGCCTCTTCCAGCCGGTATACAAAGCAGATCATGCAGGCCATGCGTCCGATCTTCAGCGACCTGCTGCAGGATCTCCAGCGATCGCTGGGGTACTTCTCCAGTGTCCATCGCGAGGCGAAGCTGGAGACGATGGTGGGGCTCGGTTCGACCTTCAAGATCCCCGGCCTTCGCAAGTTCATCGGCCAGCAGTTGCAGGTGAACGTCAGCCGGCTCGACGAGTTCAAGAAGATCTCGGTGACCGGTCGTGAAGCGGCCACGTTTGCGGAATACAACGTCAACATGGGGACCGCCTACGGGCTGGCCCTGCAGGGCATCGACATGGCACCCATCAACGCGAACCTCGTGCCGATCCCGGTGCTTCGTGAGCAGATGTGGCATCGCAAGACTCGCTGGTTCGTTGGAGCCGCGGCCCTGGCGATTCTCGCCGGTGGAGTGACCTTCTACCGGCCACTGGTGGACTCGGGCCAGATCGACTCGGACCCGCCGACGGAGGTCAAGCAGATCATCAGTCGCGGCGAGCAGTTGCAGAAGGAATACGAAGCAGCGAAGGCCAAGGCAGTCGTCAACCAGGAGGCCAGTTCGCTGCAGGATCTCTTCCTGTACCGGACGGTGTGGCCATGGTTGATCCAGGATTCCGCTCGTTCAGTCCTGTCGGCCGATCCGCAGCCGGTCCTCACTGGCAGTGATCTCGAGGCAGTCATGAACCTGTCTCCGGAGGACCGGAGACTGGTGGAGATCGTGAACCTCACCGGCCAGTACATCGGCACCACGGAAACCGGGGATCGCCCCCGCATTCGGGTGCAGATGCGGTTGGAACTGACCAAGTCCCGTCCGATCGAGTTCATCAACGAAACAGTTGCTCAGTGGCTCCGGACCAACGGCGAACCCGAGGGTGATCGAGCCGATGTTCCGTACCGGATCATCGTTGATACGGTCAATACCAACGCCTCCAGCATGGAGGAACGCATCGTCAATCCGAGCAAGGATGAACCCTCCGGCGGCGGCGGTCGAGGCGGTCGAGGCGGTGCCGGCGGACGCGGCGGTGGCGGCGGACGCGGCGGTGGCGGTCTTGGTGGCGGGCCCATTGGCGGCAGCGGTGGCGGCCGTAGTGGTTCCGGCGGAGTCGGCGGAGTCGGCGGAGTCGGTGGTGTCGGTGGTGTCGGCGGTGTCGGCGGTGTCGGCGGTGTCGGCGGTGTCGGCGGTCGTGGCGGCGGTGGTGGTATCGGCGGTGTTGGTGGCAGTGGCGGTGGTCCCCTTGGTGGCGGATCGGGAGGCGGCGGCGGTGGTCGTCGGCCCAGTACGCTGCCAAGCCTGGAGTCCATGGCCCCGCTTCCGGACACCCCGAAGGTCTACCCTCCGGATACGACGATCTACACGATTCCCATGACCTTCGAGGTCGAGATTCTTGATCCGAAGGCTGCCCCCCAGGTTTCGACCGAGACGCCCAAGGGAGGCCCGGCATGAATCTTTCCAAGGCGATCGAATACATCAAGCAGTACCTCGTGATCGCGATCTGTGTGATCGTGATCATCGTGGCGCTCGTCGGCCTGCCCATGGTGTCCTCTTCCTGGAACGAGGATGTGCAGAAACTCGTGAAGTCACGTGGTCAGCACTTCAACAAGATCAGCAAGCTTGAGAAGGTCAACTTCCAGGTTCCGGGATCCAGCGAGACGCATTCCACGGTCATCAACCAGAAACTGCTTGATTCCTACGAGCAGATCACCTCGGCGATGCTCGACGATGCTCAGCAGGTCAATGGCCAGGCGCTCACGCAGAACCAGCGCAGGCATGACGTGATGATGCCCAACCTCTTCCCCAAGCCCCCGGAAGGGCACGGGGCGATGGATGTGTTGCCAAACCAGTTCCATGAGAAGCTCATGGCCCGGTACGAGCAGTTGCTGTCATCGGTCAACGCGGGGTCGCCTCCGCCGGCCAAGGAAGTCGAGATCAGTCTCCAGGCGGCGCGGCGCCAGTTCCTCGAGCAGATGATGGCCAAGGACGAATCCGACGACCTCACCGATGAAGAGACGAAGCAGCTCACGCAGCAGATGACCGGTGAGCGACTGGAGATCTACAAGGATCGAGCAGCCGAGATCGGCATCTACCTGTCCATGGATTCGATCCAGCCGCCGGTGTTCGATCGCGCACGCCCCCCTTCGCTCGTGGAACTCTTCTCCTGGCAGTGGAGTTACTGGGTGATGGAGGAAATTGCGGGGATCATCGAGTTGCTCAATGGTGATCAGGCCGAGTTGCAGAATCCATTGAAACGCATCGACTCGATCAGGTTGATCGGGTTGATGGAGCTGAACCACGAGGCAGGAACCGCGCCCGCCGGGCGAGGAGCGGGGGGACGCGGCTCTGGGGGACCACGCACACCCATCGGTGGTGGTGGACCACGCACTCCCATTGGCGGCGGTGGGCCACGCAGTCCCTTCGGGGGCGGGCATGGTCGTGCTCCCGGATCCGGTGCACCCTCGGCAGGGGGTGCGAAGACTCCCGCGAAGCCAGCACTTGAAATGGCCACTGCACCGACTTCCGGCGCAACGAACTTCGACGTGTCCGTCAGTGGGCGCATCTCGAACCAGCTCTACGACGTCGTGCTCGTCGAGTTGGACCTGGTGGTGACGACTTCCGCCATCCCCGAGGTTCTTGACGCCTTCGCCAAGCAGAATTTCATCACGATTGTCGACCTGAAGATGCAGCCCGAAGATGCCTTCAAGGCAATCAAGGAGGGGTTCTACTACGGGGGCGAGAACGTGTCACGGCTGCAACTGGTCGCCGAAACGATCTGGCTTCGATCATGGACCCGCCAGCACATGCCCGACGAAGTCCGGGCCATGCTCGGCGTTCCGCTTGATCCGCCCCCGGTACCACAGGGGGCACCGGGAAGACCCCCCGGGCCGTCGCGGCCCGATGGAGGACGTCCATGATCCGGTTGCAACGAACTGACGACATGCAATGGAGATCCGCATGAAGGTCAAGGGAATCACAATCTGGGAACAGTATGCGGAGTTCATCGCCATCGGCGTGGTGGCCGTGGTGTTCATCGTCTACGTCGTGTTTCAGCTGTCCGATGGCACCAATGCCATCAAGATTGGTTCGAACACCATGACTCCCGGTACCGTCGATGCGGCACTCCAGGACAAGGCGGATGCCCTGGGCCGTCGCATCAGCAGCGACGCCGCCGCACCCGTGGACCTGGAAATGCCCGAGCCCCAGTCGGAGCGATTCACGGCCGCGCTGGCCGCATCGATCAATCCGGACGACCGCTTCATCCTGCCTCGCCCGATCGTCGTCGTTGACGCCGGTTCGAGTGTGGACGTGTCCGGTCAGCCGTATGTGGAACCATCGATTCATGCCACCGAACGTCCAATGACCATGCAGTTCTTCGACGGACTCGACGACTCCACGGTCCAGGGCTACCCCGAACTCCAGGAACGGTTTTCGGATCGTCCGTTCGACACGACCTGGGTCACGGCAGCAGCGGTCTTCAATGCCTCGAAGATCCTCGACCAGTATCGCAGCACCGGGCCGAAAAACGAGCTTCCCCTTCGTGACAAGTGGTACAACGGCCGCGTCGACATCATCGATGTGGTGGTGGAGCGCGAGGAACGTGTCGACGGAGCGTGGACAAACCTGAAGGTCGTCGACCTGATTCCCGGTCAGACCAGTTTCAGGGAACAGGTCAGTGGCGAAGTTGATGCGGGGATTCGCGACGAGATCATCTCGCAACTTGCCCAGCCTGGTGCCCAGGAGTCGATCATTCGTCCATCCTTCCTTCTGACCCGCAACAGCGACTGGGTGCACCCCGCGATGTACGGCGGTGATGGAGAGGGAGCAAGCGAAGTGCTTCTGCTCAAGCGTCGCCATGCTGCGCTGACCAATGAGATCAAGGTGACCAAGGAGCAGATCCAGCATCTTGGTGGCGGCAAGGGATCCGGCGGATCCGGCGGCGGCAAGGGGCCAGGCGGCGGCATTGGCGGATCCGGTGGTGGCATTGGCGGATCCGGTGGCGGCATTGGCGGATCCGGTGGCGGCATTGGTGGATCCGGTGGCGGCATTGGTGGATCCGGTGGCGGCATTGGTGGTGCCGGTGGCGGCATTGGTGGCGCCGGTGGCGGCATTGGTGGTGCCGGTGGTGGCAGTGGTGGTGCTGGCGGCTCAAAGCGCGAGCGGGAACTACGCCTCAAGCGTTTGGAACGTGATCTTGTCCGCTACGAGCGGCAACTCGCAACGAGTGTCGATCGCCTCAAGGAACTGGGCATCGAGGTCGATGAATCCGGTGAACTGGATCTCGAGGTTGCTTCATCGATGGATGAAGTCTGGACCTGGGTGCATGACATGGACATCGAGCCTGGGCACCAGTACCGGTACCGATTCACCATCAAGGTCTACAACCCCTTCTTCGCCAAGAAACTGAGTCTCATCAGTTCCCAGCATCACCTGGCCGACGACTTCTCGATCGATTCTGTGACCAGCGAGTGGTCCGAGCCGGTTCGAGTGGAACCATTTGTCCGCTACTACATCACGCGTGCCGTGCCATCCGGCTACGGGGCGGCATCAGGCAACATGGGACTGGGGCACGCCGAGGCGGAGGTCTTCCGCTTTCATGATGGTCGGTGGCACAGTCGGACCTTCCCGGTCCAGCCAGGTGATCGAATCGGTGGAGTCCGCCGTGTCGACCTGGCCGTGACCAGTGAGGACGAGGCAGGTGATGGGGATGGCCCTGGTGGCACTGGCGGTGGCCAGGAGGGCGAGGGCGGGACGGATGATGGCACCATGATCGCCGGTGAGGTCGACATCGACTTCGGGACCGGTCGCTACGTGCTTGAAATCATTCCAAATGCCACCCTGGATCCGAGCCGGGTTCGCTTTGGCCGCGAGGCGATCGTGGTTCTTGCCCCAATGGACCTCACGCTTGGCCTCGGGCACGAAACCCGTGATCCAAGGGATGACGGGGACCGGGCCAAGCCCAGTGGCGGCTGAGCCCACCTGACCGAAAGCCCATTATTCGTTGAACCAGGGGCTTCAATGCTCCTTGGAGCAGGCACCCTTTTTCGTACTGAAAGGGGGGATCGCCCCCCGTGGTGCCCTTGACAGGGACATTGGGTGCGGTATCCTCTTCGTTCGCCCTTCTGTCGGGCTTGCTCGACGTAGGGCGTCTTGTTGTTGTTTGCGCAACAACGCCAATGCTCTTTGACAAGTTAGTGATTCGTCTGTCGATTCCTGCGAGACCTCCCCGGTTTCGCAGGGTGACAACAGACCGAACTCGAGATTAAAGTCAAGGCTTTTAGATAGATGAAACTTGGTTCTTCCGCAGGTGCAACTGCGACACCATGGTTCGATCCTCCACGGGTAATCGTTCCAGTCGTCGAGGCACAGGTGGTTGGCCAGGCTAATAAGGGCAAGTGGTGGATGTCTCGGCGTTGAGAGGCGATGAAGGACGTGGAAACCTGCGATAAGCTTCGGGAAGCCGGTAATCAGGCAATGATCCGAAGATCTCCGAATGGGGAAACCCGGCCCACTTTTGTGGGTCACCCGTACCCGAATGCATACGGTACGGGGGCGAACCTGGCGAACTGAAACATCTCAGTAACCAGAGGAAAAGAAAGCAAACGCGATTCCGTAAGTAGCGGCGAGCGAAAGCGGAACAGCCCAAACCGGACTTCGGTCCGGGGTTTGGACACCGACATGGTGACCGAACGGTGTGTGAGTCGACTGGAAAGTCGAACCAAAGAAGGTGATAGTCCTGTAGCACACCCGAAGGAATCCTAGGTGTTCCAGAGTAGCACGGTGCTCGTGGAACTCCGTGTGAACATGGGGGGTCCACCCTCCAAGGCTAAATACTCCTCAACGACCAATAGTGAACCAGTAAGGTGACTGAATGATGAAAAGTACCCCGATAAGGGGAGTGAAAAGTACCTGAAACCACTTGCTTACAAGCTGTGGGAGCTCGCTTCGGCGGGTGACCGCGTGCCTTTTGCATAATGAGCCGACGAGTTACTTTCTGTGGCAAGGTTAAGCTGTATCCCAGCGGAGCCGAAGGGAAACCGAGTCTGAA
>JAQWPT010000016.1 GCA_029245245.1 Phycisphaerales bacterium
CTGCGGACCGGCCTGGCCCGGATCGAGACCATGCCACGTCGCTGGCTGAACACTGCCGTGGTGGTCTTCCTGCTGACGTTGAGCATCCCCGCCTCCTGGACGCAGTTGACCCGCCAGCCCCTGCTCACGAACTGGCAGGAGTCCTTCAGCGGATACCGGGTCGTCAACCGGTACGGGCTCTTCCGCTCCATGACGACAACGCGGCCAGAACTGCGAATTGAAGCCAGCAGCAACGGCCAGGACTGGGACCCGATCGAGTTCTTCTACAAGCCTGGCCCTCTGGACAGGCGACCGGCATTCTGCCTGCCCAACATGCCCCGCCTGGATTGGCAGATGTGGTTCGACGGCCTGTACACGGAGTTTGAAATCGAGCACCAGGTCAGGACCGGCCGGACGATTCTCCCTGACCTGATCCAGGCGATCGGGCAGCAGCGTGGCCCGGTGCTGGCCCTGCTGGAATCGACCCCCTTCACGGACGCCCACCCCCCCCGATTCCTCCGGTGGCACCTGGACCAGTACCAGTTCACCGACCGTGCCCAGCGGTACGGTGGAGGCGACTGGTGGACCAGCGAGCGGGTGTATACCTCCCCCGTGATCGCCGCTCCCCGGTAATCCCCTGATCGCTGTTTTCAAGGCCCCAAGTCCATTGGAGCACTGGAATTAGCGTCCAGGAAAAACGGGCTTCCTCGACGAATTTCCGTCTTTCATGAGCGCAGCATGGCTCAGGAGGACTCTCTTGAAGGGGAATTTGAATTTTCCAGTGCGAGATCCGGCAAAGCCGACGCAATCTTACATGGAGAGTGAACTCTCCCTGAACCAGAAGCCCTTCCGGTACGAAGAAATGAGTAGACATGCCTCCCGTTGACTTCACAACCTGGTACGACCGAGTCCGATCCCGCCTCGCCGAGGTGGAACGGTCCTACGACCTGGCCATGGGCGAGATGCTCATGGTGAGCAACACGTCGACCCGGGATCTGACGGAACTCCATGGCTACGGCTGGACCGCAGCCGAGGCCAGCGCCTGCATCATCGAGAGCGCGGGCCTGCGCTAGGCAACACCCCGGACAATCGAATCACCCGCATGGGGACGGTGCCCGCACCGTCCCCTGCTCATTGTGATCACATGTGTCCGACGCTGGTAGTCGTACTCTGCTGCACGGTGGCCGGTTCATCGTAGAGAGCCGTGAACCCGGCCTCGTCGATCGTGCAGCCCATCTGGCTGACAATCGAGTTCATGTCTTCCCGTGCATTGTCCAGGGCACTGGTCGCGCCCGGAGACGGGGTCATGTTGAAGATGATGCCATCCGAGTCGTCGATCTTCGCCGCCCCCATCATCAGGCGGCGTTCCTTCTTCTCGATGAGCTGGGGACGGATTCCCGTGTAGCCCTTGGCGAATTCCAGGTCATGCGCCTTCATCGAGGGGATGATCTTCTGGGCCGCCTTCAGGAAGCTGCGCTTGCCGTAGTACGGCAGTTCGTACCCGAGGTTCCGGTAGACGAAGTTGTGGATGTCCTTGTCCTTCATCAGGTTCCACAGCACCGCCGCAACATCGTCATCGAAGTTGAAGGACTCCATGAATCCCCAGGCCGTCTTGGCGTTGTGACGTTCAAGTACCGGAAGCACCAGTGCCGTAGGCCCGAAGCGGGTCTTGTCGGGTGCGGTGAGATCCGGATCGCCGTGGATGGCGGCGAAGGGCAGCTTGTCGTTCTGGACGGTGTAGACCTTGCGATCCAGCACCTTGGGAGCGAAGTAGAAACTGCCGGTCACGGGCATGACCGAGAGGTTTTCGCCATAGCCCATCTTCTGGGCGATCAGCAGGGAATGTGCCCCTGCGGAGACGACGACGAACTTCGCGTGGATCGTCCGGTCCTTGCACTCGATCTCGTAGCCGTCATCGACCTTCTTGACGTGCTTGGCCTCGGTGGAGAGATGAACATCGACGGTCGTATCCTTGGCTTTGCGAGCCTCGGCGACGTAGGCCTCGGTGATCTTGCCGTAGTCGATGGCATAGCCTTCTGGATTGAAGATGGCGGCAATGGGTTCTTCCCGCATCGTTCCATCGACGAGCGCCACGTGTGGCTCCAGGTCGGCGATGCCCTTGGCATCCAGCAGTTCGATGGTCGGAAAGAGGCCCTTGAAGTCCGCGTGCCGTTTCGTGACCTTGGCGACCTCGTCATCACCGACACCCAGGAGCATCTTCCCGTAGCAGCGGATGACCGAATCGTCCTGGAGCACCTTCAGAGCAAAGGTCTTGGTCAGCCCGGAAGCGGCCTTGACGTGGGTGGCCTTTTCCAGCGAGTAGTTGGTCTCGATGTCACCCTCGTGCAGCGTCTGGCTGTTGTTGTGGGCATTCGAGTTCAACGGGTCCAGGTGGTCGTACTTCTCGATCAAGCACAGCGACTTGATGTCCGTGAAGCGAGCCAGCAGGTACAGCAGCGATGTGCCGCTGATGCCACCACCAATGATCAGTACGTCGCAGTTCGAGCGTTCCATGGACGATCTCCTCCTCACGGTTTGGATGGTCATCATAGCAACACCACCCACTGGGCGGTTCACGCTACACTCGCCCGCAACCAGCGAGGAGCACCCCCATGCCGATCCCGATCATCCGCCTGTATACCGGCGAAGACGGTCAATCCCACTTCGAGCAGACCAGCATCGAGACCGTCCCCCACGGCGATGTCGTGATCATGTCCGGCATGGAGGACTGCCACGAGGTCCAGTTCGCCGAAACCGGATCCGGCGGCGGGTACGACTGGCACAATGCTCCGCGGCGCCAGTACGTCATCACCCTCACGGGCACCCTCGAGTTCACGAACCAGATGGGCGAGTCTCAGATGATCCGGCCCGGGGACATCCTGCTCGCCGAGGACACCACCGGCGGTGGGCACAAGTGGAAACTCGTCGACGACCAGCCGTGGCGACGGTGCTACGTCCACCTGGATCCGGAGTCGTCGTGATCAGCACGCCTGCGATGGTCTTGATGCCCACGTGACTCCTGCCAATGGCTCGAAATCAACGACGACTGCTCCCCGATGAGGTCCCGACCGTGCGATTCACCCCGTGACCGGATATCGGCACTGGTCGATTCCCACTACCTGAAAAACACAACCGCCCCGAGGTCGATGCGGGGCGGCAGGGTCCATCTATCAAGCAAGCAATGGGCGATACAGGACTCGAACCTGTGACCTCACGGGTGTGATCCGTGCGTTCTAGCCAACTGAACTAATCGCCCGGGGGCAGCAGTATACCGCCGCCGATGGCGGGGCATGAACCTGGGCACTGCCTGAACACTGATGGAGGCCGTGGATCAGCCGTTGCCCTGGGGAGGAGGAGCAGCGTCGGATTCCGACATCACCTTTCCCATGGCATCCTGGACGCTGGCTGCATCACCTCGAGCGACCGACTGGTCGTCAAGTTTGGACTGCGAACTCGACGTGGACTGGGTATCGACGTCGTCCTCGATGCCCTTCACGCCCTTCTTGAACTCCACGATGCTGCGACCGACGCTTCGCCCGACTTCGGGAAGTCGACGGCCGAAGATGAGCAGGCCGATGACCAGAATCACCAGCAACTCCGGCATGGAAGGCATGCCGAAGGCCAGGACGGATGGATGCTGTTCGATCAACTGGATCATGAAACTCGTTCCTCGCTGTGGCCCGGCTCACGCACGGTGGTCGGTGCCAGAATACTCCATTCTACCGTGTCGACCATGCACGGGGGGGTGAATGAATGAAACGAGTCCATCGATCGCGTGAAGTCGTGATTTCAGCCCTCCTCGGCCGATAGAAAGGGTACATGTCGGCCAACTCGGCATGATTTTGACCGGGAGCGACACGATGAAGCGACGACCAGTGCCATGCATTCTCGGACCCATCAGCGCGGTGCTGCTCGGCATGGCCCTGCTCACAGGCTGCAGCCACCAGGCTGAATCGCCCAGGACCGAAGCCGCCAAGAACTACAACCGCCCCCTTCCCCCCGGATCCACCCCGCTGCGGAAGATCACCGACGCCACCCGGATGCCGGATCTCGCCGGGGCCTGGTCCCAACGCGACGTCTTTCTCGGCGACGCCATGGATCGCAGCATCACCTGGTACGACGCCCCCTCGAGCCGCCAGTGGTTCCCCTGCTGCAACATCACCCACGAGCAGGCAAAGGCCTCCGTGGTCACGATGCGGGAGTTGATGCGGACCACTCCGGATCCGAACACCTTCGCCCTGGAGGTCCAGCGTCGATTCGACGTCTACGAATCCGTCGGATGCGACGGTGATGGCACGGTGCTCTTCACCGGCTACTACTCACCGGACTTCCACGCAGCTCGTCACCGAAGCAGTCGCTTCAACACCCCGCTCTACGGACGCCCGCACGACCTGGCGACGAATCCCAGGGACGGCAAACCCCTGGGACGACGTCTTCCTGACGGAACGATCGTGTCGTACCCCTCGCGGCGCACGATCGAGCGCACCGACATGCTCGCCGGCACCGAGGTGGTCTGGCTCGAGGACCCCCTGTCCGCCTACATCGTGCACGTCAATGGATCCGCCAAGTTGCGGATGGATGATGGCACCATCGCCTACTACGGCTATGCAGGAAAGACCGATCGCCCCTACACCGGGCTCGGACGATCGATGATCGACTCGGGGCTGCTCAAGGAAAGTGAACTCAGCCTGCCCGCCATCCGGCGCGCCTGGAAGAAGAATCCCGCCGAGGTGGAGAACCTGATCCATCGCAACGAGAACTACGTGTTCTTCCAGGAATACTCCGGCGACAACTGGCCCGCCGGTTCGCTTGGTGTCCCCGTGACCGCCGAACGATCGCTGGCCACCGACAAGACCATCTTCCCCCGCGGATCACTCGTCCTCGTCGACACCGACGCGGTGACGTTGTCGCGCGGCGCACGGCCCTTCGTCCAGTTCATGCTCGACCAGGACACCGGTGGCGCCATCAACGCACCCGGGCGAGCCGACATCTTCATGGGCATCGGTTCCACCGCGGAGATTCTCGCCGGCGGGCAGTATGCCGAGGGTCGGATGTACTACTTCTTTCTCAAGCCCAACCAGTCATTCGCCATCGCAGACTGAGTCGGTGCCGGTCACCGGGGTGATGCCCCGCACTCATGACAATCCGAAGTCGCCCTTGCGCGCCTCGATCCGGGCGACGACCTCCGGACTCATGGCGATGATCGGCGGCCAGGGCCGGGTGGGTTCGTCGTTGCGATGCCAGCCGGCGTGCTTGCACGTGCCATCGAACCCGATGCGGTGATCACGGGCGTGTCGATCCCGCAGGACATCCATGTTCGCCAGGAGCATGAAGAACGCGCGTTCATGGTCGGCAGGATCGATTCCCGCATCGACCGCGAAGATGATGTCCGCTCCTTCTCCCATGCCTTCGGCGGCATCAAGCAGCGACTCGATGGCCGCGGTGGAAGCCCCCGGTGCACTTGAATCCACGGCCGCGATCACGATGCGCCCGCGTCCCCAGGCCGGCACGTCGACCGACGTGATGCGCCGACCATCGGTGACCGCCGCCAGGCCTCGGCGAACGGCTTCGAGATCCGCCGGCGGCGGCGATCCCACCGGGATGCCGGCGATGTCCTCGCCGGGAATCGAGGGCGTGGCGTCGATGCCCATCTTGCCTCCGGCCCCGAGACGCGGCGCGGAATGATCGAGGATGTCCAGGGGGCCGTTGACGATCTCCAGGTCACGGGGAAACTCCGCGTGGCCGGCCACGGCTTCGAAGACCGCCTCGTGATCATGCACGTCGACGGATTCATCGACGACGATGATCGACTTGGTCCATGCCATCTGCCCGGCCCCCCAGATCGCATGCATCACCCGCCTCGCCTGCAGCGGGTAGGCCTTGGCGATCTGCACGAACACGCACTGGTGGAACGAACCGAACATCGGGAGGTGGTAGTCGACGATGTCGGGAATGATCGTCTTGAGCAACGGAAGGAAGATGCGTTCCGTCGCCTTGCCGAGGTAGTAGTCCTCCTGCGGCGGAAGCCCGACGACCGTGGCCGGGAAGACCGCGTTGCGACGATGGGTGACCGCCGTGACTTCCATCACCGGGTACCGATCCGGCATGGAATAGAACCCGGTGTGATCGCCGAACGGGCCTTCAAAGACCGCTCCGGGACCCAGCGGCTCATCGCCCTCGGGATCCCAGTCGATGCCACCGGCATCGGTGCGGACATGTCCCTCGATGACGATCTCGCTGTTGGCGGGCACCCGCAGCGGCACCGTACGGGCCTTGACCATGGGAATGCCTCCACCATTGAGGTACCCGGCGAGCAGCAGTTCACTGATGCCCGGTGGCAGCGGCGCGGATGCGGCGTAGGGCATGACGGATTCACCCCCGAAGCAGATCGCCACGGGCATCGGCTTTCCGATCTTCTTCCAGGACCGCCAATGGGCCGCGCCGTCGTGGTGCATGTGCCAGTGCATGCACAGGTGCGTGTTGTCGATCAACTGGACCCGGTACATCCCGATGTTGTGACTCGGCGGAGACGGGTCATCCCGGTCATCGGCATGAATCGTGTGGATCCCGGCGAAGGTGATGTAGCGACCGCCTCCCTGCTCGGCCCCCGTGCCTCCAGGGCACGGGCGACCGACGGCGGCAGGATCGCCGTCCATCGGCCAGCACTTCAGCAGCGGGAGTCGCGACAGGTCGACCTCGCCGGCCTCGACCAGTTTCACCACCTCCTGGCAGGCACCGGATCGGCGCAGCCGCGGCTTGGCTCGCAGCAGCGGAAGAAACTGGCGACCCATGCGAAGCGCGTCGCGAAGACCCCGGGGCGGCTGGGGCTGGGCGATGGTCGCCAGGCGACGGGCGATCGACTCGTACCCGGAGTCATCGTGGCAGCCCAGGGCCATCTCCGTCCGGGCGTAGGAGCCGAAAAGGTTGATGGCCAGGGGGAAGTCGGACCCCTCGACCGATTCGAAGAGGAGCGCCTTGCCGCCGAGTTCCGCATGCCGCGGGTCGAACCTTTTCGCCGCGGCACTGGCCCGGGTGGCCCGGGACTTGCTGTGCCGATCCGCGATCTCGGTGATCTCGAGCACGGGCGATACCGGTGCAGTCACTCGCAGCAACTCACCGGAGGCTTCCAGGTGGTTGATGAACGACGCGACATCTTCATGGGGTTGCCTGGGCACGACGAGAGCATACCCCTGGTGCAGACCCATCGCACGTGCGGTACCCTGTCCCCCAATGAGCACCCCGTCTCCCATCATCGACATCCGAGATGCACGAAAGACCTTCGGCCGAAAGGTGCAGGCACTTCGAGGCGTGGACCTGACCGTCGATTCCGGCGAGGTCTTCGGACTGCTGGGCCCCAACGGGGCCGGGAAGTCGACGCTCGTCAAGATTCTCATGACCGTGATCAGGGCCGATGGCCTCGACGGCACCTTCCTGGGCAGGCCGGTCGGGCACAAGCCCTCCCTGGCGCGAGTGGGCTACCTGCCGGAACACCACCACTTTCCCAACTACCTCACCGGTCGGCAGGTCATCCAGTTCTCCGGCGCCCTGACCGGCATGCGGCGAAGGGATCGAATGCGAAGTGCGGATCGCCTCCTCGGACGAGTCGGCATGACGAGCTGGGCGAGCAAGCGGCTGAAAAGTTACTCCAAGGGCATGCTCCAGCGAATCGGTCTCGCCCAGGCCCTGGTGAATGAACCGGACCTCGTCGTACTCGATGAGCCGACCGATGGGGTCGATCCGGTCGGGCGTCGCGAGATTCGCGACCTGCTCCTGGAACTTCGTTCCGAAGGCAAGACGATCTTTCTCAACAGTCACCTCCTGAGCGAACTTGAAATGGTCTGCGACCGGGTCGCGATCATGGTCAAGGGCCAGGTCGCGATGCAGGGCACCATCGACGAACTCACCCATGACAGCCGGCGATTCGAAATCGATGTGCAGGGCGATGCACCCGACTGGACCGACTCGATACCCGGCACGACGACCTCGCCGCAGGACGACTTCACCCGGATCGTTCTCCGCACCGAACAGGCCGAGGATGTCCAGCCGCTGATCGATCGACTGCGAGCCGAAGGACGGACCATCAACCGCATCACTCCCGTCCGTGAATCACTCGAAGATCTCTTCATGCGAGCCGTCACCGAAGACGATGGGACCGTGCAGGCTCCCGGCGGCGTGATCAAGAGCAGGACGGGCCGACCATGACCCAGACACTTGCCCTGCTCATCGACGCCTACCGACTCCTGAACGCCAGGAAGATCTTCTGGTTCACGCTGGGCCTGACCGCCCTGGTGGTCCTGAGTTTCGCCTTCGTCGGCATCAATGACGTCGGCATCCGGATCATCGCCTGGGACATCGAGGTCCCCGGGGTCAACCTTCTCAGCGGCTGGACCGAGGCGTTCTTCTACAAGACCATCTTCCTGAATCTCGGGATCAACATCTGGCTCACGTGGGTGGCGACCATCCTGGGCCTGATCACCACCGCCAGCATCTTTCCCGAGTTCATCAGCGCCGGTTCGATCGAGGTGGTGCTGAGCAAGCCGATCGGGCGAGTCCGTCTCTTCATCACGAAATACATCACCGGCCTGCTCTTCGTCACACTCCAGGTCGGCGTCTTCTCCTTCGGCAGTTTCATGGTCATCGGGCTCAAGAGCGGCATCTGGATGCCCGGCATCTTCGTCTCGATCCCGATCGTCGTGATCTTCTTCAGCTACCTCTACGGAATCTGCACGTTCTTCGGCGTACTCACGCGATCGACCATCGCCGCACTGCTGCTGACGATCCTGTGCTGGTTCGGCATCTTCGTCGTGCAGGCCTCCGAGAGCACGCTGCTGTTCTTCGTCAAGTACCAGGAACAGAAGGTCCAGACGCTTGAAGATGACCTGCAGCGTTCCAAGGATCGCCTGGCCGAAGTCGAGAACCCCGATGACAAGGAACGATGGAATTTCCTGCACGAGACCATCGAGGTCCGCACGAAGACGCTCGAGAATGCACGCGAGAGTTCCGGAGTCGGCCTGGCACACGACATCCTCATGGTCGCCATGACCGTGCTCCCCAAGACGGACATGACGATCGGCCTGCTGGAACGCTGGACCATCGATCTCTCGGATCTTCCACAGAGGAATTCGAATCGACCACCACCAGTCATCACGGATGACGGCGAATTCGAGGCCAACGAGCAGGAGATCGCCAGATCCATGGAGCGGGAACTGCGGGAGAGATCACCCCTGTGGATCCTCGGCACCTCCCTGCTCTTCGAACTGTTCGTATGCGGAATTGCCGGCTGGCTCTTCTGCCGACGCGACTACTGACCTTCTGCGCCCAGGGCATCACCCCGGTCGCGGGCCGCAACGATGCCCGCGAGCACCGCATCTGCAAATCCATGCTCGACCATCGCGGACAGTCCTGCTTCCGTGGTGCCACCCTTGGACGCGATGCCCTGGAGCAGACTCGCCACGGAGGTGTCACCTTCGGCCATGCTGCGTGCCGCGGCCAGGATCGTCTGCCTGGTCATCGTGTCCGCCGTCCCCGGATCGAACCCCACCTCGACGGCGGCGTCCACCATGGCCGAGGCGAGCAGGTAGACCCAACCCGGCCCGGATCCGCTGACCGCCGTTGCGGCGCTGAGCAGTGACTCATCGATGTCCACCGTCCGCCCGATCGCATTGAACAGCGAGTTGACGAACGTGATGTCCGGCTCGGTTGCTCCCGGCCCGGATGCCACGGCGGTCATGGAACAGCCGAGCATCGCCCCGGTGTTGGGCATGGTCCGGATGACCCGGCACGCTCCGCCAAGTCCCGATCGGATGGTGGCGGAGTCGATGCCCGCCATCACCGAGATCACCAGGTGGGTATCGTCGAGCGGCCCCAACTCGTCCGACGCCACGGCAAAGTCCTGGGGACGGACCGCGCACAGGATGCGGGGCGCGACACACAGTCCCCGGGCCTGCTCGGCAACCGCGCATCCCATGCCCGCGAAGTGTTCCCGGCGATCGGCCTGGTGGTCCGCGACGATGATCGACTCCGGCGTGAGCACCCCATGCTCGAAGGCCCCCTCGAGAACCGATCCTGCGAGATGACCCACGCCGAGCACACCCAGTTCGAATGCCATGAAGGATCCTTCCGTTGTCGAATCATCGAAACCACGATTCAGAGCCGTGCGGGTAGAATATCACGCGGGGCATGACGCCCCGGAGCCACCATGAGCACGACCTACACCCTGCCATTCGAAGAGCCCGTGGTTGAACTCGATCGCCAGATCGAGGCCCTCGCCGCTCGCGATGATGCAGAGTCCATGCAGGTGGAACTCGACAGTCTCCGGCAGAATCGCAACAGCCTTCTCGAGAAGATCTACGGCCAACTGACCCCTTGGGACACCGTCCGGGTTGCACGGCACCCGAACCGACCCCAGACCGCCGACTACATCAACATGATCTGCCGTGACTTCCGAGAGCTCCACGGCGACCGCACCTTTGGTGACGACCGCAGCATCATCACGGGGCTGGGTCGGATCGGCTCGTTCAAGGCCCTCATTGTCGGACACCAGAAGGGACGCACCACCCAGGAACGGATTGCCTGCCATTTCGGGTGCGCCCACCCTGAGGGATACCGCAAGGCACTGAAGAAGATGAAACTGGCCGAAAAGTTCGGCCTCCCGATCGTCACCCTGATCGACACGCCCGGCGCCTACCCCGGCCTGAAGGCCGAGGAACGCGGACAGGCCGAAGCCATCGCGTTGAACCTGCGCGAGATGAGCCGGATCAAGACACCCATCATCAGCATCGTCATCGGCGAAGGCGGCTCCGGCGGCGCCCTGGGGATCGGCGTGGCTGATCGCGTGGCGATGATGGAGTTCGCCTGGTACTCCGTGATCAGTCCGGAGGGATGCGCGGCCATCCTCTGGAAGGAAGCGAACGAGTCCACGAACACGAAGGCGGCCAGCGCCTTGTCCTTGACGGCCAATCACAACATGAAACATGGTCTTGTCGATGCCAAGATCAGTGAACCACTCGGTGGCGCACACCGCGATCCTCAACAGTCGGCGGAACAACTCCAGCGATGGATCATTGATACCCTTCGTGAACTGGAGCGATTCAACGCCAGATCCCTCGTGGAACGTCGGTACGAGAAGTTCCGCCGCATGGGCACCATGATCGAGGGTTGAATCCAATGGAAGCCCCTTGGTCGCTCTCGCGTTGACGGGCACCCTGCCGACATCTACAATCCCCGATCGCGTGCAGGTGGCCCTCGATCAGTGATGGCCGCAACCTGCTGTCTTCAAGTCACTTGGAACTTCTCGAGTACCCCCAATGGCCAAGAAGACCGCAAAGAAAACCGCCAAGAAGACCAAGAAGAAGACGGCAGCCACCAGGAAGCCGGCCAAGAAGGCTGCGCCCAAGAAGAAGGCCGCCAAGAAGGCTTCAAAGAAGGTGGCCAAGAAGGCCGCCAAGAAGGTTGCCAAGAAGACTTCAAAGAAGGTGGCAAAGAAGGCGACCACCGCCAAGACCGGCAAGAAATCGAAATCCAAACCAGCCCCGGCGACCACTGGCGGCAAGCGACGTCGACAGACCGTGCAGGAAGCCGTCCTCGCCAGCGAGGCCGATGCCCAGGGATACGTCGTCATCAATGGTCGCCGAATCCGGAAGATCTCGACCAACCCGGAAAAGATGCCCAAGAAAAAGCGATCCACGACGGCGGCCGCAGCCAGCGAGGATTCTTCCGCGAAGATCGCAAGCATGAAGACGAAACTGAGCAAGGTGGAACTCAAGGAGTTTCAGAAACTCCTGATCTCGAAGCGTCGTGATCTCTTCAAGGCGGTGGATTCGCTGGAAACCGAAGCACTGCGAAGTGATGACGGCGACACCTCCACGATGCCCATCCACATGGCGGATGTCGGATCCGATGTCTACGAACAGGACCTCATGCTCGGCATGGCGGCAAGTGAACGTGAGCGCATCCGTGAGATCGATGAAGCCCTTGAACGCATCGCCAACAAGACCTACGGAATCTGCATGCTCACCGGCAAGCAGATCCGCAATGAACGTCTCCGTGCCAAGCCCTGGGCCAAGTACAGCATTGATGCCAAGCGCCAGGTCGAACGCGGCATGGTCCAGTGACCTCCCCCGTCACTCCTGAATCCGACCAGAACACACCTCCACGCGAGCCGAACCGATCCTTTACACCGGCACGGCGATCCGCAACAGCCTGGGTGGTGCTCCTGGGCGTGCTCCTGGCTGGCCTCGGCTTTGACCTCGGCACCAAGATCTGGAGTTTCGACAACGTTGCGGATGTACCGGTGGTACTCGATCGCACGAGCATCATCGAGAACGCCAATGTCAATCCCATCCCACCCCATGACAGCATCGTGCTGATCCCGGGACGGATGCTCAATCTCCACCTGGTCCTGAACTCGGGAGCAGTCTTCGGCATCGGAGCCGAGCAGCGAACGTTCTTTGTGATCTTCACCATCCTGGCCGTCACGATCTGCCTGCTGACCTTCGTCTGCTGGATGGCCGCCGACAGCACCCTTGCCCACATCGGGATCGCCCTCGTGCTCGCCGGTGCGCTGGGCAATCTCTGGGACCGGGTGCTCTACGGCCGTGTTCGTGACTTCCTGCACATGCTTCCCGACCGCCACCTCCCGTTTGGCTGGTCGTGGCCGGGCGGAAACACGGAACTTTTTCCCTGGGTCTTCAACGTCGCCGACGTGATGCTGCTGGCGGGCATGGCCCTGCTCCTGCTGCACCTGCACCTGAGTGATCGAAAGCAGGTCCGGAAGACGGCATCGTCCAGCCAAGAGAACGGAACGTGACCACGGAGATCGAATCACGACGTTTGCGCATCAGCGGATTGCTTGCCGTGAACAAACCCACACTCCTGTCCTCGATGGGAGTGATCTCCCGCGTGCGGGGGCGAGCCAAGGGTGTACGAACCGGCCATGCCGGCACCCTTGATCCGCTGGCGACCGGCGTTCTCGTGATCGGGCTCGGTCGAGCGACCAAGCAACTCGATGCCCTGATGGGGCTGGACAAACGCTATCAAACCACGATCGACCTTTCACGCACCACTCCGTCCTTCGACCTGGAACTGGAGCCGGAAGATGTCGAGATTCCGGTCATTCCCGATCAGGTCTCGATCGAGCGTGCACTGGCTGACTTGGAAGGCGAGTGCATGCAGGCCCCGCCGGCCTTCAGCGCGATCAAGATCGATGGAAAGCGGGCGTACGTCGGAGCACGGAAGCAACAGCACGACGACCTGCCCCCTCGCCCGGTGCATGTGCACTCACTGTCGCTGACACGGTTTCAATGGCCGGAGGTGGACATCGACATCCACTGCGGCAAGGGGTTCTACGTCCGAGCACTGGCTCGCGACCTCGGACGAGTCCTTGGTTGTGGCGGAGTATGCATGAGCATTCATCGCTCCGCCATCGGCCCCTATACGGATGAGATGGCGATGTCATTCGACGGCATACCGGACCCCCTTGAGCAGGAACACCTGCTGCCAATCCCCAACTAAGTGCTCATGAACAATATTTTCCCTTGTATTGAGTCGGCTCGACTGCTCAAATGGGGCCGAGCACACACCCATGAATACCACCCGATTCATCATCTCGGGGCTGACCCTGGCCTTGGCCTCGATCGCCACAGCCACTGACAAGGCCCCCCTGTCCGTTGCACCCGATACCCCCGCCCAGGTCGAGCGATTCGGTGGACTGCCCCTGCAGGTGCATCCCATGCAGGATGCCGGCCAGGCGATCGTACTCAGGCAGGTGCCACTTGATTCCCATCGCAACGTCGACCTGCAACTGCAGCGACTTGACGTTCTGGCACCGGGCGCGGTCTTCCACGCCGCCAGCATCGATGACGATGGCCACATCCACACCGAGGTGCTTCCCACGCCCCACGTGGATTGTTTCCATGGACAGGTCGCCGGTGAACCGGATTCGCACGTCTACCTGGCGATCGGAACCCGGGGAGCCAACGGCTGGATCGAGCGCGATGGTGAACTGCATGTGATCACCACGCACCCCATCGAGGGCTGGACCGCGATCTACGACCTGAAGACCATCGATCCCGTGGACATGAATTGGACCGACTTCCACTGCGCGACCGAGGCCGCCATGCCCAACCACGACACGGCGAAGTCCTCGACCCGTTCCCGAGGCGACATCGGATGCCTGTCGATGCTGATGGCGATCGAGACGGACTGGGAATTCGCGGGCCTCTTCGGTGGAGATCTCACGGCCACGGCCGAGTACATCCAGACCCTCATCGGCGCCGTCTCAAGCATCTACGACCGGGACATCGGCATCAAGATCACCGTGAGCTACTCCAGGCTCTGGTCCGATTCCGACGACCCATGGACTGGAAGTGATTCCGGAAACCAGCTGGGACAGTTCCAGGGCCACTGGGAAAGCAACATGGATCACATCTCCCGCCAGATGGCCCACTTCCTCAGCGGTCGCAATCTCGGTGGAGGCGTGGCCTACCTCGGCACCCTCTGCTCAAGCCTTGCCTACGCAGTCTCGGGAAACCTCGGTGGCTCCTTCCCGGTCCCGCTGGAGGACAACAACGGCGGAAACTGGGACCCAATGGTGGTCGCCCATGAAACCGGTCACACCTGCGGCTCCGGCCATACCCACGATTCCTACAATCCACCCATCGACGGGTGCGGCAACGGCGACTGCACCGATGCGAACCTCGGAACCGTCATGAGTTACTGCCACCTCTGCAGCGGCGGGCTCTCGAACATGGCGATGGAGTTTCATCCGCAGGTCCAGGAAGTGATCATCGGGTTCCTGAACTCGGACCTCGGGTGCGAGTTCGGCGGTGATGGCTCCGCTCCGTTCGCCGCCTCCGACCTCGTCGAAACGATGGGTGATGACCCGATCGACATCCCGGTGCTGATCAACGACTACACCAACGACTGCTCGGCCCCGATCGTGGACACATGGGATGCGATCTCCCTTGATGGCGGAACCATTGAACTGCTCGACAACGACCCGGCACAAGGACTGCTTCGATACACCCCCCCCGCCGGTGGAATGACCGATGGCGGCGACTTCTTCCGCTACGACATTCTCGATGGAAGCAGCCAGCCGGCGTCCGCCGCCGTCCTGGTCGTCGAGGTTCCCGCCCGTGCCCCGGACACGCCGGCAGCCACCGAACCGGGACCGACCGCAGCCTACTATGAACTGGACAATCCCCAGGTCCTCCCGGACTTCAGCACCCTCGAACCCTACCTCGTGGAAGTGGTCTCCAACGTCAACTACCCGAGCACCAACGGCGACTTCGCCGGCTCGGGCCTGAGCAACGACTTCGGCGTGGTATTCACCGGCTTCATCGAGGTACCCGAGGACGACTGGTACACGCTCCATACCAACTCCGATGATGGTTCGACGCTGCATGTCGGCGATGAACTGGTCGTCTCCAACGACGGCCTGCACGGCATGCAGGAACGCAGTGGCATGCTTGCCCTCCAGGCCGGTCGCCACGCCATCCGCGTGGAGTTCTTCGAACGTGGCGGTGGAGCTGGATGCATCGTCAGCATCGAAGGCGGCGGCATGGACAAGCAACCCGTCGCGGATTCGATGTGGTCGCACGAAGTCGAACTCGTGGGCGACGCCAACGGCGACGGCATGGTGGACGTCCTGGACCTGCTGCAGGTCATTCTCGAATGGGGGCCCTGCCCACCGACTCCATGCCAGAGCGATCTCGACGGCAACGGATCCGTCGATGTCGAGGATCTGCTGGTCGTGCTTGGCGCCTGGGTCTAGCCGAATCGGTCAATCGCATTCGATGGACAGCGTTCCACCACCGATGCTGTTTTCATCCCAACCACCAACCTGGATCAGGTAGGGTTCACCCGCGGTGACCTGGACCTGGAGGAACGAGGAATAGTTGTCACAGCCCTCGCTGTCATCGTTGCATCCAAGTGCAGCGAGATGACTGCAGTTCCATCCTGAAAAACAACCCAGGTAACTGTCGTAGTCAACCAGGTTGCAGGTGCTCAAGGTCAACGTCCCCGTACACGAAGCGACATAGCGGAACCAGACGTCGTTGTAGGCCTCGCAACTGCCACTGAGCAGGTCGGACACTGCATCGACATTGGAATAGACAACATCGCCATCACCGACCAGAAGCGCGTCGACACAGGCGTCATTTGATGCGGAATCTCCACAGGCCACCTCGGCACAGACCGAATTCAATCCCAGGAAGAACCCGCCCTGCTGATCACAATCCGCTTCCAACTGGACAACGCAGGTACTGCCCTCCAGGCAGCATGCCCCACTCCTGGGACAGTCCACCCAGGCGCATCCGGTATTGGCACCGTTCCACTGCCCGCCTGCAGATGCACACGCGGCACTGGTCATCGATTCACAACCACCTGCCGGCAGGCAACAGGCTCCCGTCGAAGAACATGTCATGCCCCACCCGGCGATGACCGACAGCAGATCGGAGACGTCATAGGGAGCGCCCCATGCTCCAATCACATGCAACAGGTCCTCGACATCGACCGTGCCATCAAGATTCATGTCACTTGCACAGCCAGGCTCGACGAAGATCGGTCCACACGAATCCATCACGTAGTGATTCTGTGCTCCGGGCTTGAAGAGACCGAGTGTCGCCTGGTACTCACCGGGGCCGGCCTCGATCTCAAACCACAGATTGCAGAGTGTCCCCCACCGCAGCGCGTTGGCATTCACGTCGTCGGCATGCGGTGTTGTGGAAAAAAGAATCCCATCACTCTCAACACTGATCTCCCAGGGCAGGTTGTCGTATGGCTCCCCGGAATGCTGCTCGACGATATGAAATCCTGATGACAGGACTTCTGCTCCCGGTGGCAGTGGAATGCGGAACGAACCGCCAGACCTGTCGGAATTGATGTTGTGGAGAGCGTATTCGTAGTGCCATACTCCCTGCCCCTGATCGGTCGCTCGACTGGCGAGAACGAATCGACCATCATCCGGCACATCACATGTCTGAAGCAGCACATCGTCATGCATCGCAGCCCATGCGTAGACGGCAGGAAGACCGGGGACGGTGACACCAGAGGGATACACACGCCAGCCGTTGTCCCAGATATCGACAACGGCCGGACGGTACCCAAGGCTGTTGGCACCATGTCCAGCTGCGGCATCCGCGGATGACACGTAGTGACCCTCGATGAAATACACCGCGTCCGGATTCAAGGCCGGATCGAGATCCTCCGTGTGGACCTGCAGCCGCTTGTAGATGTCATCCCCCCACTCCCCCTGTGTCCCGTAGGGAAATGGAAACTCACCACTCGACGCATTGATCTCGGAACGCGGACCGAGGCCGCCAATGGTTCCCCACCCCGCCTGGTCCCCGTTGAGGCCCGTGGTATAGGGATCGGAGCAACCGATTCCAAGCGTGTAGAAGTCATTCGGATTCTCACACCCGCATCCACAGGCATCAAGCGTCAGTGCCCCGAATCCATGCTTGACCCAACTGATGCCAATCTGCTCGATGCGTTCATCGGTCATCCGATACATGTGCTGTGCAATGACCGGATGCTGGTTGGTGTCATCCTGCCAGGGCAGGGTTGCGTCCCCGATATTGCAGATATCGGTTGCGACTGAATAGGACGAAATCCCATCGACCGTGCCCCAGAGTTGGACCTCGGACAGGTTGCCGATGATCAGATCAGGCCCAGTTGATTCCCCGCAGGGAACGTCGGCAGGGAGCGTACCGGCCAGTGCCAGCATGCCTGCCGCCGCAGTCAACAGAATCGATCGAGTGACATTCATCGTCCCAAGCCTCCATATCCAGTGTGCATGGAATCCACCTGATATTCAATGCCCATGCTGAAATATGGGGGGGGATCTCCTTTCCCTGATCGCCCCTGCCGCACTTGTTGTCATCGTATTTGAAACGAGCCGGCCCGCAACCACGCACATGGCGGATTTGGAACTCACCGGACCTGGTGGTGCATCGAGCACACAGACCAAAAAACAGCACGGCCGTGGACACACCACGGCCGTGCTGAATCGGGCTGGACGGATTCGAACCGTCGACCTCTTGACCCCCAGTCAAGCGCGCTAACCAAGCTGCGCTACAGCCCGCAACATGAAGCGGACAGGGTGGGATTCGAACCCACGGTACGCCGAAACGCACACACGCTTTCCAAGCGTGCTCCTTAAGCCACTCGGACACCTGTCCGGAGGATCGAACATTCTAGGCCCCCCGGCTCCAGACGCAATCAGGCGGGGTTCGTTCCTGAAGCCACCCAAATTCCAAGGTCGTTCTTGCCGGGCACCCCCCCTGTACTCACAATGGGGGTCGGCCCTGCGGGCGGCAGCACGGCCCCAGGGCGGGGGGAGAGCATGAATCCGAGCACAGGGCATTCCAAGCGGCGTCACAAGGCAATCGCCCTGCTCCTGGGCAGCCTGGCCTGCCTGCCAGCGTCGGCCAACCCCGCCTCCGTCGACCTCGAGCCCATCGCCGACCTGCTCAAGGGAGACGTCCGGGTGCTCTGGATGGGTGACTCGTACTGCAGCATCTGGTTCACCCGGGTCCCCGCTGCAACGCTGACTACCTGGCCCATCGAGCGGATCAGCGCGATCGAAGGTGGTGCCGCGAGATACCATGGGATCCTCTGCGGACTGAAGCGGTGCGAACCGCTTGAGATCATCCAGTCCAGTGATGACCTCGGATACCGCGTGGAGCGATCCGGTACGACGCCCACGTATTTCGGACTGCCGGTCCGTGGAATCCAGGAAGTCTGCACAACCAGTGACCTGGTGCTCGGAAGCGGCAACGAGGTCCTCGAGTTCCGCATGTACAACGATCAACTGGCCACGGGACTGCACGGCGCCTTCAGCCAACCAGGCGACCAGCTCCGCATGCGATTCCTGTACCGTGCCACCACCGATCCCGTGGATCAACTTCCCTCCGCGATCCTGCAGGATCACGATGGCGACACGACTCCCATCGACCTGGCCGGTTCGAGCCGTGGATTCCTGCACCTCGGTGAATCGCCCCTGGCCGGTCGGCCTCCCGCTGCGGGCCACATCAACGCAGCCCTCCCGGACATCGCGGCCAACAACGACCTCGACCTGCGAAACCGGGTCCCCCTGTCGATCGATCCCGCCTTTGTCGGTTCAAACCAGTACCTCGATGCCGCTGGCGCGATCTACTACCAGGTCGATACCCAGGGGCACCGCACGCCGGGGCTCTATTTCTCCTACCTTGCCGATGACAGCTGGTCCTACCGCGGATTCGGTGATGATCTTCCCTGCCAGGACACCCACCACAAGGTCTTCACCAGGGAGCAGCTGGTCCACTGGCTGGATGTCACCACCCTCGATCTCGACCAACCGGTGATATTCGCCTGGTACCTGAATCCGGAGTCACTGGGCTATACGGCCAGTCGTGAACGCATCGAATCCATGATCGATCTCGCCGATGCCGCTGCACAGGACGTCGGGCTGCCCTCTTTCCAGCACCTGATCATCACACCGCACCGAACCACCTTCGCATCCGGTGATCCGGCGCATTTGATGGAAAGCCTGCAGCAGGCCACATTCGACATCGCCACGGATCGCCCCAACGTGTCCGCCGCATCCATCTACGCGGCAACCGGTGGCGTGCTCTTCGACGGCGGCGACGAGGCGGAAGCGTGGCTGGTGGAACACGGGTTCGACGACTTCGAATACGGAACCCTTCACGACGATCTCGTTTCCAACCCCATCAGCAGTCGCCTCCTCGACGACGCCGGCATTCATCCGGCGAGCGATGCCGCCGGTGCGTTCTTCGCGACCATTCTCGGCGACCTGCTCCGCGAGGCGGGCTGCCCGGTCGACTTCATTCCCGACGGTCGCATCAACGTGGACGATCTCCTGCACGTCATCACCGAGTGGGGCCAACCATTCGAGGACGATCCCTCAGGCAACGGCACCATGGACATCAATGAGTTCCTGATGACCATCAGCGAATGGGGTGACTGCTGGCCGGTCCAGGCTCCGTACCGCAACAGATCAAACTGACCATGGCACCGCGGCAGGCCCCGTTCAATCAGCCCTGACAACCTCGCCCACCCGATCGTCGCTGGAAGATGCGGCACCATGGCGGTAGGCTGCCCCCTCGACCAGGAGAACAGCCATGGAACTCACGAGCACCAGTTTCAACGATGGACACTCGATCCCGGAGCAGTACTGCTTCTGCAGGATCGATCCGGGAACCCACGCAAGCCTCTCGGACAACCGCAACCCACACCTGGCCTGGACCGGCGCCCCCGACGGCACGCGTTCCTTCGTCCTGCTGTGCATGGACCCGGACGTGCCGACCGTCGGTGACGACGTGAATCAGGAGGGGCGAAGCGTCCCCCACGACCTGCCTCGCTGCGAGTTCTGCCACTGGGTCATGGTCGACATTCCATCGACCTGCTCCGAACTGGCGGAAGGTGCATGTTCCGACGGGGTCACGCCCGGTGGCAAGGACGATCCCCCGGGACCCGAGGGCTCACGACAGGGCGTCACCAACTACACGGACTGGTTCGCCGGTGATGCAGACATGGGTGGCGACTACCACGGCTACGACGGACCCGCTCCCCCGTGGAACGACGAACGCCTTCACCACTACCTCTTCACGATTCACGCCATCGATCTCGATCGCTGCCCCGTCGAGGGTGCCGACTTCAGGGCCGAGGACGTACTCCGCGCCATCGAGGGACATGTCCTGGCTTCGGCCACGATCACGGGAACCTGCTCACTGAATCCGACGGTCGCCGGACGCGTCTGAACCTGACCAGGCGGGATCAATCCCCGAGTTCAACCGTCCAGTAGGCCTCGTTGAGAAAAACCTTCCATGCCTCGTACTGGCGGCGCCGGACCCGGATCGATCGATCCGGACTGGTTCGCGGCTGGACGGGGCGGCGCACGAGAGACATGCCCGCCTCGCGGGGAAGCCGGTTGCCCTTGCGGGAATTGCAGGCGATGCACGCACACACCAGGTTCTCCCAGGTGTGGGCCCCACCGCGTGACTGCGGCAGCACGTGATCGATGGACAGGTCGGCGGTCGGGAAGCGGTTTCCACAGAACTGGCAGCGATTGCCATCACGGGAGAACAGGTTCCGACGGTTGAGTTTCACGTGGTAGTCCGGCTGCCGGTTGGAACTGTGGATGCGGATGATGCGCGGAGCCGCGATGTCACCGGAAGCGCAGCGGACCCAGTCGTGGTCCTGCTCTTCGTAGAGTCGCTGCAACTCGGCCACCTCCAGCCAGGAGCCGATGTCGAACGTCTCGTACCGACCATTGACGGCCGAGATGACCTCCGCCACCTGGCGAAAGAGCAGGATGAAGGCCTGCCGGACACTGATGATCCGGATCGCGGCGTAGCCCCGGTTGAGTACGAGGACACGCTCGTTGAGCGAGTTGCCAAGTGCTGGACCGAATGTCGTCATCTGCAGCGCCCCTCATTCCTTCGTGTCACAGGACACTTCATTTGTATCGCAATGAATGCTTTCGGGCAAGGAAAAGGGGGGCGGGAAAACGAAAGCGGGCCCCGGTCACGCCGGGGCCCGCCCTGATTCGTGTTCATTCGGCGTTCAGTCCTGAACCTTGATCAACTCGACATCGAAGACGAGCGTGGCGTTGGGTGGAATCACCCCACCGGCTCCGCGTGCTCCGTAGCCCAGGTCCGCCGGGATGATCAGTTTGCGCTTGCCGCCGACCTTCATCGTTCCCACGCCCTCGGTCCAACCCTTGATGACTCCGTTGAGCGGGAAGTCGATCGGCGTGCCCCGATCAACCGAGCTGTCGAACTTCTTGCCATCAAGGAGCCAGCCGGTGTAATGAACCGTGACCGTGCTGGAAGGACTGGCGGGGGTCGCCCCGTCTCCCACTTCCAGGTCGTACCAGACCAAGCCGGTGGGACTCTCGCCCTTCTCGACTCCATCGGGAATCGGGGCGCCGGGATAGTTCACTGGCTCTTCGTACACGGGCTTGCTTGCTGCTTCGTCCATCGCCTTCTTGGCCTCCTCGGGAGTCAGGACCTTCATGGATTCGATGAGGACGTCCTCTTCAGGCACGTCCTGAAAACTCTGCTTTGACGTCGTCTTCACGAACCGGATCTCATCAACGGTCTGCATGCCATCGACGACGCGGCCGAAGACGGCGTATCCGGCCGGGTTCGGTCCACGCCCCTGGTCGAGGGCGGGGTTGTCCTTGACATTGATGAAGAACTGGTTGGTGGCGGAATCGGGATCCGATGTCCTCGCCATCGCGATGCATCCCCGATCGTTCTTGAGTCCGTTCTGCCACTCGTTCTTGATGGCCGCCTTGGTGGGACGCTTGGTCATGCCAGGCTCGAACCCACCCCCCTGGATCATGAACCCGGGAATCACACGGTGAAAGACGGTACCGTCGTACGTGCCTTCCTCGGCGTAGCCGACGAAGTTGGCCGTGGAGATCGGAGCCTTGGCCTGGTCGAGTTCCAGGAGCACCGGTCCCTTGCTGGTGGTCATGAGGACGTAGACCAGATCCACTTCCTCGACTGCCGTCTCACCCGACGGTGCAGCGGGAGTTTCCTCGGTGATCTTCTTCTTGAGCATCCGCTGGCTGCCGGGCTTGGAGGGTGTGGACGGCTGCTCATACCCCGTGGCGTTCATGGCGAACCCCAGGGCGAGAGCGAGACTTCCAGTCCGAAACATCAACTTAATCGTGCGTGTCATCGTGCGATTCCTTCCTGTTGCCGACTACCAAGCCGGGTCGCACAGGGTACCTCAGGACAGGGCATCCCGCTGAATTCGGATGGCCTCCACCGGTACCAGTGCTCCCTTGCCCATGCCGGGGCATGGCGTGTCCCGACGCGATGCTTCCCACGCCTCGGGCGACTCGATGTTCTCCTTCCAGAACGGCCAGGTGCGGCACTGCGTCGGCCGAGCGTCGTACAGGCCGCAGACGGCCTTGCCCGGCACGCTGTCTCGATCGAGGAACACGCAATCGAACCCATGGACCGTCTTGCGTTCCTTCAACGACCATCCCGATGTGAGCCGCCGGGCATGCCGGCGAAGGAACGTCGCTTCATCAAGGCCGAGAAACTCGGCCATGCGGCGTCCTTCCTCCTCGGTGAACCAGACCGCTCCCTCCGGCCCCGTGCAGCAGTTGCCACACTGGGTGCACTGGAATCGAAGCCCGTCGACGTACCACTCCTCAGCCATGGCGAGGTGCTCCACCCGGAGGTCGGGCCCCATCCAGCGGATCGATCTGCACGAGATGAATGCTGCTGAGCTCCGGCAGCGGCGGCAGTGCATCGAGTTCGACCGGGCGGTCATCAAACGCGGCACGATCAAGGACATAGATCTCCTGCATCCGCCACGGGGTCTCGCGTTGCAGTCGGAGTTCGATCAGTTCCTCCATCTCGCTGCGTGACGTTGCCGTTCCCCAGATCGTCGCGTGGGCCTCACGAACCAGGTCCCCGGAATCCGTATCGAGAATGACCACCGCGTGCCAGAGCGTCCGGCCGATGCGCCGGCCACGGCCATCGATGTTGGTCGTGGGATCCTCGTTCAACGCCAGGTGCCATTCGTACTTGAGATCCTGCAGCAACTGGTCCACATCGCAGATCAACCCGTCGGCCTGTACCAGGACCGGCCGAATGCCGATGCGATCCAGTTCGTGATCCTCCAGTTCATACCCCACCGCCGAAACCTCCTGGACATCCTGCCCCAGCAGGATCGATCGGACGTCCTCCTGCAGGCAGGGATCGACATGCACCAGCAGGCCCTTGTCCGGATCGAGAAAGAGTTCGATGAACGGATCCTCGGCGTTGACCCCCACGGCCAGTCCGGCATCCTCGAGGAAAATCGGTTCGTAGAGTCGCCAGATCTCCATGAAACGGTCGCGGTCCATGCCGTCGTCACCGATGTAGACGTCGACGGCACGATACGCATCACGAGATCCCAGTTCCAGAATCCCGTAGAGCCCCCGCTCCGGCAGGAGCAGGAAGAAAGCATCCAGCAGGACCGCGAGACGGTCCAGGGACTGGACCACATGGAACGTGCAGCAGTCGCCCAGTTCGCCCTCTCCGGTCGTCCAGTTCATGGACCACCCCTGCCGCGGCACGAGCCCCGGAGCGGGCACGATGCCCAGGGGAAACACGTAGCCGTCCAGGATTGCCCGAGGCAGATCGTCGCGAAGTCGGAAGAGGTCCATGACGTTTCCATGGTATCGCCCCCACCTCCGGCGGGCCTCCACCTTCCTTCAGGGAGGCAGTATCATCGGCAGCGATCCAGGCACCATCCCGTCCGAGGAAGGACCCCAGAGCCATGTCCGAACAGCGAGGTCAGTGGGCAAGCAGAACGGGCTTCATCCTGGCCGCGGCCGGCTCCGCCGTCGGGCTCGGCAACATCTGGAAGTTCCCCTACATCACCGGCGAAAATGGGGGCGGCCTGTTCGTTCTCATCTACCTGCTCTGCATCGCCCTGGTCGGGCTCCCCATCCTCATCGCCGAAATCATGATCGGCCGAGCCGCCCAGGCGCAACCCGTCGAGGCCTTCCGCAAACTCCAGGGCGGTCCGACCGGCTGGAGCATCGTCGGTTGGTTCGGCGTCGTGGCCGGATTCATCATTCTTTCCTTCTACATCGTCGTCGCAGGCTGGGCGATGGACTACACGCTCAAGTCGGTCGTCGGATTCAGCAATGACATCGGCGACAAGGCCCATAAGCAGGCGATGATCTACCGCGCAAGCGAATCCATCGATTCGATGCGGATGTCCCTTGCTGAGGACGAATCACACCTGGAACTCGAGTCCGCCAAGAAGACATGGCGACGGCAGTTCTCTCCCTCCACCTGGGAAACGTACCAGGACTACACCGAAGCCATCGAGGCGGGCGGAAGCGCGAAGAGCGCCAAGCAGCGCCTGCTCGACGTTCCGGCGACGGCGGCCGCGGTGGAGATGGTGACAGCCAAGCAGCCGGAACTGGCCGCTGCGCAGGCGAAGATCAACGACGCGGCGAAGACGAAGATCGATGCAATGGATGAAGCGGAGGTCCTTGACGCGGCCGAAACGCTCAAGCGGAGACAGGTGATTCGCAAGGACGTCACCACCCTGTTCCTGAACCTCCTCGGTGACGGCTGGACCAGCACGTTCTGGGCCTGCATCTTCATGTTCACGACCATCCTGATCGTCGCCACCGGCGTCGGAAGCGGGATCGAACGCTCATGCCGGATCCTCATGCCCCTGCTGCTGGCCTGCATCATCGCCCTGGTGGTCTACGGCTTCTTCCAGCCCGGATTCGGCCGTGCCATCGAGTTCGTCTTCAGTCCCGATCCGACTTCGCTCGAACCACGCGGTGTGCTGGAAGCCCTCGGGCACGCCTTCTTCACCCTGTCGCTGGGCATGGGCTGCATGATCACCTATGGCTCCTACCAGCGATCAAGCAGCGGCGGCCTGATCGGGCAGTCCGTGGCCATCGCCTCCTTCGACACCATCATCGCGATCCTCGCCTGCCTCATGATGTTCCCGATCATCTTCAGTTACGGACAGGATCCTTCAAGCGGTCCGGGACTGGTGTTCATGAGCATGCCGCTGGCATTCGCCGAAATGGGCGAGCTGGGCATGCTGCTGGGCATCGTCTTCTTCGGCCTGCTCGTCTTCGCCGCGCTGACCAGTGCCATCTCGCTGCTGGAAGTGACCGCGTCCTACCTCATCGACGCCAAGAACTGGACCCGCCATCGTGCGGCATGGACGATGGGCGGCGCCATCTTCCTCGTCGGCATCATCACCGCATTCGCCAACAGCCAGGGGTTCCTCATGAGTTCCTGGCTGCCCGGATTCGGCCAGTCCTTCTTTGACACGATGGACCTGCTTACCAGCAACTGGATGCTGCCGCTGGGCGGCCTCTTCATCGCGATCTACGCGGGCTGGATCATGCCCGCACGCATTCGACGAGCCGAACTCTCGGATCTCAACGGCGGAATCGCCGGCGCGTGGCTGTTCCTTGTTCGATTCGTCGCCCCACTGCTGGTCGTCATCGTCCTGCTCGACAAGATCGGACTGATCGACGTGAATGAGATCTCCTTCAACCTGATGAACTGATTCGCAACCGGGACGACACTCGCCCACGAGCAACAGAGGATTTTCCAATGGACGGCTTCAACGAATTCATCGAATCGATCACAACTGTCATCTGGGCCGACTGGGTCCTCTACACCGTGCTCGCCGTCGGACTGCTCTTCACACTCTGGAGCGGCATCTGCCAGTGGAGGGCCTTGACCCACGGCGTCGCCGTCACCGCCGGTCGCTACGACAATCCCGACGATCCCGGTGCCATCAGCCACTTCCAGGCGCTCTCGGCCGCGCTCTCGGCCACGGTCGGGCTCGGCAACATCGGTGGCGTCGCGATCGCGATCGCGATCGGCGGCCCCGGGGCCGTCTTCTGGATGTGGGTCGTCGGCATCGTCGGCATGGCGCTCAAGACCACCGAGGTGGCTCAGTCCATGCTCTTCCGGGATACGGATGACCCGGACAATCCGCACGGCGGGCCGATGTTCGTAGCCCATCGCGGCTTCAAGAAGTGGAATGCCGGTGGACTGGGCTGGGCGATCGGCGCCCTGTTCTGCCTGACGCTGCTCATCAGCGCCGCAACCGGTGGCAACATGTTCCAGGCCTGGAATGTCGGGGACATCACTCGCGAAGCGATGGACCTTCCCAAGTGGATCACCGGCGTCATTCTCGCCGTCATCGTCGCAACGGTCATCATCGGTGGCATCAAGCGCATCGGCTCGGTAGCCAGTGTCCTGGTCCCGTTCATGTGCGTGCTCTACGTGCTGATCGCCCTGGCCGTACTCGTACTGAATCTCGGTGCGATTCCCGACGTGATCGGGCTGATCTTCAAGAGCGCGTTCAGTCCCTCGGAGGCCGGGGGCGCCTTCCTCGGCGGCTCGGCCGGCTACGCCTTCCTCTGGGGCATGAAGCGGGCCCTCTTCTCCAGTGAAGCGGGCCAGGGTTCATCGCCCATCGCCCACTCCGCGGCCCAGACCAAGGAACCCATCAGCGAATCGGTGGTCGCCGGTCTCGAGCCCTTCATCGACACCATGGTCGTCTGTACCCTCACCGCCCTGGTCATCCTGTGCACCGGAGCCCTCGAACGAGGCGACGGCCTTGATGGCGCCGACGGGCAGTTCGCGTCGAATGTTCCCGTGACAATGCAGGACGACACCTGGACGGTGGGAACACCCACCGAGTTCACCATCGACGGCGAGACCGTGATGATGGGCCGCACGGAACTTCCCGAACGAACCGAACACGGAGTCCTGATGGGCGGTGAATGGCACAATGGGGACAACGTCTTCACCATCGCCGAGGGCGGCGATGTCAATGAAGACACCAGTTCCAACCGGGTCATGATGTCCGGCAACGTGATCCTTCCCGAGGAACCCGACTCCCCGCCCTATGTACGTTGGAAGACCGTGTCCGTTGACCACGGCAGTGTCAGCAGCTGGGTCACGCTCGCCGAACAAGGTCATGCCCCGGAACTCGTCGAACCACTGCTCTACGAGGACTACGTGGGAGCGACCTTCACCGCCTACGCGATCAACCGGCAGTTCCCCGGGATCGGCACCTGGCTGATTCTCGTCGCCTCGTGGCTCTTCGCCATCAGCACCATGATTTCCTGGTCCTACTACGGTGAGCAGGGTGTCGTGTACCTCTTCGGGAACATGGCCGTGCCGTTCTACAAGATCGTCTACTGCCTCCTGATCGTGGTCGCGACGCTTCCGATCGTGTCGACGACCTCCGAGATCGGCAACCTCTCCGATCTCGGAACGGGCATCATGCTCTGGGTCAACATCCCGATCATGCTGATCTTCGGGTTCATCGCCATGAAGGCCTACCACTCCTACTTCCGTCGACTTCGCGACGGGGAGATCAAGCCTCGAAACCAGCAGTAGAAATCAGACCCGGGTTTCGGCCTGCTGCGCAACCTGCGCCGCGGATGGGCCAACGTCGGCCTTCTTGCCCTTGATCGTCTTGAGGATCAGCAGGGCGCCCTCGTCGGCATAGTGCTTGTTGGCGAATCGTGACAGCAGCAGGGCGAGGCCCTGCTGCTGGGCGGCGGCGTTCTTGGAATCGTTGAAGACCCGGGAGACGATGTTCACGATGGGGCGAGCCCCTCCCAGGTGCGGCACGAACTCCGGCACGACCTCCTGCTCGGCGACGATGTTCGGAAGCAGCCGATACGGCGTTCGAAGCAGCAGTTTCGAACCCAGCCAACTCAGGAGGTCGGTCTTGTAGACGCCCACCATGGATTTGCACTGCCGGGCGAGATGCAGGGTGATGGTTCCCGAGACGGCGATGGAGATGTCGCACCAGGCGATGGCGATATCGCGCTGGCCGGTGACCATGTTCAGACCACCGGGAAACTCCTTGAGCTTCCGCCGGATCAGGTTGGCGATGTCGGCATCCGCAGCCACGATCAAGCCGGTCAATCCGCTGTTTCGGGAACGAAGTTCCATGAAGCAGCTCACGAGCAGCTTGAGGTTCTTGCGAACCTCCTGGGGACGTGAGCCCGGGAACAGGCACAGGCGTGGCGCCCCGTGCGGCATCCCGTGCAGGTTTTTCTTGAGTTCCTTCAGGTCGAGTTCGCGGTTGATGGCCGGGTGGCCGATGAATCGTCCGTTGATGTCGCGCTCGTTGAGCCAGGTCGGTTCATGGGGCAGGAGACAAAGCACGAGGTCCGTCCGCTTGCGCAACTTGCCCGCACGCCAACTGCCCCATGCCCACAGCTGCGGACACCCCAGGTGCACCACCTTCGACCCCGCCTTGCGCGTCATCGCGCAGATGGGAAAGTTCGCCGCCGGCGAATCAACGGGCACATGAGCGATGACCCGGTACTGCTTGAGCCAGCGCCGGATCTGCCCCTGGTATTTTCGAACCGCCCGGACGCGCTTGATGGCACCCAGGCCCATGGCAGCATTGGAGACGGTCTGCTCCACGACCGTGGCCCCCGCCTTCTCCATCAACGGACCACCCCAAGCGTAGATCTTCACCCCGGGTGCCCGGGCGATCAGCCGCTCGATGATCGGCGCCGCCAGCGCATCACCGCTGGGCTCGAACGCGGTAAAGAGAATTGCCGGCTTGTTCTGACCTGAACTCGACATGGTGCTCCTCAGGACCGGTGCCGCCAGGGGCTGGTGCAGCCCAGAGCATACGCGGAGGCTCCCCGGGCTGCATTCGCCGCCACCAGCCTTCCACGGGGGGGGTCCACCCGGTAGGATGCCCCCCTTCCCCCAAGGACCCACTCGACCATGCTCAAGCGAACCCACATGTGCGGTGAACTCCGCGCTGCCGATACCGGAAACGAAGCGACACTCTGCGGCTGGGTCAACACCTACCGAGATCAGGGCAAGGGCCTCGTCTTCATCGACCTCCGCGACCGAAGCGGCATCACCCAGATCGTCTTCGATCAGGAGGACGTTCCCGACGAGATCATGGAACCGGCCCGCAGCCTTCGCCGGGAATCGGTCATCGCCGTGTCCGGACCCGTCCGGATGCGTGATGGCGGAAGCAACCCGAAGATGGATACCGGGGAGATCGAACTCGTCGGTGCCCGCCTCGAGATCCTCAACGTCACTGAAAATCCACCGATCCTGCCCGATGAACACGAGGCCCAGAAGATCGACGAGGAAGTCCGCCTGCGGCATCGCTACATCGACCTTCGCCGGCCCCGGATGCAGTCGATCCTCGGCCTCCGAAGCGACGTGGCCCGATACACCAGGAACTTCTTCGCCGGCAACGGCTTCCTGGAGGTCGAGACGCCCCTGCTGATTCGAAGCACTCCGGAAGGCGCCCGCGACTTCATCGTGCCCTCACGCATGTATCCCGGCCAGTGGTATGCATTGCCGCAGAGCCCCCAGCTCTTCAAGCAGATTCTCATGGTCTCCGGATGCGACCGGTACATGCAGATCTGCAAGTGCCTTCGAGACGAAGACCCCCGAGCCGATCGACAGGCGGAGTTCACGCAGATCGATCTTGAGATGAGTTTCGTCGACCAGGACGACGTCATGGACATCATGAGCGAGTATGCCGTCGGGCTCTTCAAGGAGTTCAAGGGCATCGATCTTGGCACCATCCCCCGAATGGGATACGACGAAGCCATGAACCGCTACGGTTCCGATCGCCCCGACCTGCGATTTGAACTGACGATCGACGACGTCTCCGGCCTCGCCGCCAACACCGAGTTCAAGGTCTTCATCGAAGCCCTGGCCAAGGAAGACGGCGTCATCAAGGCCCTGCGAATTCCCGGCGGTGCCGAGCAACTCACCCGCAAGATGCTCGACGGCTACGGGGAGTACGCGAAATCCTGGCGGACCGGCGGCCTTCCCTACGCGAAGTACACCGGCAACGGTGACAATGGCGGATTCGAAACCGGGATCGCGAAGTTTCTCGCCCCCATCGCCGATGAACTCATCTCCACGCTCGGCCTGGAAGCCGGGGACGTCGTGTTCTTCACGGCCGACACTCGTCGCATCGCGTGCACCGCCATGGGCCACGTCCGACTGAAGGTGGCTGGCGACCTCGGGCTCATCGATTCCGATGCCTGGGCTCCCGTGTGGGTTGTCGACTTCCCCATGTTCGACTGGGATGAGGACAACAATCGCTACGTCAGCCTCCACCACCCCTTCTCCGCTCCCCTGGAGGAGGACGCACCGAAACTTGAATCGGACCCCGCACACTGCCTGTCGGCCTGCTACGACCTCGTGATCAACGGATCGGAAGTCGGCGGCGGATCCATTCGTATCCACCAACCGGCGTTGCAGTCGAAGGTCTTCGAACTCATCGGACTCAGCGACGAGGAAGCCCGGGAGAAGTTCGGGTTCCTCCTGGAAGCCCTCCGCTACGGCGCACCGCCCCACGGCGGCATCGCCTTCGGCCTCGACCGACTCGTGATGCTCCTGCACGGCACGGACAACATCCGGGATGTCATCGCCTTCCCCAAGACCCAGCACGGCTCGGACCTGATGTGCGATGCTCCTGGCCCTGTTGACGAGGCCCAGTTGACTGATCTGGGCCTTCGTGTCGAGGTGCAGCAGCCCGTGGTCTGATCCCACGGCCGGGAATACGTTACTCTCGGTGGCATGAGCAAGGCGACGAATTGGCTGACTGCCCTGATCGTACTCAGCATGGTGCTGGGCGTGCTCTTTGGGGAGTTCATCCTCTTCGATCCCGATGCTCCCATCGACGGAGACCACTGGACGAAGTCCGTCGGTGACCTGGTGCTCATCAGGCCGCTGAAGATGCTCGTCATCCCGCTGATCTTCCTGAGCGTGGTCGCGGGCATCACCCGCATCGGCGACCCCTCGAAACTTGGCAAACTCGGCATCGGCACGCTGGCCTACTACCTGGGCACGATGCTGATTGCCGTGGTCATCGGAACCTCCCTCGTCTCCTTCTTCCAGCCGGGCCATCTGGACCCTGATGTGGCCATGACACTGCAGCAGGACGGGCAGGTCCTCTTTGAGGCCAATGAAACCAAGAAGGCCCAGATCGAGGGCATGCAGTCGGAATCACTCGGAAGCACCTGGCTGAACATCCTGCGCCAGTGCATCCCCACCAATGTCTTCGCCGAGATGGTCGAGGGCCGCCCCCTGGGAATCATCGTCTTCGCCCTCGGGTTCGGGCTCGCCCTGGCCGCTGGAGGCGAACGCACCGAGGCGGCGCGACGGTTCTTCAACGCTGCGTTCGAGGGCATGATGATCTTCGTGCAATGGGTGATCTGGCTGACGCCCATCGGCGTGTTCTTCCTGATGGCATGGACCGTGGGCACGATCGGCTTCGCGACGATCGTGGGACCGCTGGGCAGCTACATCGGGGTGGTGCTGCTGGGACTGCTGATCCACGGCGTACTCGTCCTGCCACTGATCCTCTGGTTGCTGACCGGAACCAACCCCTACCGCTTCATGTGGCAGATGCGCCGCGCCCTGCTGACTGCGTTCGGCACGGACTCGAGTTCGGCCACCCTGCCCGTGACCATGGACAGTGCCGAGAACGAGGGCGGCTGCTCCAAGCGAGCCAGCAACTTCGTCCTGCCCCTTGGATCGACGATCAACATGGACGGCACCGCCCTCTACGAAGCGGTCGCGGTGGTCTTCCTGTTCCAACTGTTCGGCTTCGAACTGGCCTTCAGCGAACTGGTCATCGTCGTCATCACCGCAACCCTCGCGGCCATCGGCGCCGCCGGCATCCCGTCCGCCGGACTGGTCACCATGGTCATCGTCATTGCGGCGGTGAACTCGAGCCTCGCCGGCACCGGTCAGCACCTGCCGCTGGCCGCCATCGGGGTCATTCTCGGGGTAGATCGGATCGTGGACATGTGCCGCACGACGGTGAACGTCTGGGGCGATGCCACGGCAGCCAAGGTGATGACCCGGCTGGCACCGGATGACCCTTCGGGAACGGACTGAAATCAGAAGGACTGGTCGGCGAGCCAGTGCTCGGCATCGAGCGCGGCCTGGCATCCCATGCCCGCGGCGGTCACGGCCTGCCGGTACTGGGCATCGGCCACGTCACCGGCGGCGAAGACCCCCGGCAGGTTCGTGGTGCTGCTTCGCGTCGGGAGCAGGATGTAGCCCTTGTCATCGAGTTCGACACCCGTGTCGGCGAGAAACTTCGAGGCCGGAGTATGGCCGATGGCGATGAAGAGTCCACTGACGTCCAACCGGGAATGTGCTCCCGTGACGGTGTCCTCGAGTTCCACGGCTTCGATCATCTTTTCGCCATGGACATCGACCACGGCACTGTTCCAGTGGACCACGGCATTGTCGGCGCCAAGCACGCGTTCCTGCATTGCCTTGGAAGCCCGGAATGAATCGCGACGGTGGATGATATGCACCGTGGAGGCGAACTTCAGAAGGTAGGAGGCCTCCTCCATCGCGCTGTCTCCCCCGCCGACGACCGCCAGCGGCTTGTCGCGGAACATGGGCAGCGCCCCGTCGCACACCGCGCAGGCACTGACGCCTCCGCCGGATGTCGCGAGGCGAAGTTCGTTCTCAAGCCCGATCCAGTTGGCGGTGGCGCCGGTGGCGATGATCACCGACCGGGCCTCGATTTCCTTCCCGCCCGAGGTCGTCAACCGCATGGGCTGGGAGCCGAAGTCGCAGGAGACCACGTCCTCGCCGATGATCCGGGTACCGAATCGCTCGGCCTGGGCCTGGAAATGCTGCATCATCTCGGGACCGCTGATGCCCTCGGGAAATCCCGGGTAGTTCTCGACATCGGTGGTCAGCATCAACTGGCCACCGGGAAGCACCGGGGCGGGGTTGGACTGGGGAACACCGATGCAGCAGACCGGTTCGAGGTTGGCCCGCGCAGCGTAGATCGCCGCCGTCCAGCCCGCTGGTCCGCTGCCAATGATGACGCACTGTTCTGGGTTGGGCATGGGACTCAGTGCCGTTCCTGCTGTCCACGGACCAGTGCCTTGCTCGGCGGCCAGTAGAGAATGTCTTCATCCAGTCCGTGCATCAGGGTGCGAGTGACTTGCTCATCGTCTTCGAGGTTCGGCCCGAGGCTCCACAGCAGGCAGTTGCCTGCCTCGACCCACGCACGATCCACTCCAATGAACACGGCAGTACGTTCCTCGAGGTACCGGTACTGCATCATCTCCAGCGTCTCATCGAAGATATCGATGCTCTGCTTCTTTGCCAACGGGTCCGGGAACAGGGCCACCATCTGCCTGGGGAATCGTCCCCGGGAATCCCGGTAGCTGCAGAGGGACGCGGCGATGATCGTGCCACGGGTCTCGTTGAGCAGAAGATTCGACAACTCGAAGAGGTCCATGATGTCATCCACGATGAAGAGCACCGTGGCGTATCGAGTCGGGTTGGTCTTGACGTACTCGGTCTCGAGTCCGAGCATGGAGGAGTATTCCCTGATCCTCCATCGTCGCCACCAGTCGTCGAAGATGTTCTTCAATCGTTCCTGGGTTGCGGGAAGACCACCATGCAACATGGACAGTTCGACCCAACGGCGACTGGCACCGAACCGCCCCAGCGGCTCTTCAACAGCCTGGATCTCGGTGAAGACCTCGAGAAACTGGTCTGTCTGGGCATCACCCGTGGCGGTATCGAAGACCTGGTTGAAGATCTCCTCGGCCACGAAGCGATCGGCCTCGGGAATCGCCAGACGGCTGCGATCAACGCGCAGATAGGGAATCTCCTTCTGCGCGATGTAGCGGAACTGTTCGGCATCGATCCGATCCGCGTAGGAATAGAAGTAGTCACGCATGTTCTGCAGCGAAACCATCAGAAGTTCCATGCAGGTGCGCTTCTCGATCAGGAAATTCCGATCGCAGAACTTGCGGAGAAGCCACAACTGGGCCACCGCGAGGTCGAGTGCTTCCTGGGACTTGCCGGCCTCGAATCGCCGGTAGGTCTCGGCCGTCGAATAGGCCAGGATCTCCCGCAGGCCATCGAGGTAGTGGAACTGGTTGTTCCGGACGTTCCCCTTCGACCAGATCTCGATCGAAACCCCCTTCTGCTTGTAGGTAGCGGGAACACTGTCTGTTCCATAGGGCAGGCCGATGATGGTTCGCTGGGAGGCCTCGATGATCGCGTCGGCCATGCCCGAGTTGTCCTTGGCCCAGGTCTCCACCTCGCTCCAACCAGGCATGCCCGGCCAGATGGTCTCGAGGTTGAACTCGGGTCCGATCGCACGTGGGGGCTTGGACAACTTCAGATAGGCATCGAAGAGAACGCGCCACCCCTTGGTGGAGTCGTTGCCCTTGATGGAGTTGTGATTGTTCAGCTCCTCCAGGAGATCGTTGACATCAGCCGGGGCCGTGGCCACAACGCCGCAGAGTGCGACGAGGCCGACCAGGGCTGCACGAAGTGATTGAAGATGCGGCATGCCGTCCTTCCCTGCATTTGAAGCCTGAGGATCCCCCGAACCGGTTCAGGAGTCGGATTGTAGCAGGCCATCGTCTCTGCGGGCCATGGTGCCCGGTGGCTATACTCCGGACATCTCCCACGGATTCATTGCCCCCATTTCCAGACCAGAACGCATGACCAGCATCCAAGACCATCTTCTCCAACGCATCGATGGCTCGATCCAGGCCATTGAATCCGTCCGCGCCCTCCTGCCCGAGCTCATCCGGGTCGGCACCTCCATCTTCGAACGAATGGACGCCGGGGGCATCCTCTACACCGCCGGAAACGGCGGTTCAGCAGCCCATGCCCTCCACCTGGCCGAGGAGCTCATTGGCAAGTACCGCTCCGAGCGGCCCCCGCTGCCGGCGGTCTGCCTGAACGCGGATCCGACCGCTCTGACCTGCATCGCCAACGATTTCGGCTACGACGCGGTCTTCGCCCGCCCATGCCGGGCTCTGCTTCGGCGTGGTGACATCCTCCTGGTGTGCTCCACCAGTGGACAAAGTGACAACCTCATCGAGGCCCTCCAGGTCGCCAGAGACAACGAAATCCTGACGATCGGCCTCCTCGGCAACGAAGGCGGCCCCTGCCGCGATCTCTGCGATCATCCGATGGTGATTCCCGGTGACGATTCCGCCTTCATCCAGGATGCCCACCAGGTGCTGATCCACCTCCTGTGCGAGATGGCAGAACAGCGCTGACCCTCTCCGGAAACCGATACGAGACGGCACGGAATCCCCGCCCGGGGATTCGGGTAGATCCTCTGCAGCCAGCACGCCTGATCGGCCGACCTTTCTCAATGCAGGGGCCACTGATCTCCTGCGTCGCGGCGCATTCGAAATGCGTCGCACTCTACGACAAGGAGGACCAGGCATGCCCTGCTGCACCCCATTGCGACTGCTTTCCGCCTGCCTTCTCCTGGGATCGACCGCAACCGCGGGAGTGATCCGGATCACCCCGGAACTGGAACTGCAGACGGCCTGGCTTCCGGGAGTCTTCGATGATGCCCCGAGCCATTTCACCGACGCGGCGCTGGCCGCCATCCACGAATCCCTGGCAGCGGCGGGCATCGAGACGGATGGGCACGTCACCATGCTGGGCCTGGACACCGATCACGGAATCGCCTTGACCTTTCTCATCGATGCCGCCGGCAATCCCGACGGCACCACGAACTCCAGCCTCTCCTTCCAGAGTTCGGCTCCGTCCAGCCGTAGCGCGTGGATCAACGATGAGTCGGGCGATGTCACGGGCCTCTTCAACGGCACCAGCGGCAACCAGGTCGCCTACGGCCTCTTCAACTGGAACTCGCTGCTGGAGGGTGATGCATTCGCGTGGTCCGGCCTGCAACGCAATGACGAGATCAATGCGCTGTTCGCCGTCGTGGAAGCCTCCACCTTCCCCGGCCTGCAATCCACCGGCACCTTCCAGTTCGTCTCCGCGGACGAGGACGGCTGGTTCGTCGCCCAGACCGATTCTTTCACCTCGGCCGGGCTCTTCGGATTCAGCGCCCAGGTGCTCCCAGCCCCCGGCGCCCTGATCCTGCTGGCGATCTCCGCCGTCCCCGCTCATCGTCGGCGACGCTGAGGCAACATTTTCCGGCATGCCGCGTTGGACCTCCCGCCCCGCCGAACGCTATTCTTGAAACGCAGTCAGGAAGTTCCATGAGCACAGAAACCACGCACGATCCAGCCCCACGACCCGGCGACCAGTTCAAGGGTGGCAGCACCATCGGCATGGTGCTGGTTCGCATCATCGTCCCCCTCTGGGTTCTCTCGGGGGCCCTCTTCAAGATCACGGAACGATCTCCGAGCCTCCTGCCCCGCGACTTCCTGCAGCAGATGGAGGGCCTTGGTGCCGACCTCTACTGGGTCCTTGCCTTCCTGATCGCCTTCGAGTTCATTGCCGTGGCGATCATGCTGTTCGTGCCGGCCCTGGCGCGGTTCATGGCCGTCTTCATGCTTGCGGCATTCTGCCTGGTCCTGCTGAATGAACTTCGTGCCGGCAACTTCGATTCCTGCGGCTGCCTCGGCAGCGTCTCGCCACCACCCTGGCTCATGCTCATCATCGACTTCATCCTGCTCATGGGCGTCGTGATCTTCAAGCCCAGGCCCTGGCACCTGACCAGCGAACGTGCGAGTTGGGTGATTGTCACCGTACTCGTGTTGATCACCAATGGTGCGACGTTCGGCCTGGTACTCAGCGAGATGGGACCGGCGAGCATCGTGAAGGTCGAGCCGAGTCCCAACGTGGTGCCGAGCCCGGACCAGGCGACTCCGGAACACACCGACACGCCCCCGCCTCCGCAGGTCGCGGAACCGGCCACCACCACGCTGCCCGGGTACTACCTGCTGGACACCACCGACTGGGTGGGACGGAACGTCCGGGACATCGACCTGGTCAACTACATCGACGGACTCGCCGACAGCCTCCAGGACGGGCAGCAGTACCTGATCTTCTACAGCCGGACCTGTGATCACTGCCAGATGCTCCTGGAACTGCACTTCGGATTCGGCTCACCGGTGCCCACGACCATCGTGGCCGTCCCGGAACACAAGGACGGCTTCGAAACCGAGGGAACCCTCGACCAGCCCTGCATGGACTGCCGGGAAATGGAACTTCCCGTCGGGTGCGAATGGCTCATGACGCCGCCGCTGATGCTCGCCCTGGACAACGGCGTGGTCACCTGCGCCAAGGAGGGCGAGGACAGCGACGTACCGGAGTGTCTGATCTGGCATTGAGTCGCTACCCTGCCGGGATGAACTACGACCTCGACGCCCTCCTCCACCACGTTGATGCCAACATCGAGGACTCCCTCGAGCGGCTCAAGACCATTCTTCGCATCCCGTCCGTCAGCACGGACCCCGCCTTCGCCGGTGACGTCCGTCGCTGCGCCGAGCACATGGGCGACCTGCTGACGGAACTGGGCATGGACGCCACGGTGCACACCACCGAGGGGCACCCCATGGTGGTGGCCCATGACCCGGGGCCGGGCACCGACGAGGCGCCGACAATCCTCTACTACGGACACTACGACGTGCAGCCGGCTGACCCCTACGACCTCTGGGACTCGGATCCGTTCGATCCCCAGGTCGTCGAGCATCCCGACGGGGCTCGAATCGTCGCTCGCGGCGCCGATGACGACAAGGGACAGTTGATGACGTTCCTGGAAGCCATGCGGGCCTGGAAGGCCGTGCACGGCAGCCTGCCAGTACGGGTGATCGTGCTGCTGGAAGGTGAAGAGGAATCCGGCAGTGCCAGCCTCGACCCGTTTCTCGAATCGCATCGCGACGAGTTGAAGGCCGACGCCTGCGTGATCTGCGATACCGGCATGTGGAATCGAACCACGCCCGCGGTCACCACGATGCTGCGTGGCATCGTCGGCGTCGAGGCCATCCTCCACGGCCCCGGCCACGATCTCCACTCGGGCATGTACGGCGGCGCGGTCCTCAATCCGATCAACGCCCTGGCCCGCATCGTCGGTGAACTCCATGACGAGCAGGGACGTGTCCAGGTCGAGGGGTTCTACGACGACGTGGATGATCCACCGGAACTGGAAACATGGAAGGGGCTCGGCTTCGACGAGGCCGGCTTCCTGGCCAGCGCCGGGTGCGACACGTCCGTCGGTGAAGCCGGGCGCAGCGTGCTCGAGCGGACCTGGTCGCGACCGACCTGCGATGCCAACGGCATCTACGGTGGCTACCAGGGTGCCGGAGGCAAGACGGTCATCGCCGCCCACGCCGGCGTCAAGCTCACGTGCCGACTCGTGCCCGACCAGGACGCCTCCAAGGTGCGCAACGGGCTCATCAAGTTCTTCCAGGACCGCACCCCCCCGGGTGCACGATGGGAATTCCTTGGCGAGGGCGCCTTCCCGGCGATCCGCGTTCCCACCGATTCCCCCTGGCTGCAGGCGGCGCTGGATGGGCTGGAAACCGCATGGGGAACGACACCCGTTCTCATGGGGTGTGGCGGCTCGATCCCCGTCGTCGGCTCGTTCCAGTCGATCCTCGGGCTCGATTCACTGCTCGTGGGCTTCGGCCTCGACGACGATCGCGTCCACTCCCCCAACGAGAAGTACGACCTGAGTTCGTTCCACAACGGCATCAAGTCGCACGTGGCCATCATGGGCCGGTTCGCGGACGTCGCGTCCTGAGACGCCACGTGGACCGCGAAAATGCGTCTCTTCGATGCCATTGGCGTTCAAACATTGATTCGAATGGCCTTCCGCGATCTCCCTCCCCCCTCCAGGAGTGGCCGTAGAATCACCTTCGTGAGGTTCTCCGCAATCCAGTTCAGTGCCACCTTGCTGGCCGTTCTCTGCTGTGGGGTGGATGCGTGGGCACAGGCCCCCGTGGACATCCAACTCAAGGAGTTCGGGGTCGGCAATGCATGGCGTCCCGGGGACACCATCGGCATCCGCGTGGAACTCACCAGCAACGAGTCCGCCGAGGGCCAGTACTGGGTCGAATGGAACCTCCCCACCGCCGATGGCGACATCGCCGAATACGGCCGACGCATTGCACTGTCACCAGGCCAACCTCGGGATACCTGGCTCTACGGACCACTTCGGCCCTGGTTTACGGGAGACACCGGGATGGATGTCCGGGTCCGCACCCTGGAAGATGGCGTCCCGGGCCCACCGCTGGCGACGCTGCGATTCCTGCCCCGCAACGTGGGCCCGGCCTTCTTGCAGCACACCACCTCCATGCTGGGGGTGATCGGAACGCACCGGACGGGGCTTGACCAGTACCTCGATACCACCGGCGCCTTGAATGCCCGGCCCAATGCCGCCAACGAGGCGACCGCCGTGATCTCGATTCCCGACAACGAGCAGTTGCCCGATCGATGGGAAGGATGGCGGCCGTTCGAGGCGGTGGTCTGGACCGACCTGGAACCGGACCTGCGCCCGAGCCAGGAAGCGGCCCTGGTGGAGTGGGTCCGTCGCGGTGGCCACCTCGTGATCATCCTGCCCGATGCGGGCAATCCCTGGAACCTCGGCGCCGGCGACACGTCGAGTCGATCGACGCTCGCAGCATTGTTTCCCGATCGGCCGCGGCGTGACGACCAGGTTCCACTCCAGCAGTTGATGCCGGACCTGGTGAAGTCGACCGGGGTACGTGCCGGTTCGCGCACGGTGCCGCTTCGCGTCTTCAGGGATCTTCGGGGCACATGGGATTCAACCACCGACGACTGGCAGAGTGTGCACGCGATGGATGACGGCCGCGTCTACACGATCCAGCGTCCCGTGGGACACGGTCACCTCACCATGGTCGGCCTGGACCTCACGTCCGAACCGATCACATCCCTTGATCTGCAACTGACCGCGGAGACGAACCGGACCGTCAGCGGCGTCCCGGAAGCAGATCGCTTCTGGAACCGCATTCTCGGCCGGCGCGCCGACACGCCACATGCCAGGACGCTGGCCGCCATGGAGCAGGTCGAGCTCCTGAACAAGAGCAATCCCAGTGGGCTGCTGAACATCAAGGATTCCCTGGTCGCCGAACCCATCGCCATGAGCGAGCGGGCCAGTCGCGGATTGCTGCTGGCCTTCGCCCTGTTCCTCATCTACTGGCTGGTAGCCGTTCCCGGCACCTGGCTGGTACTGGGACGCCACAACCTGCGGCAGTGGTCCTGGCCGGTGTTCCTGGCCTGGGGCTTCTTCTTCACGTTCCTCGCCTGGGGCATCGTCGAGGTTCTGCAGGATCGCAGCCTGCGCATCCAGCACTTGACGGTGCTTGATCATGTCCAGGGCGAGCCGGAACAGCGAGCGGTGAGTTGGCTGTCCCTCTACACCCCGGGCTACACCGACCGCGAAGTGGAACTCGAGCCGGAAGTCGACATCCAGGCTCCGCCGCGGAACCTGCTGGGATCCTTCAGTTCCATCGACGGCCGCCACCAGTCCTTCGGCGACAACACGAACATCCTCATCGATGTCGAGCGACGTCCCGACCGGGCCCTGATTCCCGGTCGCAGCACCACCATGGACCTGCAGTCGCACTGGATGGGCGTGCTCGACCGCGACGACTGGGGCCGGATGCTGCGCGAGGATGCCGATGATCCGGTCACGATTCACTACGACGCCGTCGGCCGGCCACTGGGACTCCGCGGCAGCATCATCAGCAACCTGCCCGTGGAACTCGAGGACGCGCAACTGATCTGGATTCGAAGTGACCGGATGCCGCGGCCATCACTCGAGCGTCGAGCGGGACAGGAACAACCCTGGACGAACGGCTCCCAGGCCGGGTCCGCGATGAACCGCGGTCACGCCTGGGCGCTGGGCATGATGAGGCCCGGTGACCGCATCGACCTCTCCACCCTCGAACCGAACCGACTCAACACCTTCGCCCAACACCTGCAGGACACCTACCGACCACCGGAGTGGAGTGGACTCAGTACAAGTCGACTGTCGGAATCCCAGCGACGGCGGCAACTCGAGGCCCTCAGTTGGTACCAGCAGTTGCAGCCCCCCGCGTACCACGGAGATGAAAGCGAGTTCATCCAGACCGGAATCACCCAACGCAGCATCGGGCGGGAACTGGATCTCTCCCCCTGGAGCAGCCGCCCTGTCCTGGTGATCACCGGGTTTTTGCCGGACTCCTCGCTGCCCACGCCGGTCCTGGTCGATGGTGAACCCGTCCAGAGCAGCGGCACCACCATGGTGCGGTGGATTCTCCCCCTCCCCCAGCACGACCCGGCCGCCTTCGACCTGTAAGATCCGAACCACGACATGCCGATCATCGAAACGATCAACCTGACCAAGAAGTACGGCGAACTCGTCGCCCTGGACAACCTGAACCTGTCCATCGACGAGGGAGACTGCTTCGGATTCATCGGCCCCAACGGCGCCGGCAAGACCACGACCATCAAGATCCTCGCCACCCTGCTCAAGCCCAGTTGGGGCGAGGCTCGCGTGGACGGACAGGTCGTGGGATACCAGAATCCGATGATCCGCCCCCGCATCGGGTACGTGCCGGATTTCATGGGCGGGTACGACGACATGGTGGTCAAGGAGTACCTCGACTTCTTCGCCTCGTGCTACGACATCCACGGAGCGCAGCGGCGCAAGGTGGTCGGTGACGTGCTCGACCTGACCGAGCTCAAGCACAAGGCGAAATCGGAAGTCAACAGCCTGTCACGTGGGATGAGCCAGCGGCTCTCCATCGCGCGGGTGCTGCTGCACGATCCGAAGGTGCTGCTGCTGGACGAACCGGCGTCGGGCCTGGACCCACGGGCCCGCATCGAGATCCGTGAACTGCTCAAGGAACTGCGACGGATGGGCAAGACCATCATCATCAGTTCACACATCCTCCACGAGCTCGCCGAACTCTGCAATACGGTCGGCATCATCGAGCAGGGCGTGCTGCTGTTCTCAGGCACGACCGAGGAGATCATGGCCCGCTCGAACGTCGGGCAGATCGTGCACGTGGAAGTCGCCGATCGCACCAAGGAAGCCATGGCCCTGCTGGCGAAGGTGCCGGGCGTGACCACCATCGACCTGCTGCAGGACCGCGACGAGCCGGTGATCGAACTGACGCTCGATGGAAACACCATCGGGGATCTTTCGGACCTGCCCAGCCGCCTGATTGCCAGCGGATTCCGCATCCGATCCTTCCAACCCGAGCCATTGAACCTTGAGACGGCCTTCATGCGGTTGACCAAGGGACTTGTTTCCTGACCGGCTTGTGATGCGGCTACGATGGACCCATGGCTGAGAAACCAACCATCCTGCTCATCGCCGATCGTTCCCGCAGCGACGTGGACGAGGTGGTCTCGGAACTGCAACCGGACCTCGACCGCTGGTGCGGCGCGATCTGCGAACTACCACCGGGTGACGGCCCCATCGACGCCGGTGCACTGAGCGACGTCGACCTGGCGGTGGTGATCGGTGGCGACGGCACCATGATCCAGCAGGCTCGACGGCTGATCGAACACGACATCCCCCTGGTTCCCATCAACTGCGGGCGGCTGGGCTTCCTCGCCTCCTTCGATGCCGACTCGCTGCGCGACGAAGCCCAACTCGTCTTCAACAGCGACCCCCCACGGCGGCGTCACTCGGTGCTGCATGTGGACATCCACCGGGCCGCGGGCGACGTGCTGGCCCGCCCCGCGATCAACGACTGCGTCCTGACCGCCGGCCCGCCCTTCCGGATGATCCAACTGGGCCTGGACATCGGTGGCCAGGGCGGACCGACGCTCTCGGGCGACGGACTGATCGTCTCCACTCCCACCGGGTCCACGGCCTACAACGTGTCCGCGGGCGGACCGATCGTCTCGCCCACGATGGAAGCAGTCGTCGTCACGCCACTGGCTGCGCACTCGCTGGGGTTCCGCCCCTTCGTGATGTCCGGCGATTCCCCACTGGACGTGATCATCGAGCACGCCAACGAGGGCACGACGGTGGTCATCGACGGCCAGGAATCCGTTCCCGTGGCTGCCGGCGATCGCCTGCGGATCACGCGGCACCAACGCTCGGTGCAGTTCGTCACCTGCAGCCGGGAGCCCTACTGGCGGATCCTCATCGACAAGATGCGATGGGCCGCACCCCCGAGCTACCGGCGAGGTCGTCCTTCCTGAGCCCGCGGCGGATCCCGCGTCGCCCCGGTACCATGAACCCCATGATCGACCTGAAGGCCCTTCGCGACGACCCGGAACGCTTCATCGATGGTGCACGCGCCAAGGGAAGCACCGTGGACATCCCCCTCCTGCTGGAACTGGATGAGCAGCGACGGGCACTGCTGGCCGAGCAGGAGCAACTGCGATCCGAGCAGAAGAAGATCGGCAAGGAGGTCGGGCCGCAACTGGGCAAGCTCAAGGGGCAGCTCAAGGCCGCCTCGGGCGATGACCAGGCGACCCTGCAGGCCCAGGTGCTTGAACTGGAAGCACGGCCCGCCGAACTGAAGCAGCGCATCCAGGGCCTCGACGAATCGATCGAGGCCATCGAACCGCAATGGCGTTCGTTGCAACTGCACATTCCCCAACCGCCGGATGCGGACGTCCCCCGCGGAAGCAGCGCCGACGACAACGTCGAGATCCGCCGATGGGCGCCCGAGGGATGGAACTGGGATGCCGACTGGGAGGCCAATCGCGGCTTCCCCGCAAAGACACACCTTGAGCTCGTTGAGGACCATGACCTGGTCGACTTCGAGCGTGGCGTGAAGGTCGCCGGTTCACGAAGCTACGCCCTGACTGGTGACGGGATGCGGCTGCACCAGGCGATCCTGGCCCTGGGCATGCAGCACATCACCCGCACCCACGGGTACCGCGCCACCTCGGTTCCGGTCATCGTGCGTGAAGAAGCCATGACGGGCACGGGCTTCTTTCCCGGTGGACGGGAGCAGACGTACCACATCGATGCCGACAGCACGCCCGGCCCTGGCCAGGATCTCTACCTCACCGGTACCGGCGAGGTCGGATTGATGGGCCTGCACGCCGACGAGATTCTCGATACCGACCAGTTGCCGCTGAAATACGCCACCGTCTCCACCTGCTTCCGCCGCGAGGCGGGCGCCGCGGGCAAGGACACCGCCGGGCTGTATCGCATCCACCAGTTCGACAAGGTCGAGCAGGTCGTGGTCTGCCGCGCCGACGAGGCGGAAAGCCGCGCCCACCACGACGCGATGATCGGCATCGTCGAGGAACTGCTGCAGGCACTGGAACTTCCCTACCGCCTGCTGCAGTGCTGCACCGGTGACCTGGGCATGAAGAACGCGGACATGATCGACATCGAGTGCTGGTTCCCCGGCCGCGGTGACGAAGACGCCTCGGGCCGCCCCTCGGGCGAGTTCGGCGAAACGCATTCGGCTTCACGCCTCTACGACTTCCAGTGCCGTCGGCTGAACCTCCGCTACCGCGGCGAAGACGGCAAGACGGTGTTCTGCCATTCATTGAACAACACCGTGGTGGCGAGCCCGCGAATCCTGATCCCGATCCTGGAGATGCACCAGCAGGCCGACGGCACGATCCGGATCCCCGCCGCCCTCCAGCCGTTCATGGACGGACAGGACGTGATCGGCGGCTGATCACCGGGCATGGCCATCGAGGCAGCCTGTTTTTTACCCCCCAGCGGCAGTGACGCCCCCTTGAAGCCCCACCAGGGCTTCTTTTTTCAATCTAAGAAAACCTCGATCGCCTTGCCGAGTCTCTCTTGAAAGGACGTATGAACCAATGTGGGGACGTTAATCCTGGCCGCGCAAGGCCCAAACCGAGAGAGCACACACATGGCACACACCACGCATCGCATCGATCTCGGCACACGCTGTTCCCACGTCGCCCTGCTGGGCATCATCCTGGGCCTGGGCGCTTCCGCCCTCGCCCAGGGCGATGCCACCGCGACCAGCGAGCAGACGGTCACCCTGGAATCCATGAAGGCCCAGGCCAAGGCCAAGGGCTGGACGTTCACCGTGGACGACACCCCCGCCTTCCGGCAGGAACTCTGGAAGATCAAGGGCGTCGATGGTGTCCAGAACTGGCGCAAGGACGCCGACTTCGACAACGCGCCTCCCCGTGGCGGCGACCTGCCCTCGACCTACGACTGGCGCAACGTCAACGGCGTGAACTTCATGACCGATGTCCGCAGCCAGGGCGGCTGCGGCAGTTGCTGGGCCTTCGCCCTCTACGGCAGCCTTGAGAGCAACATCATGATCAAGGACGAGCAGGAGGTCGATCTCTCCGAGCAGTGGCTGGTCAGCTGCTGCGGACTCGGCGGCTGCAGCGGCCAGTGGCCGGGCTACGCCGCCAACTTCCTCAAGGCCAGCTTTTCGTTCGTGGACGAGTGCGGCGACTCCGGTGCCGTGATGGAATCAGACTTCCCGTACCTGGCCTCCGACGACTTCTGCGGCTGCCCGTACGACCATCCCTACACGATCGAGAACTGGGCCTTCATCGGTCCGGAATGGGGCACGCCTTCCGACGACCAACTCAAGCAGGCCATTCTCGACCACGGTCCCATCACGGTCTGCGTGACCACCAGTGGTTCCTTCAGCGCCTACTCCGGCGGCATCTTCAACGACCACAACCCGGACCCGATCACCCACGCGGTGGTACTGGTGGGCTGGGACGACGACCAGGGCTCCAATGGCGTGTGGTTCATGCGCAACTCGTGGGGCGACTGGTGGGGCGAAGATGGCGGCTACATGCGCATCGAGTACGGCTGCTCGAACATTGGCTACAACGCGCTCTACCTTGACTACGAGGGTTCGGGCGACGCCGATGGCACGCTGCACGTGCCGAGCGAGTACGCGACGATCCAGGCGGCCATCGACGCGGCCACCACCGGCCAGGAAGTGCTCGTGGCTCCCGGCCGCTACCGCGGCGAGGGCACCACGCTGATCAACTTCAGCGCCAAGGCCATCACGGTCCGTTCCAGCGGCGGAGCTGACGCGACGATTCTCGACGGCGAGGACGAGCGGCCGGTCATCGAGCTGCTGACCTCGGAGGGATCAGGCACCGTCATCGACGGCTTCACGATCACGCATGGGTACTCACCGATGGGTGGTGGCCTGCGGGTCAACGGAACCCCGATGATCCGCAACTGCGTACTCCGCGACAACCATGCCCAGTCCATCGGCGGCGGCCTCGCCAGCAGCCACCCCTCGGGCCCGGTGCTTGAGAACGTCCGCTTCTGCCACAACTCGGCCGGCACCTTCGGCACGGCCCACTGCTTCGGCAGCTGGGTGGACGGCGGTGGTGTCGAGCAGGACGACTGGTGCAGTTGCCCGGGCGACACCAATGGCGACGGACTGACCAATGTCAACGACCTGCTGGCCGTCATCGGCGCCTGGGGCGGTGATGATCCGACGGCGGACTTCGACTTCGATGGCACGATCGGCGTCGATGACCTCCTGGCGGTCATCGCCGGCTGGGGCTCCTGCCCCTGACCGGATCCAGACCTTGATCTGGACCTGCACCAGGCTTCGGCCGCAGGTTCGACCCGGCCCCGGGTCCTCGTGGAGTCTTCGCCTCCAGGGGGGCCCGGGGCCTCTTTTGGGCTTGCAGATCCTTTGTTCTTGCAAAACAGGGCCTGGTTCACTCCAATGGCTGACTTGCAGGTCTTCTCCGGGGGAGAGGAGAAGAACTCATGCGACATCGCCTCGCGATCATCGGGGCCGGCGTGCTGCTGGCCACAACCGCTTCCACGACCGCCGACACGCTCGACGTGTGCGAGGAGGGATGCACCTATTCCACCATCCAGAGCGCGATCGACGCCGCCAGCGAAGGCGACCGCATCGAGATCGGCCCGGGGACGTACTACGAGAACCTGAACATCGATGGCAAGGGGATACATCTCGTCGGCCTGGCCGGGCGTGACGCGACCTTTGTCGATGCTCAGTTCTCCGGCCGCTGCTTGTATATTACTGCCGCGCCGACCGAGCCGGTGGTACTCGAAGGCATCACGTTCCAGAAGGGACGAACCGACCATGTCCCGGGTGCTGGAATAGACGCCGATTCAACAGTGCACATGCGCGACTGCGCGGTGATCAAGTGCGTTGTATACGGCAGCAATGCCGGAGGCATCTCCGTTGGCGGCGACAACTCACTGCTCACCAATGTGCTGATCCAAGGGAACACCGCTGGCCATGACACCAGTGCTTATCGCGGTGGCGGATGCTATATCACCGGCAACGGCACGACGCTCATCAACTGCTTGATCGAGGGGAATCGTGTTGAGACCACATATAGCGGTGATAGCGACTACGTCGATGGTGGAGGCTGCTACATCAATGCAACCAATGTCACGATCGAGAGCACAATGATTCGGAACAACTCGGTCATCCATGCGGGCAGCACCTCATATTTACGCGGATCTGGAATCTACAGTGCTTACTCCTACCCCTTCTACATGAACAACTCCATCGTCTGCGGCAACATTGGTGACGACCAGATCAACGGCGCCTTCTCCGGCAGCAACAACCTCGTCAGCGACGTCTGCAATGCCCAGAGCGAACCATACGGTGCCTGCTGCACCGACGCGGGCTGCGTAGACGTCGACAACCAGTACCACTGCGTGCTCATCGGCGGCACGTTCGCCGGCCCCTACAGCGACTGCGAGACTACCGAGTGCGGGGCCGAGGATGCCTTCGGCGCCTGCTGCATCGGCGGTAACTGCATCTTCATCATGGAAACAGACTGCACCGAAGTGCTCGGCCAGTGGCAGGGTGCCTTCGTGACCTGCCAGACTACGGTCTGCACGCCCCCACCCCCCTACGGCGCCTGCTGCTACGGCGGCTCCTGCACCGAACTGACCGAGGAGGTCTGCCTTGATCTGCTCGGCGAGTGGCGCGGCGCGGACACCGCCTGCATCGACGAGGACTGCTCGATTCCGCCCGCCACCGGCGCCTGCTGCGTGGCCAGCGGCTGCGTGGAGGTCACCATGGCCGAGTGCTTTGCCGCCCCGGGCATCTACGCCGGTGACGACACTGCCTGCGACGGCACCGAGTGCCCTGGTTCGTGCTACGGCGACGTCAACGAGGACGGCAGCGTGAACGTCAACGACCTGCTGATCGTCATCGCCGCCTGGGGCCCCTGTCCCTGAGTCAACTGCAAGGAGAGAAGACCATGCGACACCATCTCGCGATCATCGGGGCCAGCCTGCTGCTGGCCGCAACTGCTTCCGCCACCGCCGACACGCTCGACGTGTGCCTTGACGGATGCACGTATTCGAACATCCAGGACGCGATCGATGCCGCCAGCAGCGGCGACCGCATCGAGATCGGCCCGGGGACGTACTACGAGAACCTGGATATCAATAACAAGTCATTGCACCTGGTTGGAATCGCCGGGCGTGGCGCCACCTTCGTCGACGGGGAGGGTACGAGCCGTCCCCTCACGATCCAGGAAGGCATCGACGGCACCACCGTGCTCGAGGGCATCACCTTCCAGAAGGGGTATGTGAACATCGGGGAGGGTGGTGGCATCTCCTCCAAGTCGTCCCTGCACATGCTCGACTGCGCCGTCATCAAGTGCGAAGTACACAATGGCAGCCCCGGCGGCATCTACAGTTACGGGTTCGGCGGCGAACCCTGCCTCTTCTCCAACGTGGTGATCCAGGGCAACACCGCGACAAGTAACTATCTTGACCTCGTTGGTGGCGGTGGCGGTTTCTACAGCCAGGACACGGTGATCACCGGCTGCACCATCGAGAACAATATGCTCAGTTACACCGGAGGGAGCAGCGGCTATAACACAAGGGGTGGCGGCTGCTACCTGGCCACCGCGAACGTCACGGTCGAGGACACCCTGATCCGGAACAACTCGGTACAGAACGGCGGCAACGAGGAGAACGAGAAGGGCAGCGGCATCTACGCCATCGACGCCTTCTTCATGAACAACTCGGTCGTCTGTGGCAATACAGGTGGCTCAGACTCCTTGGACAACCAGGTCGATGGCGCCTTTGCCGGCAGCGGCAACTTCGTCAGCGACACCTGCGAAACCGAGAGCGGACCATACGGGGCCTGCTGCACCGACGCGGGCTGCATCGACGTCGACTACCAGGTCCACTGCCTGCTCCTGGGCGGCTACTACGCCGGCCCCTACACCGACTGCAAGACCACCGAGTGCGGGGCCGAGGATGCCTTTGGCGCCTGCTGCATCGGCGGCAACTGCGCGTTCATCCGCGCCTCGGCCTGCGACGACCTCGCCGGCCAGTGGCAGGGCGACTTCGTGACCTGTCAAAGCTCCAGTTGCACGCCCCCGCCCCCCTTCGGCGCCTGCTGCTACGGCGGCTCCTGCACCGAGCTGACCGAGGAGGTCTGCAATGACCTCATGGGCGACTGGCGCGGCGCGGACACCGCCTGCATCGAGGAGGACTGCTCGATTCCGCCCGCCACCGG
>JAQWPT010000018.1 GCA_029245245.1 Phycisphaerales bacterium
ATCGACCCCGACAACTGCATCGATCTCCCGGAAGCCGAGTGCCTTTCATTCGGCGGCACCTACGTCGGCGGCCCCTATTCCGCCAATGTGCCGCGCGCAACCCTGGCCTGCGGGCACGCAGGAGCTCCGTCGAACTGCCCAAACCAGACTCTGGGAGCATGCTGCCTGACGCTGATTGCCGATTGCACCGATGTAGCCTCCGCTGCCGAGTGTGCTGCATTCAGCAATTTGGGCCCTGTTTGGAAGGGACTCGGAACAACATGTCTCTCGGGCATCTGCGACCCTCCCCCTGCTGAGAAGGGCGCCTGCTGCTTTGCGGATGAGACGCTTTCGGTCGTGCCGCTGAGCAACACCGTCGTGAACGTCACCGGCCTCACCCTCGGCTGCTTTGTCGATGACACCGGACCCTGCTTCGGTGATGGCCCCGATCAGATTCCCTATCCCTACGGTCCCAACAATCCACCGATGATGAAGTGGTGTGAGATGGTTCAATCCGATGGCATTCTCGGCACTCCCAACTTCATCACCGCCGAGGAGAACTGCAACAACGCTGGCGGCGAGTACACGCTGAACGACGCATTCTGCGAAGAATGCACGGCCTTCGGCGCATGCTGTGACGACGGGGAATGCGAATACGAATACCTTCCCGACTGCGAAGACTTCGACGCCGCACTTGATGGACGATTCTTCGTCCAGACCAAGGTCCTTGCCAATGCTGGCAACGCCGCGAACTCGAACTACTGGCCCACGGGTGGCACTTCAGGCAACGGTGGTAATTATTCGCAGTTCACACGGTTTACTGATGTGCACTGGCCAGGCACCATCGACCTCTGTGTCGGCGACATCCCCTGGGCCGGCGACGGCACCTGCCCCACCCCCCCCTACGAGTCGTTCGCCAGCAACCTTGTCAACAATTACCTGACCGTTGCAGGCACGCAAGCGGGCTTCCCCGTTCCGGATACCGGGTCATGGACCGGGTTCCTGGGCTTCATCAACCTGGATCCACCCGGCGCCGTCCTCACCTACTTTCCCGCCGTCGGCGTCGATGCCGGCATCTACAGCGCCGGGAGGCCGGAACTCACTTCCGCCTATGCGATCGCATGCAACGGGAACATGTACTGCGGCGTCAGCTACTGCACTCCGGTCTGCTACGGCCCATTCGCCAACTCGAGCGGCCCATTCAACGGGTGCGGTATCCCCGGGGATGCCGCCAGCCCCATTTCCTGTGCTTTCCAAGGCACCTTGGGTTTATGGTCGCCAATGATCGGCGAAAGCATCCCGATTTCTCGATGCGCAAGCCAGCTTCCCTGGTTCTGCGGAACAGGCGAACTCGACCCGTTCGGCAACCCCGTCCCGATCACGCCTCCCAGTGCCTGCACCGAGTTCTACAACCCGGCGATCATCGATCCGAGCGAAGACCTCGGCCTCCTCTGCTTTGATGCACGTGAAGAACCGCTGGTCCCGGAAGACTGTGGATCCGCTGAAACGATCGCGGAAAATCAACTTCACGGCAACTGCTACTGGAACCGAAGCCTCTATCCTTCCTACCTGGACGACTACATCAACTACGGGCTCGATTACCCCCTCGTCGCATATGCAACCCCCTGGGGCGCAGAACCCGAGTGCTACAACGGACCATTCTGCGACAACTTCCTGTGCTGCGAAGATGTCTGCGTGGTGAATGCAAGTTGCTGCGAGTACGACTTCTTCCCCGTGCTTGCGGTATGGAACGAGGAATGTTCCACGATCGCCCGGTTGATCGCCGAAGGCTACTACGCCTCGCAGGGACTCATCTATTGCAGTCAGATTGACTTCCTCCAGGGCTGGTTCCCGGACATCCCCGACCTGACGACGCCCTTCCCCCTCAGTTGCGGCATGAACCTCGCCGTCAACAACCAGTGCATCTCGCCCTACACGGATCTCGACCCGTACTTCCAAGTGCCTTCTGGTGACATCGATCCCATTGACGGCGGCTGCCGGGACCTTGAATGCTGCGCCCGCGTGTGCGCAATCGACCAGGACAGCGATCCCAATGGCGACGGATTCCCCCCCAACTGCGCCGCCTTCTGGGACGATGAATGCGTCGAACTGGCCAAGCAGATCTGCTACTTCACGGTACCGGTCGATCTGGATACACCCGACTTCACTCCACTGCAGTACCACCTGATCGGTGATGAGGTCGGCAACGGCACCGCCCAGAACCGTGTCCCAATCGAATTCCAGGCATTGATCCCCGCACCGTTCTTTGTTCACGAGCAGGAGTACAACACGACCTACCAGTCATTGAACGGCGTGCTCTCCTACCCGATGAATGAAATCGTGTCGCAAAGACTCAGTCTGCCCACGGCATACACCCCCGGCCACCAGTTGCCCCCGGGCAACCCCCTGGTGCAAAGCCGGTGGCAGGGACCCGGCCTGCAACTCAGGCAGGAGGCCGAATTCGCGCCGTCCACCGGCCTGTACTCCTGGGGTGAATTCCTCGCCGACATCAGCAAAGGCCTTCATCCCCACGGAGATCACGTCAACGGTACCAAGGGCCGCGGCGTGAAAGTCGCCGTGCTCGACCTGTCCGCATGGGTCCAGCAGTACGTCGACTTCGAGGGCAACATCCAGGGAGCTCGTCATGAGGACCTGATGAACGTCAAACTCGAGGGACGCGACACCCCACATCCCCCGGTCAAGATGATCTTTGATCCCTACGCAACCCGTCCGCAACGTGGCACGGGTGTCCTGGGCATCATCGCAGCCGAAGAAAATGGATTCGGCGTCACGGGCATCGCCCCGCAATGCGAGCCCTACTTCTTCCCGATGGTGGATGCCGACCTGGGATTCAGGGAAGTCTCGGCCTGGGTCAACGCGATCGACTCCATGTCGGCTGGCGACATCATTCTCGCCACCTACATGACCAGCTACTACGAGGTCGGATGCGAGGCCAGTTGCCTGCTTCTTGATCCCCAGTCCTACGCACTGATGGGCCTGGCAACCGATGCCGGCATCATCGTGGTGACCCCCGCCGGCGACTACGCGTGTGATATCGACGCGCTCATCGGCGGACTGGGTGAATTCCCGATCATCACCGTCGGTGGCGCCATGCCCAACCCATGGGCCCAGCGATACTGGACGAGCAACTTCACGACCACCCAGGTCACGGCACCCTACGGAGGAAGCGGCATCACCTGCTCGTCCTGGGGCCAGGTCGTCACCACCGGTGGCAACATGAACCTGACCACCACTGCCATCGCGACGACGCCGGATACTCCCGGCGGCGATCCCACGGGGTACTACTCCCTGGACCAGAAGAGCCGCAGTTACACCAACGACTTCGGCAACAACGTCATTGATGGAGGATCCGTCACCGCATCGGCGATGGTTGCCGGCAGTCTCGCCTGCATCCAGGGACTCTCTCTGCAGCGATACGGCCAGGGGCAACCCCCGTCCGTCATGCAGGCATTCCCGCATACCGAGGGAAGCCCGGTCGAGATCGTCATCACTACGAACTTCAACTCGATCCCGTGGGCCGATGCCGATCCACCCTACACCTACGACTACAACCAGGTTGATGGCGAGTCCTGGAGTCCACAACGGCTGATCCGCCCCGAACGGATGGGCGTGGCTCTGGTCACGGATGCGGATTACGCATTGGACGTGTCCGGCTTCATCACCGACCTGAAACTCATTCGTGGCGACTACCAGGGTGGAACGATTTCCAGCCTTCGGAACGTGGATACGAACTACTACCAGGCAACCTCTCGATTCACCCCCACCGGCTCGTACAACCCGCCGTTCTACGTGCCTGGTGCGCCGTACTACTCCTCCGTGGGCAACTACGTCGACATGATGGTCGAGTTCACGGTGCCGGCCTCCCAGCCCATCGGCAACCAGATCGACGCATCGGTGCAGATGGTTGACCCACCGGTCGATGCAACGATCGAGATGCATTCCTGGAACTGGACCACCTCCAAGTGGCAGTTCATGGGCATCTTCGTGACGACCGGCGAACCCCCCGCCGAGGGCTATCTCTTCACCAACTTCGCCACGACGGCCAACGAGATCCGCAACGACGAAGGCAAGATCTACATGCGTGTGGTCGTGGAGTCCGCCGGCTACAGCGGTGGCAACGATGGCCCGAGTCTCGGGTACCTGATCCAGTTCGACCAGGTCAATCTGGAGTTCGTACCCGGCTACGGTGGCGGAGGGCCTCCGGGCTGATCCCCACACCCATCCCCCGTTCATTCCAGCCCCCGCTTCCCACGAAGCGGGGGCTGCTCATTTCCATGCTGCCAAACTCCTGATGCCACGGACATTGCCCGCGGGTGCTGGATGTCCACCCCTGCAGGCTCAAATACGGCTTTGAATGGCAAATATGCAACTCCGCATGACTGGATGGTGTTTTTCAGTGTCATTTCCTCCGCAAAGTTGCTGTAATAAGGAGTCGACATCCGCCCTTCTCCCGGGGGAACTGGCAGGGATTGGGGATGTCGGCAGGAGTGGGAGAGAGAACGATGCGAATCGTTCACATTGTCTTGCTGGCGATCCTCGCCACACTGACGGTGTCGCTGGTGGCCGGTGCAGGCCATGTCGACACGTCGGCGCTGTCGTCCATCACCCGCGTGGCCACGGCCGGCCCGGTCGCTGCGTCTTCATTGACCGCGGTGACCCGCACGGCGACAGCTGGCCCGGTCAACTCCAGTCCTATCAAGGGCATCGCCCGCACGGCCACAGCTGGCCCGGTCCACTCCAGTCCGATCTAGGGCATCGCCCGCACGGCCACGGCCGGACCGGTCGCTGCGTCTTCATT
>JAQWPT010000019.1 GCA_029245245.1 Phycisphaerales bacterium
GTCAATGCCGTAGACATGTTTGCATTGTTCGCCGAACTGGGAGGCATTGATCTGGAAGACGCGATGCCGGATTCCCACACGCTCGATGCCCACTCGATTGCACCGTATCTCTCCAACCCAGAAGCACCGGGCATTCGAGTCTTCAATCTCGCCCAGTCCGGAACTGGCGCATTCAACCCCTTCGCTCCACCACAGGCATGCACCTTCGCCATCGCCGGCGGCATATGCGACGACATTCACTTCGCAGGCGAGGGGCTGTGCCTGTCCAATGGAGGCGAGTGGCATGGAGTGGAGCCCTCCCACCCGGACTACCCGATCAAATGCTGCGATCTCTACCTGGATCCTCCGGAAGACTGGGAAGGCGACTTCCCTGCTCCGTCACCCGACAAGCAGCAGACGATTTCCATGCTGGACGACAACTCACCGATCTTTCGCATGTGGAAACTGAATGTCTTTCAACCAGCCTGGTGCGACATCTCCGACTGCGTTGACGAAATCGAGTTCTACAGGCTGCCACACTACGTGGCCCCGAACTTTGCGGCCCTCGACAACCCCGATGGTCCGCATCGCATTGAACTTCCAGATGACCCGGCCGATCTGCCATCGGTACTGAGCAAGGTTGAATACGCCGCGTTCCAAACCCTGGCGTGCGAGTTGCAGTCACAGTGGACTTCCGCCGCAACATGCCAGGCTGATGGAAACATCGATGGAAAGGTCAACACCGATGACCTGCTGGGCGTGATCAGTTCCTGGAGTGGATCGCAGGAAGAACTTTCATTCTTCGACCGAACCGGCCCCACCGGAACATCCGACGGCACGGTCAACGTCTACGATCTGCTGCTGGTGCTCACCGACTGGTCCGGCGCCGACGAATGCACGCCCAACCAGGCGTACATCGGCTCGACCTGCCTCATCGAGTACGTCACCAACTGCCCCTGACTGGAAAGACGTCAGGCAGGTGTTCTCGCACGTTGCTGCCCAGATCGCAGACTTCACGAGTTCCAACTGGGATGGCGAAACATTGATGGCCAATGTTCCAGCTCCGGCTGCCCTGAGCCTGCTGGCCATTGCTGGCCTCGGAACAACTCGTCGCCGACGACGTTGACCCCCCCCACCACCGCAGTGGCATCTCGAGACATCTACAAGCCCGGTCACATGACCGGGCTTGTTCTTTTGATGAGCAACCGCGATCTGCATCGTTCGGATCCGCTCAGACGCGCACCACCCCTTGTACCAATCCCGATCTCTCGCCCGCGATACCCGAAGAAACAGCCCCGCCGTGAAGCGGGGCTGGTTGCATTTGATCGTGGAATGGTCGTCGGGATCAACGCCGGCGGCGACGGCCCGCCGCAAGTCCTGCGATCGCCAGGATGGCAATACCACCCGGAGCAGGCACTGCAGTAATGTCGATGCCGCCTTCACCACTGTAGTCGTGGCCCCAGTAGTAATACTCTCCCTTGCTGTAGCTGTACGAACCGCCTTCGGCGTAGTCCATGGAACCCTTGACAACAATCGTCCACATGCCAGAGGCCAGTTGCAGACCTCCGAGGTCACCCGTCATGCCGGTGTGCGTCATGGCGCCAGCATGCCAGACCTCGTACTCCATGTTGCCCCAGCCCGTAAGGAGCGACGCGTCCGCAGCAAGGATGTCGATTGAATAGGAGCTGTAGAAATCCATCTCGGCATAGCCATTGTTGTTGCCGTTGGAATCCTCGGTGTCGTAACTCCAGTTGACGTAGGACGACGAGAAGGAGAGCGCATCGTCAGTCACGGACCAGCTGGAATCGGCCGTCGCATGACCCAGCGGGTAGTCGGTGAGCTGGTACTCCACGGTCCACTCCTCGTCGTAGTCCCAACCGTAGTACGAATACGACTCGGTGAGCGTGCCACCGACGATCGATGCAGGAACGATATCGGCCGTCGCGGGCAACGAAACAACACCAGCGCATGCCAGGCTCATCAGCATTTTCAACATGTCTCTTCCCCTTCTTCTTCCCAATGAACGAATGCTTCCAACATCCGTGGCACAGAGCGTATCACGTCTGACATGCCATGCAAGGGCACATGCGTGTTGCCGCTTCACGGCAAGGGCTATTTGCTGGTGAGCGTGGGAGCCAGGGGGTTGTAAATGCTGATTTGTCTTTGCCACCAGTCCTCTTTATCAATGGTTTTTTCATCCTTGCTGGCGATACGCAATGCATGCATGCCCCTCATCCCAAGTCCATGCTTGAACCATTGTTTCAGCTATTCTGCACGCTGCTGACAAGATGCCAGAGAACGACAACAACCAACTCGACTGCCAGTGCGGCTACAACAGACAAGGACTGGATGAGGATGCCGTCTGCCCGGAATGCGGCCTGCTTGAACTCCGACCAAAGGGGTATCCGAGAACTCCAGTCGCACGCGCCATGTGAATTGCACGAAAGTTGCCAACGTGGGATTTCTTCCCAAGGACACCTGATCAAAGCCAGGAATCTGCCTCTGCAACGGTCGCAGTACGCATGACAGCGACTGTCTCATTCTGGACCTGCATCATGGTGTTGCTGCAGTACTGGTTCGATGAGGCGGTCCCAGGAGATCTGCCGGAACATTTCATTCTCCCGGTAGGCGGATTCGTCCTGATCGCAATGCTCTGTTCCTTCGTGGCCGTCCTGATTGCATTCGTAAGCCTGATCAACGACAAGAAATTACGCGTCCTGCGAAATCTGATCCTTGCTGTCGTGGCAGGGATTCTTCCACCACTCCTGTTCTACATCACCATCCTGGCGAGAGTCTGAGGCCACTGGTGATTCGATGCAAGGCGAACTGATTCGCTTTCATGCGGGGCTTTCAATCGGCTGCCGTTGCCTGCGGTCAACCTTCGACGTGGAAGAGCTTGTTGTAGATCCACCACTGCCCGTCGACCTTCAGCATGCCGAAGGTGTCAACGAAGACCATTCCAAGGTAGGACTCGCGAATTCGTACGCCGGCGGTCTCCCCCGCAACCTCACAGGAAAGGATCTCCAGCATCTGCTCGGAACCTGATTCGTCGGGCGAAGGCTGCTGGGATTCCACGAAGCCGGCAAACTCGTCAACGGTCATCTCATGAAGCCCATCGGGCAGGTACCCGGTAATCCGGGCGCTGGGATGAAACACAGATCGGACGCCACCTGCATCCGATGCACAAAGGCTCCTGTAATACCCGTCAACGCAGTCCTTGATCTCGCTGTTCACTGACATGTGCATGCCCCTTCATATATAAGGATCGCCACGATCTGCCTCATTGAACGCGTCACCGCCTGCCCCTGACTGGTAACACGACGCTCACGAACTGACCCTGATGATCTCCCGGTCACGTATGCGCGGCGCGATCTGCTCCCCGCTGATCAGGTTCGGATGCATGTCGATGCCAAGTTCAGCGGGCGACTTGCCGACCCAGCTGGTGGCGGCGCCCTTGATCTGGATGGTCAGGGAATCAGGGTCCACGCTGAGCGTGGCAAACAGTGAATCGCGGTAGGGACAGGTGTACGAGATCCAGGGATGTCCACCGTGGGTCTCCTTGGAATAACTCTCGTGCCGATGGTCCCCGCCAACCCACTTGTAGGACGCTGAGTTGACATGCATGTAGGTGACATTCCTGACACGAATGATCTCATCGATGTGCGAGTGACCATTGAGTACCAGGATGACCTTGCTCGCCGCGTCTCCAAGAACAGTCTGCAACTCCTCGGCGTTGTCGACGGCATGGGCCCCGGCAAGCGGCTGATGGCTGGCGACGATGATCGGGCCATCACGGGTTTCCAACTGTTCCTTCAGCCACCTGACCTGTTCCTCGCCGACATAGGACGCGTAGCCACCACCATGCGTTGGTGACCCGGCATCATTTCCATCCAGGACCAGCAACTGGATCCCCTCGATATCACGGGCGTAGTAACGACCAGGCATGCCCCACCGCTCGATGCAGTTGTCCTTGGTGAACCCCGCATCCGTATCGTGATTGCCGATGACATGCAGTGACCGGTCGTGCGCCTCGTTGAACCGGTTGATGAGGTCGCTGTTGCCCGGACTTGGATAGGCGAAATCACCCAGTTGCAGGATCGCATCCGGCTTGCTCACCGACATTTCCGTGAGGAATGCCCCGAGGCGGTCATCACCATCGTGCATCACGTCGTGATGCAGATCAGCGATGACTCCGATCCGCACCGGCTTTACCAATGTTCGAACAGCGGCCGACGACAGCCGAGGCAGGGCCAGCGTCAATGATGCGACCGTTGCCGTGTTGAGAAAAGTACGTCGGCTCAGGCGTACATCCAACTGGCTTCGATGTGGAAGATCATTGTTCATTTGAAACACCACTCTACCACCAGCCGACCCATGTGTTCCCAGAAAACAATCACCCGAGTACCCTCGGTTTCGGCCATCACGCGGCTTGCCCGCATCACCATCCTTCTTCGCGCCCTCAGCAGTTGCCTCCTGTTGACCCTGCGTCGCCTTCATGACACCTTCAAGGATGATGTCCAGTTTTTGAAAGATGACTGCCTTCAACAATGGACTTGATCTATCCTGATGACATGTGGAAACAGCCTCACCTGCTGCTGATCTCTCTGCTGGCCTTCGTACCCGCACAGGCCCAGGAACTGACCGACTCGACCTCCATCGAGATCACGAGGTCGTGGCACCAGGAACCCGGAGGCTGGACGTACCCCGTTTCCATCCGGGTGCCGGAAGGACCTGTTCCACAGGGAGGCTTCCCGGTCTGCATCCTGCTGCACGGCAACGGCGGCAACGGACCGGGCATGCTCAATGGGTTCGCAGGAGCTCTCCAGTGCCATGCACTGGTCGCTCCCTCCGGGTACGAGGCGAGTTGGAATATCTGTGGCGAGAACAGCGACGCCCCGGACGTTGAAATGATCGGTGAACTTGTCGACACGCTGCAGGTGTTCACGAACGTCAATCCGAACATGATCCGCGTACTTGGGTTCTCGAATGGTTCCGCCCTGGCCAACCGCGTGCTCATCGAAAATGATGATCCTGGAATCGAGGCCATTGCTGCCGTGGTCTCCCAGTTGACCGAGGGGCAGTTCCACGAGGACACCTTCCATGGCCCCGGCGGAGAGACCGACCCGGACCTGCCCCTGTGTGGATACGACCAACCCGCAACCGTAACGACCGGTCGCCGATACCTGGGAATCAGCAACCAGGATGACCCCGTCATTCCCTACTTCGGCGGCGAGTCCATCGTCGGCATCTCCTTCGTGGACGCCTGGTCTGCCGCCTGGGAAATCGCCCGGACGCAGGGCTACGCCGGGCCGCCCCTGGGTGGTACCGGCCAGCAGATCGGAAACACAAACGTCTATGTCTACGCCTACCTCGAAGGAGATGTCACCCTGCTGCGCGGCTACGCCGGCCATGGCATCAACGATACGCAGCGGGACTATCTGGTCGAGTTTCTTCGCGACTGCGAGCCAGTCGAATGCGATGGAGACATCACCGGTGACGGCGAGGTGAACGTCGATGATCTCCTGGCCGTCATCTCCGGCTGGGGCAGCCCCTGGGGAATCGATGACCTGCTGCTGGTCATTGCCGGTTGGGGACCGTGCTCGTAACCGATCCCGGCGTACAATCGAGGCTTGACTCCCAGATGATTTCCGTACGAAGCCGGATGGGACCAGGAGTGCCCGAGCATGCACCGATCTTCCAACACCTCGATTGTCAAGAGCATGATGAACATGGCATTGTTGCCGGTGCTGCTGCTGGCGACTTCTGGCGATGCCGCAACGATCGCCGAGTCGGAATCGGATGCATCAGCGAATCAACAGATCGGGCAGTTGGGAACATCGCTCAAGGCGGCCGTCCTCAGTGGCTCCATGACCGAGAAGGATGCCCGGGCGATCTGGGCGTCTGCCAACGAGGTCCGGGAACTCCAGGGTGAAATGGAATCGCTGCTCAAGAGCGAACCCAAGGAAACCGGAGACGATGCCAAGTCCCAGACACTGCGGCTGATTCCACCTGATCCCCGGGAGCCACGGCTGCTGCTGCAGCCTGAGTTCCTCGAACGCGACAGCATCGTGATCATCGAGGCCATGGACCTGGATCCCCAGCGGGCCGAGATCGTGGGCCTGGTCTTTCGTGACTACGTAGGCAGCTACGACATCATCTCGCAGTCGTTGCTCGATGCCCTGCAGCGCTACCAGCGGGCGGAAGTAGGACGTGATCTCGCAAGTGCGGTCGAGCGACTTGATCGCCAGTTGTCCGAGCAGGACATCGACATGGCAGCGGCCATGAGCACGATGCAGGATCGACTGCAGGAGTACGCCAGGCAGGCGGTGGCGAAGCGGGGCGCCGAGTCGGAGGAACGTGACGAAAAGGCGCGTGCCCTGGCGCGGGAGTGGGTCCAGGAACTCAGTGGAGGGCTCAACTCGCTCGACGAGAACATGAACCGGCTTCGGGACCGGATGGTGGTCGCCATGGAGGACATGGAAGAGGCGGGTGACGAGGTCACCCCGGAGGACCTCCATCACCTTGCGATCCGGCTCCGTCAGCAGCGTGACTCGATCCGTGATGACGTGATCGAGGCATTGCGCATGACGATCGTCGAGGATGGTGACGATGCACGCTTGGAACGGCTGCAGGAGGCGATTGGACGACTCCGCTTCACCTCGGGCCTTCGAATGGCGCGGCTTGGTGGTGAACGCATCAACCCACGGGCCGCCATGAGCAACATGGTCGAACCTGGCGAACCGATCCAGATGGAACTGGACAAGATGGATGGCGTGCTGGGAGCCCTGGCCATGAACCGCTTGGAATTGGCGATCGATCGCGAACTGGCTGGCATCCAGTTCATGGTGGATGCCCGACAAGCGATCGGCGAGTTCGGCGACGAGGAACTGGTCCCGGAGGAACGCTGGGGTACGGTCATCGCTCCCTATGCCCAGGCATGGCACGACCAGATCGATGCCTCCGTCGCCTGCCGTGACTTCAACCTGCTGGCGGTCGACGAGTTGACCCTCAAACTGATGGAGCATGATCTCGAAGCGGCCTTCGCCTATCGCGATCTTGCACTGCAACCGGGGTTCCCCGACGAGATGCGGCGTCGTTGGTACGAGCGTGCCCTGGCGGCCACGCTGCGCCTGGAGGAGTTGTCCGAGGAGATCATGATCTCGATCGGGTTCCTGCAGGAACAGGCCACGACCAGGGCAAGGCAGATCCGGGACCGGGCGATCGAGGGGCGCATGGAACGCGACATCGAACTTGCACGTGCGCCTGTGCTCCGGCTGTGGGGCCTTGGGAAGGGCAAGGAGCAGATCTTCGAAGAATCGGACTGGAAGGGCCGGGAGTTCAAGGCGCACGAGCAGTTGGCCGACCAGGTCGAGGACTCCCTGCGGGTACTTCTGACACCCGAACAGTTCGATGCGCTTCCCGTAAGAACGTGGCGAGTGAACGAGCAGAAACGCTCTACGAAGAACAGGAAGAGGAAGTCCGGAAAAGGTTGATTCATGACCAGCCTGCGATCCAACATCTCATTCGTGACTCTCGGCGTGACAGACCTCGATCGCAGTCGTGCGTTCTACGTGGCGATGGGACTCGTCGAGCATCCTGCCAGCAATCCGCACGTGGCCTTCTTCGACATGGGTGGACAACTGCTGTCCCTGTTCCCGCGATCGGCCCTGGCTGCGGACGCGGGACTCGAAGCGGGAACACTCGACGGTGTCACGACCACCCTCTCCCAGAACGTCAGTGAACGCGAGGACATCGACCGGCTCCTCCAGCGCGCCGTCGACTCGGGTGGGCGGATTCTCGTGGAGCCTTCGGCTCCTCCCTGGGGCGGTGTACGCGGCTACTTCGCGGATCCAGACGGCTTTGCATGGGAGATCGCCTGGAACCCGGCGACGACCATCGACGAGGATGGTCGTGTCCAGCTCCGAACAGGCGACCAGCAGTCGAAGGACTAACTCGTCTCGTCCGTGCCCACGCAGCGCATCAACTGGATCCAGTCGGCGACTCCACCATGGGCGTGACGGAAGCCGGCTGCACGGAGAGCAGGACCACCCCGGCCACGATCAGTACGACGGCGACGGTCTTTCGCAGGTCCATCGACTCACCCAGCACCAGCCATCCCAGCAGCACCGCCACCAGCGGAGCCAGCGCGAAGGCGATGGGCTTGACGACCGAGAGGTCACCAACCGACAGGGCGACGTAGAAGAAGATGATTCCGATGGCGCCTGCAAGCAGCCCGGATCCGACGATGACCTTGATCCACGACGCGACATCCATCTCCCGGATGGAAGGCTCCGGGTGCAGACCGCCAACACCCTTGAGCATCAGCCACCACGCCAGCACGATCACGGGCAGTGCAACCAGCGCCCTGATCAGGAGGGCGGTCATGGGACCGACTCGTCCTTCGTGCAGAACACTTCGAGTACAGGCTTCGCCGATCCCCCAGCAGAGACCGGCCGCGATGGCGAGCAGGATTGGTTTCATGAACGCATTGTGCCACCGATCACCGCCCGATGGAAACCTCGCGAGTCAATCGGATCCCGGTCCCTGTTGCCGCCTGGCGTGGCGGGCCATGGCCGCGGCCACCAGTTGGCGTGTGAAGCCCTCGTGGCCAGCAGGGTCCAGTGACAGGCAGATGTCGGCGCTGCCGTAGTCGTCCGGCGGATAATAGATGCCGCAGTTGGCATTGATCTCCAGCATGTAGGGCGTGCCCTCGCTGTCGACCCGCAGATCGCAGCGGCCGAAACTCGCTGCCTTGAGCTCGACGAAGAAGCGAGCGCATTCATCCCGCAGGCGATCGGCAAGCACGGGGTCGGGCACCGGGAACGAAGACAACCCCGCGTAGTCCACCCACTTCAGGTCCGAGTGCTTGAACGTCTCCCCTTCGGGAAACTTGTACTGGGCCGGCGTGTAGGTCCTGGGCCGCAGTGGGTCTTCGGGATTCTCGGCCACGAGCACCGTGCACTCGATGCCATCGATGTATTCCTCGATCAATGCGGAACCGTGGCGGGACATGATCTTCCTGGCCTGGATGCGCAGCCCTTCCGGCGACTTGACACGTGATCGGCGGCTCAGGTCGACACTTGCGTAACTGCTGTAGTGCTTGACGAACAGTGGAAATTGAAGTTCCCGGGCCGCCCGCTCGACGTCTTCCTCGGTGCTTGCCACGACGTAGTTCGGCGTTGCAATGCCAAGCCGGTGGCAGGCTTCCTTCATCTCCACCCGGGTCGGTTCGTAGCACTCGGAGCACGCTCCCGCGTAGGGAACACCACGCTCCTCGAGTTTCTGGATGACCTCGATGCCGGGTATGTCCTGGTCGGCCGCCCCGTCACAGAGGTTGAAGAAGAGATCGAAGCGATTCTCCTCGATCAACGCCTCCACCTGCTGAACCGACTCGACCTTGCCCTTGAGGGTTGCGACGTGCCACGTGGCCTCTGGCATGAATGGCCGCGGGTCGCACGGCCAGTCGTCGTCTGAAAACGGGACCGCATCGAGATCCTGGGTTGTCAGCAGGCAGATGTGCACGATTGAACTGTACCCAATCGGACTCAGGAGGACGATGCCGCCGAGCCCGCATCGACCCAGTCCACGGCAAGAGGGACATCCTTCTGGATCGCGATCATCGTGGTGCCGACAGTACCCATGATCTCCGGTCCGTACTCGTATCCCCTGGCACCCCAACGCAGATCACCTGTTTCGTACACACCCTCACCAGGGACCTCCATGGTGCCTTCGAGCATGATGTACACGATGTTGCCGGGATGGGAATGCGGCTTGATGACGCAGCGTGGGTCAAACACCAGCAGGGTGACGGACGGGCCACCCTCACACAACGGACAACTTCTTCCCGGAGGCGCAATCGACTCCCCCATTGCGAGCTCGCTCCATGCAAGATCACGAGGACTGGCGACTTGCCATGGCAAGCAGGAGGGCGAGGAGGACACCTCGGACACCGGGGGGCCGTCCATGCCGATCAGGTAGAAACGGGCCCCTTCAGGGGAAGCCAGCCATGCTCCTGATGGCGTACCTGCCTCGGACCAGCGAGCATCACCGGCCGTGCATCCATGCTCCCCGTCAATCAGGATTGCACCTTCTGTCATCAGCATCACCACCTGGGTGGAGAAGACGTGCGAAGGTACCTCCTGTTCGGCACACAACTTGATCTCGAGGACACCTGGAGACTGCTCGACCAGGTGACGGACCCACGCCCCTGCAAAGGGCACGCCCGGGGAATCGGCGCCCCGGGACGGGACCCAGTCGATGTCCCGGGAAGCGGCATGGACGTACTGATTCGATGTCATTGAACTGCTCCTGCTCGCAGGCGGATGGATCGATGCAGGGCGATCTTAGCAGGAGCCTTGCCGCGACCGGCCAGTGGCAGTCGGCAGGTCGTCGATCTCCACCGTCCCGACCATGTCGATGTCACCGAGGCATGAATCACACCTGGACACCTGCCCGCTCGTCATCGCAGAGACGCAGGACAGTGCGAATGCCGTGGTGATGCATTCCATGGCTACGAGAATGGTGCAACATGCCTCACATGGAACCATCCTGTGCACAAAGCGGCGCAGGTTCACCACTCACCCCATCGCTGTCGCCCCGGCTATGCTGGTTTGCACGTGCTGGAAACGCTGCCCATTCAGACCGTGATCGTCCTCGCCACAGCCATCCTTGCCCTGGCCGTCCTGTACTCATCCGTCGGTCATGCGGGGGCCTCGGGCTACCTGGCCGCGATGGCCCTGATCACCCAGTTTCCCCAGGAACAGATGAAGGCGGTCGCGCTGACGCTGAACATCTTCGTAGGAATCATCGGGGCCTGGCGATTCATCCGAGCCGGTCATTTCGACTGGAACACCTTCTGGCCCTTCGGGCTGATTGCAATCCCGATGGCCTTCGTGGGAGGCCTGTGGTCGCTCCCCCCCATGGTGTTCAAGCCCCTCATCGGTGGGGTCCTGCTGTTCGCCGCCGTGATCCTGACGTTGAAGTCGATCGGACGATTCGCAACCCATGAGCAGCCCGTCGGAATGCCCAGGACATGGATCGCCCTGGTTGCCGGTGCGATCCTCGGCCTGCTCGCTGGACTGACCGGAACCGGCGGAGGCATCTTCCTCTCTCCCCTGCTGATTCTCATGGGCTGGGCCGGCAGCAAGCGGACCGCGGCGGTCTCGGTCGTGTTCGTCCTCGTCAACTCGATCGCAGGGCTCGGTGGCGTTGTGGCAGATGCCCCGAACATGCCCGACGGACTTCCGATCTACATCGCTGCCGCAATCACCGGTGGCCTCATCGGCTCCAGGCTTGGCGCCCGGCACATGTCCGGAAACGGTATTCGACTCCTGCTTGCCACCGTCCTCCTGCTGGCCTCCGTCAAGATGTTCTTCACCTTGGCTTGATGGAAACCAGGCACGAGACTCTCGGACCTTGGCCACGCAAGGCTCTTTTTCCACTTCCTCGCAGAATGACAGTCGTTTCGAACTGATTTCGAGTACGATCCCCTCCTTCACAGACGCCACTGGCAGGATCACCAAGTCGATCCTGACCGCGGGGGGAGGCGTCGAGCGATTTTCGCGCAGCAGGTGATTTGGCACCTGCAACATCCCCCCGGGGGGCTCCAGAAGCCTCCATACTTACATACGGAATCACAACATTGAAGTTCTCAGCACTGCAACTGGCAGAGCCCATCGTTCGTGCAGTCACGGACAAGGGCTATGCATCGGCCACCGACATCCAGGCCGGAGCCATTCCTCCCGCTCTCCTCGGACGTGACATCCTCGGTACGGCCCAGACCGGCACCGGCAAGACCTGCGCGTTCGCGCTGCCCATCCTGCATCGACTTTCACAGTCAAAGCCGGCTCAGCCGGTCCAGCCGGTCCGCAACAAGCGGCATGACCGGCGTGCCAAGGGCCGTACGCCCCGAGCCCTGGTGCTGTGCCCGACCCGGGAACTGGCAACCCAGATCCATGAGAGCTTCCTCGACTACGGCAGCAACCTGAAACTGGGCTACTGCGTCGTCTTCGGTGGCGTCAGCCAGTACCACCAGGTCCGCGCCCTGCAGCGTGGCGTGGACGTGCTCATCGCCACTCCGGGACGCCTCAAGGACCTCGTCAACCAGGGACACATCGACCTCACCGGAATCGAGACCCTCGTGCTCGATGAAGCAGATCGCATGCTCGACATGGGATTCATCAGCGACATCCGGCACATCGTCCAGTTGATCCCCGGTGACAGGCAGACCATGCTGTTCTCGGCCACGATCTCCAACAGCATTCGTCGCCTCGCCAATGACCTCCTTGACGAACCGACACTCATCGAGACGGCTCCGGAAGCCACGACGGTCGACACGATCAAGCAGCGATTCTTCATGATCCCCCAGCAGAAGAAGTTCCGACTGCTGATCACGCTTCTGAACCAGGAGAAGGTGGACCGTGCCCTCATCTTCACCAAGACAAAGCACAAGGCGGATCGCGTGGCACGCTGGCTGCAACGAGCTGGCATCCGCGCAGATGCGATCCATTCGAACAAGACCCAATCGGCACGCAATGCCGCCATGCGGAGTTTCCGTGAAGGGAATGTCAATGTCCTGGTTGCAACCGACATCGCATCCCGGGGCATCGACGTGGACAACATCACCCATGTCCTGAACTTCGACGTCCCCATCGATCCTGAAACCTACGTGCACCGTATCGGGCGAACCGCCCGGGCCGGAGCAAGCGGAACGGCGATCACGTTCTACCAGGCCAATGAGAAGCAGATGCTTCGCTCCATTGAGCGTCGAGCCAACATCACACTTCCACCGGCGGAGCAACTCCCTCGCCTCGAGGAGATGCCCGAACTTTCTCCTGATGCGACCTCGTCTGAAAACCGAACCGACGAACGACGCCGATCACCTCGCCGCAACGGGCAGGATGACCACAGGAACGATCGGAAAGGCCGATTCAAGAAGCACGCCGGCGGCACCAGCAAGGGCGGCTACGCCCCCCGCGAGAACCGTGACGGCGACTCCGACAAGCCAGGTGGCTACAAGAAGAAGGACTTCAAGAAGAACAAGTACCAGAAGCCTTCCGGCAGCACCGACGGGCACGCACCTCGCGAGAACCGAGACGGCGACTCCGGCGGCTACAAGAAGAAGTTCAAGAAGAACACCGGCGGCTACGACAAGGGTGGCTACGTCCCCCGCGACGATCGAGACGGCGACTCCGCAAAGCCCGGCGGCTACAAGAAGAAGAAGTTCAAGAAGAATGCCGGCGGCTACAACAAGGGTGGCTACGTCCCCCGCGACGATCGAGACGGCGACTC
>JAQWPT010000007.1 GCA_029245245.1 Phycisphaerales bacterium
CGCCTCCACCGTACCGCTGGGCACGGTCGGTGAACTGGTACTGGTCCAGGTGCCACCGGAGGAATCGGGGGGGGTGGGCGTCCGTGAAGGGGGTCGATTCCAGCAGGGCCAGCACCGGGGCACGCTGCTGCCCGATCGCCCGGATCAGGTCAGGGAGGATCGTCCGGCCGGTCTTGACCTGGAACTCGATTTCAAACTCCGTGTACAGGCCGTCGAACCACATCTGCCAATCCAGGCGAGGCATGTTCGGAACGCAGAATGCCGGTCGCCTGCCCAGTGGGCCAGGCTTGTAGAAGAACTCGATCGGGTCCCAGTCCTGGCCGTTGCTGCTGGCTTCAAGTCGCAGTTCAGGCCGCGTCGTCGTCATCGAGCGGAACAGCCCGTACTGGTTGACGATCCGGTACCCGCTGAAGGATTCCTGCCAGTTCGTGAGCAGCGGCTGGCGGGTCAACTGCGTCCAGGAGGCGGGGATGCTCAACGTCAGCAGGAAGACCACCACGGCAGTGTTCAGCCAGCGACGTGGCATGGTCTCGATCCGGGCCAGGCCGGTCCGCAGGCTCCAGCGGGAAACCCGCGGCCACAGCACCATCAACTGGGCGTCATCCAGCAGCAGGAGACAGAGCACGATCGACAGCAGGTTGAAGAACCCGTAGTTGCCCGTGACCATGATCAGGACCTGGAGGCCCGCCAGCAGAATGAAGGCGATGGTCCGCAGGACACGGGGACCGAAGACGAGCAGCGGGGCGCCCAGCTCGATCATGAACATGATGAAGCAGGACGCCTTCTGGAACCACGTGGCGGCACCATGCATGTACCAGGCCGCCCACGTTGGCAGTGGCTGGGTCCAGTAGTGGTACTCCAGGGCAGTGAGGTCCCACCAGGTCGAGTCGCCGCTCTGGAGCTTTACGAAGCCGGAGAAGAACATGAATCGCACCAGCAGCCACAGCATCACCATCCGGATGGCGGTTGATGGCCGCCGCACTCCCGGGGCATTCAGTCGCCAGTGCAGCGGGGCCCAGAAGATGGCGACAAAGCCCACTTCAAGCAGCAGGGCGTCCCACTGGTACTGGAAGAAGATGTCGCCACCGGTGGTGATGGACAGGTAGGCGATCCAGCACAACGCGAGCATGCCCATCGGCAGCAGGCCCGCGACGAGCGCAATGGAGGCGATGGCGCCACCGATCCAGAGGCCCTGGAGCATCGCATCGGAGGAATCGAGCCACAGCAGGGTCGGCATGGCGTTGAAGGGGACCCCGTCGGTCGCCGACGCGATGGTGGAGAATCGTTCGGCCGCCGGGCGGATGCCCTCGCTGCCGACGAGCCCGTCCAGTTGCCAGCCCGCCGAGAGAAACGCCACCAGGTAGACGAGACCGAGGCAGCGGAGAAAGGCTCGGCGGGTCAGGTGGAAGGTCGAAGGTGCGGCGACACGTCCGTGCAGCAGTGCGCTCGTCGTCTCCGCTGCGGGTCGATGGCGTGCCGTGAATCGGTAGATGGCATCGGTGAGCACTCGAACCGGCGGCAACTGCTCATGGAGCCACAACGGCCAGGATCGGAGCCCGACGAGTTGCTGGAGCCGGAAGAAGGCAGCCGCCCCGCGCCGGCTGGTGCCATCGGGCTCGATCACGTACATGGCCTGGCGGAACTGATCCTCGCTGATGCCGGGAAACTGCGAAGCACCGGACTGGTACGAAGACCAGGCGATGCCATCGTGCTTGATGTTCCAGTAGCGACGGACCCAGCGGCGGCAGAATCGGCAGTCGCCGTCGAAGACCACGACGGGGTTCACCGAGGGCAGCGGCGTTTCGGGAACGAGCGCTTCGCACCCGGATCCGCACCCGCCATCCTTGCCACAATCTGAGCACGATCCGCAACCCATGGTCGGGCATTCTAGGGGATCACGTCCGGCATGATGCCGACGAATGATCCCGAGGAAGGGTCACCCCGGTCCGCCGCGGCCTCATCCGCCGTTGCACGGTCCCCATGCTCCGATCACGATCAGCAGGTCCGCGACATCCACCGTGCCGCTGCCATCGACGTCGGCGGGGGAGCTGTTGGAGCCCCAGTCGCCGATGACGCTCAGCAGGTCGTTGACATTGACCTCCAGGTTGCCATCGATGTCACCTTCGCACAGGGGAGTCTTGTCGCACTCGATGCCCGAGATGAGCACGCCGTCCACGCCGGCTTCGATCACGCTGCCGTCATTGAGGTCGCTGGCGGTGAAGCGGAGTCGGAACTGGTTGGTGTTGGAGATGCCCGGGATGTCCGAGACGATGAAGGAGGCTTCCACCCACCCACCGGAGGTGCCGGGGCCGGACGGACCGATGAGTTCGAGGTCGACCCAGGAGGCGCCACCGTTGTCGGAGGCTTCCACGAGGAAGATGTCGTTCTGGGGGTCCCCTCCGTTGCAGGTGTTTCCGTTGTTGTACCACCGCTGGTAGGACACGACGGATGAGGCGTCGGATGCATCCAGGATCGGGGAGGTCAGGATGGTGGAACCACCGTCGACATCGCTGTTGCAGCCATTGGCCGAACTGTTGTCGGTCAGCCAGCTCTGCCCGGAGCCGTCCGCATCGATCGATGGATCGCATCGGGCGCAGTTGACCGGCACGCCGCGGTTCCATTGGCCGTCGGTCGCATCACCGCTGACGGACCAGCCGGTGTCGGTTTCCGAGTTGTCCTCGAAGTAGACGCTGGTTCCGCTGGCGATGAAGGTGTCGTAGGTCGTGGAGGGAGCGCCGGCGGGAATGGTCACCGTCTGTCCGCTCGTGGAGGATGCGGTGAGGTACCAGGAGGCGGTCTCCGTACATGGCAGGGACGGGAAGGCCGCCCGGTAGGTGTTGCCTGATTCGAGTTCCATGTCGGCGCTGCTGCTGGTCCCGCTGACCGAGTAGATGAGCTTCAGTGACGACTCGTCGATGCTGCCGCCGTTGACGCCGGCCACGTTGACACGGACCTCGGTACCGCCGGCGGGATCGATCAGTTCCGGTACGTCACCCACCAGTGACATGGAGATCTGGGAGCCCTGCCATACGAACAGACCGCGTTCGAGATCGCTGCCGATGATCGTGCCACTCTCGAAGAAGGGGTACACGTTCCAGAGTCCGTTGAACGAGGCACCGTCGTCGTCGGGCCAGGTGTCGAAGTAGGCGACCTGGGTCGGACTGGTCGGATTGGTGGCATCGAAGATGCGGAGGCCGCTGCGGTAGTTCGCCTCGTAGATCAGGTTGCCTTTGACGTAGAGGTTGTGGTCGATCGAGGTCGATCCCGAGGTGAAGGTGCTCACCTGGACGGGGTTGCTCAGGTTGCTCACGTCGATGACGCGGGTCGTGGTCAGGCCGCCGGTGTTCTGCTCGTCGAGTTCGTCGTTGAGGTAGAAGTACTGGCGATCCTCGCTGAGCCATCCCTGGTGAGAATAGTTCGGATTCGAGTACTGGAGGCAGGCGAGTTGCTGGATGTTGGTCTTGTTGGTGACGTCGAGGATGCAGAGGCCGGTTTCGGAGAACCCGCCGTTGAAACCCCCGCAGCAGAAGGCGACCTGCATGCCCGCGTAGGGGCCCTCGGTGTAGGTGACGACCTGGGCGTCGTGTACGTAGCGACTGGGCCAGGAGCCGACGTAGGTGGGGTTCGTCTTGTCCGCGAGCGAATAGATGCGGAGTCCGTTGTCGCCGCCACCGGCGCGATACAGGAAGCCGCTGACGGTGTCGATCACCACGTTGTGGCTTGCGCTCGTTCCCTGGTCGTCGACCGTGTTCACGAGATCGACGTTGCCGAAATCGATGCTCGTCAGTCGGAAGACCTGGATGCCGCTGCCGCCTTCGCTGACCGCGTAGGCGTAGCCGTCGTACACCTTGATGTCACGCCAGAGGCTGTTGGGTCCGGAGATGTTGGCGACGATCTGGGCGTTGCCGGGATCGGTAACCTCCACGAAGGCGGTGCCGTCACTGTGCCCGATGATCGCGTATTCGCGACCAGACTGCGGACTCGTGTATCCCCAGCAGTCGTTGCCGGTGGAGGGATTCCCGAACTCACTCAGCGGGAGCCAACTCATCAGGGTGAGATTGGAAGACGGGAACCCGCGCAGGTCCGCGGTCTTGTCCTGGGCCGTTCCATTGGCGCGATAGGCAGGGCCTTCGAAACGAGGAACGCGATCCTGTTCCTTGGGATCATCGATGTGGGCGAGGGCGATGGAAAGGCCGAGTCCACTGAGGGCGGCCAGAGCGACAAGCTGAGTCTTCACGGTGGTTCTTCCTGCTGGTGATCTAGGGTGCGGTTCTGTACTCAATTTCCGGGACGAAACCCGGCCCCCTGATCTGTTCAATCTACTGATTGATGGGGTGGGAGCCACCCGTCATCGGTGAATCAGCGTTGATTTCGGACCATGAACAGTGCTCATGGCCCCTCAATGGGCTCTGAGGGAGGTTTACCCGTTCTTGGATCAACGGGGCCCATCAGTGATTTCGGGGGCAGGGGGCTGGTAAGTGACCGCAGGAAGGCGGCCAGGTCGGCGAGTTGGGCATCCGTGAGCTCCAGCGGCTTCAGAACCATCTCCTGGTGGTGGTCCTGCAGCTGCATGTCTTCGAGGGTGTTGTAGAACGCAAGGACATCCTCGAGGCGATCGAACTGGCCCTGGTGCATGTAGGGCGCAGTGCGTTCGATGTTCCGCAGCGTTGGTGTCTTGAAACTGCCCCAGTGTTCCTGGCCCTGGACGATGGATGCCGTGCGCCGGGCGCGGGCGCCATCGGGATCATCGCTGTAGGGGCCGTGGGCGGAGAACGGACTCCGCTGCACGTGTGCGAGTCCATCGAACCGACCCGGGTCACGTGGTGCACCACCGTGGCCGGTGGGAATGCCGATGTTGTGGAATTCGAAATCCGAGAACAGGGGGCCGGAATGGCACTGGCGGCACCCGGCTTCGTCGACGAACAATTGGAGGCCACGCTGCTCGGATGCAGTCAATGCCGCCAACTTGGTTTCATCGTCCTGGCGAAGTCCCTCGACGAACACGTCAAAGGGAGACTCCACGCTGCGCAACCGGCTTTCGTACGCGGCCACGGATTTGGAACAGTTGGCGAAGGCGCGGTTGACCTGGTCCCGGTCGGTTTCGGCCATGGCGGCCCATGCCGGCGAATCCGATCGGGCATCGCGAGGGAATCGCTGCTCATCATCCATCGGGGGGAGCGGCCCGAAGAGCGACTCGTAGGCCTCGCGGTACGCTGCATCGCTGTGGATGCGCCGGACGTACTCGATGCGGCTTGCATCGAACTCCCCGGGGTGTTCAATGGGGTGCATCGCCTGCGACCAGAGGGTGTCGGCCCGACCGTCCCAGAAGAACCAGCGTTGGTGGGCGACGTTCAGCAGTGAAGGGGAGTGGCGTGTGCCGGTTTCCAGGCCCGTGGCCAGTGGCTGGGCGTCGGTCCAGGCGATCATCGGTCCGTGGCAGGTTGCACAGGAAACCTGGCCGTTTCGGGAGAAGCCGGCATCGAAGAACAGGGCCTGCCCGAGGTGGGCGGCCGCGGGATCGCGATCCCAGTCGTTGGTGGGATCGTCCGGGACGGCGGGGACGGGAGAGTGCTGCAGGATGCGACGCTGCTGGCGGGGCGTGAACACCACCGCCGGCTCGTCGGCGAACCCGAGAACGGCCGACATGCAGCACAGTGCAAGCATCAGTCGACCTCGATGGATTCCTGGGCCCGGTGCACCACGCCATCCTGCTTGATGTCGAAGTACAACTCCCAGTCACCTGGCATGTGGAACAGCATGTCCTGGACATGCCACCGACCGGTGCCGGTGCGCTCGATGTGGGGAATGTGGTTCATGCCGTGGTTGTGATGTGGCATCGCGGCATCAACCACGAGGTCACCACTGGCGAGCAGCGTGCCATCGCGGCGCACCTCGACATCCATGGTGAAGAATTCGTTGACGGGAATCGGTGCGGGGTCCGAACTCCATGACACCTCGTAGGCGCGGTCGTTGCTCTGCAACTGGTGGTCGAGGGTGCTGGAGCACCCGCCCAGTACAAGGGCGAGGGAAATGGCGATGGCCGGGAGATGCATGTTCATGGTGTTCTGCTCACGGATCATCGGAGTCGAGCGGTGGGCGGTTTGAAGGAGTGTAGGCTCGACCGGCTCCGAAGGTCATCAGCCAGGTTCCATCGAGGTCGAACATCTGGCAGCGATGGTTTCCGTGATCCAGCACGATGACGCGGTCCTGGTCGTCCACCACGATGCCTGCTGGTTTCCAGAACTGCTCGTGCAGGATTCCCTTGGTGCCCCAGGAGGCGAGGTGCGTACCATCGCTGCCGAGTCGATGCACGGCGTGGGTGCCCGCATCGGTGAGCAGGATGTCGCCGCTGCCGGCCACGGCCAGGCCGGTGGGCTGGACGAGGCCACCGGGGATCCCCTCAAGACGGATTGTCGCGACGGAGGAACCGTTTGTGTCCAGTTGATGCAGGGTTGATGGGTCCCGGTCCAGGACCAGCAGATGCCCCGTGGTCGGGTCGATCGTGATGGCAGTCGGGTGCCCCAGGAGATCCGTTCCCCAGCGATCCACCGGCTCCATGTTCGCATTCAGCACGTGGATGACACCGTCGGTTCCGTCGAGCAGGAACCAGTTTCCGGATACGGACCGTTCCGCATCAACGATGCGGTGCATCGGAATCGAGGCGTCCAGGGTCCGGGAGGTCTGGAGTTTGGCCATGGACGGGTCGAAGCGGGGTTGATCGGGGTCGGGCAGATCGAGTTCGTAGGCGTGCACCTGGGCCGTGCCGCGATCGAAGAGGTGCAGTTGATTCGCTTCGTGATCCCAGTGCAGGTCCGCGAGGTGGCCGAAGCCTCCGGGGCCGTCCCCTCGGGAGAAGATGCTCGTCAGTCGAATCGGGGTGCTTCGCTGGTGGTCAAACACCAGGGCTGCTCGCGCCTCGGGCTCCCAGACCATCATGATGCGGTCATCAAGGACGACGGTGGGGCCGAAATGCGACTGGATGCCCGAGCGTGCGGGCTGTGTCGGTCGTTCATCGACGTAGTCGGGATCGTGCGGTCCAAAGAGCTGTACCCGGTCTTCGAAGGATTCGACCACGGCCAGGGTTCTTCCGTCCGGGGAGATGGCCAGGGCATCGGGGTAGTGCACGCGGCCCTGGCCTTCGCGTGGTTTGACTGCGTGCATGCCCCATGCGTGCAGGAGCGTGCCGTCCATTGCGAACTCCTGCACCCGGTGGTTCAGCCGGTCGGTCACGAGGATGCGGTCTTCAAGGCAGAGGACGTCCGAAGGTTCCTGGAGCAGGCCTGGGAAACTGCCCCAACTGCCCCATGCCGTGATCGGTTCACCCTCGAGGGACAGGACCTGGATGCGGTGGTTGTCGGCATCGGCGACCACGATCCGGTTCGAGGCATCGATGTCGATGGCCAGTGGTCTTCGGAACTGGCCGGGCCCGGTTCCACGGGTCCCGATGGTGCGCACCGGTGAACCGTCGGTGTCGAGCACCACGATGCGGTCATTGCCCGTATCCGCCACGTAGAGCCGGTCTTCGTGCACCGCGACATCGGCTGGGGCCCGGAACTGGTCCAGCCCGTCGCCGTGCGATCCGATCGTACTCAGGGTCGAGCCGTCAGAGGCGATGTGCATGACTTGATGGCGACCCGAATCCACGAGGTAGCAGGTCTCGTCGGGGCCCGCGTCAAGGCCGGCGGGCTCAAGGCAGTCGATCTTGATGGGAGTCGAGCAACTTGGCCAGTCGAAGATGCGGATGCCCACCGGGGCGGACTCGACGATCACGAACCGATCATCGGACAGCCACTGGACGGCGACGGGGGCATGCAGGTTTCCATAGTCCCATTCGTAGCGGTCCAGCAGGGCAGGAGCCTGCGCCGCCGCGATGGTGGCGAGCATCGACATGGTCAGAAGCATGGGCAGCAGGTGCGGGCGGGGCATGGTCGTATCCTCGGGGTCCGAGGATTGTAGGGAGTTCAGCCTTCCCGCAGCAGCGATTCGGTCTTCCACTTGCCGCCGAGGATCGTGTTGGAGTTCGTGCCCATCCAGTCCTCGAGTACGGACGCATAGATGGTGCGGAAGTCGGCGTTGTGGATGAGGTCCCCTTCGTCCAGTCGAGTGAGCGATGGGTGGGTGCCCATCAGGCCCGGACGCACCATGTCGCCGACGAAGTACATCGGTGCCGCAGTGCCGTGGTCGGTTCCACTCGATCCATTCTGGGCCACGCGGCGGCCGAACTCGGAGAAGACCATCGTCATCACCCGGCCGTTGTTGCCCTGTGCCTGCAGGTCACGGTAGAACGCGTTGAGGGCGTTGCCGACCTGTTCCAGGAGGCGGGCATGCTGTCCGGCCTGGTTGGCGTGGGTGTCGAATCCGCCGAGGGTCACGTAGTAGACCCGGGTCGGGAGTTCAGCCCGGATCATCGCGCCGACCATCCGGAGCTGACCCGCGAGATTCGAGTTGGGATAGGTCACCAGCGGAGACCGGGCCACGGCCTTTCGGACCTTGTCGGAAGAAACCCTCGCGTCGAGGGTGGTGCGCTTGAGGAACGCGTTCTGAGAGCGGTCCTCTTCGACCGGACCGACGTGGTTGGTCCGGGCGATCTGCTCGTAGGGATCTTCGAGTTTCGGGTCCATGTCCGTGCCCATCCAGCGGAAGAGCTCGGCCCGTTCGAAACTCACCGGTAGTTGCGATTCACCCTGCATTGCCAGCGGCGCCTGGCGGCCGATGGCGACGCCGGCTTCGGGATTCGGTGTTCCGCTGCAGGTGTTGTCGAAGTAGCGGCCGATCCACCCGTTGTTCTTTCCGTCGGGGTCCGCGGTATGCCAGATGTCCATGGAGGAGAAGTGGGATCGATTCGGGTTCGGGTAGCCGACGCCCTGGACGATGCCGGCCACGCCCTCGTCCATGAGTTCCTTGAACCCGCCCATGGCCGGATTCAGGCCGATGCCGTCACTGCCGTCGATGGCCAGTGCTCCGTTGTCGCGGCCGGGGGCCTGGATCGCAAGTTGCGGGCGAAGTCGGTAGTAGTCGTCGCTGCCGTAGGGGACGACGGTGTTCAGCCCATCGTTGCCGCCGCCGAGTTGGACGACCACGAGTACGCGATCTTCCGGCACACCGGCCTGCGAGGAGACCAGGGATCCAAGGGGAAGCATGACGCCACGAGCCGACCGTTCGATGAACAGCGGGGTGGTGGCGGCCAGCGAAGCAAGCGTTACGCCCTGCTGGAGAAAGAGTCGTCGACTCCAAGGATGTTCATTGTGTTCGGTCATCATGCGGTCCTTGCCGAAAGGCGTCTCAGCAGAGCTGGTACTCGGGTGCTGCGGTGATCAGGGCGAGCAGGTTCAGCAGCGTCGGTTCATCGAGCCGTCCACCTCGTTCATTGACGTAGGCCACCCATTGCTGGACCCGGTCCTCGTCGGGAGGGACCGAGTGGGCGAAGCGAAGCAGGTACACGACGCCATCACGGACGGTGTCGCGACCACTGATTCCATCAAGGTGTTCCACGAGGTGCCGGGCCGAGAAGTCGGCCTTGGCAACGTCCCAGGGGCGTGCCTGCTCGTCGCGGCCCGTCAGCAGGTACAGCGCGGTGTTCTGGCGGATGAAGAGGGTGGACGTGTTGATCCACTTGCGGCCGCCTTCCCATCCCTTGACGGAGGGGGGATTGAAGAGGCTCTGGCCCATGAATCCACAGGCCTCGTTGAGCTTGCGGAGGTTTCTCGCCGGGGTGTGGAGGGATCGGATGCACTGGACAACCAGTTGCGTCGGGCTCTTGATGCACGCTCCATGGTTCTCCTCGTCGTAGAAATGCTCGGAGAGGAACAACTGGCGGAGCACGGGCTTGAGTTCCCACTTGCTCTGGACAAGTGTTTTCGACATCTTTCGAAGCACGCTCTCCTGAGCCTTGGTGAACCCGCCGGGAGCATCGTTGACGAAGTAGCGGTAGAGCTTTTCACAGATGAACCGCGAGGCCGATGGACGGGAGAAGATCAGTTCGACGAAGTCATCGCCGTTCCAGTTGCCGCCGCGGCCGAAGATCCTCTTGCTGTTCTCATCGTGGTTCCGGGCGTTGAACTGGAACTCGTCGTCGCGGAACGTGTATCCGGTGAGAGTGCGTGCCCCCTCCTTGATGTCGTCCTCGGTATAGCCCTGGCCCTCGCCGAGCGTGAAGAGTTCCATCAGTTCCCGGGCAAGGTTCTCGTTCGGGCTGTCGCGGTTGTTCTGGTTGTTGTTGAGGTACTTGATCATCGCCGGGTTTCGAATGATGCCCTGCACGAGGTCGTCCTTGAAGTTGCCGGCCCCGTGTTCCCGGAAGAACTGGTTCTGGAGGAACATGTGGTAACTGTCTTCGACCGGTCGATAGCCGGTGGCGAAGTGTCCGTGCCAGAACAGCGTCAGTTTTTCCTGCAGTGGTCGCGGGGTCTCGATCATCCGCTCCAGCCACCAGTCCTGGATCGTCGCCATCTGGCGCCGGTCGGCGCGCTGGCGATCCTGTCGCATGGTGCGGTACCGTTCCAGGGCGGCCTCGTTGCCCGACTGGCGTGCCTGGCGGAACGAGCGTCGATCCGCTTCGCTGCGGGGCTGCATGATGGAGGAGTCGAACTGGTCGGCGCGAACCGGCTCCTCCTTGACCTTCTTGAAATCAAGCAGGTAGTCGACAGCATCCTCGGACCCGCGGTTCCGCAGGGCGAGGACCTGGGCCGGCTTGCCTCCGAATCCTGCCCGGTTCAGCAGATGCTGCGCCTTCCAGTAATCGAAGGTACGAGGATTGATCTTCTTCAGAGAGGTCGTGGACATGGGCCTGCTCCGTCGTGGCAATCCGTTCTACGCACGAATCGTTCACGTCATCCCCATTATGCGTTGATCGAGGCCCAAACGTGATCTTTCCTGTTGGAACAGACTGAACAGGCGCCTTATTCGGCCGATTTCGAGGATTCCTTGCGTCGGACGAGCCAGCGGAGCCGCAGGGCGTTGCCGATGACGGTCACATCGCTGAGCCCCATGGCACCAGCGGCGATCAATGGCCCCCAGGTGCCCAGCAGTCCCAGGGCGGCCAGGGGGATCATCGCCGTGTTGTAGAAGAAGGCGAAGAAGAGATTCTGCTTGATCGTTCGCAGGGTCATCCTCGCCAGGCGGACCGAGGCCGGTACGGCCGTGACCTGGTTGCCGGGGATCACGATGGACGCCGTTTCGATCGCGATGTTCGTTCCCGAGCCCAGCGAGATGCCCACATCGGCCATGGCCAGGGCGGCGGCATCATTGATCCCGTCGCCGACCATGATCGATCGTCCCTCGATGGCGCCGAGGAAGGCTGATTTCGACTCCGGCGTCTGCTCGGAATGGGTGAACTCAGGTGGTATTGCCAGTTCGGATGCAACGTGCTTGACCACGGTGTCCCGATCACCCGAGAGCATGTGGACGTCGATACCAAGCTTGTGCAGCGACTGTACGGCTTCTTTCGCCTCTTCACGAAGCGTGTCGGCGATCGTGATGCGACCACGAACGGTTCCATCGACGCTGACCTGGCAGGTCGCCTGTGCATCGCGACCGATCTCGACGCGCCTGCCTTCCACGATGCCGGAGACGCCCTGTCCGGTGGTGGCCTTGAAGGAGTCCACCGAGGGGAGGTCCAGGCCGCGTTCGTTTGCCGCCTGCACGATCGCCTTCGCCAGTGGATGTTCACTGGGTGCTTCGACGGCGCCGGCAAGTCGCAGAAGCGTGTCGGCGTCCATGTCCGGGCCGCTTGGTTCGATGGAGGTGACCGACGGCTGGCCGACGGTCAGGGTGCCGGTCTTGTCGAAGACCACGGCCGAGGCCCTGCCGGCGATCTCCAGCGCGCCGGCGGACTTGATGAGGATTCCCATCCGGCTGCCCTCGGCGGCGCCCACCATGATCGCCATCGGGGTCGCCAGCCCCAGCGCGCACGGGCAGGAGATCACGAGCACGGTCACCATGGCGATGACGCCATCCTGGAACACGAGCCAGGTGCCCTGGACGCCGGCGGCGATCGACCATCCAGCGAGGGTGCACAGTGCAATGCCCAGCACGATGGGAACGAAGATCGAACTGACGCGGTCGGCAAGACGCTGGATGTCCGTCTTGGACGCCATGGCGTTGGTGACCAGTTCCGCGATCCTGGACACGGTGGTGTTGCGCCCATCGACCTCGGCGCGGATCAGGAGGCGACCGGTGGTGTTCATGCTGCCGGCGATGACGGGATCACCCGTCTTTCTGGAGACGGGGATCGATTCACCGGTCACGACGGATTCATCAAGATCCGATTGGCCTTCCTGCACGGTTCCGTCGATGGGAACCCGGGTGCCGGGACGAATGAGAATCAGGTCGCCGGGAGCGACGTCTGCGCTGGGGATCGTCTCGATGTGTCCGTCGGCATCCTGTCGCTCGGCGGTCTCCGGCTGCAGTTCAAGCAGATCACGAACCGCGGAACCGGCCTGTGCCGTGGAGCGTGCTTCCAGCCAGTGCCCGAGGCTGATGATCCCGAAGAGGGCGGCAGCCTCCGAGAAGTACATGGGTTGTTCGCTCTCGATGCCCGCCAGGGTGATGATGAAGAGCACCACGGAATAGACGTAGGCGGTGGTGGCTCCAATGGAGATCAGCGTGTCCATGTTCGTCGTTCTGCGCCGGGCGGCGGACCAGGCTGACACGTAGAAACCAGTGCCGACGGCGAACATCACCAGGGTGCCGAGCCCGAGTTGGATCCACCGCACGGATGGTGCATCGGTCGTCCACCCCAGCACCATCATGGGAACCCAGATGCTCAGGCCGATGAAGGCGCGTCGTCTCCACTGCCGTTCGTGCCTGCGTTGCCGTTGTTCGAGTTCACTGCGAAGTTCCGCGGGTGCCTGCTTGACCTTCAGCGCCTCGGCCTCGTAGCCGGAGTTGCGGATCACGGTGATGAGTTCGTCCATCACCAGGTTGGAACCGGACACGGTGGCTCGCCCCTGCGTGAGGCTGACTGCCGCCGAGTCCACGCCGGACTGGGCTTCCAGCGCGGTCTGCACCGTGGCGGCGCAGGAGGCGCAGGACAGTCCACTGACCTTCAGCAGCAGGGGGGCATCGGCGGAGGTGTGATCATGGGGATTCATGCCGTCGGCGTATCATACGTTTCGACTGCTTGAAGGGGATTTTTGATGTCATGCGGGGACATCGGGGGGGCCCTGCGATACACTGTGATCTTGATGACCGCGAGAACGATCACATCCCGAAGCACGCCATTGGCTGGCGCACCGGCACTGCTGGCGGTGCTGGCGATCCTGGTGGCGGCTCCGGCGATGACCGGAGCCCCGGTACCTTCTCGCCAGGTCGGACTGTCCTTTGCCAGGGTGGTCTCAGTGACTGGAATCGGCCACCTGTTCGTCCAGACTGCGAGTCCGGACCGGTCCGTCGACCCCGGAGGCATGCTGCCGGAGGGGACCGGTGGGATCGATCGTGGGCTCCATGGGAATCCTGCGGTGCAGCGGCTTGGCCCGCTTCGCCTGGTGCTTCCTCCACCGCACACCTGCTGAGTTTGCAGTCGGCCCCACGCAGGAGCGTGGTGGCCTGTTGATTCTCCAGGCACTCGGTGTGAGACGGACCCATGGCAATTCCAGTTGTATCCAAAGTAGGCAAGAAGATCTTCGGCACCCGAAACGATCGGATGGTGAAGCGGTATCTCCAGATCGTCGACAAGGTGACCGCATTCGATGCGGACATGCGACAGTTGACCGATTCAGAACTCCTTGCCAAGACGAACGAGTTCAAGCAGCGGACCGAGGAAGGGGCGACGACGGAGCAGCTCATTCCCGAGGTCTTCGCGGTCGCTCGTGAGGCGATGGATCGGGGCGTCGGAATCCGGAACATCTTCAATCCCGCGCACGAGTTCGATCCGAACCGATTGCCGGCAGAGGCTCGGGCACTCTACGACCAGGTCAAGGCCGAGATCGATGCATCCGAACCACGCCCACCGAGCGAGGAACTCCTGGGCAACCTCCAGCCGGTGGATCCCTGGGTGTGGGTGGAGATTCCACCTGCCCTGTACGAGGCGGTTCGCGTACTTGAACCGAACTCCCGCCCGCCGTTCCGTGCTCGACCCTTCGATGTCCAGATCATCGGGGCCATGGTGCTTTTCGAGGGCCGCATCGCCGAGATGAAGACCGGTGAAGGCAAGACGATCGTGGCCCCGCTGGCCTGCTACCTTGCGGCGATCTCGGGCGAACAGGTGCACGTGGTGACCGTCAACGACTACCTCGTTCAACGTGACCGCGACTGGACCTTCCCGTTCTTCCGCCAGATCGGACTCCGTGTCGGTGCGATCCACCCGCAGCACATGCAGCCGCTGCAGGTCAAGCAGATCATGTACCAGTGTGACGTCGTCTATGGCACCACATCCGAGTTCGGATTCGACTACCTGCGAGACAACATGAAACTCTCCGCGCAGGAGCAGGTGCAGAAGCGTCGTGACCGGGCCATCGTCGACGAAGTCGACTCCACGCTGATCGACGAGGCCCGAACTCCGCTGATCATCTCGGGTCCCGCACACGAGCACACCCCACGCTACGAGATGGCGGACAAGCTCGGCATCCACCTGCTCAAGGAGCAGGAACCATGGACGGCTGCCGATCAGAAGGTGCAGTCCTGCCTTGTCGAGATCTCCGGCATCGAGGGCGACATCCGCAATGCCCGTGAGAAGGATTCCGTGGGCTCACTGAAGGATCGCCTGCAGGCCGCCAAGAGTCGTCTGCCCGAGTTGGAAGATTCCAGGGACCGGTACTCGCAGTACTTCGAGATCGAACTGGACAAGAAGCGAGCCACGCTGACCCACGAGGGGATCTCCGAAGCCCAGCGTGTCGCAGGCGTGGGTTCCTTCTATGTCGGTGACAACATCGATCTTCCCCACCTGCTGGAGCAGTCGATCCGAGCCCAGACCGTCTACCAGCGTGATCGGGACTACATCGTCGCGCCCGACGACAAGGGCGAAATGAGCGTGATCATCGTCGACCAGAACACCGGCCGGAAGATGATCGGTCGCCAGTGGTCCGACGGCCTGCACCAGGCGATCGAGGCCAAGGAAAGCGTTCCCATCAAGCAGGAAACGCAGACGATGGCGACGATCACCATCCAGAACTTCTTCAAGCTCTACGACAGCCTCTCGGGCATGACGGGTACGGCGGATACGGAGGCCACGGAGTTCTACGAGATCTACAGCCTCGACGTGGTGGTCATTCCCACCAACGTGCCGGTCATTCGTGGTGATCACGAGGACGTCGTCTACCTGAACGTCAAGGACAAGTCACAGGCGGTGCTCGAAGAGATCAAATCCTTCCACGATGTCGGTCGCCCCATCCTGGTGGGTACCACGAGCGTGGAGAAGTCCAAGGAACTCTCTGATGGCCTGACGAAGGATTTCGGAATCAAGCACGAGGTGCTCAACGCGGAACAGCATGACCGGGAATCCGAGATCATCAAGTACGCCGGGAACCTCGGCGCGGTGATGATCGCCACCAACATGGCCGGCCGTGGCACCGACATCAAGCTCGGTCAGTTCCAGCCTGCCGACCTGATCGAGCACTGGAAGCAGCGGGGCATCTGTCCCCGCGACGTGACCGCAGAACTGGACGAGGACGAGATCATCCGCCGGGTTTACCGGCACATGGCTCCCGGTGAGCTGGGACTGAAGAAGTCGGAGGTTGCCGAGATGTCCGACGACCAGCTGCGTCGTCGGCTGCTCGAACACTGGTACGTCTCGCATTGCTGGGGGAAGGAGTCCAAGGCGTCGTCGATGTCCGAGAAGGCCATCCTGGCCGCCCTCGACGAGTCCGATACGTGCATGTACCACGATCTGTGCCTCTACCGCAACGTGGAGGACCTCGGGGGACTGCACGTGATCGCCACCGAGCGACACGAGTCACGGCGGATCGACAACCAGTTGCGTGGCCGTTCCGGACGGCAGGGCGACAAGGGGTCGACCCGGTTCTTCCTGTCCCTCGAGGACGACTTGATGAAGATGTTCGCAGGTCCGACCACGCTGAAGGTTCTCAGCAAGCTCGGCATGAAGGAAGGCGATGCGATCGAGCACCCGATGCTGAGTCGGGCCGTTGGCCGGGCCCAGCGGAAGGTGGAGGAGCGGAACTTCCTGATTCGCAAGAACATTCTCGAGTACGACGAGGTCATGGACCACCAGCGGCACTCCTTCTACGGGATGCGGCAGAACGTCCTGGAAGGCATCGGCATCAAGGATCTCATCTTCGAGCACCTCGACAACGCCATCGATGACGCGACCTGGCGATTTCTCGATGGCAGCTACGTCGGCAACTGCATCGCGGAATGGACTCGCGAACACATGGGCGTGGGCATCAATCCGGATCGGACCAAGGGCAAGGATCGGGTCGATCTGCACGAGGCGATTCGCAATGATGCCAAGGGCGAGGCGACCAACATCATCGAGGTGACGCTTGGCGAGTTCCTGTCCGATGACATCGATCTCGGCAAGGGCAAGGTCGTCGAGCGGGATGCCCACGGGGACGACTTCGACGGACTCTCCAACTGGGCGCGTTCGCACTTCGGTACGGATCTGAAGATCTCGGTGCTGCAGGACATGACCCGCGACCAGATCGTCGATGCGCTCAAGGAAGCGGCCGATGCCAAGATCGATTCAACCGATCTGGATGAGCTGGATCCGTTCCTGGTGGAGAATTACACGAAGCACGAACTGGCGACATGGGTGTCCTCGAAGTTCGACATCGAGTGTACGGACGAGGAGTTCGCGGAACTGGGAACCCCCGAGATCGTCTCGGAGTACCTGCACGAGCGGGCGAGGGACCTCTATCGCCAACGCGAGTGCCGCTACCCGGTTGATTTCGTCCTTGACCTCACCACCAACGTCATGCAGCAGGACCCCCGCAAGGCTTTGACGCAGTTCACGAACTGGGCCAGGTACCGATACGAGCTGGACTGGGATCCCGAGAAACTTCCGTCGAGCAATCCAATGGTGCTTCGGGACATCCTCTATGCGGAGGCCGAGAAGTGGGACGAGACGAAGATTCGCGAGCGTGTGCAGCGAGTCATGGCGGCCACCACGGATCGTGAGTCGTTCGACGCGTGGTGCACCGAACATGTCGGAGTCTCCATGCCTGCGCACTTCGACGAGGGATACGAGACGGACCGGGAGGAGACGATCTTCGAGTTCCTCACCGAGGTTCTCAGGGTCGAGATGCTTCAGTTCGAGCGATGGATCCTGCTTCAGATCGTCGACGGCGCCTGGAAGGACCACCTGCATTCGATGGACCAGTTGCGTGAAGCGATCGGGTACCGGAGTTTCAGTCAGTTGGATCCCCGCATCGAGTACAAGCGGGAAGGTTCCAAGCTGTTCGAGGACATGCACGAGGAGATCCGTGACCGGGTGACGGACCTGATCTTCAAGGCACGGTTGCAGCCACAGGTCGCCCAACGACCGCAGGGGCAGGCCGCCACGCCCCAGCAGCCCAAACCCAGCGGTGCGCCGGCGCAGCCCGGCACGCCACCTGCCGCCGCCGCCGCCGCGGCCGCCGCTGCAGGCACCCCGGGTCAGCGACGGGATATCGAAACGGCTCAGCAGACCACGGGCGGTGGAACACCACCGCCGGCACGCAAGCGGCAGCCTGCGTCCGGAACCGCCACGGTCGGACGCAATGAGCCCTGTCCGTGCGGCAGTGGCAAGAAGTACAAGAAGTGCTGCGCCACCAAGTAGGGGTGCTCAGGAGCCGCCGGCAGGACATCGCCGGGCGATGACCAGCGGAACGACAACGGCCAGGCTGGCGGCAGGAAGCAGCCACCATGTCGGTGTCCGCACCATGCCCAGTTCGGCGAGGGCGAACGCGATGCACAGGGTAATGCCCAGCACGATGGCGACGGACTTCGTCCGCGCCGCCGGGCGTGGCCACATGAAGGCCAGGACCCAGATGGGAACCGCCAGGCCGTAGAAGCCGAGGAATCGCAGGTAGGTGTCGTTGAGCAGCCACGTCCCGGCTGTTTCCGTGTCGGTGCAGTAGTAGACGATCCAGGCCGCCGGGATCGGCGCCATGACCACCCAGATGTAGTTCCGTGATGTCGACTTCGTCTCGGTTTGCACCAGTTCACGCAGGTGCGCTCCGATCGTGAAGGTCAACTGGAGGAGCCAGAAGATCACCACGATGCCCGACGTCGCGATGGGACTCTTCTGCCAGTAGGAGGCTACGAAGAGCAGGACCGCCATGAAGGTGATGCCGAAGATGGCGAAGGAGTGGGAACTCGGGGTCTGCTGCCTTGCCTTGTGGAAGGTGAGGTCCAGGTAGGGCGACAGGAGGAAACCGAGCACGATGATGGGAGCGGCTCCCCAGAGCTGGCTGGAGGGAATCGTTCCACTGGTGCCGATCTGCTCCATGGAGTTCGACGGGAGCAATCCGAAACTGGCCATCGTCCAGGCGAAGAGCAGTGCTGCCGCGATCAGCCAGCCCGTGACCGGCAGCGCGGAAACGAGCATCCCGGCTCCCAGCACGGCGAACGGCACCACGATGGCAGCGGTCTGCTGGTCGCTGATGAACGGGATGAAGCCCGGTTGGCCGGCCAGTGATGTGAGCCAGAACAACTGGAAGGCGATGGTCACGATGGAGAACAGCCGCATGGCTCCGCGATTGGCGGCGACGAGTCCAATGGATCGTTCACGCGAGCCGACCACGTAGCCCATGGCGGCACACCCGATGACGTTGGGAATGGCGAAGAGCCAGAAGCCGGGCCAGCCCCATCGATCGATCAGCAGCAGTGGCAGCCACATGCCGATGCACCAGGTCCAGCTGCTGGTGCAGAAGAGACCCCAGCCGATGGTCTTGAAGAGGGATGTCATGTGCCAAGGGGCTCCGCAGCGTTGATCGGCGGATCAGGACTTCGGGCTGCGCCGGGAAGCGTGCTCACGCTTTCGGAGTTGCTTGGCCTCGATCATCCGCTTGGGCGTGCAGTGGAACGTCATCGAGCAGCGGCCCACTCGAAGGTTTCGTCCGCGGTTCTTGAGGATCTGGTTGATTTCGAGATTCAGATCGATGTTGAACTCGCCGCCGGATTCCTTCTGTTCCTGCACCACATCGATGACGTCTTCGCCGTCGCTGATCGTGTACAGGGCCGGACCGAGGCAGGGGCGGAGAAACTCGTAGTGCATCTGCTTGCAGACCACGTTGTAGTCACTGCCGCATTCGGAGAACAGGAACATGCCCGCGGCAACCTCGGAGTTTCCAAGCAGGGCGGCACCAGCCATGGCGTTGTACCAGTTTCGGTTGACCCGCTTGAAGGGCAGAATGGCTGCGAAGCGGGACTGTCCGCCCTCGCGCCGCATCTGGATGCCGCTTCGCCAGGCGAAGGGGAGCCAGATCAGGCTGCAGACACGGTGCCAGAAGTTGTTCTTCGTGCTCAGTCGACTGATGAACGCTTCCAGTCGCTGGTACAGCGAGGGACGCAGCGGCATTCCATCGGGCTGGAATTCCATGGTGGAGGGAAGCGTGGATTGTGTTTCGGCACGGGACATCAGGGAACTCGCTCAATGAGGGGCTCCGCCCTGGGTCGATACCAGTGGGGCCCCGGAGAGCGAGTATCTTAGGTTCTCGACATCCCGTGATCCAGCCCGGACCATGCGGAATGGATCGTACCCCGCTTCAGGCCCTTGGAATCCCATCCCATGCCCATTCACCGAATCGCAACCTGCTCCTGGAGCCTGCAGCCGGCAGACCCGGCTTCGCTCATTCATCAACTGCAGCAGACGGGGCTCCAGGCGGTGCAGTTGGCATTGACCCCACTGGTGCAGAACCCCGCGACCTGGTCGGACACCTTCGAATGTCTCAAGGGAGCGGGCATCGAGGTGCTCAGTGGGATGATGGAGCCGCTGGACGAGGACTATTCCAGCCTGGAGGCGATCGCTCGCAGTGGTGGAGTTCGGCCCGATGCCACGTGGGACGGCAACAAGGAGATGGCTCATGCCATCGCCGACTGCGCAGCGGCTGCCGGTATCGGTCTCGTGACCCTGCATGCGGGCTTCATCCCGAAGAATGCAGACGACCCGGAGCGAGCGGTCATGCTCGATCGGCTCGGGGAGGTCGTTGATGTCTTCGCCAATCGCGATGTGCTGGTCGCCTTCGAGACCGGCCAGGAGACGGCCGCGACGCTGCTGGAAGTTCTCGACATGCTGGACCGCGATCACCTGGGTGTGAACTTCGACCCGGCAAACATGATTCTCTACGGCAAGGGTGATCCCATCGAATCCCTGCAGGCGCTGGCGCCGCATGTCATGCAGGTGCACATCAAGGACGCGGTGCCGACCGAGACACCGGGCACCTGGGGAACGGAAATGCCCGCCGGCACTGGTGCCGTCGACTGGCCGGCGTTTCTTTCCATCGTCGAAGGCCTGGAACGGCCGATCGACCTGGTCATCGAGCGTGAGGGTGGCGATCGGCGCATCGAGGACATCAAGTCGGCCATGGACATGCTTGGAGCCCATGCATGAACCGGATCTTCCTGTCACTGCTGGGCTCGGTGCTGCTCTGGGGCTGTACCTCGACGACACGAACCGCGATCAGTCCGCCGCCGGACGTGGTCTACGAACACGGTGCCGTGGCGGCTGACCAGCCACTGGCTTCCGAGGCGGGGGCGGCGATGCTGCGCCAAGGTGGCAACGCGGTCGATGCCGCGGTGGCCGCCAGTTTCTGCCTGTCCGTCGTGGACCCGTTCTCCTGTGGAATCGGTGGTGGTGGTTTCATGGTGATCTGGGATCCCGGGACCCGGCGCGGCTGGGCGCTGAACTATCGGGAGATGGCGCCCGCAGCGATGCGACCGGATACGTACGCCACGATGGAGGATCCCCTGGCGTCCCGGTTCGGTGCATGGGCGGTGGGGGTGCCCGGCAACGTGGCTGGACTGCTCGAGGCACTCGATCGCTGGGGCACGCTGGACCGGGCTACGGTGCTCGAGCCGGCGATCCGGCATGCTCGGGACGGCTTCGCGGTCAACAACGCCTACCTCGGGGCGGTGAACTGGGTGCGTACGGTGCGCGAAGAACACCCGCGGCTGCAGGCGACTTCCCGCTGGGTCTGGGAACACCTGTGCGACTCCGGCCGGCTTGAAATGGGCGACATCCTGAAGCAACCGGAGCAGGCTGGTGTGCTGCAGCGCATCGCGCAGGACGGGGCTGATGCGTTCTACCGGGGACCGGTGGCGGAGGCCATCGCCAGGACCGTCTCCGACTTCGGCGGGAACCTGTCTGCGTCCGATCTCGCCGGGTACCGGACGATCACCACGCCAGCGCTGCAGTCGACGGTCGTCTTCGATCGCTACACGCTCCTGTCGATGCCGCCTCCCAGCAGTGGTGGAATCGCCATGCAGCAGATGCTGCGCATGATTGATCGCCGGCTCCAGGACGTGCCGGATCCTTCGCCGGGGAATCCCGCCTGGGTGCAACTGGTGTCCGAGTCGATGAAGCACGCCTTCGCCGATCGCGCCACCCACCTCGCCGATGGCACGTTCCATCCCGTCCCGGTCGAACAACTGCTTGATGCCGACTATCTCAACGGCCGTGCCGACTCGATCGACCTCGGTCGGACCGGGGTCCCGTCGGACTACGGTTCGGTCGCTCCTCCGCCAACCGACAGCGGCACCAGCCACATCAGCGTGGTCGATGCCGACGGCATGGCGGTTGGCTGCACCGAGACGATCAACCTGACCTTCGGATCCCTGTTGGCGGTGCCGGAGTTCGGCATCGTGCTCAACGACGAACTCGACGACTTCACCGCCCGCCCCGGCGAGGCGAACGCCTTCGGGCTGCGTCAGAGCGCCGGCAACGCCCCGGCCCCTGGAAAGCGTCCGTTGAGTTCCATGTCACCGACCATCGTGCTCGAGAATGGGCGGGTTCGCCTCGTGGCGGGCGCCTCGGGAGGCCCCCGCATCATCACCGGAACCATGCAGGTGATTCTCAACTGCCTGCTGCTGGAGATGACCCCATCCCAGGCCGTGGCCGCGGCCCGGTTCCATCACCAGTGGTTGCCCGACACCCTGCAGTTCGAGGAGTCCTGGACCCACGACGGAGTGATCGATGCCATGGAGGGCCGGGGCCATGCGACTGGCCGGCGAGCCAGCGTGGGGGTCGTCCAGGTGGTGGAAGTGCTCCCCGATGGTCGCAAGCGACCGGCCTCGGATCCACGAAAAGGTGGAGTTCCGGCCGGTCACTGAGCCGTCAGCGCACCTTGCTCCTACAATGGGGGGATGCCGGTGTACGTGTACAAGGTGATCGAGCCCGACGGCTCCGATGGTGAACGATTCGAGGTCATCCAGAAGATGGCCGATGAGCCGCTGACCGTGCATCCCGAGAACGGCAAGCCCGTACAGCGTGTGATCACCTCTGCGAACATCCCGGGCAACTGGACCGATCACGCGACGAACCAGAAACTCTCGAACGACAACCTCGATCGGCTCGGCTTCACGAAGTACGAGAAGGCGGGAGACGGGTTTTACGAGAAGAAGGCCGGCGACGGCCCGGATCTCATCTCGGCCGATTGAACAACGTGGTCCAAAAAGCACGACAGCCGATCCCGAGGGACCGGCTGCCGGCATGTGTTCTGTGGTGTTGGATCAGGCGCCGAGGGTGTACCGCACGAATGCAGTGATCTTGGCATCGCTTCCCAGCGCGTCGGCGACGGTCATGTTCTCGTCGAGCACGTACTTCTGGGCCACGAGGGTGTTTTCCTCGAGGTACTTGCGAACCTTGCCATCGGCCATCATGGCCGCGATCTCCTCGTTCTTGCCGGACTCCTTCGCCTCGGCGAGAGCGGCGTCGCGAATCGAACCGATCTTGTCGGCGGGGACGTCATCAGCATCGATTCCAAGGGGGTCGTGGAACACGATGTGCTGGCAGATGCCCTTGAGAGCTTCGGCCGGCGCGTTGCCCTCGACCTGCAGCAGGCAGGCGCGTTTGCCGTCGTGATGCACGTAGGAGCCGTAGGAGCCACCGTCGAGGTGACGGCCTCGGGCGAAGTTGACGTTTTCGCCGGTCGTGATCCGGAGGTCATCCACGTACTTGCTCATCTCGGCGGTCGCCTCGACATCACCGGCGTTGAGAGTCAGTGCCAACTCGGCCACGGCATCCGTGGCGGCAAGGAAGGCCTCCGTCTTGGCGGTGAAATCGGTTTCAGTCTGCAGTTCGATGATGGCGGCCTTGGAACCATCGATGGCCACGCCAATGCGGCCTTCGCCGGTGGTTCGCTCGGTTCGGGTATCCATCTTGCCCTTGCGCTTCTCACGCAGCCAGGCTTCGGCAGCGTTCATGTCGCCACCATTTTCCTGGAGGGCCTTCTTGCAGTCCATCATGCCCAGGCCGGTCTTCTCTCGCAGGGCCATGACATCCTTGGCGGCAATGGTGCTCATCGTCGTGTTCTCCGGTGTACTCATCAGGGTGCTCGTTGCTCGTGTCAGGGGGGTGTCGGATCAGGACTGTTCCGGGGTGGATTTGGCCACGGGGGCCGGTGGTGCTGCCGGTGGTGCTGCAGCCGGTGCTGCAGCGGGGGCTGCGGCGGGAGCTGCGGCGGGGTCCTGGGCCTGATCCTCGGCTCGGAAGGAACTGCGGCTGGATCGGCGCTTGGGCGACTTGGAAGCGTCCTCGGCCGGGGCCTGCTCGTCGTTCTGGTTGCCGCGTCGCTTGAGTCCTTCGTTGACCGCTTCAGACAGTTCACGCAGGATCACGTCGATGGATCGCATCGAGTCGTCGTTTCCAGGAATCGGGATGTCAACCTTGTCGGGATCACCGTCGGTGTCGATCAGGGCGATCGTGGGGATGCCGAGGTTGCGTGCTTCACGCAGGGCATTGACTTCCCGGGTGGAGTCGATGATGACCACGGCGCCGGGGTGATTCTTCATGTTGCGGATGCCCTGGAGGTTGCGGGTGATCTTCCGCTTCTCACGCATCAACTGCGAGGTCATCTTCTTGGAGTAGGTATCGATTTCACCGGATTCCACCAGGCCTTCGAGTTCCTCCAGTCGCTTCAGTCGCTCGCGGATGGTCCGGAAGTTGGTCAGGGTGCCGCCGAGCCATCGCTCGGTGACCCATGGCATGCCGGTTTCGGTGCAATGGGTCTCGATGCTGGATCGAGCCTGTCGCTTGGTTCCCACGAAGCACACGTCTCGTCCCTGGGAGACGACCTTGGTGATGTACTTCTTGGCGATCAGCAGGCCACGGATGGTGGCCCGGATGTCGATGATATGGATTCGATTTCGTTCGCCCCAGATGTACGACTTCATCTTGGGGTTCCAGGCACTCTTCTTCTGGCCGAAGTGAATGCCTGCTTCCAGGAGATCCTGTACCAGTTGATCGGTCATTGGAGACCTTTCGGGCAGCGACACCGGGGGATGGTCGTGGCACCGTCCCGCCATGGGCGCTTGGGAACGGGTTTGATGCGCATGCATCAGTGAAAGTACGAACCGGAATCGTCCACGAGCCATCCGGATCGCCTCGGGAGGAAGTCCCGAGGGGGAAACGAAGAGTGTACTGATTCCCGTGATTTCGGGCAATGATCCTGTCGAAATCAGCCTTGCAGCAGGCTGTCGGCAAGCCTCGATTCCATGCCCTGAAGGTGGTATCGAAGTCGCCCACCGACGATTGTGGCGATGGCTCGGCCTCGGGCCGGCCACCCGGCAAACGGGCAGTTGTGACCTCGGGAGCGGAAGGTGTCCGGGTTGATCTGCCACTGGAGGTCGGGATCGATGACCGTGATGTCAGCCGGCCCCCCGACGGCGAGTCGGCCCGCTCCGGTTGAATCCAGTCCCACCAGAGCAGCGGGGTGTGTGGTCATCATGGTCAGCATCGTCGGCCAGTCCAGCACGCCGTCATCGATCAGGGCGCGTCGGTAGAGGGCCAGGGCGCATTCCAGGCCGACGATGCCGAAGGATGCCGACGTGAAGTCGGTCGCCTTGGACTGGGCCGGGTGCGGAGCGTGATCCGTTGCCAGGACGGTGATCGTTCCATCGGCAATGCCTTCCTTGAGTCGGGCGATGTCGGATTCCGTTCGCAGGGGAGGATTCATCTTCGCCGAGGTGTCGTACCCGTCGCAGGCGGCATCGGTCAGGAGGAGGTGGTGGGGGGAGGCTTCACCCGTGGCCGGTTGGCCGGTGGCTCGTGCGGCCCGCAGCAGATCCACGCTGCCGCCGCTGCTGACGTGTTGGGCGTGGTAGCGAGCGCCGATGGACGCATTGATTTTCAGGTCACGCTCGATCATGGCTTCCTCGGCCTCGACCGGCCAGCCCACGAGCCCCAGCCGGGTGGCGAGTGGTCCGGCGTTCATGACGGCGCCGCGGGTCATCGAAGGAACCTGGCAGTGCTGCATGAAGCACGAGTCGTGTTCCTGGACCGCTTCCAGCACCGAACGCATCATGGCATCGTCCTCGATGCCGTCCCCGTCGTCGGAGATGCCCACCGCGCCGGCGTCGACGAGTTCGCCGATGGGGGCGCGTTCCCGGCCTCGTCGGCCGATCGTGCCGCACCCGATGGCGTGGACCCGGGCAAGGTCGGCTTCACGGCCGCTGTCATTGACGTACTGGATCCAGCGCGGCGCATCGAGGGCCGGGATGGTGTTGGGCATGCAGGCGACGGTGGTGAACCCCCCTGCGACCGCTGCCGCCGAGCCCGACTCGATGGTCTCCTCGTGGAGTTGTCCCTGGTGGGGGTCCCGGAAATGCACGTGGATGTCCAGCAGACCCGGGCAGACGATGCAGCCCTCGGCCTCGATGACGTCGCCGTCGGCGGGAGTGGATGTGGAGTCGGTTTCGATGGCTGCAATGCGGCCATCGACGACCAGCACGTCACCGGTCGCGTCGAGGTTGCTGGCGGGATCGATGATCCTGCCTCCACGAATCAGCAGGGAAGCCATGGGGGCATTGTACCGGCAGGGCGAAAAGAAACGGAGGCTCCTCGATCGAGGAGCCTCCGAAGACTTCAGTCCGCGTTCCGGATGGAACGGGTTATTTCTTGCCGGAGAAGGGGCATCCACCACAGTTGGAGGACTTGGCCTTCTTGGTGTCGTCGAATGCGCCGAGGCTGGAGTTGGCAGCCTTCTTCTTGGCGTTGGGGCAGCAGCTGCTGGCCTTCTGGCTGCAGGACGGTGCGTCGTCCGAAGCACCGAGGCTCGGCTTGGCTGATGCACAGCAGGACTTGGTGCAGTCGGCGCCACACGTCTTGGCCTTGGCCTTGGAAGTGCAGGCGGCCTTGCAGGCAGCGCTGCAGGACGAAGCGCAGGCGGGGGTGTCATCGGCAGCGCTCAGGCTGGGATTGGTGGCGGAGCCGTTGTTGGCACAACCGGCAATCGCCAGGACGAGACTGATTCCGAGGGTCTTGAGCATGAACTTCATGGGTTTCCTCCAAAGGTCTTTGCTGTTACTGGCTGGAAAATCCCAGCCGGGAAAGTGCAGTTGATTCGTTGAATATAGCAATGGAACGCGGCATCGGCACATTTGTTTCATGGAGTTTGGCGATTCTGGGTGTTTCAGGGCCCTTTTTACACGGGTATCGGATCACAGGCGAGTCTAAAATGCCTGCCATGGACACTGGATCCGAAAACCAGCCGAAGCCCACCTTGGCGGCCCAGGCCCGGAATCTGCCGGATTCGCCCGGGGTGTACCTGTTCAAGGACGAGGCGGGGCACGTGCTCTACGTGGGCAAGGCGCTGTCCCTTCGCAGCCGGGTTGGTTCGTATTTCACCGCTTCGGCGGATCTCGGGCCCCGCAAGCAGCCGATGCTGGAACTGATCCGCGAGATCGACATCATCGAGACCGAGGGTGAGTGGGACGCGCTCCTGCTGGAGTCGAGGTTGATCAAGGACACTCGACCACGGTTCAACGTCCTGCTCAAGGACGACAAGACCTACCCGTACCTGGCGGTCACCACCCGCGACGAGTTCCCGGGCGTCTACATCACCCGTGCTCCCGGAGACTTTCCAGGGGCGAGAATCTTCGGTCCCTTCACCTCCAGCGGGGCTCTGCGCGAAGCCATGCAGTTGCTGCAGCAGGTCTTCCAGTTCCGGACGTGCCACCTGGACATCCGCAGTGACGACCCCGGCAACCAGCGGTTCCGCCCCTGCATCCTGCACGCCATCGACCTGTGCACGGCACCGTGCGCGAATCGGGTCACTCCCGAGGCATACCGTGCGGACATGGATCGCTTTCTGCGGTTTCTCGATTCACAACGATCCTCGGTGATCAACGAACTCAAGTCCGAGATGGCGGAGGCATCGGAGGCTCGTGACTACGAGCGAGCCGCTTCGGTTCGAAATCAACTGGATGCGATCGAGCGTCTCTCGGAGCGTGAGACACGTCGACGGGGTGACGGGCAGGCGTGGCAGCCGGAGGTGACTGTCTTCGCAACGGATCCTGCGGCGGCGTTGCGATCACTGCAGCGTACGCTTGAACTCGATGCCCCGATCCGGTGCATGGAGGCCATCGATATCGCTCATCTCGGCGGGCAGGAGACGGTCGGATCGAAGGTCTGCTTCATCGATGGTCGCCCCTGGAAGGAGGGCTACCGGCGCTACCGGATCCGCACTGCAGGCAACGACGACTTCCAGTCGATGCGCGAGGTCGTGTCACGGCGCTACGCCGAGGCGGGCCAGGGGCTCGAACTGTATCCCGACGTGATCCTCCTTGATGGGGGGCGTGGCCAGTTGAACGCGGCGCTGGAGATCTTCGAGTCGCTGGAGGTGCAGCCACCGCAGGTCGTGGCCCTGGCCAAGAAGGAGGAACTGCTCTTCCTGCCGGGCCGTGAGGAGCCACTGAAACTCAGCCGACACCACGGGGGACTTCGACTGTGCCAGGCGATCCGGGATGAAGCGCACCGCTTCGCTCAGCACTACCACCACCTGCTCCGGTCCCGGAGCATGGGGGATGGGACGTCCAGGTCGTGACCTGCATCGTGTCCCAGGACGGCGCCGACGTGCTCGTATCGATCAAGGTCGTGCCCGGTGCGTCACGGGACGCCCTCGCGGGAGTGCTCGGGGACAGATTGAAGATCCGGGTGGGTGCTCCGCCCGAGGGGGGGAAGGCCAACGCCGCAGTCATCCGGTTGCTCGAAGCGGCGCTCGGACGGGGGACGGTCGTGGACATGGTCTCGGGGCACGGATCGCCGCGGAAGCAGGTTCGCATCCATGGCACGACAGCGGATGCGGTGCGCAGCGTACTGGGCGTCGATTCATAGGAACAGGTCAGGCCGGACTTGGCATCATGCCGTCGGCGGCTTCCTCATCACCGTCGGTGGTGTCGGTTCCCGCCGATGGCGGAGGCGGTGTCGATTCGGCATCCAGCAGGGCCGCCACGGTCGGACGATCCAGAGTCCTGCCTTCCACGAGTGTCTGCACTTCGTCGCTTTGCAGGGTCTCATACTTCAGCAGGGCCTCGGCGATCGCTTCGACCTTGGGCCAGTGTTCGTCGATCAGGATCCGGGTTGCCTCGTAGGCCTCGTCGATCAGCCGCTTGACCTCTTCGTCGATGATCCTCGCGGTTTCCGGAGAGTAGTCCTTCTCCGGGACGTAGACTTCCTGGGAGTCCTGCCCCGAGTAGCGGACGAATCCGAGTCGGTCGGACATGCCCCACTCCAGCACCATGTGCCGGGCGTAGTTCGTGGCCATCTGGATGTCCATGGAGGCACCGGACGAGATGTCGCCTGTCTTGCGTTCCTCGGCAATGCGGCCTCCGCAGAGCACCCGCATGGTGGCACTGAGGTACCGGCGACCGTATCCGTAGCGATCGCGTTCGGGCAGGCTGAAGGTGGCGCCCATGGCCTGGCCGCGGGGAATGATCGTGACCTTGTGGACGGGGTCCGCTTCATCGAGCGTGGCCTGGACGAGTGTATGTCCAGCCTCGTGGTAGGCGGTTGCGACCCGCTCGCGTTCCTCGATCTTGCGACTCTTGCGGGCGCGACCGAATCGAATCTTGTCGCGTGCTTCCTCGAGGTCATGCAGTTCGACGTGACTCTGGTTGCTGAGCGTGGCGAGAATGGCGGCCTCGTTGATCAGGGCTGCGAGGTCGGCGCCCGAGAACATGGGCGTGCCTCGGGCCAGTCGCTCGAGATCGACGTTTTCGCCCATCTTCACGCTGGCGGCATGCACCTGGAGAATCTTCTTACGGCCGACGAGGTCCGGGAGGGTCACCTGCACCTGTCGATCGAATCGGCCCGGTCGTGTCAACGCCGGATCGAGTACGTCGGAGCGGTTCGTCGCGGCGATGACGATGACCTGGTCGGTTTGCTCGAACCCGTCCATCTCGACGAGAATCGCGTTGAGCGTCTGCTCCCGTTCGTCGTGTCCACCACTGCTGAATCCTCCACCACGACGTCGACCGACCGCGTCGATCTCGTCGAGGAAGATGATGCAGGGCGAGTTCTCCTTGGCCTGCTTGAAGAGATCCCGCACGCGACTTGCACCAACGCCCACGAACATCTCCACGAAGTCCGAGCCCGAGATCGAGAAGAAGGGGGCTTCGGCTTCGCCGGCGATCGCCTTGGCCAGCAGTGTCTTGCCGCAGCCGGGAGGGCCCACCAGCAGGACGCCGCGGGGGATGCGTCCACCGAGGCGCTGGAACTTCTTCGGGTTCTTGAGGAACTCGACGATCTCCTGCACTTCTTCCTTGGCCTCGTCGATGCCCGCCACGTCGGTGAAGCGGATCTTCGTCGTGTCCTTGGTCGAAAGGCGGTGCTTGGATTTTCCGAAACTGCCCAGCATGCCGCCCGGTCCGCCGCCGGCGCCACGCATCGATCGTGCAATCAGGAACCAGATCAGCAGGACCAGCAGGAGGAAGGGGCCGATGGTGATCGCCAGCTGCAGCCAGATGCTCTGGCCGGTCTTGGCGGTGTGGTCGACACCCATCGTGTCCAGGCTCTTGAGGTAGAAGTCGCGGTTGCCGCCGTCGATGGAGAAGTACACCGGTGCGGGTTCACTGGAGTTGTTCAATGCCGGATCGTGCGGCCGGATCATGGCGACGATTCGATCGTTCTTCACGATGACTGGCATGGGGTTGCCGGGGGATTCCTCGGCAAGTTTTCCCGAGGCGGGATTGATCAGCACCTTGAAGGCGTTCCAACTCTGGATCTCCTTGCCGGAGGGAGAGTTGTTGAGCAGGGCCAGGAAGATGAAGAGGGCGCCGATGATCAGGACCCAACTCATCAGCCCGCGGCCAAGGCGACCCTGCGGCGGTGTTCCGCGCGGCGGCTCGTTGCCACGATTCGGGGGCTGTTCCTTGCCGTTGGGTGGTGGTTGGTCCTGTGACATGACTCATGTGCCCCGGGGTCTTGGTCGCTCGCTGATGCAATGGACGCAGTCGCGGGGGGGAGTTGCCCCCTGCCTCTACCATGACGGCATTCTAGGCCCCGTTCGGTTCAGAGAGCCCAGGAGGGCGAATTTACCACGCCGCCTGCATTTCATCGACCATATCGGAGGCCAACTGCTGAACAACCGCGACTTCACCGATCTCCAGGTACTCACCCGAGGGCGGGGTCGGCACGAACAGGCCCGCGCCTTCGAAGTTGCTTCTCAGGACGATCGTGGCATCGGTTTCCAGATCCATCCACTCGAAATCGATGGTGACACCCACCACGACCTCCTCGTCGAGACCGGTATTCTCGTTCTGGGAGAGGCTGGTGAGTTCGACGGCCGTGATGCGTCCGGTAAGAAGGGAGTCGGCGCGGGTTTCGCTGGTCACCTTGTAGGGTGTCCTGCTCTCGATCTCCGTGATCAGGGCCTGGGTCAGCATGAACCCGATTTCCCGGAAGTAGGTCTGGTTCTCGATCACCGGTACCGCCACCGTGGTGTACTTGGTGGGGAAGATCGACTGGGTGGAGTACCCGGACGTGGGATCCCCGGCGCATCCGCTCTGGGCGAGTGCCGCCATCAACAGCATGCTGGCGATCGGCCATGTCTTCATGGTGCGGGTTCCTCTTCCTTCGTGATGGCCGGCTCGGCTCCCGATTTGATGTCCGCTTCCAACTCCTCGGAATCGACGACCGGTCCGTCGTCCGTTCCAAGGATGGCCCGCCGGAGAATCGTGTAGTCCGGCGCGCCGTTGAGGACGTGCTCAGGCAGCTGCACGAGGATCGTGGGGACCAGTTCAAGGGCTCGGACGCAGGAGCCCGATTCGGGATACCGTTCCACGAGATTGCGGATGGCGAACTCAGCCGCGATCGGATCCCCGACCCGGTCGTACCACATCGCCGTGGTCAGCAGTTTCTGGGCTTCGGATTCCGTGATCCGCGTGATCAGGGCCCGGGCGCCGATGCGTTCCGCTTCCGCGGGGTGGCTGGCGATCAACTGTCGGAGTTCCGCCTTGGCTTCCAGGAGTCCCACGGCATCGAATTGCGGTCCCTTGAAGGTCGCCAGGTTCGCGTAGATGAGGCGGCGCCGGGCCGTGTCCAGTGACGGGGATCGCGGGTATTTCTTGATGAACAGGGCGTACATGTCCGCGGCCAGGCCCATCCGGCGCTGCCGGAAATACAGGTCGGCAAGTTCAAGTCCCGCCTGTTCGGCGAGCTGGCTGCCCGGGAGGCGTTCCTGGATCCGGATGAACAGTTCCTCCGCCTCCTCGGATGCATCCATGATGCGCAGACCGAGAAGTTTCCGACGCAGGCCGTGTGCATACTGGACGGCGATGTCGTACTCGCGGGCTGAAGCAGTGGTGAACGCCGGGCTCGCCGGGTACCGCCGGACCACGTACTCGTACTCGTACAAGGCCTCGTATTCGTCATGCAGGGCCACCAGTGCATCGCCCTTGAGCACCATCGCCTCGGACATCAGTTGTGATCGGGGGTTGCGTTCGATCCAACGTTGCACCAGGTTCAGCGCTCGACCGGGTCGGCCCTGGGCGAGGATGCGCCGGGCTGAAGCGAGGCGACCTTCCGGCGAGTCGGGTTTCGGAGCCGATTCCAGTTCCCACGTGTCGTTGTCGTCGAGCTGGTAGGACTCCTGCCCGGTAACGGGGGATGCAAGGACCAGCATCAGCAGGGTGGGTCCGAGAACCAGCGAGTGCAGCAGTGAACGCGGAATCATGCCCGCATGGTACGGGATCATCGGTGATGGCAGGAAACTGGAGCGTGGAGCGACGAGTTCTCGGACGCAGCCAGAGATCACACAGTCCCTTTCTTTCGCTCAAGCCGACCCCCAGCCGGGTCGATGTCCGGTCTGCCAACGCCGTGGAAGTCCAGGTCTCGTTGACCCGCTTCCTCGGCCCTGGGAGGAGACCGCTGTGGATCTTTCAACACTTGTCGGCCTGGTCATCGGTTCCGTCTGCGTCGGGATCGCCCTGTTGCTGGGCGGATCGATCATGGCCTACGTGGATCCCGTTTCGATGCTCATCGTGATCGGTGGGGCATCCGCGGCCACGTTGACGTCCGTACCCCTGGCCAGGTTCCTGAGCCTGCATCGCATCAGCCTCAAGACGCTGCGAAGCCGGATCAAGACACCCCGGGAACAGGTCGTGGAACTCGTCGAACTGGCCGAGGTGGCCCGACGTGACGGCATCCTCGCCATGGAGCAGCGAATGGAGGACATCAAGGACCCGTTCCTGCTTCGCGGCATCCAGTTGGCCGTCGACGGCGTCGATCCCGATTCCATCGAGGAGACGCTGCAGACCGAACTCGACAACCTCATCGAGCGGCACGAAGCTGGCCGCAACATGTTCGAGCAGATGGGCAAGTACGCTCCTGCGTTCGGCATGATCGGCACCCTCATCGGGCTCGTGGCCATGCTCTCGAACATGGAGGATCCCTCCGCGATCGGTGCCGGCATGGCAGCCGCACTGCTGACCACCCTTTACGGCGCGCTGCTGGCGAACCTCGTGTTCCTGCCGCTGGCCGACAAGCTCGAGAACAGAACCCACGAGGAATCGCTCTCGAAGCAGATGATCATCCAGGGCATCAAGACCATCCAGCTGGGTGACAACCCGCGGAACGTCGAGATGAACCTTCGAACCTTCCTGGCCCCGGCCCACCGCATGGTGGGCCCGGCCTTCGAGTATCGGCAGGCCGCATGATGAATTCACGCAGCATCCATCGCCGACGTGCAAAGCGGGGCATTCCCGGCTGGGTCGTCACCTTTGGTGACATGATGGCCCTGCTGCTGTGCTTCTTCATCCTGCTCCAGATGTTCTCGGAGTTCAAACGCGATCACGAGTACCAGCGTGTCGTGACGGCGATCAAGGAGGCCTTCGGGTTCTCCGGCGGTGTTGGCGTCCTGCCCACCGACGACATTCCCGTTCGCAGCATGGTGGAGATCCTCGAGACGATGTCGGTCCCCAAGGACGGCCAGGAATCCAGAATGAGCCAGAGCGCCGACGAAGGGCTCGTTGGTGAGCACACCCGCGTGACCCGCGTCCAGGATGGTGTTCGCTTCACCGTCGGAGGCGTGCATCTCTTCGACCCCATGACAGCCGAGGTCACCGAGGCCGGCCGGGCGGAACTCAGCAAGTTGGCCACCCTGCTGGCGGGTCGGCGAAACGTGATTCTCATCCGTGGACATGCCGCGGCGAAGTACCTTCCCGATCACGCCCCCTGGGCGGATCTCGATGAACTCAGTTACCAGCGGGCACGCTCGGTGCACCGCGTCCTCCTGGCCGAGGGACTGGATGACCAGGTCTTCCGGATCGAGGCCGTTGGAGCACGCGAGCCGATCGTGGCCCAGGCAATGACCGAACAGGAACAGGCGGAAAATCGGCGTGTGGACATCATCCTCACGGAGCGATTGTTCGATACGCCCCAGCTCGACTCGGCGACCCAGACGGTCGACGCGTCAACCGGAGAATGAGCACATGGATCATCGCAACACCAGTTCAAGCACGACCACCCCGGTGAAGAAGCGGCGTTTCGGCACCATGCTGCTGGTCACGGGCGTACTCCTGGCGGAAGCGGCAGCCTTCGTAGGGTTCATGACCCTCGCTGGCGGGCCGGAGACGGCACAGGCTGGTTCCGCCCTGGAGGTGGTTCCCGCGAATGCAGATGAGGCTGTTGTCGAGACCCTGGTCCTCGATGCCCGGCTCCAGAACAATCGATCTGGTGTGACCTACGTATGCGATACCGAGATCTGGGTTCAGGTCCGGGGACGCCACCTCCAGTCCGTCGAACTGGAAATCGCCCGCTTGCACAATGAGATCCGGGCTGAGATCAACTCCACATGGAAGGGCTGCGAGCCCCGCCACCTGCGTGAACCCGGCCTCGAGACCGTGACGCGCAAAATCTACGCATTGCTCTCCGATCGCTTCGGCCATGACATCGAATCAGGGGAGTCGGTGATCCTCAAATGCGTGATCGTCGCAGGAACAGGCTTCCGGGCCGACGCCTGATCGAGGAACCTGACCCCGCGATTCGAGGAAATCGCTCTCAACGTCCGATGACGAGGGATGCCCACCCGTACTGAAACGCGGGCGGGAATTCGCGCGCCACGCTGCCAGGCGATGGGCAGGATGCCCTCGTCAAGATCCCTGCGCGATGAACGCCTCGTTCCAAGGAGCCACGGATGGCGAACCAGGAGCATTCCACCCCCGGAACCCCGGAGACCCCCGGGAATCCCGGAGGCACCCCAAGCCAAGCAAATGGCGTGCCGACTTCCCCGGATTCCGAATCCACCGATGCAATGGCTGACGAGGCGCTGCGGCGCGTCGAAGCCGCAGCGGATCAACTCCGGCAGGACACCGACCTGACTTCCGGGGCTGCCGACCTGCCCGAACTGGGCCCGCCATCGGTGCGAAACGCCGGTGGGGCACCCGACCTCACCATGCTGCATGACGTCGACCTGAACGTCACCATTGAACTCGGCCGGACTCGCATGTTCGTCGAGGATGTCGTGCAGCTCGGTGCCGACTCGGTGATCGAGTTGGACAAGGCGGCCGGTGATCCGGTCGACGTCTTCGTCAATGGGCGCAAGGTCGCCCGAGGCGAAGTTCTCGTGCTCAATGACAATTTCTGCATCCGCGTCAGTGAGATCATTTCCGCCGAGCAGGCTGCCGTGCCCAGTGGGCATGGCGGGGCCGTCCTGCAGGCGGGGAACGTGGATGCAACGCGGGAGCAGGCTTCCGCAGGCTGAAGACCGGTTACGAAGTGGACAGGATGTCCCGCCGGACCAGGATGGTCCGGATACGCCAGGAAGGCGAGTGAACCAGCGTGTATCGCGTGATCCATCTGTACATGGGGACCGTCCTCCTGCTCTGCACCTCGATGGTGGGGGCCGCCGATGTGACGCCCCCGACCACCGATGTCGAGACGCCCGCCACCGTCGTCACCACGCCCGTGCACGAGAGCATGCCGCTGGGAGCCCCCAATGGCATGCTTCAGGCCAGACCCGCCAAGGTCGAGGTGCCCTCCGCATTGGGTGAATTCGATCCGCGGAACAATGATCTCGTCCGTGTCGTGCTTGCACTGGGCGCAGTGGTCGTGCTCCTGTTCGGCGTTCGCAAGGTGATGCGCCGGGCCGGGGGAGGACTCGGTGGAGGCCGACGGCCCTCTGGAATCCTCCAGGTGCATGCCCGGTACCCGGTGGCCCGTGGACAGCACCTTGTCCTGGTCCAGGTCGGACCGCGGATGCTGCTTGTCCATCAAGGCAGCGGAACGATGCGTACCCTCAGTGAGTTTCAGGGTGAAGATCTCGCGGACCTGCGTGGACGTCTCGAATCCGGTGGACGTGCGCCACAGGTGTTCCAGCGACTGCTGCAGGCTCAGCAGGAAGCAGCCACACCCGAAGCCGATTCGGAACTGGTCGATCTGACCAGGGGTGGCGGTGCCGGTGGGGCATGGTGGCGACGGGTATTCGGGGGGTCGCGGGCGGTATGAACGCACACCGGCAAACTCGGAAGACCAGGTCGTGGAAGCGGATTGCCGCCGGCACGGCCGTGCTGCTGCTGGCGGCACCCGGCATGGCCGCGGTCACCGCTCCGGTTGAACTCAATCCCATCGAGGTGCTCCAGAGTGCGGCGGATTCCGTCCCGGGAATGGACGGGAACCTGAGCACGACGCTGAACATTCTCGTCCTGCTGACGGTGCTCAGCCTTGCTCCCTCGATCCTGATTCTCTGCACCTGCTTCACGCGGATCGTCATCGTCCTCGGCCTGCTGCGGCAGGCGTTGGGAACGCAGAGCCTGCCGCCGAGCCAGGTCATCGTGGGTCTGAGCCTGTTCATCACCTTCGTAGTCATGACTCCGACGATGGCGAGGATGTACGAGGACGGCATCAAGCCCTACGTCGATGGGCAGGAGGAAAGCTACGAGGTGGCCTGGGATCGAACCAAGCAGCCGCTTCGTGATTTCATGTTCTCCCAGCTGGAGGCGACGGGGAACTGGTCCGGTGTCTACATGATGCTCAACTACCGTGGCATCGACACGTCCGATCCCTCGGAACTGAAGCGGTCCGACGTCGACATGCTCACCCTCATTCCGGCCTACGTGCTCAGTGAACTGAAGGTGGCGTTTCTCATCGGGTTCCGAATCTACCTGCCCTTCCTCGTCATCGACCTGATCATCGCGAGCATGCTGGTCTCCATGGGCATGCTCATGCTGCCTCCGGTGCTGATCTCGCTGCCGTTCAAGCTGCTCCTGTTCGTCCTTGTCGACGGCTGGCAGCTCGTGGCCGGTTCCTTGATCACCAGCGTCATGCAGCCCGAATCCGTGCAGGGACTGGCCAACGCGGTCAGCGGGGGAGGTCCGTAGATGCGCGCGCGCCGTGAACCAACGAGACGAAAGGAGGCCCGTCGTGGCTGGTGAAGGAATCGATGCTCTGCGCATGGCGCTCATGTACACCCTGATCCTGTCGGCACCCATTCTCGGAGCCGGACTGGTGGTCGGATTGATCGTGAGTCTCGTGCAGGCTGTCACACAGGTCCAGGAGCAGACGTTGAGTTTCGTTCCCAAGATCGCGGCCATGCTGCTGGTTGCCATCGCATTGATGGCCTGGCTGGTCATGAAACTGTCGGATTTCGCATTGGAGATGTTTACCGCCTTCTGAAGTCGGTCCTATTCAGCATGAACTTCCATGAATGCACTGGCCGCTCATCTCCCTGCCGCAATGCTCGTCGTGTTTCGAGTCAGTGGTCTCATGATCTTTGCGCCGGTCTTCGGCTCGAACGTCGTGCCGCTTCGAGTCCGGATCCTGCTTGCCTTCGTGATCGGACTCGCGATCTACCCGCTCCTCTACGGACTCGGAGTCGTCTCGACGGAAGGGCTGCGGATGGATCTCTTCGCCCTGGCTCCCCTGGTGGCGATGGAAGTCATGGTGGGCCTGGTCATCGGCCTCGTGGCATCACTGCCGCTGGTGGCGATGCAGATGGGTGGATTGCTCATGGGACAGCAGATGGGCCTGGGCTTCGCGACGTTCTACAACCCCGCCGTGGGAGACGACGCGGATGTCCTGGGGCAACTGCTCTTCTTCCTGGCCCTGGTGGGATTCCTCGTTGTCAGTGGGCACGAGGCGATCATGATCGCGGTCATGAACAGTTTCGAGCATGTCCCACTGGGTGGATTCGTGATCGATTCCGGGTTGATCACCTTCATTACCGGCATGCTGCTGGCGGCCTTCGAGGTAGCCATTCGTGTTGCGGCTCCGGTCCTGGCCATCATCTTTCTGCAGAGTATCGCCATGGGATTCGTATCCCGGACGGTGCCACAGTTGAACATCCTGAGTCTCGGATTTCCGTTGAGAATCCTCGTGGGCATTCTGGTGCTCATCGCGGGATTGGCGGTCATCGAGGAAGTCGGCATGGAGGCGATCGACGACACGCTCCACGCCATTCTGCACTGGGTCAAGTCCGCATGAGGAGAGCGTCGAATGTCCGATGACCTCGGCGAACGAACCGAAGACGCCACGCCGCGGCGCCTGCGCGAAGCACGCACCGAGGGGCGAGTGGCTCGCAGCAACGACCTGACGGCGGCAATCGCGTTGCTGGTGAGCACCTTCATCCTGTGGGTGATGAGCGGCACCTTCCTCGAGCAGGGGGGATTGCTGCTCCAGCGCATGATCGATCTCGATGTTCTTGGCAATGCGCTGGAGCCCGCCGGAGCCTGGCAGGCACTGGTGCATCTTTCTGCGGGGGCGGCGGGGCTGCTGCTGCCGGTGCTGCTGCTGATGCTCATCGCGGTTGCCGGGGCGCAGTTGCTGCAGTTCGGCCTGCTGTTCACATTCAAGCCCCTGGAGCCACAACTGCAGCGGCTGGATCCGATCAAGGGATTGCAGCGGATCTTCGGCATCTCCGGAGTCATCCGGGTTTCGCTGGACTCCATGAAGATCCTGATCGTGCTCGCCGTGGCGGGACTGACGGTGTGGCAGTACGCACCCGATGTGCTGGCCCTGCCGACCCTGGAGATGAAGGCGATCATCTCCCGCGTCGGGTGGATGCTTGCCGATCTCTCCATGCGGATCGGAGGCGTGCTCCTCCTGCTGGGCATCCTGGACTTCGTCTACCAGCGGTGGAAGTACCGGCAGGATCTGAAGATGACCCGCCAGCAGGTCAAGGACGACATGAAGGACGCCGAGGGCGATCCCGGTCACAAGCGGCGCCGCATGCGGATGATGCAGCAACTGGCCATGCAGCGCATCGCATCCTCGGTTCCGCAGGCGGACGTGATCGTCACGAATCCCGAGCACCTCGCCGTGGCCATCCAGTACGACCCCGCCACGATGGCCGCCCCGGTCGTGATTGCCAAGGGTGCGGATCTCGTGGCCTTCCGTATCCGCCAGATCGCGGAGCGACACGGTGTGCCCATCGTCGAGCGCAAGCCGCTTGCCCGGGCTCTGCACGCCCAGGTCGAGGCTGGCCAGCCCATTCCAGCCGACCTCTTCAAGGCCGTCGCCGAACTCCTGGCCTGGGTCTACCAGTTGGAAGGACGGATGGCGTCGTGAACAGAAGGACCCCTGAGATCGCATGAGTCGACTTGCCGCTCAACCTGGTACCACCAGATCCGACGGGTTCAACGACCTGTTGGACCGCATCGGTCGCCACAAGCACCTGATCGTGCCGCTGGCGATCCTCATGCTTCTGACGGTCCTCGTGGTGCCACTGCCGCCGGCGATTCTCGACGTGCTCATCGCCGCCAACATCGCGCTGGCATCGGTCATTCTCCTGACAACCGTCTACATGGATCGGCCGTTGGAGTTCAGCGTGTTCCCGGCGCTTCTGCTGGGCGCAACGCTCTTCCGCCTCGTGCTCAACGTCGCGTCGACCAGGCTGATTCTCAATGCGGATGCCCCGACGCCCGACTCTGCGATGTACATGGCCGGAAACGTGATCGAGGCTTTCGGCACATTCGTCGCCGGTACGTCCGTGATCGTTGGAATCATCATCTTCACGATCATCGTGGTCGTGCAGTTTGTCGTGATCACCAAGGGTGCAACCCGCATGAGCGAGGTCGCGGCCCGCTTCACGCTCGACGCCATGCCGGGCAAGCAGATGGCCATCGATGCCGATCTTTCCGCGGGAATTCTCGAGGAACACGAGGCCCGTGATCGGCGTCAGGAAATTACCCGGGAGGCGGACTTCTACGGGGCGATGGATGGTGCCAGCAAGTTCGTCCGTGGTGACGCCATCGCCGGCCTGATCATCACGCTCGTCAACATCATCGGCGGCATTGCCATCGGCATGGCCATCAAGGGGTGGACGTTCTCGGAAACGATCTCCGTCTTCACGAAGCTCACCATCGGTGACGGACTGGCTTCCCAGATTCCCGCCTTCATCGTGGCCATCGCCGCGGGACTGATCGTCGCCAGGGCGGGCGAACGGCAGACCATCGGTGACGAAATCCCCCGTCAGCTCGCGTCCCAGCCACTGGCTCTCTACCTCGTTGCGATCTTCCTGGCCATCCTGGCCTTCACGCCGCTTCCAACGCTGCCGCTGCTCCTGGCCAGTGGGGGACTGGCCTTCATCGGCTGGAGCCGCACCCGGATGGACAGCCGCAATGGGGAGCAGCAGGAAGCCGAAGCTCGTGCCGCCGCGTCTCAGGAGGCTCCCGGGGAACAGGCGGTCGAAGAACTGCTCTCCATGGACGCCCTGGAGATCGAGATCGGATACGGCCTCGTGCAACTGGTCGACACCGCCCGCGGTGGCGATCTGCTGGACCGGATCGCGGCCATTCGCCGACAGTTGGCGGTGGAACTGGGGCTGGTCGTGCCACCGGTGCGTATCCGCGACAACGTGCAACTCGACGCATCCACGTACTGCGTGAAACTTCGGGGCGAGATCATTTCATCCGGCGTGGTGCACCCGAACCTGCTGATGGCGATGGCGGCGGGCATGGCAGCCGAACCCATCGAGGGCATCGCTGGACGCGAGCCCGCCTTCGATCTCGACGTCGTATGGATCGATCAGGAGCAACGAGCTCGGGCCGACATGCTTGGATACACCGTGGTCGATGCCGCGAGCGTACTGGCGACGCACCTTGCGGAACTCATCCGGTCCCATGCATCGGAACTCGTGACCCGGGAAGAGGTCGGCCGCCTCATCGAGCAGCTCAAGTCGACATCGCCCAAGCTCGTGGAAGAGGCCGTCCCGGCCATCGTCAAGCCAGGTGAACTCCAGAAGGTGCTGCAGAACCTGCTGGTCGAACGGGTACCGATCCGGGACCTCGAGACGATCATCGAGACACTTACGGACTGGGCGCCCCATTCCCGTGATCCGGCTGTTCTGACGGAATACGTTCGCAATGCCCTGCGTCGGACGATCTCGCACCAGCACGCCATCGCGGATGAACACGGGAAGCTGAAGCTCCACTGCGTCACGCTGGACCCGGCCACCGAGCAGGTGATCAGTTCGCACATTGATCGATCGCCGGCGGCAACGACGCTCACCATGCCACCGGACCGCGCGGCGTACCTCGCATCTGCCGTGTCTTCCGCCGCCGAACCGCTGGTCCGGGCCGGGCATCGGATCATCGTCCTCGCTTCGCCGAACGTCCGCTCGCAGGTCCGCTCGGTCCTGGAAGCGCACGTCCCCGGGGTGATCGTCCTGGCCTACAACGAAGTTGAACGAGACATCGATGTCGAGTCCCTCGGACTCGTGCACATGGAAACGGAATCCGTCGCCGCCTGAATCCTGTCCGGGGAACCGGGCGCAACCGCAGCCATGGAGGGCTGACCCTTGAAAGTACGAACCTATCTGGCACATTCAATGGACGAGGCCGTGCAGGCCGTCCGACGCGACCTCGGCTCCGACGCGGTCATCCTCGAGACCCGGGCGACCCGGCGTGGGGGATTCCTCGGGCTGTTCACCCGTTCGGTGGTGGAACTGCGGGCTACGACCGCCGACCAGGTGCGGCCCCGCCGCGCTCCGGTGCCCGAGGCCGTTCCGGTCGTCACCACATCCAGCCATGCCCGGGATGCCTACCTGTCTTCCAGCCTGGATTCAGCGAAGACTCCCCTTGGGCATGAAGCACGCCGCGAGCAGACCCGGAGCATGGCCCGGAACCTGCTGAACGATCTCGAGGCCGCACCCGCACCCGCACCTGCCGCGACTCCGGCCCAACCCGAAGGCGGCGAGATTCGCGAGGAACTCGACGAGATCCGAGGACTGGTCGAGCGTGTTCTGCAGGCACAGCAGCACACGTCACCTGATGCTGCGCCGCCGGTGGCGGAGGAAGTCTTCGACCTCTACCTGAATCTGCTGGCACAGGAATGCTCCGAGGAACTTGCCGTCGACGCGCTCAATGCGGTGACGAGCACGTTGTCTCGCGAGGAACTGGAAGACCAGCAACTGGTTCGGCACGCGCTCGTCGAGCAGTTGGCATCGTTCATCCCGGTTGCGGACGGCTCACTGCTGTCCACGTCGCCCGATGGACGTCCGCTGACCATGGCGCTGGTGGGACCGACGGGCGTCGGGAAGACGACCACCGTCGCCAAGATCGCAGCCGCCTACCGGTTGCGACAGGGAAGGACGGTCGGGTTGATCACGTTGGACACCTATCGCATCGCTGCGGTGGAGCAGTTGCGGGTCTACGCGGAGATCATCGGTGTTCCGATGCAGGTGGCCCGCTCGCAGGATGAACTCCTGGACATCCTGCAGCAGATGTCGCACCTCGATGTCGTGCTGATCGATACGGCAGGCCGAAGCCAGAAGGATTCCGATCGGATCCAGGAACTGCGAACCTGGCTGGACGTGGCGCAACCACACGAGGTGCATCTGGTCCTGGCATCGACGGCTTCAAGATCCGTCCTCATGAGCGAGGCCGACGAGTTCTCGCAGATCGGCATCGACCGCGTCGTCCTCACCAAGCTCGACGAGGCCGTGAACTTCGGGATGCTGGTCGAGGTCACGCACCGCATCGGTCGCAAGTTGAGTTTCCTCACCACGGGACAGGAGGTCCCCGACCACATCGAGACGGCACGCCCCGCCCGACTGGCCGAACTCGTACTCAATGCCGGAGGGGTGTCATGACCGATCAGGCCACGCGGTTGCGGTCGATCATTGGTGACGAACTTGTTGCCCGGCGGATCCAGGCAGATCGCTCCACATCGACTGATGACGAGTTCACGCTCGATGCGCATTCGACGGTCGCAGGAACGATGCGCCGCAGTGCCAAGGCCATCGCCATCACCTCCGGCAAGGGGGGAGTGGGCAAGAGCAATATCGCGGTGAACCTCGCCGCATCGATGGCCCAGACCGGCAAGCGGGTGGTGCTGCTTGATGCCGATCTCGGCCTGGCCAATGCCGATGTGCTCTGCAGCATCACGCCGAGGAGAACGATCGAGCACGTGCTTGAGGGACGAGCGACCCTGCGGGAGATCATGGTGCCCGGGCCCGGTGGCTTCATGCTCGTGCCCGGAGCCTCCGGTGTGGCGGACATGGCCGACCTGGAGCCGCAGCATCGACGCATCCTGCTTCGTGAGCTGCTGCGACTGGAACGGACCGCAGACGTGATCCTGGTGGATACAGGAGCCGGAATCGGTCGTTCCGTGGTCGGATTTGCCGTCGCAGCCGAGCGTGTCATGGTTGTCTGCACTCCGGAGCCGACCTCGATCACCGACGCCTATGGCATGATCAAGTCGCTGTTGAGCGTTTCCCGGGACATCTCCATCCGATTATTGGTGAACATGGTTGAATCGGAAGCGGAGGGGCGGGATGTGCACCTTCGCATGCAGCAGGCATGCTCCACGTTTCTTCGGTATCCAATTGGCCTGGCAGGATTTGTGCCTCGCGACCCGATGGTGAGCCAGGCCGTGCGTGACCAACTTCCATTCGTCATCGGATCTCCCAACGGGCTGGCAACGCGGCAGATCAGGGCCATAGCCGCTTCGGAACTTGGAGAACGGTCCTCTGAACCAAGCAAGGAGGCGCAACATGGGTTTTTCAACCGATTTACACGCTGGTTGGGTTTTTCTGACGATGTTGAACGGGCTGGAAGGTGAGGTGGATTGTCTTCTGGTGAGAAGGATTACAACGCATGGATGATGTACGCAGCCACAGCATGGAAGTACTGAACTGGAAGTCATTTCCGCCTCGATTGGCGACTGGAACGGCCCTCGTGGGGTTCAGTGTCGCCATTCTCAACGGCATGATGGTGGAAAATGAGCCAATCGTGATCCTGCTTCGAGCAATGGTGGCAATGATCATCTGCTGGGCCCTGGCCTGGTGCGCTGGAAGCATGATTGTGCTTGCGGTCTCCCGTGATGGATCCGGAGCACCGTCTCACGACGAACTCAGCGAGCAGGAAGACGCTTCCACCGTGGACGTCGAGGCTCCTGATTCCGTAACTGCCTGAGTCCCTACTTGACCATTGCAGGGGCATGATGGTAGGTTTGTGCAGGTCGATCACGATTCGAACGGAATCGAATCAACTTGATCGAACCTGAACGCATGACGCGTTCGACATTACGCGGCGACATGGTCAAGGAGCGGACCGATGCCGAAGGCAACTACGAAGGTTGGACGGAAGTCAGCCTCGTCAGCAACGGGGAGCGGGAGCGGACGGACAAGCAAGTCCACCGCGACTTCCTCCAAAGGCAAGAAGAAGGTACGGCGCAAGGCCACTACGACGGTCACTGTCGAGGTGCTTGTGGACATGGAGATCGGTGAGGTCTGGGTTCTGTACCAGGCTGGGCCGTCCGACATGATCCGGAACTTCCTCATCGAAAATTACCTGCCACTGGTCCGCTACACGGCGGAACGGATGCACACCCGTCTGCCATCGGAGGTGGATGTCGAGGACCTCATGTCCTCGGGCCTCTTCGGGCTCATGGATGCGATCGACGCCTTCGACCTGAGCCGGGGCGTCAAGTTCGAAACCTACTGCACCCAGCGGATCCGTGGAGCCATCTTCGATGAACTCCGGGCCATGGACTGGGTGCCGCGTCTGGTGCGGTCACGGACGGCGAAGGTCGATCGGGCCCGCCGCTCCTTCGAGATGCAGCACGGCCGTCGCGCGACGGAATCCGAGATCTGCAACCGCATGGAGGTGGACAAGAACGAGTTCGGGAAACTCTCCCGCGATTCCAAGCCCGTCGGGGTCGTCTCCCTGAACCGCAAGTGGTTCGAGACCGACTCCAACAAGGACGTGCGGGAGATCGACGTCGTCAAGGATCATCGCCAGGAGAATCCGGTCACCCAGTTGCAGCGGGATGACCTGAAGCTGCTGATGACCAAGGGGCTCTCCCGCGCCGAACGGCTGATCATCATCCTCTACTACTACGAGGAGATGACGATGAAGGAGATCGGCATCACGCTCGACCTCTCCGAGTCGCGTGTCAGCCAGATGCATTCATCGATTCTCGCGCGACTCAAGGCGCAGATGCAGCACCGCACCAAGGAGTTCTGAGTTCAGGCGGTGATCGACTGGATCGATTCGGCCACGCGGATCTCCGCGGTGGTCTTCTCGAGCACCTCGTCGACCGTCACGTCCGGGGCGAGTTCGGTCAGTACGAACCGTCGGTCCTTCGGATCCATCTCGAGTACGCAGAGATCCGTGATCACCATGTCGATGCACTGAAGCCCGGTCAGGGGCAGGGTGCAGGTGGGGATCAACTTGGGTGAGCCCTTGCGGCTGACATGCTCCATCATCACGATGACCTTCCGGACCCCGGCCACGAGGTCCATCGCACCGCCCATTCCCTTGACCATCTTGCCTGGGATCATCCAGTTGGCGATATCTCCCTCCTGGGACACCTCCATGGCTCCCAGGATGGCCAGGTTGATGTGGCCACCGCGGATCATGGCGAAGGAGTCCGCCGAGGAGAAGAAGCTGGCCCCGGGCTCGGCCGTGACCGTCTGCTTTCCGGCATTGATCAGGTCCGCATCGACCGCGTGTTCGGCCGGGAAGGGGCCCATGCCCAGCAGCCCGTTCTCCGACTGCAGGTGGACTTCCATTCCCTCGGGCACGAAGTTCGCCACCAGGGTGGGCATCCCGATGCCGAGGTTCACGTAGAAGCCATCCTGCATTTCGCAGGCGGCACGTTTCGCGATTCCATTGCGGTCAAGGGGCATGGGAGGCGATTGTAGGGGATCGCAACCGTCGCAGGGAGGACGTGGCCCGGATACACTGCGTGGATGTCAACGAACACCGAAACCATCTCCGAACTGTGGCAGCATCCCCTCGTCGTCGACCCGGCGACCGCGGGTGATGACTGCGTCGTATCCATCAATCCCGCCACCGGCGAGCCCCTCGCGGCCGTCCGCCTGCAGTCGACTTCCGACTACGAGGACGCCGTGGTCCGTGCGCAGGCCGTGCAGAAGCACTGGCGCATGCTGCCGGCTCCCAAGCGAGGCGAGATCGTCCGCCGCATCGGCAACGCGTTTCGTGAGAAGGAGCAGGAACTCGGTGCCCTGGTCACGATGGAAATGGGCAAGATCCACCCAGAGGGCGTGGGCGAAGTGGTCGAGTGCATCGACATCGCCGATTTCGCCGTCGGGCTCTCCCGTCAGCTCTATGGACTGACGATCCACTCCGAGCGTCCGCTGCACCGCATGTACGAGCAGTGGCACCCGCTGGGAATCATCGGCATCATCACTGCCTTCAACTTCCCGGTGGCCGTCTGGGCCTGGAACGCGATGCTGGCCGCCATCTGTGGAGACGCGATGATCTGGAAGCCCAGCCTCGTGACGCCCCTGTGCGCCATCGCGATGACGAACGTCACGCACGAGGTCATGCGCAACCAGGACATCTTCAATCCGGAAGGCTGTGATCCATGCGATCTCTTCGGGCTCGTCATCGGCAGCGATGACGAGGTGGGCGAGACCATGATCGCCGACCGTCGCCTGCCGCTGATCAGCGCCACGGGATCCTGCCGGATGGGCCGGCACGTGGGCACCGCGGTCGCCAAGCGACTCGGCCGCTGCCTGCTGGAACTGGGTGGCAACAACGCGATCATCATCACCGAGAATGCCGACCTGGAACTGGTCATCCGCGGAACCCTCTTCGGGGCCGTGGGGACCGCCGGCCAGCGTTGCACGTCCACCCGTCGACTCTTCTGCCACAGCAGCGTGGTCGATTCGGTGGCCGAGCGAATGGCCACCGCCTACGAATCCGTACCCATCGGCGACCCGATGGATTCCGGAACCCTCGTGGGTCCACTCATCGGAGCCCACGCCGTCGAGGCGATGCGCAGCGCCGTTGCCGAGGCCGTCGAGCAGGGGTGCACGGTCATCGCCGGTGGCGTCGAGGCAATCGATCAACATGCCGATTCCCCGGGCTACTTCACGGCGCCGACGATCGTGCGTGTTCCCAAGGGAGCCGATCCCGCCATCGCGCGGGACGAGACGTTCGCGCCGCTGCTCTACATCTACGAGTACGACGATCTCGAGGCCGCCATCGAGCAGCAGAACTCGGTGGACCAGGGACTCTCCAGCGCGATCTTCACCGACTCGGTCCGCATGGCCGAGCGGTTCCTGTCCCATGCCGGGTCCGACTGCGGCATCGCCAACGTGAACATCGGCACCAGTGGCGCCGAGATCGGCGGGGCGTTCGGGGGCGAGAAGGATACCGGTGGCGGACGCGAGTCCGGTTCCGATTCCTGGAAGTTCTACATGCGGCGACAAACCTGAACGATCAACTGGGGCGACGATCTTCCGTTGGCCCAGGGCATCGAGTTCGGTTGAGTCGGTGAGCCGCGACGGGCAACGATGCATCCTCCTGCGCCGACCACCGGTGCTGTCGATCGTCGATGAGCCCTTCGTGCCCACGGGCGTCGACCCGATCGAGATCGAGGAACGCTGGCAGCGTCTGCAGCAGGCGAACCCGGCCCTGTTCGATGGGCGTGTCCTGCACGTGCTCGGTGTCCATCGCAACGGATGTGGTGGCGTGACCATGCATCTCGTGGAATCGGCCTACCGCTACGAGGCGGTGCAGTGCGAGGACTTCGACTGCGGTATCCGGACACTGGGGGTCAAGGGACTTGTTCACCATGGCGGCAAGGTGCTGCTTGGCCGCCGAGCCCAGTGGGTGCATCACTACCCGGGGCAGTGGGAGTTCGCACCCGCCGGTGGCGTGGAACCGGGCCATGCTCCCGAGCAGGTGCTGCTGGACGAACTGAAGGAAGAGACCGGGTGCGAGCCCGCGGGCGGCCCCGTCGCCCTGGCCCTGTTGCTGGACGATACGGCCTTCAGTTGGGAACTCGTCTATTCCCTGGAGGCGACCTCCGAGGCCCTCTCGCCGGGAACCGACGAGTACTCGCAACTGCAGTGGTGCGATCCAACCGGCCTGCCTGAGCCCCTGAGCCCCATTGCTGGGCGCATGCGGTGCCTGCTGACGCCCCGGAACAGCGAGTAACTGGATGGAAATGGACATCGTGGCCCCACCAGAGCCCCTTTCCGCAGTTCATCCAGTGTGAGCCCCCTTTTTCCTTGCAGGTTTGGACAGATGGGAGCACACTGGAATGATCCTCGGGGAGCCTTCGCTCGGCCCATTCCGAGGGAGGGGAGCATCCCCAGTGGATCATCTGAAGAGGGCATGCTGGTTGTTGGTATGCGCCCTGCCTTGGCTGGCAGGGTGGCAGGCCTTGGTGTGCGCTGATCTGCTTGAAGACGGCTCATGGCGAGTCAACGAGGGACTCAGTTCGACCTACGAGTATTTCGGACAGTCCACGGCCATGGTCGACGACCTGCTGCTGGTCGGCTCTCCCCGCGAGTTCGCCCGCGGCGATGGAGAGGGCCAGGCGGTGCTCTACCAGTTCTCCGATGGAGATTGGCATCGAATCCAGTCGTTCAGCGACTCCGCTTCGTGGTCGTTCGGAACAACTGTCGACATGGATGCCCAGCGAATCGTCATCAGCAGTCCGGCCGAGTCCAATGGGACTGGAGATTTCGGCGCGGTCTACGTCTACGTCCAGGGAGCGACCAAGTGGGAGCTCGATGGCGTCGTGCAAGCGGGTGCGGGCAGCTACCTGGGCCAGTTCGGCCTCGCCGTGTCCCTCGATGGCTCTTTCCTGGCCGTCGGGGAGCCGGCATGGGACGAGTCGAGCGGCGGCAACGAGGGGCGGGCCCACATCTGGCGGCTTGGAGCCAACGGTGCTTACGCGCAGTTGCAGACGGTCGAACCCGACCAGTCCGAGCGAGGGCGCGGGTTCGGCTGGAGCCTGGAGCTCGAGGGCGATGTCCTGGCGGTCGGTGGACCGAGCATCTACGGCGGAGCGATCGACGATGGAGGCCGGGCCTGGATCTTCAGGAAGAACGGTGACTACTACGAGCAGGACGCCAGGCTCGAGGCACCGGCTCCCATGGTCGACGAGCAGGAACTGTTCGGGTACAGCATTGCGCTCGATGGCACCCGGGTGGCGATCGGTCGACCCGGCAAGGACCTGGACGCGACGCACCCCAGCCATGGTTCCGTCCACCTCTACCTCGACGATGGCACCAGTTGGCTGCACGAGCAGGAAATGATCGCCGACGAACTGGGGGCCCAGCGACTGGGCACCAGCGTCGATGTATCTGCTGGTCGCGTGGTCGCAGGCATGCCAGGCGACGGCGGGTACGGCGCCGATTCCGGGGCCGTGGCCATCTTCGAGCGGACGAAGGTCGAGTGGGAACAGGCAGCCCGCATTTCGGCGATGGATGGCCAGGAGCGTGCCGAGTTTGGACACTCCGTGTGCATGTCCGGTGAGCGGGTTGCCGTCGGAGCGCCGAGTTTCGATGGCGAGACGTCCATTCGGGCGGCGTACATCTACGATTCCACGGATGGTTGGCAGCAGCAACCCGAGGGCACGGTGGTACCGACGCTGTTCGCGGATGCGAGCATCGATCCGGTCACTCCCGTCGATGGTGCTGCATTTGGATACCGCGTGGCGCACGACGGAGACTGGGGCATCGCCGTCGAGTTGCCCGTCGAATCCGGCAGCCTGGGCAGGGTGTCCTTCCTCCATCGCTCCGGATCGGAGTGGTCCGTCGTCCAGGTGGATGACCTTGACGACCTTGTGCCCAGCGGATCGGGTGGTTCGCTTGCATCCGTCGCCATCGACCAGAATTGGGCGATCGTGGGCCTCGGCATGCCGGTGAAGTTCGGGAACGTGCTGCTCTATACCCGGGACGGGTCGGGCACGTGGACCCTCGAGCATGTCTTCGCCAATCCCATTCCGTCAGACGATACGTTCGGAGCCACGGTCGATCTGAATCGAAACAATGAACGCGTGGTGGTGGGAAGTCCCGGAGCCGACCCGAACGGGGTCGTCCACACCTATGCGTTGGTGAACTCCACGTGGGTGTTGGAGACCATCTCGCCCGACGACCGGGGTGAGGGCGGTGGAGGGACGCCGAGCCAGTTCTTCGGACAGGGTCTCGAGTTCCTCGGCGGAAACTGGTTGGCCATCGGCGCGCCCGGCGAGTCGGATCTCGTGGGGAAGGTGTACATCTGCAATTTCTCCGGCGGGACATGGAACCAGTTCCAGGTCATCGATGATCCAGGCCTCCCCCTGCGGGGCGCCGGGGGCACCTCGATGTTCGGGTATTCGATTTCACTGAATTTCGATGGGTACCTGTTCATCGGCGCTCCATCCCAGTCGTTGTTTGGCGAGGGAACGGCCGGGGCTGGTTGTGTCCACGTGTTTGAGTACGACTCCGTGCAGAATGCATTCCTGCCGGCGGATTTCATCATGTCCGCGGACCCAAGAGGTGGAAGCATGTTCGGCTGGGATCTCGATCGCAGCGGCGACATGCTCGTGATCTCCGAACCCTTCGCCGACGACCTGGCATTGAACACCGGCCGGATCTGGTTGTATGAGAAGATCCAGGTGGGGAGTGGTCGTGGCAAAGGCGGTAGCGACGAGCCCCAGTGGATTCGAACTGCGAAACTCGTCAGCAATGAACCACTCCAAGCAGATCTGCTCGGATACACGGTCTCGCTTGCCGGCGCCTCGCTCCTGAGCAACTCCAACAATGGAGGGGGCGTAGATTCGATGTCCGGCAGGATCAAGGTTTTCGATACGCCCTTCATGTCGTTCTGGAACAGGCCCAGTGGCGGATCGATCGACGACGTGGGCGCGTGGTTGCCGGAGCCTCCGTCGGTGTCGAGGGGTGCCGTCTTCTCGACCTGGGGAGGGGCCGGGTACGACCTCTACCTCGATGAGACCAGTGACATGACCTCGATTCGCATCGGTCTCGACCAGGTTCGCGCGGTGCCTGCCGAGGATGGCAGTACGTTCGGCACCAAGGCCGACCCGGTCTCGTTCTTCGTGGGCTGTCCCCCGGACATGTCCCAGAGCACCGCCGCCCTCTCCGGGGGTGAACTGACCATCAACGGCGACATCTCCCTCGGCTCTGACGAACTTGCCGGTACAGTCCGGCTCGAGGATGCGGCCAAGTTGAACATCAACGGAACCTGGGCCCAGGCTTCCCGGGGTCGTCTCTCGATGACCGTGTACGAGGGCATGACCTCGCGGCTGGAGATTTCCGACACGCCGCAACTTGCCGGCACCCTGTCCGTCCAGGGCTCCGTGGCCGGACTCGAGGTCGGGGCCGTACTTCCCCTGATCGATTCGGGACTGGAAAGTGGTGGGTTGTCCAGCGGATTTGAACTGGCGCTCCTGCCGGGCCTGCCCGACAACCGCTGTTTCCTCCTGCACCAGGGCGGCGGATCGCGGGGCTCGACCGTGGTGTGGCTGGAAGTCATCGACCTGGCGGATCTCATCGCCTTCGACGATGACGACCCCTATGCGGTGGGTGATGGGGCAACGGCCGTGCTGACCGCGGATCTCAACAGTGACGACTACGAGGAAATCGTCGTCGTGCTCGGTGGATCGCCAGGCAGCCTCGTGATCTTCAACAACGATGGGGCTGGTGGATTCGCGAGCCAGGATGTCTATGCACTGGGCAACGATCCGGCCGGCCTCGCGTCCGGCGACTTCGACGGCGACGGGGACATCGACCTGGCGGCTTCGAACTTCACTGACAATACCGTGGACATCTTCCGAAACGATGGAACAGGAATGTTCGTTCCCGACGGAACCCCACTGGCGGTCGGAGCTGGTCCGCTGGGCCTCGGAGCACGTGACCTTGATCTCGATGGGCTCGACGACCTGCTCGTCTGCTGCAGCGAGGAACGCGAGATCCAGACCTACCTTGGCTTGTCCCTTCGGGGTACCAGGGAGGCCCAGAAGGTCGACACCGACGGCAAACCCAGCAGCATCGATCCGGCCGACTACGACAAGGAGAAGAGCGGTGACGTGGGGGCCACGACGACCGAACCAGGCATGATCCTGACCATGAGCGTCAATGGCAGCGGTGAACTCGGTGAACCACAGGGCCATCCGTCCGGGCCAAAGCCCAGCAACATCAAGGGCAAGGACGTCGATGGCGATGGTGAAGGAGACTTCGTCGCCAGTGACGAAGAGGAGGGCACGGTGACGGTGCTCAAGAAGTCATCCTCCACCCGTGGCTACGATCCGCCGCTCGTGATCACGGTGGCGGCGTCCACCGGTTCGCTGACGCTCTTCGACTTTGACGTTGACGGAGATGAAGACATCGCGGTCGTGGCGACCTTGGACGACGGCAGCAGGGTCGCGAAAATGCTCCGGAATGATTCGGATCTCTACGGCGGTTCACTGCTCGTGTTCGCCGATGCCGAGGATCTTGCAACCGATGTCGACGTCCTGCTGCTGTCCAGCGGCGATCTGGATCACGACGGCGATGATGATCTCGTGGTCATCGGTGAGCGGGACCTCCGGGGAGGACGCGGCCTGGCCAGCACACTGGGGGTCTACGACAATCCGCGGTGCGTGGGCGATACCGACGGCGACCAGGTCGTCGACGTTTCCGACCTGTTGGATGTCATCTCGAACTGGGGTGCGTGCAACGGCTGCACCTGTGACTTCAACCTGGACGGCATGGTCGATGTCATGGACCTGCTCGAGGTGATTGGTTCCTGGGGACTCTGCGCCAAGTAGGCGCACCGATCTCCCACGGGAGCTCAACACGTTTTTCAATGCATGGAGTGGTCAGGCGACGTCGAGGCAGTCGGCGACGCTCTTGAGATCATTGACGATCTGGGGAGTCACCAGCAGCGTGAAGGTGGCACCGGGTTCCGCTACGGCGAGCTTGGTGACCCGCTTGCGGTTGACCCATTTCCGGCCGGCCCGGATGTAGGTGACGTTGTCCTTGAGTCGACGCAGGGTGGCGAGTTTGCTACGACCGTTCTGGACGCTGGTCTGCATGCCCATGAGGCGTTCGATGGTCTTGCGGCCCGCCGGAGTGCGGGGAGTGCGCTGTACGGTGAAGGTCATCGTCTGGTTGGGCGTGATCTGGTCTGCGGTCGACATGGTCGGACTCCTGCCACCTCCAGGGATGGCCTTGTTTCGAGCCGCACAGTGTAGCAGGTGGTTCAGGAGCGGCCAAGGGCCTGTTCAGGGTGGCAGCAGGGCGGCAGTGGGGATTACTCGGTCCCGGCCACCCGGTCGATCTCGTCGAAGGTGGTGTCACCCTCGGCCACGAGGTGGAATCCGTATTCTTCCAGGGAGGTGAAGAGGCCCTGCTTGGCGATCTCACGGATGCCCTGGATGGTGGGAGTCTTCATGATGACGTCCCGCATGGAATCGGAGACTTCCAGCAATTCGAAAAGTGCTCGCCGGCCAATGAAGCCCGTTCGGAGGCACTGCTTGCAGCCGGTGGGGACGAAGATCTCGGGCACACCGCCAAGTGACTGGCCCATCTTCATGTTCTGGCTCGGGGTGGGTGTGACGCCCTTCTTGCAGGTGTTGCAGAGGAGCCGGACCAGCCGCTGGGCCACGATGAGGTTCAATGCGTTGGCCACGAGGAAGGCTTCCACGCCCAGGTCCAGGAGGCGGAAGATCGCACCGATGGAATCCTTGGCATGGACGGTGGTGTAGACCAGGTGTCCCGTCATGGATGCCTGCATGGCCACGGTGGCGGTCTCGATGTCCCGGATCTCGCCGACGAAGATCACGTCGGGATCCTGCCGGAGGACCGAGCGAAGAATGCTGCCGAATGAGTTGCCCTGGTCGGAGTCGACGGGAATCTGGGTGCACCCGTCCAGGTAGTACTCGACCGGGTCCTCGATGGTGATGGCGTTTCGCTGCTCGACGTCGATTTCGCGGATGCACGAGTAGAGCGTGGTGGTCTTGCCCGAGCCGGTGGGGCCGCAGGCAAGCAGCAGGCCTGCGTCCTTGGTCGCGATCGTCCGGAGTTTTTCATACTGCCAGGGAAGGCAGCCCAGTTCGTGCAGGCGACTCGGGGCGTTCTGGGAATCCAGGACGCGAATGACGAGTTTCTGGCCATGCACGGAGGGCGTGAGGCTGACGCGATAGTCGACCCGGCGGCCCTTCACCGCGACGGAGAAGTGCCCGTCCTGGACGGTGTTCTTCTGGCTGGTTTCGATCTGGCAGAGGATCTTGATCAGGCCCAACAGTCGCTTGAACAACGTTTCAGAGATGTCCACGGCGCTGATCATGTAGCCATCGACACGAAGCCGGATGACTGAACCCTGCAGTTTCGGCTCGACATGCAGGTCGGTCGCCCGTACCCGGAACGAGGTGAACAGGAGCAGGCGGAGGGCCCGGATGCTTTCGCCGGCTTCCTCCTCGTTGCCGGTTTCGATGCCTGACGAGGTCGCCTGGTGCAGGGTCACACCCTTGGTGTCCACGAGGCTGATGTCGGTTTCGTCGAAGCTTCGTTCATGGCCGCCTTCGGCCATCTCCCGCAGGCGGCGTTCGTAGCCGGTCTGCACGCTTCCCGCGGCATCCGCATGGAGGTCGATGTCGAGGGTGGGGATGTTGGAGTCCAGTGGTTCGTCGAGATCATCCATGGAGGACTTGAAGTTCGGGACGTTCGAACGCTTGTTGGTGAACGTCTGGACTGGGTCGATGAACCGTATTTCCGTGGCCCCGATGCGCACGACATCTCCATTGTCCAGAGGCTGGATGTCAACGTCCTTGTTGTTGAGTTTCGTGCCGTTCCTGGAGCCCAGATCCCGGAGTTGGAAGCAACTGCTGTCATTGCCCTTCATCGGTTCGATGACGCAGTGGTGCCGGCTTGCCCGGTCATCCTCGAGCACCAGGGTGTTGTCATCTGAGCGACCGATCGTCAACGCATCCTCGGAGAGATCGATTCGTTTGCGGCCTTGGCGTGTTCGAACTTCGATGAGTGCCATGAAGTGTGTTGCCCTTCAGGATGAAATACTTCCAGTTCCGGCTCGTAGGAGATCGATTCTAGCATTGGGAAATATAGTGTTCAGTGGTTGGTTTCGGTCTTGAAAGTGGATTTGAGGGTGAGGGTTCTCCGGCTTGGGAGAATCAGGACCTCATATTTCAGGCTTGGAACTGCGATTCATGACTTTGCATGCTCGTTTCCTGCCAACAACCCCATAATTCAGCCGATGGAACAGCCTTATGGGCCTTGGTGGGCCACAAATGTATGGTGTTCAGGAGAACCGTCAGGCACTTTGGTGCGTATTTGATATCTGGTAGTTGGCGTTCCTGCCCAAGCAGGGCAGGGAGGCTGTAATCGACTGTTATCAAGTGAGTTAGTATGTTTCGCATCGCAGGTGTTTCCCGGAGATTGGCTGCCAGAGGAGCCTTGAAGTGAATCGGTTGGTCAGAAAATGCGGAATGGCACGTTGGCGAGGTTGGGTTGCTCCAGCCTTTGTTGCGTGCCTGCTTGCATCATCTGTGGCCCAGGCCCGGACCATCCAGGTTCCCGGTACGTACGTGACCATTCAGGAGGCCATTGATGTCGCGGAAGCCGGGGATGAGATCCACGTGGCTCCGGGGCGATACATGGAATCCATCAATCCCGGGGGCAAGGCCATTCGTATCTTTGCCACCGAGGGACCCCGATTGACCTTTCTCGACGGAACCGGGCAGCACAACAGTGTTATTCGCTGCGTCAGTGGCGAAGGCGCCGGGACGATCATCGAGGGCTTCAGGGTCGTCTCGGGTACCGGTGATCCAAGTTTCTACGGGCCGGAAGCGACCATCGGGGGCGGTATCGTCGCCATGGCATCAAGCCCCGTGATCCGCAACTGCGTCATCGAAGGAAACAACGCCAGTTACAACGGCGGAGGCATGTTCAACGGATCGGGATCTGACGTGAAACTCGATGGATGTCGTTTCATGAAGAACGCCGCGGAGAAGGGCGGAGCGATCTTCAACATCGAGAGCTCACCCCAGATTCTCCTCTGCGAGTTCGAGTCGAATTCCGCTCGCTATGCCGGTGGAGGCATCTACAACGCCAACCAGAGTGAGCCGTCCATCAAGGACTGCAATTTCACGCTCAATCTCGCCACCTACAACGGCGGTGCAATCTACAACTACGACAGCACTCCGACGATCTCCAACTGCGTGTTCTTCAACAACGCGGCCACCTACAAGGGTGGGGCGATCTACCACGGGTACCGGAGTGGCACGTTGATCGAGGATGGGACCAGCCGGTTCCAGACCGACAACGACGACATCGCCGGTGGCGGCTACTTGATGAGTGTCGCCAATCCCAAGGGGGCCTGCTGCATCGGTGGAGCCTGCATCGAGGTCGAGGAGGCCCCGTGCGTCAAGGCGGGCGGCTCCTGGGCCGGTGCCAACACGAACTGCAAGGAAACCCTCGCCAACTTCTGTCCCAAGCCTCAGGCCGGGGACATGAATCGGGACGGCCTCGTGGACATCAACGACATGGCGATCCTCATGAACGTCTGGGGCACCAGGCGTCAAGGCTCGGCCAGCCGTCCCCGCCGCTGAACAACCTGTCTGTACGCAAATGGATTCGAGCGAACACGAGGGTGATCGCCTTCTCTACAATGTTCCGAGCCCGGGCCGGTGCCCGGGGGGATCCATGATGCCATGAGTACCCAGGCCCCATCCCGACCGAACGACCTCGTCGACCTCGACTCCGTCGCCATCCGTTTCTGCGGTGATTCCGGGGATGGGATGCAGTTGACGGGTGGCCAGTTCACCACGACCTCGGCACTCTTCGGAAACGACTTTTCGACCTTCCCGGATTTTCCGGCCGAGATTCGTGCCCCGCGGGGCACGACGTTCGGCGTATCGGGCTTCCAGGTTCACTTTGCGGATCACCATATCCATACTCCCGGCGATGCGGTCAACGCGATGGTTGCGATGAACCCCGCCGCATTCAAGGTGAACATCGCCGACGTCGAACCCGGTGGCGTCGTGATCGTCAACGAGGATGAGTTCACGAAGGTCGGCCTGAAGAAGGCCGGCTACGCGCCGGATGAGAACCCGCTGGACGACGAATCGCTTTCCACCCGCTACCAGTTTCGCCCCATTCCCATCAGTCGCCTGACCAGGGAGTCACTCGCCGACAGCGAGATGGGGGCCAAGGACATCGACCGCTGTCGAAACATGTATGCCCTCGGGCTCGTGTACTGGCTCTACGATCGGCCACTCGACGCCACCATCGACTACCTGCAGAGTTACTTCGGTACCAAGAAGAACCTTCCGAAGGTGGCGGAGATCAACATCGCCGCACTCAAGGCCGGGTACTACTTCGGTGAGACGGCTGAGATCTTCCCCGTGCAGTACCGGGTGAGCCCGGCTCCGCTCTCGAAGGGTACGTATCGAAAGATCAGCGGCACCGAGGCGACGGTGCTTGGGTTCGCCGCCGCTGCGCAGAAAGCCTCCAAGGATCTTCTCTACGCCGGGTACCCCATTACCCCTGCTTCGGAACTGCTGCACGGGCTCAGCGGGCTCAAGCATCTCGGTATCCGTACCTTCCAGGCCGAGGACGAGATTGCTGCAGTGTGTGCCGCCATCGGCGCCAGTTTCGCCGGCCAGATCGGCGTGACGGGGACATCCGGTCCGGGCCTGGCTCTCAAGGGTGAAGCACTCGGCCTGGCCGTCATGCTGGAGCTGCCGATCATCGTCGTCGATGTGCAGCGAGCGGGACCAGCGACCGGCATGCCGACCAAGACCGAGCAGGCGGATCTGCTGCAGGCGATGTACGGACGGAGCGGGGAAACTCCCTGCATCATCCTTGCGCCAAGCGGGCCATCCGACTGTTTCGAACTCGTCGTCGAGGCGGTACGCCTCGCGGTGCGCTGCATGTGTCCGGTCCTGTTCCTGTCCGACGGCTCCATCGCCAACGGTGCCGAGCCCTGGAAACTTCCGGATCTTGATGCCATCGAACCCATCGTCATCGAGCATCCAACGGAGCCGGCCGAGGGTGATGAACACTACCGTCCGTACCGCCGTGATCCGGACACCCTGTCACGGCAATGGGCGATTCCGGGAACTCCCGGTCTCGAGCATCGCGTCGGCGGGCTCGAGAAGGAAGACATCACCGGAAACGTCTCCTACGACAGCGACAACCACGACCACATGATTCGTCAGCGGGAAGAGAAGATCCGGCGGGCTGCGGACATCATCGCCCCCCTGGAGGTCGACGATCCCGAAGGTGCGGACGTCCTCGTGCTCGGCTGGGGCAGTACCCGTGGTGCCATCATGGGATCGGTACTGGCACTGCGTGAAGAGGGGTGCTCCGTTGCCGTCGCCCATCTTCGCCATCTCAACCCGTTCCCCGCGAACATCGAAGAGATCCTGAACCGGTACGAGACGGTGATCGTGCCCGAGAACAACACCGGCCAGTTGAAGATGCTGCTGCAGGGGCGGTTCCTGAAGCCCATCACCGGCATCAATGAACTCAAGGGACGCGCCTTCCACGTGCATGAACTTCGTGATCGCATCCGTGATCTGATGCAGGGAGGTGCTTCGTGAGCGATGTTGCACTGCCGACCCTGAAGGCGAAGGACTTCACCACCGACCAGGATGTGAGATGGTGCCCGGGCTGCGGCGACTACGCGGTGCTTGCGGCGGTTCGCAAGACCCTCCCGGACCTTGGTCGGAAGAAGGAGGACTTCGTCTTCATCTCCGGCATCGGGTGCGCAGCGCGTTTCCCGTACTACATGGAGACCTACGGGCTGCACTCGATCCACGGCCGCGCTCCAGCATTCGCCACCGGCGTGAAGATCGCGAATCCGGAACTGGATGTCTGGCTCATCTCCGGTGACGGCGATCTGCTCTCGATCGGCGGCAATCACACGATGCACATCATGCGTCGCAATGTCGACGTGAACATCATCCTGCTCAACAACCGGATCTACGGGCTCACCAAGGGCCAGTACTCGCCCACGAGCGAGCGGGGCAAGGTCACCAAGTCCACGCCCGACGGCTCGATCGATTCCCCACTGAACCCGTTGTCGCTCGCCCTCGGCGCCGACTCCACGTTCATCGCCCGCGGAATCGACATCGATGCCAAGCATCTCACCACCCTCATGCAGCGTGGAGCGGCCCACCGGGGCACGAGTTTCATCGAGGTCTACCAGGACTGCAACATCTTCAATCACAAGGTGTGGTTCTACGCTTCCCAGAAGGACAGCCGCCCGGAGCACACGGTTGAATGCGTCCATGGTGAGCCGATCGTCTTCGGGTCGGATCGGAATCGTGGCATTCGTTTCGCCGACGGCGAACTCCAGGTGATCCAACTTGGTGGCGAGTTCTCCGAGGCCGACTGCATGGTTCACGACGAACGCAATCGTCTGCAGGCCTGGATGTTGACCCGAATGCACCATCCCGAGTTCCCCGAACCGCTCGGCGTGCTCTACTGCAACCCCGATGTGCCTTCCTACGGAGCGGCCCTCGAGGACCAGGTCACCGCGGCCCGCGAGAAGCGGTCCGGTCAGGATCTCGCGACGCTCGTGCGTGGACGTGAGACCTGGGACGTGGACTGAGCCATCCATGGCTCCCCGAATTCCTGGATTTGACGTGATCATCATTGGTGGTGGCCATGCCGGCACCGAGGCGGCATGGGCCGCGGCCAGCGTGCTGCGCGGCCGCGGACGTGTGGCCCTGGTGACCATGGATCCTTCACGCATTGGAACCATGAGTTGCAATCCTGCCATCGGTGGGCTCGCCAAGGGGCAGATGGCACGGGAGATCGATGCACTTGGCGGCCTGATGGGTCGTGCCATCGACGCTACCGGGATCATGTTCAAGATGCTCAACACGTCCAAGGGCCCGGCCGTTCGCGGTCCACGCGCCCAGGCTGACAAGGAGGCCTACCGCGTCGAGGTCCAGCGCCTCATCGCCGAGGCCGGGAATCTCGACGTCATCGCGGGGGCGGTGGACGACCTTGTCGTGGAGGGGCAGCGAATCATCGGCATTGACCTGCCGGCGGGATCGGGGATCGTGCATCCACGCGCAGATCGATTCGACGATGACCCGGATGCCGCCCCCCGCTCCATCTACGCATCCCGGCCGCTGGACTCGGACCGGCACGAGGACTCGACACGACTGCATGCGGAATCCGTGGTGCTGACCACCGGGACCTTCATGCGTGCCCTCATGCATACGGGCGGCACCGCCACCCCCGGGGGCCGGGTGGATGAAGGGTCGGCCGACGGCATCAGCGGGACGCTGCAGCGGCTGGGCTTCCAACTCGGTCGACTCAAGACGGGAACCCCGCCTCGCCTTCGACGTGGCAGCATCGACTGGAACGGGCTGCCGGGGCAGCAAGGCGATGAGACCCCTCGCCCGTTCAGTGATTTGACCACGGAAGGAGACTTTCCCCGGCTCCGTCAGGTCGAATGCAGGATCACGTCGACGACGGCAGAGGCCCACGCACTGATCCGAGAGAACCTGCACCGGGCGCCGATGTACAGCGGGGCGGTCGAGGCCGAGTGTGGGCCCCGGTACTGCCCGTCGATCGAGGACAAGGTGGTTCGGTTCGCCGATCGAGATGCGCACCACGTGTTCCTCGAGCCCGAATCCCACCATACCGACGAGTTGTACTGCAACGGCATCTCCACCTCGCTGCCCCGGGACGTCCAGGAGCAGTTGGTTCGGTCGATGCCCGGATGCGCTCATGCCGAGATTCTTCGTTGGGGATACGCCGTCGAATACGACATGGTCTGGCCGCACCAGATCGATGCCACCTGCATGACCAAGTCCATCGAGGGACTCTTTCTCGCTGGACAGATCAACGGGACCAGTGGCTACGAGGAGGCGGGGGGGCAGGGGCTCGTGGCCGGGTTGAACGCGGCACGCCGCGCCGCCGGTGACGATCCCATCCGGCTCGGTCGGGATCAGGCCTACATCGGGGTGATGCTTGATGACCTGGTCACGAAGACGCCTCGCGAGCCCTACCGGATGTTCACCAGTCGAGCAGAACATCGTCTGCTGCTGCGAGCCGACAACACGGATGAACGCCTGACTCCGTCGGCTCGTGCGTGGGGGCTTGTCTGCGATCGCAGGTGGGACACATGGATCGGTCGCGAGGCCGCATTGCGACGTATCACCGAGGGGATCGAGTCGACCCGGATCGAGGGTGGGCGTCCACTCCGCAAGCTCGTGATGCAGCCCGAGACCACGGTCGATGAGATCGCTCGTCGCTTGCAGGAACCGGACCAGCCGGTGGTTGAACGAGTCATGACGTCGATGCGCTACGAGGGGTACATCGTGCGTCAGCACGCCGCCATTTCCCGGCAGCGTGACGCGGATGCCAGGTCCATTCCCACGTGGATCGATCCGGCTGCGGTGACGGGGCTTCGCAGCGAGGCGGCGGAAGCCCTGGCCCGGTATCGACCGGCGACGCTTGGACAGGCTGGCCGCCTGGCTGGAGTGAGTCCTGCGGACCTGACGCTGCTGGGCGTGGCCATCCGAAAGGGACGAGCCCGCAATACCCGGTGAATCGGTGTTCAGGAACTGGTTGAGCCGGCGTAGAGTTCGAACCGCAGCAGTCGACAATCGATGCCACCATGCTCGAACGGCGTTCGCTGTGCAGCTTTCAGCCCGATGCGTCCGGCATGTTCACGGGCCGTGAAGACGAACCCGTCCCAGCCAGCGCACTGCTGCTTGAGGTAATCACCCATGCGACGGTAGGTGGGAGCGAGTTCCTCGGGATCACCAAGTCGAAGGCCGTATTCTCCGTGAAGAATGACCGTGCCCGGTTGCTCGGGCAGGGGCGTGTCGGCGAAGTCGCAGGTGGAGAACTCGATGAGGTGTTCCACACCGGCGGTCGTCGCGTTGCGTCGTGCCGATTCCACGGCCTTGGGATCGAGGTCCGTGGCGATGATGGGCGCGATGCCGACGGGCTTTCGAGCCTGCCGCTTGGCTTCAGCCCTGGCATCCCGCCATGCTTCCTCGTCGAAACTCAGCAGGTGCTGGATTCCGTACCCGCTTCGGAGCAGGCCCGGGGCCCGGTGGCTGGCGATCAGCGCGGCCTCGATGGCCAGGGTTCCGCTGCCGCACATCGGTACGACCAGCGGTCGGGATCCGTCGTACCCGGCTTCCCGGAGAATCGCCGCCGCGGTGGTTTCCCGCAGCGGAGCCTTGCCGGGTTCCCGGCGGTACCCGCGATCCGAGAGTTTCGGACCCGAGAAGTCCAGGGACAGGCGGGCCTGGTCGTTCTTCCAGAAGAGGTGCACTACGGCATGATCACCGCTGGAGTTGGAGTCGGGACGCCGATCGTGGATCTTCAGAAGACGATCGACGATCGCATCCTTGACCTTCACGTTCGGGAACATCGAGTTGGTGATGGTGGGGTTGTCTACGGCGGAAACCACGGTGAGGCACCCGTCGGGCGGGATCACCCGTTCCCATGGCAATCGAACGGTTTCCGCGTACAGCATGTCCGCATCCACGGCACGGATGTCGGCGAATCGCTGCAGCACGTGGTACCCCGTACGAAGCCAGAGCAGCATGCGCATGCCATCCACCATCGTGCCCCGGGTTGCAACGCCGGTGTAGTCGGTCTTCTCAACCGGAAGGCCAAGGCCCTCGACCTCCTGCGCAAGCCAGGGTGACAACCCCGGGGCACAGGACACTCGATATGGACGTGGGGGGTCAGCAGTGGGCATGGGGTCATGCTCGAAGGCCACCCGCCATTGTCGGCGGGAAGCGGCAATCGGGGTGACAGGATTTGAACCTGCGGCCTCTTCGTCCCGAACGAAGCGCGCTACCAAACTGCGCTACACCCCGTGGTGTTTCCTGGTGAATGGGCGAGACAGGATTCGAACCTGTGAAGGCGTACGCCAGCAGATTTACAGTCTGCCCCCTTTGTCCACTTGGGTACTCGCCCTTGAAACGGTGAAGTCTAATGGCCCCGGGAGGGGGGGGCAAGACATGCCATGAACCAGGAAAGCCGCCGGGCGGACTCGAACCGCCGACCTCAAGATTACAAATCATGTGCTCTTCCAACTGAGCTACGGCGGCTGCGACCCCATCAGGGTACGTCCTGTGGATTCTCCGGGCAATGCGGGTGGATTCCAGGGCCCGAGCCCACGGGGTGGGATGGGGCGGCAGGGCCTCCATGGAGGGGCTGGGCACTTGCTTGAATGTTCGTTGAACCGGATGAATGAATGGCTCGAATCATTGCTTGGAACTGCGGGGTTGGGCCCTTGCGTCGGTAGTTCTGGAGGGGTAGATTTCAGGTGGTGGGTCGCGGCGTCAGCCGTGACTGAGACTTGTACGGAAAGAAGAGAGGCAACTCACCACAGTCAACCGCGGGCATGTGCTTGAACTTGTTCAAGGCCATTGTGCTCTGCAGACACGAAAAACCGGCTTCGGCCGGCTGGTGAGGAGAGAAGAAGGAAGGGCGATTCAGCAATGGATCGCCCTTCTGGTTTTTTGCGTGACGTGTTCAGTGACCGATGACTTTGCGCATCATGCACTTGCCGGTGGCGGCCGAGAGCACGCCACCGATTCCAAGGATCGCCAGGCTGCCGGCAACGATGAACCACCATGCTTCGAGAATCTGGAGGTAGCAGAGGATGACCAGCAGCAGTCCTCCCAGGATCAGGAAGACGCCGGCGGTCATGCGCAGGGTGCGATCTGTGGTCTCGAGATTTCGTTCCATGAATGCAGTATAGGGACAGCCGGCGGCTCTTCAAATCGAGTCGAAAGGGGGGCTCCGGGGAGTCGGGGCACCGTTGGATTGGAAGCCGTCCTACGGGTTCAGACGGTGGCATCCTTGAGTTTCTGCAGCCCGCGGTATTTCCAGTTGTTCACGGTCGAGACCGGAACGCCCATGCTGTGGGCGGCTTCCTGGTAACTCAGGCCGTGGCAGATGACCAGTTCGACTGCATTGCGTTCATCCTCGGACAGCAGGTCCAACTGCTGGCTGACCTCGTCACCGAGTTCATTGGTATCCAGTTCCAGCCAGGACGAGGCGGTATCGCAGCTGGAGGTCGTCTCCGGCTGGCCGTCGTTGGCTTCCAGGAACCGCTGGAACCGCTGGTTTCGGTTGTAGCGACGCTTGATGAGGTTGTCTGCGATCTTGATGAGGTAGCTCACGGAGATCTTCATCTCGGGGAGCCGCTCAATCTGAAGCAGCCGGGCAAAGACATCCTGAGCGATGTCTTCAGCCATGTCAGGTGCCAGCGAACGTCTGCAGAAGCAGAACACACGGTGGTAGTAGGTTTCGAAATGGTCCAGAACGATAGAGGCACGTAGTTCAACTCGTGTCACGGCCAAACTCCTCGAAAAGCATCCATCTGGACAGTTCATGGTCCAGGCAGCGCGGCTTAGATGAGGATGCTCCGGCAACCGTTGCCGGAGCAGGCTTCGTCCACAGGGTTCGTTCCCCGCAGGTGTGAAGCAATCCAATTCATTATCCCTTGAGAGCCCCTGGGGAGGGCTTAAAAGGGTTTTTTTACCCGTAAAGACTGACAATCCCTGACAAGTCAGGTCATTTCAACTTTCAGGCATAATCAGGATACGATTTTCTTCCGGTTGAGGTTCCTTGAAACCTCAAAGATCCGGCTAACTGATTCAAAATATCCTTGGAGTTACTATCAGTAACCACCCACTACTATGCCTCTGGAGAGCTCTGCCTGCATCGATATGCCATGGATTCTCACTCATATTGTCCTGGTAGTTGGGTTTTGCCTTGGAATTGTTGGCTTGGCGGTCTTGTTGGATCGCTCAAAGCAGCGAGAAGGCATCGGGGTCTGGATTTTCTGGATGATCGTCGTGCCCTACGTGGCCGTTCCGCTGTACCTGATGATCGGTGGCCGCAAGTATCGAAAGCTCATTCGTGAGAAGGGGGGCGTGGTCTTTGGAGACACTGAAGAGGAGTTCATCGGTGACCTGCATCCCATCGATACCCTGCTGCGGAATTTCGGCATCCCCGGGGCCTGTGCCGGGAACTCGTTGGATGTATTCCAGACCGGAGAAGAGACATTCGCGGCCTTGATGGAGCAGATTGAGGAGGCTCAAGAGAGCATCTTCATTGAGACCTTCGTCTTCACGCTCGATTCGACCGGTCAAGCGATCTTCGATGCATTGGTCCGGCGCGCTCGCGAGGGCGTGACGGTCTGCTTGCTGGTCGATGGCCTGGGATCGATGCATTTCAAGCAGCGTGACTTCAAGCCACTGCAGGATGCCGGGGGCCAGGGAGCCATCTTTCTCCCGGTCTTGCGCCTGCCGTTCCAGGGGAAGACCAATACCCGTGACCATCGAAAAATGGCGATCTTCGATCGAGCCCGGGTCATCGCGGGAGGAAGCAATCTCGCCGAGGAATACATGGGGCCCACCCCGCTTCCAGACCGTTGGAAGGACATCAACTTCCGGCTCGAAGGCCCCGCGGTGCGGCACTACATGGCGATCTTCCGAAGTGACTGGGCATTCGCAACCGGAGCCCCGCCACCCGAGGCGAAGCGTCCGGTGCAGCACCGGATCGACCCGTCAAGTACGAAACTTCAGGTGGTTCCCTCCGGTCCGGACATTCCCAGTGACTCGCTCTATTACAGCGTGCTGACGGCGGCCTACCTGTCCGCGTCCCGCTACTGGATCGCAACGCCATATTTCGTGCCCGACGACACCCTCTGCGAGGGAATCTGCCTGGCGGCGCGGCGGGGGGTGGATGTCCGGATCATCGTCCCATCGGTTTCCAATCACCACCTGACGGATCTTGCGAGATCCACCTATCTGCGACGAGTCATTGCAAGTGGCGGCACCGTGGTTCGCTACAACAGGATGTTCCACGGCAAGACCGTGATCGTCGACGACACGTTCGCCCTGGTCGGCTCCATGAATGCAGACCGGAGAAGCCTGTTCATCAACTTCGAGGTCATGCTCGGGGTGTACGATGCCGGCCTCATCAAGGCCATCGAGCAGTGGAACCACATGCTCATGGCCGATTCGGTGGAGGGGATTCATTCGGCGAATCGTCTTCGTTTGATGTATGAACGAGCCGTGAGTCTCATTGCCCCGCAATTGTAGGAGTCAGAGAATGACGAAGGTACTGGTACTCGGGGGTGGGCTGGTCGGGTCCGTCATCGCCCGTGACCTGGCGGCGGATGCAGACCTGGAAGTCAGCCTTGCCGATATCGACGCGAAGCGACTGGAGGCGGTGTGCGGTGCATCCGCGGATCCGATCAGCGCGGTGGAGGCGGACTGCTCCAGTCCCGAATGCGTAGCGACACTCTGCAACGATCACGAACTCATCGTGGGAGCCATGCCGGGACGGTTCGGGTACCGGGTCCTTCGGGCGGTCATCGAGTCGGGACGGAACTACTGCGACATCTCCTTCATGCCCGAGGATGCCTGGGAACTTGATGAGCTGGCTCGCACGCATGGTGCCACCTGCGTGGTGGACATCGGCGTGGCCCCGGGGATGAGCAATCTCCTGGGTGGACGTGCCGCGTTCAGGCTCGATCCCTGCCATACCCTGGACATCTTCGTGGGCGGTATTCCCGCCAATCCCCGTCCCCCGTTCGAGTACAAGGCGGGGTTCTCACCCGCGGACGTGCTTGAGGAGTACGTGCGTCCCGCGCGGCTGGTCGAAGATGGACGAACGGTCATCCGCGAGGCGCTCTCGGAACCGGAGTCGATCGATTTTCCGGGGGTGGGCGTCCTGGAAGCATTCAACACTGATGGTCTCCGCAGCCTTGCGGATCGACTTGATGTGCCGAGCATGCGTGAGAAGACGATGCGCTACCCAGGTCATCGGGAGGTCATGCTGCAGATGCGTGAAGCGGGCTTCCTCGGGGAGGAACCGGTCCGTGTCGGTGATGTCGATATCGTGCCCCGTGATCTGGCCGCGGCCCTGCTGTTTCCCCATTGGACCTACGAGGAGGGAGAAGCGGACCTTACTGCCATGCGCGTCGAAGCCACGGGCGAACTCGAAGGCCGCACGGTTCGCCTGCGATGGGATCTGCTGGATTACTACGATCCCGCCACGGGATTCAGTTCGATGGCCCGGACCACCGCGTTTCCCTGCGCCATCATGGCCCGACTGATCGCCAAGGGCGTGGTCGATGCACCGGGCGTGCATCCTCCGGAGGAGTTTGCGGCCCGGGATGATGTCCTCGATGCGCTCTTCTCCGGATTGCAGGCACGTGGTGTTCATTACACCGAGCACGTCGACGAGATCAGTTGAAGCGATCCGCCGACATCGGGACCACGTCCATCTCCGTCGTGTCACCATCGATCATCTGCGCCAGCAGCAGGGCGGTAACCGGGCCGAGGGTGATGCCCATCATGCCGTGCCCGGTGGCGACCCAGGTGCCGGCCATCGAAGGCATGGGACCGATCACCGGCAATCCATCCGACGTGCATGGCCGCATGCCCGTCCACTTCTGCAGGATCGGAGCATCTTCGATGCCCTTGACGCAGCGTGCGGCGCCCTTGACCAGCAGGTCCAGTCGACGCTGCGCCATGCGGTGATTGATGCCGGAGAGTTCCAGGGTCCCGGCCAACCGGACGCCGTCATCCATGCTGTTGACCGCGACCATCGATTCACGGCAGACGCAGGCCAGCGATGGCGGGGCATCCATGTCGACCATGACGTGATAGCCCTTGGCCGGCTGCATCGGCACTCGGACCCCGTGGTGCCCGGCCAACCCGTCGGACCAGATGCCGGCGGCAATCACCACCGTGCCTCCCTCCACGAGTTGATCATCGTCGATGAGCACGCCATGGCAGGTGTGCTCGTCGGCGAGGATCCGTTCCACCGCGTGACCATGCTGTACCACCACGCCAAGTTCCATGACATGGTCCTCGATGGCGGACAGCAATCGGTCGGGCTGGGTGATGATGTGGCCAGGGTGCACGAGGGCACCGATGACCTCGTTGCTGAAGGCGGGATCTCGCCGCCGCAGTTCCTCACCATCGATGAGTTCGGTGTCGAACCCGTCGCGTTGGAGCACTTGCGCATCCATCGAGGCCGCTTCCCCGGTCCTCTCTTCGCAGAAGACCTCGAGTGAGCCGACGGCCCGCAGGGTGTCGGCGATGGCACGGGGTGAATCGACGCTCATGAACTCCTGCCATCCCTCGCTGCTGATGCGGCTGAGTCGATTGAGCACTTCGACGGCATGCCCGTAGTGTCGCGGGTGGCACGCCCGGCGGAACCCGTACAGCCACCGCAGCATCGGAAGATTGAAGCGGGGGGGGATGTAGAGGGGGCTGTCCGGATCAAACAGCAGTTTCATCGCCCGGGAACGCTGGCGGGGACTGGCGATGGGAAAGTGGCCGGGAGCGATGATGCCGGCATTGCCGCTGGAGGCGGTATCACAGCCGGAGCCGGCATCCAGCACGATGACATCATGTCCTCGACGACGCAGTTCCCGTGCCGTCAAGAGGCCGATGATGCCGCCGCCGATGATGATGACCCGATCCGACTGGGACATGCGTGGGCTCCCGAGGGAATTGTACGCCGCGTGATGGTGGATGCTACTGTGTCCATTCATTGGGAGGACCGTTTCATGTCCATTCAGATCGGTTTGATTGGTGCCGGAGGCATCGGTGGAATCCACGCGAAGGCCATCGAAGAAGCCGGGAGCACCCTGGCGGGAATCTTCGATACGGATGCTGCGAGAGCAACCGCACTGGCCGAGGCCGGCAGCGGCGCGCGGGTGCATGATTCGGTTGATTCACTTCTTGCCGACGAGGCGGTGCAGGCCATCGTGGTCGCCGTCCCGAATTACCTGCACAGTTCCATCGCGGTCAAGGCGTTGGAGGCCGGCAAGGACGTGCTGATCGAGAAGCCCATGGCCACCAGCGTCTCCGAGTGCGACGCGGTGATCGCTGCTCGTGATGCCACCAGCAACATCGTGCAGATGGGATTCGTCTGCCGGATGGCGGCAACCTCGATGGCAGCCCGGAAGGTGATCGAATCGGGACGACTGGGCCGGATCTACCACGCCCAGGGGACCCTGCTCCGTCGCCGGGGCATCCCGGGGCTCGGTCGCTGGTTCACGTCCCGCGAGCAGTCCGGCGGTGGTGTTCTGATCGACCTTGGTCCACACCTGGTTGATCTGCTGCTGCACCTGTGTGATCGCCCACGTGTTGAATCGGTCGATTGCCACACCACCAGTTGCTTCGGCCATCCCCCCTCGGGCTATCGATTCACCGACATGTGGGCGGGCCCTCCGGATCCAAGTGGTCCGTTCGACGTGGAGGACGGGGCCACGGCACTGCTTCGCTGCGAGGGCGATCTGACATTGTCGCTGAACATGTCCTGGGCGTCGCACCTGCCCGAAGGCACGTTGACCGACGGGGTCACGCTCTTCGGTGAGAAGGCAGCGATGCACTTCGACATTCTTTCCGACGCACCTCTGACCATCGGCAGCGAACTGGAAGGGGAGTTGGTCGACATCACCCAGCCGGTTCGCCCGGGTGAAGACTGGAATACGGCCTTCCGCCGGCAGCATGAACGCTTCGCCCGCAATGTCGTGTCCCGCGGGATCCCCTCGGCATCGGCCGAGGAGGGCCGCTCGGTCCAGACCGTGCTCGCGGCGCTGTACCGCAGTGCCGAGTCTCGCACCAGCGTGCAGTTGGATGAAGCGCTTGTCTAGGGAAGTGTCGCCGTGACCACTACGTCGTAGAGCACGTGGGCCCAGACCACTGTTCCGAATCCGCGCAGCACGTAGATGACGCCCAGGTAGATGCCCGCCAGCAGGGTGAACACCAGTTGAGGCATGTTGCTCAGTTCGGGGTCGTGGTACCAGGAGAACAGGACCGCGGTGCCCGCGATGGCCAGCATCGTGCCTGTCGCCTGTTTCAGTCCGATGATGTTCACGAGCACGGTGTGGAGCAGGGCGATCCCGGCCATGCGAAAGATCAGCTCCTCGTCCAGTCCGGCGGCGATGCTCACCAGCATCCGGTCCACCATGGGCAGTGCCGCAATGCTTTCACTGGTCGTGGATGCTGCCAGCGTCGCGCTGGAAAAGAGGTACGACAGGATAAGCAGGGGAATGGCCCAGGCCGCTCCCTCCAGGGCGATGCCCGGGGGAGCAAGTGGGCGCAGTCGCCAGGGGTCACGTTGCAGCAGGTGCCAGGTCAGCAGGATGGCCCCGATGATGCAGATGGTGGAGGCCATCGCGAGCGTCGGTGGGACGTCGAAGAATCCGAGCAGGCCATGCAGTTGTCGTCTCGCCAGAGTGTCCGGGGATCCGGCGACGCGTGCAATGCCCAGGGCATCGATGGCAAGCAGCGGCAGCAGCGAGATCAGGATGACCCAGGGGCGATGGATGCAGTCGGTCCAGGAGGCATCACTCCGGCGTGGCCGGTTGGCATGTTCGGGTTGCTGCGATGCGAGCACCATGGAGACTGGGCGCAAGAATACGCCACCGGGCGGCCGGTGGCGTTGTGAGGTCGATTTTGTGTCGGGGTCAGGCCTTCTGCTTCAGATCACGCAGCCGGCGTGAAAGACGGCTCTTGCGGCGGGCCGCAGTGTTCTTGTGCATGGTGCTGGTCGAGGAGACCTTGTCCAGCTGCCGGGAAACATCCTTGAAGGCTACTTCAGCCGCAGCGACATCGCCGGTCTGGATGGCCTTCATGAAACCGTCCGTCTTGTCCTTGATGGTCCGCTTGCGCCAACGATTTCGGGCACGGCGGGATTCGGACTGGCGGACTCGTTTGGCTCTGTGTGACTTGTTGGGCACCTGTTTGACCTCTCCTGAAACGTGAACGGAGCATTATCCCCGATTTCACGATGAATGCAACGCCTCACCCGGGAAGGGGCTTGGAAGCCTTGAAACGGCCCCCATCAGCAACGCAGGTGGCAGGGCTCGAACCTGCAACCTTCGGTTTCGTAGACCGATGCTCTATCCAATTGAGCTACACCTGCTGAGAGGGGGGATACCCTAGCACAGTCCCCGCAGCGGCTCCAGCGAGGCAGGTCGCAGGCATTTCAATGCTCCGCCTCGGTGACCTGGTCCTCGCCGCATGGTGACCATGGCCTGCGACTGTTTCAATCGATACCGGAGGTCGAAGTTTCAAGGGCTGGGGTATACTCTCCATCCACGCTGACGGGGCCATGGGGCCCGATTTGAAGGGATGGAATCCACTTCGGTGGATGACTCGAACCACGATGTCCACGACCACGACTCCCAATCTGAAGGCGCACGAAGTGCCCATCCCCGAGTTGGATGTGCTCAAGAGTTGGCTGCTGGACATGCTCCGGATCCGGGAGTTCGAGGTCCGCGCCATGCAGGCGTACCAGAACAAGCTCGCCGGGGGCTTTCTTCATGTCTACAACGGGCAGGAAGCGGTCGCAGTGGGTTGCATCGCTGCCATGCGGCACACGGATCCGGTCATCACGGCCTACCGCGACCATGGGCACGCACTGGCACGCGGGCTGGATCCCAAGATCGGATTCGCGGAACTCTTCGGTCGCATCGATGGATGCGCCAAGGGCAAGGGTGGCTCGATGCACTTCTTCGACCGCGACAACCACATGTTCGGTGGGCACGGCATCGTCGGTGCCCAGTGTCCGCTTGGAACCGGCCTGGCGTTCGCCACCAAGTACAACGACGAGGTCATCAACGGCGGCAAGAGCGATTCGGTGACGGCCTGTTTCCTCGGTGACGGAGCACTCAACCAGGGATCCGTGCACGAGGCCATGAATCTCGCGGCCATCTTCGACCTGCCCATCATCTTCTGTGTCGAGAACAACCGGTACGCGATGGGAACGGCGATTGATCGATGCACCGCGTCCGGTGACCAGATCACGAACCGTGCCGTGGCCTTCGACATGGAGGCCCGGACCATTCGCGGCATGGATGTCATCGAGGTCTACCGGGAGATGACGGAGATCGTGGAGTGGGTGCGAAGCGAGTCCCGCCCGTACTTCCTCGACATCGACACCTACCGCTTCAAGGGCCACTCGATGTCGGATCCGCGCAAGTATCGGACCCACGAGGAAGAAGTCGAGTTCGAAGCCAACGATCCGATCGACAAGTTGTCCCGCTACCTGACGTCCTCCAAGTTGATGGCGGAGGAGGACATCAAGGCGATGTCCAAGTCGGTTCGTTCCGAGATCCGCGAAGCGGTCGCATGGGCCAAGCAGTCTCCCGTCCCCGATGTCTCGGAACTGCACCACGACGTCTACGCCGATGTCTGGGGCCCGTTTACCGGCACGTCCCTGCCTCGCTACATGCTTGAGAAGCGATCAGGAGAGGGGGGCGATGCCGATGGCGCGTGAAATCGAATTCCGCGAGGCCCTTCGTGAAGCGATGAGCGAAGAGATGCGCAGTGATCCACGGGTCTTCCTCATGGGTGAGGAAGTGGCCCAGTACCACGGTGCCTACAAGGTTTCCAAGGGGATGCTGGAGGAGTTCGGCCCGCGCCGGATCATCGATACCCCCATCTCCGAGAGCGGCTTCGCCGGCATGGGAATCGGGGCGACGATGCTCGGACTCCGCCCGATCGTGGAGTTCATGAGTTGGTCGTTCAGTCTCGTGGCTGCGGATCAGATCATGAACAACGCGCCGAAGATCCTCTACATGTCCGGTGGGCAGTTCGGATGTCCGATCGTCTTCCGCGGCAACGACGGTGCGGGGGGACAGCTTGGTTCGACTCATTCCTGGTGCGTCGAGTCGCTCTACGCCAACGTGCCTGGATTGAAGATGATCATTCCCTCTGATCCCTATGACGCCAAGGGACTTCTCAAGAGCGCCATTCGGGATGAAAACCCGGTCTTCTGCCTCGAGTCGGAGCGACTGCTCTCCATCAAGGGCGATGTGCCCGAGGAGGAATACGTCATTCCAATCGGCGAAGCCGTGATTCGCCGACCCGGCACCGACTGCACACTGGTGGGCTTCGGCCGCACCGTCTACTTCTGTGAACAGGCGGCGGAGGAACTGGCCAAGGAAGGCATCGAGTGCGAGATCCTCGACATGCGATCCATCCGTCCGCTCGATCTCGATGCGATCGTCACATCGGTCCGCAAGACGAACTACTGCGTGGTGGTCGACCAGTCCTGGTCCTTCGCCTCGATCGGTTCCGAGGTCGCGGCCGAGGTGCACAAGGCCTGCTTCGATGATCTGGACAACCATGTCCACCGGGTGCACAACGATGATGTTCCGGCGCCGTACTCCCACGATCTGGAGCAGGAGATGCTTCCCCACGCACGCAAGATCTGTGAAGCAGTCCGTTCCGCGACCTACAACGCCTGATCGAGGAACCACCTCCCATGCCCATCGACATCACCATGCCGAGACTCTCCGACACGATGGAGCAGGGCACGATCGTCAAGTGGCACGTGGCCCAGGGTGACGCCGTCGAATCGGGGGACGTGCTGGCCGATGTCGAGACCGACAAGGCGACCATGGAGATGCAGGCCTACGACGACGGCACCATCACCTCCATCGCCGTCCCCGAGGGCCAGCCGGTCGAAATCGGGACCGTCGTGGCGGTGATGGCTGAGGAAGGCGAAGACGCTGAGACGACTCCGGCCCCGGCAGCAGCCCCTGCGCCCGCCGAGGCCCCTGCGCCCGCCGAGGCTCCCGCGCCCGCCGAGGTTCCCGCGCCCGCCGAGGCGCCCGCTCCGCCTGCCACGCCACACGCCGAGGCTCCCAAGACACGGGCCGGGCACGTTCGAATTTCACCCGTGGCCCGGCGACTGGCTGAGGAGCACGGTGTCGACATCACGACCCTTCAGGGTTCGGGCCCGATGGGACGGATCGTCAAGCGTGACGTGCTTTCCGCTGTCGGGGCCACGCAGGAAACCACGGCATCGGTACCTCCATCGGCCGCACCCGGTGCGCCCCCGACTCCAGCCGCCCCGGCTCCAGCCGCAGTCGTGGTGCAGGCGACCCCGGTGGCACGCGCTGCTGAGAAGAAACCAGCCGATCTCACCGTGTCCAGCGGGTTCGGGCTCCAGTCCCACAGCGAGCCGCTCTCGAACATGCGACAGGTGATCGCGAGTCGACTCGTCGAATCCAAGCAGACCATTCCTCACTACCAGGTGAGCATGGCCTTCGACATGGATCCGATGGTCGAGATGCGGACCACCCTCAACGATCAGCTCAAGTCGCATGGGGTCAAACTCACGTTCAATGACCTGGTCCTGCGGTGCTGCGCCCTGGCGATGTACACGAACCCGCTGATGAACGCATCCTGGGGTGGCGATCACATCGACTACCACGGGGATGTCAACGTCGGTGTGGCGGTATCGCTCCCCCCGGAACGGGGTGGTGGACTGGTCGTGGCGACGATCCGCAACGCGGATCGCAAGAGCCTGCGTGCAATCTCCGAGGAGACCCACGTACTGGTCGACAAGGCCCGTACCAAGGGTCTCACGGTGGATGAGATGTCCGATGCGACCTTCACGATCTCGAACCTGGGGATGTACGGGGTCGACAATTTCACGGCCATCATCAATCCGCCCAACAGCGCGATCCTCGCCCTGGGCGCAATTCAGCAGAAGCCAGTCGTTCGAGACGGCCAGGTCGTGGTCGGTCACGAGATGTCCGTCACCCTCAGCAACGACCACCGCGTCGTCGACGGGGCCACCGCGGCGGAATACCTGGTCACGCTCAAGGACCTGATCGAGAACCCGGGCATGGCCCTGGTCTGATCAGAAGCCGCCGGAGCGCATCACCTTCAATGAATCCGAGAAGGGGTAGGTCGCCCAGACCGCGGTCGGTGCGAGTTCCCACATGCCCAGCGAGGGGTAGACATCGCCTCGATAGCCGGCCTCGAACATGGTTCGAAGCACGCTTTCGAACGACGGCTCCCGCTGGTCATCGCCCACGAGGGCGTTCGCCTTCGCTCCCAGGAAACTGACACTTGCGCAGGGGAGGCGATCGGCGCGTCGCTCGATCATGCTGCCGACCTTCTGAAAGCCTCGCTTGAGATCTTCGAGGGTGAAGTGATCACGGCCCTTGGGTCGAAGCAGGGCCAGTACCTCGACCTCGTCCATGTCGAACTTGAGTACGAGGGTCTCATCCTGGTTCATCGATTCCGAGAACATCCGGGCGTGCGCGGTGATGGTTTCCGCCGACCATTGGCTCGTGGGCAGCAGGTCGGCGAGCATGCCGATGATTCCACTGGTGTTGTCTTCGGTGTTGACGCCGCAGACCAGAGTCCGGTACCGGTTGGCCAGGAGATCGGCCAGCAGCATCTGGCCCCACTGGATCCGGATCCGATCACGATCCGTTGACGCTTCGCGGGGATTCCCGGAGGGGATCAGGATGACACGGGGAGATCGCTTGTCGGCCTGGACAAGCCGGTCGCCTTCCTCGTCATAGAGTCGGGGAACGTGGGGCGTGGTGGACGGCATCGTGTTGGTTCCTCCATCGATTGCTGGTGCCAGTATATCCCGTCGGGTCAGCGGCCTGCGAGTTGCCGCACCGTCATCATGAAGGTGCGACTCATGTTCCGATGCAGGAGAATGGCGAGGACGCCCCACACGGCACCACTGAAGAATCCGCTGCCGAGCACCAGCCAGGTCCCCAGGTTGGATGCAGGATCGAGGCGGGAGATCCAGGACATGGGGTCGAGGCAGAACAGCAACAGATTCACGGGGCTGATGCTCATGACCAGGAGCCCAAGGACCTGGGTACTGCTGGAAATGGTCATGGAGCAGAAACTCAGCAGGGCGGTAAGTCCACCGACGATGATGACCGCTGCCACGACGGAGCCGATGGTTCCCTGGCTCCGGATCGACCACAACAGGCCGACCATCACGCAGAAGGCGATGAACGGGATGAACATCACGGTGAAGGCGACCACGCCCTGCCAGAGGATGAAGGGGGCTTCGACCGTGTCTCCGGAGATGGTCGTAAGGACCTGGTCGGTGGTTGCTCCAAATCCATCCAGCAGGACGTACCCCATTGCCAGCAGAAGGGAGCCGATGGGCGCGAGCATCATTGGCAGGAGGTAGCGCACCAGGCCCTTGTGCTTGCCGGCAAGGTAGGGGCCGGGCTGGATGGGAGTGGTGAGGATGATGTCCAGGGTGCCGTCCTCGCGTTCCCGGCTGACAGCCGTGGCGCTGAGGTTGACCGCGGTCAGGATCACGATGCACACCTCGGCGAAGACCAGGAAGCCGATGGCGGTCCGCAGGGTTCCCAGGCTGAGTTGTCCTCCGCAGTGGAGCCAGAGCAGGGCGATGGTGCCGACCAGGCCCGCGCCGACGAAGGACCATCGTCCGATCAGGCCCGCAAGGTTGCCGGCATCCCGGTGCGATTCCCTCCAGGAGATCGCGTTTTCTCCCACCGGTCGAGGGTCGCGTTCCAGGGTGCCGCGTGGTGCACGACCGATCACACTGCGCAGGATGCTGTCCATCTGCCCGTTGCGGGCGAACAGTCGGACGCAGGTGGTGGAGAAGGCCACCAGGGCGACACTCGTCAGCAGGCAGAGCCAGCAGAAGGTGTCGATGGGCTTGGCCAGCCAGAGTCGCGTCAGCCACCCGAACTCATCGCTGGTACGAGGCACGTAGGAGTTCGATGCCAGCAGTACTTCCAGGGCGAGGAATGGATTCAGAGGCGTCATGGCCGTGGTCCACTGTGCCCCGTCTCCTCCGGGGATCGAGGTGCGCAGGACCATGTCCAGGGCGTAGGTTCCGAAGAGGTACAGCACCACGCCGGCGTAGAAAAGGAACACGGCACGCCGTCCCCCTGCTCGAGTCACGCTGAGGGTCACGGCGATGCTCGCAACCAGCAGGGCGGAGGAGGCGGCGATCAGGAAGGATCCGAAGATCGATCCATCGGGAACACCGCCAAAGAACTGGAGCACCATGAACAGGGGAAGACTCGACACCAGGAGGGCGAGGATGAAGAACAGCCGGCCGAAGAGATTGCCCAGGACGATCTGGAGCGAGTTCAGTGGTGTCGAAAGCAGGATCTCCCAGGTGCGGGGATTGGCCTCGTGCGCGATGGCCCCGGCCATGAACACGGGCGTCAGCAGGCACACGAGCAGGACCTGGATGATGCTTACGAACGCGAAGATCATCGCCCCGGTGGTCGCCAGCGATCGCAGCGATGTGGTCGAGGAGGTGAAGTTCACCAGGAGCATCAGGAGCATCAGGAGAATCAGGGCCCCAAGGAATCCGCCCCGGATCACCAGTTGGCGCATCCGCAACGAGCCCCCCGTCACCACGCGAACGCAGATCGGGTTGGTTGGAAGCAGTCGCAGGAACCAGTTGAGGATGGCAGGCATCGTGAACAGCTCTTTCCCTCGGGGTCGAGACTCCATGCTCCCACATTCCATCGGGTCGAGCCCCCCCCCTGTGTCCGAAAAGGGGATTGGGCCCCGGTTTCTTCACCATCCGCCATGCTGAGCCTTGCGGCCGGGGGGCATCCCACGAATAATGAACCCAGACGATTCCCCGGTGGTGTTGGATGCAGGGACGTTCCTGCATTCCCCCCGGTTTCTCGGTCAGCCCATGACGACACGGGCTCGACTGTTTCCACCGGCTCCGGCCGGCGATCCGAGGCTCCAAGCCTCCGCGGTTCCCCGTGTGTGATCGATAGATTGAAGTCGAAAGTACTGCGAACCATGCAGGTTCTGAATCAAGTTTCCATTCCCACACCATGCCGGTCCGGTTCCGAGACGGAACCAGCCGGAGGCTCCCGGTCCGCCCAGGCGGTCTCGATGGAGTGCATGGGCCCGGGGGCCTGCATCTGAGGCAGCGGGTTCGCTGCAACAACGTGTCGTCACGGGGCCGCGTTTCTTCGCGGCCGGGTGCTCCATGCACCCCTGATCATGCCCTGAAGAAGGGCCTTGGTGGCTGCACATGCAACCCGTACTTGCTGAGCTCACTCTGACCGCCACGATCGGCATCGCGATCGCGGCATTTCTCATCGGCGGATTCGCGGGAGTGATCCTCATCCGACTGCTGACAGGCGGGACTATCCGGGCGGCACGCCGGGACGCAGAGAACCTGCGGCAGAAGGCGATCGCCGAGGCCGAGGCTGCGCAGCGGAAGGCGGAGCTGGAAATCGAGCGAATGCTCGTGGAACGTCGTGAGGCACTCGAGCACGAACTCGATGACGCCCGACAGCAGATCAAGAAGGACCAGGGACGGCTTCAGAACCGGGAAGACACCCTGGACCGGAAGATGGAGCAGCTCTCGAACCGTGAATCGAAACTCGACACGCGTGACAGCAGAATCTCCGACCGGGAATCGGAACTGGATGGACGCGAAAAGGAACTGGACGAAAGCCGGAGCCAGGCCGTGAAGCGGCTGTCCGAGATCAGCCAACTCTCCATCGATGATGCCCGGGCCCAGTTGATGGACGAAGTCCGACTGGCCAGCGAGCACGAGGCCGCCGGCCTCCGACGCAGCATCCTGGAACAGGCCGAGGCCAGCGCCCGCAACGACAGCCGGGAGATCACGCTCATGGCGATCCAGCGGTACGCGGCCGAGCATGTCGCCGACAGCACCGTGCGATCCGTCAAGATCCCGTCCGACGACCTCAAGGGGCGGATCATCGGCCGCGAGGGCCGCAATATCCGGGCCCTGGAACGTGCGACGGGGGTGGACGTGCTGGTGGACGACACTCCAGGTGTCATCGCGGTCTCCTGCTTCGATCCGATCCGCCGTGCCATCGCCGGCGAGGCCCTGCAGAAACTGGTGGCCGATGGGCGAGTGCACCCGACCCGCATCGAGGAGGTCGTGGAGTCCGTTCGCAAGGACATGCAGGACCGCATTCGAAAGCACGGCAACGAAGCGATCATGGAAGCGGAGATCCGGGGACTGAATCCGAAGATCATCGAGGCGATGGGGAAACTCCACTTTCGAACGAGCTACGGGCAGAACGTCCTTCGGCACTCGATGGAAGTCGCCTACCTCAGCCAGATCATCGCCGACCAGCTCGGCCTCGATGGCGAACTCGCCAGGCGATGCGGATTTCTGCACGACATCGGCAAGGCGATGGACCACGAGATGGAAGGTGGGCATCCCGCCATCGGCATGGAGTTCTGCAGTCGCAACGGCGAGAAATCCGAGGCGGTACTCAACGCCATCGGTGGGCACCACGGTGACATACCCGCGACCACCGCGTACACGCCGATCGTCATGGCTGCCGATGCCGTCTCCGGTGCCCGGCCGGGAGCTCGACGCGAGTCGATGGAGATGTACGTCAAGCGACTTGAGCAGTTGGAAGGTCTGGCGACCGAGATCGCGGAGGTCACCGAAGCTCATGCCATCCAGGCCGGACGGGAAGTTCGAGTCATCGTCGATGCCCACAAGGCCGATGACGACATGTCCTTCCTGATCGCCGAGAAGATCGCCAAGCGCGTCGAAGAAGAGATGACTTTCCCGGGCGAGATCAAGGTCACCGTGCTGCGCGAGGTCCGAGCCGAGGCGACTGCCCGCTGAACCGACCCCTGTGGTACCCTGTGCCGCTTCGATCACCCGTGTCCATTTCCCAAGAGGTGTTGAACGTCATGACCATCAAAGCCACCGATCTCAAGCGTGGACAGGCGCTGCTCTGGGAAGGTCAGTTGCAGGTCGTACTCGGTACCGAGTTCGTCAAGCCTGGCAAGGGGCCGGCCTACGTCCAGGCCAAGATGAAGAACATCGAGACGGGCACCATCAAGGTCAATCGACTCAACTCTTCGGACAAGGTCGATGATGTCACGATCGATCGCCGGACCATGCAGTACCTCTACGACTCCAGCGGCCAGGGCAACGGCCCGTTCGTCTTCATGGACACGGAATCCTTCGACCAGTTCGAGATCGACGGCGACGTCATCCCGGCCGAGCAGACCCAGTGGATGAAGGAGAACGTCGAGGTTCTGATCATGATGTACGGGACCAAGGCGCTGGGCATCGAATTGCCGACGGTGGTCGAACTCGAGATCACCGAGACCACGCCGCAGCCCAAGGGTGCGACGGCCACGAACCAGCTCAAGGAAGCGACCGTGGAGACCGGGGCCCGCGTTCGCGTTCCACCGTTCATCGAGGTCGGGCAGGGCGTCCGGATCAACCCCGAGAACGGCGAGTACCTCGGCAAGGCCTGATCGGTCAGTCGACTGCGACCTGTTCGAAGATCGCCAGCAGTTGTTCATTCGAGAGCGTCTCGGGCCGAACCGATGGATCGATGCCATCGGGCAGCGTTGTGTCGCGCCCAAGGATGCGCCCCAGTTGCTTGCGGCGGGCCGTGAAGAGCATGGTGACGAACCGGGCGAAGCCGTCGGGATCGGGTGGGTGCCCGGCCGGGCGAGGGCGGATGGCCACCATGGCACTGAGAACCTTCGGCTGCGGCCAGAAGCAGGTGGGGGGGACGTCGCCGATGCGTTCGATCGTGGCGAAGATGGAGGCGATGATGCCAAGTGGACCTCGTTGCCGGGTCCCGGGCTTCGCCAGCAGTCGGTCCGCGACTTCTCGCTGGATGGTGACGAACTGCCCCTGGCAGTCGGGGTGGTGCAGCAGCAGCTCGATCATGAGCGGGCTGGCCACCTGGTAGGGAAGGTTTGCAACCAGGAGGAACGGGGCTCCTGCCAGTGATTCCACCAGTGCAGGGGAGAGTCGGCGGCCACGGGCAAGGCAGTCTCCACGGACCAGGGTGATGCGATCAGCCAGTCGATCCTCCACGAGGTCGGCCAGCCCGTGATCGATTTCGCTGGCGATGACCTCGGCGCCGGCATCGAGCAGGGCTTCGGTCAGGGTTCCGGTTCCGGGACCGACTTCCAGGACCCGGGTTCCGGGCTCGATGCCCGCGGCCTGCACGAGTCGGAGCAGTTGGTTGTGGTCGTGCAGGAAGTTCTGCCCGAACCGTTTTCTCGGTGCCAGGTTACGGGCGTCGAGCAGGGCACGGATCTCGGTCAGCGACTGCATGGTGCTCAGGTCCGGGCCGGATCGAAGCGGCGATCAAGGAGGGGGGCGAGGCGTTGCTGGACCTCTTCATCGATGCGTCCAGGCTCGGTCCAGATCGCGTGATCGAGTGCCGAGTGGGCCCGGCTCGACTGCTCGGTGAGGGTGGTCGGATCGGACAGGGCTGCGCGAAGCAGGTCAAGAGCCGCCTCCGTGGATCGCTGCAGGTTGGCGAGGATCGTCTCGAGCACGGAGTCGCCATCGGTGTCGCGCCAGGCGTCCCAGTCCGTGGGAAGAGCTACCAGTGCATAGCCGAGTTCCGCTTCGCGGGCCAGGCGTGCTTCGGGCATGGCGGTCATGCCTACCACGTCGGCTCCCATGGCGCGATGCATGCGTGATTCAGCCCGGGTCGAGAATCCGGGTCCTTCCATGCACACGTAGGTGCCGGTGGAGTGCACGGTGCCCTTGATCCCGTCGGCCGCGACTTGGAGATGCCCGTGCAGGATGTCGCAGCAGGGATCGGCGAGTTCCACGTGCACCGCGATGTCATCGAAGAAGGTGCGTGGCCGATGGATGGTCCGGTCGATGATCTGGTCGCACAGCACGACGTCTCCGGGGCTGATGTGCTCCTGAAGCGAGCCGGTCGCGCCCGAGGCGATGATGTGCGTGCACCCGAGCATCTTCAGGGCGAAGAGGTTGGCCCGGTAGGGAACGTGGGTTGGATTGAAGACGTGTCCATGGCCATGGCGAAGCACGATCGCCACGTCGCAACCACCGAATCGCCCGGTCGTGATCGGTGCGCTGGGGTTCCCGAACGGGGTCGAGATGTCATGCTCCTGGATGTCCCCTTCCAGTTCCGCGTGCAACCGATCGCCGAGCCCGGTGCCCCCGATGAGTCCGATGCGGATGGGTGTACGGGCATCCATGGGATTCAGTAGTTGACCTGGCCGAGCTGGGCCCCGACACGGGTTTCGCCACGAACCTGGTCGTAGCTCACGTAGAAGATGAAGTCGAAGTCGGGGAAGGCACGGACGACCGAGGCCTGCACAGATCGGAAGTCCTCGCGGACGAAGTCCCACTGTGGAATGACCGCGATGTCGTACTTGTCGGAGATCTCGTAGTTTCCTCCGAAGGCGAGCAGTTTCGTGTCCGTGACATTGATGAACCGGTACTCGACGAAGGTGGAGAACCGTGGACTGTGCGTCAACTCGATGCCCGAGGCGGCGCGCATGAAGGTGTCACGATCGAGATCCCAGATGCCCTGGCCGACGAACGCGAGGCTGTCGCTGAACTGGAGCGTGTAGCTGCCCTGCGCGAAGTTGCCCAGTTGCGAGTATCCAGGTTCCCAGTCGAAGAACTGGGGAGTGGGGAATCGGTTTTCCTCGGATTCCGTGCTCATCACCAGCGAGGCATCGATGGTCAGCCAGTCAACGTCGTACCAGCGACCGGGCCCGCCACGCTGGGTCTGCAGGGTGTTGCGGAGGCCGACGCGGACCACGCCGCCGGTGGACAGGTTGTCGAAGAGTGGATCGTAGATGGGGGTATCGAGGATGTCATAGTTGGAAGTGGAGTACCAGGCCATGAAGTAGGGCTCGATGAGGTGCCGAAGTCGGTGGAGATCGAAGAGATCGCTGTTGACGTCGTTGAAGACCCGCTGGAGCACGGTGTTGATCCGGACACCGCCGCTGCCGTAGTACTGGTGCTTCGATTCCTCGGCTCCACCGGTGGTGTCATCTTCGAAGTAGGAGACGATCTGTCCCATCGCGAAGGGCGTGATGTTGAACGCGCCCCATTGCAGGGGCATCGAGATGTTCTGCCGGGTCGAGAGTCGATTCACCCAGGAGGAACGAAGCCCCTGGTACTGGGCGGCATTCTTGATCGGCTCGTTTGCGCCGAAGGGGGAGCCATCCGGGTTGGTGAAGGTCGAGGCACGCAGGCCGCTGTTGGCCGGGGTGCCTTCGGGAATGACGATCTGCATGCGTGATGCGTTGTACTGGCTCGACCAGGTCAGCATGTCGCCGAACAGCGAGTCGCCGAATCGCATGTAGGACAGCTCCGGAAGCTTGTTGACCTGGTAGCCCTGCGAGGCGATCAGCCAGCTGTTGGAGATGAAGTTGTTGAGTGTGTACTTGCCCAGGACGGTGAAGGCGGTGTTCCTGGATTCGTTCTTGAGGTAGAGGCTGGATTCGTACTCGCGGCGGTCCCGGTAATCGTCTTCCCGCCAGGCACTGATGTAGGTCGCATCGGACATGTAGGACAACTGGCCCTGGAACATCCATGACTCGCTGAGCTTGATGGTCTGCTGCCAGAGGGCCGCGTACCGATAGTCCTTGGGAACCTCCATGCTGATGCCGGTGTCGGTGCGTTGCGTGCCGCTGTCCTTGATTCCGTAGAGATCCAGGGCCATGCTGTTGTCGGCGGTCTCGAGTTCCCAGTCGATGCCGCCACCGATGCCACGCTCGGTGTACCCGTCGATATCGAAGGTCAGGTCCTGCCCGTCGGGAGGCTCCCAGCCCGCGAGGGAGAAGAAATCCCAGGTCGTCTCGACGATGCCACCCTCGTATTCACCCCAGCCACTGCGGACACCGCGGAGTGGAAAGTTGATGATGGGGCCTGAGTACTGGGGCCACCACAACATGGGGAATCCTCCAGCCTCGAGGGTGTTCCCGGTCGAGTCGATCATGAGTTCATCGGCCGCCTCGGATCCGGTCTCGGTCAAGCCTCCGGGAACCTGGTGGACGACCACCGAGTTGGCGCCAACGGCCAGCGTCGGGGTCGCAAAGGAGGAGGCGGAGACCGTGACGTGCTTGGCGCTCCACTGGTTCTCGGCGATCTGCTTCATCTCGCTGGCCCGGGCGAAGACGGGCAGGGATCGCTTGCGATCGTAGGTCCGGAGCACCGCGTCGAGCATGATGGCCTGGTCGCTCTGGAAGTCGTAGTACATCCTCGGAGCGCGGACGACGTAATCATCCTTGTCGGATTCTGCCTTGACCGCTCCCTCGAGGTAGACACCTCGCACGTCTTCCATGCTCAGGCGCCGGGAGGTGAGATCACGGACCGATCCGGGCTCCATGAACACCACGGCCCGGTCGGCAGAGAGTCGGAGATTGCCGGTGGTTTCACCGGGGCCGGGTCGGTAGTCCAGGACGACGTTGCCATCGGCGATGAGGGTGTTCTCGTCTTCGCTGGTTTCCAGTTTGACGGTCCTGGCCGAGAAGGACACCACGCCACCGGGACGGCGCAACCAGGGGCGGGGTGCCTGCTGCACTTCCCCGGTCGGGAGGTATTCGCCCGGCAGGGAACCGCCGGGAGTTGGTACGAACTTGGGAGGCTGTGCGTTGGCGAGGACTTCCGGGTACTGGCCGAGCACGGGTTTGCCGGACTGGAGGCTCTGGAGGTATTCGGCCAGGCGGGCCTCGGCCTTTCGCAGCATGCTTGTATTGGGTGCGGGTTGCTCGATCATCAAGGCAACGTTCAGGTTCACCTTGCCCCGGGCGCTCCCGACGACCAGCAGGTTGCGTCCCTTGGGACCGCGGCCGGCTTCGCTGGTGCGGTGCCAGGCGTCGGGAAGCCACACTGCCAACTGGTTGATCAGTCCATCCTTGCTGGGTACCCGGTTGAGCCAGACCACGGCGAGTTCACCTTCGAAGGTGAAGCCGGCGATCTGGATCAGTACGTCACCACTGAGCACGATTCGCTTGGTGTCGTCAACGGTCCATGCCGACGCCTTGGAGGCATTGATGTTGATGTTCCCGGTGCGGGGCTCGATGGGCAGCACGGCGCCACTGAGACGATCGCCGGTGTAGGAACGCGGCGGTGTGGCATCGGCGGCATGGATCACCGATGCCGGAGCCAGCACGCAGAGCCCTGCCGAGAGAATCAGCAGTGTGAATCGTGCCATGGGATGGTGGGAGAATCCCGATTCCGTTCGCACGGAAGGATCATACCGGGTCATCGCCCTCGGCGAACATCGCCTCGATGAAGATCTCCGGTTCGAAGGGGGCGAGGTCCTCGGGGCGTTCTCCCAACCCGACCAGTTTGATGGGGATGCCCAGCTCGTCCCAGATCGCCACCACGATTCCGCCGCGGGCCGTTCCATCAAGTTTGGTCAGGAAGATGCCGCTGACGTCGATGGCCTCGTTGAACTGCCGGGCCTGCACCAGGGCGTTCTGGCCCTGGGTGGCATCAAGGACCAGGAGCACTTCGTGGGGGGCCCCGGGGCACTGGCGTTCGAGGACATCACGGATCTTGCCCAGTTGCCGCATGAGCCCGTCCTCGTTGTGCATCCGGCCGGCGGTATCCACCAGCACGATGTCGATGTCGCGGGCACGGGCCGCATCCAGCGCGTCGTAGACAACCGAGGCGGGGTCGGCCCCGTCGTTGCCGCGGACGATGTCAACGCCCAGTCGTCGGGCCCAGGTGGCGAGTTGCTCGGCTGCCGCGGCCCGGAACGTGTCACCGGCGGCAAGGAGCACGCTGTGCCCGTCGTCCTGCAGTGCCGCGGCCAGTTTGGCGATGCTCGTGGTCTTGCCCACCCCATTGACACCGGCGACGAGGATGACGGTGGGGGCGGTGTCGGAGAATCGCAGTGTGGTGTCCACATCGGCAAACCGGGAGACGAGTTGCGACTTGAGGAATTCGATGGCGTCCTCGCCACGCTGACGGTGTCCCTGCTTCACGCCCGTGCGAAGGGAGGTGACGATGCCTTCCGTCGATTGCACGCCCACATCGCTGCGAAGCAGATGGGCTTCGATTTCATCGATAAGTTCCTCGTCGATGTCGCGGCCGCGCATTCGGGAGACGAGGCCGGTTCCGAGCACGGCATTGGTTCGTCCAAGTCCGCGCTTCAGGGCACCGAAGGTGCTGGAGAAGAGGCCCACGATCAGTGCTCCACATCGGTGCCGAGGCTGGATTCAGGTGTGGATTCAGTCGTGGGTTCAGTCGCGGATTCAGACGCGGGTTCAGTCGCGGATTCAGACGCGGATTCAGTCGCGGATTCAGTTGTGGATTCAAGGATGATTTCAGGCGCATCATCCACTGGTTCGGCACGCAGGTCGTGGTAGATCTTGTCCAGAACTCCATTGACGAACAGCGGGGACTGCGTGGTGCTGTATTCGCGGGCCAGTTCGATCGCTTCGTTGATCGCGACCTTGGGGGGCGTGCATTCGCTGACGATTTCGTACCAGCCCATTCGAAGCACGTTCCGATCGATGATCGGTTGTCGATGAATCGGCCATTCCGGAGTCAGGGCCGCCACCTGCTCGTCGGCCTCGTCTTTCCGCAACCAGATGGACTGGGCGAGTTCGTAACCCTGCTGCCGATCGGCTTCCTCACCGATGCCGCCGGGGATGCCCGAGTCATCGTCGGTGGAGCAGTCGAGCGAACTGCGAACGTGCTCGTCATCGGTGCTCGATCCACAGTCGAACTGGTAGAGGGCCTGCAGGGCGTTGCGCCGGGTATCACGTGAGAGGTTCATGGAGAGAGAGTCGCCGTGGATTTGGTGGTTCGAATGAGATTGACGGTTTCGATCGCCGCGTGCATGGCTTCGCGTCCCTTGTTGCCGCGATCGCCTCCGGCTCGAGCCCGGGCCTGGTCCATGGTGCTGCAGGTGATGACGCCGAATGCAACGGGACATCCTGTTTCGATGGCGAGGGTGGACAGCGCCGATGAGACGCCATGGTTGATGTACCGGTCGTGTGATGTTTCGCCTGCGACGACGCAGCCCAGGGCGATCACCGCATCGGGTGCGCCCGCACCACGTTGCAGCAGTGCGCGGCAGAGTACGGGGAGTTCCCACGTGCCCGGAGCCTCGATGTGCACAAGTCGGTTCGAGTCGCCGCCGGCCTCGATGAACGCCTCCACGGCGCCATCACGAAGGGCGGTGGTGATGTCCTCGTGGTACCGGCTGGTGACGATGGCAATGGCCATGTCGCAGGCATCGGGAATCTGGTTGTGTGTGGGGGTACTTTGCATGCTCGACGCGTCCGGATCCATGATGGTACAAGGGGACTGCAGGTGGCCGCAACGGCCAGAGAAGAGGAGCATGCATGCGACCCATGTTCGAGCGGGTGATGACGGCACTCCAATTGACACGCTTGAGCGTGGCTTTTGGTGCTGTCAGCGACCTCTGGTTCATGATCGTTCTGGCCTGGATGCTCGAGGGAACCTCCATGGATGGGGTCGTGACGGGGTGGGGGGTTGGCTCGCCCATGACGTGGCTGCCCGCAGCCCTGGTGGCCGGTCTCGTCGTGGCCCTGGGCCTCTTCGGCTACGGGGCTTCTCTCAATGACGTTCTGGATATGCGTCATGATGCCACCTTCAGCCCCCTGCGTCCGATCCCGGCCGGTCGGATTCGTCCCAGTCAGGCCGCGATCATCACCGTCTGCTCGCTGCTGGTGGCAGTGCTGGGTGCCACCGTTCTGGGTACCTGGCCGGTGTGGTTGACCATGGGCGTGGCGGTCCTGCTGCTTTTCTACAACACGGCCGGCCGCTACCTGCCTGCGGTGGGAATCGTGACGATCGGTCTCATTCATGCCGTGCACATGCTCATTCCAAATCCGGGCCTGGCCATCCTGCTGCCGGTGTGGTTGACCATGACCCACGGGATGATCCTGGCCCTGGGCATCTACATCCTCGACGACAAGCGACCCCGAATGACCGCCCAGGCCTTGCTCGGGATTGGTGCGGGTTGGGTGTTCTGGAGTGGGATGCTCCTGTGGTTGGCCTTGGAACGGGGGGTGGGACTCTGGCCGGAGGCCCTGTCTCCCTGGCGATTGTGTTTCCCCGCTGCAGCGGCCCTGATCTGCGTGTTGGTTGTTCGAGGCAAGTGCCGAAGAGCACCGACTCCAAGGGCCGCTGCGGAGAAACTCAAGCGGTACGGGGCCATGTGGCAATGCCTCTACGCATCGGCATGGTTCCTGGCCCTGGGCATGCTCGTGCCGGGGATCGGGTTCGCGGTGCTGGCAGTCATCGGATTCGTCGTGATGACCATTCTCAGAGAGGTCATCGGGCTCAGTGGTCGCCGGGTGGAATTCCGGTGACCATGTCAGTAAGCCATTGACTGGTAAGGCTTTTGGTCTTGCAAGCGGTTGTGCACTCGCCAGTTGCCCAAAAACAACATCGCCGAAAAGGTCTCTCCTCCAGAACCTCTCCGGCGATGCTCTAACTTCACCCTACTGGTCACCTTGGGGCATGCCAAGAACTAGTTTGAGGTTTCGGGAACCAAAATTGGTCGGAGGGTACCGGTGGAAAGTGAAATCGGCCCTGGGAGCTCCATGTGGGGGGGAGCCTTGGATGTGGGGTGGTTTCAGAGGCATCGTGGAAGCACTCTTGGGCGGGATTTCGAGCCACGGAGGCGATGTTGCCTGAATACCACACCCCCGGTTCAGTGGTCCTGTGGATGGGTCGATGGCAGGTCCATGACCACTGATCAACGACAAATTCGACGTGACATCGTAGCCGGGCTTCAGAGCCTGGATTTCATCGAGGCTTCCCTTTCGCAGTTGCCACAAGTGGATCAACTGACGCTGAAGGGGCACGTCGATGGGCTTCGTGCCACGATGTCGTCCTTCATTCAGGAGAGGTGCCTCCGGACGAACCAGTTGGAGCCACTGGGCGAGGCGAACTCGTCGGCGGCATCGACTCCGGTGCCGTCTGAAGAAGAAGCCGGCAGCTTCACCCAGGTTGCTCGAACCGAGCTGATGAATCTGGGCCGCGAAGCGCGTCGGAAGGGGATCCAGCTGGTGTGCGAGTTTTCGCCGGCATTGCGGACCATCCCCTTTGCCGTCGGTGGTGACATTCTCATCGGCCTCGTGCAGCAGGCGCTGACCGCGCCCATCGCTCTGGGCAGTGAGCGTCGTCTGACCGTGACGGCATCAATCGACGACTGCAATCGGCTGGTCATCGGCATCGAGGATTCGGCCGAAGGTGGACGGGAGACCTACTCCATCCGCGCGTTGGGAACATGGCGTCGCCGCATCGGTGAACTTGGTGGTGAACTTCAACTTCGTGGTGTTCCATTTGGAAACGGCACGACCATCCAGGCCCACCTTCCCGTGTCGAACCTGGCGGCATGATGAAGCATCCCTCCGCCATCGCAATCGTGCAGGCGCCGCCCGCATTTTTCGTGGACCCGATCGAGTCCACGTTCCGGGATGGTCTCGACGTGCTCCTGCGTGTCCAGTCCGCCGCGGAGATCGAGGTGCACATGGCAGCCCTTCGTGGTGCTCCGTGCATCGTGTTCATCGATGCGACGAACTCGCTTGAGTTCGACCTGCTTCGTGGACTCCGGAAAATCGGATCCCGGCATGTCGTGGTGGCCATCATGAACAACCCGGCGGTGGATGACATCGTCGATGCCCTGCGGTTCGGAATCGTCGACATTCTCGACTCGTCGATCTCGGATTCCGCCCGGTGCCGGCTCGCGATCGATCGGGCCTCCAACGGGCTTCAAAGCATGGGAAAGCGTCCGGTCCTGGAAGACGGATCACTCCGCGATGCCATGCTGGAGCCGGAGCGACGGTTCATCATCGCGGCCCTTGAGGCCAACAACTGGAATCGCCTGAAGACGGCTCGCCAGTTGAAGATCGATCGTACGACCCTCTACAAGAAGATGAAGCAGCTGCAGATCGCGGCCTGAGTCGCTCCGCGGCTCAGTGCGGTTCCTGGATGCCCACCAGCAGGTCCGGCAGGCCCACGGCGCCGTCGATGTCGGTCGGCGTGCCCAGGTACGCCAGGGCGTGGTCCATGACGTCGCGTACGACCGGTCCGGCCACGAGTCCACCGTAGTAGGGGCCGATGCGTCGGTCGGGATCCTCGATGACGCAGAGCACGACCAGTCGGGGTGATTCCAATGGCGCGCCGGCGATGAAGCTCGAGACGTATCGATCCTCGTGGTAGCCACCTCCGGTGGCCTTGGGCAGCTGCGCAGTTCCGGACTTGCCGAAGAGCTGGTACCAGTCGGAGTTGCACTTGCGTCCGGTTCCCTCGGTCATCACCTTTCGCATGGTGGTGCGGGTCAGGTGGGCGATGGCGGGGTCGATGACTCGATGCTCGATGTGGGGCGCGGTATCGGCACCGGTCCCCGCAAGCAGTTGCAGCGACGGCAGGTTGCCATTGGAGGCGAAGACGCTGAATGCCCGCACCATCTGCAGCGGCGTGACGCCGATCTCGTGCCCCATGGCGACGGACACCTGGGTGTAGGAGGTCCAGTCGGCCTGGCTGGTGACCAGTCCCACGGTTTCCCCGGGCAGTCCGCAGTTGGTGCGGGTGCCGAAGCCGAACCGTTCAAGGCAGGACTGCATGGCGGAGGGTTCCAGCCGTTCGGCCACGATGGCCATGCCGCTGTTCATGGACTTCACGAGGACTTTTTGCCAACTGGAAGCACCGTAATAGTGCACGTCGCGGATGCGGCGGCCGCTCCTGGTCCGGTGCGGCGTGCCATCGGGGGTCGGCAGTACCTCATCAAGAGTGACCACTCCCTGCTCGGTGGCGAACGCCCAGACGAAGGGCTTGAAGGTGGATCCCGGTTCGTAGGGATCGGTGCCGCAGCGGTTGCGGGCCAGCCGGGGGTGGGGAGCGGGCGGTTCGGGTTCCGGATCACCATCGCGGGAAGTTCGTTCGGTGTTGACGAGATCGGCGAGGGCCAGCAGTTCGCCGGTGATCGGATCGACCACCACGACGCGACCGCCGGCGGCGTTGCGAGCGAGGATCTCGGCTTCCAGGCGCTCTTCGACCTGGCGTTGAATGACCATGTCGATGGTCAGTCGGCAATCCTCGCCGTCATCGTGGGGCTGGAACGTGTCGGGGTTGATCCACAGAGGGCGTCGGCGTACGTCGCGGAGAAAGACCATGCGTCCGGTCGAACCACTGAGGTCGTCCTCGAGGATGTGCTCTGCACCACCGAGACCGGTGTGCTCGAATCCGACGGCACCAATGAGCTGAGCGGCGGTGTCCTGCTGGGGGTAGTGCCGGACAAGGCGTGGTTCGAGACCGACACCGTCGAGTCCGCTGCGTCGCAGCCGCTCGACCTGCCAGGGTTCGAGAATGTCGCTGACGGGAACGAATCGTGATTGCAGTCGCGGGCCCACGCGGCGGTCCACCGCGATCGCATCGAGTCCGATCAACTGGTGGAGATCCACGCCGATGGTTGCGATGTCCTTGACCATCACGGGATCGATGAACGCACGGTGCCCGAGGGTGGTCGTGGCGATGATTCGACCACGGCGATCCAGCAGATCCCCGCGGCGGGCGGGCTCGATTCGGGTGGAGAAGGGTGATCCCGCAGCGCCGGCGAGTCGCTGGTCGGGTTCGATCTTCAACTGGACGATGCGGCCGATGCAGACGGCCATCGCCACCACGACGGCAAGCAGCAGCAGCGAAGCCCAACTGTCGAGGCGGTGGTGCTGCCAGGTTCGCTCGGTGTCGGGCAGTCTCGTCACGGTTGTGCCTGCATGTCCGTGGGTACGACGGTCCAGGGCCGGTTGATCGCCAGCCAGCGGGTCGGGTCTTCGGCCAGCCAGGCTTCAAGAGCCGGCGTCCTGCAGGCCTCCGCGATGCGCTGCCGCGTCGTCCAGAGCGAGCGGCGGTGCTCCATGAGCTCGCGATGGGTGTCGACCATCTCGTGCACGACCATCAGCCGCTGCTGACGCAGTGCCAGCAGGGCCAGCGCGATGCAGGCAGTTGCGATGATGATGGTCAGAAGCTTGGCGAACACGTCGGCCTCCCGGGGTTCAGGTGGAGGGGCGGCGATAGCGAAGTTCCATGCCCACCTGCAGTGCATCCATGTTGCCGATGACGTCTCGATTCAACTCGAAGAGCTGTGGCGTGGCCCGGGACGTTCCCAGGAGTTTCTGGGCGATCTGGGACAGGGTGTCCCCGGGTTGCACGGTGTAGACGTCGAGTTCCGGTGCGGCGGGGGCGGGCGGCGCGGCGGGCAATGGCGGGATGTTGGCAGCAGCAACGAGGGTGTCGATCGCCGGTTCGTTGATCGTTGGCATGATCAGGCGGGTTCCGGGTACAAGGCGATCGGGATCGGGAAGGTTGTTGTGAATCGCCAGCATCGCGGCGCTGGTTTCATCGCCATACCACAGTCGACTGATTGCGTTGAGTGTTTCTCCCTCGCGAACGACATGCAACTGGTGGTCGCTTGGGAGGGGGATCGGTTCGGTGACGACGACTTCGATGGAGGGAGCCCGGATCGGATCGAACTCGACGAGGGTGGCGCCGTCGTCTTCATCGAGCAGCGGGTCGACGGCCATGGCCAGATCGGCCGTGACTTGTCGGTTCGCTTCGGAGAGGTGATCGGAGATGAGCACGCCCACGAACAGGACGAGGCCGAAGCCGATGATCAATGCGAGTTTGTTCTCACGACTCATGTGTCGTCAGCATCCATGCTGGCCGCGGGTGCGGCATCCAGTGATCCCCTCGCCGGTGGCGGGGGGGTGAGCGACGCCAGGTGGTCCCGCTGGCGTGCATCCATGCATCGCCGGGTGGGGTGGCGCCCCGATCAGGCCAGGGGGTGCGCTCGAAGCGTGGCGGTTCGACTCCGTCGATTGGCTCGTTCCTCCTGGGCCGAGGCCCGGACCGGGCCCTTGGTGAGGAGGGTGACGAGTGTCCGCCGCGCCAGGTCCGCGAAGGCCTTCTTCACCGGGCGATCCTCGAGGCTGTGGAAGCTGATGATGCCGATCCTGGCACCGCTGTTCAGCCATCCGCTGGAGGCCGTGGCCTCCGCCCCGTGGTTGATGGCAGCCAGGAGTGCATCCAAGGCCACCAGTTCGTCGTTGACCGCGATCCGCAGAGCCATGAAGGTCCGGGTCGCGGGATCCATTCGAGCCGTCGCCGCCCGGCGACCATATGCTTCGCGAACAATTTGCGTCAACTGTCCCGTTAATTCAATCGGTTGCTCGTCGCGGGCCCGTACAACTTTTTGGGCGATCCGATTGGCAAGTGGCTCCTCACCGAACTCCCTGATCAGTTCCGCCAGTTCCTCTTCGGAGGTCATTTTGAGCAGTTGGGCGGCGGTTTGGCCCCGGCTGGTGTCAAATCGCATGTCCAGTGGACCATCCTGCTGGAAACTCATTCCCCGGTCGGGATCGTCCATCTGGGACGATGCGAACCCGAGATCAGCCAGGACGGCATCGGCACGCAGCTCCAGGTCCTCCAGGTGACGGTGGACGAGCCCAAAACTGCCATGCACTGCGTGGACGGTCGGGTGGGGCCCGGGCATGGCCTCGATCCGCTCCCGGGCCGTTTGGAGGTTGGCGGCATCCAGATCGATCAGTACGAGGGTTCCATCGGGGCCGATCGCCTCGGCCATGGCCTCTGCGTGGCCACCTCGTCCGGCGGTGCAGTCCACGACCGTCTCGCCCGGCCGTGGGCTGAGCAGGCAACGGCATTCCTCGAGGAGGACCGGGATGTGGCTGGGCTTTGGCATGATGAAGTGACTCTGGGATAGGATACGACCATGGAAGGTGATACGAATCAGAATCCTGCCCCAGTGGCACCGGTGAGGGTCATCTCACCATCGGCAACCCCGGCACTGGTGCTGGGCATCCTGAGCCTGGTCCTCGGTGGCTGCTTCATCATCGGGCTGGTGCTGGGGATCATCGGCCTCGTTCACGCTCGCAAGGGTGCTCGGGAACTGGCCGCGTACCCGGAATACGAGGGTGCAGGGCTGATCACTGCAGGCCGGGTCTGCAGCATCATCGGGATCATTCTCGGAGGACTGCAGGCAGTCTTCTGGTTGGCCTACCTGGGGTTCATCCTCGTGCTGGTGATTCTTGGAAGTATTTGAATCGGTTCCTGATCACATGTCCAGCAGCAGACGCTCGGGGTGCTCGATGCACTGCTTGAGGTGCACGAGGAACCCGACGGCCTCGGATCCATCCACGATGCGGTGGTCGTAACTCAGGGCGAGGTACATCATCGGTCGCAGCACGATCTGCCCCGCGTTGTCCGGATCCTCGATGGGCCGGTTCTGGATCCGATGCAGGCCGAGGATCCCGGACTGTGGCGGATTGAGAATCGGGGTCGAGAGCATTGAACCGTAGACACCGCCATTGGAGATCGTGAAGGTGCCCCCGGTCATCTCGTCGATGCCCAGTCGTCCTTCGCGGGCCCGGCCGGCGAGTTCGAGGATCGATGATTCGATCTCGGAGAAGGACCTGCGGTCGGCATTGCGAATCACGGGAACGACCAGGCCCTTGTCCGTTCCGACGGCCACGGACATGTCCACGTAGTCGTGTTCGACGATCTCGTCGCCGTCGATGAACGCGTTGACGAGCGGGTATTTGTTCAGGGCGGCCACCGCGGCCTTGATGAAGAAGGACATGAAGCCGAGTTTCACCCCGAAGCGATCGTTGAACTCCTCCTTGTGGGCTTTGCGGAGTTCGATCACGTGCGACATGTCCGCCTCGTTGAAGGTCGTGAGCATGGCGGCGGTTCGTTGGGCGTGCACGAGGCGTTCGGCGATGCGCTGGCGAAGCTTGGACATGCGAACGCGTCGTTCGCCGCGTTGCAGCACGCCGTCACCGGCGGTGATGATGGGCTCCGAAGACGCTGCGGAGGCCGGGCTGGCCGAGAGCACGTCGGACTTGGTGATCTTGCCATGGAGGCCGGTGCCGGGCACGGATCCGATGTCCACGCCGCGGCCCTGGGCGACCTTGCGGGCCAGTGGGGTGACGCGGAGTGGTGACGCAGCCTCGGTCGCATTCTCCACCTGCGCGGCGGGCGTCGAGATCGGTTCGGCGGGAGGTTCGGCGGGAGGTTCGGCCGGTTCCGGCGCGGGATCGCCGGCGGGCTTGGCGGCATCGCTGTCGACAGCTCCGATGGTGGCTCCGATGGGCAGGTCAGTGCCTTCGGTTTCGGTGATGTGGAGGATGCCCGCCACGGGCGATGGGAACTCCTGGGTGACCTTGTCGGACTCGATCTCCACGAGCAGTTCGTCTTTCTCGACCCAGTCGCCCTCGGACCGGTGCCAGCGGCCGAGCCGGACTTCGGTGATCGATTCGCCGAGGCTTGGGATGACGATGTCGACGGCCATGGGAAAGGTGCTCCGGGGTCAGCTGCTGGCGATGCTTGCGGGATCGATGCCGATGGCTTCCACCACGAGTCGATGCTGCTCGGCGGCATGCATCTTGGTGGACGCGACGGCGGGTGAATCGTTGTCGGGGCGACCGACGTAGTGCAGCGGCACGTCGAGTCGCTCCGTGAACTGCTCGTTGATGTAGGTCCATGCGCCCATGTTCCGCGGCTCCTCCTGGACCCAGGTGAGTTTACGCACTCCATCGTAGCGGTTGAGAATGGCCCGGACGTCTTCGATGGGGAAGGGATGCAATTGCTCGATGCGGACGATGGCGGCATGACCGGCTTCCACCTTCTCGCGGTGGGCGGCAAGGTCGTAGTACACCTTCCCGGTGCAGAAGAGCACCCGGTCGACGGACGCGGGGTCGTGGACCGACGGGTCGTCGAGCACGTGTCGGAAGCCGTGCTGCTCGAAGTCGGCCACGGGAGATCGGGCGGCCGGGTGGCGAAGCAGGCTCTTGGGTGTGAACACGATCAGCGGCTTGCGGAAGTTCCGCTTCATCTGTCGACGCAGCAGATGGAAGATCTGGGCCGGCGTGGTCGGGTTGGCGGCTTCCAGGTTGTCGTTGGCGGCCAGTTGCAGGAATCGCTCGATCCTGGCCGAGGAATGTTCCGGTCCCTGTCCCTCGTACCCGTGGGGCAGCAGCATGGTCAACCCGCTGTGGCGGTCCCACTTGCGTGCCGCCGAGGCGATGAACTGGTCGAAGAACACCTGCCCGGCATTGGCGAAATCACCGAACTGTGCTTCCCAGATCACGAGCATGGTGGGATCGCCCAGCGAGTAGCCGTACTCGAATCCTATGCAGCCGCCCTCGGTGACGGGGCTGTTGTGGATGCAGATCATGGCCTGTTCGTCATCGATGTGGTTGAGCCCGATGTATTCCTCGCCGTGCTCGGCGTGGAACAGTCCCGCGTGCCGATGCGAGAAGGTGCCTCGCATCACGTCTTCGCCGGTGAGCCGGACGCTGGTTCCATCCAGCAGCAGCGTGCCGTAGGCGAGCAGTTCACCCATGGCCCAGTCCAGCGGTTCATCCTGCGTGATCGCGTTGCCTCGTTGATCAAGCAGTCGTTCGAGCTTGCGGTGGGGCGTGAATCCTTCGGGTACGGAGCCGATGGCCCTGGCCACGGTTTCCAGCCGTGCACGCGGGACCGCGGTGTCGACCTCGGTCCAGTCGTAGAAGGGGGAGAACCCACCCCAGGCGCTCTGGTCATCGAAGGCCGGCGGCGCCGGCTCCACCGGCTGCTCGCGGATCCGTTCCTGGGATTCGTCCATGAGGTTCTGGACGCGATGATTGGCCGACTCGTACTCCTCCCGGGAGATGACGCCCTGGGCGAGCAGCGCGTCGGCATACTGTTCGACGACGGGAACCATCTCGCGGATGACCTTGTACATGGCCGGTTGCGTGAAGGCTGGTTCATCGGTCTCGTTGTGTACGTACTTGCGGTAGCCATAGAGATCGATGAGTACGTCGCGTTGGAATCGCTGTCGGAATTCGTAGGCCAGCAGCATGACGCGGACGCAGAGTTCCGGGTCGAATCCGTTGACATGGAACACCGGAATGTCGTAGGCACGGGCGATGTCCGAGCAGTAGGTGCCCGTGAACAGATCGATGGGTTCGGTGGTGAACCCGATCTGGTTGTTGATGATGATGTGGATGGTGCCACCGACGGTGTAGCCGGGCAGTTCCGAAAGGTTGAACGTCTCCTGCACGATGCCCTGCCCGGGCAGCGAGGCGTCCCCATGCATGAGCACGGGAATGCATCGGTCGCGTGCCTCGTCGTTGCGGATCCGCTGCTTGGCGCGGACGCGACCGAGGCTCACCGGGTGGCCCCATTCCAGGTGCGAAGGGTTGGAGGCCATGGCCAGGTGCACGGGACGGCCGGCATCGGTGACGATGTCGCTGCTGTAGCCACGGTGGTACTTCACATCACCGCCACCCTGAAGGAAGTCCTCCGCCCAGCTCTCTTCGAACTCGGTGAAGAGCTGTTCATAGCTCTTCTGGAGAATGTTCACGAGTACGTTGATTCGACCACGGTGGGCCATGCCGAAGGCGAATTCCTCGACTCCGTCGGCGGAACCGATCGTAATGAGCTCGTTGAGCATGGGAATGAGCGAGTCGTTGCCCTCGAGGCTGAACCACTTCTTCCCGATGTAGCGACGCATGAGGAACTGCTCGAGCCCGGTGGCCTGGACCAGTTCCCGGAGGATGCGTTTTCGAATGTCGTCGTCGAGATCGGCTTCCAGGGGAATGCGTTCGATGCGATCGGTCAGCCACCGCTGCTGGTCGAGGTCCCGGATGTGCGAGATCTCCGCTCCGAGTCGGCCGCACCAACTGCGACGCAACTGCTCGGTGAGGGCGCCAAGCGTCGCGGGTCCGGGCAGTGGGAGGGTGCCGGCGTCCACGGGGGTCTCCGGGTCGACGGCATCGAGGCCGAGGGCCGCGAGTTCGAGTTCATCGGGAATCGGTGGTGCCGGTTTCAGCGGGTTCAGGTGCGCGCCGAGGTGCCCCAGGTTCCGGTGCCGTTCGATGAGCTGGTTGACCTTGACCTGCAGTTGACGGTTGTCACCGGACGGTGCGAATGCGGCATGTGGGCTGCCGGGCACGCCGTCATCGGTCTCCTTGGCGGGGTCGGGCATGCGTTCCACGCCGAGTTGGAATCCCTCGAAGAACGGTTGCCATTGGGCGTCGACCGATGTCGGATCCGCTGCCCATTGTTGGTACAGGTTCTCGACGTATGGCGCATTCCACCCGTTGATTGACGGTGCGGGACCGCGATCGGGAGTGGGGGAGCCGGGAGAAGGTGTCGAACCGCTCATGGGTGATTCAGCCGATGTGCACGCCGGATCGGGATCCCGACGCGATGACGGTGATCCCGGGAGTTCCGCATTCTACCCACTTGGCCGTCGATTGATTCAACCGGATCACAGCAGGGACTGTGGATCCACATCGACGGCGATGCGACCAGCAGGTTCAAGCAGCAGTTGCTCACGGGCGGTGCTCAGCAGGGACTGGAGTCGGGAGGCCGAGGGGGCGATGACCTCGACCTGGAATCGGTAGGAATCGGCGATTCGGGCGATGGGGCAGGGAGCGGGGCCACGAACCTTGGTATCGGCCTCGGCCAGCCCACCCAACTGATCGGCGATCCGCTGGGCATCGGCTTCGCCTCGCTCACGGCGTGGATCCCGGACGACGATCCGCCCCAGCCGACCGATGGGAGGCAGTCCCAGGGAATCCCGATCAGCCAGTTCCTGTTCGGCGAATGTCACGTAGTCATGGCTGGCGGCGAGGGTGATGGGGCGGGAGTCCGGGTCGAGGGTCTGTACCACGACGGTGCCGGCTGCACTGCCGCGACCGCAGCGGCCGGTGACCTGGCTGATCAACTGGAAGGTCCGCTCCGCGGCTCGGAAGTCGGGCAGCCCTGCGGCGGTATCGGCATTGATCACACCTACGAGTCGGACTCCCGGCACGTCGAGTCCCTTGGCAATCATCTGGGTGCCCAGGAGCACCTTGGTACGACCGGCGGCGAAATCTCCGAGGGCTTCGTGGAAATCCTGCATGGAGCGCATGCTGTCGGAATCGACGCGATGCAGTGATCCGGGCTCGCCCAGTTGCGGCCATCGATCCACGAGTTCCTTCTCGATCCGCTGTGTCCCCAGGCCCAGGCGAACGATGCCCCGGCTGCAATCCGGACAGGTGGCGGGAAGGCGGATCGCCGTTTCACAGTGATGGCAGCGTACGTAGCTTCCACTGCGGACTTCGCCGCTGCGGTGTTCGACCATGGACACGTCGCAGTGCTCACATCGCAGGACCCAGCCGCAGGTCCGGTTGCTGCAGGTGATGTAACTGGAATACCCGCGCCGGTTCAACAGGAGCAGGATCTGGCCACCGAGATCGAGGGTGCGGTGAATGCCATGGCTCAGGGTGGGGCCGATCAACTCGTGGGCGTTGTCCTGCCGTCGACGTTCCTCGACCAGGTCGACCACGCGGACCGAGGGCAGGGTCAGGCCCGGGGCCCGCTCCGGCAGTGCATGCAGCTGGGCCACGCCTCGGCGGGTTGCGTTCCACCAGCTTTCCAGGGCCGGGGTCGCGCTGCCAAGGACGATGGTGCAGCCGGCGAGTTGAGCGCGGCGGATGGCGACGTCACGGCCGTGGTATCGGGGCACCGTCTCCTGCTTGTAGGAGGCGTCATGCTCCTCGTCCACGACGATCAGGCGGAGCCGGGGAGTTGGAATGGGGGCGAAGACCGCGCTGCGGGCTCCGAGCACGATGTCCGCTTCGCCCGCTGCGGCCAGTGCCCACTGCTGGTGGCGCTGGGCGGCCGTGAGGCCGGAATGCAGGACTGCGACTCGCTTGTCGGGAAACCGCCCGATCAGTCGAGCCCCGGTCTGTGGTGTGAGGGCGATCTCCGGGACCAGGACCAGGGCGATCCCATCTTCGGCGAGGACCCGTTCGATGAGCCGGATGTAGACCTCGGTCTTTCCCGAGCCGGTGACACCATGGAGCAGGTGGGTCGAGAACCCTTCCCCGAGGTGCGTGCCAATGGCATCGATGACGCCCTGCTGCAGAGCGGTGGGCTCATCGGGCACGAGTTCGCCGGGAGGAGGAGTGTGCCACTGGGCTTCGATCTCGGTGCGACGATGCTCGACGAGGTGCCCGTCGCGCAGCAGTCGATCGACGGGGCCGGTGGTCCGGATGCCGCTGAGTTGCTTGAGTCGATTCAGCTCCACGGGCCGCTGGTCCGTGGGAAGACCGAGGATGGTTTCAAGCACGGCCTTCTGCTTGGTGGTGGTGGCCTGTTCCCTGGAGACGCCGTCGGCAATGTCCAGGAGCCTCCGCTTGACCGTACCCACCCCACGTCGCACTGCAGCGGGAAGCATGGCCGAGACCGTCAGGCCCAGCGGGGCCTGGTAGTACCTGGCCACCCACTGGGCGAGGGCCATCAATTCTGCCGGCAGTCCATGGGCCGAGCCATCCCGGCGGAGAATCCATTTCAGCGCGTCGGGGTCCCTGGAGCCGGGTGATTCGCTGCGATCGATGACGTACCCGGGGGTCGGGGCATCGCCTCGGCCGAGGGGAACCATGACTCGTTCACCGGTTCCAAGGTCGGCCAGCTCCTCGGGCACGGCATAGGTCAGCCCGTCGGGGTAGCGATCAAAACCACGCTCCACGGCGATGCGTGCGTAGCCGGCATTGGTTTCCTGTGGAAAGAGCAGTGACATCTCGGGAATACAGGATACGTTCCTGCCGCTCGGGGGTGCCCCTGCGGGCCTTCGTGCTGTAGAATGTTCACGTGCCCGAGGACGCGACCATGGATGCTCGTCTCGTACTTGAGGACGGTTCCGTCTTCACGGGACGCTCGTTTTCAGGCCTGGATCATGCAAGTACGCCCTGCACGGGCTTCGGCGAAGTCGTGTTCAACACGGCGATGACCGGGTACCAGGAGGCCCTGACGGACCCCAGTTACCGCGGTCAGATCCTCGTCATGACGGCGACCCAGATCGGCAACTACGGGGTCAACAGCGTCGACGTCGAATCAGCGACTCCGCAGGTGGCCGGATTCATTGTTCGCGAGGCATCGCGGTTGGATTCGAATTACCGATCCGAGTCCATGCTTGGCCCCTGGCTGGCCGGGCACGGAATCCCGGTGCTTTCGAACATCGATACCCGGGCGCTGGTCCGCAGGCTTCGGGTCAAGGGCGTGATGCGAGGCGCGATGACCACCGATGCATCGCTGACAAACGAGCAGCTCCTGGAAGAGATCCGCAACTCTCCGGCGATGACCGGCCGCAATCTCGCCTCGGAAGCGTCATCCGCCGTGGCGGGCCGCTGGTCAGAGGGACTGGTCCGGATCGCCCCGTCCCCCGAACCAAAGGATCTCGTGGCATCCCGTGCCATGCGAGTAGTGGCGATCGACTGTGGTGCCAAGCAGAACATCTATCGCCACCTCGTCGAACGAGGGTGCGAGGTCCATTTCCTGCCTTGGGACTGCACTGCCGAGCAGGTCCGGGCCCTGAAGCCAGACGGCCTGTTCGTGTCCAATGGCCCTGGTGACCCCGCGGCCGTAGAGCCCCTGATCAAGACACTCAAGGAAGTCGCCGGGGAGGTTCCGACCTTCGGGATCTGCCTGGGCCACCAGTTGCTGGCCCTGGCCCTGGGGGCCACGACCTGGAAACTGCCTTTCGGCCACCGGGGAGCCAACCAGCCGGTGAGGAACCTGGAGACCGGCAAGGTCGAGATTACGAGCCAGAATCATGGATTCTGCGTGGATGGAGGCTCCCTGGAGGCCCAGGACTGCCTGGTCACGCATATCCACCTCAACGACCGCACGGTGGCGGGTTTCCGCCACGTGACAAAGCCCATCTTTGCCGTCCAGTACCACCCCGAGGCCTCTCCCGGGCCCCACGATGCCGCCTACCTGTTTGACCAGTTCGTGGATCTCATGGGGGGTGATCATGGTGCGAGGAGCCTCCCTGGAGACTCTGCCCAAGCTTCCTCGACGGTCGAGGCCTGATGGCCTCCGGGCCTGGCCGCCTCCCCCCCGGAACGATATGAAAAACCGCGATCGCGGAAGGGTCGGCTCCTTGCGGTGGGCCTCTCATGCGGGGTAGACTTCGGGCTTCCCGCGGCCAAGATCGCGGGTCGAGATCCGCTACCGCGGACTCGGATGAGCCCTGAATTGCCTGGGCCGGCCCCGATCCGGCCCGGCTGTGCACAAGTCCCTGTTCACCATCGTGTGGACATGCCTCGGGAGAGTCGAATGAAGTTCCATGCCCCACGGCCGTTGACGTCCATGATCATGATGACGTTCGCGGGTGTTTCACTGCTTTGTCTGAACACCACTGCCTGGGCCCAGGCGGAAGAACCGCCCGCGGAGAAGGAGCCCGCTCCGGAGCAGGACTCCTCGACTGAGGGTGAAGCCAAGACAGGCGACGCGACGTCTGAGTCGACAGGTGATGACACCGTGTCGAAGTCGACGCAGCTTGAAGCGAAGGTGCATGCGGCGAACCTCGCTGCGCAGCGCTTGGCGACCGAAGGTCGTTGGCGCCAGGCGGCCGACAAGTACGCCGAGGTCCTGAAGATGATGCCCGAGGACGAGAAGGCTCGCGAGGGGTACCAGCAGGCGATGAACATGCTCAACGAGGGATCGATGCTCCGCACCGGCAAGGGCGTGGGCATGGCCTCGGTCGAGCAGCAATTGCGTGAGCAGAGCCAGCGTGCGATCGTGGAGTTCGACGAGGCCTACCAGGCCGCACAGGACCAGATCGACCAGGAAAACTACTCCGGTGCGGATCGCACCATCCTGACCGCCCAGATCAAGTTGCGGCAGCGCCGCCAGTACCTGAGCGAAGGCGAATTCGACCACATGAACACGCAGGCTGAGAGCCTGATCACGCAGATCGGACAGTTGCGGGTCAATGCACGGCTGCTTGAAGAGCAGTCGGTGCGTGAAGAGGCGGAGCAGAGTCGCCAGTCCAGCGAAGAGAAGAGCACACGCGAGCGGAACAAGATCATCTCCGAGAACCTCCGCCGGGTCCGACAGCTTCAGATGGAGCTCAAGTACCGCGAAGCATTGCAGGTGATCAACGAGATCCTGTTCATCGACCCGCACAACCCCGCGGCGTTGGCGCTCAAGGACGTCATCCAGCAGACCGAGCTCTATCGGAACTACAGCGATCTGCAGCGACAGAAGAATCTCGCCTACGGCAAAGCCGAGGTGGAATCACAGCGGTCACTGATCCCTCCGCACGAGAACATGTCGGGACCTGGAGATCGCTCCATCTCCGGACTGTTGACGTATCCGGAGGACTGGCCGCAGATCACCTATCGTCGCGGCATCGAGGGTGGATACAACCCACCCCCGGAGGACAAGCGTGTGCTGGCCAAGATCGAGGCCACCCGCATCCCCATCGACTTCAACAACTACACGTTTGAACTCGTGGGCAACTTCTTCGAGCAGGTTTCGGGCATCAAGATGTACATCGACTGGCCGGCCCTGGAACTGCTGGGCGTCGATCGTGAGACCACGCTCCAACTGCAGCTGGCCGAGGTGCCGATGTCCATCGCCCTCGACCGCGTGCTCGAGCAACTCGGCGAAGAGCCGGACCACCCGGCCTGGGCCGTCCAGGACGGCATGCTGCTGGTGTCCTCCAAGGAGGCCCTCCAGGAACGCAAGGTCCTGATCGTCTACGACGTGCGTGACATCATCATGCCCATCCCGGACTTCAACAATGCACCCACGCTCGACCTCGGCAACTTCGGTGGCGGTGGCGGCGGCATGGGTGGTGGCGGCTTCGGCGGCGGCGGCGGCGTCGGCGGCGGCGGCGGCGGTGGTCGCGGCGGTGGCTTCGGCGGTGGCGGCGGCGGCATGGGCGGCGGCGGTGGCGGCGGTGGCGGTGGCCAGGCCGGTGGCCCTGACTACGGTCAGCTCGAGGACGACAATCTCGACAAGCTCAAGCTCATCATCCGCGACAACGTCGATTCCGAGGGCTGGCGTGAGTACGGAGGCGAAGTCAGCCGCATGGAGGACTTCAACAAGAACCTCGTGATCTCCTCGACGCCCCACAACCACATGGACGTCGGGGCACTGTTGCGGATGCTCCGTGAAGCTCGCTCGGTCCTGATCAACGTCGAAGCCCGATTCCTCGAGGTCGACACCGACTGGTACGAGGAGATCGGCGTCAACCTCGATCTCTACTTCAACACGAACAACGACATCTGGAATCGGGCCACCGATGCGGACCCCAATGCACGCCTGAGCGACTTCTTCGTCAACGAGGGCGTGGAGGCCGGGCAGTTGAAGGATTCGATCATCTACGGCACGGTCAACCAGCCTCTTGATCCGACTGGATCTCCAGGCATCAATACAGTCAACACTGGTGCTTCCAGGGGCATTCCCGGACCATTGCTCCAGAACTTCGACTACATCGCCAATGGAGTTCCCGGATCCCCGATCCGTCTCGGTAACGAGACCTCCGGCTGGAATCCAATCGGCATGGTTCAGAACTCACTGAACATCCTGGAGACGGTGGCTCCGCTGACGTCGTTCGGTTCGACGGTGGCTTCACTGGCTCCGGCCCTGGGTGTGAACATCCAGTACATGGATGACATCCAGGTCGACCTGCTCATCAAGGCCACGCAGGCCGATTCGCGTTCCGTGACACTGACCGCACCTCGCCTGACCTTCTACAACGGTCAGCAGGCGTGGATCTCGGTCAATACGCAGCAGTCCTACGTTGCCGGTCTGACTCCGGTCACGGGTGAGGGCTCGGGTGCGTTCGAGCCGGACATCGGCATTCTTGCCACCGGTTTCGTGCTCGACGTGAAGGGTTCGGTTTCGGCCGACCGCCGCTACGTGACCATGAACGTCCACTTCCAGCTCACCAAGCCGCTCGGTCAGGAGAAGACCTCGACCTTCGGTGGTGCGGCCGGTGGTGCCGGGTTCGGTGGTGGTGGTGGTGCCGGCTTCAGCGGTACGGTTGACCTGCCGACGATCATCACCAAGGATCTCTGGGTGACCACCTCCGTACCCGACAAGGGCACGGCCCTGCTCGGTGGCCAACGCACGGTCGAGGAGTACGAGACCGAGGTCGGGGTTCCGATCCTCTCCAAGATCCCGTACATCAACCGCTTCTTCACCAACCGGGTGACGAGCACCGAGGAAGTCACGTTGCTGATCCTGCTGCGACCTGAAATCATCATCCAGTCGGAGAACGAGGATCTGCTCTTCCCCGGACTGCTTGATGCGGTCGGTTCCGGCATGAACTACAACATGCCGTGACCTGCGGATACCAGGAGTGACCACCATGAGCAATCACGCGGCCATGCTTCAGATCAATGACCACGAGGGCTTGATCGAAGCGCGTCTCATGATGGATGCGATCGTCGACGAAGCGAACATCCAGTCGATGGATCGTGAACTCAAGGGACTCATCGACGGTCGAGAGAAGCCGATGGTGGTCATCAACTTCGGCAACGTCCGTCACCTTTCCTCCTCGGCGCTTGGAACCCTGATCAGTTTCAACTCCGCGGTGCAGGATCGGGACGGCCAACTTCGCCTGGCCGAGATCAACGAGACCATTCTCGAGGTCTTCAAGATCACGAAGCTCGACAGGATCTTCGTGATTGAGGAGACGGCGCAGGATGCACGGGCCAGCCTGCGCTGAGGCGGGAGAGCCCATGAGCGATCTGCCAGGCTCCGGTACGGGATTCAGGGACAACTGGCGCATCGCCTCTGCGCGGGACGAGATCGAGTCCGTTCTCCAGCAGGTCATGGTGCTGCTGGGTGGGCATGACTGGGATGAGACATCGATCTTCGCGGTTCGACTGGCCCTGGAAGAAGGGCTCAGCAACGCGATGCGTCATGGCAACAGCGGTGATCCGCATCGACTGATCCAGTTGGAACTTTCCGGGGACCACGACGGGCTGCTGGCCGTCATCGAGGACGAGGGGCCCGGCTACGACCCCGACAGCGTGCCGGACCCGACCGCCGACGAGAACCTGACGGTGGCCTCAGGACGCGGCCTGGCCCTGATCCGGGCCTTCATGACCGAGGTGACGGTGGTGGAGCCGGGCAACCGCCTGGAGATCCGCTACGCGAGGCCGGCGACGTGAGGTGAGCAAGGTGGTGTGATGCCGAGCGAGAACATGAACATCCGGATCAAGGGCATCAGCCATTACCAGAATGCTGCAGATCGATGCAGTGAAGGTGAAGTGCTTTCGCTGGTTCCAGAGCCGTCCAACCCCCACGATGCCAATGCGGTTCAAGTCCTTCGTGAGGGCGACATGGTGGGGTATCTGCCGCGGGAAGTCGCGGCGAAGCTGGTGCAGGCGGCGCAGGAAGGCCGTGTCATTGCGACCGTAAACCATGTGCACCGGGGATCCCGGGGGTATCACACCGGCATCGAACTGAACCTCGAGATCGCGTCCGGCCAGGACCGGCAGCCCGGCACCGGGTTCGACGCCGTTCAGGTGGATCCACTGCTCGAGGTGCTCGCTGGAGACGTGCTTGGGAGACATGGCATCGACGAGGCGGTGCAGCTTGGCGCGACACTGGAGAAACTCCGTCAGGCATTGACCCGCTTCAAATCCGAAGAACTCGATGCCGAGGGGATGATGCGCGAGGCGAACGAGGCTGCCGCAGCAGTCCGTGCAGGCCTGGTGCCCGGCAGTGAATGCCCCGATGCCCTGCGAGTCGCTGGCGTGGCGGCGGTGGTCACTCGCAGGGAGAGCCTCGGGATTGCCGTGTTCAATGCATTGCGCGAGTGGTGCGGAGTGCAGGATCCGGTTCCCGGGTCGGTCCTCAAGCTGCTGTCTCTATTGAAACTCATCTTCGAACCCGGAGACGAGGAAAAATCAGAGTACGAGAAGGTTGTTGAATACATTCGGGCAGCCGAGGCAGGTAACTCAAATGCGATGTCCAACCTCGGCATTTGCTATTACAAAGGCAAGGGTGTTGCCCAGGATCACGAGCAGGCGGTGC
>JAQWPT010000015.1 GCA_029245245.1 Phycisphaerales bacterium
GACGTTTCATCCCGGTGACGACCTCGTGGTCGGCTGGTCTCCCGACGGCACCCACGTCTATTTCGCATCCCGTCGGTCACATCCGCTGTACGGACGGGAACTCTGGTCCGTCCCCGTCGACGGGGGCATGCCCGAGCCCGCGGGCTTCGGCGAGTGCGGCGCGGTGTCAGCCTCCGGGGACGGCACCCGCCTGGCATTCAATCGCTGGACGAACGACCACTGGAACTGGAAGAACTACCGCGGCGGCACGGCGCCGGAGATCTGGGTCGGATCTCCGTCCGACGGCGAGTATCGCAACATCACCAACCACGAATCCAACGACCTCTTTCCGATGTGGATTGGCGAGCGCATCTACTTCCTCTCCGACCGCACCGGCACCCCGAACATCTGGTCGATCGATCCCGCCGGAGGCGAGGCGTTCCAGGTGTCGTCGTTCGATGGAGAGGACCACCCTGGCGACTTTGACATTCGCTGGGCCTCGGCCGACGCCGGTCGCAATGGCCGCATCGTCATCGAGCAGGGTGGCGAACTGGCCATCGTGGACACCGGGCGGAGCATGATCATCCGGCCGACGATCCACCTTGCCAGCGATCGCGCAAGCACGCGCAGTCGGCATGTGGATCCGGTCGAGCAGGTCGACTCCATGGCCCTGTCGATGGAAGGTGACCGGCTTGTCTTCACGGCTCGTGGTGACACCTTCATGGTCGACCTCGACCAGTTCAAGGTTCGCCGGGTCACTACCGGCAGCGACGTGCGCGATCGTGACGCATCCTTCTACGACGACGAGTGGATCCTGCTCGTCACCGAGCACGACGGAGAGCAGGAGATCGCGATGGCTTCGTCGGAGGCTCCTGCGACCCTGGAGATTCTCACCGAGCCGATGCGGACCTGGTACTTCACGCCCCTGGCGTCTCCCGATGGCCGGTGGATCGTCTTTGGCGAACGGCGAGGTGGCCTGTACGGGATCGACCTCGACAGCGGTGATGCCCGCCGCATTGTCCAGTGCGAGCATGGCGAGATCACCGACTACCGGATTTCACCCGATGGGGCCTGGGTCGCATGGACCATGCCGGACTCCAACAGCGTTCGCCAGGTCTACCTGGCGAGGATCGACGGCAGCGGTTCCACCCATCGCATCGGCGACGGGATGCACCATGATCACGAGCCACGGTGGGACCCGGACGGTCGCTACCTCTGGTTCCTCAGTGACCGCGGCCTCAATCCCCGCCTGGGCAACGTCGAGTTTCGCCACACCTATACGCAGACGACACGCATCTACGCGGTGTCCCTGGCCGCGGACATGCCGCCCCCGGACATGGCGGCGATGGCTTCGGTGGGCTTCGACCACGAGATGTGGTCCATGCCGCCGTACCCCGCCGACGAGGACATGGAGTTCGACGAGGAGTTCATGGACGAGGAAGCCGGAGAGGAGCCCCGGGAGGAAGACGAGCAGGCGGAGCTGATGAAGATCGACCTGGCCGGCTTGTCCCAGCGCATCCACCCCCTGCCGGTTCCCTCGGGGGACTACGCGGGCCTGGAGGCGGGTTGGGGCGGTTTCTTCGTCCTGTCCATGCCCCCCATGGGTCTCTTCGAGGAGGACGCGGCATGGGAGACGGGCGAAGCGTTTCCCTCGTCGCTGCTGCAGTGGGACGTGGCGTCCGGCGAAGCCATGCCCCTCTCGGAGTACGTCGACGAGTACGTGATCAACGCCGACTGCACGGTGATCGTCACCAACGGCATGGACGGGCTGTCCATGATCGACCTGGAGATGGGCGAATCGATGCCCCTGCCGCTTGAACCGTTCATGATCGAGGTCGATACGAGGGCCGAGTGGGCGCAGATTCTCGACGAATCCTGGCGCCTGCAGCGCGACTTCTTCTGGAATCCCACCTACAACGGCATCGACTGGAACGCGATGCGTGACAAGTACGCGTCCCGGCTTGATCACGTTGGCAGTCGCGAGGAACTTGATGCCCTCATCGGCCGGATGCTCAGTGAACTGCAGACGTCCCACGCCTACGTCATGGGCGGCGGCGATGGTTCGATGGGCGGCGACTACGTGCCCTTCGCGATGCTCGGAGCCGATCTTGCGGTCGACGACGAGGGATTCCGCATCGAGCGCATCGTTCCCGGGCGCAGCTGGGACGAGCAGACGACCAGTCCCCTCGCCCAGCCGTGGCTGGGTGTGCGCGAGGGCGACGTGATCATCGCCGTCGACGGTCGTGAAGTGGAGCCCGGGTCCAATCCCTGGTCGATGCTCGACGGTGTCGCAGGTGATACGGTCGAACTGGCGATCCTTCCCGGCGACGGGCGCGAGTCGGTGCCTGGTGATCCGGATTCGGCGGGCATGCCGTTCGTGGTGGACATCCCGGTGCTCTTCGACGAGTCGGCGCTGCGCTACCAGGCCTGGGTGGACGACAACCGTCGGGCCGTGGACGTGGCCAGTTCCGGGCGACTGGGCTACATGCACCTGCTGGACATGTCCGCGGCGGGGTTGTCCCAGTTCGGGCACCAGTTCTACGGGCAGCTCGACAAGGACGGCCTGGTCATCGACGTGCGTGACAACGGCGGCGGTTTCGTCAGCCAGTTGATCCTTGCGCAGCTTGCCCAGGAGATCACGGGCTGGGACGTGCCGCGGCACGGGACTCCGTCGCCCTACCCGGCCCACGCGTTTCCCGGCCACATGGTGGTGCTCATCAACCACAATTCCGGCAGCGACGGCGACATCTTCCCGTACATGTTCAGGGAGATGGGACTGGGTCCGCTCATCGGCACCCGCACCTGGGGTGGCGTGGTCGGGATCCGTGCCGACAAGGGTTCGGTTGACGGCGGCCTGACGTCGCAACCGGAGTACGCGACGTGGACACCGCGTGATGGGTGGGACATCGAGAACTACGGTGTGGATCCGGACATCGAGGTGGACATCACGCCTGCGGACCGTGCAGCCGGCCGGGATCCGCAGCTGGATCGGGCGGTGCTGGAGTTGCGGCGCATGCTGGCCGAGGATCCGATCGAGCGCCAGGCGGCCCCGATCTACCCGGGTGCGCCGTAGGCCCTCGTCAGATGATCAACCAGACGATGAAGGCGATGACCAGCAGCACGAAGATTGTCGCGTACACGCTGATCGACTTCTGCATCTTGTCTTGATGTGGTTCTTTTTCAGCCATGGGACGGACAGTATGGCTGGCCCCGGGGTCGTTCGTCAACTTGTACACTGCTCTCATGAACACCCGAGCAAAAAAAGTACTGACAAGCCTGGTCGTCTTCATCCTGGTGCTGGTCGTGCTGAACATCATCTTCAGCGACATGGACTGGGGCATCCACATCTCCATCGTGGGCAGCGTGGTGCTGACCCTCGTGGTCTGGGGCATCATGGCCGCGATGGAATCAGGCCGCCGCTGATCAGAAGTTCCAGGTGCAGCGCAGGCCCCAGATCCAGGTGTCCTTGACACCACCGGCCTGGCCGGCGTTGAACCACTGCAGGTCCGGGCTGACCTGCAGCGTGCGCGTCACCTGGATGCGCCAGAAGACCTCCACCATCGTCTCCCAGCTCTCACCGCCTTCGAGCCCCGAGTCGGCGAGGTTCGAGAAGGTGCAACCGATGCCGATCCCGTCGTGCTTGCGCCCGAGGAACCCGTTGAGCACCGTGCCCGTCGACCAGCACATCGTCGCCGGGGCTGCCCCGTCCTGGGCGATGCCCCAGCGGACGAAGGGAACCACGCCTCCACCGATTTCCTGGTCGAAACTCAGGCCCATGCCCCACCCGCCGCGCTCGTAGTCCACGTCGTTGTTGGAGTACCAGCCGAAGACCCGGTAGTTGCCGTGGTAGTACTTCTCATCGTCGGTGAACGTCGGGCTCCACTGGGCCTGCACGACGTTGAAGAACTTGCCTTCGTCGATGTTCTCGAACCCCGAGGCGCGACCGGTCGACAAGGCGTTCATGGTGCCGAAGCGAAACCCGAACTGGTCGGACAACTCGTATTCACCGATGAACCCGAACCCGTACGAGGGAAACGGCACCGTGGTGTTGTTGGTCAACTGCCCCGCGACGAACTGGCTGGCAGGATTCTGGGCGGACGCATTGAGGTCGAAGAAGTTCTCGTAGTACAGCTTGCCGATGTTGATGGTGAGCGAATCATCCAGGATCTTCTGGCGCCACCAGAGCTTCTTGAGACTCAGCCGCCCGGTGGTCAACACGTTGTCGATGAAGAACGGCGATCCGAGCGGAACCTCCGGGAACGGCTCGGTCGGGAGACCCAGGCCGCTGTTGCCCTGGACGTTGTAGACCATGTGTCCCTGGTCGGGATTCTCCTCGTAGAAGGGAAACTGGCCGTTGATGTTCGCGTAGATGTACGAGAAGCTGTGGTTGCCGTTGGACTTCGTCGCGTGCTGGAAGATGTAGATCATCTGCGGTTCGAAGGAGAAGTTCAGCGGCTTGCCGATGTTGGCGCGGACGAAGTTCGTTGCATCCGAGAGAAAGGAAAAGGGATCCTCGGACGGGGGGATGATGAAGTTGTCGGGGTTCAGCAGCTGGATGGGCCCCTTGTCGCTCGTTCCATCCGAAGCTGCCGGAGCGTGTTCCCCGGGAGCGGTCAAACGAATCTGGCCGGAGTTGCTGTGGTGCACACCCTGATGAAACACCCTGACCGGTTCACGTTCCTCCTGCACCTCGGATTCGGCCGGAGTCTGTGCAGGATCATCCGTCCCCGTCGCCGACGGTGAAGCGGCCATGAGGATGGCGACGATCAGTCCATGTCCAATGATCTGTAGTTGAAGCATCAATCGACCGAATCACGTTCTGCGATCGTGAAGTTCATGAGGTCAGCGACCTCGTCGACCTTCAACTCCCCGATCGTGTTGCAGCGATCGATCGTCGATGTGGCATCGTCCATAGAGATCCTGCCAAGCAGGTCCGCCTTGTGGGCGAGGATGTCCTCGAGGTTGCAGGTGGTGTTGCGGGCGTGGCCCGAGGGATACATCACCAGGCCGCTGTCGTAGGTGCGCCCACCTTCGAGGGTGATCGTCATCGAGGTGGGAATGCCGTCGGGGTAGCGCTCGTCGTACTCGACCCCGCCGTGCTCGAACTGGATCATGTCCATCAACTGCCGGGTCCGCGTGTCGTGCAGCGCTTCGGCCCCGTAGTCGATTGGTGCCAGCATCAATGTCTTCCACCACGCGTCGTTGCCTTTGCCCAGTTCGCCCGCCATCGCGTACGCCTTGCGAAGCATGGTCGAGACGATGTAGACCATCGAGTGGTCCGCGGACTGGCGGGTGTGCGGGTCACGCTTGGCCGGGTCGCCGATGATGCCGAAGGCCGGCTGGTAGGCCGTGATCGTGATGCCGGTGAGGGCATCGGGTTCGGCGAGGATGTCCGGGTTGTTCATGAGCAGGTCGATGAGTCCCTGCAGCGCCCCGGCGGACTGGTGCTCGTAGAGGCCGAGTTTGAAGTGCATGCCCATCACGGCGAAGTCGTCGCCACTGTGACTGAGCACCAGGTCGAAGGGGCTGTCGCCATCAGTGGGTTCGAACTGGCGCCAGATCGCTTCGGGGTTTCGGAAGATGTCGGCGGGCCCGACGAATCCCCGCATGGAGCGAAGCATCGAGAGGATGGCCACCTCGGTGCTGATGGCGGCCGACGCGCCCTTGGAGTCGCTGAGCTGGTGGCCGGCGCGGATCGCCCGCCACGGGATGTAGTGGGCGACGGTCATGCCGATGGCCGATTCGATCTGCTGGGGTGTTGCTCCGAGCATGGCACCGTAGACCGCCGCCGATGCGATGGCCCCGTGCACCACGTGGTCGATGCGGTAGGACTTCAGTGAGAAGACCTCGGCGAGGCGCCCGCGGATCTCGTCCAGGCAGACCATGCCTCGCAGTGCGGTGGCGCCGTCGAGTCCGGCGACCTGGGCCGCCGCCAGCGGCACCGCGTAGAAGTCGTTGTGGCCGAACTCGCCGGCGGTGTGTCCCAGCGTGGGATTGAATCCGAAGTTCGTGCCGTTGCTGTCCCATTCCCGGACCGCCGACGCGTTGGCGACGATGGCCTTCTCGGGCTTGACACGAAGCGTTGACCCGAAGCAGCAGGCGCCGGCTTCATCGGCGTAGTGCATGGCTTCGTCGCGCAGCACGGTCGGCGCGTTGGTTCCGCAGGACAGGGCTGAAAGGCCGCAGAGCACGCTGTCGGTGAAGAACATCGTGGTCCGGTGCAGTACGGCTTCGCCGGGCGTGCCCAGTCCCCCGCGCATGAAGTCGCAGGCGAACTGTCCGATGCCCAGGGCCTGGTTGCAGTTGCGGGCAAGCGTGATTGCGGTATC
>JAQWPT010000030.1 GCA_029245245.1 Phycisphaerales bacterium
CGACCGGATGGGCATCGAGCACGTGGCCCTGGGCAGTGACTTCGACGGCGCCACCATGCCGACTCCCATGGGAGACTGTGCCGGCCTGCCAAAACTCGTCGACGTGCTGCGTGGGCGGGGCTGGTCCGACGACGCCCTGCAGGCCATGGCCCTTGGCAATTGGCTGCGAGTGCTCGCGGCCACGTGGCGCTGACCAGCCACTTGAGCATGCTTCAAGGCCGCTGCCGGACGATCCTGGACAAAATCCCCGCCGGTGGCATTTCCGACCAGCACGAGGTCTGGAACTGGGGGGGCGCACTACGCACCGCGAGGCGACTGCTCCTGAGTTGCCGCCTGCAGGGCAAAAGTAAAATGCCGAATACTTCCTGCTTCGCGTCGAAAGACGAGGGAAAGCCTGCAGCAGTTGTTACTTTGCACAGATCACCTCTCGGCAACCGGCAGGAAAATGGAGTTTCCCTTGCTGCACGAAGACATGGCGACCTCAGGCTTCTTCCTCTTTCGCTGGAGAAGCTACCTGCCACTGCTGCTGATCGTGCCGATCCTGTTCGCCGCGTGGGATTTCGAGTACCTCTTCGAAAACCAGTCGCTCGAGTACTGCTGGCTGCTTGCATGCCTGTTGATCTCCCTTGCTGGAGAGGCCGTCCGCATCATGACCGTGGGCTTCGTACCAAGGGGGACCTCGGGACGGAACACGACGTCGCAGCGCGCCAATGAACTGAATACGACTGGTATCTACTCCGTCGTTCGGCACCCCCTGTACCTGGGCAACTTCCTGATCATCATGGGCATCGTGCTTGCGATCCACTCCCTCTGGCTCACCGTCCTCGTGGGACTCATCTACTGGCTCTACTACGAACGGATCATGATGGCCGAGGAATCCTTCCTCAAGGATTCCTTCGCCGACTCCTTCACCGACTGGAGCCGCAAGACCCCTGCGGTCATTCCCAATCCGGGGCAATGGGAGAAGGCGACCCTGCGATTTTCGACGCGGACCGTCCTGCGACGGGAATACAACACGATCTTCGCGATCTTCCTCCTGTTCACGCTCATCGCCGTCGCCGGGGAATCCATGACCACCGACAAACTGGTGATCCCGCCGGCCTGGCTGGCACTGCTGCTGGCGGCCTGTGTCTTCTATGTCGCGATCTGGATCATGAAGCATTTCAGCAACGTGCTTCGTGTCGAGGGCCGCTGACGCCACGGACTTCAACTGGACTCGACGGCGAGATGACAGGCGACCAGCCAACGGGCTAGAATCTCTCACTTGCCTGTCCGTAACTTCTCCATCATCGCCCACATCGACCACGGCAAGAGCACCCTGGCCGATCGCCTCCTCCAGGCAACGCGCGCCGTCTCCGAACGAGAGGCGAGGGATCAGTTGCTTGATTCCATGGACCTGGAACGGGAACGTGGCATCACCATCAAGGCTTCCGCCGTCACCGTGCATCACGAGTACAACGGAGAAGACTACCAACTGAACTTCATCGATACCCCCGGGCATGTCGACTTCGCCTACGAGGTTTCCCGGGCCCTCACCGCCTGCGAAGGTGCCGTGCTGGTGGTCGATGCGGCCCAGGGGGTGGAAGCCCAGACGGTGGCCAACGCCTATCTGGCCGTTGAAAACAACCTGGAACTGATCCCCGTCGTCAACAAGATCGACCTGCCCGCCGCCGACCCCGATCGGGTGGCCATGGAGATCGAACAGGTGCTCGGGCTCCCCGCCGAGGACTGCATCTACTGCTCGGCCAAGACCGGCCAGGGCATCCAGGAACTGCTGGATGCGATCTGTACCCGCTTTACCAGCCCCCGCCCCGCCGAGGTCAAGCAGTCACGGGCACTTGTCTTCGACAGCCACTACGACGACTACCGAGGCGTCATCGTCTACGTCCGGAACTTCGACGGAGGACTGGCAACCGGCGATCGCATCCGGATGATGAGCAGCGGCCGGACCTGGAACATCACTGAACTCGGGCGGTACACGCCTCAGCCCGAGAAGGTGAAATCCCTGGCCCATGGCGAGGTCGGATACCTCGTTGCCGCGATCAAGACCCTTGACGATGTCCGAGTCGGCGACACGATCACCCTCGACACCGACCCGGCTGAGGAACCGCTGCCTGGATACGAGGAGCCACAGCAGATGGTCTTCTGCGACTTCTACCCGGCCACCGCCGATGGCGGTTCCGGAAAGAAGGGAGAGTTCGAGGCCCTGCGGGAAGCGATCGACAAACTCCGACTCAACGACTCGAGTTTCACCTACGAAGTCCAGCATTCCGAGGCCCTCGGCTTCGGGTTTCGCTGCGGTTTCCTCGGGCTGCTGCACATGGAGATCGTGCAGGAACGACTTGAGCGGGAGGGAGGCGTCGAGATCGTCCAGACCGCCCCCACCGTCACCTACCGGGTCATGACCACCACGGACGAGACGATCGAAATCCACAACCCCGCCGACCTTCCGGACCCGAGCCAGATCCTGGACATCCTCGAGCCGATCGTGAAGATCGAAGTGATCTGCCCGGAAGAAAGCATCGGTGAACTGATGCGACTCTGCGATGGACGCCGAGGGGAGTTCCGCGGGCAGGTGTACATCTCCGAGAATCGCCAGATGCTTACCTGGGAAATCCCGCTGGCGGAGATCATCTACGACTTCTACGACAAGTTGAAGTCGATCACCCGTGGCTACGGGACCATGGACTACGAGCTCATCGATTTCCGGGCCGATCGACTGAGCAAGATCAGCATTCTCGTCAACGGGGAGCCGGTCGAAGCACTGAGCCTGATCTGCCACAAGACGCTCGCCGAGCAGCGCAGCCGCAACATCCTCAAGAAACTGAGAAAGCAGATCGACCGACATCAGTTCGAGATCGCTCTGCAGGCCGCCATCGGTGGCAAGATCATCGCCCGGGAATCCATCAAGGCCGTCCGCAAGAACGTGACGGCAAAGTGCTACGGCGGCGATGTCTCCCGGAAACGCAAGCTGCTTGAAAAGCAGAAGGCCGGCAAGAAACGAATGAAGTCGGTCGGCTCGGTGAACATCCCTCAGGAAGCCTTTCTTTCCATCCTGGATCAGAACGAATAGTCGTCGCAGCCTGCTGCCCGACCCAAGGAGAAGTCACATGCTTCGCAACGAACGTTCCCTGCTGCTTTCAATCGTCGCCCTCCTGGCGATCCTGAATCTGGCCTTCCTTCTCCAGGGCACCGCGACGACGGCCCGAGCCGAGGCCCACATGGAAGGTGAACCCGCGCTCGGCCCCGCCAGCAGCCTGGCCCTGGTCGATTCCTCCGAGGACGGCGGAGAGCTCGTGCTCCGAAACGAAACAGGTCACCTCGCCTGGGGCGAACACCCCCAGCAACGAGCCTGGAGTGTCGGCTTCGTGCACATCGGCCCGATGCTCAACCAGCTCATGGACTCCGAGGAGTTCAAGGAAGAACGGGAAGAGCTGACAAACGAGGCGAAGGAGAAGCAGGAGGAAATCGAGGCCCAGTTGGAGGCGATCGGCAAGGAATGGGAAGACGCCGGTGATGACGAAGCGGCCAGGGAAGCGATCAGTCAGCGTGGACAGCAGCTCTACCAGGAATACCAGGTGTTCCAGCAGGAGGTGGAGATGATCCAGCAGGCACTTGCAGCCGACCAGTTGGAACGGAGCTACCGCGAGATGATCGCGGCCGTGAACGTGGTCGCCGACCGACTGGACATCGACATCGTGGAGCGATTCATCCCCACCGAAGACGAATTCAACGGCGTGAGCATCGAAACCGCGATGCAGGAGATTCGACTTCGATCCGCACTTCGCTACCCGGAAGCCTGCGATATCAGCAGCGAGGTCCGCGAGGAGCTGAACCTGCAGGACGAGTGACCCGGTTCAGACCTGCGCGAGGATCCGACCCACCAAGGTGTCCTTGACGTTCTGCATCGTGGGGGCCCGCTCGCCGAGTTCCGCCTCGAGACTCGTCACCTGCCGGCCGGCCAGGCCACAGGGAACGATCAGGTCGAAGTGCGACAGGTCCGTGCACACGTTGATCGCCAGACCGTGCATCGAGACCCAACGCGACACGCGCACCCCGATGGCGCAGATCTTGCGATCACCTTCATGCCGACCATCCTCCTGCAGTACTCCGCCGACCCAGGCGCCGGTGGCCGCTTCATCGCGGTGTCCCTCCAGCCCGAAAGAGCCCAGCGTCTCCAAGGCGCGATCCTCCAACCAGCGCAGGTAGCCGTGCAGTCGCAGGTCCAGGCGGTTCAGGTCGAGAATGGGGTAGGCCACGAGTTGGCCCGGGCCGTGATAGGTGATGTCCCCACCCCGATCCGTCTCGGCAATGGTCACACCGGCCTCGGCCAGTCGCTGTTCATCGGCCAGCAGATGTGATCTCGCACCCGGTCGCCTTGAAACAGTGATGACCGGTGGATCATGCTCCACCAGCAGCAGGTGCCCGATGGACGCCTTGTCACCACCACGGGCCGCGATCACCTCGGCCTGGAGGCGCCGCTGGATCACCAGGGCCTCCTCGTAGGACATGCGACCGAGGTCGGTGACCTGCAGGGTCGAGGATGAGGTGGAAACGGGGTCGGACATGAGGGGACCTGGCAAAGGTGACAGTTGAGGCCGAATATTGGATGATACCCACCCAGAAGAGACCACCACCTCGATTCCTTCCCCGACCTGAATCCCGGACCACATCCACCCATGTCCACCATTCATCCCACAGCCATCATTGAGGGTGATGTCCAGCTGGCTGATGACGTCGTCATCGGCCCCTACTGCGTTGTTTCCGGCACGGTCCGGATGGGAGCTGGTACCCGCCTGATCGCCCAGTGCTTCGTGACCGGGTACGCGGACATCGGAATGAACAACACCATCTGGCCCGGCGCCGTGCTCGGCGGACCGCCCCAGGATCTGAACTTCGACCACGAGTGCGAACAACCCGGAGTGATCATCGGAAACGGAAACATGTTCAGGGAAGGCGCCACCGTTCATCGTGGCAAGACCGAAGAGCCCACCCGCATCGGCAATGACAACTACTTCATGACCAACAGCCACGTCGGGCACGACTCGGTGCTTGGCAACAACATCCAGATGGCCACCGGTTCCATGCTCGGCGGCCATACGGTCATCGACGATCGAGTCATCATCGGCGGGGGGACCGCCGTGCACCAGTTCTGCCGAGCCGGACACGGCGCGTTTCTCGGCGGCGGTACTGCTGCCACCCTGGACATCCCGCCCTGGTTCACCCTGACCTCCGTTGGAGTCTGCGGCTCGATCAACATCGTCGGCATGCGACGCAGCGGAATGTCGAAGGAAGACATCGCAAGCAGGAAATGGGTCTTCAAGACGCTCTACCGCGAACGCCGATCCATAAAAGGAGCGATGGATGTCCTCCAGGAGCGAGGCGAGTCCGACCCGATCGCTGCCGAGTACGTCAAGTTCATCAAGGCGTCCGAACGCGGCATCTCCTGGGGTACGAAGCGAAACCACGTACGGAAATGACTGTGAACGAACACACAGGACAAGGACGTCCACGACTGGAACTGGTGAACCTCGGCAGTGGTTCCAGTGGCAACTGTTCGTTGCTGTCGACCCGGAGCGGCCAGCGGATTCTCGTCGACTGCGGATTCTCCATGCGGCGGACCGCCCGGGCCCTCTCGGAACTCGGCGTTGAACTGCAGGATCTCGACGGCATCGTGCTCACGCACCTGGACCGTGATCATTTCAACCCCGTGTGGTCCCGCCGAATCGAACAACTTGGCCTGCAGGTCCACGTTGCCGGCATGCACGAGCGGGAAGCCATCTCAACAGGGTGCCCCGAGTCGTGCCTGGCAGTCTTCGAGGACACCATCGACTTTGGACATGGCCTGCAAGCCCGGACCCACCTCGTGGCCCACGATGACAGTGGCTGCGTCGCCTATCGGTTCGAATGCGATGACTGCAGCCTCGGGTTCGCCACTGACCTGGGCCATGTTCCCGACTCGTTGATCTCGTTTTTCGAGGGAATCGACGTGCTCGCCTTCGAATCCAACTACGACCGGTCGATGCAGGTTCAGAGTGATCGTCCCGAGTTTCTCAAGCAGCGAATCATGGGTGGCCGCGGCCATCTCTCCAACGAGCAGGCGCTGCACGCGATCCTTCGCATCGACCAGGCTTCGGCCCTGCAGCATGTCGTGCTGCTGCACCTGTCACGCCAGTGCAACGAACCGCAGCGGATCCGGGAACTCTACCGGGCCTGTGCGCCACACCTGCTTGAGCGACTGGTGATCACCGGCCAGGACGCGATCTCGGTGTCGGTGGAAATCGAGGTCAAACCGACCGGGGCCGATTCACGTCCCCTCGTCCCAGGTGACCTCGAGCGGGCGCTCGGGCAACCGCTCAAGGAGACGGGCTGACCACGTGTCCGCGTCCAGCGGAAACGCCTCCTGGGGCTCCCCATCAACCAGCACCGGGATCAACAGCGGCAGCGCCTGCTCCACGGTGTGATCGAGATCGGTCACCCGGTCCGAAATGAACCGACCCTCTTCGTCCATGATGCGCCAGACCTGGAGTGGTCGATTGCGCAGCCGGACATGGTGCTCCACCACGGCCTCGACCAGTTCCGGCTCGCGGCGGCAGGACCACCACGCCACGGGTGCACCGGGCATGACAATTGTTCCCGGGGGGACCATTGCAAGGGTTCCACCTTCAAAGAGCCCACACGGCGTCTCCGGCAACTCCGGAATTCGCAGGGGATGATCCCCTGCGTGGTGCAGCGTCCAGACCATGGACGCCTCGAGCATGGAGACCGCCTGCTCCGCATCGGCCAGGGCCTCGGTCAGTGAATCGGGCAGACCGTCGGGCCAGGTCCGGCCCAACTGCTCGCGTGCCTCGTCCACGAGGACCTCGGCTCGGTCCAGGGCCACGGGCCGCTCCTGGTCGGTCAGGGCTTCGAATTCATCCAGAGCGAAGACGATCGCCTGCAAGGTCACCAGTGGTGAAATGGAACGACGCCACTGGGGACCGCCCTGTTCATCGGACAGGGCCGTCGAGGCGGCGGCAAGGTCGAGCCAACGTCCGAGAAGAGCGGCCCAGGAGAGGGATTCAGGGTGCAGTGGTGCTGTCATGCGTGTCTCGGAGGATTGTCCTCGATCCACGGCCCACGTCCACCGCTTCTGGATGGAATCCGCAAGTGGATTCCTGTCATGCCTTTCCGGGATCTGCCGATAACAGGTGTCTATGGCTACGACCGCAATCGGACGAAGGAAGACCCGCACCAAGAGCCACCCCGAGCAGGCCGAGGCAGATCCAATGCCGGCACCGCTGAGGTGGTCGCTGTGGATCGTCGGCGCCGGCTTCTGGCTCTTCATGGCCGCGGCCATGGTGAGTTTCCACGAGGGCGACGCTCCCTCGCAGGCCGTGGCCGTCCACAATGAAACCACGCAGAACCTCGGTGGGGTCGTGGGTGCCTTCTTCGCATTCTGGACCTACCACCTGATGGGCATCGGTGCCTGGCTGCTGATGATCGGCGCCGCCTGCTGGCTGGTGCTCTCGGCCCGTGGCCGGCGACTTAATCAACCACTGCTGCGAAGCATCGGCCTGATCATCGCCGCCGTGGCCTTCTCCGGATTCCACGCCCTGTGGTTCCCCGACACCGGCTCCATGGCCGGTTCGCCGGCGGGACTGCTCGCCCACGCGACCGTCGATGGACTGGCAGCGCGCATCGGTGGACTCGGCACCTTCCTCGTCCTGGTCGCCACGCTGCTGATTGGACTGATCATCGCCATGGACGAGATCATGCTCGCCCTGCCCGGTCGCTGCTGGTCCCTGGTGACACGATTCGAAATGCCCCACCTCCAAGTGCCCAGTTTCGCCGGCCTCGCTGCCGGCCCGATGTCCCTGCTGCGACGCAACGAGGACGTCGAGTACGAGGACGAGTACGAGGATGGAGACGGGGACGAGGAATACGAAGACGAGGAGGAGGAAGAAGAAGAGGAAGACGAATACGAATACGAGTACGAGGACGAGGAGGAAGAGGAAGTCGTCGCCGAAAAACCCGCCAAGAAGCGGTCCAAGGCCGACATCAAGCGGAAGTTCGCCAAGTTCCCGCTGAAGTCCAGGTCGAAGAAGAAGGTCGCCACCAATGCGGACCTCCAGCGTGACGAATCCTACGACGACTACAAGTTCCCCCCGGTTGAACTGCTGTCGGATCCCCAGTCGAATTTCTCGGAGAAGGCCGAAGCCAGTGTGCGCAGGCAGGCCGAGATGCTTGAACAGGCCCTGCAGACCTACAACATCGAGGGTGCGGTCGAGGGCATCGAGGCCGGTCCCACCGTCACCCTGTATTCCGTCCAACTCGCCCCGGGCACGAAGGTCAGCAAGCTCTCGACACTCGCCAAGGACATCGCCCGCAGTCTCTCGGCGAAGAACATCCGGATCGTCCCGACGATGGCCGGTCGATCGACGGTCGGTATCGAGGTTCCCAACATCGTTCGGGAAAAAGTCGCGATGAAGGAACTCATCGCCAGCGGCCGCGACCAGGGCATGATTCTTCCCATGTTCATGGGCAAGGATGCCAACGGCGAACCCCTGGTGCTTGATCTGGCGCGCATGCCCCACATGCTCATCGCCGGCACCACCGGATCGGGCAAGAGCGTGTGCATCAACAGCATCATCATGAGCTGGCTCTACATGAAGCGACCCGACGAGGTGAAGCTCATTCTCGTCGACCCCAAGATGGTCGAACTCAGCCAGTTCGAACACATTCCCCACCTCGCCTGCCCGGTCATCACCGACATGGGCCGCGCTGCGGCCAGCCTCGAGTGGGCCGTCCAGAAGATGGAAGAACGCTACACCCTCTTCCAGGAAGCGGGGGTTCGCAACATCACCGGCTACAACGCGATGACGTCCGAGGAGAAACGGGAAGCCTTCGACATCCAGAACGAGATCGAGAAGGCCAAGGTGCCCGACAAGCTGCACTACATCGTCTTCATCATCGACGAACTGGCCGACCTCATACTGACCAACAAGGAAGTGGAGCAGTCGATCGTCCGCATCGCCCAGAAAGCCCGTGCCGTGGGCATCCACCTGATCCTCGCCACCCAGCGTCCCCAGGCAAACGTGGTCACGGGCCTGATCAAGTCGAACATGCCCTGCCGGGTCTCCTGCAAGGTTGCCAGCGGCATGGACAGCCGAATCGTGCTCGACGGCACCGGCGCCGAACTGCTGCTTGGCAACGGGGACATGATGTATGTCACGCCCGCGAACCCGGACATCAGCCGCGGCCAGGGAACATTCGTCAGTGATTCCGAGAGTCGCAAGGTCGTCAAGTTCCTCAAGGAAGTCGCCAAGCCCAGTTTCGAGCGAAGCCTCATCCAGGTTCGCAATGTCGACACCAATGGCAATGACAGCGCCCCGGAAGAGTTCGACCCACTCTTCGACCAGGCCGTTCGAATCATCATTGAAACTGGACGTGGATCGGTCTCCCTCCTCCAGAGACGACTGGCCATCGGATACTCGCGAGCCTCTCGACTGGTCGACCAGATGGGCATGGTTGGTGTCCTGGGCGAGCACGTGGGCTCCAAGGCCCGCGAGGTGCTCATGACCCTCGAGGATTGGGAACAGTTCCACGCCCAGCAGGACGAGGACACCAGTGACCCCGTCTACGTAAATGACGACCCGGACTGCCTCGACGAGCCCGTCCCGGCCGAATACGGCGACGAGTACCAGTCCTGAGTCAACACTTCACCGATGATTGTGTGGATTCCCCGGGGATCCGGGCGATACAATTACCAGCAGCGTGGCCAAGGTCAGGCGACCCCGCGGGCGAACCCCGATCGGGAACCAGGCCGAATCCGCGACGAGCGTGGGGTGATTCCTGCGAATCACCTTGCGGGCGGTGTGCCTCCCGGGACGCTGGGAGGGGAATGAACCTGGCGGCCGACCATCACTGTCGGCGACGGCTGGGACTGACTGCTTGAACAAGGAGGTGATACAGTGGTTGATTCCTGTGACTGTACGAAGGGGCCGCACGATTGAAGTGTGCCCGACGGGACGCACCGTGCGACCCTTATGACAGATGACAACGATCGGCCGGGCCGCCCCTTGGGGCGGCCCGGTCTCATTTTCACCGGCCTCTGGGCCTCGCAGGGGGGGAACCGGCCCTGCCACGCTGCCAAGGCCCGCCAAGCCCGGTATCCTGCCTCCTCGATGGCCGATACCGACGAACCACGAACGCCGGACCATGACCTGCGGTCCCTGACCAACGCCTTCATCCAGGAGGCGGAGGTCCTTCGCGAAGGCGGCGGAGCCCGCGGCATCGATCGCCAGCACAGACTTGACCGCCTCACGGCCCGCGAGCGACTGGAACGACTTGTCGACCGAGGCAGCGAGGTCTTCGAGTGCGGCCTCTACTCGGCGTGGAACATGTACACCGAGTACGGCGGCGCCCCGGCGGCGGGCGTGGTCACCGCGATCGCCATCGTCGGCGGCAAGCGATGCATGATCATCGCCAACGACGCCACCGTAAAGGCGGGCGCCTTCTTCCCGATGACCTGCAAGAAGATCATCCGGGCCCAGATGATCGCCCAGCGAGCCAATCTTCCCCTGCTGTACCTGGTTGATTCCGCGGGCGTATTCCTGCCCCTGCAGGAGGATGTCTTCCCCGACACCGACGACTTCGGCCGCATCTTCCGGAACAACGCCGTCCTGTCCGCCGAGGGCATCCCCCAGATCGCCGCCATCATGGGCAATTGCGTCGCCGGGGGTGGCTACCTGCCGGTCCTCTGCGACACGCTGCTGATGACCGAGGGCAGTGGACTCTACCTGGCCGGACCGGCCCTGGTGAAGGCGGCCATCGGGCAGGAAGTTGGGAACGAGGAACTCGGCGGCGCGGAGATGCACGCGGAGATCTCCGGCACCATCGATTTCCATGAACCCGACGACGCGGCATGCCTGGAACGGGTCCGGGCGATCGTCCATGCCGACCAGTCGGTCGATCCGGTACGTGGCCCCGCTTACGAGGCCGTCGCACCGGCCCGCCAGCCGGATGCCGTCTACGACATCTTCAAGAGCGACGCCCACCTGCAATACGACGTCAAGGAACTCCTGGAATGTGTCGTCGACGACGAGAGCTTCAACGAATACAAGGCCGAGTACGGTGCCTCGATGGTCTGCGCGTACGCCCGCATCGGCGGTTGGCCGTGCGGCATCGTCGCCAACCAGCGAATGGCCACCCGCAAGAAGATGCCCGGCGGCAAGGCCGGGCCCTCGACCGCGGTGAACATGCCGGCCGTCATCTACACCGAGTCCGCGGACAAGTCGGCCCGCTTCATCATGGACTGCAACCAGAAGCAGTTGCCGATTCTCTTCCTGCACGACACGAGCGGATTCATGGTCGGTCGCGACAGCGAGCAGGCGGGCATCATCCGAAGTGGTGCGAAGATGGTCAACGCGATGAGCAACTGCATCGTTCCGAAAATCTCGCTGCTCGTCGGCGGAAGTTACGGTGCCGGCAACTACGCGATGTGCGGCCGGGCCTTTGATCCTCTGCTGACCCTCGCCTGGCCGAGTGCGGCGTGCGCGGTGATGGGTGCCGCCCAGGCTGCCAATACCCTCCTGCAGATCGACCTCGCTTCGCGAAAACGCAAGGGTGAGGAAATCGACGAAGCAGAACGTGAGCAGCTGCTCAAGGCAATCACAGAGTCCTACCAGCAGCAGCAGGACATCCGCTACGGCGCCGCGCGTGGCTGGGTCGATCGCATGATCGAACCGCACCGCACGCGAGAGGAACTCATCGAGGCGCTGCAGGTCGCCGCCGGGGTTCCCATCACGGGACCGTTCCGCACCGGCGTGCTCCAGACCTGATCCGTCGACAAGCTACTTCGCGTCAAGACGCTGCATGATGGCATCGAGCCTGCGCTGGTGCCTCGGTTGATCCGGCTCCAGCAGCAGCAGGGCCTCGATCATCTCCCGCGCCGTCTCCAGTCGACCAGCCTCGATCGCCAGAGCTGCCATGGTTTCACGAAGCGATGGATCGTATGGATCGATCGAAACGGACCGCCGCATCGCCGCCAGCGCCTCTTCGGCCCGACCGGCCCGCCGCAACGCCAGGGCCAGTTCCATCGCCGGAGCGGTGTCATCCGATTCAAAGGACGCGAGCACCTGCAGGTGCTCGATCGCACGCTCAGGCTGTGTACCACGACCGTACCAGTTCGCCAGCAACCGGTGGCCCAGTGGATCGCCGGGGCGCTGCCGCACGTAGGACTGGATGCGGCCCAGCGTGATCTCGTCCATGGGTTCGCCACGCTCGATGTGGCCCATGATCGCCCGCTCCAACAGGTCCGGATGCGCCGGGTGCAGGACAAGGAGTGCCTCCAACTGCTCGGTATCCGGGTCGTGAAGATCCGACGCCTTGGGAAGTCGCCATTCCTCCAGTTGGAGCGACTCGGTCGTTCCACCCGAGTTCCTGGGAGCGGCAACATCCTCGAGCATGCGCCGCATCGCCTCGCGAATCGCACCACTGCGGCGCATTGCGAGCATCGTCTCGGACACCTCGCCCTGCTCCACTGCGCGAGCGGCCAGTTCCTCCAGTGACGGCTGCGGGTCCAGTCCCCAGTCGCGGACACGCTGGCCCACCCAGACGAGAAAGTCCTCGTGGAATCGCTGACGGCTGACTCCGAGAGCGGCGGGCACGGCACTTGATTCAGGAACGCCGTCTCGATACTGATCCAGCAGTCGCTGGAGTCCGGGCTCACCGGAACGTTCCAGCAGGTACTGGATCATCAACCAGGACTGGGTGTATGCAAGACCCCGGTCCTGCGGTCGCCGGGGACGGATGAAGGCCCAGTTCAGTTCGCCTGGTTCCAGCAGGGTCCCGTTGCGCCACTCCTCGGCCACCATCTGCTTCGTCGACCAGGCGCGTGGCGCGGGTTCCATGAAGACGGCCAGCCCTTCGGTGAACCAGAGCGGGATCCGGTTGTTGGTTCGATCGAGCGTGACGGTATGGGTGTACTCGTGCTGCAGTACGTGTTCCCAGTCCCATCGACCCGTGTGTCGATTCGGCATGGATCGCCGCGGAACCTCCATGGCGATCACCGGCCCGGTGCACGCAGCCATGGTGTGGACATCGGGCATGCCCACCACCCGTACGGCAAATCGTTCGTGATCGGGAAGCACCTCGATCACGGTGCGCTGCCGCGGTTCCCATCCGAACCGTCCTGCAACCTGTTCGTGGATGGCTTCCAGGCCCCGGGGCATGTCGCGCACCAGGGCCTCATCGGTGCCGGGGCTGAAGCGGATCTCGAAGTGCTCGGTCTCGATCACCTGGTAATTCTGGATCTCACGCAGCAGGTCGAGGCTGTTGGCGGCACGCTGGTTGAAGGGATCGAGTTCCACGGCTTCCTGCAATGCATCGAGGGCGGCGGCGTCATCACCGGCCTGCCACTGCATGAGGCCGAGTTCCACGTGGGCTCGCGGTTCGTTGGCTCGAATACCGATGGCACGATCCAGCCACTGCTCCGCGGCGTCGTACTGGCGGTGCAGTGACAGCAACCGACCGGTCCAGGTCGCCGCCTGCGGACTGCCGGGAACCGTCCTGGTCCATCGCTCCCATGCGGCACCGACGCGCGCCGTGTCATCAAGCAGGACGAGTGCGGCCAGTTCCAGGGAACGTGCCTCGGGAAGATCCGGGTACCGCGCCAGCAACGGAGCGAGCACCTCGAGGGCCAGCCCGGGTTCACGTCGTGTCAGGAGCACCTCCGCTTCCAGCAACGTGGCCAGTGGGTGCTCCACCTGCAGTCGCCGCAGCGATTCAATCGCGCGGTCCGCAGCCTTGAAATCGAACGTCAACAACGAGAGGCGACCGAGCAGGTACCAGGCATCACTGCTGCGCTGATTGAGTTCAAGCACTTCCCACAATGCCGCTCCGGCCTCGTTGAATCGCAGTTTCTCGAACAGCAGGTCCGCCTCGAGCAGGATCGCCGGCCAGTAGAGCGGGTCAACTTCGCTGCGCACCTGCGCCAGCGTGTCCATCAACTGTTGGTAGGCGTCCCCCGTCCGACCCGTCAGCAGGGCGAGTTGTCGACCCGCATCGATCCGAGCGACCTGGTCATCGATGGAGCCCGGAGACTGCTGCATGGCATTGCGAAATGCCGTCTCCGCGGCCAGAGCGTCTCCCAGGTCGTGCTGCAGTCGGCCACGCAGAACCTGGGCGGGAATCGAGTCGTCCATCTCCAGGTACTGCAGCGCCTGGGTGAAGGCGCCACGGCGTGCTGCGGCTTCGGCCTTGAGATGTGCCGGCACGGCGGGATCTTCGAAGATGGAATCATCCAGCCGCCACAGTTGCAGCGCCGCCTCGGCGCGATGCGTCGGCGTCAACAGGTCCTCGCTGTCCCACGTACCGTGGAACCTGTGAAGCGTCTGCCGCTCCTGCTCGGTGCGGAAATCATCACGCAGCAGTTCTCGCACGATCGGCGATGGTGGCCGCGGCGGTGGAACGACGGACTGCGCGGCGACCGGAGTGGTGCCGACCAACAAGGCGATGGCCCAGCGGTGAACGGACATCACTCCTCGTCCCCGGGGTCGCCGGAGACCGGGGTACACGGTCGCTCATCGATGACCCAATCGGCGGTCGTGGGCACGCTTCCCTTCAATCGTTGCCGCTGCGTCGCATCAAGTTCCGGATTGACCCGGGCGTCGGTCAGCCGGAGGCGGCGGGTGTTGCCCTGCTCATCGACGAGGGACACCGCCACGGGAAGCCAGGTTGCGGTGTCGTACCAGAGGTCCACATGCACGAAGTCATCGGCGGTCGGCACGCCCTGGCGTGGCGTGATGCGGAGACCGAGCAGTTCACGATCAGTGGCCGCGGGGGCAAGGAACTCGTTCGTCGGATCACCCTCCAGGAGCACGACCTCGTACCGGGCCAGGACATCCCGGGCCGGCTGGCCCACGGGCAGTGGGAATCGGCCTCCCAGTCGGGTCGGATCGACCTCGTCACCGCAGAGTTCCCAGCGGATGACCTGCTTCTTGGGCTCGTCGATTTCCGTGAGCCACCGGCCATCAAAGAGGATGCGCTTGGGCCGGTTCTCCAGGCGCCGGCCGACCTGCCGTTGCTCCAGGTGCACCGCGAAGCGTGGGGTCGCGTCCTCGGAGACCTTCTCATAGAGAACATCGCCACGTCGAACATCCCGCTTGTTGAACAGGGGCTCGGTTCGCTCCATCGCCACGGTGGCGGTGAACACCTTCACAGTGCTGCCACCGGCCTCGATGCGCTGCAGCGCTGCACCGGCGGGATCGGGTTGATCCGCAACCGGGGGCGTCGGAACGGCCGGGTCCGGCGTGGCCTGACACGCGGCCGTCAACAGGAGGAGAAGAATGCAGATGAAATGAGGCACGGGAAGCATCCGGAAACCGGGGTTCATGAAACGGCGGCATTGCCTGCATTGATGGTATGCAGGAACTCGGTCACGCAGCCAGCGGCGTGTTCCAATTCTGCGACCCCTGCAGCCAGGACGAGTGCCCGCTGCGCCTTCTCGGCCGCCTTGGCCACGTGATGGGCCTCGCGGCAGTCGGAGAGGTTGTCGTAGACGTCGGCCAACTTGATCAGCTTCGCCTGCCAGGCAGCGGCGGCCAGGACCCGGTCGTATTCCGCTTCGCGTCGGTCCTCAGGCAGGCGCATGTCCTTGCTGACGGCGGCGACCCAGTCGGCGATCTCGGCATCGAAGTGCTCGGCGATCTCGTCGTAGTCGACCGGAGTGTCCTCGATCAGGTCGTGCATGGCGGCGGCGGCCAGGATGCGTTCATCCTGGATGCCGAAGACGGCGGAGACCACCATGGCCACACGCAGTGGATGTGAGGCGTAGGGCGTCACACCGTTGCGTCGGTACTGACCCTCGTGACCGCGAGCCGCGAAATCCATGGCTCGCTGCCAGGCAAGGTGCCCCTCGAGGCGTGGGGATGCACTCATGATTCTGCTCCAACCAGCAGGACCACCACGTGGGTCTCGATCGCGCGGCCTTCCCCAACCGCATCGACCTCCTCGTGGGTCTTCCCTTTGATGTTGACGCGGCCGGCATCGCACCCGATGGCCCCGGCGATCCTCGCCTGCATGGCCTGCTTGTGGGGACTGATCTTCGGCCGCTGGCAGATGATGGTGATGTCGAGGTTGGTGGGCTCCAGTCCGCGGCCCTGCATCCGGTGGACGGCCTCCGCGAGGAAGTCCATCGAATCCCGGCCGTCGTTGGCCGGATCGTTGTCGGGAAACAGCTGGCCGATATCAGGTTCGCCCATCGCTCCCAGCAGCGCATCGGTGACGGCGTGGAGTACGACGTCTCCATCGCTGTGCCCGACCGGACCGGTGTCATGCTCCACGGGTACACCCCCGAGCACCAGTGGTCGGCCCGCTCCCTCCGGAGGCAGCGCCTCGAGGCGATGCAGGTCGTAGCCGTGACCGATGAGCAGGGAGGATGGAGCCGGTGACATCATGGGCCCCCATTGTATCGCCCACTTCTCTCGATCCAGAGATTCCCGGATTCCCCGCGAAAGACCCCATGGTGCCCGGGGGACCGGGGGGGCAGTGATCGGGGTGCGCGGGGGGCCGAGGGGCCGGTGAGGCCGAGGGGGCCTATGATGTCCGAGCCAATCTCTGGAAGCGGAAACCGGGACTGGCCGATAGAAGGAACCCCATCGTGGAGCGGGCCGGGTCGAGGCCCCTCCTTGAACGACCACCACCGACCATCAACGGCGGACACCCATGACACGGCTGCACTACATCGGACTCCTTCTGGCCTCGCTGCTGACCGCCGGCTGCTACACGCCCCAGGGCGGGCTCATGCCCTCAAGCACGGGTGCGTTGACCTACTACTCCACGGCCGAAGAGCCCAAGACCATCATGATCCTCGACATGCGCAACGGGGAAAATATCTTCGAAGTGAAGATTCCCATCGGCAAACAACTGGTCATCCAGTTCTACGCCGAGTCCGGCGACGACCCCGTCTACACTCCGGACCTGATGAAGTATGAAGTGATGGACATCGGCAACTGGATCGGTTCACTGAACAACTCAATCACGGTGCCCGATGCCTACAGCCGCCGCATCGACGTCTTCATCCGCCAGGGTGAGAAGTACGAGGCCCCGGAACCGAATCGCCCCCTGCGTACGGATGAAGTCGGTGATCGCCCCGCCGGTTGGACTCCCGAGGGCGGCAAGGACGATTACCGCGACGACCCGGTGACGACCTACGACGACTGAACCCGCATCAGGGGACGCGAGGCGGCACCTTGAACCGTTCACGCGGGATCTCACTGGTAGAATCAGACGTTGTTCTGCTAGAATCGGTCATTGGACGAATGCCCATGACCACCATCAATCGACCATCCGATTCCACCGCCGATCAGACCTCCAAGGTCGATCCGGCGACTGTTTCACTCTCGGGCTACGAGATCGACCAGCTCTACGGGCCCGGCACCATCCCCACGACGGCGCCGGACGACTCGTCGACACCGCACGAGCGGATCGGTCTGCCGGGCATCTTCCCCTTCACGCGGGGCGTGCACGAGACGATGTACCGCTCGCGGCTGTGGACGATGCGGCAGTTCGCGGGCTTCGGCTCGGCCGACGACACCAACAAGCGGTTCAAGTACCTGCTGGAGAACGCCAAGGGCGTGAACACCGGTCTCTCGACCGCGTTCGATCTGCCCACCCTCATGGGGCGCGACAGCGATGATGCACTGAGCCTCGGCGAAGTCGGGCGCTGCGGCGTCGCCATTGACACCATCGAGGACATGCACCGGCTCTACGCCGACATCCCCGTTGATGAAGTGACGGTCAGCCAGACGATCAACGGGCCGGCCTGCGTGATCTGGGCGATGTACATCGCCATGGCCAGGCAGCGCGACATCGACGTCGCGAAACTCGGCGGCACGCTGCAGAACGACATCCTCAAGGAGTTCCACTCTCAGAACGAGTTCATCTACCCGCCCGAGGCGTCGGTGAAACTGGTCGTGGACACCATCGAGTACGCCACGAAGCATCTGCCCAAGTGGAACAGCGTCTCCATCAGCGGGTACCACATCCGCGAGGCTGGTTCGTCGGCCACGCAGGAGCTCGCCTTCACGCTGCGTGACGGCATGGAGTACGTGGAGGCGTGCATCGCGCGCGGCCTCGACGTGGACGCCTTCGCCCCGCGGCTGTCGTTCTTCTTCAACGCTCACAACGAGTTCTTCGAGGAGATCTGCAAGCTCCGCGCCGCCCGCCGCATCTGGGCGACGGCGATGCGCGAGCGCTACGGCGCGAAGAACGACCGCTCGCTGCTCATGCGGACGCACGTGCAGACGGCCGGGTGCTCGCTGACCGAGCAGCAACCGCTGAACAACATCGTCCGGGTGGCCTACCAGGCCATGGCCGGCGTGCTGGGCGGGTGCCAGAGTCTGCACACCGACTCGATGGACGAGACGCTCGGCCTGCCGACGGAAACTTCGGTTCGCGTCGCGCTGCGGACCCAGCAGATCCTCGCCCACGAGACGGGCGTGCACCGCACGGTCGATCCGTTGGGCGGTTCGTGGTACGTCGAGGCGCTCACTGATCAGATGCAGGCCGACGCCGACGAGATCATCGGACAGATCGACGGCATGGGCGGCGTGGTCGAGGGCATCCACAAGGGCTACTTCCGTCGTTCGATCGCCGAAGCCAGCTACCGCTTCGGCCAGGAGATGGAGGCCGGCGACCGGTTCATCGTGGGCGTCAACGCGTTCACCGAGGGCAACGACGAGCAGCAGGTCGACATCCTGCAGATCCCCCACGAGGTCGAGACGAACCAGTGTGACCGGCTCGACGCCTTCAAGGCGCAGCGTGACGACGACGCGGTCAAGGCATCACTTGATGCGATCCGCGCCGCGGCCCGCAATGACGAGAACGTCATGGACAGTCTCGTCGAAGGAGCGCTGGCCAACTGCACGCTGGGCGAGATGGTGCAGGCGATGGCGGACATCTACGGCCGCTACACCGGCGGGCCGGAGTGGTAAGCCCCTGCCGGGCCCTGCAGCGTGTACACGGCGGAAATTGATTGATCCTGCGACCCTGACCGCTAGGCTGGAGGCTTGGGCCATCGTGCCCGGGGAGAGAAGCCAATGACCATTCGCACATTGATCGTTGCGGCCATCGCGTCGCTTTGCATCACTGGAACCGGTCTCGGGCAGATCGTGGCGGATTTCTTCCCCGGACAGAAACTCACCGCCTCGGATGGCGTGGAGGGTGACCAACTCGGCTACAGCATCGCCATCGACGGCAATACCGCCGTGTTCGGAGCATGGGGAACCAGTTCCGATGCAGGCAGCGCCTACACCTTCAACCGTGATGAAAGCGGCAACTGGAGCCAGGGACAGGAACTCATCGCCTGGGATGAAGAGGCAATGGACATGTTCGGCATGAGCGTCGCCATCTCCGATGACACCATCGTGATCGGAACACCCTTGGACAACCAGAACGGTCCGTCATCCGGCAGCGTCTATGTGTTCGAGCGTGATGGCAGCGGCACATGGAGCGAAACTGCCAAGCTCACCCTCACCAATGCAGAGGCCGGTGACAACTTCGGCCACTGCGTATCGGTCAGCGACGACACCCTCCTGGTTGGAGCATTTGGCACTGACGGGGCAACAGGCAGTGCCTGGATCATCAATCGCAATCCCCTGGGCAACTGGACCGAGGGCCAGCAACTCACCGCCTCGAATGGAACGAGCGGGGACGTTTTCGGCAACAGTGTTGCGATTTTCCACGACACCTGCATGGTCGGGGCATTTGGAACCGGCGCCCACGCCGGCAGCGTGTACGTCTTCACGTCTGATGCGAGCGGTATCTGGAGTCAGGCTGCTGAACTCACCGCGACCGGCGGAGCAAGTGGCGACTACTTCGGCTCCAGCGTCGATATCGACGGTGACACCTGCGTGATCGGGGCACTTGGGACCGACGATCAAACTGGCATGGTCTGCGTCTTCATGTTCGATGCAAACGACATGTGGAGCCAGGTCGCTGAACTCTCGGCGACGGATGGAGCAGATGGCGACTCCTTCGGCTACAGCGTCGCCATCGATGGCAACTCCTGCGTGATCGGGGCAGATGGAACCAACTCCTCAGCCGGCAGCGTCTACGTCTATGCGTCCGATGCAGGCGGCACCTGGAGCCAGGTCGCTGAACTTGCTGCTTCAGATGGAGCCAGCGGCGACTACTTCGGCTCCAGCGTCGATATCGACGGTGACACCTGCGTGATCGGGGCACCCGGAGCCGACTCGGAAGCCGGAAGCGTCTACACCTTTGCACTCCATGGTGACTTCAACGTCATCAACCTGGATGACGGCAACACGCTCTATTCCAATCTCAATGCCGCCGTGCAGGGTGCTGCGACCGGTGAACGCCTGGCGGTGCGATCCAGTGCGTTTGATCATGACGGCATCATCGATGCTTCGGACATGGCCCTCCAGTTCATCGCCGTCGAGCCCATCACCATGGGAACCGACCTGATGTACCTGCCCGGAGATGGTTCATCCTTCATCGACTCCAGTGATGTCCAGGAGGCGGAATACCTTCTGTCAGGCAAACTCATCGCCCCGGCCGGCGGCGAACTGGTCCTGAGTTCGATGGAGTGCCTCGAAAGCTCCCAGTTCCTGCAGAACGGTTGCGCCCTGTATGCCAACGAGTACTTCACGACCACGGGAGGCGTTGCCTACCTGGAAGGTGATCTGCTGGCTGAAGGCGTCGTGACGGGCATGGATGGTGAAAACCTCATTGGCGGTGATACGAGAATCTTCTCCGACTACGTCAACGACGGCACGACCGCGGTCCATCGCGGCACGCTCTACATCTTCGGTGACCTCAGCGGCAGCGGCACCATGCTCGGCGATGTCGACACCGGCCCTGGCCTGCGCGGTGGCGACCTGCCGTCACCCGGCGACGGCTTCGCGATCGGCGGCGGCAGCACGCTCGGCCCCAAGGCCTCCCTGCGGATGCTCGACTTCGACTGGACGCTGGGCATCGGCGGTGACGTGGACTGGGCCATC
>JAQWPT010000033.1 GCA_029245245.1 Phycisphaerales bacterium
TCCGGCGCGTTTCTGACAGAGTTCGAGCAGGTCCTGCACCTGGCCGCGGGCGGGTCGGATCTCGATCGGCGGATCGACCAGCCCGGTGGGGCGGATCACCTGCTCGACCACGAGTCCCTCGGCCTGTTCGAGTTCGTACGGGCTGGGGGTCGCGGAGACGTAGACGGTCTGCGGGGCGAGGTCCTCGAACTCCTCGAACTTGAGCGGCCGATTGTCCATCGCGCTCGGAAGTCGGAAGCCGTGATCCACGAGGGTCTGCTTCCGGGCGCGGTCTCCGAAGTACATGCCGCGGACCTGGGGCAGGGTGACGTGGCTCTCGTCGATCAGCACCAGCCAGTCGTCGGGATCGTCGCCCCCGGCGCCGGTCTCGCCGGCGAAGCCGTGGCGAAAATAGTCGAACAGGCAGAACGACCGGACGCCGGGGAGTCGGCCGTCGAAGTGCCGGGCGTAGTTCTCCACGCCGGAGCAGTACCCGACCTCCTCGATCATCTCGAGGTCGTACCGGGTGCGACCGAGGAGACGCTGTGCTTCGAGCAGCTTGCCCTCTCCCTTGAGCCCCTCGACCCGCTCGACGAGTTCGCTTCGAATCGAGGTGAGGGCGGAGGCCTTGTGATCCTCCGGCATGACGTAGTGCACCGCGGGGAACACGAACACCCGCTGCTCCTCGGCCAGTTGCTCGCCGGTGAGGGGATCGAACAGCTGGAGCGACTCCACCTCGTCACCCCAGAGATCGATCCGGATCGCGAACTCCTCGTAGGCGGGATAGACCTCGATGCAGTCCCCCTTGACCCTGAACTGTCCACGGACGGGATCGACCTCGTTCCGCACGTACTGCATGTCGGCGAGGGCGAGGAGGAACTTGCGGCGGTCGATGGCCCGGCCCTTCTCGACCATGACCGTCTTCTTCGCGTATTCGGCCGGCGAACCGAGACCGTAGAGGCACGACACGCTCGCGACCACGATCACGTCCCGGCGGCTGAGGAGGCTGCTGGTCGCGGCGAGTCGGAGCCGGTCGAGATCGTCGTTCCGAGACGCGTCCTTCTCGATGTAGATGTCGCGGGCCGGGATGTACGCCTCGGGCTGGTAGTAGTCGTAATAGGAGACGAAGTACGAGACCGCGTTCTCCGGGAAGAGTTCGCGAAGCTCCTCGAACAGCTGGGCCGCGAGCGTCTTGTTGTGGCTGATGACCAGCGTGGGCCGACCCACGCGTTCGATCACGTTGGCCATGGTGAACGTCTTGCCGGTGCCGGTCGCCCCGAGCAGGACCTGTTTGCGACGCCCCTCGTTGATACCGTTCACCAGCTGCTTGATCGCCTCCGGCTGGTCACCGGTGGGCGAGAACTCGCTCTTCAACTCGAAGGGTCTGGTCACGGCCACATGCTAGGCCGTCCGGGACGGCATCGTCGGCACGTCAGCCGCCGCGACCACCGGCGAGCAGCACCCGGGGCGATCGCCTGCGAAGCGCGAGGCTTGCGGGCAGGGCCGCGACCAGCGAGGCGGCGAGGACGAACAGCGAACCGACGATGGTCGGGATGATCGGTATCGAGAGGGCCAGCTGCAGGCCGGCGAGATCCCGATAGAGGCCGACGCCCATCCATGCGAGGTGGATGCCCAGGCCGACTCCCACCACGATCGCCGCGATCGCGGTCGCGGTGATCTCGGCGAGCACCAGCCGCGGTGCGACTTCGGGGGCGCCGCCCACCGCGCGGATCACGCCGAATTCGAATCCCCGCGCGGTGATGCCGGCGGCGACGACGTTGCCGACGCCGAGGCACGCGAGCAGCAGTGCCGCCATCGCGACCGCGGCGGTGACGCTGAGGATCCGCGCTCCGATGTCCTCGACCAGGGCCTTGATGCCGCGTCCGCTCGCGAAGATCGCCCCGGGGATCCGTTCCCGGAGGACGTCTCCGAGCCGTTCCTCGGCCGCGTCCGCGGCCTCGGCGTCGGCGGGCAGATCGAGATCCAGCTGCATGATGAAGGCTTCGCGGGTTCCGTAGCGGGTCGCCACGGTGTCGAAGTCCATGAAGACGCAGCTCACCGCGTGTTCCATGTAGACGCTTCGAATCCCGAAGAGACCGGTGGCCATGTCGAGGCCGGCGGCACCGACCACGCCGACGATCTCGAAGGTCGATTCGTCGCCTTCGGCACCGAGGGCGATCGAATCGCCGACGCCGAGGTCGCGAGCCACGAGGAACTCCTTGGCGACGAGGACCGCGTCACCTTCCTCGAGGCGTGGGATCGCCGCTTCGGCGGTGCCCTCGATCCAGTCGAGTCGGTTCATCTCGAGGAACTCGGCGGGCTCGAAGCCGACGCAGACCACGTTGGGCGGGGCGAGGTCGCCGGTGCCGAGTCGCTGCGATTCGGCCACCCGGAGCGGGAGGTACCCGACGGGGCTCGCCGCCGCGATTTCGGGAAGGGATGCGATGGTGGCCTGCTCGGCCTCGCCGAGTCCGCCGGTCTTCATCACGAACGCGTCCGCGAAGCGGACCCGCTCGCCGAAGTCGTCGACCAGCGCGAGGCCGTTGCTCCAGGTGGACACGAGCACCGAGAGCCCGACCATCAGCGCGCCCGCGGTCAGTCCGAGCCGGAAGGCGCCGCCGCGAAGGTTGCCGGTGACGAGCGAGGGCGGCAGTTTCCAGAGTCGAGCGAGCGCCCGCCCGAAGATCCGGGAGACGGCCACGAAGACCGGAACCGCGAGCAGGAAGTAGCCGACGTGGAGGGCGGGCAGCCCGAGGAAGGCGTAGAGGTTGAAGCGAAGGTCGGCGTCGCTGATGGCGAGCAGCAGGAGTTGGAACGCGATCAGGACCAGGCCGACGACGCCGCACAGCAGGATCGCGGTGGTCCGGACCGGTCGGGCGCGGTTGGCGAGGGCTTCGAGGGGCGTGGTGGACGCGGCCCGCCACGCGGGCCAGGCCGCGCCGAGCAGGCCGGCGATCGTGGCGCCGAGGAACGCCAGCAGGAGGCCTTCGACCGGGATGACCAGTCCGCCGGGAAGGAAGTCGGCGTACCACCACGCGAGGACCGCGGAGATCGCCACGCCGAGCGGTGGACCGAGCAGCCCGCCGCCACCGCCGATCGCGAGACCGACGCACGCCTGGGAACCGGCGAGTTGGGATCGACTCGCGCCGATGCAGCGGAGCATCGCGAGTTGCCGGATCTGCTCGCCGATGGCGGTGGTCATGCCGATGGCGACGATGAATGCGCAGGCGAGGAACGCGACGATGGTCCCGGTGCGGAAGCCGACCCGGCTGGCGCGGACCTGTCGGTCGTATCCGGCCCGGGCCCGTTCCGCGGATTCCAGTCGAAGCGGGGTTTCGATGTTCGCTTCGTGAGTCGCCACCCAGGTCGGGACGTCGAGGCCGTCCTCGAGCACGATGGACACCACGCTCGCTTCCCCGGAACGGCCGGAGGCCTCTTCGATCACGCGGCGATCGACATGGACCCGTGGCTTCTGCAGCGCACCGAGCTCCGGTCGATCGCGGATGCCCACGATCTCCAGATCGATCGCGGGGCCGAATCGTTCGACGCGGATCACCTCGCCCACGCCGGCTTCGAGCCGTCGGGAGGTCAGCGGATCGAGCAGGACCTCCGACTGGTTGCGGGGGAAACGCCCCTCGAGCAGGTCGTACTGTTCGAAGACCGCGTCGCGTTCGGTCTCGACGCCGCGGGCCTGGACGGTGAGCCGGATCCTTCGGCCGTCCTCGTCGCGTCGATCGTCGGTGCGAGCGAGGGTCAGGGCGCCTTCGACCCGCGGCGACGCCTCGACGACGCCGGGCCAGGTGCGGACCATCTCGACCACCTCGGCGTCGAAGGGCGATCCGTATCGGTGGACGACCCGCGCGTCGACGGCCCCGATCGACCGGGAGATCCGATGCTCGATGCTTCCCTGGACGGTCCGCATGCCGGTGGCGACCGCCGTCACGAGGGCCGACGCCATCGCCACCGCGATCACCAGCAGGATGGTGCGGACCCTACGCCCGGACAGGACGTGTCGCGCGATGTGCCAGCTCGGTCTCATCCATGCCCTCCGTCTGGAAGTCGTCGGCGACCCGGCCGTCCTGGAGAACCAGGACCCGGCGGCAGTGCGTGGCGGCGGCGGGCTCGTGGGTCACCATGAGCACGAGGACCTCGCGAGACGTTCCGAGTTCGTCCAGCAGGCCCCACAGCCGATCGCTCGCCGCGCTGTCGAGGGCGCCGGTCGGCTCGTCGGCGAGCAGGACCGGCGGGGCGAACAGCAGTGACCGTGCGATCGCGACCCGCTGTTGTTCCCCGCCCGACAGCGCATCCGGACGGTGCTCCATCCGATCGCCGAGGCCGAGTTCGTCGAGCAGCGAGCCGGCGCGGCCGCGGAGCTCCCGCTCGTTCCCACCGTCGAGGACGCCGGGGAGCATCACGTTCTCGATCGCGGACATCGACGCGAGCAGGTTGAACTGCTGGAAGACGATGCCGATGCCCCGGCGGCGGAACGCGGTCAGTCCCGATTCGTTCATGTCGTCGATCCGCGCGTCGCCGACCCGGATCGTCCCCGAGTCGGGTCGATCGAGCCCGCCGATCAGGTGGAGCAGCGTCGACTTGCCGCTGCCGCTGGGGCCCATGACGGCGCAGAGGCCGGGCTCATGGAGATCCAGGTCCATCCCGCGCACCGCTTCGACCCGGCGTTCGCCGAGCGAATAGGACTTGCGGAGATCCCGGATCTCGATACCCCGAAACGCTTCTGGTGCGGTCATGGTGACAACGGTCCTCTCGAACGGGAGGGTTCGTCCGGGGAGTCCGCCGGATGCGACTCCCTGCCTGCTTCGGGAGGCGGCCCGGCCTGAATGAATCGGTCCACGAGCCGGATCAGGCGTTCATGGCGTCGTACGCCGCCGCATCCATCAGGGATTCGAGGGGGCCCGCATCAGCGACTCGGAGTCGGATCAGCCAGCCTTCGCCGTAGGGATCGTTGTTCACGAGGGACGGATCGTCGACCACCGCATCATTGGATTCGGCGACCTCGCCGGCCACCGCGGTGTAGATGTCGCTGGTGGTCTTGACCGATTCCACTTCGCCGACCGAATCCCCGGCAGCCAGCTCGGTGCCCGCGGACTTCATCTCGACGTAGGTGATGTCGGTGAGGGCTTCGGTCGCGTGGGTCGTGATTCCGACGGTCACATGGTCGCCATCGACGAGAAACCACTCGTGGGACTCGGAGTATCGGCGATCGGCGGGGGTCGACATGGCGTGGATCCGGGAACGGGACTCGGGGGCGTCGGAGGCTTACTTTTCCTCGCGACGAACGGGCGGCGATCATACCCCGTGATCCGCACAAGACTGTCTGGAAGGGTGAACGAGCGGGGGGGTGGGAGAATACCCCAAACCCCACTCAATCGATCCACAAACAGTATTCGCGGTGAATTTGGATGCTAGATTGTTCGAGTCGCGGAGACGCGGCCACTTCATTTGATCTTTCTCCCCTCTGGAAAGCACCGGTCTCACGACCGGTGCTTTCTTTTCGACGTCTCCGCATCTGCCGCCGGTCTCTGACCGTGACGTCAAGGAACGGTGTTTCGATCTCCGATCTCCGAGGGGCGTGCCGGGCCTCCATCGATGCGGAGCCGCCCGGGACGGTGGATTTCGGCCGTCCCGCTACACTCCGGGCTCTCTGTTCGGTCGACGACGAGTCTGGAGGACGGTTCTTGGCGCAGATTCAACTCCTGGTGACGGCTTCGGTGGGGGCTTTTCGAAGCCGAATCGAATCGCCGGATGATCCGCTCGAACTGGTCGACATGCCGCGATTCGCGGTGGGCGAGCTCGGTGTCCGAGGGCTTTCGATTCCCGCCTCGATGCTCACGGGGCTCGATGGGACGGCGCTTGAGCGGATCCGGGACGAGGCGGATCGCGCCCGATGCCCGACCCTCCTCCTGTTCGAGGAAGAGGGATTCGATCTCGGCACCACCGATGCCGCGATCCGGGCGGCGGCCGTCGATCGGATCGGGCGCCTCGCCCGAGCGGCGAGCATGCTGGGCTGCGCGAATCTCGGAATCGCCTGCACGGGTGCCGACGAGGAGGTCCGCTTCGATCTCGCCGCCGTCGCACTCCGCGAGGTCATGCAGAAGATCGATCGCCACGATGTGAACCTGCTCCTCGGCAACCACCCCGGACTCACCGAGGATCCGGATCGGCTGACCGAGCTGATCAAGAAGGTCGGTGGCTTCCGGATCGGCTCGTTGCCGGACTTCCGGACCGCCCACGATTCCGGCGACTTCGCCGGAAATCTTCGCCGGCTCGCACCCTATGCGGGCACGATCATGGCGACGGTGGGTGCCTCGGGCCGCGGACGCAAGCCCGCGGCGGCGTCGAAGGACAAGACCCCGTTCGACGTGGTCGAAGGGCTCCGATCGGTGCTCGCGGTCGGCTATCAGCACGCGATCTCACTGGATCACGCCGGGGGCAAGCACGCGGCGGCCGCCATCATCGCGGCCCGCGAGTTGCTCGAGAAAGGGTTGGAAAGTCACGCGGAGGGGGAATGAGAACGATGCCCGCACCGTCGGATGATTCCGCCCGGACCAGCTCGCCCCGTGACGAATCCGCGGTGTCTCCGCTGATCGTGACCATCGACGGGCCGGCGGGCACCGGCAAGTCGACCGTGGCGCAGCGGGTCGCGGAACGACTCGGCCTGATGGTGCTGGACACCGGTGCGATGTACCGGGCGGCCGCGCTGCTCGCGATCCGGCTCGAAATCGATCCCTCGGACGGGCCGGCGATCGCGAAGGCGATCGAGACCCACGTGATGGAAGTCGACTTCACGGCGGATCCGCCTTCGCTTCAGCTCGACGGGGCGGACCCCGGCGAGGAACTCCGAAGCCGGGAGGTCGAGGCGATCGTCTCGATCGTCGCGGCGCAACCGGAGGTTCGACGAAGACTCGTCGCGGTCCAGCGGGCGATCGCGGCATCGCACCCGCATCTGGTGACCGAGGGACGTGATCAGGGATCGGTGGTCTTCCCGGATGCCCAGGCGCGGTTCTATCTCACCGCATCGAGTGCGATCCGCGCGAAACGTCGCGTGGATCAACTTCGTCGGAAGGGGCAGTCTCCGGACCCCGTGGAGATCCGGGAGGGGATCGAGGCCCGAGATCGAATCGATGCCGGGCGTTCCGACGCACCGCTGACCAGGCCGGTCGGCGCCATCGAGATCGACACCGACGAACTGGGGTTCGACGAGGTCGTGGATCGGATGATCGAGTCGATTCCCGCGCCGGGCGAGCGGGCATGAGGCGGTTCCAGTTCGCGCGTCGAGCGCCGGGTCGACCGGCCATCGCGACCTTCTGGTGGGACGTCTGCCAGTCGCTCTCGGCGTTGTTCGTCAAGATCGGATTCGGGCTTCGGGTCACCGGCCGGGAACGCATCCCGAAGACGGGGCCGCTGCTCTACCTCTCGAACCACCAGTCGTTCATGGACCCCGCGATCAACGGGGCGTTGATCCACGATCGTCCGTTCCGCCCGTTCGCTCGCGAGACGCTGTTCCGCGGGCCGTTCGGCTGGTTGATCCACTCCCTCGGTGCGCTCCCCGTGTCGGGTGGTGGTGGCGACAAGGCGGTCATGCGGGCGGCGATCGCCGAGCTCAAGGCGGGGCGATGCGTGCTCATCTATCCCGAGGGAACGCGGTCTCCGGACGGGACCGTGAAGACCTTCAAGTCGGGGATCGCCCTGCTGCTCAAGCGGGCCGATGCGACGATCGTCCCGATCGGCATCGACGGGGCCTTCGACGCCTGGCCTCGCGATTCCTCCCGACCGCGCTGGCGACGGCCGATCGAATGCGAGGCGGGAACGCCGATCACCGCGAAGGATCTGCTCGCGGAAGGCGTTCCGGAGGCGCTTCAGCGACTCGAGCGCGAGGTCGACGAGCTCCGGCTTCGATGCCGGGCGAGGCTCCGAGCCCGGTTCGGGCCGGACGTTCCGGCACCGGGCCCCGGCGACCGAGCCCTGTCGGATTCGTCCGAATGACCGCGGCCGGGACCGATTTCGAGGAGGTCCGGAGCGTGGCGCTGCAAATCGCCCGATGCCTGATCGACGCGGGCCACGAGACCTATTTCGCGGGTGGATGCGTCCGTGACCGTCTGTTCGGTTTCGCGCCGACCGACATCGACATCGCGACGGCGGCGACGCCCGACGCGGTCCGCGCGATCTTTCCCAGGGCGCGGGGGGTGGGGGCGAGCTTCGGCGTGATGCTGGTGCCGAACGACGGGTGCAGCATCGAGGTCGCGACCTTCCGCTCGGACTTCGCATACGAGGATGGACGCCGGCCCGGACGGGTCCGTTACGGCACCGCCGAAGAGGACGCGCAGCGTCGGGACTTCACGATCAACGGTCTGTTCGAAGTGCCGTCCGACGGACGGATCGTCGATCTCGTCGGCGGCCGCGCGGACATCGAGGCGCGGATCCTGCGGGCGATCGGTGATCCCGAGGACCGGTTCGAGGAGGACCGTCTGCGAATGCTTCGCGGCGTTCGCTTCGCCGCCCGCTTCGACCTCGCGATGGAGCCGGCCACCGAAGCGGCGATCTCGGCCCGGGCCGATCGACTCGGGGGCGTGAGTCGGGAGCGGGTCGGGCAGGAACTCCGGCGGATGCTCGCGGACCGGGGACGGGTTCGAGCGGCGGTGTTGGTGGAATCGACGACGCTCGATCGAACGGTGCTCGATGCCGGGCGGTCGATGGAGACTTCGGGGCATCCCCGGCTCGCCGTGATGCCCGAATCGGCGTCGTGGATCGACGCGCTCGCCGCCTGGGAGCTTGATCGAGGCACCGCCGGCGATGCCGTGGAGCGGCTCACGCCGGCCCTGGTGCTGTCGAACGAGGAGACCGCGACGCTGCGGGGGCTGTTGGAGACGCGTCGGCGACTTCTGGAAGCGTGGGACACGCTCGGCGTCGCCGCCCGCAAGCGGCTCGCGGCCACGGCCCTGTTCGCACGCTCGTGCGATCTGCTGGCGACCGAGGCGCCCGATCTCGTCGCCGGGATCCATCGGGACACCGATGTGCTCCGATCGACCGGGCTCGCGCCGGTGCCGCTGGTGACCGGTGAGGATCTGAAGGCGATCGGGCTGAAAGCCGGGCCGGTCTTCGGTCGAATCCTGACCGAGGTGTACGACGCCCAGCTGGAGGGGCGGGTGCATGGCCGGGAGGACGCGATCGCCCTTGCACGGTCGCTGGGCGAGGCCCCGGCCGACGCGGAAGGCGATGCCTGAACGCCTCGGAAGCACGAATAAAAACGTCAAGCAACGGGGAACCGGACGCGGATTCGAGTCATCTACTTGATATCCTTCGGTATTCGGGATTCACTTCAAACATCAACCCGATTCCGATCCGTCCGTCCTGCTCTCTGGAGTTCAGAATGTCGACCCCACTCCGATTCATCGCCCTGTCCGGGCTGCTCGCCGCCGCGACGGCGTCCTCACTCGCCGCCCGGGGGGCCGAGACGCCCGCCAACGCGCCCGCCATCACCGAATCCAAGGTCCCCGTGGTCTACGTGGTGCCGATGAGCGGTCAGATGGGCACCGACATTCATCCCTCGATCTACGACGAGGTGGTCAAGGACGTCATGGAAGTCCAGCCCGACGTCATCGTCTACCAGCTGAAGTCGGCGGACATCGACAACAACTTCTACCTCGCCGGCAACGACGACCGCCGGGAATTCGGACTCGCCAAGATCGGCGAGTACCGTGACCTGGTCCGCACGCTCCACGAGAAGCTCGATGCACGCCAGGTGATGTGGGTCGAGGACTCGGTCGGGCTCGGCAGCCTGCTCGCGCTCTCCTGGCCCGAGATGTACATGTCGGAGGGTGCCCGTCTCTGGGGCCTCGCCCGCGTCTCCTCGATGGCGGCCGGCTGGAGCGATCCCGACGTCGCGTCGAAGATGTTGAACGCCTGGGTCGGCATGGGCAACGGCTTCCTGCAGATCGGCGGTTATCCGCTTGAGATCGGCTGGGCCATGATGCGACCGGAGTACAACCTCAGCGCGAGCTTCAAGGGCCGCGAGGTCACCTGGGCCAACGACACCGCCGGCCAGTGGGTCGTCGACTCGAGCGGCGACAACGTCGCGAACTTCAACGCCAGCCTCGCCGAGGACATGGGACTCTCGCAGGGGACCGTCGAGAATCTCGACGACCTCATGTTCCTGATGGGATACCGGGAGTACGACGAGGCCGACTCCGGCAAGGAGATGGTCGAGAAGTACGTCTCCGACTGGCGTCGGACCTTCGATCGCTGCAAGACCTGGTGGGCCGACGCCCAGCAGAAGATGGGTTGGGCGTCGGGTGACGACGCGATCAAGTACCTCGGCAGCGCGAAGACCGACATGGAACGGATTCTCCGGGCCTGTCGCCAGTATCCCGCGGTCGAGGCTCGTTGGCAGCAGGACTACGGAATGAGCATCCTGCAACTCGAACTGCAGATCGAGGGGATCAAGGACCAGATCGGCGACATGCGTCGTGGCAACCAGAACCGTGGCCGTGGTGGCAGCAACCGCGGCCGTGGCGGTGGTGGTCGCGGACTCTGAGCCGGGTCCGGCATTCCGTTTGAAATCAGCAACTCCAGTCAGGGATTCCTCATGCAGACTCGTTTCGCTCCCATCCTGATGTTCCTGTTCGCGGCCCTCGCCCTCGGTGGCGTCGCCTCCGCGGATCAGTACGAACTGATGTTCGACAACGGATCGAGCTGGCGCGGCGACGACGGCGACCGCGTCGAGGTCGTCTTCTCCGAACGGGGCGTCTCGCAGTCGATGTCCGGCGTGGTCATGAAGATCGACGGCCGCCCGGGATTCGAGATCGTGTTCGTCCGCGGCGAGATCGCGGGCAAGCAGGCGACGAAGGGGATCTTCGCCCCGGACATCGAGACCATGACCACCTCCGGTGACGCCGCCGGCGGCGGTGCGGTCACGAAGGCCGTCGGGACCACGAAGAAGCCCGATGCCGGGAACAAGGGTGGTTCCTCCAAGCCCGCCGTCACCACGGTGGGCGAGGACGGGATCCTCGAGTCCTCGAAGCCCGGGGTGTTCTTCATGCCCTGGGAGGGACCGGTCGGCATCGAGGCACGGCACGACGAGATCAAGTCGATCATCGCCGAGGCGGACAAGTACGGTCCCGGCCAGATCATCGTTCTCCAGATCAACTCCCCCGGCGGGCTCGTGATCGAGGGCGACAAGATCCACGAGACGTTGAAGGACGTGAAGCAGCGGCATCGTGTGATCGCCTGGATCAAGGAAGCGATCTCGGCCGCGGCGTTCACCTCGCTTCACTGCGACGAGATCTACTTCATGCAGGTCGGTGCGATGGGCTCCGCGGTGATGTTCGCGGGTCAGACCGCGATCTCCGGCGGCGAGCTCGACGCGTGGCTCGAGAAGTTCAGCGAGGTCGCCGAGATCGGCGGCCGCGACCCGATCATCGCCCGGTGCATGGTGACCCGGACCGCGATGGCGAGCTACGACAAGGATGCCGAGACCGGCAAGGTGACGATCTACCCCGACATGCGGGGCGAGTTCGACATCTCCGACGACAAGAACGTGCTCACGCTCAACTCGGACAACGCGATCGACTGCGGCTACGCCGACGGCATCGCCAACACCACCGACGAGCTGGCGGTCCTGCTGGACCTTCCGGAGTGGCACGAGGTCAACGATTCCGGTCGCCGCATCCACGATCGATGGCAGCGAACCGTGAAGCAGTGTCGTGATCGGATTCCCCGGCTTCAGGCCGAACTCCAGCGGAACCCCGAGCGTGCCATCACGCTCCTCAAGGAACTGCTCGGCTGGTACAACCGGTGCTATCCCGTCCTCGTCTACGAGATGGGACTTCCCCCGGATCCGGACCCGATTCGACGCCAGATCGAGGAGATTCGTCGTCAGCGGGGCAACCGGAACTGACGAAGCCTGATCCCACCATCGGGATCATGCCATCGGGTTCATGGCGACCACGAAAATCGAGAAGCGGGCCCTGGCGTGATGCCGGGGCCCGTCTTTCGTTCTCGAACCGGAATCGCGTTACGCTCGTGACATGAACGACGCCTTCTCCGACCGTCCGGCGACGCCGCCGGTGCTGCCCGCCGATGATCTCGAAGCCCGCTCGGTTCGCTGGCCGACGGTGATCGGGGTGATCTCCCTGGTCTACGGGATCCTCGCCCTCATCGGGAACGGATGCGGCGCGGCGTCGCCGTTCGCCACGCCGTTCTTTCTCCAGATGAGTGGGATGGACGCCGAGAAGCTCACGATGTCGCCGGCGCTGGTCTGGGTCCAGGTGGGATCCGGCGCGATCGGCATGGCGATCGCCATCCTGCTGTTGACGGGAAGCGTCGGGCTGCTTCGTCGCTCGACCCGGTCGCTGGGGCTCCTCAAGGCCTGGGTCGCGATCGCGATCGTCACCACGATCATCGGGATCGGGCTCGGTTTCTTCTTCCTCGACGCGAACGTGCAGTATCAGCTGGACATCCAGGATGCGACGAAGGCGATGATCAAGGATCGTGGTGGCGATGCGTCGCAGTTCCCCGCGAAGACCGCGGAGGAGATCAAGTCCCAGAGCCGCATCATGCTGGCGGTCTTCGGTCTGCTGCCGATGGTCTATCCGGTGATCCTGGGGTTCCTGATCACCAGCAAGAGTCGGTCCGAGCAGGCCATGGCCTGGGAGGAATGATCGGGTCCGGCCGCTGACCCGCTGGCCTGCTGACCCGCTGTCCTGCGGACGTCGGGTCAGCCGACCTCACGACGCTGGAAGAGCATCACCGCGATCGACAGGGCCACCACGATGAGGACCAGCCCGTACGGCACGGTCCAGGCGAGGTAGTCGAGCGGGATGTCCGCGTCCTGGGTGATCGCATCCGCCAGCCAGAAGACCTGGAAGTTGGGCACGATGGCGTAGGCGACTTCCAGCAGCCAGCTCTGCAGGGCCAGTTCGGCGCCGACCTGGCCGCCGGCCTCGGTGACCGCCGCTTCGATCTCTTCGATCCGAATGATGCGGCGGGCGATCAACCAGTCGGACAGCAGTCCGAGCAGGAAGAAACCGATCGTCGTGACCAGGGTCAGGACCTGTCCCAGCCGCGTGCTCGCGGCGAGGGCGATCGAGGTCAGGACGAGCTCGCCGAGGAAAAGCACCGCGACCGCCACCCACAGGTTGCCTTCGAACTGCATGCGGATCGGCTGGGGGGAGAAGTCGGCGGCGAGCGGAAGGGTGATTCCGTAGGCCACCAGAAGCAGCGGCGTTCCGACCACGATGAAGGTGCTCGAGAACACGAAGTCGTAGAAGAAGTTGCACCAGATCCCGACGCCGATCGCGATCAGCACGGCACCGAACCCGAGGAGGATCACCGGGAGGTGGTAGGGGGTCGTGACCGTCTGCTGGACGCCGTGGATCTCCACCATCATGAAGACGAGGGCCAGGAAGGCGATCACCAGCACCTGGGCGCCGGCGACCCCGAGATACTTCCCCAGCACGAAGACCGGGCGGGAGACCGGCTTCGACACCACCGTGAGCACGGTTCGATTGTCGATCTCCCGGGTCAGGACGTTCGAGGCCACGAAGGCGGCGAGAATCGCGCCTCCGATGAAGATCGTGGAGAGCCCGATGTCGACGTACATCCGGTTGTCGTCCTGCAGCGTGTACGCGCTGAAGGGGTTGCTCAGGATCACGAGGATCGTGCACACCACCAGCACCACCAGCAGGACCGGTTGACGGATGCTCTCGAAGAGGGTGTTCCGGGCGATCGCCAGAAGCTGTTCGAAGACGGCCATGGGGGTTCCTGGATCGGGCGGAGGGGTGAATCCGAGGCGGCGTTCGCTCGGTCGGAATGGCCGGAGACGGCCGGAGGTGCGAAGGAATCGTCGCCGCTTGAAGCCCCGAGGTCGGGCGAACGAGTATCATTCTGACCGGCGGGTACGAACCCGACCGGCTCGTCATCGTACCCTCGGGGCGAGTCGGGCATCGGTGCTTCGCCTCGTCCGGAATCGTTTCACGCTCGTTCCGCTTCGGAACCTCCGTGAAGCGCCCTTCTGATTCCGGCTCCTGCCGAGTCGGTCGATGCGACCATCGACCACTGCTCCCGCGAACCCCTCGCCACCGCATCGGATCGAGGCTCATGAGAACCGACCATCTCGCGTACCAGCAGGCGACTCGAGTCGCCGGAATGGGATTCATGCTTCAGGCCGCCATCGGCCTGATCATGCTGGTGTACGGATTCATCTTCAACGACTCCGCCTTCCAGGTGGCCAGCGAGCCGATTCTCGTCGGAACACTGGTCTGGATCGCGCTGGTGGTGGTGTTCCACCAGCACCGGCTCGAACGCCTCGAAGCGTTGGAGCGGGACGATCTCGCCTCCGCCCGCGGCGAGGACGCCGCCGGAATCTTCGAGGAGGGGGAGACCGACGTCGCGGCACGCCGGCTCCGCCTCATGCACGTCTGGCTGATGCCCATCGCCAGCCTGCTGGTGGCCGGACTGCTGGTGCTCTTCGGCCTCCGAACGATCGCCTGGTTCGACTGGCAGACCAACCCCGAGCTGGACGTCGCGTCGTTCTCGCCGGGTCCGCATCCGGGCTGGCAGCTGGCGATCACGCTCGCGCTGGCCCTCTTCGCCTTCATCTTCTCCCGCTTCGTCGCGGGCATGGCCGCTCGCCCGGCGTGGGCGAATCTCCGAGGTGGTGCGGGCCACATGGTCGGCAACGCCCTGGTGCTCCTCTCGGTCGCGGTGGGCATCGCGTTCCAGTTCTTCGAGAACGACGGGGTGCTGGAGGGCATCACCTGGGGACTCGCGATCTACATGCTGCTGATCGCGGCGGAGATCGTCCTCAACTTCGTGTTGAACCTCTATCGGCCCCGGCGTCCGGGCGAGACGCCCCGACCCGCGTTCGATTCGCGGATCCTCAGTCTCTTCGCGGCGCCGGATTCGATCGTCCGCTCGATCAACGAGGCGGTGAACTACCAGTTCGGCTTCGACATCACCAGCTCGTGGGGCTATCAGCTGCTGCTTCGCAGCTTCGCATGGCTGCTGGCGTTCGGGCTCGTGGTGCTCATCGCCCTGAGTTCGGTGGTGGTCGTCGAGCCCGGGCAGCAGGCGGTCCGCCTGCGTGGCGGTCGGATCGTCGGCTCGGTCTACGAAGGCTCCACGATGTTCAAGCTTCCCTGGCCGCTCGAGACCGTCGAGGTCATCGACGCCGCCCGGATCCAGGAACTGAGTCTCAACGGCGTGCCCCGCGAGGTCCGGGAGGTCGACCTCTGGGACCCCGCCGCGGAGCCGATCAACGAACTCTTCCTCGTCTCGGCGAACCCGCTCCCCGACGAGGTCACGCGTTCCGTCGACCAGCTCGAAGTCGCGCAGCGTCGTCTCGACGAGGCGACCGGACGCGCCGACGAGGCGTCCGAGCAGGCCGAGACCCGGCAGGCGGTCACCAACCAGTTCGCCCTGCTCGACGTCGACGTGATCCTGCGATATCGCCTGAAGTCCGGCGCCCTGATCGACTTCCTGAACTTCTCCAACGACGTTCGTCCGAAGCGAAGTCCGCTGGACATGCGGGAGCTCGCGCTGCAGGACATCGCGCTCCGCGTGGTCACCCAGACCTTCTCGCAGCTGTCCCTCGAGGACGTCCTCTCGCCGCAGGGATCGGCCCTGCCCACGGAGATGCGGAATCGCATCCAGCTCGCCTTCGACGACGCCAGCACCGGCGTGGAAGTGGTCTCGGTCGCGATTCCCGCGCTCCGCCCGCCCGGTGACTCGGTGTCGATGTTCGAGGAGCTCGCGATCGACACGCAGAACGTCCGGAAGACGCTCGAAGAGGCGCGGCGGACCGCGAACGCGGCGCTCGCCGGAATGGTCGGCGACGCCGACCGGGCGCGGCAGATCGTCGCGATCATCGAGCGGTACCGGGAGCTCGACCGAACCGAGGGCCCCGACGCGGAGGCCACGATCGACGCCCGGGTCGAAGCCGAGCGGATGCTCCGCGACAGCCAGGGCCTGATCGCCTCCTTCATCGCGAGCGTCCGCAGCCTCCGGTGGCAGATCCACATGGACGCCCGCCGCAAGACCGACGAGGTGCGGGGACAGGTCGGGGCCTTCTCGGCCGCGCCCAAGCTCTACCGCGAACGCCGGATCATGGAAGTCCTGTCCGAAGTGCTTCAGGGAGTCCGGTCCAAGTACGTGCTGGCCGTCGATTCGGCCCGCACCGATCTCGACGTGGAGATGCAGGAGCCCGACACGGGCCTGAACCTCCGCGAGTATCTCGACAAGCCTGGTGAATCCAACTGACCCCGAGGTCCGATCCGGGGCTTCGACGTCCCGGCGTTCCCGTCAACGCGAAACTGCGCAGCGAACCATGAGCAAGACCATCACCGCCGTCGTCGCCATCCTGATCGTCCTGGTGCTGATCCTCTTCAACACCACCTTCACCGTGAACTTCCACGAAGTCGCGGTGAAGACGAGGCTCGGCCGTCCGGCCGGAATCGTCCGCGAGCCGGGACTGCACTTCAAGCTCCCGTTCTTCATCGACTCCGTCGCGAAGCTCGACACGCGACAGCAGTTCGTGAAGTCGCCCATCAAGACCGTCCAGACCCGTGACGGTCAGCAGGTGATGGTCCAGGCCTTCATGCTCTGGAAGGTCGGCCAGGGCGACGAGGAGGCCAAGGCCTTCTACAACAGCTACGGATCACTCGCCGGCGCCCAGCGCGACCTCGAGACGCTGCTCCAGGGGGGCCTCGGACGGATCGGCGGCTACGCGTTCGACGAGTTGATCGGACCCAGCAGCAAGCTTCCGGAGGCGGAGGGCGCGATCCTCGAAGAGGTCCAGTCCCCCGAGAACGTCCTCACCGGCGTGGTGCCGATCTCGGTCGGGATCAGCCGGGTCGTGTTCCCGCCGAAGACGACCACCGCGGTGATGCGACGCATGTCGGCGGTGCAGGAGACCCTCGCCAACATCGAGGAGTCCCGAGGCAACTCCGAAGCGAACACCATCAAGCAGAAGGCCCAGGCGCAGGCCCAGATCATCCGGGACTTCGCCGAGCAGTGGGCCGCGGTGATCGAAGCCCGCGGCAACGAGGAGGCCACGAGGTACTACGAGCAGATGCGGGAGCACGCGGACCTCGCGATCTTCCTGTCCTGGCTCGAGACCCTCCGCTCCGGCCTTCGCGGCTCGACGACCTTCGTCACCGACATGACCAAGGCGCCCTTCCACCTGATCGACCTCGAGGCCGACACCACCGGTGACGGCATTCCGCAGCCCTCGACGTCCTACGTCGAGACCGGATCGGAGGACGGCCAGTGAGCGAGGAACGACCCGACGAATTCGAACCGGTCCGTGAAGAGGACGATCTCGGGACCGAGGACGACTCCCCGCGTCGCGAGAAGTCGGCGGAATTCACCGTCGTCGCGGATGCGGCCGCCACGACCGACCTCCGCGACGCGATGGATCCGGCGAACCAGAGCCTGACCGAGGCCCTGCGACTGAGCTACCGCGTCCTCCAGCTCGCGATCCTCGCGCTCGGCGTGGTCTTTCTCTTCAGCGGTTTTCAGACCGTCGAGGAGAATCGCACCGGAATCCGGACGCTCTTCGGGGCGATCGAAGGCGAGGGCTCGGATGCCCAGATCTCCGCCGGCCTGCAGCCGTTCTGGCCGTATCCGGTGGGGGAGATCATCACCGTCCCGCTCAAGCGCACGGTCTCCGTGGAGCAGTCCTTCTGGCCGAACTTCGGTGCGAAGTCGCTGACCCTCGAAGAGGCCACGACGAACGCCGAGACCAGTCGACCGCTCCGCCCCGGACCGGAGGGCAAGGGCGACGGCTCGCTCATCCTCGAAGGCGGCGACCTCGCTCACTGCCGGATGACCGCGGAGTACTCGATCGACGACGCCGTCTCGTTCCTGACCCGGTTCACCCCGGAGCAGGCCGACGAGATCGTGAAGCTCGTGCTCGAACAGGCCACCGTCCACACCGCCGCGACCATGACGCTCGCGGGATTCATCGAGGGTGACGAGGCGATCTCCGAGATCCGCCGGCGGGCCCAGGAGTCGCTCAACGCCAACGAGAGCGGGATCCGGATCGCCGCCGTCTCGGTCACCGACCGCGTGCCGCCGCTCGCGGTCCGTCGCAGCGTCCAGCAGGTCCAGTCGGCCCGGGAACGGGCGAAGATCGCGGTCGAGGTCGCTCGACGCGAAAGCACCACGATCCTCGACGACGCGGCGGGCGCGAGCGCCCTCGCGGGACTCATCGAACTCATCGGTGACTACGAGACGGCCCTGAGCCGCGGAGACGAAGCCGAGGCCGAGGTCGTCCTGGCCCGCATCGGCGAACGATTCGAGTCCGACGAGATCGGCGGCGAGGCGGCGAAGACCATGACCGAGGCCCGTGCCTTCCGGTACATGATCGAGTCGAGCGTCGGGTCCGACGTGCGGCGTCTCATGAGCCTCGTCCCCGCCTACACGGAGAACCCGAACCAGCTGGTGCGCCAGCTCTGGCTCGATGCGTACAACGAGGTGCTCAGCGGTCCGGAGGTCGAAGTGATCTCGGCTCCGCCCGGACTCCGTGGTCTCGCGCTCCGCATGAAGAGTTCGATGGACGTGTCGACGGCTCGCCGCAACGCGGCGTCGAACGCGAAGAAGGTCGACGCGATGCGCGGGATGGCCGACATGAACAACTGGCAGCTCGGTGGCCGGCAGATCAACATCAACCGGTCCGGTCGTCGCCTGAACCGCGACGCCCGTGGCGGCTACGGCCGCGAGGGAGACGGCGAATGAACGAGCTGATCGAGGGAAGCACCCGGGACGCGGCCCGTCCGTCGATCGGCGAGCCGATCGTCGAAGCGGTGGGCCTCACCAAGATCTTCAGCGACTTCTGGAAACGGGCCAAGGCCCGGGCGGTCGACGGGATCGACTTCGAGATCAATCGTCACGAGATCTTCGGGCTGCTCGGTCCGAACGGCTCGGGGAAGAGCACGACGATCAAGATGATCCTCGGCCTGCTCCACAAGTCCTCCGGACGTCTGAGCGTCTTCGGACGGGACCCGTCCGACGTCGCGATCAAGAGCAAGATCGGCTACCTCCCGGAGGAGTCGTACCTGTACCGGTTCCTCGACGCCCGCGAGACCCTCGACTACTACGCCCGCATCTTCGGGCTCGATCACCGCACGCGGAAGCGTCGCATCGACGAACTGCTCGACATGGTCGGCCTCGCGCAGGTGAAGCGTCGGGCGGTCGGCGAGTACTCGAAGGGGATGAGTCGGCGGCTCGGACTCGCCCAGGCCCTGATCAACGACCCCGAACTGCTGATCCTCGACGAACCCACCTCCGGACTCGATCCGATCGGCACGCGACAGGTCAAGGACCTGCTGCTCGAACTGGGGCGACGGGGAACGACCATCCTGCTGAGCTCGCATCTTCTCGGCGACGTCGAGGACGTGTGCGATCGCATGGTGATCCTCTACGGCGGGAAGATCCGCGGCGAGGGCCGCACCGGTGAACTGCTCGCCGACTCGGAGCACACCGTGATCCGCACCCCGACCCTCGACGCCGCCACGGTCGACGAGATCGAAGGCGTGCTGCAACGACGCGGCGTCGCGATCGATTCGGTCCAGCGTCCGCGGCAGCGACTCGAGGATCTCTTCATGGGGATCGTCGAACAGGCCCAGCAGGAGGCGGCGGACACTTCCGGCGCCCTGCAGGGCGGCGAGACCGCGGCCTTCCTCACCCGCGACGAGGCGGTGGAGACGGGCGAGGGCGAATCGCTTCTCGACGCGCTCCAGACCGACCGCACGCCGGACGCGCCCCGGGCGGTCGAGAAGCAGGCGGACGTCGCGGCGGCCGCCGCCGAATCGACGCAGAAGTCGGCCGAAGTCCTCGACGAACTGCTTCAGGGAGAGGCCCCGGAGAAGCCGGAGGCCTCGGTGACCGAGGTGCCGGACGCGCCCGACGATCACGACAATTCGATCATCGACGGGTTGCTCGACGGTGACGGCGACGACGACGATCGGAGTCCGTCACGGTGAAGACGATTCGGAAGATCTGGGGCGTGCTCGACGAAGTCCAGCACCGGTCGACGGCGAAGATCGTCCTCACGGTCCTCGCGGTGCTCGTGGTGGGTGCGGTCTTCGGGAAGATCTGGCTCGAGGCCGGCGCTGCGCGGGCTCGCTTCGACGACGTGGTCGAGGTCCTCCGGGACGCCAACTCGATCGAGATGGACGCGGTCGCGACCCGCCTGCTCGACACGGGCGAGGTCGAGGTCGGCGGCGAGACGTTCGGCGGTCCGTCGGTCAAGGCGGGCATCTCGGAGTTCTTCGACACCGAGTCCGGTCGCCTCACCCAGATCGCCGAGCTCGGGGCGTTGTTCATCGCGACCACGATCCCCGACTGGCTCCCGACGCTCGCGATCGATCGACCGGAATTCGTCGTCTGGGGCGGTCTGCTCGTCCTGGCCTGGCTCCTGATCGTGATCTGGACCGAGATCAGTCTTCCGGTCTTCGTCACCCTGCTCGCGACCTTCGCGCTCGCCGCGGTTCCCTGGTGGCAGGGCTACCGGGGCGTGGTGGTCTCGATCCTCGGCGTCGGCGTGCTGGTGATCACCTTCGTCCTGCTGGTCCGCCTCCTTCTGCTGGTCCTCTCGGTGTTGAGTTCGCCCCGGGCGACCTCGAATCGCCACGGTCGACCGTCGCGGCTGGTGGGCGTGGCCGCGGTCGCCCACACCCTCGTGCGGGAGAGCATCCGACTCCGGATCTCACTGGCGTTCATCGTGCTGATGCTGGTCACGCTCCCGCTCATCCCGCTGTGGATCGATCCGGACGCCCCCGTTCGATACCAGTTGCAGGACTTCCTCAGCGACTCCATGGCCCTGGTCTACACCCTCGCCGCGTGCATGACGCTGGTGCTGGCCTGTGCGACCGTCAGTTTCGAGGTCCGTGACCGACAGATCTGGCATCTCGTCACCAAGCCGCTCGGACGACTCGAGTACATGATCGGCAAGTGGGTGGGACTGGTCCTCCTCAACCTGGTCCTGCTCGCGATCGGTGGCGTCTCGATCTTCTCGTTCACGCAGTACCTGAGCACCAGAGCCGACGATCCCATGCAGGCGATCGAGGTCCACGACGAGGTGCTGACCGCCCGGGTGGGGGTCTACCCGAGCTTCGACCGGCTCACCGAGGATCAGGTCCGGGACCGGGCGCTTGCGGAGTACGAAAGCGATCTCCTGCTCAAGAGCGAGGTCGAGGACGGCATCCGGACCTACGCGGACACCATCCGCCGGATCGTTCGACGTCTCCGGAAGGAATACCTCGACCAGCAGCGGATGATCGCACCGGGCGGTTTCGAGGACGGCAAGGAGTACGACGCCCGCGTCTACGAATTCGAGGGGCTCGGCGCCGCACGCGACGAGGGGCTCAACCTCACGCTTCGATACCTCTTCCACATCGGGCGGTCGGAGAACATCGACCGGTATCCGGTCGTCTTCCGGTTCCCCAGCCAGGGCGAGGAGGTCGGACAGGAGTTCGTCCCCGAGCAGTGGCACCGGCTGCTGGTCCCCGCGAGTTTCGTCGACGAGGACGGGATCCTCCGGGTCCAGATCCTCAACGGCGGATTCTCGGTGAGCACCCAGAGCGCGGCGACCCGGCGGTTCTTCTCCAACGGGGCCACGCTCTTCTTCGACGCGACGGACGTGGAGATCATGTGGCAGGCGGCGTCGTTCGAATCGAACTTCCTCCGTGCGATGATCGTCAACTGGACCAAGCTCGCGTTCCTCGCGATGCTCGGCGTCTCCGCCGCGACGTTCCTGAGCTTCCCGGTCGCGGTGCTGCTCGCCTTCACCGTCTTCGTCGGTGGCTCGATGGCATCGTTCATCGGCAACAGCGTCACCCTCTTCCGGCCCGACGCCGACGCGATCGCGTTGATCCAGTGGGTGCAGATCCTGATCGGCTGGATCGCCGGAAGCGTCGCGTGGCTGCTGGAGCCGTTCGGCCAGGCGAGTCCCAACTCGATGGTCGTCGAGGGACGTCTCGTCTCCTGGGCGGGCGTCGGGCGCGATCTCCTGGTCATCGGTCTCCTCTGGTGCGGCATGGCCCTCGGCATCGGCCTTCTGGTCTTCCGACGCCGCGAACTCGCGACCTACAGCGGACACGGCTGACCCCGGGTCTCCAAGAACCGGCCGGCGACCCCGAACGTATCACGTGCCGACAGGCATTCCTCCCCGTCCCCAACGACCGCGTCCCATGAGCAAAGACCGAATCATCCAGATCGTCGCGCTGGCCTTCGCGGTCACCGCGGTCTTCGGCGCCGGCCGGATCCTTCCCACCATCGTGGAGAAGGCGGGCCAGGAGCACCTGGTGCTCACCGTCGTCGATCCCACGACCGGGGAGCCGAACGACGACTCCGAGGTGATCGACGTCTTCACGAGCATGGTCCGATCCATCGAGACCACCATGACCTTCGCCGGCGACGATCCGGTGGAATTCATCTTCGACGCCGGCACCCGCGACTGGAGCGGCAACGTCGGCGACGTGGTGGAGATCGCCTACCGCGATGGTGCGGTGACCGAGGAGGTGACCGCCCGGATCGACGGGATCGACGGGTACGCGCTCCGCTACACCGACGCCTCGATCGAGGGGGCGCCCCCGATCGTCGCCCTCGGGACCGCGATCGGCGCCCTGCGCGGCCTGATCGTCGACTACCTGTGGATCAAGGTCAACATGATGAAGGAGGAGGGTCAGTTCTACGAAGTCATGAGCGACGCGGATCTGATCACGAAGCTCCAGCCCCGGTTCTCGCAGGTGTGGGGGTTCCACGGCCACAACATGGCCTACAACATCTCGGTGCTCACCAACACCCCGGAGGAACGCTGGGACTGGGTGAAGGCCGGGGTCAACCTCGTTCGAAACGAGGGTCTTCGATACAACCCCAACGACGTCGTGCTCCACAAGGAGCTGGCGTTCTGGTTCGCCCACAAGATGGACGGCGTGTCGGACGATGCGCATCTCCACTACAAGCGGGAGCACGCGAAGGAGTGGCACTACCTTCTCGGGAAGCCGCCCTTCAACGCCGAGGAGCGCGTGCTCTGGATGGAGACGATCGCGAACGCCGCGGAGTCCATCGAGGAGGCGGACGCCCGGGTGCCGGGGACGGCGCAGCTGGTCGAGGATCTCGAGGACGCCCTCGACCGGACCGGATCCGGCTTCGAGATGTCGCTCGATCGGGAATTCCTGATGAACATCGGGAAGTGGAACGCGGTCAAGCAGTCTCCCTACGCCAGGATCCTCGGACTCGACGCGACCTTCGCGAAGAACGATCCCATCTACGCGACCTTCGACCAGGTGCTCGGCGATCCGGCCCGCGTCGATCAGGTCCGTGAGTTCGTGAACTTCCTCCGGAAGAAGGCGCTCCGCGAGGACTACAACATGGAACCCGAGGTGATGTACGAGTACACCCGGGACATCGGACCGATCGACTGGCGTCATCCCCAGGCGCACGCCCTCTACTGGGGCAAGCTCGGGTCCGAGCGAGGCTCCAAGCGCTATGAGGACGCCGAGGACGCGTACAACGTCCTGAACAACGACCGGATCTGGCTTCAGGCGATGCAGGCGCTCGCGAAGTCCGGGCTGCTCAACGTCGATCCCTTCAGCAACGACAACCCCGGGCGCCTCAACGACTCCCGCTGGATCCGGTCGATCGACCGGTACTTCCGCGAGCTCTACGGCAAGCACTTCAACTCGCGGGGCGGTGGTGGCGACACCTTCGCCAACTTCCACGAGAACTTCATGAAGTACGCGATCCGGGATCTCTGGCGGGCGGGCGAGTACGAGGACGCCCAGGAGATCTACGACTACCTGAACGAACTCTACGGCGAAGGCGGCGTCATCCCGAACATGTCCTACAGCATGCCGATCGACGTCTTCGTGAAGGATCAGACCACGGGCGAGTACGAGATGCAGCCGGAGGTCGCGCGAAGCGACGTCTACGCCGCCCTCCGTCGTGGATTCCGGGAGGGTCTCCTGCTCAACAAGCCCGAGATCCTCGAGGACGCGGTGAAGTTCGCGGGCGAACTCACGCTCTACTTCCAGGGCCTCGAGGACAGCGACTACACCTCGAAGTTCGGCGAGAGCCGGATCAAGGACCTGATCGGGGATCTCGAGACGAGCGTCCGGGACATCTTCCAGGAGATCCTGCTCAACGACTCGCTCCCGCTGATCGACCGTTTGCAGATCTACGCCAAGGCGGGCGACGACCAGAAGCGGATGGCCTTCGACGAGGTCCGGCCGCTGCTCGAGGCGGAGTTCGCCCGCAGTCCGCTCGGAAACGCCCTCGAGTTCGACCAGGCGTTCAAGGAGCCGCCCGGGATGGAGGCGTATCGATCGTTCCGGGCCGCCGCCGCCAGACAGGAAGGTCAGCGCCGCGAGGACGTGATCGGGGCCGAGGCGGAACAGAAGTGAGCCCGGATCGACCGCCCGCGATCTGGTGCATCGGACGGAACTACGCCGATCACGCGGCGGAACTGGGAAACGCGCGTCCCGAGCGCCCGATGGTCTTCTTCAAGAATCCCGCGTCGGTGATCGGCGAGGGGGACTCGATCGTGATCCCGCCGGTCTGCGGCGAGCACGGCCCGCAGGTGGACTGGGAGGCCGAACTCGCGGTGGTGATCGGCCGGGATGCGAAGGATCTCGATCAAGGCTCGGTCGCCGATCATGTCGGTGGATATCGAATCGCCAACGACGTGACCGCCCGGTGGTGGCAGAAGCACGGATCGGGCGGTCAGTTCTGCAGAGGCAAGAGCTTCGACACCTTCTGTCCGCTCGGTCCGCTCCATCCGGCCACCGCGATCGCCGATTCGCAGACGCTCGGCATCCGAACCCGTCTGAACGGCGAGGTGGTCCAGTCCTCGAGCACCCGAGAGATGATGTTCTCCGTCGCCGAACTGCTCGTCGAGCTCACGCGGGGCACCACCCTCGCGGCGGGGACGATCGTGCTGACGGGCACCCCGGCCGGCGTCGGGGCGGGGATGTCGCCGCCTCGGTTCCTCCGTGAGGGCGACGTGGTGGAGATCGAGATCGATGGCCTCGGGACGCTTCGGAATCCCGTGGTCGAGGCCTGAATCGGGCCCGTCTTCCCGCACTCAATCCGAATTCGTGTCGGGCGGCACCGGGTCGAGGCCCGCGCCGCCGCCGGGTCGGCATCGAAGAACGCGGCACGCTGCCAGCCAGCCGCCACGGATTGCGCCGTGGCGTTCAAGGGCTTCCATCGCGTACCTCGAGCAACTGGGTTCGAAGCGACAGTGGCCTCCCAGCAATGGGGAGCCGAACCGCTGGTACCCGCGGACCGCGAGCATCAGGCCGCGGGTGGCGATGGATCGTCGGTTGGTGGTGTCGTCGGCTTCCGACTTCGTTTCCGCCATGTCTCGTCCAGTCGCTGGATCGCGGATTCGAGATGCGTGGCGTACGCGGCGAGGGACAGTTCCTCGTGCGGCCGGACCACGACCAGCAGATCGTAGCCGACCGGCCACGATCCCCGATTCAGCCTGAAGGTCTCGCGAAGCAGTCGCTTGAGGCGGTTCCGCCGCACCGCGTTGCCGCAGCGACGGCCGACCGACAGCCCGAGCCGAAGGCGGTCCAGCCCGTTGGGAAGGGCGTAGAGGAGCAGGGGGCCGGACTCGCGGCGGGTGCGGCCGGCGTGGACCTCGGAGAAGGCGGTCCGACCCTTGAGTCGATCTTCGGCACCGAAGGTGAAGCGGGAGGACGGCATCGCCTCAGCTCTCCGCCAGCGCGTGCTGGTACTCGCGCATCAGACGGCTTCGGGTCAGGACGCCGATGACCTGGCCGTCACCGGGCCGGCTCAGCACCGCGAGGGACGCCGCATCGTGCTCGCTGAAACGATCCAGCGCGACGTCGAGGGTGTCGTCGAGCACCATGCTCGGCAGGTCGGTCCGCTCGATCTCGTTCACCTGCAGCAGGGGGATCGCCTCGCGGAAGACCAGCGCGGCCTGCAGGTCGGCGCCGGTGACCATGCCGAGGTAGTTGTCCTGCTCGTCGACCACCACGAAGTCCGAGACCGCGAAGCGTTCGCTGAGGTCGAGAAGTCGCTGGCCGCTGTCGTCCGGCCGCACCGTCACCGGAGGCATGAGCGGCACGTCCCGGACCGTGAGCTGCCGGAGCAGGGTCAGGTCGGTGCTTCCTCCGACGCGGATGCCGGCCGCCGCGAGTTCCGCGGTGTACACGCTCTCGCGATAGAAGAGACGCCCGACGATGACGCTGAGCACGGCGCAGAGCATCAGCGGCACGATCAGGCTGTAGGTCTGCGTGATCTCGTAGACCAGCATGACGCCGGTCATCGGCGCGTGGGTGGTCGCCGCCACCATCGCCGCCATGCCGACGAGGGCGAAGTGGGCGGGGCTCGCTCCGGGGAACCACCCGGTCTTCGCCACCAGGAGCCCGAACATGCTTCCGATGATCGCGCCGACCATGAGGGCGGGTGCGAAGAGACCGCCGGCGCCTCCGGAGCCGAGGGTCAGGCTGGTCGAGATGATCTTGAGGACCACGAGCAGCAGGAGGATGCCGATCACCACTCCGGTTCCATCGGCGATCATCGAGCCTTCGGCGTCGACGTAGGAGGCCGGATCGAGGAGCCGCATGATGACGATGTAGCCGTTGCCGAAGAACGGCGGCACCGGATCGGACGTGAGTTCCGTGCCTCTCGGTGCGACGAACACCATGTAGCCGACGCCGAGAATGCCCAGCAGCAGGGCGCCCACGCCCGGACGCAGCATTTCGGGGATCGGGATCCTGCCGAAGCAGCGTTCGCTCCACTGCATCGTCTTGATGAAGAGGACCGCGACGAGACCGCAGGCGATCCCGAAGGCCACGAAGGCGGGGGTCATGCCGATCGTGAAGGGGACCGGATTGTTCTCGAAGAACTCCGGACCCACGCCGAAGAGCGGTTCGTTCGACCCGAGGATCGACTGGGTGGTCGCCGCGGCGAGGACCGAGGCGATGACGATGGGCGTGAAGGTCCGGAGCGAGAAGTCGCGGAGCAGGACCTCGAGCACGAAGAAGATCCCGGCGATCGGGGCGTTGAACACCGAGGCGAGGCCGGCCGCGGCGCCACAGCCGAGCAGCGTCGTCCCGCTCTTCGCATCGAGTCGAAGCAGCCGGGCGAGGTTCGAACCGATCACCGCCCCGATCGTCACGATCGGGCCCTCGGGGCCGGCGGAGCCGCCGGAGCCGATGGTCAGGGTCGATCCGATCCACTGTCGCACCAGCAGCCGGAGCCGGAGCCGGGATTGTTTTCGGATGACCCCGTAGATGACGTTCGAGACGCCGTGTCCCTTGAATTCCGTCGGGCAGAGCCAGGCGAGCACGCCCGTCAGGACGGCGCCGATCACGGGGATGATCGGAAGCAGCCAGAGCAGCGTCGACGGGGACTCGGTCCCGAACTCCTCGGCGAGATGCTCCAGCCACTGGATCGGCTTGATGAACAGGTAGCCCGCCACGCCCATGATGAGGCCGACCCCCGCCGCGACGACGAGGAGCCACCACTCGCGGCTGAATCCAAGGCGGGTCGCGAGGCCGAGTACGAGATTCCAGAGTCGGGTGGCCTTGCGGCCTCGGTCTCCTGGCAGGGCCGGAATCCGGTCCGAATCCGCGACCGTACCCGTTTCCGAGCCGGGGTCAAGCCCTGCCTGCGGGAGTCTGGCCGTGGACTGGCCTACAGGGGGCTGGATCGGGTATCATCGTCGGATTGGCGGGATTTCCGTCAGGAATCATTCCAGAGGTCCACACCCATGATCGAAGCCCTGAAGAGCGACGAAATCGTGCGCAAGGTCGGCGGCAGGTTCCGCCTCACCGCCCTCATTCAGAAGCGGATCGCCGAACTGATCGACGGGGCTCGCCCGCTCGTCGAGCGGAACGGCATGTCCGATCTCGAAGTCGTGATCGAGGAGATCATGCAGGACAAGATCTCGCTCGAGGATCCCACCCAGCCGGAAGGCTGAGTCGAGGAACCGACCCGCTGCGTGCTCGATCCCGGAGTGATCCGTGACGGATGCGACGAACGCGAACCCACGCGACGAACCGACCGACGGTGTCTTCACCGGACGGAAGGTTCTGGTGTGCGTGTGCGGTGGCATCGCCGCCTACAAGTCGGCGACCGTGGTTTCGCGGCTGGTTCAGGCCGGTGGAGAGGTGACGGTGGCGATGACCGAGGCGGCGACCCGCTTCATCGCGCCGCTGACGTTCCAGGCACTGAGTGGACGGCCGGTCTTCACGAGCCAGTGGGATCAGTTCGATCACGCCGATCCGCAGCACGTTCGAATGGCGGAAGGGCTCGACGCGGCGCTGGTCGCGCCGTGCACCATGAACACGCTCGCCAGACTCGCCGCGGGGTTCACGGACGATGCGGTCACCACGGCCCTCTCGGCGATCGATCGCGACCGGGTGCCGGTGCTGCTCGCACCGAGCATGAACGCGGAGATGTGGTCGCAACCGGCGACCCGTCGGAATCTCGACGTCCTCTCGAATGATGGGTTCACGCTGATCGAGCCCGCGAGCGGATGGCAGGCGTGTCGACGCGTCGGCTCGGGGCGTCTTCCCGAGCCCGAGGCCCTGATCGCCGCCCTCGCCGCCTCGCTCACCTGAATTTTCATGGATCGGGAACCGCGGGCCGCTTGTTTTCGGACCGTACCCTGGATTCACTGGCTTCGGCACGCTTCGAGGGTACGCTCGGGAAGCGGATGTCGGTCCCGGTGAATCTCCGATGGATCGAGATGATGTCAGGGGGGTGGAGGATGCCTGTCCGCCCTCATCTATTCGGAGACCATCGCATGCATCGAATTCCGGCCGTTCTGCTCATGATCTGCGGCGTCGCTTCACCATGCCTCGCCGGCCCGCCGTCGCCGCTCGACGTGCGGATGCGGGGCATCCATCGTCATCAGGTGGTGCTTGATCGCAGCGACGCGGACGGTGGCGGAATCGCCGGCGCCTGCGAAGCGGTCGTGGTCGCGCACACCGAGAGTGATTTCGGTCCGGGCGAGTACGTCGCGCAGGGTGGGTTCATCGAGGGCGAGATCGCCGCGACGAGTTTCGAACTCCCGCCCGACGCCTTCCCCGTCCGTCTCGATCTCTTCGAATCGTTGTTCGCGACCAGTTCGACGGTGGTCGAGACGACCACGGAATATGCGATCTACGTCTGGTCCGGTCGCCCCGACACCGGAACGCTGGTGTTCAACGTCGCGTCCGACGGCGACATCCTCCCGCACATCACCATGCCGCCGGGAACCACCGGCGTGCGGCTCGAGTTCCTCGTCGACCCGGGTGATCCCGATCAGATCTGGATCGACGACGACGGTTCGCACACGGTCACGGTCGGGATCGAGATCGTCGAGCATCACCAGCCACCCACGAACCAGTGCGTCACGGCCCCCGATGCCCAGTTCAACGCGTTCCCCTGCACCGACGTCGACGGCCTCCAGGCCGCGACCGGGAACTGGATCTTCGTCGAGGACTGCGGAATCTTCGGATGTCCCGAGGGATGGAAGCGTTTCTCGGATCTTCCGAGCATCTGCCGGCCCAGCGGCGACTGGGTCCAGCGTTTCACGTGGACGCCGAGCGCCTGCGATGCGCTCGGGGCCTGCTGCATCGGCGGGACCTGCTCGACCCTCGACGAATTGACCTGTGCCGACGCGGGCGGCGTCTTCCTCGGTGCGGGCACCGACTGCAACGCCGGCGACTGTGCGGAGACCGCGCCGTGCTGCTTCCCCGCGACCGGCGGGTGCGTGCAACTCACCCCCGCGGACTGTTTCGCGGTCCAGGGCATTCCGGGGCCGGTCGGTGAATCCTGCGACGACTACATCTGCTTCCCGGAAGGTGCCTGCTGCCTGCCGACGGGGGACTGCGCCGGCATCGTCTCACCGGGTGAGTGCGCCGCGCTCGGCGGCGTCTTCCAGGGCGACGGGACCGACTGCCTAGACATCGACTGCCCGGAACCCGTCGGCGCCGCGTGCTTCGGAAACGGCTTCTGCCTCGTGCTCACCGAAGCGGAGGCCGACGCCGCCGGCGCCGAATGGCTTGGGATCGGTACGACCTGCGAGGACCTCGATGGCGATGGAACCGCGGATGCCTGCGAGACCGCCGGATCGCCCGCGGACCTGAACGGCGACGATCGGGTGGACGGCATCGACCTCGGCCTGTTCCTGGTCGGCTGGGGCCAGCCCGGGCCGACGGACTTCGACGGGAACGGAACCACGAACGGCATCGACCTCGGCATCATGCTGGTCGAATGGACCGGCTGATCGGAACTGGAAGGTGAGGAATGACGCACGCCCCGCTTCTGATCGAAGCGGGGCGTGCGTGTCGTTCCCGACGCGTGTTCGGTCATCCGGTCCAGTTCGCGAAAAGCAGGCCGAGATCGAGTCCGTTGACCTTGAAGTCATGGTTCAGGTCGCCGATCGGGAAGCTGATCGGCTCGACCTCGATGCGCATGCTCTGGCCATAGTTGGCGCCCTGACGGTGATTCTCGGCGGCGATGCGGAAGAAGATCACCTGGCCCGCTTCCACGTTGAATTCGGCCTCCGCGCCTCCGAAGCAGCTTTCCACGTCGTCCGGTGCGTTGTTGAAGCCGCAGGCGATGAACCCGCCTTCACATGTGTGGCGTGCCGCGACGATCCATTGCGGGCTCACGTCGCCTCCCGAGCAGACCACGGCCCGCAGATTTCCCGTGACCGGTGCGACGTACCGGACGAACAGATCCGCTTCATTCGCCCACACGCAGCCGCCTTCCCACGACGGCGATGTTCCACCGTAGTCGAGCTCGAACCACGAACTGGAGGGGGCGCTGCCGAGGATGACGTCGCAATCGTCGCCTTGGAAGGTCGAGCCGCTCCCGGGTCCCGCATGGGAAGTGGGGCTCGACTCCAGGAAGAGTGCCGCGGACGCCGTGAGCGCGGCGATGGTGGCGATCGTGGGTGCGATTCGGTCGTGGTATCTGCGAGACATGGCGATTCCTCCACTGGGATTTCGGGTCGGTCGCTCCAGAGCGTCTGGAAGACCTGATTGCGGAAACAGGTAGGGGCCTGATTCACCGTTGTGACGAGGAAATCCCGGATCGCTCGCGAAGCCGATCGGAGGTCGTTAGAATCCCACGCTCTGGAGAGGTGGCAGAGCGGTTGAATGCGCCGGTCTCGAAAACCGGTATGGCCTCCGGGTCATCGTGGGTTCGAATCCCACCCTCTCCGCTTGCAGACGACCGCCGGCACGATCTCGTGCCGGCGGTCGTTTTTCATCCACCAGTTCCAAGGAACGCCGGAGACGCTCAGACGGCGTCGCCGGTGTCGTCCGCGATCCATCCGACGGTGCCGTCCGGGAGTCGGATCCGCCACCATCCCGGACGTCGTTCGAGGATGGAGAATTCGACGCCCTCGGAGAGCGTCTCGTCGGCGGCGGGGGAGAACGTCGCGCCGTTGCCGGTTCGGAGGACCACCTCGTCGTTCAGGAGCACCCCTGCGGAACGACGGGCCGCGAGCGTTCGATCCACAACGAGCGTTCCGGTGGTGAGGACCGCGGTGATCCCGAGGATCACGATGACGGACCGCCACGCGAGGGTCGTCGCTTCCCCTTCGCCGGGTCGTGGGCCGCGGCCCCTTGCTCGACGCACCAGCAGGATCAACCAGAATCCACACCAGGTCGACAGGGCGATCAGGTGGCGAGTCGGCGCGTCGAGGACCTTCCACCATCCCGCGAGATTGGAGACGGTGAGATCGGTGGCGTCGGCTTCGATCGGTCGTTCGACGCGGCGCCGAGCCTCTGCGAGATTCGCGGCGACGTCGTCGTCGAAGGGCGCGAGTCGTTCGGATCGGCGGTACGCGATGATCGCTTCGCCCAGTCGTTCCGCCCGGAGTTCGGCGTTGCCGAGGTTGTACCAGGCGGCTGCGTTGTCGCCACCCGCCTCGATCACGACTCGCCAGCCGTCGGCGCTTCGTTGGAAGTCGCCCAGGGCGTCGGTCGAGCCCGCCACCTGGCCGAGTCCCGATTCGTAGTCCGATTCCGCATTCCGGGCGAGCTCGAGCAGATCGGCGTTCCCGAAGGCCGAAGGGGTTTCGATCGCTCCGAGCAGCATGAGGCCGGCGATGAGGATCACGCGGATGGAGTTTGCTGGGGACGTCCTCATCGGTCGCGCCTCCGTCCCGGCCGGAGCGTGTCGAGGGTGGGGATGAGCGCCGTCGCCCGTCGTTCCAGTTCGGCGTCGTCGCCGGAAGCACCCGCATATCGGGCGGTCTCCGCGGCGTCGAGCACGCTTCGCAGTTCCTCGCGATCCGATCGATCGAGCCCCGCCCGTTCGACGGCGGCTTCGGCCTCGCGTGCCGTCATCGCACCGTCGGGGAGATGAAGTCGATTCGCGATGAGACCGCAGAGCGACGCATGGACCCGATCCGCCGCCGAGCCTTCGCCGCCGAGGATCGACTTCGCCTTCGATCGTGCGGCCGCGGCGCGTCCCGCGTCCGGATTCGCCAGTCGATGCTCCCGCCGACGGACCAGCAGCAGCCCGAGGAGGTACGTCGCCGGGCCTGCGATCGCGATCGCCGTCGTCGTCCAGCCGGGTTCGAAGACGCGTCGGGGAGTCGCGGCGTCGGCGACCGGATGATTCGCCCGCAGGCCGCCCGTGGTGGCGGTCAGCGTCGTGCCCCGCAGGATGGCCTGATCGAGGCCGTCTTCGCCACGCACCGTGCTCGCGAGATCCAGCCGTTCGCTCGGGGCCACGTTGATCGGAACCGGCTCGCTGCTCGCGGTCACGTATCGCCCGAGTTCCGGATCGAAGCTCACGAACGGAATCGAGGGGATCGCGTCGAGGTCGTCGCGCTCCGGTCGAAGTGTTTCGGTGAAGGTCTTGGTCCGTCCCTCGACGATGCCCGTGGTCGGATCGTCCGGGACCCGGAATCCGTCCAAGGCCTCGAGGTCGCGGAGCGGCGGGGGTCGGAGGTTCGCGAGATCACCTGCGATCCCGGGCGACTCGTCGGTGACCTCGAGCCGGAGCGTGATGGGATCACCCACCGAGACGTCTCGAGGCTCGGCAAGGGCCCGAACCGAGAATCGCCCCACGGCACCCGTGAAACTCGACGGCCGCCCCTCCTCCGGAAGGGACCGAACCTCGATCGGCCGGATTTCGGCGGTCTGGACCACCGGGCGGATTCCTTCGATCTCCACCTGACGTCGATTGAAGATGTCCCGGGTGACGGCGATGCCGGTCGGTTGTCGAAGCACGACCTGGACTTCACCCGGATCGATCGCCCCGGCCTTGATCGGTACGACGTCGTGCTTGATCTCGTAGAGAAAATACGTTCGGTCCCCGCGTTCGACCGAGCGTCCGGAAGGCCGCCGCCGATTCCTCGCGAGCTCCTCGAGCGACTCCTTGAAGATCCCCCAGGAGGACTCGCCCGCCGAGATGAGCCCCCACATGTCGGCCTCGTCCAGGCGTATTCGATTCGCTCGATCGACGAACTGTTCGACCCAGATCTGCAGGGTCAGTCGTACCGGCTGGCCGACCCAGGCCTTCACGGGGGTGCCGATGATCTCGACGACGAGAAGATCACCCACCTCGCTCTTCGTCGCGATGACCCGCCACGGATCGCTCTCGAACCGTTCGCCGTCGACCGTCAGGTCGATGGGCGGAATCTCGATGATTCCAGGTCGTGTCGCCACGAATCGGACCACGTAAGTCCGGGTGGAGCGGGTCGTCGCCACGCCGTTGATGATCTGGGTGAAGGTGCTTTCGCGGGCGCTCGGAAGCACCGTGCTCGTGAGGCCCTCGATCTCGGGTACCCGCGGTTCGGTCCACGCTTCGGCGTTCACGATGTCGATTTCAAGAAGGAATGGTTGGCCGACCCAGACCTCGCGCTGGCCGAACTTGAACTCCGCCAGCCCGTCGGCGAAGACGCTCGTGTTCAGGCATCCGAGGCAGGCGAAGAGGACCGCCAGAAGGCGCGGCATCACGCGAACGACCCGTTTGGTGGATTCAGGGGAGACGGCGGCTTGCATCACCAGTCGCGCTCCACGGGCTTCTTCGGACGACGTTCCTCGGCCTCGGCCTTTTCGCGGCGACGCTGGCGTTCCTTGTCCCGGACCGATTGCAGGAGTCGTTCGGCCTCTTCCCTGGTCATCCGCGGCTCGGAGGCCTCGGCATCATCCGATGCCTTCGATGAAGACGACGTCGCCTCGGCATCGTCTTCCTGTTCGGAATCCTTCTGCTGGTCCTGCTCCTCCTGGTCCTCCTGCTCCTGGTCTTCTTGCTGCTGGTCCTGCTGCTGCTGATCCTGCTGCTGCTGATCCTGCTGCTGCTGATCCTGCTGCTGCTGATCCTGCTGCTGCTGGTCCTGCTGCTGCTGGTCCTGTTGCTGCTGGTCCTGTTGCTGCTGGTCCTGCTGCTGCTGGTCCTGTTGTTGCTGGTCCTGCTGCTGTTGCTGTTGTTGCTGGTCCTGCTGCTGTTGCTGTTGCTGTTCAAGTTGCTCCTGCATCTGCTGAAGTTGCTTGATCAGGTCCCAGGTCATTTCTGCATTGGCGCGGGCATCTCCATCATCAACCTGGGATTCAATGGCGGTACGGTAGTGATTCAACGCGGAATCAAGTTCCGCCTGTGCGGTCTCCAACTGGTCGATTGCCTGCTGGGCACCGGTTTCATTTCCAGCCTGCAGGGATTCAACGACTTGTCGGTGGGTCACATTGCCGAGGTTGTAGACCGAATCCGACAACAGACTCTGGTCGTCGGTCAACGCAATGGCCTCTGTGAAATCTGATGCGGCCGCGGGCCAGTTCCCAAGCCGGTAGTTGGCAACGGCTCGGTTGTACGCCAGTTCGGCCATGGGGATCTCGAGTTGGGCCTGGGCAGCGTCGATGGCAGTGATCGCATCTTCGAAGCGTCCCTGGTCAATCGCAAGTGCACTGTCCTGGACGAGTGATCGGTACGAACCGGTTGCCGAAGGAGCGACAGCGGGTGGGGCTGCAACGAGTGATGATGTGACAACCAGCAGGCTGGCGGAAATCAGGTTGATCATGGCAGGGCAACCTCCATGTGTTTCGGCCTTGTGCGTCGATCAGTCAGGAATCCGTCGATCAACAGCAGGAGCAGGGCCAGGGCTGCGAACCACTGGTAGCGAGGTACATGCTGCTCGATCCGGGCCGTTTCATGAGTCCGGCCGCTGCCGAGGGCGATGACATCGCCGTAGATTCCCGCCATGTCGACGTTCCCGGTGCCTGCGGGAATGTAGGCGCCTTCGGCGGCCATCGCGATGTCCTGCAGCAGATCGGAATTGAGTTTCGACCACACTTCCTCGCCATCGTGCGTCAGGTACAGTCGCTGCCCGTCGATCTCAACGGGAATTCTGCCGCCTTCATGCACGTCCCCGAGCCCGACGGTGAACACGGAGATGCCCCGATTCGCCGCCTGAGACGCGGCTTCAACCGGGTAGCTGCCCATGTCATCTCCGTCACTGAAGATGACGATGGCCTTGAAATCCTCGACTTCGTCGGTGAACGAATCCATGGCGAGTCGAATCGCATCGCCGGTCATCGATCCGCCACGCCTGCCCTGCCTGGCCTGGAGTTCGTCGAGAGCCAGTCGCATTGCACCGTAGTCGAGGGTCAGCGGAACCGTGACGGAAGCCTGCCCGCCGTAGGTGATCAGGCCGACGCGGTCGCCACCGATGGTTTCGAGCACATCCTCGATGTACTGCTTGGCCCGCTGCATCCGGTTGGGCTTGACGTCCTCGGCCAGCATCGATCGGGAAGTGTCGACCACGAAATACACGTCGATGCCCTTCTGCTGTACTTCCTGGTAGCGGATGCCCCAGCGGGGATCGAGCAGGCTGAAGACCATCAGGACCATCGCAACGAGGACGAGAATGGACCGGATCCTGCGACGTGGCATGCTCGTGTTTGCGGTGAGTTTCTCCGCCATGGGTGGAGAGGCGAGGCGACGCAGTGCGAACTTCCGCGTCTTGTAGGAAAGCACGACGACCACCGCAACTGCAAGCACGGCCCACAGCCAGTTCATTGATTCAAGATGGTTGAAGCGAATGTCCATGAATCGTGTTCCAGGTGTCAAGGAAGTCGTCGGTACCTCGTTCCCGCGAGCAGGACTTCCAGCAGCAGTGCGATCAAGGGGATCACCAGCAGCGGGGGAAAGGTGAAGCCGCCGAAGCGGACGGAGTCGACGGACATGTCCGCATACTGCTCGTACTGCCGTTCAATGATTTCCGTCGTCTCCAGTTCGTTGATGCGCTGGTAGATGGATTGCAGGGATTCGGTGTCGGTGGCACGGAAGTACTGACCGTCGGTCATCACCGCGATTTCCCGGAGCGTTTCCTCGTCGAGAGTGGTTTCCATCCGCTGTACGACCTGCTGGCCGCGGGCATTCTGTCCGAGCACGGGAACGATGCCGGTGGTGCCTGCGCCGATCGTGTAGATCTTGATATTGAAGGCCGCGGCCATCTCGGCGGCCTTCATGGCCGTGATGTCGCCCGCGGTTTCTTCGCCGTCGGTCAGCAGGATGATGATGCGGCTCTTGATGTCGTCATCACTGCGGATGTCGGCACGGTCCTGGAGCGAGGTGAGGCGTGACACGGCCAGGGCGAGGCCGTCGCCAATGGCGGTCAATGCGCCTTCCTGCTCGTATGCCACTCGGACCTGCTTGAGCGCTTCGATCAGGTGACGGTGATCAAAGGTCATTGGGCTGTTGCTGTCGGGGTAGGACGCGAAGGTGACAAGGCCGACGAGGTCGTTCTCCCGACCCGGCATCTCGTCGACGCCGAGAATGAAGTCCGCCACCACGGCCTTGACTGCCTCCAGGCGGGTCACGTTCTGGCCGTTGCGCACGAAGTCCAGTGCCTGCATGCTGCCGGAGCGGTCGACCACCATCTCGATGGCGACGGCATCCGCGTGGACGCGCGTCTGCTGATCGGCACGAAGAGGTCGGGCAAGGCAGACGATCAGCGACACGACAGCGATGGTGCGCAGGGCAGGAATGATCCAGCGGGTCCGCACGACCCAGCTTCGAGGAACCCTTGCGAGCAGCGATGTGGTGGAGCAGGGCACCGTGGCCCGTCGTCGGGCGATGGACCACCGCCACCAGAGTACGGGTACGAGGACGCCCAGCAGCAGGAACCAGATGGAAGGTTGCTCGAAGAGAAACATCAGGCGGTCTCCCCCTGCGCAGTGTCTGGTCGCGGTTGCGTATCCACCACGAAGCAGCGAGCCATGTGCAGTGCCTCTTCGCCTTCGGACACGTGGGGTTCATGGAGGGCGAACTTCACCAGGTCCGCGATGCGGAGAAAGCCGCGGAGCTGGTCCTGCTGCGGCGTGTGCAGGGTGTCGCTGCCTCGCATGTCCTGAAGGAACTCCGGGGTGGTCCGAGTCGGGGCCACCAGGCCGAAGCGACCCTCGATGTAGTGCCGGAGGATGTCGGTCAGTCTGAAGTAGTAGGGCTGGAAGCATCGACGCTGCAGGAGTCCTTCAGCTTCCAGGGCATCGAGCTGCTCCTGGGCGAGGATGTGCGGCGGCAGTGGTGGTGCTGTTGGAACTGGCCCACGTTTGATCAGGTAGACGACCAGCGAGCCGACGAGAGCGACGACGAGCCCTCCGAGGATGATCCAGAGTCCCCAGTTCAGCAGGGGGACCTGGACGGGCCCCCGGATGTCACGCAGGGTGCTGGCTTGGGAGGCTTCGCCCAGTGCAGTGTTGATCACGATGCCAAGCGGTTCGGTCGTGACGGAGCCGGTGATCTCCACGTCTCCACGCCGGTCGGTGAAGCGGGCGGTGATGGCGGGGATGTCGTGGGTGCCTGCTTCGAAGGTGTCAAGGACAAGTCGTTGCGACCAGATTCGATGATCCTGATCCGGATAGTCGGGTCGGACCTGGTCCTCCAGCACGTGGAACGTGCCCAGCATGGACGTGTCCTCCACGTCGATCAGGGGCATCGTGATGACCACGTCGGCTTCGGTGACAGCGCGGATCTCGAGCACGAGTGGGCTGCCCACGTCGAGCGTTCCCGCATCGGCCACCACGGTCAGTTCGACCGGGCCCTTGCTGGCGCTCTGTTGCACGGGCGAGTCCCCGGTGACCTCGGTGGCCCGGGTGCAGGCGGCCGGCGGAGCGGTGACCAGCAGCAGCAGGAGCAGGCGCCCGAGCATGACATGGCTGAAGATGCGTCGCATTCGGCTCATCGTTGGATCCTCGCTTCACGTCGCTTGAAGAAGCGGCTCAGGGATTCAACGAATGGTTCACCGGTGTGCAGGGCAAGTCGATCAATCCGGTAGCGATTCATCCAGGTGTTCAAGTCCGCCTCCTGCTGCTCGGCCATGCGGCGGTAGGCGGTGCGTGTGGCGGAGGAGTTCGTGTCCAGCAGCACGATCTCACCGGTTTCGTTGTCCTGAACCTCGATGAGGCCGACGCGAGGAAGGTCGTCCTCGAACCGGTCGCGCACATCCACCGCGATCAGGTCGTGCTTGCGGCGGGCGATCTGCATCGCCGACTCAAACCCGGTGTCCTGGAAGTCGCTGATGAGAAAGGCGGTGCACTTGCGTTTCTGGATCCGATTGAGGTATTCCAGTGCCACGGACAGATCAGTACCCCGGCCCTCGGGCTGGAGGGCGAGCAGTTCCCGGATGACGCGAAGAACGTGTCGTGGTCCCTTCCGGGGGGGGACGAAGAGTTCGACCCGGTCCGTGAAACAGATCAGCCCGACCTTGTCGTTGTTTCGGATGGCGGACAGGGCCAGCGTGGCACCGATCTCGGCCACGAGTTCCCGCTTCTGCTGCTCGTTGGTGCCGAACGACTGGGAGCCACTGAGGTCCACCAGGAGCATGACCGTCAGTTCCCGTTCCTCACGGAAGACCTTCACGTAGGGTTCGCCGGCGCGGGCGCTGACGTTCCAGTCAATGGTGCGGACATCGTCGCCGACCTGGTATTGGCGGACTTCCTCGAACTCCATGCCACGGCCCTTGAAGGCGGAGTGGTACTGGCCTGCCAGCACGTCGTTGACGGTGCGGGAAGTGCGGAGCTCGATTCGTCGAATTTTCTTGAGCAGCTCGGTGGGGATCATCCCGGTGTCCTTCGAGCGGAAACGGTTCAGTGGAAAGAGAGCAGTACGATCGGCCGGTCAGGGAACACTGACCTGCTGGAGGATCGTCTCGATGATGTCCTCGGAGGTCTTTTCCTCCGCCTCGGCTTCGTACGTCGTGGCAATGCGGTGCCGCAGCACGTCCGGTGCGAGGTCCTTGACATCCTGGGGAACGACGTAGCCACGACCATCGAGGAAGGCATTTGCCTTCGCGCAGAGCGAGAGAGCCAGGGTGGCACGGGGGGAGGCCCCGAACTCCACCAGGTTCGCCAGATCGGCGCCGTAGCGTTCCGGTTCCCTCGTGGCGTAGACCAGGTCGACGATGTACCCGGCGATCTTCTCGTCCATGTAGATGGAGTCGACGATCCGGCGTGCATCCAGGATGTCCTGGGGCGTCATGACCGGCTGGACTCGTGGTACCTGCTGGGTGGACGACATCCGATTCAGGATGAGCAGTTCCTCATCCCGGGAGGGGTAGGAGACGACCACCTTCATGATGAAGCGGTCGACCTGGGCCTCGGGCAGGGGATACGTGCCTTCCTGCTCCACCGGGTTCTGGGTTGCCAGAACGAGGAACGGAGAAGGAAGTGGGTGGGTTTCCTTTCCGATGGTGACCTGGCGTTCCTGCATGGCTTCCAGCAGGGCGCTCTGCACCTTGGCCGGTGCACGGTTGATCTCATCGGCAAGAATGACATTGGAGAAGATCGGACCGGTGTTGACCACGAACTCCCCGTCGTCGGGGCGATAGATCAGCGTGCCGATGATGTCGGCCGGAAGGAGATCGGGCGTGAACTGGATTCGCTGGAACGGGGCGTCGATCCCGTCTGCGAGTGTGGAAATCGCCAGTGTCTTGGCAAGTCCCGGTACGCCTTCGATCAGCAGGTGCCCGTTTGCCAGCAGCCCGATGAGCATGCGATGCAGCAACTGGTCCTGGCCGACGATGACTTCGTGGGTTTTCCGCTCCAGGAGGCGGAACGGTTCGCTGGCCGCCTGGACCTGGTCGGTTACCTGTTTGATATCGAGTTGACTGGTGGTCATCTCTGGTTCCTCATGCTGTGCCATGGTGTGCTTCCTCGGGAGCAGACGATTGGGACCCCCGGGTGTCATGCGTACGGCACGTGCGTGGAGGTGGTTCGTTCCAAAATCATGATAACCGCATTCCTGACCCTTTCAGAGCGGTTCCGATTCGGAGTTTGGCCGTGGGGCAGGCCGAAGTACCTGTCTCATGGCCCATTGGATACCCTCCTGCATCCATGTCTCTGCTCTCCAAGCACCATCGTCGAAAGTTGTTGGCTGAGCCCTTTCCCAGTTCCTGGGAAGCGGTGCTCGAAGCGGACTATGGCACCTGGACCTGCTTGAGTGATGCGGATCGAGCTCGGCTCCGGGACATCATTCGGATCCTCGTGGATGAGAAGTACTGGGAGGGGTGCAGCGGGGTCGAGATCGATGATCGGATCCGCGTGCTCATTTCGGCCATGGCCGGCATGTTGCTGCTGGATCGGGATCACGGGTACTACCACAACGTACGGACGATTCTCGTCTATCCAGAGGCCTACATGCAGCAGCAGGAACTGGTGGGGCGGGACGGACTGGTGCACACCGGCTCTGCCAACCTCGGGGAAGCCTGGTTCAACGGGCCGGTCATCGTGTCCTGGAAGGATGCGCTGGAGGCGGCCCGGAATCCCGGTCGAGGACTCAACGTGGTCTACCACGAGTTTGCCCACACGCTGGACATGCTCACCGGCATGACCAACGGCACGCCGCCGATGCGTGAACGCGCCCACTACGCCCGGTGGCACGAGGTCATGACCAGCCAGTTCAGTGAGATCCGGAACGTGTACGAGCGAGGGGGGCGTGATGTCATTCGTCCCTACGGGGTCACGAACGTGGCGGAGTTCTTCGCCGTGACCACGGAGGTCTTCTTCGATGCCCCGGCGGCGTTGCAGATGCATCGTGGAGATCTGTACGACCAGTTCAGCTTGTTCTACGGACAGGATCCGGTCCAGCGGTTTCCGGGTGCTTCCCATGGATGACGATCCGCGTGGGAAGCCAGCGGTGCTTGATGCTTCTGCAGATACGGGTGGAACCTTCACCGACGTGGTTCTTCGCCGCCTCGATGGAGGGCAGATCGCATCGAAGGTGCTCAGCAGCGGAGTGGCCCGGTTCGTTCTGGCATCCGTAGACGGTTCAAGCGTGACTCTTGCCGACGTCGATCCGCCACTGGCTGACTGGAGCGGGTTCCAGCTGCAGAGCCCCGGGCATGAGGCGGTCGGCATCGTGGGATCGACCGATGGTGGCCGCACTCTGCGTCTGGAGCGTTCATCCGGCCTCCGACCCGGCGCTGTCGTGGACCTCTCCAATGGAGAACCAGCACCGGTGCTGGGAGTTCGGCTGGCGACGGGGACTCCCATGACGCATCCGCTGCCGGACGTGGCGCTTCGACTGGGCACGACTCGAGGCACCAATGCGCTGCTGGAAGGCAGGATCGATCCGGTACTGCTGGTGGTGACCAAGGGGTTCCGTGATCTGCTGACCATCGGCAATCAACACCGACCTGACATCTTCGCCTTGCCGGTCGTGCTTCCAGGGACGGTGCATGCCGGAGTCCTTGAGGCGATCGAGCGGGTTGATGCCAGCGGCACGGTGCTCGTTGAACTGGACGAGCAGTGTCTGGCCCGGGAAGCCGATCGGTTCATCGAGCAGGGCATCACGTCGGCTGCGGTCGCCTTCATGCATGCATGGCGTGCCCCGGGGCACGAGGAACGGGCGGCACGCGTCCTTCGTGACTGCGGATTCCAGCACGTGACGACTTCCAGTGGCCTGGCCCCGGTGATTCGCATCGTGCCCCGGGCGCAGGCCGCGGTGGTCGATGCGTCCCTGCAGTCCCCTGTCGGCGGGTTTCTCGAATCCGTGCGAAGTGGACTCGGTGCATCGCGCGATGTGCTGGTGATGACCAGCAGTGGTGGACTGGTCGCATCCGGAGCCTACCGGGCCAGGGATTCACTGCTCAGTGGGCCTGCCGCTGGCGTGGCCGGAGCGGCGGGAGTTGCCAGGCGATGGGGATTCGATCGGGCCATCAGTTTCGACATGGGTGGAACGAGTACGGATGTCTCGCGTTGGGACAGGGGATTTACCTACCAGTTCGAGCAGACCATCGGGGATGTCACGCTCGCCACCGAGGCACTCGATATCACCACTGTGGCCGCCGGAGGCGGCTCCATCTGCCATTCGATCGATGGAGAGCTGGACGTGGGGCCCCGCAGCGGCGGAGCGGATCCCGGACCAGCCTGCTATGGACGGGGCGGGCCGCTGTGCCTGACAGATGTCAACCTGCTGCTGGGTCGGGTCGACCCGATTCGGTTCGGGGTTCCCATCGATGCGGCGGCTGCGCAGCATGCATTCGACGAGGTGACGGTCGGGATGGATCCCGATGCAGCCATGGATCGACTTCTGGCCAGGGCAAATCGGCGGATGGCCGATGCGGTAGCCCGAATCTCTCTTCGTCAGGGGTGCGACCCGAGCGACTTCGTGCTTGTGGCCTTCGGTGGAGCGGGTCCCCAGCACGCCTGCGCAGTGGCGGAGGCATTGTCGATCCGCTCCATTCTCGTCCCACGGGGCGCCTCGGTGCTCAGTGCAGTGGGACTGATGGAGTCTTCGATCGAGCGATTCGAACACGAGGAGGTGCTCGAGGAACTTTCGTGCATCGAGGATCTGCAGGAGCGAATCACCACATTGGAACAACGTGCCCGGCAGCGGGTGGTGGACGCGGGGGGGTGTGAGGAGTCGATCGAAGTTCGGCGTGTCCTGCTGGACCTGCGTCTGCGTGGACAGGACACGACACTGGATGTGCCATGGAAGCCGGGCATGAACATCGAGGAGGCGTTTGCCGAGCGATTCCTTGCCATGTACGGGTACACGCCCCCGGATCGTCCCGTGGAACTGGCGTCACTGCACGTCCTGGCGGGAACCCGGCCCGAGCCGATCACGCCGGTGCCGAGACCGGAGCCGCGTCTTCGCGTGGCTTCGACCAGGAGCATCCGGGCGAGATTCGCAGGCCGTTGGATCGAGGCGCCATCGATCGCGGTGGAAGACCTTGTTGTCGGAGATCTGATCCACGGTCCGGCGATTCTCACGGATCGAATGACCACCACGGTACTTGAGCCGGAGTGGTCGGCCCTGGCCGGTCCGGATGGAGCACTGCTGCTGGAGCGATCCGGGACGAGCGTGTCCATCGTGCCCCGTGATGCTGATGCGGAAGTGGAGCGATTCGCCGATGCCTTCACGGCCGTTGCCCGGGAAATGGGTGAGGTGCTGCAGCGCTGCGCGATTTCGGTGAACGTCAAGGAGCGTCGGGACTACTCCTGCGCTCTGCTGGATGCACAGGGACGACTGGTCGTCAACGCGCCACACCTGCCCGTGCACCTGGGATCGATGGGCAGTTGTGTCCAGGAAGTCATTCGTGTCATCGACATGCAGCCTGGTGATGTCGTGTTGACGAATCATCCCCGCTACGGCGGTTCGCATTTGCCGGACCTGACCGTCATCTCGCCGGTGTACCACGAAGGTGGTCTGCTCGGGTACGTCGCCAGCCGCGCCCACCACGCGGAACTTGGTGGAAGTCGCCCGGGCTCGATGCCGCCGGATGCCTCGCGACTCGTGGACGAGGGAGTGGTGGTGCCTCCACTGAAGGTCATCGAGGGTGGGGTGGGACATTGGGACGAAGTGGAATGCCTGCTCCTGTCGCCGCCGTGGCCAACGCGTCGCATCGAGGACAACCTGGCGGATCTTCGCGCCGCCGTCGCGGCCAATCACCGCGGGGTCGAGGCCCTTCGGATCCTGGCGGCTTCCAGTGCGCCTGGTGCCGTGTCGATGAACATGCATCGGCTGCAGGCCCGGGCCGAATCGCTCGCCCGTGCAGCCCTGCAGTCGCTTCCCGATGGTCGTTGCGAAGCCACCGAAGTCATGGACGACGGTACGCGCCTCTCGGTGGCGATCGAAATCGACGGAGATCGGGCCACTGTCGATTTCGCGGGAACCTCCGGGGTGCATCCCGGCAATCTCAATGCGACCACCGCGATCGTACGCAGCGCCGTGCTGTACGTACTTCGCCTGCTCATCGGTCGTCGCCTGCCGCTGAATGACGGCATTCTCGATCCGGTGGATCTGGTCATTCCCGAGGGCATGCTCAATCCGCCGTGGGTGGAGGATCCATCCCGATGCCCTGCAGTGGTCGGAGGAAACGTGGAGACCTCGCAGCGTCTGGTCGACACGCTCCTCAAGGCGTTGGGGCGTTCAGCGGGCTCCCAGGGAACCATGAACAACACGCTCTTCGGCAATGCGCAGTTCGGCTACTACGAAACCATTGCGGGCGGGTGCGGGGCGGTGGACGGGACTCCCGGTGCCTCCGGGGTCCATTCACACATGACCAATACCCGCATCACGGACCCGGAGATTCTCGAACAGCGATACCCGGTTCGCCTGGAAGCATTTCAGATGAGGGCGGGCAGTGGTGGGCCGGGTCGATTTTCCGGTGGCGAGGGACTCCATCGCGTGCTTCGATTTCTCGAGCCGGTGCAGTTGTCCATGTTGACCCAGCATCGACAGGAGGGGCCCTTCGGCATGGCCGGGGGTGGACCGGGAGCTCCGGGTCGGCAGCAGGTCACCATTGCCGGCACTGACGCTGAGGTGTTGGAGGCGTCGGATCAACGGGATCTTCCCGCGGGGAGCCTGCTGGAGATCTGGACACCTGGCGGAGGCGGGTGGGGCGAACCCGTGGAGTTCAGTTCCGTTCCACGAGCCGGTCGATGAGGAAACTCGACTGCTCCAGGGCGGTCTGGGAGAACTCTCCGAAGAACGATTCAACTTCGCTGAAGAGGGAACGGAACGCATCGCGGTCGTCGTTGGCGACGGCCTCGTGCAGTTCCCGTGCGGCATCCCTGAATTGCTGCATGACCATGTCGCGATTCGGATTCGACATCTGGATGGAGGCGTAGAGATCGGCGGACTGGGCGAAGTGCCTGGCCGTCATCAGCAGTTCCATGTGGTAGATCGGTGAGGTGAATCGAAGCGTTTCCTGGACGGAGACGTCGAGCTTCTGCATGGTTCGACCAAGCACTTCGGTTGAATAGTGGGTGAGCACCTGGACGATGGCCATGGCCCGGTCGTGATCCTCCGGAGTGCTTTCAAGCAGGGTCAGGCCACAGGCACGGAACATGTCCGTCAGCCACGAGGACCAGTCCAGATCGCCGACGATGCGGCCGGGTGTCATCACGATGCGCTGGCCCTGCAGTGAATGGAGGGATGGCCCGAAGAGCGGGTGGGTGCCGATGACGCTGCAGGTACTCGATTCGAGCATCGCGGTGACGGGTGCCTGCTTGATCGAAGTGATGTCGATCAGCAGTGATTCAGGGCGGCAGGCGGGGCCGATCTCCCTGATGACATCGATGGTGGATTCGATGTTCACGGCGACGACCACGACGTCCGCTTCGCCGGCCACTTCAACTCCGGAGGCGTCCGTATCGACGTCGGCGATGAGGACGGTGTGACCGAGCATCGAGAAGAGGTTCTCGAGGCACCGGCCCATGCCGCCGTGGCCACCGATGATGGCAATTGTCCGTGGCTCGATGTTCTGCGGGATCGCGGCCTTGAGAGACGCCTGCCGGTCGCGACTGGCCCAGAGGATGACGCGGAACAGGCTCTCGATGACCTCCGGCCGGATTCCTCCGTCTCCGCCCATGGATCGACGATCCTTGATCAGGGAGGCTTCGCGGCCTGGATCGCGGATGGGGACCCCGGACTGCCGCTTCACATCGGCGACGGAGGCGACCAGTTCGTTCCGCCTGGCCAGGAGGTGGACGAACTGGTGGTCGACTTCGTCGATCTGATCCCGCAGCAGCTGGAGCGCCTCGGGAATTTCAGGAAAGCCGGTGTCATCAGTGCCGGGAGATCGCAGTGGGGGTTGAAATGGAGCACCCATGGTTCCATCGTCGGGTCGAGGTGGGACCGGTCTTGACAATCCTCGCAATCCGCCCGGGGTTCACTACAATGTGCGGCCCCCACGGGCCTGCAGCCCATTTTCGAACACCCAGGAATCATGACATGAGTACCAGCACCATTGATCATTCCGTGGCTCGCTCCTCCTTCGTTCAGGAGTTCATGCACGCTCTTTCCGATCGGAATCCCGGTGAGACCGAGTTCCTCCAGGCCGTCGAGGAATGCATCGTGTCTCTCGAGAAGGTCGTGGAGCGGCATCCGGAGTACCGGTCGGCCGGCATCCTCGATCGCATCGTGGAACCAGAGCGCATCATCCAGTTCCGGGTGACCTGGATGGACGATCAGGGCGAGGTCCACGTCAATCGTGGGTACCGGGTTCAGTTCAATGGCGCCATCGGCCCCTACAAGGGTGGACTCCGATTTCACCCGAGCGTCAATCGGAGCATCCTGAAGTTTCTCGGGTTTGAACAGGTCTTCAAGAACAGCCTGACCACGCTCCCCATCGGGGGTGGCAAGGGCGGCAGCGACTTCGACCCACGCGGCCGAAGTGATGCCGAGATCATGCGGTTCTGTCATGCCTTCATGAGCGAACTCTTCAGGTTCATCGGGCCGGACACCGATGTGCCCGCTGGTGACATCGGGGTTGGCGGTCGGGAGATCGGCTACCTCTTCGGCCAGTACCGCAAACTCACGAATCGATTCACCGGCGTGCTTACGGGTCGAGGCATCAACTGGGGAGGCAGCCTCATTCGCCCGGAAGCCACCGGATTCGGCGCCGTCTACTTCGCCTCGAGCATGCTCGAGACCCGGGGTCGTTCCCTTGAGGGCATGGACTGCCTTGTTTCCGGTTCGGGCAATGTCGCGCAGTACACCACGGAGAAGGTGCTTGATCTCGGCGGGCGCGTGATCACGATGTCCGATTCCACGGGCTACATCCACGACCCCAACGGCATTGATCGCAACAAGCTCCAGTGGATCATGGATCTCAAGAACAACCGTCGTGGTCGAATCGCGGAATACGCCGAAGCCCATTCCGGTGTGACGTACCACGACCACGACCTCTCGGCTGGTTCCAGCCCGCTGTGGCGGATTCCCGCAGAAGCGGCGTTTCCGTCGGCGACCCAGAACGAAATCGATGGAGCGGCCGCACAGGTCATGGTCGACAACGGAGTCATCTGCGTCTCCGAGGGTGCCAACATGCCGACCATGCCCGAAGGGCAGCACTGCTTCATCAAGGAGAACGTCCTCTACGGTCCAGGCAAGGCCGCCAATGCTGGCGGCGTGGCCGTCTCGGCACTGGAAATGGCGCAGGGCAGCCAGCGCATGTACTGGTCGCGTGAGGAAGTGGATCGCCACCTCAAGGACATCATGGGCCGGATCCACAAGGCGAGCCTCGAGGCCGCTGCCGACTACGGCGTGGCTGGCAACTACCTCCACGGTGCCAACATTGCAGGTTTCCGCAAGGTGGCCGATGCCATGATGGATCAGGGAATCATCTGATCAAGCGGGCCAAGAAAGTTCGATTTCGGTTCTCAGTCGGTGCTGCTGTATGCTAGGATTCGGATGTGAAGGATGGTTCGATCATTGATCGGATCGCTTCCGGGTCGGTTTCCGGCCCCTACGTGAACTCCTTGAGGTGAACGAGATCAGGCGATCGAAGCCATGGCGCTTCGTGAACTGACCAGATCGATCATGTTCTCGAGCAGCCACCAGTCTGACGCATGCCTGGCCACTTCTGGTGGCCTCGCGGTACAGAGTAAACCCGGGGAATGGACGGCATGAACGCCATGACACGTATCGAGTTTGGTGACCAGATTCGCCATTGTGACCACCCCGAGTGGGGTACGGGATCCGTGGCGAAGGTCGAGGATACATCCGCTGGGGGGACACCTTCCCAGAAGGTCACCATCCGGTTTCCCAATGCGGGCATCAAGGTCATCCAATCCGTCAGCGGAAAACTTGAGCGGATCGAGCAGCAGTCCACGAGCCTGGCCGAGCCATCTTCGGCCGATCGCATCGAGGAACTGGATCGCATGTCCAAGGATGAGTTGCTCGCTCCCGTGGCCAGTCGGATGTTGCAGGAGATCATGCTGGCCATTCCAGAGCCATGCCGTGATCCATTTCGATCGCTTTCGGCCCGGATCGAATCGACCCTGGATCTGTGGAGGTTCGATGAAGGCAGCGGAGGGCTCAACGACTGGGCCGTGATGCAGACCGGGTTGGACGACCCCCTGGCCAGATTCAACCGCCATGAGCTGGAAGAGCATTTCAAGCGATGGTCCCATGAACGCGAGCAGCACATCAAGCGTCTGCTCCACGAAGCGAGTGATGCATCCGTAGACGTCGAGCCGCTGCTTGCCAAGGCACCCTCCGTGGCACGGCGGACTCTGCAGCGTGTCCATCGCTGAAGCGTCGTCCGCACCCTTTCCCACCCTTCCCAGATCCACCAGACGGAACCGGTACGGGCTCATGGCCCTCTGCGTGCAGTCTGTGCGGCCTGATGCGCGGCTGAATTTCCCGATTTCACTGCAGTGTCATGCCTTGGCTCCAGGTTGGGTGTACTTCTTCACTGGTGTCCCACGAAGGGGCTCATATTTGAAGAAGAGGGGAAAGACATGGATGAGCAGACCTTTCAGGAGAAGTTCACGGAACTCCTGCAACGGATCGGGGAGTTGCCTCCGGAGCAGCGATCCTGCATGGAGCAGTTGGCGGATGCGACGCAGCGTCGTCGTGACCGTCTCAGTCATTCGGTCAGTGAACTCCAGGAATCACTCGACTTCCTTCGACTGAGCGTGAAGTATCTCGTATTCGATCTCGAAGCGACACGACGTGAAAATACCTACCTTCGCCAGTTGCTCGATCAGGCGACGCGAGAGCGTCGCCGGTCCCGGGAGGACAGCGACGAGGATGAGCACGGTCACAACGAACACTGAATCGGAATGTGATGAATGGGGGAGAGGAGGCCGGGGTGCGTCTGATCACATGATCAGGAGGCACCCCGGTTCGTGTTTGCAGTGGCTTCAACCAGTTCGTCCCAGCACGTGGTGTAGCGGGGGGAGTGATGCTGTCGGCGGGTGATCCAGGCTTCGCCGGTGCCCATGGCGGCACTGCGGAGAGTGCCGGTGCCCATGGTGCGGTTGATGTGGTCCATGACATGCATGACACGATTGGACGTGCCGGGGTCCAGTGGATCGAAGAGTTGCAGTTGCTCCGGCTGGGATGACTCGATCGCCGTCAGTTGCACGCCGGCCTTCTTGAAGTGGAACCCTTCCTTCCAGATGCGCTGCCCGGCCGCCAGGGCATGACGGATGAGAGTTGGGGTGTCGTTGACGGGCGCGGGCAGCCTGGCGGTGGCGTGGTTGGCGTACCGGGGCTGGTCGGTGCGGTACCGGTCGGTGGCCATGGAGACGGTGAGCACGCCGGCGGTGGAGTGCTGATCGCGGAGTTTCTCTGCTGCACGGGACGTAAAGGAGGCCAGGGCCCGGGCGAGTTCATCCCAGGTCTCGATGGGTTTGGCGAAGGAACGGGATCGCATGATGGTCTGTCTGGGGGGCGGAGCCTGCTCGAGCGTGAAGGCGGGAATGCCGCGAAGTTCGTGCACGGTTCGCAGGCCGACCACATTCAGTCGCGTTTGGATCCATCGATCGTCGGCGCGGCGAAGATCCAGGGCGGTGTGGATGCCATGGGTGGCCAGGGTTTGTTTCCACCGGGGCCCGATGCCCCAGACATCGCCGACATCCACGGAGGCCAGGGTGGACTCATCATCCGCACCGGTGCCGAGCCTGGTAACGCCTGATCCGGTGCGATCCTGCTTGGCCAGGTGGTTGGCGACCTTGGCGAGGGTCTTGGTGGGTCCAATGCCGATGGACACGGGGATCCCGGTGTACTGGAGTACGGCCTTGCGCATGGTGGCGACGGACTCGAGCAGATCTCCCGAGGCGATCCCATCGAGGTCGAGAAAGGCCTCGTCGATCGAGTAGGACTCCAGTTCCGGGAAGAAGGATTGGACGGTGCTGAACACCCGGCGCGACATGTCGTCGTACAGGGTGTAGTTGGAGGATCGGACGACGACGCCCCGGTTCCGGATCAGGTCACGCAGTTCGAAGACCGGCTGGGCCATGCCGATGCCCAGGGCCTTGGCCTCGTTGGACCGTGCGACCACGCATCCGTCGTTGTTGGAGAGCACGATCAGCGGCCGGTGCTCAAGGGACGGATCGAAAACCCGCTCGCAGGAAGCGTAGAAGTTGTTGCAGTCGACGAGTGCGAAGGTGGTCACGGATGGTCAGGGAGCGTGGATGGTCCAGGTGACGACGCCCCACACGCGAGCGTCGGTATCCTCGTTGATGTCGAGGACGGGATAGTCGTCGTTCTCGGGAACCAGTTGCAGACCATGTTCGCCTTGCTGCAGTCGCTTGATCGTCAGTTCGCCGTCGACGGCGGCGATGACCACATGGCCGGGAGCGGGTGATCTGCTTCGGTCCACTACCAGCAGGTCACCATCGTGAATTCCGGCCCCGGTCATGGAGTGTCCGCGGGCCCGGACGAAGAACGTGGCGGCGGGATGGGTGACCAGCGCTTCATGCAGATCAAGTGGTCGGTCGATGTAGTCATCGGCCGGGGAGGGAAAGCCGGCTTCGACGCCGGCGCCGAAGAGCGGGCTGGCTTGCTGGTGGCTCGAAGGAGCAACTTGGGATGCGGCACCGATCAGGTCGATGCCGGTGGAGCCGTGGTTGGACGGTGCGGGCATGCCAGACCCTAACAGGACGCGAACGCCAGATCAAGGCAGGTGGGAGTAGTCTGTGGCCATGGACGAGGGACCAAGCCAGGCAGACCTGGAACGATTCGGTGGAGACGAGCAGGCGGCCTGGTGCCCCGAGTGTGGAGCGGAGGTCTGGGATGACGCCGAGTACTGTCCGGAGTGCGGGGACCAGATCGGTGGTCGGACCAGTTCAAGGCCGCCGATGGAACGTGAGCTGCGGCAACGCTGGATCGTGCTCGTCGCCGTGCTCGTGCTGCTGGGCTTTCTCTGGTGGTTCTTCCGACTCTTCCTGTGACGCGTCGTTCAGTGCTCGTTGACTCGCCCGTGGGAGTTGAGCGAGAAATGGAGTACCGATGGCGTGTTCCAGGATTTCATTCGCAGGCGTTGATCACCAATTCGCGATTCCCACTGGTTGATGGGTACGGGAAACGATGATGATGCAAGTCGGCTCCAGCCCCAGATCGCGTAGCAGTCGTAGGCGGCTCTTCCATTGTCCGGAGCGAAGGCATAGGCCAGGGGTACGCGCCGATTGAGATCGGACATCGTTCCGAACTCGGGCCAGTTGTTGAGCACGTTCCAGTGGCTGACACCCTTGCGGCGAAGTTCGTCCGGATCGAATGGGATCCAGCCAGCCTCGGGCAGGAACAGTTCCGCCCAGACCAGCAAGTTCTTCTTGCCCCGTCGATCCTCGCCACGGCCGATCACCGCCCGGGCGGGTATGCCTGCGGCGCGAAGCAGGGCTACGCAGACACAGACCAGGTCGTTGGGGGTTCCAGTTCCTCGCTCGGCGGCGGCAAGCGCTCCGTACACTTCGAGCCCACGGATGGAACGACCGGGGCCGTAGAGCGTGGTGTCCCCTTGCTTCTGGATGCTGTTGCATGCGTATCGCACCAGTTCCTTGGCGGCGATCCACGGTGGTACGAGACGAAGATCGCCTCCGGAGACTTCAAGAACCGCATTTGCGAACACGGCACTATCGGATTCGATCAATGCCTGGGGCTGCAGTTCATCCTTGACGGCACTGGGCCAGGAGGCTGGCCATGGAATCTGCTGCAGGGCCTGGTCGTCCACGGTGCTGGAGTAACAGATGGCCTCGTGAAAGGTGCGAAATCGAAGTTGGGTGGCGAGGTTCATGATCTTGGGGTTGAAGGTAATGCCGGTCGTCGGCCCCTCGATCAGCCGCTCGTTGAAGAGGCCTTCGCCCGAGAGCAGTTCGGGGCCGCTGCCTCCGTCAAGACGCTGGCCATGCAGTTGCACTTCGGCCTCAATCGTGTCCAGGTTCACGTAGCTGGAGGCGCTCTGGGGAATCAGCGGCATCAGCAGGGGGCGAGTGGGATCCTGAACCGCAAGGGAGTGGATCCCCACGTTGAAGGTCAGGTCGTAGCGGCGTGGTTTGTCCCAGGTGATGTACGGGTTGGACTTCGGGGGAGCCGGGGTGGCAATGCTGATGGCCGTGGGCGGAGCGGTACCTGGTACCGCCGTGGGGGCGGCTGGAGCCGGCGGCGTCGCGGGCGGCGTCGCGGGCGGCGTGGTGGGAGGCTGCTGGCCGAGCATCGACATGGTCAGCAGCACGACGGCGAAGGAAGAGAGAGAAACCATGGTTGCATTCTAACCCAGTGGATTGCGGACGGACTGCGTGATGAACTGCATGTCGATGGCGTTGAGAAAGGCGGCGAGGACGAAGTTGATCACGATGATGGCCAGGAAGCTGATGACGAACGCGTTGGTTGTCGCACGGCCGACGCCCGCAGCACCCGGCCGGCAGGTGAACCCCTTGTAGCAGGAGATCAGGCCGATGCTCAATCCGAAGAAGACCGACTTGATCAGGCCGGTGACCGGTTCCCACCAGCCCAGGAAGTATTCCGTGAAGCTCCAGTAGTCGATGGGGGGGACGCCGTTGAATCCGACGGTGATCAGGTACCCGCCCCAGACGCCAAGGAGGTCGGAATAGATGGTGAGGATCGGCGTCATCACCACACAGGCGACGACCCGGGGGACCACCAGCAGGAGAATCGGGTCGCTGGCCATCGCACGCATGGCATCCAGTTGCTCGGTCACCCGCATCGTGCCCAGCTCGGCGGCCAGGGCACCCCCGACGCGGCCGGCGACCATGACCGCGGCCAGGACCGGGCCGATCTGCTTGACCACCGAGACATTGATGATGCCACCGAGTCGGCCCTCGAGCCCGAAGGCCTGGAACTGGTTGAAGGTCTCCAGGGCCAGGATCATCCCGATGAAGCCACCGGTGATGGCCACCACGGGGATCGAGGCCACCCCGACGGCGTAGAACTGTGTCCGGATCAGTCGCCACCGGCCCCAGCGACCAGGTTGGGTCAGGAACCAGCGAAAGGCGATCAGGGAGAAGATGATGAAACGGCCGAACCCGGCGATCCCATGAAAGACCCGATGCCCTACGTGGGAGATGCCGCGAGCGGCCGCTGTCATCTCGATACCTCTTTGATGAGACCCTGTGGGTCTACTTCATTGGTTCGTCGGTTTCGACGACGGCGGTCGTCGTGGTCGTGGTCGTCGGAGTAGTGGTGTCCGCCATGCTGGTTTCGGTCTGTGACGTGAGGTAGATCTCGACTCGCCGATTCACAGCGGTTCCGCCGGACTCGTTGGGAACCAGAGGCTTGTACTCACCCCAGCCGGCAACCTGCACGCGATCTGCATTGATCCCGGAGTTGACCAGCACGTCGCGAACGGCGATCGCACGGTGAACGGACAGGTGCATGTTGGTGGGATGCTGGTTGCGCGAGTACTTCACAGGGACGTCATCGGTATGTCCGAGGATCACGAGTTCGAAGTTCTCGGCCGAGGGCGAATCCAGGATCGTCGCCAGGGCGGTCAGCGATGTTGCGCCGGCATCCTTGACCTGATCCTTGCCTGAGTTGAAGGTCAAATCGCTGTTGAAGCGAAGCATGCCGGTTTCCGGATCGAAGGTGACCTGGTCCGGGTACTGGCTGGCGAGTCGAGCCAATGCAGCCTGCACGTCCGCTGGCAGGGGGCCGATCTCCATTGCGCTGACCTGCATTGCGAGGTCCTGGTTGGAGAGCGAGATCTGGTCGAGTTCGCCCCCGAGGATCTCATATCTCTCCTGAAGGAGAGAGATGTCGCCTCGGGCCGCGGTCAACTGCTGCGTCCGGTTCGAGAGCTGGGACTGCATCGCGTCACGCTCGTCGGTGACGGTCAGGAGTTGCTCTTGAAGCGATCGCTTGACCTGAAGAAGGTTGTCGTACTTGTCCTGCTGAACACACCCGCTGGCAAGCAGGGGCAAAGTAACAGCAGCCGCAGCGCACGTGGTGGGAAAAATGCGTGCCATGGTGGGATACCCCGCGTGATTGAAAGAGGTACTCTGAGGTCGCACAGCGGCTTCCGTTCCGCTGGGCATGTCAGGAACAGTGTACCCTCCCGTGACCCGCAGTGGGGGCGGGAACGACCGGTGTGGATGGCGCGTTGGTTGGTGGTGGCCAAGGACTTGCGGCTGGGAGTCGGACCATGGCGGAGCAGGCAGGCATGAAGTTGATCCAGGCGGCGGCGGTGATCGACGCCGCCGGGGTCCATGCCGCACCGGGTTCGCTGCTCATGGAGGACAATACGGTACTGGCCGCAGGCCCACCGGAGTCCATCGGGATCCCAGGCCAGGCGGAGGTCATCGATGAGACCTCGGCGGTTTTGCTGCCGGCCATGGTCAATGCCCATGCCCACCTCGATCTCAGTGCCCTGGAGCCGCGGCCGTTCCCGGGACGCTTCGAGTCCTGGCTGGAGTCGATTCGGGAACAGAGAATCTCCCAGCAGGAGCGGGGATCACTGCTGGCAGACACGCGGCTGGGTATCGAACTCTCGCTGGCAGGGGGGGTCGCCTTTGCAGGCGATATCGCCGGGGCGGGGCAGTTGGAGCCGATGCATGCCCTGCGTGACAGCCCGCTCGGTGGGATTTCCTTCATCGAGTGCTTCGGGCTGGGGGACCGGCAGGACGCGTCGATCGGGCGGATGCGTTCGGTCATCGATTCGGTGCCCGGGCACGCCGACGGCGTTCGGATCGGAATCTCGCCGCATGCACCCTATTCATGCGGGCCCGCGGTCTACGACTTCGCGATGGCGGCCGGCTTGCCGGTCACGACGCACCTGGCCGAGAGCCTGGAGGAGGAAGAGGTCCTGTTCCAGGAGACCGGCCCATTTCGAGAGCTGGCCGAGCGGCTGGATGCCTGGAGCGAGGGCACGGTCATGCCGCGTTGCCACCCGGTCGAGGCGATGCGGTCCAGCCTGGAGTGCCGTCCGATCCTGCTGGTGCACCTGAACTACATTGAGGACGAGCACGTCGAACTGCTTGCGCAGACCGGGGCGATGGTCGCCTACTGTCCGCGGGCCAGCGACTACTTCGGTCATCCGCACGCCCGTCGACCGGACCACCGCTACCGGCAGATGCTCGATGCCGGCGTCACCGTGGCGTTGGGAACGGATTCACGAACCTGCCTGGACACGCCTGACCGCATCGGGGTGCTCGACGAGATGCGGCACCTGTTCATCCGTGACGGTGCCGACCCTGCGGCACTTCTGGCGATGGCGACGCTGCACGGAGCACGGGCCCTGGAACTCGAGGAGTCTCTGGTCACGTTCGAGACCGGGTCCATCGGGGGCGTGATCGCGGTGGATGTTCCGGATCCGGGGCATCCGGACCCTCTGGCCGCGGTGCTCCGGCAACGCAGCGGCCCGAGGTGGGTCGTGGCACCAGCCATCGGATCCAGGTCATGAGCAGCCCATGAGCGAGGTGCAACCCTGCCGCTCCAATGAACTTTGGATCGATCCGGGAGTGCCTGCCGATGTCACGGAACACGTGGGGGGTCCATGCGTCGGACGTTGTCAGGACGGGTTTGGAGGCGGTACTCCGATTGCCCGGGCAGATCCGGGACATCGACTCCATGTCCGATCCTCAGCACCCAGGAGGCGATCTTCTCCAGAATTCAATAGGCCCACGGGGTCGGACCCGATAAGATGATTCTGGAGGGAGGGCACAAGGCATGGCTCATTCATCACAGCAGATCGATTGGCGAGCGATGGTCGATTCCGCGGGACCATATCCACTGTCGGCCTTCAACTTCGTGCAGGAAGGCCTGAGTTTCACCTCCGAGCAGGTGTTCGAGGATCCCATCGGGCTGCCCGAGATGGATCGTCACGTCAGCGGCCAGGAACTGTGCATGGGCCTCAAGAACTACGCCCTTGCCCAGTACGGCATGATGGCCCCGGTGGTCCTTGCCCAGTGGAACATCAAGCGCAGCGACGACTTCGGTCGCATCGTCTTTGCCATGATCGAAGCAGGCCTGATGAGTTCCAGTACCGAGGACACGCCCGAGGATTTCCACGCGGTGTTCGACTTCAACGAGGTCTTCTCTCGCAGCGAAATGCTCTGCCGCATCGGTGACGAGCAGGATCCCTGAGTCTCCCTTGACATGTGCCGCCCCCTTGGGGTCATGAGACGCATTCCGCCCTTCCGGGGCGGTTTTTTTCTTGCCCCAACCGTGAAATCCTGTTCAGATGGATTGAACTCTTGATGCGCCCTGAGGGAGGGAAAGCCATGAATATTCGTCTCATCGTTACGTCCATCGTGCTGAGCATGCTCTGCCAGTTCTCGGCATCGGCCCAGGTCATCGACTGCGTCTGTTCTTCTGCGTACTCGGTCGGTGATCGAGTCCAGTTGACGCAGGATATGGACGACAGTTCCGGTCTCCTGGCAGGAGCGGTGGGGACCGTGCTCTGTGGTTCCGCGTCGGGAAACCTCTACGTCAGTTGGGATGCATGGGCGGGTGGTCACAACAGCAATGGCTCTTGTGCATGCGAGAGTGGTGATGATGACCCGGACAACAGCCACTGGTACGTCAGTTGCTCGAAGGTCGTCGCCTATATGCCGATCGACTGCGCCTGTGCTTCGCAGTATTCGGTCGGTGATCGAGTCGAGTTGGCGGAGGATCTGAACGACGAATCCGGACTCATGGCAGGCTCGCTTGGGACCGTCGTGTGCGCAAGGCCGACCGACCGAGTTCTGGTCGACTGGGATGACTTGGGTACAGGTCACGATGGAAACGGCATTTGCGTCTGTGGTGCAGAGGGTGGTTCAGGTTTCAGCAACTGGTTTGTGAATTGCGACATGATCGGGCCCTCCAGTGTTATCGAGTGTGCCTGTGATTCGGAGTACTCGGTGGGTGACCGCGTCACGCTCCTCGTCGACAATCCGGACGGCGCAACCAATCTTCCTGCAGGGTCAGCTGGTACGGTCCTGTGTGGCGATGCTGGCTCTTACGACCTCTACGTCAGTTGGGACAGTTGGTCAGATGGACATAACGAAACCGCGTACTGTGACTGTCAAAGCGGTGCAGGCGACCTGGACAGCAGCCATTGGCTCGTCTTGTGTGGGGATGTCCGACGTGGCGAGCCCGGAACCATCGAGGTGCCCGGCGACTACGCGACGATCCAAGGGGCCATCGATGTGTCCATCGATGGTGAGACGATTCAGGTTGCCGCGGGGACATACTACGAGTACGCCATCGATACCTCCGGGCGCGCCGTGACGATTTCCGGTGCCGTCGATGCCGACGGTGAGCCGACCACGATCGTGGATGCCGATTCAATGGGGAGAGGGTTCTACTTCTACACGGGAGAAACTTCCGCCACGGTTCTGCAGAACCTTGTCATCAGGGATGGGATCGCTGCCACCGACGGGGCGGGGGTCTACATCTCCAACGCCCACCCGCGTTTCAGCAACTGCCATTTTGAGAATAACGATGCTGCAGGCAGCGGGGGAGGGGTGTACATGACAAATTCTGCGACTCGGTTTACAAACTGCACATTCCACTCCAACACTGCAGCAAACGGCGGCGGCGTGTACGTGTACAGCTCCTACAACGCACTTTTCGATGGATGTCAATTTGACTTCAACGAGGCGGTGTACAGCGGGGGTGGATTCTACGCAATGACGAGTACCTATTTTCAGCTCTGGGATTCCACGTTCACCGGCAACAGTGCAGGTGAAGGGGGCGGTGGAATGGCCGTGTATGATCCGAGTTATTCGGCCGTCATCCACGACACCGAATTCATCTACAACGTCGCGTCCTACGGGGCCGGCCTCTATGGCTACTATGTGTACTTCAATATGGAAGGCAACGTGTTTCGCGACAACGTCGCAGCAGCAGACGGCGGTGTCGGCGGCGGTGCCTACCTCAGCGAATGCGCAGGGTCGATCCGTTCATCGCAACTCGTCGGCAACAGTGCCTCGAGCGGCGCAGGAATGTACGTCTATGGCGACTGGGGCACGAGTGTGACCGAAACGTCCTTCGAGGGCAATGTCGCGGAAGTCCACGGAGGTGGGTTGGTGACGTTCGTCACCTACGACCCGTTGTCTCTGTCCGAGTGCACCTTCATGGGCAACCAGGCCGAGCTTGGTGGTGGCATGTACTCGTACTGGTCCGACTCGGGACTCTCCAGCTGCACCTTCAACGGGAACCTCGCGACTGTGGATGGAGGAGGACTCTACGGGTATGCAGGCACTTCGACACTCACGAACTGCACGTTCCGCGGAAACTCGGCGATCGCCTCCGACTTCTCCGTGTGCCGTGGTGGAGGGATCTTCAACTTCCAGGGCCAGGAATCGACGATGGTCGGCTGCACCATCGAGGACAATACGTCCGGTTCCGGTGGAGGCATCTACAACGAAGGGTCTGACCCGGTGCTTGAAGACTGCACCGTCTCATCCAATGTCGGCAAGGTCTGTGGTGGCGGCATGTTCTCCGAAGACGGCGTGGCCTGGATGACCGGGACCACCTTCTGCGCCAACCAGCCCGACAACATCATCGGTGCCTGGGTCGATCAGGGAGACAACGACCTGTCCGCCACCTGCGAACTGCCACCGGGCCTGTGCGTCGGCGATGTGAATGCCGACTACGACGTGGACGTGCTGGACCTGCTCTACGTGATCGCGGTCTGGAATACCGACAACCCCGCCGGCGACATCAACGAGGACGGCTGGGTGGACGTGATGGACCTCCTGGAGGTCATCGGCAACTGGGGTGAGTGCGGCGACGCAGATTGATCGACTCCAGTATTACAACGCTTCACCACGAGCGGCCCCTTGGGCCGCTCGTGGCCGTTTTTGGCTCTTTCACGCTCAATTTTATCGATGTAAACGGTTGTTTACCCGTTGATTTAGCGGACAGAGTTGCTCAAATGTGGCTTCGTTAACAAACATTTACCATCCTGACCCTGGGGAGGGGAAACCATGAATCGTACCGCTACTATCGTTGCCGGCCTGTCGCTGGCGTTCGTTGGAACATCCACCACCTACGCCGCCACGATCAATGTGCCCGGTGACCTGCCCTTCATTTACGCTGCTATCAATTTATCAGTCAATGGTGACGTGATCAACATCGCTGCCGGCACCTACTACGAAGGCAACCTGAACCCCCAGGGCAAGGCCATCACCATCCAGGGCACGCTCAATGGAGATGGAACACTGGCGACCATCATCGATGCCCAATCCGGACCCGCCAGCGTGTTCGTGTTCAACAGCGGCGAAACATCCGGAACCGTGATCAAGGACCTGGTGATTACTCGGGGATCAGCCATCCTCGGCGGTGGGATCATGTGCTCCGGCAGCCCCACCATCACGAACTGCACAATCTCGAACAATCAGGCCTACAGCAATAGCGGCGGGGGGATCTTTATAAACGGCAGCCCCATCATCACTGACTGCACCATCTCAGACAACTCAGCCAACTGGGGCGGCGGGGTCTGCGTTCAGAATCCGGGCAACCCCACCCTCAGCGGCTGCACGGTCTCAGGCAACACGGCAGGCAATGGGGCCGGCGGGATCTTCATCGCCGGCCAACTCACTCTTTCCGATTCATGCGTGAGCATGAACTTTCCAGAACAGATCAACGGCAATTACACCAATGGCGGTGGCAATGAAATCACGTCGTCGTACCCCTGCGGCGGCTACGCTGCCGGTGACGTGGACCAAGATGGCGATGTCGATCTCGCTGACCTGGTGGCGATGAGAGCTGCTCTTGGACTCTGCAAGAGTGACGTTGACTCCGACTATGACACGGACGTCATGGATCTGCTGTGGGTCATTGACGGCTGGAACACCGTCTGCCCGTAACCAGACTCACTGCACCATCAATACGACCAATACGCCACGCTTCACCACGAGCGGCCTCAAGGGCCGCTCGTGGCCGTTTTGGCTCTTTCACGCTCAATTTTAGCGATGTAAACGGTTGTTTACCCGTTGATTTAGCGGACAGAAATGCTCATAGTGGCCGTGTAACCAACCATTTACCATCCTGACCCTGGGGAGGGGAAACCATGAATCGTACCGCTACTATCGTTGCCGGCCTGTCGCTGGCATTCGTTGGAACATCCACCACCTACGCCGCCACGATCCATGTGCCCGGTGAGCACGCCCTGCTTCAGGAAGCCATCGATGACGCCGTCGACGGGGATACGATCCAGATCGCGGCCGGCCACTACGTCTGGTCCGATATAACAATCCAGGGAAAACACCTGACCATCCAGGGCACGAACAAAAATGGGGTGCCTGGGGATGGATCAGCTTCTTTGACCACCATCAATGCCGACCATGCCCACCGCATCATGCTGATCGGCAGCACCAACTCCGCCCACGGCGCTTTGACGAACGGGACAAAGATCCGTGATTTGATCCTGATCAATGGGCACACGCACGCCAACCCCGATTCCAATGAGATCAACGGCGGCGGTATATGGGTCGGTCATAGCGACGCACACTTTTACAACGTCACTGTCCAAGATTGTAAAGCGTGGAATTACGGCGGCGGCATCTACATACTCGGTGGCAGTCCGACCATTGAGTACTGCCATATCAACCACAACGAGTCATATGGCCACGCGTATGCCGGCGGCGAGGCAAGGGGGGGTGGAATCCACTGCACCGGTAGCGCCTCGCCCACGATCACCGACAGCTTTATCACAAACAACAAGGCTTATTCCGACTTTACGATTGGTGGTTTGGGTGGTGGTATCTTCTGCACTGCAACGCAGGGTCTGCTGATCGAGGGCTGCCATATCACGTACAATATTGCTAGGCTCGGAACGGCGGTCTATGGCGATGGCAGTGCCGAAGTACACTTGGAGCATTGCTTCCTTTTGCCGTCACTGGACGTATCAGCGGGCTGTCTGCCCGTGGAGCATACCTGGTGGACGTGTACGCTGCTTCATAATGCGGATAATTGCACAGCCCCCAACTGCCCTCCTATCACAATCGAGGACAGCGAGATCTGCGGAGAGGGTGATCATATCGGCGGCAGGGTTCACTTTTTAACCGGAAACCAAATCCACGACTGCCTCGATGCCGCTGACGTGGAACAAGATGGCGATGTCGATATCGCTGACCTGGTGGCGATGAGAGCTGCTCTTGGACTCTGCAAGAGTGACGTTGACTCCGACTATGACACGGACGTCATGGATCTGCTGTGGGTCATTGACGGCTGGGGCGGCATCTGCCCGTAACCAGACTCACTGCACCATCAATACGACACCACGCAACCCCGCGCTTCGGCGCGGGGTTGTTTCTTTGGTGCTTCAGAACTCCATGCCCACGATGAGGTAGCCGATCACATCGTCCTCCAGCGGCGCGACTTCACCGCCACCAGGCGAACCGATCCACTCGAAGCCCGGCTGCACATAGCACCACGGGGTGAGCTGCACCTTGTAGAACAGTTCGATCCCCGTCTCCTGTCCGCCAGCAGGACCGGCGCCACCATCGCGCGTCACCGACTGGTAGACCCCCGGGTTGTTCGTGAATGACGTCCAGCCACCGGCGAGCCCCAGGGCATCGGCGGGGCGGCCGGGGATGATGCCCGTGGCGCTGAGGCCGGCCATCAACGACCACTCCACCGCGTTCTTGTCCGGGTCGCTCCAGGCGAACTGGCCGAAGAACCGGATGCCGCCACCGGCGTCGGCCGTGGCCTTGTCACCGCACCAGATGGTCTGCTGCCAGCTCACGTAGAGCCCCGGAACATCCTCCACGCCCTGGGTATCCGTGCCGCCGGTCGCCGTGAGACCGGTCTGCAACCAGCCGCCGACGGCCAGCGAGCCGGGATGGCACTGGGACAACTCCCAGTCGAGTTCCCATTCGGTGATCAGGAACCAATGCCCGTCGTTGTCGAAGAAGGTGGCCGGTCCACGGGTGCCTGTATTCGGCCCGGACTGGCCGGTCACCGGATCGTACGCTGCGGTCGTGCCGTCGTACCAGCCGAAGTGACCGGTGACGTGCTCGCCGAGGTTCAGCGAAGCCTGCAGCGCGGTCGCCTCGGCGGGATAGGTCGGCAGGTAGTTGTTCAGCGATGGTGGATTGTGCATCAGGTTGTACTGGAACGACCCGGACGCATCGATGTTCGAGAAGGTGGCGTTGGCATCCATCTTGCCGAAGCGGAGCGAGAAGATGTCGTCGAAGAGCGACTGCTCGTAGTAGAGCTGGGCGATGGCCGCGAAGTTCGTCTCGTCGTCATCGATGAAGTTGCCGTTGGAGCCCACGTAGGATCCAGTGGGATCAAAGGTGTTCTGCAGCGGGAACCGGCTGTTGTACCAGTTGAAATATTCCAGGTCGAGGAAGAAGGTGCCACCCTCGTGCCCCAGGAGCTTGTCGGTGTCCGCGGTCAGGGTGATCCCGATCGGTCCACCGCCGAAGAAGCCGGTCTCGAGGCCGCCCTGGAAGTTCTCCATCAGCAATGCGGTGTAGCGGCCCTGCAGGAACAGGCCGTTGTCCTCCATGCTCGTGCGCAGCCCGTTCCAGTCGCTGGTGAGCGTGAGCGATTCCATCGGCCATTCGTCGTGCTTGCGGGCGGTGATCGGGGCCATTCTCGTGGCGCACTGCATCGAGTTGGGAGCCTTCATGGCCACCTTGCTCGCTGGAGCGGAGGGATCACCACCGCTGGACGTTCCGGTTTCCGGGACATCGGCGAGCAGCAGCAGCAGGCAGGTGAGTTCGAGCATGGAGTTGCGGTACCTTGGTGTTGCGGTACGGTACCGCACCGTGCCCCCAGCCGTCGCGAACAGGAGCCTTGAACATGTCCACGCCCAATGAACGTCAGCCTGGTCCCTCGCGCCGGGAAGCCCTCGTGGCCGGGGCCGCGGCTCCGCTGGTCCTGCTCGGCAGCGCCGGTGCCCAGCCGGTCAACCAGGCTCCGCCGTCGACCGATGAGCGTCCGGGACGCATGCCCGCGGCTCCCAAGCCCGACTTCGTCTTTGACATCGAGCAGAAGACCGTTGCGCCGCTGGGAATACCGACGGACGCGATCCTCGTCAACGGGACCGATCCCGGGACCGAGATCCGCTACACCGAGGGCGACATGTTCCGGGTGCTGCTGAACAACACGATGCAGATTCCCTGCACCGTGCACTGGCACGGGCTGCTCGTCCCCAACTACATGGACGGCGTGCCGGGGATCACCCAGTACCCGATCGGGCCCCGGCAGTCGGTGTTCATGGAGTACCCGATCGTCCAGTCCGGGTCCTACTGGTACCACTCGCACTACGGGCTGCAGGAACAGCAGGGTTTGCGCGGGCCGTACATCATCGAGGAATCCAGGCCGGCCTACGACTACGACAAGGACATCACCGTCTTCATGACCGACTGGCTCGACCAGTCGCCCGAGGGAATCATCCCCCAGATCCGAAACGAGCAGCCGCAGACCGCGGCCGTCAAGACGCCGGTTCCCGGTGGAGCGCCGTTTCCCGGCGACACCCCGTTCAACATCGACGTGAACTATCCCGGCTACCTGATGAACGGCAAGTCGGTCGATGATCCCTGGACCATGCAGGTCAAGCAGGGCGATCGGCTGCGATTGCGTCTGATCAACGGATCGACCGCCACGTTCTTCCGTGTGCAGCTCGAGGACCACGAACTGGAGATCATCGCCGCCGACGGCCAGCCGGTGGTGCCCACGAAGGCCGGCAACGTGGTCATCGCCATTGCCGAACGCTACGACGTACTGGTGACCATCAAGAAGTCCGGTTCGTTCACCCTCAACGCGGTGGCCCTGGGAACCAGGCGACAGGTCGCCGGTGTACTGCACACGCAGGGCGCTTCGAAGAAACCGTCACCGGGCATGCCCAGCTGGCAGGGGCGTGCCGGTGGGTCGGCCGACTACGCATCGTTGAAATCGCCGTACCCCACGGTGCTGCCCGAGGGCCCGGTCAAGACGTTCAACATCGAGCTCGGCGGCCTGATGAAGCGCTACCTCTGGTCGATGGCGGGGGAATACTACCCGGAGCCGTTCGTGCCCGAGGGCGATGCCGGTCCGCTGCGCATCAACTACGGCGACCGCGTCCGCGTCCGTTTCACGAACTCGACGATGATGTACCACCCGATGCACCTGCACGGGCACTTCTACCGGTTGCTCTCGACGCCCGGTGCGTGGGACGAGACGCACTGTCCGCTCAAGGACACCGTGGCCGTCGGCCCCGGAGAAAAGATCGACATCGAGTTCTTCGCCGACAACCCGGGGCACTGGTTCTTCCACTGCCACAACCTGTACCACCTGGCGGCCGGCATGGCCCGCAAGTTCGAGTACGTGGTCTGACGATCGATGACTGCGGTTGTTTCAGGCCGATTTGCAGGGCGTTGACTGGTTGGGGTGGGAGTTTGCGTTTTTGTCCTTGTGTTCCCGGTTGATTCTGCTTCAATGATGACTTCTGATCTGGTCCGGAGTGGCCATGTGCTTGTGGGGAGTCCAAATGCATTTCATCGGTATATCCGTGTCTGTCGTCCTGTCCATGGTTGGTGCTGCTCATGCAGTCGTGACGATCAACGTTCCGCCCGGTACGCCCGGCGCCATCAACGCCGCGATCGCCGATGCCCTTCCTGGTTCGACCATTCAACTTGAAGCCGGGGTGTACCACGAAGGCCAGGTCATCGATACCCTTGGCAAGTTCATCACCTTGAAAGGCGTGTGGTCAGATGAGGGTCATCCTCTGTCCATCCTCGACGGAGGTGGAACGCACACTGTTCTGCAATGCAAAAATGGTGAGACTACACAGACCGTGCTGACCAACCTGCTCGTCCAGAATGGTCTGGCTTCAGACGGCGCCGGTGGAGGATTGAGCATTGTTGACGCCAGTCCGCAGGTCATGTTCATCGAGTTCAAAAACAATAAAGCGTCGATCAATGGCGGTGCCATCGCCTGCGTACGGAGCAGTTCGTTGATTGGCGGCTGCACATTCGAAGGCAACTCGGCTGGGCCTGATGCACACCATAAGGGACAACCCGGATACGGGGGAGCGATATCAATTTGGGGCTATGATGGCGGTCAGCACGATCCTCCGGGTGTTTTTGTGGATGACAGCACGTTCAACAACAACTCGGTGAGCCAGGGGCTCTATCCTCCGGGCCCCCCCCCCGACAGTGGACCTGGATACGCCTCGGGCGGCGGAATTTTCGTGGTTGAAGCGACCGTGCAGATCAGTGGCTGCACCATCACGGGTGGCACCGCTCTTCGCGGTGCGGGTTTGGCCGTCTATTACTCCACCAGCGTGGTCGGCTTGACCGACTGCAAGATCACGCACAACGACGGTGATGGGATCTGGGTCCAGAGCGGTGCGCAGATCGGCATTGAAAGTGGAGTAATCCAGAACAATGCGCCAGCCGGGATTTCCCTTGAAGAGGGTGCCCAGGTCACCGGCTCCACGTCCTCCGGCTCGTCGGCCAACCCCTCCATCTGCGGGAATGTGCCCGATCAGACGACCGGTTGCCTCGTTTGCTTCACCGGTGAGTTTGATGTGCAGGACATCTGTCCCAGTTCGGTGCTCGGTGACATGAACGGCGACGGCGTTCTCGATGCGAGCGACCTGGAACTTCATCATGCCGCGGTCGGCATCTGCAAGAGTGACGTCGACCACGACGGTGACACGGACGTCATGGATCTGCTGTGGGTCATTGACGGCTGGGGCGGCGTCTGCCCGTAAGGGCATCGTTCGAGTTCAATGCAACGCGGCCCCACGCTTCGGTGCGGGGCCGTTTTCATTGCGAGGATCGTGAACGCGTCACTTCCGCTTCTTGCGCTGCTTGAACTGCTTCTTGACGCTGCTGGTCTTGGTGCTCTTGCCACCGCGCCCCATGCCCGCCAGCGCGCCCATGTCCGGCATGCCCATGCCGGCCATGGCCGACTCCGGATCACCTCCGGCATTCTTCATCGCCTTCATCTTGCCCAGCATGCCCATGCCCGCCATCTGGCCGGTCATCTTCTTGATCATCTCGAACTGCTTGAGCAGCCGGTTGACGTCGGTGTTGGACGTGCCCGAGCCGCGCGAGATGCGCCGGACCCGCGGCTTCGTGATCGACTTGGCGTTCTCCCGCTCGTTGGGCGTCATGGAGTTCACCATCGCCTCGAGGCGGTCGAACTGCGCCTCGTCGACGTCGAGGTTCTTGATGGTCTTGCCCACGCCTGGCAGCAGGCCCAGCAGTGACTTCATCGAGCCCATGCGCCGGATGGACTTGAGCTGCTTGATGAAGTCGTTCATCGAGAACTCGCCCTTCATCATCTTCTCGGCCAGGGCCTCGGCTTCGGCCTCGTCGACCTCGTCCTGGGCCTTCTCCACCAGCGAGACCACGTCGCCCATGCCCAGGATGCGACCCGCCATCCGGTCGGGGTGGAACGTCTCGAGCTGGTCGGACTTCTCGCCGGTACCGATGAACGTGATGGGAGCCCCGGTGACCTGTCGGACCGAGAGGGCCGCGCCGCCGCGGGTGTCGGAGTCGAGCTTGGTGAGGATCACCCCGTCGACCGAGAGCCGCTGGTGAAACTCGCGGGCGGAGTAGACCGCATCCTGGCCGGCCATGGCGTCGACCACGAGCAGGACCTGGTGCGGATTCAGCGAACGTTGCACCGCCTGCAGTTCGCCCATGAGATCATCGTCGACGTGCAGTCGGCCCGCGGTATCCAGCAGCAGGACGTCGTACTTTTCCTTGCGGGCCTTCTTGAGTGCGTGGATGCCCACCTCCACGGCGACGCCGACGGCCTGGCCGTACTCGGCGCACTTCTCGGGCTCACCGTAGAAGTCGACCTTCGCGTTGCCGCGGGCAGTCGCTTCGACGCCTTCGACCACCACCCGCAACTGCTCGACCGCGGCCGGTCGCTGGAGGTCGCAGGCGGCCACCAGCGTGTTGCGGCCACGTTGCTTGAGCCACGCGGCGAGTTTGCCGCAGGTCGTCGTCTTGCCCGTGCCCTGCAGACCGCAGAGCATGATGACCGTCGGGCCCGGGTCCATGAACACCAGGGGGGTCTCGGCCGTGCCCATCAGTTCCACGAGGTGGCGATGCACGATGCCGATCATCTGCTGACCGGGCTTGAGGCTGGAAGTGACTTCCTCGCCCATTGCGTCGACAAGCACCTGTTCGCAGAACTCGTCGACGACCTCCAGGTTCACGTCGGCTTCGATCAGCGCCGTCCGCACCTCGCCCATCGCCTCACGGACGTTGGCCTCGGTGATGCGGCCGCGTCCTGAGAGCGACTTGACGGCGGAGCCGAGTTTGTCGGAAAGAGTGTCGAACATGGTCCAGCGGTGCATCCTAGCAGGATCAGGTCCGCTTGGACTTCAACCACGCATGCAGGGCCTTGGCAGGCAGGCAATTGACGCAGTCGGCGGCCGTGCACCGCCCGCGCCGGGCGGTGATCACTCCGTAGCGGAGGAAGTCGAAGTGCGACTCGGCGTGGGCGTCGGTGTCGATGGCGATGCGGCATCCCGCGTCGACCGCTGCCCGTACGTGCACGTCACGCAGATCCAGCCGCTGGGGATTCGCGTTGATCTCCAGGGCGGTGTCGTGCTCGGCCGCGGCGGCGACGAGGGCATCGATGTCGGGTGAGAGTCCCGGGCGCCGGTTGATGATCCGGCCCGTGGGGTGCCCGATGATGTGCACCAGCGGGTGGGCGATGGCGGCCAGCAGGCGGGTGGTCGCCTTCTTCGGATCCTGCGACAGGGCAACGTGCGGTGACGCGACCACGACATCCAGCTTCGCCAGCAGGTCGTCGTCGTAGTCGAGCCTGCCGTCGGACAGGATGTCCACTTCGCTGCCGGCGAGCACCGTGATGCCCTTGGTGTCCTCGTTGCACTGGTGGATGGCGTCGATGTGGGCAAGGAGCCGGTTCTCGTCGAGCCCGTTGGCCTGCACGCTGCTTCGGGAGTGGTCGGTCACCGCGATGGTGTGGAACCCGCGGGCCTTGGCCACCGCCACCAGTTCCTCCAGCGACAGGTGGCCGTCGCTGGCGGTGGTGTGGGCGTGCAGTTCGGCCTTGATGTCCTCGACGGTCACCAGGTCCGGGACCGATTCCAGGTCATCGCGGTCTTCTCGCAACTCCGGGGGACGCATGGGCAGGTTCAGGGCGGCATAGATGGACTCTTCCGTCGCCGCCGCCACCGGCTGGACTCCGCGGGCCTGCGGGGGCTCGTCCTCGCCGTCGTCGGGAAAGAGCCCGTACTCGTTGAGGCGCATGCCGGCCTTGATCGCTCGTTCGCGGAGCGTCACGTTGTGTTCCTTGGATCCGGTGAAGTACATCAAGGCCGCACCGAAGGCTGGTTCGGGTACCACGCGAAGATCCACCTGGATGCCGCGCTCCAGCCGGATCGAGCACTTCGTGTCTCCGGCCAGCAGCACCTTCTCCACGCCCTTGGTGGCCTGGAAGTGCTCGATGAGACCGGGCGGATCCTCGCAGCAGGCGAGGATGTCGATGTCGCCGATGGTGTCACGCCCGCGGCGCAGCGAACCGGCCCAGGCGATCCGGGTGACGCCAGGTCGCGCCCCGAGGTGCTCGATGATCTTCTCCGCCAGGGGCAGGGCGGTGCCCAGCGGCGTGCGATCGCCGGACTTCTTCATGAACTCGATCGAGTCGGTGATGTTGCTGATCGTCTTGGCGCCCATCCTCGGCACGTCGTCGAGTCCGCTCTCGGCGATGGCTCGCTCCAGGTCCTCGATCGATTCGACTCCCGCGTGTTCCCACATCGCCCGCACCGTCTTTGGTCCCAGGCCCGGGATCTCCAGCACCGCGAGCAGGCCCTCGGGTACCTGTTCGAGCAACTGGTCGTACTCGACCATCTCGCCTGTCTGCAGGTACTGGCAGATCTTCTGGGCGCTGCTCTTGCCGATGCCGTCCAGCGCCTGCAGTCCCTTGGGATCGTCGCGGTAGGCGGTGATGTCCCCGGTCATGTCCTCCAGGACGCGGGCCACCTTGCGGCTGGCGTTGACCTTGAAACCGTTGGCGCCCAGCAGTTCCAGGATCGAGCCCATCTCATCAAAGAGGGCGACCAGTTCCTTGCGGGGATCGGGGGGGGTCGACATGCGTGCAGGGTATCAGCCCACGTCCACGAGCCCGAGGGCTTCGCCGTGGCGTTTCATGAGTCGGCGGCGCACCAGGGCGTGCTCGGGCGCCTCGAGGGTCGCGTCGGCCTCGATCCACGCTTCTGCATCACGCCGGGCCATGCGGAGCAGTTCGAAATCACGCGGCAGCGACGCCACCGCGAAGGGAGGCAGGCCCGACTGGCGGCTGCCCACCAGTTCACCGGGACCACGGATCTCCATGTCCAGTTCGGCGATGCGAAAGCCGTCGTCCGTGCTCACGATGGCCTCCAGCCTCGCTTCGCCGTCGGCAGTGACCGGGTCGGCGATGAGCACGCAGAGGCCCGCCTTTGACCCGCGACCGACGCGACCACGCAACTGGTGCAACTGGGCGAGGCCGAAGCGATCGGCCTGCTCGATCACGATCATGGTGGCGTTGGGCACGTCGATGCCGACCTCGATCACCGTGGTCGCCACGAGCACGTCGATCTCGCCGTCGCGGAAGCGTTCCATGATCGCTTCACGCTGCTGTCGGTCCATGCGTCCGTGCATCGATTCCAGTCGGCAGCCGGACAGGGCGCCCGACTGCAGGTCCGCCATGTGGGTGCCGATGTCCTTGAGGAGACTCTCGGACTCGTCGATGACGGGGACCACCACGAATCCCTGTTCACCGCGGGCGATACGTTCGGCCAGGTGGGTGTACACGGTGCCGGATTCCTCGGCATTGACGTGCCGGGTCGTCACCGGGGTGCGTCCCGGAAGCCGGCCATGGATGGTCGACACGTCCAGGTCGCCGAAGATCGTCAGCGACAGGGTGCGGGGAATGGGCGTGGCCGTCATCACCAGTTGGTGCGGCACGTCGTTGGTACCGGCTCGTCCCTGGCGCAGCACCGCTCGCTGGTGCACGCCGAAGCGGTGCTGCTCGTCGATGATCGCCACTGCAAGGTTGCGGAACTCCACGCCCTTGGAAAGCAGGGCATGGGTGCCGATGATGATGTCGATATCGCCGGCGGCGAGCGCCTCCAGGCACCGAGTGCGCTCACGGGCCGGCATGGAGCCCGTCAGCAGGTCGAGGCGGACCCGCGAGCCCTCGAGCATGCGCTCGATGCTCATCGCGTGCTGCTCGGCCAGCAGTTCGGTGGGGGCCAGCAGCGTCGCCTGGTGACCGGCGGCGACGGCCATGAGCATGGCCTGCAGGCCAACGACCGTCTTGCCGGCGCCCACGTCGCCCTGGAGCAACCGGTTCATGGGGACGCCGCGTTGCAGGTCGCCGGCGATCTCGCCCACGACCTGCTCCTGGCTCTCGGTGAGGGTGAATGGAATTCTCGCCGCCATGCGCTGCTGGAGTTCCGTCGACAGTTCCATCGCCGGGGCCCGCAGGGTCTGGATGCGGTGGTGCCGCTTCATCATCACGCCCAGTTGCAGCAGCAGCAGTTCGTCGAAGGCCAACCGCCGGCGGGCCGAGCCGACCGAGTCCTCGTCCACCGGCCGGTGCAACTGGCGGTAGGACTCGTCCAGTCGCGGCAAGCCACGCTCACGCCGGTAGTCGTCGGAAAGGTGGTCGTCCAGGAGTCCCACGGCGTCGTCCAGAATCGCATCGATGGCCCGGGCGATCATCATCGAGGAGACGTGCTCCGAGGCGGAGTAGACCGGCAGCAGCCTCGATTCACCGGCGGGTGCGGGCGCGTCCGGGTCGTCGTGTTCCCAGCGTGGGTTGGCCATCTGCAGTTTCGATCCGTGGAGCCGGACCTTGCCCGCGACGCGGAGTGTCTGCCCGGGGTGGATGCGCCGCTGCAACCACGGCTGGTTGAAGAAGACCACCTCCATCGATCCCGTGTCGTCTTCCAGTTGCAGTTCCAGCCTGGGCTTGCGTCCAAAGCCCCGCTTGACCTTGGCCACCTCGCCTCGGCTGGAGACCTGCACCTCCGAGGACCCCTCGGTGCCCACGAGGGTGGCCAGGGATCCGATGGGGATCTCCGCCTCTTCCCGTTCGTAGCGATGGGGCAGGTGGATCAGCAGGTCCGAGACGCAGCGCAGTCCCATGGCCCGGAAGGCCTCGGCGTGGCGCTGGCCGATGTGTGGCAGGTCCAGCACGTCGGTGGTCAGGGACAGGGTGGTTTCACTCATCGCCCTACAGCCTACCCACCGGCACGGGCTGCCGTAGGATGTCGGCATGGGACAACTTCCCCTGACCTGGAAACCCGGCGACGCCCCCCCCGGGGATCGTCCGAAGCCGCCGCCCGACGAGCCGCTGAGCGTGTCGGAACTCTCGGCCAGCATCGTCGAGGCCCTCGAGACGCTGCCGAGCACGGTGCGGGTGCGTGGCGAGGTCAGCAACCTCTCCACTCGTCGCCACTGGTATTTCTCGCTCAAGGATGAGCATGCCCTGATCGGTTGCGTGATGTGGTCGTCACGGACCCGCGGGGTCGAGGACCCCCCGGCCGAGGGGGACGAGGTCGAGGTCTCCGGGCACATCGCCCACTACGCACCGCAGGGGCGGACCCAGTTGATCGTCGAACGCATCCGGCAGGCCGGGGCCGGGGCGCTGCGGGCCCGGTACGAGGCGCTGTGCGCCGAACTTCGCGAAGCCGGCTGGTTCGACCCGGAGCACAAGCAGCCGTTGCCGCTGCTGCCGGTCCGAATCGCAGTGGTCACCTCCGGTACCTCTGCGGCGTTGACCGACGTGGTCCGCACCGCGCGGGAACGCTGCCCGGGGACCGCGCTGCTGGTCGTCGATGTCCGCGTCCAGGGCGAAGAGGCCGTGGGCGAAGTCGTCGAGGCCATTGGCCGCCTTGATGCCCATCGCACGGCGCTTGGCCTGGACGCCATTCTCGTCACGCGTGGTGGCGGGTCTCCCGAGGATCTGCAGGCCTTCAACGAGCGGGCCGTGGCCCAGGCCGTGCGCGAGTGCACGCTGCCCGTCGTCGCGGCCATCGGGCACGAGTCGGATACCACCATCATCGAACTGGTGGCCGATCGACGCGCGTCCACCCCGACCCAGGCCGTCATGCACCTGCTGCCCGATGCGGGAGAACTTCGCCAGCAGGTCGATGACCGAACCCAGCGACTGCGCCTGCTTGCCGGGCAACTCGTTCAGCACGCCACCCAGCGCAGCAGGCAGCAGGTCGAGCAGCTTCGACGCACGATGAGCATGATCCTCCAGGTCCGCCGCACCACCGTGCAGCGACTGGCCACGGCACTGGCCCACCGTCGACCCGATGTGCTCCTGCAGCAGCGGCGTGCTCGCGTGCAGGCCGCGGCCCAGCGACTCGAGGCGTCGATGCAGCGTCGGTTGCAGGCGGGCCGGGTTCGACTGCAGCGTGGTGCCGAGGCGCTGCCCCGGACGATCGCCGCATCCCAGGCACGCCGCCACGAACAGGTGGAGACTCTCCAGCGGACGCTGCAGGCCCTGGGGCCGGTCTCGGTTCTGGAGCGAGGCTTCTCCATGACCACCGACGAGGCCGGAGATGTGGTTCGCAGCACCGAGGGCATCGAGCCCGGCGTCCGACTGACCACCCATCTTGTCGATGGTCGCATCGAGACCCGGGTCGAGCAGGTGGAGTCGTCTGGTACAGTGGAGCCCTGATGGCAGCCAGAAAGACCACCAAGAAGACCTCCGGAACCGACCCCGCCACGATGACCTTCGAGGCGGCTTCGGCGGAACTGGAGCAGATCCTCCAGCAGATCGATTCCGGGGAACTGGGACTCGAGGAAGCCATGGTCCTGCACCGCCGGGGCCAGGTGCTGCTGGGGCATTGTCGATCCCTGCTCGATCGAGCCGATCAGGAACTCAGGGAAGTCGCCCTGGACGAGCTCGATTCCGCCGACGAGGCCCGCTAGTCCAGGTTGAAACATTCTGGGGCACCGTGGTCCACCGGGGCCGGCGATTCCATGCTGCTTGCCAACGTACTTTCGACGACCCTGCTGACGCACCTGCCCTGGGCGGTGTTCGTCTTCTGCCTCGGTGCCTGCGTGGGCAGTTTCATCAACGTCGTCGTGCACCGCCTGCCGCGGGGCATGAGCCTGGCCATGCCCCCGAGTCGATGCGAGACCTGCGGGGCCCGACTTCGCTTCTTTCGCGAGAACCTGCCCATCATCGGTTGGCTGGTGCTGCGGGGGCGCTGTCGCTACTGCCGCCAGTCCTTCAGCCCCGCCTACATGTTCGTGGAACTCGGCATGGCGCTGCTCTTTCTCCTGCTGTACGTGGTGCTTTTCTGGTTCTCCACACGCACGCCCTGGATCGGCGGGATCGGTGGAGAGTGGTGGGGGATGCAGCCCTTTGCCACCGCGTGGCCGGCCTTCATCCTCATCAGTTTCCTGCTGGCGGGACTCTGGGCCATGACGATCATCGACGCCCGGACGTTCACGATTCCCATCCAGATACCCATGTTCATCACGGTGCTGGCCTTCGTGCTCTGGCCGGTGCAGGGAGCGATTGCCTCGTCCTGGCCACGCGCCGTGTCCTGGCCGATTCCCGGGGTGAACTGGTGGTGGTTCCTTGTTGCCGCCGGAGGAATGCTCGGCGTGGTCACGAGTCGGCTGCTGCTGGCGATGGGAGTGTTGCGGTGGTCATTTGCCGACTACGAGGACTACCTGCAGGGCGACGAGTCACTCGCCGACTATCCGCATGGGCGGCGGGAGATGGGTGTCGAGTTCCTCTACCTGCTGCCGATCATCATCGGACTGGTTGTCGGCGGCATCATCGGCACCATGCTCCCGGGGGGCGGGCTCGACGGGCCGTCGCGAGTGCTTCAGGCCCTTGGCGGCAGTTTCATCGGCTACCTCAGTGGAGCGGGCATTGTCTGGGCCGTCCGCATGTTCGGCACGCTGGGCTTCGGTCGCGAGGCGATGGGGCTCGGAGACGTGCACCTGATGGGAGCCGTCGGGGCGGTGCTGGGCTGGTTCGATCCACTGGTCATCTTCTTCATCGCCCCCTTCCTTGGCCTGGGCTGGGTCCTGGCCTGTGGCCTGGTCTCCAGAATCACCCGATCACAGGGCCGGGAGCTTCCCTACGGCCCGCACCTGGCCGCCGCCACGGTGCTCCTGTTCTTCTGCCGACCGGCCCTCGTGGATGCCTGGCAGGTGCTGGTACCGACGATTCCCATGCCTCAGCGGGCCCTGGTGCCCCCCGAGGACTCGAAATCGACCCCCACATCAACCATGGCCCCCTCCGGGCTGCAATTCCCGGACCTTATTTTTGAAAGTACAAGGGCCCTCTCGGCCGACTCATTGAATGGAGGGGACTTTGGGATGGTTGCATCGTCAGCCTCTCCAGACCCCTCGGTCACCCGGAATTTCCCGGTGTCGATGTGGCAACCAGGATGGTTGCTCGACACCGGATACATGAGCCACTCGGAAAGGATGTTGAATCATGCGCATGAGGCACCTGTTGTCAGTCGGACCCCTTGCAGTGATCGCCATCCTGGCGGGGTGTGATTCAACCGCGGACAAGATGGCACTCCTGGAGCAGGAGAACTCCGAACTCCGAGACCAGTTGCACCAACGTGACCTGGCGCTGGATGCGGCCAACACCGATCTTCGTGAATCGAACCGGATGGCCCGCGAGCAGGAAATCATGTTCGACGAGGAACTGACCACCCTGGCCAGCGGCGTATCATCTCCGACGGCCTTTGACGGCATCGAGGGCGTGAGCACCAGCGTCTCCGGGCGGGAGGTGACGGTCACTGTCGCCAGTGATGTCCTCTTCGATTCGGGGCGGACCAGCCTCAAGTCCAACGCCAAATCATCGTTGGATCAGGTCGCCAGTGTGATCGCGTCTCGCTACGCGGGACGACCCGTGCGTGTCATCGGCCACACCGATACCGACCCGATTCGCAAGAGCGGACACAAGAGCAACTACCACCTTGGCTTCGAACGAGGCTATGCGGTCCGTGACTACCTCATCTCCCGCGGTCTGGACTCGTCGATGGTCTCCATCACGAGCTTCGGACCCGACCAGTCCATGGGCACCAAGTCCCAGAGTCGACGGGTTGAGATCGTCGTCGCCGACTAGAATACGAATCCGAGTTCACCGTGCACGGCCCCGACCCTGGGGCCGTGTTCGTTTTTAAGGGACCCGGCGCGGTACAGTACGTTTCGTGGATACCCCCCTCGTCAAGGCAGGCGCGGGGCACCTCGATCCAGAGGCGCCCGTCCCGAAGTTGCCCTTGCTGGCCTTCGCCAGCCTCGGGATCGTCTTCGGCGATGTCGGCACGAGCCCGCTCTACACGCTCAAGGCGATCTTCAGCGACACCATCGTGGGAGTCGATGCCACCCACGCCTCGGTGCTTGGCGTCCTGTCGTTGATCTTCTGGGCCCTGGCCCTTGTGATCACGATCAAGTACGTCACCGTGGTGATGCGGGCCCAGTACGAGGGAGAAGGTGGCATCTTCTCCATGCTCGCCTCGCTGCAGAAGGTTGCAGTCATTCGCAGCAGCCGGTGGAAGAGTGCCCTGGTGTTCATGGCTGCGATCCTGGGTGCCGCCCTGCTCTACGGTGACGGGGTGATCACGCCGGCGATCTCGGTCATCTCGGCGGTGGAGGGGCTCGAAACGATCTCGGTTGAGATGAAGCACTTCATCCTGCCCATCGCGATCATCATCATCATCGGCCTGTTCCTGTGGCAACGCGTAGGCACGGATCGCATCGCGCTCGTGTTCAGCCCCATCATGCTCGTCTGGTTCCTGGCCATCGGGTTCTTCGGCCTTCTGCAGATCATCGAGGTCCCGGTCATCCTCCAGGCGATCAACCCAGCCTGGGCCGTCGACTTCTTCATGGCCCATCCGGCCCACGCATTCTTCATGCTGAGCCTGGTGGTGCTGTGCGTCACCGGTGCCGAGGCGCTCTACGCGGACCTGGGGCAGTTCGGTCGCGGAGCCATCACGCTGGCGTGGTTCACCGTCGTCTGGCCATGCCTGCTGCTGAACTACTTCGGGCAGGGGGCCTGGATTCTCTCGGTGGCCAAGGAGCATCCCGGGGGCTGGGTGCACCAGATCAAGGCAGTTGACGTGAGCCACCCCTTCTTCTCGATCATTCCCGACCAGATGCTCTGGCCCATGGTCATTCTGGCCACGGTGGCGGCGATCATCGCCTCCCAGGCGATCATCACCGGTGTCTTCGCCATCACCAGGCAGGCCATCCAACTGCGTCTGCTGCCATACATCCGCATCATCTACACCTCACACGAGCGGATCAATCATGTCTTCCTGCCCGCGGTGAACCGCTTCATGCTTGTCGGGTGCATTGCGGCAGTCCTGCTCTTTCCCAGTTCCAACCGACTTGCCGCCGCCTACGGCGTGGCGGTGACCGCGGTGATGTTCACCACCACGATCCTGCTCTTTGTCATTGGCCGTCTCATTTGGAAGTGGCCATACTGGGCGCTGGTCCCGATGGTGCTGGTCTTCCTGATCATCGACCTGGCATTCTTCGGTGCGAACCTCATGAAGGTCCCCGACGGAGGTTGGTTCCCGCTTGCCATCGCATTGATCTTCCTGGTTCTGATGTCGACCTGGTTCAAGGGTCGCACCCAGATTCAACGTCGTCACCAGGAGCCGGTGGTCAAGCTCGACGCGTTCATCGAGGATGTCCTGGCCAAGCAGCCCACACGGATCGATGGAAGCGGAGTCTTCCTGACCGCCTACTCAAACACCACCCCGAGTTGCCTGGTGGGCCTCTATCGGCACATGCCGGTGCTCTACCAGCAATCCATCATCGTCTCCATGCAACCCGCTCAGGTGGCACGATTGCCTCGGAGCCGTCAACTGGAGATCCAGAATCTGGGCAACGGTTTCTGGCTGCTCATCGGTCACTACGGCTACCTGCAGACACCCAACGTGCCGAGATTGCTGCAACTGGCCCAGAAGCATGGGCTCGAGGTGGACCTGAAGGCGATCACCTACTTCACCCGTCGTGAAATCGTCGTGCTCGGTGGGAGCACACGCATGCTGGGTTGGAGAAAGGAGCTCTTCGCCGCGATGTCACGCAACTCGCTGGCCATGAGCGAGATGTTCGAACTGCCCACCGGCCAGGTGATCGAGGTCGGCATGCGAGTCGATGTCTGATCGACCCCTGCGGGTTCAGAAGATGCCTTCTTCCCGGATCTGGTCGACCATCAGCGTGAAGGAGATGATCGCCTCCTCCAACTGCTTCATGCTGGCTTCGATGCTGTTGTAGAGGTCCGGGTTCTTGACGAGTTGTCCCAGGGTGCCGTCGCCGTCACGAATGGCTTTCAGCAGTCGATCGGCGGTATCCAGCATGCGGGCCAGTTCGCTCGCCACGGGCACCAGCTCGTCCATGAACTGCTCGCTGCGGACATCGACGTTGGTGGCAAGCTCGGTGAGCTCGTTGACCAGGTCGATCCCTTCGTTGACGAAGATGATGCCAGTGGCCATCAGGTCGTGCATCGAGGCCCGGGCTTCATCATTGTCGAGCCAGAGTTCCACCAGGTGCAGTGCTCCATCGATCCGTGCCAGGGTGGAGCGGATGGTGGGGCCGTCGATGGGATCGTCGCCGTCACCGACCATGGCAATCAGTTCGTCACCGAGTTCGGTGTACGTCTCGGAGAGTGATTGCACGGAGGCGAGTACCGGCTGCAGTCGTTCGTCGAGAGCCTCGTTGAGTTTCGTGAGCATCAGGTTCCGAACCGGGCCCTGGAGCACGGCCGATCCATCGGTGGGCAGTGGTGGGGCGGTACGGTCGCTGGGGTCGACGGACAGTTCCAGCGTGGAACCCGTCCCAAGCAGGCTGCTCGTGGCGTAGGGGACCGCGGTGGACGGGACCTCGTATCCCTCATCGATGCCGAGTACGAACCGCACCGGCCAGCGGGGGTCGGTGGTGTTCGTGACGGACTCGATGATGCCGATCTTGACCCCGTTGAGCGTGATGCTGCTGCCGGTGCGCAGGCCACTGGCCGTCATCGATGGAATCTCGACGGTGTACTGGTCCGTGGTCTGGATTTCGCCGAAGCGGACCAGCAGCACGGAGAATCCGATGATCGCGACGATTGCGCAGAGGCCGATGACGAAGTCTCGCATGGTCTCGTTCACAGATCGGTTCCTTGGAATGAGTCCGTCAACTCGCCGAGTTCCTCGGGGCTGGCCTGTCCATCGAGGAATCGGCGGATCACCTCGTCATCGGACGCCTCGAACAGTTCCGGTGCACCGCTCATCAGGATCCGCCCGTTGTTCATCATGACCATGGTATCGGCGATCTTGAAGGCGGTTTGTATGTCATGGGTCACGACGATGCTCGTCAGTGACAGGGTGTCCTGGAGGCGAAGAATCAACTGGGCGATGACGTCGCTTCGGATGGGGTCCAGCCCAGTGGTGGGCTCGTCATACAGGATGACCTCCGGCTCCAGCACGATCGAGCGAGCCAGGGCGATTCGCTTTCGCTGGCCACCGGAGAGTTCGGCAGGCATGCGGTGGGCGGTACCGGGAACCCCGACCAGTTCCAGCATGCGATCCACCCGCTTGAAGCGATCCGGCCGTGAGATGCTGGTGTGCTCGCGCAGTGGGAAGGCGATGTTCTGGCCGACGGTCATCGAGTCGAAGAGGGCCCCCTGCTGGAAGAGGAAGCCGACGCGGCGGCGGATGTCGACCAGTTCATGTTCTCGCAACTGGTCCACTCGCTGCGACTGGAACCACACCTTGCCGCGGTCCGGGCGCAGGAGCCCGATGATGTGCTTGAGCATCACGCTCTTGCCGCAGCCACTGGGACCCAGGACCACCGTGGTCCGGCCAGTGGGGAATTCCAGGCTGATGTCATCCAGCGCCTGGATGCTGCCAAAGGATTTTGACACCGATTCAAGACGGATGATCGGCGTCTCCGGCGTGCTTCCGGAGGGGGTGCGTTCGGACATCGGGGACGTGGGCTCGGCCATGATCTATCATTCATGGTACCCATGCCCAGCACCATCCATCGCCAGCGTGTCTATGACTGCCCGATCTTCTCGGTCGAGGAATGCAAATGGACTGCCAAGGACGGATCCAGCGTGGCTCGATCGGTGATACGGCACCCTGGAGCGGTCCTCATCGTGCCGGAGCTCGACCAGGACCATTTCGTGATGATCCGCAACTTCCGAGTCGCCGTGGGGGAGGCCCTGTGGGAGTTCCCCGCCGGCACCCTGGAGCCCGGGGAGCCACCGATTGACACCGCAGCCCGTGAACTCACCGAGGAGACCGGCTATGTCGCCGGCACCATCGAGCCCTTGGGGCGGTTCTACACTTCCCCTGGATTCGCCGATGAACTGATGCATGTCTTCGTGGCCCGGAATCTCATTCCCGGGGCCCAGCACCTGGAACCGCACGAAGAGATCGAAGTTTCAACCCATGGTCGGTCCGATGTTGAAACCATGGTGCAAGATGGACGCCTTGTCGACGGCAAGTCGATTGCGGCCCTGCTGCTCTGGCAGCAGGCGGCATCGGCGGATGGAGATTGATCAGATCAATGGGACTCTACGACCGTGACTACCTGCGATCCGAGCCGCCACGCCGCAGTGGCCCCTCCATCGGATCCCCTCGTGGATGGTCGGTCAACGCCTGGTTGATCGCGATCTGCGTGGCGGTTTTCTTCCTCGAGGTCTTCATGCCCCTGCAGCCCATCGAGACCGGGCTGTACTGGGCGCTGGATCAGGACTCCGGGCAGTGGGTCGAACTCACTGACGATCCCTTCCGCCTCGGCTCGATTCGCAACGAGGACACCCAGTTGGGCAGTGACCTGGTGACTCTTTCAATCCCCGTCCATGGTGGTGGCACGAAGTTGATCAGCGGGTTCCCCATCAGGACAAGCGGTGGGGATGTCATCGGGCTTGCCGAGGGCACCATGGCAAGCACCTTGGGCTACTGGTTCCACTTCTCCACCAAGAAGGTCATCGGCGGGGCCCAGATCTGGAGGCTGGTGGGGTTCCAATTCCTGCACGCCAACGAGTACCACCTGCTCTTCAACATGGTCGGCCTGTTCTTCTTCGGTCCACTCGTCGAGCGTTTCCTCGGCGGCAAGCGGTACCTGGCCTTCTACCTCCTCTGCGGCATATTCGGCGCGATGCTGTACCTGGTACTGAACCTCGGTGGATACGTGCTCAGTGAACTGCTCGGGTACTCGGCCGTGCCGGGCCTGCTCTTCAACGCCACGGGCACGCCGCTGATCGGGGCTTCGGCCGGAGTCTTCGGGGTACTCATGGCTGGCGCCTACCTGGCGCCCGACGTACGTGTCCTGCTGTTCTTCATCATCCCGATGCGCCTGGCCGTCCTGGCCTGGGCGCTGGTGATCATTTCCCTGCTGAGCGTGCTCTGGAATCTCAACAACGCCGGTGGCGAGGCGGCGCACCTTGGTGGAGCGGCGGGGGGCTTCTACTTCATCCGTCGCCCCCAGTCACTGCACGGGATCTTCGACTTCTTTGGAAAGGTCGACCCCACGTCAAAGCACTTCGCCGTACGCCGGGGGGGATCAACCAAGTCGAACCCCGTGGATCGGATACTCGACAAGATCTCCCGGGAAGGGCTCAAGAGCCTCAGTGCCAAGGAGAAACGCATTCTCGAGCAGGCATCCCGTCGGAACCCGGATCGAGGATAGACACCAGTGGATGGCCCCCTGCATTTCAAGGTACACCACCGCCTTCCTGGTACGGCGGCTCGCTCGGGTACGGTCACGACCCCGCATGGAGATTTCTCCACACCTGCATTCATGCCGGTGGGGACCAAGGGGACCGTCAAGGGCCTGTTGCCGCACGTGGTGGCATCCACCGGCAGCGAGATCCTGCTCAACAACGCGTACCACCTGATGCTTCGTCCCGGCGACGAACTCGTGGCGCAGCGAGGCGGCATGCACGAGTTCATGGGTTGGCACCGGCCGATCCTCACCGACTCGGGTGGCTACCAGGCCTTCTCGATGTCAGATGTCAATCAAATCGATGATGACGGAGTGACGTTCAAGTCGATCGTGGACGGGTCGTCGATCCACCTCGGGCCGGAACGGGCCATGGAGGTGCAGAACAACCTCGGTGCCGACATCATCATGGCCTTCGACGACTGTCCTCCAAGCGTGCACGGGGTGCACGGTACGGGAGAGGCGAACCATGCCCGGCGACTGGAGCAGGCGGTGGACCGAACCACCCGGTGGCTGCATCGCTGCGTCGAGGCGCATGGACGGACCGGAGACCAGGCCCTCTTTGGAATCGTGCAGGGTGGAACGGACCTTCAACTGCGTGCCAGATCGCTCGCGGAAGTGACCGAGGTGGATCTTCCCGGGTATGCCATCGGAGGGGTGGCGGTCGGCGAAGACCCCGAACTGATCCATTCCGTGGTTCGAGAGGTGGCGCCCCGGTTGCCAGAAGATCGTCCGAGGTACCTGATGGGGGTGGGCTATGAACGGGACATCATGGAGGCGGTCCTTGCCGGGGTGGACATGTTCGACTGCGTCCTGCCCACTCGCAATGGGCGCAGCGCCACTGCCTTCACTCGGCAGGGGCGGATCAATCTACGCAATGCCCGCTTCCGAGAAGATGATGCACCACTGGAGCCGGGATGCCCCTGCCTCGCCTGCAGCGTGGACCACCCCCTCTCTGGCGACCAGAAAGGCGGATTTTCCAAGGCCTACCTCCGCCACCTGTTCCAGGCCGAGGAGATGCTGGGCCCGATCCTCGTCAGCGTGCACAACATCCAGCACTTCCAGTCCCTGATGCTGGACATCAGGAGGGCAATTCGGGATGATGCGTGGCCTTCGCTGGTGCGGGATTGGCCCGTCCTCGGGGATCCGGCTCTGAAGGGCTGAAATCGGGGTTCAAGCCCCGTGATCGAGTACGAAGCATGACCATGTTCAAGACGATGCATGGGGCTCAAACGCCCCGGACGGCGGAAACCGTTGCCATGTGCATGGGAACCGTGTGCGCACTGTCCCTCGTTGCAGAAGGATCTTCAGGCCCACCTCCGCTGTCAGGTGGGTCATCCAGCGGTGCCGCGACGACGACCGCCACCACCAGTGCCGACGGCACGACCCTTGAGGGTGAATCCGGAGAAGTTCCTCTGTCGGGCATGGGTGGGATGGAACCGATGTTGATCATTCTCGTCGTCTTCGGCGGGATCATTCTCTTCTCCGTCTTCGGACAGCGCAAGGAGAAGAAACGCAGGGCCAAGATGCTTTCGGCCATCAAGAAGAACGATTCGGTGCAGACCATCGGCGGTGTCATCGGATCGGTGGTCGAAGTCAAGAACGAAACGGTGGTCATCCGGGTGGATGACCGTGCCGATACCCGCATGACCTTTTCCCGTGCCGCTGTGCAGCAGGTGCTTGCCCAGCCGGACTCCACGGACGACTGACCCGATCCGGGAATACCAATGCAGAACCTCTTCTGGAAGACCGTACTCATCATCATCATCGTCGGTGGTTGCCTTTGGGCGACCATCCCGCCCGACCAGCGCATTCGCCTCGGGCGTGACCTCAGTGGTGGCGTGAGTCTGGTCTACTCGGTGCGAATTCCTGAGAACTCGGATCGCGCCCAGATTCTCAGCCAGACGATCCAGGTCCTCAATGACCGGGTCAACCCTCGAGGCGTGCTCGATATCGCGATGACCCCGCTGGGTGCAGATCGCATCGAGATCGTGATGCCGCTGCCCAACGAAGAGGTCAAGTTGCTCGCCAAGGCGTATGAAACGACCCTCCAGCGTTTCATCGATGAAGCCGAGATCGATCGAAGCCAGTTGCAGATGTCCTTGGACGCCAGCGAGGCTGCGGCCCGCTTCGGCGGTACCGAGGGGAGCGATCGTGGCCAGTTGATCCTCGACCTCCAGGAGGCCCATGACGCGCAGCGGAGGCTCCAGATTGAAGCCGTCGCCGCCGAGGCTGCCGGCACGGATGCTTCCGAGCTCCGCGATCTGCAGCAGCAACTCGCTGACGCGGAGATCGAGTACGAGGAACTCTTCGAGGAAGTTCTCGCCATGAGCCTCGATCGCTCACGGGTGGTTCGAGCTCTGGAACTTTCCAACGTCGGCGAGCCACTGACGGGTGATGATGGCGAGCGAGTTCTGAATTCCGACGGCACCCTGCAGCGTGCGCTTTCGCCTCGCGACGTCACGATGCAGAGCCTGACCTCCGAGTACCCACACCTGCAGGAGGTGCTCGATGAGGTGATCGTCACCTATGACGCCTACCAGGCCCAGCGGAGTGGACTTGATGATCCCGAGGACCTGATGCGACTGCTTCGGGGTGCGGGCGTGCTCGAGTTCCATATCGCCGCCACCAACGGCCGGGTGGAGGGAGTCAACGTTCAGGACCTGCGTGCCCAGCTCGCCGAACTCGGACCAGAGAACACCGATTCCCTGCTTGCTCGCTGGTACCCGATCCACGACCTGGAACAGTGGGTCAGTACTCCTGAGCAGTTGCTGGCTCTGGAAGCGAATCCCGAGGCCTATTTCGCCTCCCCGGGGCGGGATCTCGTGGCTGCTCAAACTGATGGAGTGGTCTACCTGCTCCTGTACACCAGTGATCCCAAGAGCATGACCCACGGTGGGGAGACCGACTGGACCGTTGAGTCCGCTGGTCGCACCTCCGACAGTTTCGGTCGCCCGGCCGTGAGTTTCCGCCTGGACCAGGCTGGTGGCGGCATGATGTCGCGGCTCACACAGCCGCACGTCCAGCAGCCCATGGCCATCGTGCTCGATGAAAAGGTCTACACCGCTCCGAATCTCAACAGCCAGATCGCCAACACCGGCGTCATCACCGGCAGTTTCGCCGACGAGGACATTGATTACCTCACCCGGGTGCTCGTGGCCGGTGCGCTTGAGGCCCGGCTGTCCCAGGAGCCCATCTCGGTCAACGTGCTTGGCCCCTCCATCGGTGCAGACAATCTCAATCGGGGCTTCGATGCCTTCCTGTGGGCCGTCGCCGTCGTCGCGATGTTCATGTTGCTCTGGTACTTCTTCTCCGGGATGGTGGCGGACTTTGCACTGTTGTGCAACGGCATCATCATCTTCGGAGTCATGGCCCTGCTCCAGGGCACCTTCACCCTGCCGGGACTCGCCGGAGTCGTGCTCACCATGGGCATGGCCGTGGATGCAAATGTGCTCATCTACGAACGAATTCGCGAGGAACTCGAGGGTGGAGCCCGCGATCTGCGTGAGGCCATCCGGGAAGGGTACAACCGGGTCTACAGCACCATTCTGGATGCGAACCTGACCAACCTCATCGTCTGTGCCGTGCTGCTGATGATGGAGCCGACGACGGAGGTCAAGGGATTCGCGCTGACGCTGACCATCGGCATCATCGCCACGCTCTTCACCTCGCTGTTCGTCACCCGGTACATCTTCGACATCTACGCCCACGTGCTGCGAATCAGGAAGTTGACCATGCTTTCGATCGCGATTCCAGCCATCGGCCGGCTTCTGCATCCGAAGATCGACTGGATCGGGCTTCGTGGCCTCTTCTGGTCGGTGTCGTTCCTGCTCGTTGGAGCTTCGATTGTCCTCTTCTACGTGCGCGGCGTCGACATGTTCGACACCGAGTTCCGTGGTGGCGTGGCCGTGACCATGAAGACCGCCCCGAATGAAGGCGGCACTGGCAATCTGATGCTGGGGCACAACGGAGAAGGCTCCGTCCAATCCCGGGTCAAGGCACTGGCCGACACCGCGGGGCAAGACGAGTCGGTCCAGAATCGCGTCCTGCGTGAAATGCGCAATGCCAAGGTGCTCACCATCGGGACCACTGGCCTCGATGCCCAGGGCAATACCGTGGCCGACAGTTTCCAGGTCAAGGTGGCCAACCCCTCCGGGCTCTCCGACGAAGAGGGCATCCAGAACATCGTCGAGCAGGCTCTGCTCGAAGAGTTCGGCAGTCAACTTGCCGTTTCGGAACCCCGTACATTCCGCGGCGACAACTCCAATGCCTATGCGGAGTTCACCCGTCCCATCGAGGCGAAGGTCCTCTCCGAAGTGCTTGATGGACGTGGACCGGGGACGGACATCTCCGACCAGCGTGGTGGTGTGCTGATTCTCCTTGAGGAGATCCAGCCCCCGATCAGTCTCGAGGATGTCGCCCAGCGCATCGACCAGATGCGACAGGATCCCGACTTCTCCCGTGACACCGCGGGCCGGGACGTTGAGGTCTACGGACTCACGCCCGCTGGAGACGGTGACCAGTGGCGTGAGGTGGCCGTGATCGTGACCGATCCGGACTTCAACTACCTCCGCAGCGAGGCAGCTCTGGTTGACAAGCGACTGGCATCACGCGAGTGGCAACTCGTTCAGACTGCCATGACCAAACGCAGCAGTTTCGAGCAGGTAAGCAGTTTCTCGCCGTCGGTGGCCCAGACCCGGGCTGCCAATGCGATCGGTGCCGTGATTCTCTCCCTGGCCGGAATCCTCTGCTACATCTGGATCCGGTTCGGCTCGTTCTTCTACTCGTTGGGTGCGATCGTGGCCCTCTGCCATGACGTGATCATCGTGCTGGGGTGCCTGGCTCTTTCCGGGTTCCTGGCTGGCTACGAGTGGGCCTGGCGTGGGCTGCTCATTGACGAGTTCCTGATCGATACCGGAGTGGTGGCGGCATTGTTGACGGTGATCGGGTACTCGCTGAACGACACGATCGTCATCCTCGATCGCATCCGTGAGAACCGTGGAAAGCGGGCCTTGCCCAGCCGAGAGGTTGTCAACAAATCCATCAATCAGGCTTTCAGCCGGACGATCCTCACCTCGGTGACGACCGCCATCGCTGTCCTGATCATCTACGTTGCCGGTGGCACTGGAATCCGGGCCTTCGGCTTCGCCCTGCTCATCGGCGTGGTCGTGGGAACCTACTCCTCCGTCGCCATTGCGTCGCCCCTGGTCTATCGCCGTGGGGCGGTCTCCACCGATCCTGAACTGGATGAAGATGCGGCGGGATTCGAGCCCGCCGATGATGGGGCACCGGCGCTGCCCTGACGTGGAAAACTGAAGAGCATGCCTCCGCACGGTCGATGCAACAGTCGAGGGGAAGTTGCACAATTCAACCTGTACGGAGGTACTCATGTCCACAGGCAGCAAGGTCGTCCTGCTCCTTTCCTTCCTCTTCATTGGCGTTCTGATCTGGTACTACGGTCCCGCATCTGATGCCACGACTCCGGTCGCAGAGGATCCCATCCTGGCCCTGGCTCCGGTCGAAGCCCGGCCTGCTCCCGCTCCGCCTGTGGAGCGTCGGCTGGCCTCGCCCACGGCGCCCACGGCGACCACTGTTACACCGCCTGCCTTGCCTGCGCCTCCTGCCACTGCATCCAACATCCAGACGACCTGGGCCACGACGGCAAGGCCTCGAGGGACCACGACCACTTCTCCAGGCACTCTGGTCATGGGGCAGCCGCGAACCACCACCACTGCACTGCCGCCACGCCGTCCCATTGAAACGGCAACCGTGCCTGCATCGCGTGTCACGACCGTGGTCGCGACACCCGAGCCGCCGATGCGGACCTACGTGATCGCGGAAGGGGACACGCTCAGTGGCATCTCGGTCACCTACTACGGAACCGAGACCGCCTGGCTCCGAATCGCCGAAGCCAATCCCGATGTCGATCCGGATCGTCTGCGCATCGGCACCTCCCTGCGCATTCCGGCCCACACGCCTCGGTCCCCACGGGCTTCCCGGGTCGCCACCGCGACACGCCCGGCATCGACAACCCCCGTCGATGGACGGAATCACCACGTTGAGAATGGTGAATCACTCTCGAGCATCGCGGATCACTACTACGGTCGCGAGACCCAGTGGACACGCATCTTCGAAGCGAATCGGGCGATGCTTCAGAACGATCCGAACCGACTTCGCATCGGAATGGTCCTGTCGATTCCGGGCCAGTAGTCCCGGATCAGGATCCGCTGCAGGCCATGTCGATGTTCGATGCCATGCGCGAACTCGAGAGGCTGCCGATGACGACCGATGAGATCGCATCGCTGACCGGTGATGTTTCCAGCAGGAACTGCAGGGCGGCTTCCGGATCAAGGTGACCGCTGCCGAGTCCCTTCTTGACCAGGACGCCGACGCCCTGTTCGCCAGCGGCGTGGATCACCGGTTCCAGTTCACGGGCCTGGAGGTGGTACTCGACCATGATGGCATCGGCCCACTGGATCGCTTCCATCAGCCCGGCCTGGGTCTTGCCCGAAAAGCCGATGGCTCGGGTCATCCCGGAATCCTTGAAACGCTGCATGGTCGTGGACACGTCATGCTCGGACTGGATCTCCAGGTCGCGGCCGTCGGAATGCACCAGCAGGAGATCCACTGCATCGCACTGGAGCCGCTGGAGGCTTCGCTGCAGTGATGCCTCCATGGCTTCGGGACGAAAGTCCCAGGTTGACTGGCCGTCCTGGAAGGTCTCTCCGACCTTGGTGGAGAGTGTGAACTCGGATCGTCTCCCCGACAGGGCCTGTCCCACGCGTTGCTCGCTGAGCCCGTAGGCGGGGGCGGTGTCGACAAGGGCGATCCCGAGATCTAGGATCTCGTTGAGCAGGGTCGCGGCCTCATCCTCCCCGGGGAGTTGGTAGGCATCGGGGTACTTTGCCCCCACGTTGCGTCCGATCTTGAACGCGCCGTACCCAATTCGGGTTACCTCGAGGGCGGAGTTGCCGAGTGCATGTCGGTCCATGTGAGGTCCCTTTCCCATGGTGGCAGGGCAACAGTTGGTCGCGGCCAGTCATGCAGCGTGTGCAGGTCGTCATCCAGGTGGCCGGGCTCCGGAATGCGGTGCATCACCTCTTCAGAGAGCATCGGGACCAGGGCCAGCTTGGTCGGCCAGAGGGTGATCGTATTGCCTTCAAGCAGGTGCACCGGACCGTCCGGTCGCTTTCCGGCATCGACAGCCGCCTCCGCTCGGTCCGCTCGGTAGCTGGTAAACCAGACCTGGTCCAGATCCAGGCTTGGCATGGCCTGGGCCAGGTCGGACCGGGCACGGGCAATGGTCTGTTCAGGAGTGGCGTCAACACAGTCCTCGGCCAACTGGCCGCCGATCTGCCAGACGACCCGGTCGGCGCAGTCGAGCGTCGAGGTGATTGTCAGCCACGGCGCGGTTCCCTTGATGCAGTGGCCATTGAGACGTGGGAGGTTGCCGCGGGCCATGACCATGTGCAGGGGGCGCCGCTGCATCGCCTCGCCGGGCAGGTTGCAGGCTTGACGCAGTCCGTCGTTCCCGCTCCCTGCGGCAAGGAGAACGTGTCGAGGTTCCAGGTCCAGAGGAGCACTGGTTTCAGGATTCAGGAGGCGGACGCAATCGATCTTTCCCGGTCCGGATGTCGTGAACTCGAGTCCGCTGCGAATGTCGATCTGGAGGCATCGGGGTCGATGCTGGTCGGCAAGCATGGCCAGGAGACTGTGGGGTTCGATCACCTGCTCATCGATCCGGGAGACCGGCCCGTTCCATGTTTGCAGTGGGGCGGGCCGTTCGTTGCGAGGCAGGCTTCGTGGACGCACACGCAATCCGAAACGAGCTCCAAGCAGCCCGATCCTGGAACGAATCCCGGGCAGGGACCAGAGGCAGCAGTATTCGCCTCGCATGATCGTGCTGGAGAGATCGGGGGGTGCTTCTCCGGCCAGGGAGCGTCGCCACCGCATGGGCATGTCCTTGATCATCCGCGAGGCACGGGAGGGATGGCCCCTGAGGGCGTACTTGAGGCCCCCGTGAATGATGCCCTGGGCATTGATGGTCTGTCCGTCGCCGAGATTGCCCGCTTCCAGCAGGAGGGCTCGATAGCCGCTTCGGTGCAGAGCATCAAGGAGCCACAGGCCGGTGATTCCGCCGCCGAAGATCAGGACATCCAATTTCAGTGATGACTGGTCCATGAGTCGCCCCATCCTCCGTGGACGGTGCCGGCCCGTCAAGAAGGCGGAGTTCAGCGGTCTCCGGGGGTGGGTGGTATCCTCCGGACCCCGACCCTTGGATCGACCCATGAAGCACACCGCAGTCCTCATACCCGGAGATGGCATCGGACCCGAAGTGACCGAGGCGGCCTGCCGCATTCTCGGTGAGACCGGGATCGACATCGACTGGGAGCGTCATGATGCCGGCCTTGCTGCCATCGACTCGGGAGCCCAGGAGGTACTGCCGAAGGCGACCATCGAGGCCATTCGTACCACCAAGGCCGCCCTCAAGGGGCCCTGTACCACGCCCATCGGCGAGGGATTCACTTCGGTGAACGTTGCGCTCCGCAAGCAGCTGAACCTCTTCGGCGCGGTACGCCCTGTCCGCAGCATCGACGGGGTGCACACCCGCTACTCCGATGTGGGCGTGGACCTGGTGGTGGTGCGGGAGAACACCGAGGGGCTCTATGCCGGGATCGAGAACGTCATCACCGAGGGTGTGGTGACCTCGTTGAAGGTCGCCACGGAGAAGGCGAGCCGTCGCATCGCTCGATTCGCCTTCGACTACGCGGTCAACCGAGGGCGATCCAAGGTGACGGTGCTGCACAAGGCGAACATCATGAAGGTGTCCGACGGCCTCTTCATCCGCTGCGCCCGCGAGGTGCACGATGCGGAGTACGCTGGAAAGGTCGACTACGAAGAAGTCATCATCGATGCGGGATTCATGCGGCTGGTCCAGGATCCCGGTCAGTTCGACATGCTGCTCTGTGAGAACCTCTACGGCGATGTCGTATCGGATCTCTGTGCTGGTCTTGTGGGTGGCCTGGGGCTGACTCCCGGTGCCAACTACGGGAGCGACGAGTTCGCCGTCTTCGAAGCCGTGCACGGATCAGCTCCGGACATCGCCGGGCAGGACAAGGCCAACCCGCTGGCGATCATCATGAGTTCGGTGATGATGCTTCATCACATGGCCAAGGCCACCGGAGACGGGCAGTGCTCGGAGGTGGCTGATCGAATTCGTGACGCCTACAACGCCTGCCTTCTGGCGGGCGAGAAGACGGCAGATCTTGGCGGGACCCTCGGTACCAGGGCATTTGCTGATGCCGTCATCGCCCGACTGTGACCGTGAACTGGTCCATTCCGGGGTTGGTTGAGGGTGCGGCGAGGCCGATCATCGGAACCACGCACCTGCCCTCGGAGGAGCCTCGCGGCCGGATTCTCATTGGCCACGGCTTCAAGGGGTACAAGGACTACGGATTCTTCCCTTGGCTGGCCGGCTACGTGGCCGAGGCGGGGTTCGTTGCCCACCGATTCAACTTCAGCCGAAGCGGCATGGACCACGGAGACGGCCCCTTCGATGAGGGCCGCTTTCTCGAGGACACCTGGACTCGCCAGGTCGAGGACATCCTCGCCCTGCTCGCGGCCGTACAGGATGGCCTGCTCCCCGGCGGGAGCGGCCCTGTCGTCCTGGTCGGTCACTCCCGTGGCGGACTGTCGAGTCTGCTCGCGGCGGGCCGTCATGCCGGTACCGACGCCCTGGCGGGGCTCCGCGGTGTCGTGTCCCTGGCCGCTCCGGCACACTGCTTGAACATGACTCCGGATCAACAGCGTGTCCTGCTGGACACCGGCCGAGTGCCCTCGCCCTCGAGTCGAACCGGTCAGGTGCTTCAGGTGGGGCGAGCCTTTCTCCAGGAGCAACTCGACGATCCACAGGGCCATGACCTGCTGAACCTGGTGCATCGAATCGACGTGCCCGTGGCAGTGGTGCATGGATTGGACGACGATGCGGTGCCGGTCACCTCGGCTCGGCAGATTATCTCGGCACTGCAGAGCGAGGCATCGCTGTCCGTACTTGAAGACGCCAACCATGTATTCAACGTGCCCAACCCGTTCCCGGTCGATGGAGAGCCTTCCGCCCCGTTGGCCGAGGTGGGAGCGATCCTGGTGGACTTCGCGGGAACCGTACTCAGTTGTTGACGGGAGTTTCGGCTTCGGCCGCAGGCTGCGTGATGATGACGGGAACAGGTGACTCGGCGTCGTCACTCGGGGCCTGCATGTTGGTCCTGTCCGGCGCGGAGGCACGAATCTGTCCGCCCTCGCCCACGTCGTCCACCTGCACGCTGACGAACTTGGAGACGCCGCGTTCCTGCTGGGTGATGCCGTAGAGCTCATCGCAGGCCAGCATGGTTCGGTTGTTGTGCGTGATGATGATGAAGTGGCTTCGATCCAGGAACTGGTCGAGCGTGTCGCAGAAGACGCCCACGTTGGATGCATCAAGTGGCGCATCGACTTCGTCGAGGATGCAGAAGGGGGAGGGGCGTGACTTGAAGATCGACATCATCAAGGCCACGGCGGTCATGGCCTGCTCGCCGCCGGACAACTGGCTGAGAATGCGGGGCTTCTTGCCCGGGGGCTTGGCGGTGATCTCGATACCGGACTCGAGCACGTCGACGTTGCCGTTCTCATCCGGGGTCAGCATGATGTCGGCGCTGCCGCCCTGGAAGAGTTGGCGGAACATGCCGGAGTTGCCCGCGAAGTTTTCTCGGATGTCCCGGAAGGTCCGGTCGAACCGTTCGCGGCAACTGCCGTCCAGTTCTTCGATGAGCTGGGCCAGTTGTCTTGTCGCGATGTCGATGTCCTCGACCTGGGCGACAAGGTCTTCGTTGCGTTCCTCGAGGTTCGACTCTTCGTCGATCGCGTCGAGATTCACATTGCCCAGGGCCTTGATCTCATCGCGGAGTTCTGCGACCTGTGCCTCGGCCTCCTCACGGTCCATGCGATTGACTTCGTCGGAATCGCGGGCCTCCGCGTAGGGGGGGTAGGCCTGGGTGAGGTCGATGCCGAGTTCCTCGAGGCTTCGTTCCTCGGTGTTCTCGCGATGGACCTCGGCTTCTCTGCGGCTGAGTTCAAGTGCATGCTGATCGCGTTCGAGCTGCTTTCCACGCTGCCGGGCGGCTTCCAACTGGGCTCGCCCAGCGGAGAACGCGGTGCTGCCTTCTTCCATTCGATCGTTGACCGTCGCGAGTTCAGCATCGGTCCGAGCGATGTTCTGGCGGCCCGTGGCGATTTCTTCATCGGCGGCAACAATGCCCGCCTCGTACTGATCGATGGAACTCGTGCGGCGCCCAACCTCGTCACGGAGCCCGGCCTGACGACTTCGGGTCTCGTCCAGGGCCATGACCATGTGGCTGCGTTCACGTTGCTTGGAACTGTACTGTTCCCCGATCTGGCCAAGACCCACACGGGCGGCGGTCAGGTCATCCTGCGACTGGGACCAGCGGGCGTTGGTGGCCTGGGCCTTCTGCTCGGACTCGGTGACCTGCTCCTCCAGCTGCCGGGCATCGTGATCGATGCTCTCGACCTGGCTGGTGAGCGTCTTGAGCTGCTCGGCATGGTCGGTCCGACGCTGGGTGATCTCCTCGATCTCTGCGGCCACGGTACGGTCCTCGCGGATCAGCCGCTCCAGGTCCGTGTCGAAGCGTCGCTGGTTGTACTCGAGGTCCACCACGGTATTCATGGCTTCCCGCAGCTGCTCGCCTACGGACTGCTGCTTCTCCCGTGCCTGAGTCGATTCCGACAGCAGGGTGCTGAGTTCTCCGCTCATGCGGTCAATGTCGGAGTCGAGTTCGCCGACATCGCCATTGAGATCCTGCATTTCCAGGCGGCGTGACAGCCAGCCGTTCTCTGCATTGGTCCTGGTGTAGCCAAGTCGGATGCATCCCGAGGGCTCCACGATCAGTCCGGTGCGGGTGACCAGTCGCCAGCCACTGCCGCGGGCGGCGAGGGCTGCGTCGAGGTCATCCACGACGGCGATGTTGCCAAGGAGTCGATGGGCCGCAGGGCGTGCCCAGTCCTGGATGGTGATCCGATCCAGCAGGGCGGTGGCGTTGGCAGGTGGTGGAGCGAATTGGCTGGGATCGGAGCGATCGTGATCGAGCACGAACACGGTCACTCTTGCAGCCTGATCGCCGAGGGAATCCTTGAGGTGGTTGAAGGCGTCATCATCGTCGACCAAAAGCAGTTCCAGGTCGCGGCCGAGCATGACTTCGATGCACCGTGCATCCTCGCGTGATGCGGTAATGGCATCGCCGAGCATGCCGCGCAGGCCCGGGTGGTCTTCGACCTCCGAAAGGATCTGCTTGACGGAGTCGGTCAGTCCTTCTCTCGCCTCCTGCATTTCCTCCAGCAGGTGAAGCCGGGAGCCCAGGCCGGCCCGCTGGTGACGGATCTCGCCGATCTGGTCAGTCAGTTGGCCGTGCTTCTGGCTGAGGGTGGCGGCGGCATCATCGTGATCCGCCAGGAGGTTCTCGAATTGCCGGACCATGGAACGGGCGGATTCGAGCCCACGATCGTTCTCGACCCGATCAGATTCCAGGGTGGTTCGCTCATCGGAGGTGGATGTACGACGCTGCTGGAGACGCTCCAATTGCTCGTGCAGGGCACGCATCCGGCCTTCGATTGCGGTCCGGGAGGACTGCAGGTGGGCACGGCGGGCCAGGGTCCGTTCTCGTTCGCCTCGAAGGGCGTCAGTGGCTCGGTCTGCCAACTCCGACTCCTGGTGAAGTCGGGCGACGTCACGGCTGAGTGCGTCGACCTGGCGTTCGGTTTCGGCCAACTGTTCTCCGGCCGCAGCCATGGCGTCGGATGCAGCCTGGAGGTCATCGTCCTGGCACTGCATTCGATGTTCCAGTTCGGCGAGCCGTCGTCGTTCCTCGTCCAGTTGTTCGGTGGCTTCGGCCAGCTGCCGGGCCGTCATGTCCCGTCGCTGTGTGGCATGGGTGATCGATGCATCCAGTTCCTGGCGCCGCTGATTGCAGGCCTGCAACTGGTTCTGCAGTTCGTGGCGTGTCAGTTCATGTTCCTGCTGGGAAGCATCGAGTTCGAGGGTGAGCCGCTCCAGTTCGCGCCGCTGGATGTCCAGATCGGCAAGTCGGCTTGTGAGGCCGGCCAGGCGGGTGCGGAGGTCGTGGTACTGGTCGAGTACCAGGTCACGGCGAAGTTGGCTGTACTGCTCATCGAGTTCGCGGAAGCGGCGGGCCTTGACAGCCTGGCCACGCACGATTCGAAGTCGGCGTTCGGTACTGGCCAGCTGCTCGCGGACCCGGACAAGGTTGACTTCGGTCCGCTCGAGCTTGCGTGCAGCTTCGATCTTTCTGGTCTTGAACTTGGAGATCCCCGCAGCCTCTTCAAGAATGGCCCGGCGCTCCTGGGGATTGCTGGTGAGCATCGCGTTGACCTTGCCCTGCTCGATGATCGAGTAGGCGTTGGCACCGATGCCGGTATCCATGAAGAGTTCCTTGACGTCCCGCAGGCGGCAGGTCTGCCCGTTGATCAGGTAGTCACTGCGGCCATCTCGGAAGAGCCTTCGCCCCACGTCGACGGTTTCCGTATCCATGGAGAGGGCACGCCTCTGGGATGGATCCTTGACGTCCGGATTGGTGACCGGGTTCTCGAAGGTGAGCGTAACTGACGCGGCACCAAGAGGTTTTCGTCCGGCTGATCCCGAGAAGATCACGTCGGACATGGCCTGTCCACGCAAACTCTTGGCGGATCGCTCACCGAGCACCCACTTGATCGCGTCGACGATGTTGGACTTCCCGCATCCGTTTGGACCGACGATTCCAACCTTTGGTTGGTCGAATCGGATCTCAATGGGATCGGCGAAGGATTTGAAACCGGCGATTGAAACCTTGGAAAGCCGCATTCGGCATGGACCTCCTGTCGAGCCGGTGGATTCCATCCTTGGATCTCGAAGCAGGGCACGCGAGGGCTTCCGTCGCCCGAAGGTGCACCTGGCATCGCCAGCGGCTTGTGAAATGTCGACCAGTGGGCCTCAGGCACCCTCCGGACCACATTCTATCGGCTGAATGGCCGTTCAGCGAGAATTTGAACCATTGGTGGCTGGAGAATCAACAGGAGTGGAAGGGGAACTGGGGGGGGCGGGGGGCTTGGGCTGAGTGGATGTGGGCTTGTCGATCAGGGGGCGGATGGTCCCGGGTTGCCGGTACAGGGTCTCGTCGAGGTTCAACTCCGGCGTTTCCTGGTCCGGGGCATCAAAGTCGGGCCGCTCCTCGTAGGACTCCAGGGTGCCATAGCGTCGGATTGCTGCCAGCAATCGGTCCTGCTCGGCCTTGAAGTCTCCCGGGAGGTATCCCTGGGCCCACAGGGCATGGATGGCCCCGACGGTCTCGGAGTACGAGAGATTCAGGCCTGGTCGGGGATCCTCGATGGTGGTCCGCCTCGCGAGAGTCTCCAGGAAGTCGTAGGCATTGGCCTGGGTCTCGATGATTCGAGCGCTCTGGGCTTCCGTGGAGCGGTAGTAGATCTCGATCTCGTTCTCATTGTCGGAGCCATCCGTATCCTGGATGAGCAGCCGGTTGTTCCAGGCCCCCATGGTGACGGGGCGATCGATGGACAGATCCTTCCCGAACACGGCGATGCGGGGCATCTTGGATTGGGAGATGTAGATCATCGGATGCTCGGAATCAGCTCGATCCAGAACGAATTTCTGGCCCACTACGATTCGTTCCAGCAGGGGGTCGCGGCGTTCGGCGAGCGCTTCGTAGGCTCGGAGCCGGACTTCCACGTCCTTGTCGTTGAGCATCTCGCGGAGGGCGCGATCGGTTCGCGGGTCCGCAGGCATGTTCATGAGAAGGTCCGCTGCTTCCAGCCGCAGCCCCAGTTCTCCATTGACGCCGATCTCACGCAGGTGCTCGGCCGCGATGGGATCCTGCAGGAACGCCCCGCTGCGCAAGGCAACCAGCCGGGGCATTTCCTCCGGGTAGTCGTAGAGCTCTCGGATCAGGGGCAGGGATCGATGGCCGATGGCGCACCATCGCCAGTAGACCTGGGGAGCATTGTTCGTGTCCGACAGGAGCATCCGCCGGGTGGAAAGAACCACGGATTCAGCGTTGGCCTGCCGCAGCGTGGTGTGTTTGACGAGTTCAATGAAGACCTCGGTCTGGTCCCGCATGGTTGGCGGAACGGTCAGTTCGAGGATCGCGTCGCTCTTTCCCGACGCAGTGGGGTTCCGCTGCCCCGATTCCTGTGGGAAGCGACGATTGATCGCATCCTGAACCAGTCGAACCCGGGTATGACTCGGGTTGGTGAGCATGAGCTTCAGCGGGATGTCCTCGAGGACTTCGCCGCCGTTGAGCACCCGGCCCGAAAGCTTGTTGATCGAGATCGCCGCCTCGCCCTTGGGGTCGAAGAACGGGTTGATGAACAGCGGCCCCTTGCCCTCGGCGATGACAGATGCCTGTCGACTCCCGGTGATCAGCGGGCCGGGGCGAAGATCCGTCGTATAGAGTCGCCCCCCCTCGAGACTGGTGGTTCCGGTCTGGGGATCGGCCTGCACGCGGAGATCGAAGATCGTGCCGGGAATCGATCGTGGCTTTCGCCCGGAAACAGGTGGGGCCGAGAGCCTGCCCACGGAAGCGGGCGGGACGATGCCTTCGACGATCACGACCGCGGTGTCGGTTGAATCCAGCAGTTGCTCGGGCGTGATGCCGCCGGCGTTGTAACTCATCTGGCCTACGCCGCGGCGTTCCATGTCCTCGATCATGTGGGCACGGATGGCGGGGGGAATGTCGTTGGAGCCGGTTCCATTCAGGTCGACCACGAGGCCGTATCCACGGACCACGATGGGTTGGTGTCCCGGCGAATCAACCTTGGAGTAGCCCAGGATGACCGTTTCAGCGCCCACGGTTCCACGCATCACGTTCTGGCTGCCCCCGGTTTCGATCTGGGTGACCGACGAGGCCTTGGGCCGGGGCCGAGCCTTCTCAATGGTGCTGCAGGACACCGTTGCTGCTGCCAGCAGCAGCAGCAGGGTCCGGGTTGTCATGGCGTGGCCGTTCCGCATCCGGTGAGGATACCGCAAGAGGCTTCAGGACGGGTGCTTCGGCGAAAAAGGGCCTTGTCAGGGAGCGTCCAAAGCGGGGGGTGCCGGCGTGGGCTCCTCCAGCAGTATGGATGCTTGTGCATGCTTGATGTCCTGGCCCGGGCCAAGCTCGGTGGCGATGAGAATCGGGGCGCCGGCGAGATTGCAGATTCCCGCGCCCTCGGGTGCGGTGTTGTCACGGAAATCGCACGAACTCAGCAGTGGGGTCGACTTCCAGTTGAAGAGTCCGCCACCGAAGAGGGACGCGTCGTTGTTCGTGAACGTGCAGGATTCAAAGGTGGGGAGGCTGTCATGCCAGATGTAGGCGCCGCCGCCGCATGGCCCGCTGTTGCCGTCGAACATGCAGTGAAGGAACAGGGGATCGCACTCCTTGGCGAGGAGCCCTCCGGCGATGTGTTCGGCCTTGTTCCCGGTGATGCGGCAGTTGATGAAGCGGGGGGAGCCGCCGGTGATGGCGATGCCGCCACCGCTGCCATAGCGGGCGAAGTTGTCCCGGAAGATGCACTGGATGAAGGTGGGTGACGCGTCCACCACGAGGGCTCCGCCGCCCATGATCTCCCCGCGATTCATGTTCATCTGGCCCAGGCCACCGGTGAAGGTGAGGTTGATGAGCCGGGTGCTGCTGGTTTCCGAGGAGTTGCAGGTCATGGCCGAGTCGCGGCCCTGGCCGGTGGCATCGATGATCGTGGCCTCGGCGCCCTGCACGCCCTGAATGGTGATCGCCTTGCCCTTGGTGTTGAGCCGTTCGACGTAGGTGCCGGGGGCGATGAGGACGCGGTCGCCATCCTCGGCCGCCTTGATGGCGGCCTTGATCGTTGCATGCTCGCCGGGCACATGGAGTTCCTCCGCCCTGGAGATGGAGGAAAGCAGCAGGGGCAGGGTGAGGATGAGCAGGAACAGTCGTGTCATCTTTGGCTCAGGCGATGAGTTGGTGGATTGGCTGGGCCCCTTCGACTCCAACGAGTTTCTGGTCCAGTCCACCATGGAAGTAGGTCAAGGCATTGGGGTCGAGTCCGAGTTGGTGCAGGATCGTAGCGTGCAGCTGCTTGACGTGGAACCGGTTCTCGACCGCCTCGTTGCCCAGTTCATCGGTACTGCCGACACTGATGCCTCCCTTGATGCCGCCGCCGGCCATCCACATGGTGAATCCCGCGGAGTTGTGGTCGCGCCCGGTGCCTTCGGCGTACTCGGCCGTTGGTTGTCGGCCGAACTCGCCTCCCCAGACGACGAGCGTCTCGTCGAGCAATCCGCGTCGCTTCAGGTCGCGAAGCAGTCCCGCGATGGGAAGGTCCGTATTGCCGGCGTGGTACTCATGGTTCTTCTTCAGATCACCGTGGGCATCCCAGTTGGCATCATTGTGATTGCCGCCGGAATACACCTGGATGAAGCGGACACCGCGTTCGACGAGTCGCCGGGCCATGAGGCACTTGCGGCCGAACGGGGCGGTCCGTTCGCGGTCGAGCCCGTAGAGTTCATGGGTCTCGCGGGGTTCGGATGAAAGGTCCACGGCTTCCGGGGCATGCTGCTGCATTCGGAACGCCAGTTCGTAGCTGGCGATTCGTGCCGCCAGTTCACTGTTTTCGACTCTCGGCTTCCGGTGCCGCTCGTTGAGTTCCTGGAGGTGATCCAGGATCTGCCGCTGTGTGCGCTGGTTGAGGTCCGCTGGTGCTTCCAGGTCGAGGATGGGCACGCCCTGGGGACGCAGCACGGTTCCCTGGTACGAGGCCGGCATGAACCCGCTGCTCCAGTTCTTGGCCCCGGAGATCGGGCCGCCCGTTTCATCAAGCATGACGACGAAGCCCGGGAGGTTCTCGTTGACGGATCCGAGGCCGTAGTTGACCCAGGATCCGAGGCAGGGACTGCCGCTGAGGATTCGGCCGGAGTTCATCATGAGCATCGCCGAACCGTGCAGCGGCGACTCCGCGTACATGGAATGGATGAAGGCAATGTCGTCCACGCACTGGCCGACGTGCGGAAAGAGCTCCGAGACCATCTTTCCGCATTCTCCCCGGGGAGCGAAGTTCCACTTGGGACCGACGACGCGTCCCTGGGTCTTTTCTCCACCGCGCCCCTTGGTCTTGATGTCGATGGTGCGCCCATCGAGGCCGTAGAGCTTCGGCTTGTAGTCGAAGGTGTCGACCTGGCTGGGGCCGCCGTACATGAAGAGGAAGATCACGGACTTTGCGCGGCCGGGAAGCATGGCCGGGCGGGACTGGAGCGGATTGGCGAGCACGGTGGTGCCATCGGCGGCCATGGCCTGTCCGGCAAGGAATCCATCGGATCCAAGAAGGCCGGCAAGGGCGACGGAGGTGAAGGCGCCGCCGGCGTCCCAGAGAAACTCGCGACGGGTCTGGCCGCAGAAGGTGTTGCGCGGGGCTTCGGGTTGGCGGGGCTGGTTCGGCATGGTTCAGTCGATGAAGATGAACTCGTTGAGATTCAGGAGTACCAGGCAGTGGTACTTGAGGGCGTCGTGTCGATCCATGCCCTGCTCCTCAAGTGTACGGAGGAGTTCGAGTCCGGAGGCGAGTTCCTGGGAATCCGGTGCACGCTGCAGTACGAACTGGTATCCCTGCCGAAGCCGATCCTCGTTTCGATCGCCGGCATCACGCTCCAGGCGGAGGGCCAGCAGGTCCGCCTGCTCGTTGATGAAGTCGCTGTTGAGCATGGTCAGGGCCTGGGTGGGCTGGAGGGAGGAGAATCGCACCGGGCAGGTGCTGTCCGTGTCGGCGAGGTCGAAGACGGTCAGCATCGGGTGCAGGAGCGATCGTTTGACGTGGATGTACAGGGAGCGTCGTGCGGCCTGGTCCGGAGGCGAGCTGTTCCAGGCGGCATCCGGTCTTGAGGAGGTGGCCAGGACCTCCTCGGGCATCGGGGGGTAGACGCTTGGGCCACCGAGTTGGAGGTTCAGCGTCCCGTTGACCTGCAGGATCGAATCCCGAAGTTCCTCGGCCTCGAGTCGGCGCATCGGGAACCAGGTCAGTCCCCGGTTCATCGGATCAACCCGGCGGGCGGCATCTGGCGATCGCCCACTGCGGCGGTACGCCTCGGACTGCATGATCAGCCGATGCATCGCCTTGATGCTCCAGCCGTGCTTGATGAACTCGAGGGCGAGCCAGTCGAGCAGTTCCGGATGCGATGGCGGCAGGCCGAGGTGACCGAAGTCGTTGGGGGTCGGCACCAGCCCTTCGCCGAAGTGGTGCTGCCAGATCCGGTTGACCATGACACGGGCGGTTCGAAGATTGTCAGGGTCGGTGATCCAGCGGGCGAGGGCGAGGCGGCGTCCGGAGGATTCGCCATGGGCTGGAACCATGATCTCCGGGCTGCCACCGCCGAGCATGGTGGGGAATGCCGGGAGGACCGCGTCGCCGGGAGCGTGGGGGTTGCCCCGGTTCAGGACGTAGGTGGTGGGTGGCGTGGTATCCGGTTCAAGGACACAGAGCACGTCGGTGGTGGCGGGCACGGGCCGGTGCAGGTCCATGAACGACTGCACGAGGTACTCGTGTTCTGGTGAGCCAGGTGCCGAGGGCAGGGGATCGAGTCCGAAGGCGAGGTCGACGATTTCGCGATGGGGCAGCGCCCGTTCATGAAAGGTGACCTGTTCGATGTCGCCGGTGAACTCCGGGTAGCCGTCGAAGACGCGTCCGATCAAGACCGATTCGGGGGCGGTCAGTGGCTCGGTGGTCCCGGTGTCCTGGGCAGCGAGCGTACCGTCGATGTAGAGGCGAAGATCGCCGGTGCGGGCTGTTCGCGTCATGGCGACGTGGTGCCACTGGCCATCATTGAAGCCCGGCTGCGAGTTCATCGTGATCTCGGGATTCCCGGTACCGGCGGAGAGGCGACCATCGTCCTGCAGCGACAGCCCCCAGTCGTGCACGATGCCAGGGACCTCGGCGGAGACGAGCCCCCGGCCCATCCACCAGCTGCGATCGCGATCCAGTCGATCCGGTGCATCGGTGCGAAAGCGGAAGGACACGGTGAAGTCGTCCTGGACCGGCGGATCGATCCGCCGCGTCCCTGCTGGAACCTCCAGCACGAGACCGTTGCGGATGACCGGTGGCCCCTGCCCGGCGGCCATGACCTCGGCATGGGAATCCGTGAGTGTTTCGCCGAGCCGCTGGTGTTCATCTCGCCACTGCGCCTGCCGCACGGCCTCGATGTCCGGATCGTGGATGGTGTTGTTGACGGTACGAACAAAATGCACGGGGTCGATGGAGTTGCCTGCGGTCTGCTTGTAGGGGGTGATCCCGTGAAAGAAGGCGAGCATCGAGTAGTACTCTTCGTGCAGGATCGGGTCCTTCTTGTGCGCGTGGCACCGTGCGCACCCCATCGAGAGTCCAAGCATGACGCGACTGGTGGTATCGAGAATGCCGTCGAGATCGTCATACTGGGCGAGGGCGACGTCGGTGGGCTCGTCGTCCCAGATGCCCAGGCGGTGGTAGCCGGTCGCGACCATCGAACCCAGGGTTCGATCCGGAAGTTCGTCTCCGGCGAGTTGTTCCAGGACGAACCGGTCGTAGGGCATGTCGGTGTTGAACGCGTCGACGACCCAGTCCCGGTACCGCCAGGCGTGCGGCTTGATCCGATCACGCTCGTAGCTGTCGGTTTCGGCCCAGCGGACGAGATCCAGCCAGTGCCGTCCCCATCGGACCCCGTACTGGTCAGAGGCGAGCAGGCGGTCGACCAGTGCGATCCAGTCCTCCTCGTTCTCCAGCGTTCCGGCGTCGTCGGGTTGCGGGGCGAGGCCCGTCAAGTCATAGGTGGCACGACGAATCAACGTGGCATCGTCAGCCCGGGGAGCCGGGTCGATTCCAAGTTCCTGCTGTCGAATGGCGAGGAACCGGTCGATGGGGTGACGACCGTTTTCTTCGCCGGGGATCAGTTGTTGTTCAAGGGGCCGGCACGACCACCATGTCTCGCCCTCGGCGAGGAGTGTTGGAAGAAGCATGGTTGCCAGTGCAAGGCTGAGCATCGGTTCGTTTCACAAGCGAGGCGGCTCTGGCCACGGGTCAATGGGCGATACTGGACTCGAACCAGTGACTTCTTCGGTGTAAACGAAGCGCTCTAGCCAACTGAGCTAATCGCCCTGTTCACACAGGGTACCGCCTCCGTGGTGCGGCGGGGGTCACATGTGCGAGGTGATGTCCTGCAGCCATTCACCCGGGGGGATGGCCCAGGGGCGGAACTTCTCCTGGATCCCAGAATCTTCGCTGTTGAAGATGGCCCGCTGGAGTCCGAGCATGGAGGCGGCAGGGCTGTCAATGAGGTGCGAGGAATCATTGGCACCCATTTGGAACAGGACCCGCATCTCGAACTCTCGCTGGCTGTTGCGGTCGAGGGTCCGGCTGAGGTTGTTGAGGGTGTCGATCCAGGTGATCACGTGGATTCCGTGGGCGGGCCCGTCCTTGAGCAGTTCGGCGAAGATGGCGTCCGAGGTGGCCGGTGCATCGGGATCGGAGGCCGAGAAGCTGAAGTCGTCCTCGGGTCGGCGAAGGTCACGCAGCCGGTGCAGGCCGTGGGCCAGGATGAAGATGCGTGGCCCGTTCGCATTTCCGGCCGCGCGGCGGGTGGCGAGCACCTCTCCAAGTGCCTGCATGGTGTCCGAGCAGCTCTTGTGGTTTCCGGCGATGACCTCGTGAGGCAGTCGCTCGCCCAGTTCCATGAGTCGTCCATGGAAGATCGAATCGGCAGGCAAGGCATCGAGCACGTGGAACTGGAGGCCGTTGGCCGGAGCCTGGCTCGACAGGGCGATCATGATCGCTTCCAGGATCGCGGTCACGGTCTCTTCGCGTTGTCCCACCAGGAGCAGGTTGCTCCCGCTGTGGAGTTGGAACTGGACGGTCGTGGGGTCCTTGATCGCAATGGCATCGCCAAGCCATGCGTCGAGCGTGGCGGGAGTCCTGGCGGGTGTTGCCGCGTCGATGGAATCCATGAGCATCTGGCAGCGTTGCAGGTCGGCTGGAACATTGCCCTCGAAGACAAACGGAGTGACATCGGCCATGCCATTGTTCTTCTTCGCCAGGGCGCGGACGGTCTCGAGGTTCTCGTCCCGGATCGAATCATCCAGCCAGCAGACCTGGAAGGGGTTGTTTCCTTCAACCTTGCCCCCGGCATCGTTGTAGATGGCTTCTCCTGGTCGTGCCAGCAGCCTGGCCGCGGCATTTTCCTCGCTGAGAATCAGGTAGGAGTCCGCCTCGGTGCATTGCAGTGCGATCCGCACTCCCATCTGGCCCAGGGTGCTGCGTGCCAGTGAGTACGCGCCATCGAGAGTCTGTGAGCCGAGCAGGGCGTGGATTCCGAATGCCCGCCCCTGACGCACGATCCGGTCCAGCAGCAGGGAGGCTTCCTGGGAGACCTTGTCGTCGTCCACGAACAGTTCCTGGAATTCATCCACGATCAGGAGGATGCGAGGCATGGGCTGGTCGTACTTCTCACGGCAGCCGCTGAGATCCTGCACACCAAGTTCACGGTACAGCTCGCCGCGGTCCTTCAGTTCCTGGTCGATGCGCTGCAGCACGCTGAGTCCGAACTCGCGGTCGCTCTCGATGGCGATGACCTTCGCGTGGGGAAGTGCGCAGTCCGCGTAGGTCTTGAACTCGACACCCTTCTTGAAGTCGACGAGGTAGAACTGCACTTCATCGGGGCTGTACCAGAGAGCGAGGTTGGTGATCAGCACGTGCAGCAGCGTGGATTTTCCCGAACCTGTCTTGCCTGCCACCAGCGCGTGCTGGGAGGTGCCGCGTCCGAGGACGAGTTGCTGCTGTCTCGTGGCGCCGGACTGTCCGATCGATACGCGGAGTTCCTTGGCGGTCGAGGAGTTCCACTGCTTCTCTGCAGGCGGAGTGATGACCGAGAAGGGGACTTCCACGCGGTGGGCCTGTTCCGCGGCGTGTCCTGCGGCCTGTACGAGCCGGGTAAGCGTCTGTTCCTCGGGCGGCGACTCGAGTGAAAGCGTGACCGACTGCATGGCGGGGTCTGCGCTGCGGATCGCACCGTCCTTGTACTGCAGGAGCGTGCTTCCCTCGATGAGGTCATCGCGGTGCACGTCCCGTGGAAAGCTCTGTCGGGTATCGCTTGCCATGAGTGTGTAGACGCCGCAGCGGGCCCCGGTCTGGGCAATGCTGGTGAGTCGTTGCCCGGCGTTCTCGGTGAGATTGGCGGGAAGGTCGGCCATCACCAGGAAGTGATAGGGCTCGGCGATCTCGCCGGCGGCGGCGTTGTACTCGTCGATGGTCTCATACTCGTTGCGGAGGTAGGTCTGGATCACGTTCTCCATGTGTTCCGTGAGATCCACGAGTTGCTGCTCGATATGGCGGGGCTCGGTCCAGATCTTCTCGATCATCGGCAACTCGTCATGGTCGGCAAGGTGCATGAATCCGGCGAAGTTCTGGCCAAGACCGACGGGGTCGATCACGGTGAAGCGTGCCTTGCCCGGTGGGAGTGACATCAGCAGTCGGAGCATCGTGTTCTGAAGAGCCTGCACGGCCTCGTCCCGGCCCTGTTCGGCGAACTCGATGTACAGGGATCCGGCCCGTGGGAGGTCCAGCATCGCGGGCAGTTCGACGACCTGGTCCATCGGCCATGAGAACCGTTCACTGGAGGGAAGCCCCTCGGCCAGGGTGGCCGTGTCCATCCGGAACCGGCCGTAGGAGACGAACCCGCTGAACGGATGGGAAGGTGTCCAGTTCATCCACGATGGATCCGACCAGGGTACGCAGTGACTGGACTCAAGATCGGCGTTGATGTCCTGTACGGATGCGACGAAGTCAGCGACGTGGCGGTTCCACTCCTCAATCAGGTCCTCGAGGCTGCGATCACGTTGCTCGCGGGCGTCACGGGTTTCGCGTTCCCATCCCTGTTCGATCTCATTGCGGCGATCCTCGTCGCTCTGCTTGAGGCGTGCGTGCTCCGTGCGATCGTGTTCCTGTTCCTCGGCGACCTTCTCGCCATGGCGTGCCTCGATCTTCTCGAGCAGTTCGCTGTAGTTGCCGTCGAGTTTCTCGTGCCGACGATCCCGGCGTGGTGTGACCTGTTCGATCTTCGGTGCGAAGTTGTCACGTGCTTCGCGGATTTCCCTGTCTCGGCGCTGCCGTACGGATTCCTCCTGCACTTCGCACTGCTCGTTGGCGACACGGCGGATGTCGAGGATCACCAGATCGATCATGGCGGCGCAGTCGTGGAATTCCCTGTCCACCTGAGCGAATCGATGGGCGCTGATGCGACGCACGAGGCTCAGGAGAATCATCGAGAGCACCAGGCCGCCGAGGCTGACCCAGATGCCGCCGATCATGTTGTCCACGATTTCACCGTCACTGCTCAGCGACAAGGCGGCTACGCCACAGGCCCAGCTCAGCAGGGTGCCCATGGTCACGATGATCGCAGGGACCGGGCCGATGAAGATTCGTGGGATGAGAAGTGCGTAGAGTCGCTTGAGCACCAAGTCCAGTTCATTGAGTTGTTCGCGGAGCGCTTCGAGGGCGACCTCCGGGTCCGCAGCGGTTGGCGAGATCTCTTGTTCATCCGAAGGAGCCAGTTCGTCCATTCGACAGCGACGGCGAAACTCCCTGGCACGGTGACGCTGTTCATCGAGACGGCGTTCTGCGAGTTCCAGTTCCTTCGTCGTCAGTTGCAGTCGCTTTTGTGGTTCACTGCCGGTTGCCTCGTACACGCTCTCCGCCAGCCACTCCTGTTCCTGGAGGCCTTTGCGGGCCTGGGAGCGCATGTGCATGGCTTCCTCTTCGATCTCTTCCTTTCGCTGATCAAACTGGTTGTGGGCATGGTCGACCCGCTCGGTCCGCTGGTTCTCGAGGGAGGCCATCGCACGTTCGTGCTGCTGGACGTGCTCTTCCAGGCGGGCTGCGGTCCGGTCATCGAGTTCGGCAAGGTGCATGGTCCGGCGGCTGTCGGATCCGCTGGTCTTCCTGGAGAAGTTCTCCATCACCTCGTGTTCGGTGGTCCTGGTCCGATCGAAGAGCGAGCGGAGATCACCAATGAGTTGGGCAAGCCTCTGGGGATATCGTGTGTCGTTCATGATGAGCGTGACCTGTAAAGAGCCGTTTCGCAGTATGGACACATTCTACGGCGAGGTCGAGTCATTCGCAGTCGCGTTGAACACGCGACAGAACCTCATTCATGGCATCCATGGCCTCGCAGGCATTGATCACGGCACGTTCAAGTGGATTGAGGTATTCGGACTCAAGCCGCTGACTGACGGGATCGTTCCAGTGCTCATGGCTGGTTTCCCAGCGGAGCAGGAGGTCACGCGTGCTTTTCTGGAGTTTCGTCCGTGTCGATGGAAGGCTCATCCGTGTCTCCTTGGGGATCGCTGGCAGGCGCTCGACGGCGCGAGGCGGTCGGGTCGGTGTCGTCCTGCGGTACGGGCAGTTTCGGTGGGGGCGTGGCTGTGTAGTCTTCAAGGTGCTTCACGAGTTTGGCCAGCCAGGTCGAGGCCCGGCTCATGTCTCCTTCGATCATCCGATCCAGCCGGTTCATATGTCCCTTGAACATCATGCTCTCGCGGTCCAGTTCCCGCGACCATCGCTGGATGAGACGAAGTTTCTCCTCGCACTGCTCCATCTCCAGTTTGGCCCGGGCGACCGCCCGTTGTTGGTCGACGAACATGGAGGGGTGGGCATCTGGACGGCTGATCTTGGCGCGTTCCAGGTCACTTCGGGTGTTGGCGAGTTTCTGTCGTGTCTTCTTGTGGCGCATCGACCAGTTGTGCTTCTGGGTCTCGTCGACCCACCGCTGGACACGCATCACATCACTGTTGGCCTCGCTGATCGCCGTGCGGGCCGTGTGCAGGTAGGTCGTGAGTTTGGCGCGGAAGTCAGCGATGGTTTCGATGGATCTGACGTTTGCCCGATCGGCCATGGCTTGAACTCCCGCCGTGTCGGCGATGAACATGTTCAACGCTGCTGCAGGTAATCCTCGGCTCGCTGCGCCTTGCGAAGCAGGAAGGGGATGTGTTCCTTGGTCGAGACCTGGAACCGGGCAAGAACCCGCATCGCCTGCTCGAATTCGTCCATGAACTTCTTGTGCTCCTGGTCCTTCCAGGTCTGCCCCAGCGAGTGGCTGCGGGTGTTGATGACGTTCATCTGCGTATGGAGTTCTTCCGTGAACCTCTTGAGGTCGTTGGCGAACTTCCGGAGTTCAGCTGGATCAATGATGGCTTTGGCCATGATGGATACTCCCTGCATTCATTTACCACCCCCAATGATAGTCACCCTCCGGCCGGGGAGCCCTCTTGATCACCATTGGCGGGCAATTCTCCGGGTGCCGATGCCGGCGGGCTTGGTTGAGGGCGGAAGAGCCGTCTGTATTCCCCTCGGATTTCACCGACGACCTCGCCTCGAATGGTGACGTATTTCGCCGCTGCGATTTCCAGATCGCCCATGATCACGGCTCCGGGAAGCACGGTCAGTTCCTTGCCGAGGAAGGCCACGTTTCCGGTGAAGGTGCCATCGATGACCGCGTCGCCGGAGGAGATGGCGATGTCGGCGTTCGCACCGTCGAGCACCTGGACGGAATCCACGGCTCGAAAGAAGGTTGGCTCGCTGACGGGCTGGTCATTGATCAGGGCCAGGCCATTTTCCTGTACGAGCGTGTATCCGGCCTCGAGGGCCTTGTTTTCGAAACGGCGTACCGCGGACCAGGCGCTGAACATGGGCCACACCTGCAGCAGCACGATGATGCCGACGATGCAGATCATCACCCCGCACCCGGAGCGGGAGGCGGAGGGGCCACGCTGCCTGGCGGGAGGATCGGTCGGCATCTCTGTGGGGGAGGGCGGGGGTGTGGTCTCGGGTGATGACGTCATGCCATGTTCTCGGTGGGGCTGGATGTTGTTCGACGTCGACTGCGGACGAGCCACTGGTTGCACAGGAACAGGGCGATTGCGATCACGGGAATCACCAGCCATGTCCAGAGACTCAGCAGGGGCGGAATCGCATCGGAAGCGACCAGAGTGGTCGTGATCCGGCCCCCATCATCTCCGAGTTGGACCGCGACGTCGACCTGCCACCGACCTGGGGCGGGAAGGTCCAGCAGGGCGGCATAGAGGAGCTTGTTCGTGGCATCCGCCCGGGTCGCTTCCACCAGGATCGAGTCGGCCTGCCCATCCAGAGGCTGCAGCATCAGGTTCACCGTGGCGGCGAGGACCGAGTCATCCGTGTGGGGTTCCTGCACGAGGATCGACAGGTCGATCGGCCCCGCTCGCAGCGGTGTGGGCGAGGAAAAGAGTGTAATGCGCCAGGGGCCGGCATTCTCGGAGACGCGGACGATGCCGCCATCACCCTTCGCCGGGGTGGAGCACACCAGGAGGCAGAGCAGCAGCAGTCGGAGATGAACGGGGGAGGCGGGCATGTCAGGGCAGCAGCGTGCCTCGCATCTGCATGGGTTGGAAGATGATCCAGATGCCAAGGATGAACAGGGCAATGCTCACGATGCACCAGGGCAGTACCAGTCGCACCTCACGCCAGGCTCCAGAGACGTACTGGCGGGCGATGCGATACTGGACGAAGAGTGTCAGCAGCAGTCCAAGGTCCAGCAGCAGGATCTCCAGTGGAAGCAGCCATGGTGGCATGGGGCCGCAACACGACATGGCCCAGATCGGTTCACCCAGGAAGGTGGTGCCGAGATCCTCGAAGACCCGCTGCACGGCGGGAACGACCGTTCCCCAACTTGTGAAGAAGTGGAAGAGCATGTGGACCAGCCACATCGCGAACCCGAGAGGCGCCAGGCCCATGGTCATGCGGACCGTCAATGTCCGGAACTCGACGTCTGCTCCAGAGCACCTGCGTGCGATCCATCCCGCCAGCGGCAGCAGCACCAGGGGTGCGGCGACGGCGATTGCCAGGAATGTCCATGTGGCGACCCAGAACAGTGAATCATGCTGGAGTTGCGCTACCCAGGCGAGTTGCTGATCGAGGACGGGGCCGACCATGCCCATGGCGTTGGCGAAGGCGCCGAAGACGAGCACGCCTACCAGGGCGGCGAGGTCCCACCGATGGGAGTAACGCCCGATGGACGAGCGAACCGGGTCCAGCAGCAGGTCGCGGCCGGGGACGGCCCGGAGCACGCCGACATTGTCATGCGGGCAGGCGCGGACGCAGTCCAGGCAGAAGGTGCAGTCCATGTTGCCGACCTTGCGAGGCTGGAAGAGATCGAGTTCGCATCCGCGGAGATTCGGAACATCGTCGCGACCCGAAATGCAGTCGTTGGTCGTGCACGAGCGGCAGGTCGACTCGTCGCGTGGCCGGACCTCGTGTGGGGATGCGGTCGACTGCACGAAGTGGAACTGCCCGATGGGACACACGTACTTGCAGAAGCTTGCACCACGGAAGAACGAGTCGACGAGCATCGCGGCCAGGAAGTAGCCGATGACCACCCAGGCGGTCAGCCAGGGGCTGTCCCAGAGCCCGAGTACTTCGTATGTCCACAGGAAGATGACCAGCAGCCCAACGGACAGCCACTTGGATCGCAGCCAACGTGGCCAGGGTCGGCTGGGTCGCAGCAGCCGCTTGCCAAGTTCGCGTGGGAGCATGAAGGGGCAACTGAAACAGAACAGGTTTCCCGCCAGCAGCAGTCCGAGCACCACCAGTCCGCGCCAGTGGGTCCAGGGCAGGACGCCGGCGAGGTTCATGGGGCTGATGTCCGGCCCCAGCAGTCCGTCGAGGATCACCAGGATCGCCAGCAGCAGCAGGATGGACTGCATCGTTCTACGGAACACGATGGATTGGAGCAGGGGTCCGACCCATCGGGTGCGAAGAAGATCCCGGCCGGGATTTCCCCGGGTGAGCGTGCCTGGGGAACTGTTGCCGAGCATCGGCAGAGCGATGCTGCGTTGCATGCTGTCGGCAGTGGGGGCGGTGTTGGAGTGGCCGGCCATTGCAAGTTGGTACTGCTCGGGCCGAACCAGTCTCGGGTGCAGGAGTGATCGCAGGATGAAGGCCACGGGGAAGAGGAAGATGATCGAACCGGGGACCCACATGATGGCCCCGGCGATGGCCTGGTCTTCGAGGGCGGTGATGTCCACGATCCGCGGGGCAGTGCGGTAGGTCTCGTACAGCGGTGTTTCGTAGAAGCAGAAGAACGCGGAGAAGGCGGTGTTCTGCAGGTCTGCAAGCAGCAGGTAGGGAATCATGGCCCAGCGTGGCCAGTGCGGTCGGCTGGGGTAGGGTTCGATGACCGGCCACCAGAACAGCAGCGCGGTGGAGAGGAAGATGGCATGCTCGATCTTGTGCCAGGTCGGGTCACGAAGGGCCAGTTCGTACAGGTCCGGTGCATGCCATGCCCATGTGGCGACGGTGAAGATCGTCCATGCGAAGACGGGATGCACCAGCACCCGGAAGAGTCCTCGCAGAAGGGGCCAGGCGAGGAACGGGCCGATCCACTGTCGACGCACCACCTCGGGCAATCCCATCAGCAGCGGCAGCCCGGGGATGCCCAGCAGCAGCAGCAGCGGGGCCACCATCATCAGGATGATGTGCTGGGTCATGTGGACGGACAGCAGCAGGTTGCCCAGGGTGTCCAGTGGTGAGGCGACAGCCAGCCACAGGACGACCAGCCCAAGCATGAAACTCAGTTGTCGGATACCCGTGAATCGCTCGGGCATGCGCCGGCGAAGGGATCGCCATCCGATGTTGTAGACCCATCCCGTGACCAGCAGTGGAAACCACAGCAGTGGGTCAAGATTCCAGGAGGTGAGGATGGCCTGGAGGAACGGATCCATCCGGTCATGGTACGCCGTCACCGCGGGTGGCGGGGGAGATCAGAAATCCACGGGGGGGTCGGGATTGCTCGTGGGACGAGGTGTATCCGATTCCTCTGAGATGGGCTCGTGTTCCCACTCGGGATGCATCGTCATGAGGAAGGCAGTGAGAGCCGTGACCTGCGAGGGGTTGAGGTTGTGTCCGTAGGCCGGCATGTTGCCGCCGCCCTGAATGACCTGGCGGATCAGTTCATCGCGGGTCAGCCTGGTTGCGACGTCATCGAGTTCCGGACCTCGCTTGCCGCCTCGGCCTTCCAGAGAATGGCAGTTGCGGCACTGCTTGTTCTGCACGACGAGGGCGCCCTGCATTTCCAGTGGGGATCGATTCTTGACGTAGTTGACCGGAGTTGGGATTCCACTCCATGCGTTCATCACCGGGGACCATGGCGCCATGTACGCCAGGTACGTCAGCACGGTGATCGTCACGAGGATGAACATCAGGGTGATCATGGAGAACGGACGCCGTTTCCAGCTCTTCTCGCCGTCGCCACTGATGAATGGCAGCAGGATCAGGACGGCCGCGGCAAGGACCGGGAAGCCCATGATCAGGAATGTTTCCATGTACGGCGGCAGGAGAGCCAGAACCGCGAAGATGCCCTGGAACCAGAAGTCCGGTCGTGGCGAGGTGTCGATCAGGGTCGGATCCGGCTGGCCGTTGGGACCGGCGGGTCCGAAGAATGCGGCACAGAAGAACACCAGGAACAGCACGATGCCGCAGGCGATCATGTCTCGCCCCGCTGCGTTGGGGAAGAACGGCATGCCGCGCTTGTGGACTTCCTTCTCGTACTTCTCCCGGTAGGTCTTCTTGTCGACGACGTAGCCAGGAGTGGGCTCTTCGTTGATGCCGCACTTGATCACCAGCAGGAGGTGGGCTCCGATGAGCATGATCAGCGCACCGGGTATCACGAACACGTGGAGCGCGAAGAACCTCGATAACGCCTCGCCGGCGATGATGGGACCGCCAAGAACGAAGTACACCAGTTCCGGGCCGATGAAGGGCACGCGGCCGGCCATGGCCATGCCAACGCTGAGTCCCCAGTAGGCATCCTGGTCCCAGCGGAGTACCTGCCCGGTGAACCCCATTGCGAGGGTGCAGACGAACAGGAGCAGGCCGACGATCCAGGTCAGCTCGCGTGGGTACTTGAAGGCCCCGTAGAGGAACACCTGCAGCATGTGGATCGACATGAACGTGATCATCAGGTGCGAGCCCCACACGTGCATGCCGCGGAGGAACCACCCCATCTCCTGCCGATAGTTGAGGTACTCGAGGCTGTCGTAGGCCTCGTCGGCGGAGGGGACATAGATCAGGGACAGGCAGATGCCGGTGACGATCTGCAGCATGAAGACCGTGAGGGTCATGCTTCCGAAGACGTACCACCACCGTGCCGATCGGGGCACGGTGTGGGTCATGGAAGGCCCGAGGGTTTCCTGGAGCCTGAGCCGTTCTTCAAACCAGTTGAGGACGGAGTTCTTCATCGGATCGGTTCACCGCGATGCGTGCGGATCAGGTCGGCTCCTGGAGGGTCGGCAGTCGGCCGCCCATGATGCGGACACGTCCCTTGGTGAGGGCGTCCTGGTCGATCTTGTAGGTATAGAGGCCGCGGGGCGGCGGCCCGGCGGCATGCGAGCCGTCGGCGTAGTACACCCCGCCATGGCAGGGGCACATGAACAGGTTGGATTCGGGGAACCATCGAACCGGGCAGCCCAGGTGGGTGCAGTTGATGGCGAAGACGGTGAGTTTGCCGTTGCTTTCATGCCGCACCCAGCAGGGGATGTCGGCGGTGTAGCCATCCCAGGTCACATCGAACTTGGCCGGGTTGCGGTACTGGGCCAGGCGGGTCTGTCCCTTGGGATAGGAATCGATGGTGGCGGGCACGAGGTCGATCCACGCCTGCCACTTGTCGCGACGGAAGGAGGCGAAGACATAGCCGATGATCGGAAGAGCCACGAGGGTTCCGACTACGACGTTCAGGGAAAGCCCGAGCCAGAACAGGAACCCTCGCCGGGATGGTTCCGGTCCGCCATCGCCGCCAAGCATGCGGACGTCGGGGGCTTCCTTGTAATCGAAGTTCTCGGGCATCGGTCAGTCCGTGTCGCGGGGGTTTTCAAGTGAGGGGAACGGGGCGCCGGGGAATTCGACGCGATGGGAGGCCAGGAAGGCCACGAGGTCGGAGACATCCTTGTCATTCAGTGGGGCAAGTCCCTTGCGCTGCTCGGCGACGACGCCATTGATGGCACCGTTCCAGTCCGGCATGCCCAGGTCATGTCGGCCGCAGATGATGTTCGATCGCAGGGACTGGTCGCTGACGAGCGCAAGGTAGGACGGGTCGATGACGTTGCCGGCGACCTTGCCGCCTCTGCCATCATCGCCATGGCACGCTGCGCAGTGGGATGCAAAGAGTGTCCGGCCCCGGCTGGCCTCGCCCTTGGTGGCGCTGCTCAGCGACGGAGGTGTCACGCCCGGGGTGTCGGGCATGGGCCCCCAGGATCTGCGAATGCCCTGGAGAATGTCGCGGAGTTGGCTGTTGGTCAGCGAACCGCCCTTGGAGATCGCGAACGGCGGCATCAGGGTGTGGGGGACACCGTCGGTCATGACGCCGAGCATGTACTCATCGGAGGCCAGTGAGAGGTAGAGCGGATCGTTGAGGGGGCGGGCACCGCCGAACTGTCCGTCGGCACCGTGGCAGCCCGAGCAGGTGTCGCGGTAGAGCACGTTGAACGAGTGCACGTCGGCGGGAACGGGAGTTTCGTCCTCCTTGACCGGCTTGCCGGGCATCCAATCGCACGCGCCCAGGAGCATGGTGGCCAGGAGTCCCAGCGTGATGGAGAGGCGGCAGTTCATTCGTCGCCTCCGATCTTGGGTACGTTTGGTGAATCCATGCCGATACGCTCGAGCATGGACCAGTTCTGCATCGTGCCGATTTGCTCGCTGCGAGATACCACGAACCAACAGGCAATGCCGAAGCCGACCTGCGACCCGATGAACCAGAGCCAGTTTATCTGCTGGTTGAGCACGGGGTTGATGACTTCGAGGGTGGCCCAGGCGAGACCTGACCACATCAGCGGAACCGCGATGGCCGAGAAGACGAGTCGGAAGCGGGGCACCATGGGCAGGATGACGCCGTAGAGCATGCCGATCATGAGTGACATGAAGGTATGAATCAGGATGCCGAAGACAAATGCCGCGGTGTGCCACTGGGAGAGTTGGGCTGCATCGTCGCCTTGGGCGTCGGAAAGGATGGTGGCGCCGAGGATGTTGACCGGGTACCAGACACTGTCATGTTCGAACCAGCCCCAGAGCCCGGCGATGATCGCCATGACGATGCCGCCGGCGATGCCGCCCTTGAGGCCGGCTCCGTAGGGATGAATCTCCATCGGGATTCGTGCTCGATGGGAACTCTCGGCGGTCATCAGGTGGGCGACCGCTCCGGGTCGGGCTTCGATCACCGGTGGGTTGTCCTGGAATGGGATGCATTCCTCGCGGTTGTCGGGCAGCACTTCATGCCACCAGCGAATGGCGCCCACGAGTCCAAGCACGAAGCCGACGATGCTCACGGCCCAGTTGGTGACGATGCCGGCAAAGATCAGCGTCACGCCGAAGGCGCAGACGAACGGCGCCGAGGTGGGTGCCGGCAGATCAATGCCCTTGGGGTTCTGGTTGGAGTGGTCGTCGGGTGTCATGGGACGGAGTGAATCAATAGTTTCCAATGATGTACACGATGGTAAAGACGGCGATCCAGATGCCGTCGACGAAGTGCCAGTACCAGGAGAGGAGTTCGACCTTCTCGGCGTGGCGTTGATGCATCCTGCCGATGCAGGTCAGGACGAAGACGAGGCTGAGCAGGAACAGGCCGATGGTGACGTGGGCGGCATGGAAGCCGACAACGGTGTAGAAGCCCGATCCAAAGAGGTTGGTGCGGATGGTCAGGCCCTGGTCGGCGATCATGCCGTACCACTCGAACCCGGTACCCACGAGGAATTCAAGTCCGAAGAGAATCGTCAGCAGCCACCAGAATGCGAAGGCCTTGATGCTGCCACGAGCCAGGCATCGCACGGCCAGAGTGACCCAGATGGAACTCGTCAGCAGGAAGATCGAGTTGAATACGACCTTCAACGGGGCGACGGAGATGTCCAGGGTTTCCGACGGAGTGGGGGTCCCCACGGGATCCTTGCCGATGTAGAAGAGGTAGACCGCCAGAAGAGTGCCGAAGAAGGCGATCTCCGACGCGATCAGGCACAGCATCCCGCACTTGCCGGTGTTCAACGACTGCGACAGGGGCTCGGGTGGAGCCTGTGCAGCCAGAGATGGTGCCTTGAGGGTCGACATCGGGGTTACTCGTACTTCCAATCGGGATCTTCAGGATGCTTGATGTCCCACAGGGGTCGACGGCTGTAGACCTTGGGGGTTTCTTCGAAGTTGTATTCCGGGGGCGGGGAGGATGTCTGCCATTCCAGCGTCCAGGCGTCCCAGGGATCGGGGCCGGCCTTGCGGCCCTTCATCAGGGAGTGGATCACGTTCCAGGTGAAGAACGCGATGGCGGCGATCTGCACGAGCACGCCGATCGAGGACAGCATGTTCCACAGTTCCCAGCCCCGGTCGGCGTGGTAGGTGTAGATCCGTCGCGGCATGCCGAGCATGCCTGAGACGTGCATCGGTCCGAATGTCAGGTTGAACCCGATGAACAGGAGCCAGAACTGGCACTTGCCCATCGTCTCGTTCAGCATGCGGCCGGTGACCTTCGGGAACCAGTAGTAGATGGCGGCGAAGATCGAGAAGACGAGTCCGCCGAAGAGTACGTAGTGGAAGTGCCCGACGACGAAGTAGGAATCGCTGACCTGCCAGTCGAAGGGGACCACGGCCAGCATGACCCCGGTGAGTCCGCCGATGAGGAACAGGGCAAGGAAGCCGGTGGCGAAGAGCATCGGGGTATCGAATCGGATCTTGCCGCCGACCATCGTGCCCACCCAGTTGAACATCTTGATGCCCGTGGGAATGGCGATGAGCATCGTGGATCCCATGAAGATCGTGTTCACCATGGGGCTGAGGCCGAGGGCGAAGAGGTGGTGGACCCAGACCCCGAGGCTGATGAAGCCGATCGAGACCGTCGCCGCCACCATCAATGGATAGCCGAAGATCACCTTGCGCGAAAAGACGGGGATGATCTCGGAGACGTAGGCGAAGGCGGGCAGAATGAGGATGTAGACCTCCGGATGCCCGAAGAACCAGAACAGGTTCTGCCAGAGGATCGCGGACCCCCCGGCCTGCACGTCGAAGAAATGGGCCCCCATGAGCCGGTCGAAGAGGAGCATGACCTGGGCCGCCGCGAGTGGGGGCATGGCGATCATGATGAGAATCGCGTCGATGAGCATCAGCCAGACCAGCATGGGCATCTTCATGAGCGTCATGCCGGGGCAGCGCATCGTCAGGATGGTGGTAATGAGGTTGATGCCGGTGGCGATCGAGCCAAAACTGCTCACGAGGAGACCGAGGATCCAGTAGTCCGTGCTGTGTCCACGCGAATAGGTTCGCTCCGTCAGTGGTGCATAGGCGAACCAGCCCACGTCGGGCGAGGACCCCATGCCGTAGAGCCCCTGGGCGCCGAAGTAGCTGAAGTAGAGCAGCAGGCCGCCAAAGAGGAACAGCCAGAAGCCGAAGGCATTGAGGCGTGGGAAGGCAAGGTCCCTGGCCCCGATCTGCAACGGAACGAAGTAGTTGGCGACTCCCAGCAGGATCGGCATGCCCACGAGGAAGACCATCGTGGTGCCGTGCATCGTGAAGAGGCGGTTGAAATCACTGGGGGAGAGCAGGGTGCTGTCAGGGACGGCCAGCTGCCAACGCATCATCGCCGCTTCCAGGCCACCGATCATGAAGAAGATCAGTCCCGAGGTCACGTACATGACCCCGAGCTTCTTGTGGTCGGCGGTGGCGACCCATTCGTGCATGCGGCCGAGGAAGGTCGGCTTGGCACGGAGCGGGTTACCGGGATGGTCGAGTGCGGTCATTGGGGTTACTTCAGCGTAAGAAGATACTGGACGATGTCCTTGACGCCCTGTTCATCGAGTTTCATGGATGGCATTCGGCAGCCGGGCTTCAGAATCTGCGGATCGTAGACCCAGGTCATGAGGTTGTCCGGGGTGTTGCTCACCACGCCGGCTCCGATGACGCTTCGGCTCATCAGGTGAGTCAGGTCGGGTGCAAAGGTGCCGTTGGCGACGGTGCCGCGGATGGTGTGGCAGTTGATGCAGGCAGTCTTCTGGAAGAGGTCGCGTCCGGTGGCGACGGAGTCGTCATTGACGGCCTCGGTCTTCTGCAGGGCGACCCATGCATCGAATTCCTCTTCCGGGTGCACGACGGCCGTGATCAGCATGTTCGCGTGCTGCGTGCCGCAGTACTCGGCGCACTGGCCGACGTAGGTGCCGGTCATCGTCGGCTCGAGCCAGAGGTGGTTGATGTGGTTCGGGACCACGTCCGTCTTGCCGCCGAGTTGCGGGACCCAGAAACTGTGGATCACGTCGTTGGATTCCAGCGTGAGGTAGATCGGAACCGACTTCCCGTTGCGTGTCAGCGGGACGTGCAGTTCATTGGCGGTGACGAATCCCTGCTCCGGATAGTCGAATTCCCACCACCACTGGTGTCCGATCACGGTGATTTCCAGGGAGCCCTCCGGTGGAGAGGTCTTCTCGATTTCGAAGATGGTCCGGGCCGTAACCAGGAAGAGGACGAAGACGATCAGGGTCGGGACGACCGTCCACGCCAGTTCGATCGGATTGCTTCCGTAGATCTGGGGAGCCTCGGTGTGATCATCCTTGGCCCGCCGGTACTTGAAGATGCACCAGATGATGAGGCCTTCCATGATCACGAAGATCAGGCCGCAGATCCCCCAGACCAGCCAGGAGATTTCCAGGATCAACTCCGCTGGTTTGGACATGGGCACGAACATGGTGGGCGATGGTGCCGCGCCATTTTCGCAGATCGGGGCCGTTGCCATGGCACCTGGGGTCAGCACGAACAATGCAATCAATAGCGCAGGTGCGATCCACCGCATCCGTGCGAGTCGAGTTGCCGCCGTGATACGGCGATGCATTAGCAGCCTCCCCTGCGTGTCCGGGTCATCATGTCCCAGCGTGGCACGGAGTGTAGACGGATCCGGATGTGGGCTGCAACTGCCTTCAGCAGCGAATTCGAAACCCGGGCAGGCGATTGCGAATGATTCTCAACTGGTGACGGCGGATGGTTCCCGGCGTGGTCGCCCGACACAGGAATAGGTGAAGCCCAGTTCAGCCATGGTGTCGGGCTCCCAGAGGTTCCGCCCGTCAAAGACCACCGGGGACCGCATGGTGTTGCGTAACTGCGTCAGGTCCGGCGTTCGGAACTCGCTCCATTCGGTGCAGATCACCAGGGCATCCGCTTCGTGGGCAGCCTTGTACATGTCTTCTGCGAACTCGAGCCCAAGGTTCAGAGCTCGCATGTTGTCCATCGCGACCGGGTCGTAGCCAACCACTGAGGCCCCAGCGGTCAGCAGGCCCTCGATGATTGACCGGGCCGGGGCTTCGCGGATGTCGTCGGTGCGGGGCTTGAACGCAAGGCCCCAGATTGCGATACGCCGACCCGAGAGATCGGATCCAAGTTGCCTGAGGATGCCGTCGAGGAACCACGTCCGCTGGGCCTGGTTGACTTCGTGGACGGCCTCGTTGAGCAGACTGGGGCGGTTGGCCTTGCGTCCCATCTCGATGACTGCCAGCGTGTCCTTGGGGAAGCAGGAGCCTCCGTAGCCGATGCCTGGATAGAGAAAGTCACGGCCGATGCGACGATCGGTGCACATGCCTTCGCGGACGCGGGCGATGTCGGCGCCGAAGTGGTCGCAGAGTCTGGCCATCTCGTTGATGAACGAGATGCGGCATGCCAGCATCGCGTTGGAGGCGTACTTGACCATTTCAGCCGAGGGAATATCCATGAACAGGCATGGGTTGCCCTGGCGGACATACGGGCCGTAGAGGGATTCAAGAATCCGGCGACCATGTTCATCCTCCACTCCGCAGACCACCCGATCGGGCTTCTGGAAGTCGTTGATCGCATCGCCTTCCTTCAGGAACTCGGGGTTGTCGGCCACCGAGCAGGGGGCATCCGTTGCAGCGCGGATCATGTCGGCCACCGACTCGGTCGTTCCTACTGGCACGGTGGATTTGACGACCACCAGAGGATGCTCCGAGGGCAGCCCGTCTGCCAGTGCCTCTGCAATGTCACGCGCCACCTGCTCGACGGCGGAGGTGTCCGAGCTTCCGTCGGGCCGGGTCGGGGTGCCTACGCAGATGAAGATCACCTCGGCGTCGCGGTACGCATCCTCGCGGTCGGTGGTGAATTGCAGTCGTCCCGCTTCCACGTTCCTGATCATCAGTTCGGTCAGTCCCGGTTCATAGATCGGGCATTCGCCCTGACGCAGGCGATCGACACGCGTCGAGTCCAGGTCCAGGCAGGTGACGTCATTGCCGGTGTTGGCCAGGCATGTGCCGGTGACGAGTCCGACGTAGCCGCTGCCCACGATGGTCAGGCGCATGGGAGGAGATCCTTGCAAGTGGTGGCGTTGATGGGTGCGGTGGTCGCAGTTTCCATCGCCAGCAGTGTTCGTTTCAATCGCAGGGCCGGGCTGTCGAGGTCGCGGTGCCCGGCAAATCCGCCGAGTTGACCGTTGGAGGCGATCACGCGGTGACAGGGAATGAGGATGGGCATGGGGTTGGAACGCATGCTCCCCCCCGCGGCGCGGAGTGCGCTGGGACTGCCGGCTCGTCGGGCGAGGTCGGCGTAGGAGTTGGTCGAGCCCAGGGGGATGGTTCGGCAGGCATCCCAGCAGGACCGGTAGAACGGTGGTCCGGTGGGAGCGGGGAACTCGGCTTTGGCAGGATCCACTGCTTCCCCTGCGAAATACCGGTGCAGGAGGTCTGCCAGCTGTGGGAGGCAGTGGGGGTCGAAGGTGGATCGGCTTGGCCAGGGACGTCCCATGCAGTCCGGCCAGTCGGTCACGAGCGAGCCATCGGCTCGGCAGCCGAGCAGAAATGCTCCCAGGCTGGATGTGATGCGCCGCCAGGCGGCGAGATTCTCGTTCGGGTCCATGGCGGGGATTGTATCCCGGCAGCGTGTCGCGTGGTCGGGATTCTGTTCCGAGGTACCATGCAGTCATGACACAGGTTTCCCGCCCCATGCACCACCTCGACGACATCTCACAGCATCTCCTCAAGCTCCTTGAGCAGCGCGACCCCGAGGTCGAACGCATCCTCTCGGCCGAGGCGGAGCGTCAGGACACGACGCTCGAACTCATCGCATCCGAGAACCACGTCAGTGCAGCGGTCATGCACGCCATGGGATCGTGGATGACCAACAAGTACGCCGAGGGCTATCCGGGAAAGCGGTACTACGGCGGGTGCGAGTTCCATGACCAGGTGGAGGATCTCGCGCGGGACCGTGCCAAGGAACTCTTCAAGTGTGCGTATGCGAACGTGCAGCCCCACAGTGGTGCGAACGCGAACGTGGCCGCCTTCATGGCCATGTGCAAGCCCGGCGACCGGATTCTCTCGCTGCCCATCAAGTCAGGTGGCCACCTCAGCCACGGCTTGAAGCCGAACTTCTCCGGAACGTTCTACGACATCGTCGAGTACGACCTGGACCCCGAGTCCGAGCGGCTCGACTACGACGCCATTCGGGCCATCGCCAGGGAGACGAAACCGCGAATGATCATCTGTGGGTATTCCGCCTACTCCAGGACCATCGACTTCGAAGCCTTCCGAAGCATCGCCGACGAGGTCGATGCCGTGCTCATGGCCGACATCGCCCACATCGCCGGTCTCGTGGCCGCGGGTGTCCATCCATCCCCATTCCCGCATGCCCACATCGTGACCACCACCACGCACAAGACACTGCGAGGCCCCCGAGGGGGATTGGTGCTCTCCAACGACGAGGATGTCGCCAAGCTGGTTGATCGCAAGGTATTTCCCGGATCGCAGGGTGGGCCGCTGATGCATGTCATCGCCGCCAAGGCGGTGGCCTTCGGGGAAGCGTTGCAGCCATCCTTCGTCGACTACTCCAGGCAGGTCGTTGCAAATGCCGTGGCCCTGGCGACGGGTCTCGTCGATCGTGGGTACCGCCTTTGCAGCGGGGGCACCGACAATCACCTGATGCTCGTCGACCTGCAGCCTCGTGATGCGAAACTGACCGGGGCCGATGCCGAGCAGTGGCTCGAGTCCGCAGGCATCATCACGAACAAGAATGGAATCCCCAATGATCCACGTCCGCCGATGGTGACCAGCGGCCTGCGGCTGGGCACGGCGGCGTTGACCACGCGAGGCTTCGATGTGGAGTCCATGGGCGAGGTCGCGGAACTGCTTGATCGCGTGATGGGCTCCCAGGGTGATGCGGCGACCTGCAAGGCGGTGCGTTCCGACGTGCAGGCGCTCTGCGCCCGGCACCCGCTGCCTCACTGAAGCTGGCGCATGCCTTCGTACACCGCGGCGCAGACCGCGGTCGCGAGATTCAGGCTGCGCGCCTCGGACCGCATCGGCAGAGTGAGCCGGTGGTCGGGGCCCCATTGTCGTATGACCTGTTCGTGCACCGCGGCATCGACGCCGCCGGTCTCCATTCCGAAGAGCAGGTAGTCACCCTCCTGGAACTCCGCCTCCCAGTGTGGGCGGTCCACCTTCGTCGTGTACAGCCAGAGCCGGGAAGGATGCTCGGATTCGAGAAACGATTCCCACGAGTCGTGTTCCCGGCAGTCCAGATGTTCCCAGTAGTCGAGGCCGGCTCGGCGACGGGCCTTTTCATCCATGTCGAAGCCCAGTGGGTGGATCAGGTGCAGGACGCAGCCGGTGGCCACGGCCGTCCGGCCGATGTTTCCGGTGTTGTTTGGGATCTGTGGTGCCAGGAGCACGATGTGCAGCATTGGATCAGTCATGGTGGGCGATCGGCTTGTTTCAGGAAATGGCCCGGAGAAGCGATCCGGGGGGTGGATGGGCCCCGTAAAGGGAGGGGTGTATGCTTCGACTATCCTATGAGGTCGCTCCCGGAGTGATTTTTGCGTGTATACAGCTTAGACAGGAGATCGGGAAACCATGCCAAAGTACACCACCGACCAGATTCGCAACATCGCACTTCTTGGAGCCTCCGGCGCAGGAAAGACAACGCTGGCCGAGGCCATGCTGGTCGCTGGCAAGGTGATACCGCGAGTTGGGCGGGTGGAGGACGGCAACACCGTTTCCGACTTCGATGAACTGGAGAAGGAGCTCGGTCACAGCGTGGACAGTGCCATGCTGCACATGGATCACGGCGGGTGCCATCTGAACATCATCGATACCCCGGGCCGTGCCGATTTCTTCGGCAAGGCGATCGGTCCGCTCTCCGCGGTGGAGGCGGCCGTGGTCGTCATCGATGCGTCCATCGGCATCCAGCCCATCACCCGCCGGGCGATGACGCGTGCCTCCGAGTACGCCGTCCCCACGGCCATCGTCATCAACAAGATGGATGCCGCCGACGTCGGTGGCATCCTGACCTCGATCCAGGAGGCCTTCGGCAGTTGCTGCGTTCCGATCAACGTGCCTGCCGGCGGGGGATCCTCCGTCGCCCGGTGCTTCCTCTCCGGTGACGGCGAGTGCGACCTCGGTGACATGAGCGATTTCCATACCGCCATCGTGGACCAGGTGGTGGAGACCGACGAGCCGCTCATGGAGCAGTATCTGGAACAGGGCGAGGTCGATGGCGAATCGCTGCTGGCTCCCTTCAAGCAGGCCATGGTCGATCGCCACTTGATTCCCGTGCTCTTCACCAGCGCGAGGGACGGGGTGGGCGTCTCTGAACTGCTCGATCAGATCGCGGAACTCTTTCCCAGCCCCGCCGACGGCAATCGAGCCGTCTTCGTTCGCGGGACGGGCGAGGAGCGTGAGGAGTTCAAGGCAACCCAGAACTCGGCCGACGCCCTGCTCGGTCACGTCTTCAAGATCGCGTCCGACCCGTTCGTCGGCAAGCTCGGATACATCCGGATCCACCAGGGCACGCTCAAGGGTGGCGAGAGCCCCCGCCTCGACGACGAGCGAAAGCCGGTGCGGATCTCCAGCCTGCTGAAGATGCAGGGGAGGGATTCCTCCGACCAGGACTCTGTCATTCCCGGCGACATCGCGGTCATCTCCAAGATCGATGAACTTCATTACAACAGCGTGCTGCACAGCGAGGCTGGCCACGGGCAGTTGGCCCTCAAGTCCATCCCGCAGCCCAAGCCCATGTTCGGTCTGGCCATCGAGGTCACGTCGAAGGGGGCCGAGAGCAAGCTCAGTGAAGCGATCGCCAAGATGATCGCGGAGGATCAGTCGCTGGAGATGGAGCGCATTGCCGCAACCCATGAAACGGTGCTTCGGGGTCTCGGCGAACTGCACCTGCGGGTCAAGCTGAAGATGCTCCAGGATCGCTACGGCGTGGGCGTCGACACCCGACAGCCCAAGGTCGCCTACAAGGAGACCATCTCCGGCAAGGCGGAAGGCCACCATCGGCACAAGAAGCAGACCGGTGGTTCCGGGCAGTTCGGTGAGGTCTACCTCCGGGTCGAGCCGGCCGAAACAGATGATGAATCCCTGGTCAACGGCCTCGTCTTCGCGGACGAAACATTCGGCGGCAGTGTCCCCAAGCAGTTCCTTCCAGCGATTGAGAAGGGCGTGCGTTCGGTCATGCACAACGGTGCCGTGGCCGGCTACCCCCTGCAGGACGTTCGCGTTGCTGTCTACGACGGAAAGCACCACCCGGTGGATTCGAAGGAAATCGCCTTCGTGACCGCAGGCAAGAAGGCGTTCGTGGATGCCGTGCAGAAGGCCAAGCCTGTCCTGCTGGAACCATTCGTCAAGTTGGAGATCACGGTCCCTACGGACATGATCGGTGACATTTCGGCTGACCTTGCCGGTCGGCGGGCCAGGATCCAGGGAACCGATATCCTGCCGGGCAATCAGGCGGTGCTGTACGCAGAGGCGCCCCTGTCCGAGGTGATGAGCTATTCCAACCAGCTCAAGTCCATCACCGCAGGGGCGGGAAGCTACTCCATGGAGTACTCCCATGACGAGAACACCCCCCCGAACGTCCAGGCCGAGGTGATCAAGGCCTACCAGCCCGTCAGTGAAGAGGATTGATTCCAGATCCTCACGGCTCCGCCGCTCTATACTGCCAGCATGTCGCGTCACGCGATCGTTCTTGCACTGTCCGTCGTCGCCCTCGGGGTGACCGGGTGCGTTACGGATGACTTTCAGGATCTGGGTGAGGTCTTTTCGCCCAAGACGCCCCGGGAGGCGGCACTGGAAGCGCTTGATCCCTACAACGCGGATCTTCGACGCGAGGGCGTCGTGCTTCTCGCCAACGCGCCCTTTGGTGGGGCGGAAACCTACATGGACATGTACCGGGACTACGTGGAGAACGAAACCGATCCGCTTGTGCGGGCCGCGGCCATCACGGCCCTCGGCCGACATGGCCAGCCAAGCGATGCGTTGGTGATCGTTCCATGGATCGACTCGCGGGTCACCCAGAGTACGAACGTACGTTGGACGGCGGCCAAGGCGTTGCAACGACTGCACAACCCGGAGGTCGTGGCCCCGATGCTTCGGGTCATCACGTCGCCTGACGATGACGGAGAGGTCAAGGCCGCGGTGGCGACGGCACTGGGCCAGTACCAGGAGGACAATGTCTTCCAGGCCCTGCTGGTGGCGCTTGATGACCGTCGCCTCTCGGTGAATCTCAACGCCGCCGAATCACTCGCATTGTTGACAGGGCAGGCCTGGGGCATGGACCGTGTGGCATGGAAGCGGTGGTACGACTCACTGGAGAAACCGGCGCTCGCCTTCGAAGGCCATCGTGAATACCTGTACCCCACCTATACCCGCGACAAGGCCTGGTTCGAATACATCGCCTTCTGGATCCAGCAGTCCCAGGAGCAGCCGTCTCACCCGGCGGGTCTTCGGCCCGATTCCCAGCGACGCACATGGACCGAAGACGTGGAAGAAGAGGATGGTCCCGCCTCCGGGTCGTGACCCGACGCGTCGGTAGTTGGTCGCTACCCTGTTCGTTCCGTGTCAACCAAACCCACTCAAGAAGTCGACGGCCGAGATGGTCGCATCCAGTCCGGTCGCCTTGTGGGCAAGTCGCTTACGGCGATGATCGTCATCGTAGCGCTGCCGGTGATGATCCAGCAGTTCCTGGCGGCGACCGTGGGGCTGTTCGACAAGATACTCGCGGGGGCCCTCCCCGAATCGATCGTGGTGGCAAGCCTCGATGGCCTTGGAGTCGGGTCCTACGTCGGATGGCTCATCGGGATCGCCATGGCCGGCATCGGGATCGGCGGGCAGGCCTTGATCGCCCGGGCCATGGGGTCAGGTGATCCGGACCAGTCGCATTCAGCCCTGGCGCAGTCGCTGCTGATCAGCACCATCTGGGGAACATTGTTCGCAGTCGTGATGTGGTTCATGGCTCCGTGGCTTGCCGATCTTGCGCTGAACGAGTCGCAGGCCGATGCTCGGGAATACTGCATCGAGTACGTGCGGATCATGGCCTACGGATTGCCGTTCTTCGGCATCATGATGGTCGGTGGCATGTGCATGCACGGGGCGGGAGAGTCTCTGGTTCCATCGATCATCGCGATCCTCGTGAACGTGGTGAACGTCGGTGTGTCCTGGGGGCTGTCCGGGGCCGACCTGGAATGGCTCGGAGTCGACGGAGTGGAGAACCCCTTCGGGTTCGACCTGCACGTCTCCGGCATTGCATGGGGAACCGTGATCAGCTTCGCCTGCGGGGCCCTGCTCACGCTGGTGGCGCTGGCACGCGGTATCAAGGACCTTCGACTCGAGTCCCGGCGACTGTGTCTGGACGTGGCCATGGCATGGCGTGTCGTCCGGATCGGCATTCCCAACTTCTTCGAGGGGCTCTCCATGTGGATGGCCAACCTCGTGGTGCTCTGGTTCATCGGCGAGGTGGCCACCTCGAAGATGGCGCAGCACGTCCTGCTTGATTCGTCCGAGGACTCGGTGGACCTCGCAGAGGCCGGACAGGGGCTGCAGGGAGCGCACATCATTGCCGTGCAGTGGGAGGCGTTCAGTTTCCTGCCGGGATTCGCAATCGGGATCGCGGCCGGGGCCATCGCCGGGCAGTTTCTCGGGGCGGGCAATCTTCGCATGGCTCGCAAGGCGGTATGGACCTGCATCGGCATCGGGGTCGTCATCATGGGTCTGCTTGGGGTGGTCTTCTCGATCTTCGGCAAGGCACTGACGTCCGTGATCAGCGACGACCCCGTCTACATGGAGACCGTGCCGTCGCTGCTGCTGATCTGCGGGGTGACCCAGGTCTTCTTCGCAATCTCGATGGTCACCCGCCAGGCGCTGCGCGGTACGGGCGACACCCTCTGGGTCTTCATCATCACGACCTGTTCCAGTTACCTCGTCCGCCTTCCGGCAGCGTGGTTCCTGGGCATCTACCTGGAGATGGGGCTCGTGGGCATCTGGATCGGTCTCTGTGGCGAACTCGTGGTCCGCTCGATGCTCTTCCTCGCCCGCTTCATGCAGGGAGGCTGGGCGAAGAAGGCGATCTAGAGTCCTTCGAAGAGTCGTTCCCCGAGGATCGCGGGGAGACCAGCTTCAATGGTTTCAATGCGGGTCTGCTGGATGTCGTAGTCCACGCGATGCACGGTGAACGTCCGGGCCTTGGTGTCGAGTACGGCACAACTGGCTCGTGGATCGCTGTCGCGGGGTTGGCCGACGGCGCCGGGGTTGCAGAGCACGAGGTGGTCGGCACGAAGTTCGATGGGCTCACCGGCAAGGGGAACGATCACTTCGACGGCCTCGGGTGGGCAGAACCCGTCGCCGATGATGTCGGTCGGAGCGGAAAAGACACGTGGGACGTGGGTGTGCCCGACGAGGCCGATGGGCGTGGTCAATGCCGCCAATGCTTCCGAGGCGGTCAACAGGTCGAGCACATAGGCGGTTTCGTTTTCGACGGGAGTGTCGTGGGCGCAGGTGACGCCCATGCTGGTGATCTCCCGTGTCTTCATGTGCAGCAGCGCATCGAGATCACGATCGGAGAGTTGTTTGCGTGTCCACTCGATGGCGGCCCAGGCGATTGGATTGAACTGGGCCTGTGCGCCTTCGACGAAGACGGCCTCGTCGTGGTTTCCACGGACAAGGACGTCGCAGTACGTCAGGGCCAGATCGAGGCATCGTGCGGGTGCGGGTCCGTATCCGACGATGTCGCCGAGGCAGTAGAGCTCCTCCACGTCATGCCGGCCCAGTTCGTTGAGTACGGCCATGAACGCATTGGCATTGCTGTGGATGTCGGAAACGACTCCGATTCGGGCCATGGGACGGGACTCACGAGGTGGGAGGATCAGTGGGATCGACGACGGCGTCCGTTTCCGGAGAGGCATCGACCTCGACGGCAGGGGCAGCTTCAGCGGCAGGGGCGATTTCGGCCGCGGCATCGATCATCGTTTCTTCAGCATCCACGGGGGCCGTGGGCTGGGAACCGGGCTGCTTGGCCGCTTCCTGCTGCTTGATGCGGGAGATCTTGGACTTGTCCGGGGCGAGGATGATCGACATTCGCCGGCCGGCCATCCGCGGTGGAGTCTCCAGTTTGCTGATGTCCTCGAGGGTCGCGGTCACGTGCTTCATCCGTTCGTATCCACGCTCGCGATGCAGCATCTCCCGGCCACGGAAGTTCTGGACGATCTGGACCTTGTGCCCCTCCATGAGGAACTTGCGGGCCTGGTTCATCCGGATCTCAATGTCATGGGGATCGATCTTCATGGATCGCCCCAGCCGGACCTCTTTCATTTCCGCGGTCTTGGACCGGGCGCGGGACGCCTTCTCCTTCTTCGACTGCTCGTAGCGGTACTTTCCGAAGTCGAGGATCCTGCAGACCGGGGGATCGCTGTCGGGGGAGACTTCAACAAGATCGAGTTCGGCTTCGCGGGCGCGCTCCAGCGCATCCTCGGTCTTGATGATTCCGATCATGTTCTCTTGTTCGTCAATGAGTCGAACCGGGGACTTTCGGATGTGCTCGTTGATACGAGGCAGGTTCCGAACAGCATCCTGGGGACGAAAGTAGCGTCGGCGTGCGATGGTGGGGGCTCCTCTCAGCGAGCGAACAGTTGCGTGCGGGACCGGGGCCGCCCCGGGTGCCGTTGGCAGGTTCGTCGCGTGGTGGCTCGTTTCAAGGGGCTGGAACGCAATGCATGGGTGGCCGGCAACATGCTCATGCGATGTGCCGCAACCCCTGCGGGTGGATGTCGGTGCCCGTGGTTCCCATGTCACCCGTCGCAGTGCGGCGGTGGAATGGAACGCATTGATGAAGGGCGTGGTGATCGATCATCCGCAGTGGTCCTGCTCCTCGTGCCCCGGGTCGAGAACAGACACGACCGAATCACGGGGCGGCACGCAGCCTACCACCGTGCGAGGGTTTTCGCCAAGGAAACCTTGGAAATCACGGGGTGGACGTCGCCGCCTCCGGGAACAGTTCGTCAATGATCGTCCGCGTGCCCCGCGTCGAGATTTCCGCCGAGAGGGTCTCGAGCAACTGCTCCAGCGGGGCGGCGCCGAGGTCCTTGGGGATGCCATGGGCCCGCACGCTGGCGGCATGGTGCTCCTGGTCCCGGGGGCCCACGATGAAGAGGTATGGAATCTTCATTTCCGCGGCGGTGCGGATCCGGGCCTGCAGCCGCTCGTTGGAATCGTCCAGTTCCGCCCGGACACCGATGTCCAGCAGCTGCCGGTGAATGTCCTGGGCATACTCGGCACTCTTCTCGGAGACCGGCAGCACCCTGACCTGCTCGGGGGCGAGCCAGGTTGGGAAGGCGCCGGAGAAGTGCTCGATGAGCACCCCGATGAACCGTTCCCAGGATCCGAAGGGGGCCCGGTGGATCATGACCGGCCGGTGTGGCCGGTTGTCGGGTCCGATGTAGGTGAGATCGAAACGCTCCGGCAGGTTGTAGTCCACCTGGATGGTGCCCAGTTGCCATTCACGGCCGATGACGTCACGGACAACGAAGTCGATCTTGGGGCCGTAGAAAGCCGCTTCGCCGGGTTCCTCGGTGAAGGGGACCCCCAGTGATGCCGCCGCGTTGCGGCAGGCGGTCTCGGCCTTGTCCCAGTTGGATGGATCGCCGACGTACTTGGTGCTGTCGGGGTCGCGCAGGCCCACCCGGATCCGGTAGTCGGTCATGTTCAGGGCCGAGAAGATGATCTTCACGATCTCCAGGCAGCCAGCAACCTCGTCCGCGACCTGGTCCTCGGTCACGAACAGGTGGGCGTCGTCCTGGGTGAACCCTCGCACGCGGGTCATGCCACCGATCTCGCCGGACTGCTCCCATCGGTACACGGTTCCGAACTCATTGAGACGCAGCGGGAGATCCCGGTAACTGCGTGCGTCACTGGCATAGATCCGGATGTGGTGGGGGCAGTTCATCGGCCGCAGGAGGTACCCGTCGATCTCGCCCTGCTGCATGCGGTTGGACAGCTCTGCGCAGGAGCAGCCCTCGTCGGCAAGCCGACGAAGCTGATCGCTGTCGATCAGTGGCGGGTACTGACTCTCCTGGTAGTAGGGGTAGTGTCCTGAGGTCCGGTAGAGGTCGAGCTTCCCGATATGCGGGGTGAAGACCTCCTGGTATCCCTGTCGCCGCAACTCGGTGCGGATGAAGGTCTGGAGGGCATCGCGAATGACCGCGCCCCGTGGAGTCCAGAGGATCAGGCCCGAGCCCACCATCTCGTCGATGGCGAAGAGCTTGAGTTGGCGGCCCAGGACCCGGTGGTCACGGCGTCGAGCCTCCTCCAGGCGTTCCATGTGATCGGCCAGGCCCGCCTCGTCGAAGAAGGCGGTGCCGTAGATCCGGGTCAACCGATCGGATTCGGCATCCCCGTGCCAGTAGCTGGATGCAACGGACATGACCTTGCATGCCCCGATCCGACCAGTGCTGGGAATGTGAGGCCCGCGGCAGAGATCCTCCCAATCATTTCCCGGATCACCCGTTGCGTACCAGCTGAGCATCGTCGATCCGGCATCGAGTGCACGCTGGGCGTTGTCGATCTTGTACTTGCTTCCCTCGGATTCGAGTTTCTCCATGCCCGGCTCATGCTCGAGTTCGTAGCGGGTGAAGGGGCGGTCCTCGGCGATGATCGACTGCATCTCGCGTTCGATGGCCTCGAAATCCTCGTCACGGATTGGCCGATCCTCGGGGACCGCCATGTCGTAGTAGTACCCGTATTCCAAGGGTGGGCCGTAGACCAGTTGCACGTCCGGGATGACCCGCTGAATCGCTTCGGCCATCACGTGGGCGGTGCTGTGGCGAAGCATCAGCAGCGCATCGGGGTCCGGTTCCTGCCCCTTGCGGGGGGCGGTGAGCAGTTGCAGCGACGCATCATGCCGGATGAGGCAGGACATGTCGGAGAGCTCGCCGTCGATGCGGGCACCGATGGCGGCCTTGGCCAGGCCAGGGCCGATGGAGGCGGCGACCTCCGCCGGGGTTACCGGCTGGTCGAATTCCTTCTGAGTTCCGTCTGGCAGTTCGATGCGTGGCATGGGTGAGGTGATCGGGAGGGAGGATGGTTCGGGGTGACGTGTGGTGCAGGATATCCAGCAAGGCCCCGGACGTCGATCATTGCAAAGAACGCGAGGTCGTGGGACACTGCATCACCCCAATGGGAGGTGTGCCGGTGCTCTGTCCCAGGTGCGGCAACGACAATGACAAGGTGATTGACAGTCGGTCCTCCGAGGGCGGAGCTGTCATACGTCGTCGCCGCGAGTGCGTGGACTGCGAAATGCGATTCACCACCTTCGAGCAGATCCGGTCCTCGGACCGATTGATGGTGATCAAGAAGGATGGGTCCCGGGTGCTCTTCAACCGGGCCAATGTGATGCGGGGCATCGTGGCGGCCTGCGGAAAGCGTCCGGTCTCGGAGGATGCCAAGGAGGCGATCTGCGAGGGGCTGGAGGCGGAACTCCATCGCGATTTCGATCGAGAAGTACCCAGCCTCGAGATCGGGCGACGGACTGCGTCGCGACTTCGCGAGATCGACCAGATCGCCTACATCCGGTATGCGAGCGAGTACTACGCATTTCGCGACCTCGAGGAACTGGCCGAGGAGGTCACGCAATTGCAGTCAAGGACCCAGCCGGGGCCGGATCAGAATTCGTTGTTCGATGAGGGGTGACCCCGGAAGGGGTTACTTCTTGACCAGTGCGCCGCGGAGTTCCTCGGTGGCGTAGAGGATTCGCAGGCAGCCCTTGCATTGCTGGACGATGTTGTCATCGGCCATGATCGTGTTCACCAGGTTGAACGGCAGTGACACGTTGCAGCAACTGCAGCCGTACTCCAGGCGTCGGCGATCGATTTCCTCGAGAGGGGCCATGGAGTCGCCTTCGAAATCGTCGGCAGCCTGGTCGAAGATCTCCAGCGCGGCGGCGGGAACGACGGAGGCCTTCTCCGCTCGCTCCGCTTCAAGCAGTGCCAGCTGTTCTGCGACCTCGTCGGTTCGTTCCTTCAGTTCGATCGTGGCCGAATCCCGGACCGTCGTTCGCTCGGTGGCCTTGGCGGTCAGGGCCTCGGTCTCGGCGCTGATGGTGTCAAGCCCTTCAAGTTCAGCCAGGGCACGGTCGTCGACCTGCCCCTTGGCTTCCTTGAGGTTGTTGATCTCTTCCAGGATCACGTTGTACTGCTTCGTGGTCGAGGAGTTCTTCAGATCGTCGCGGAGCTTGTTCGTCCGCTCGTCGATGCTGCCAGCCTCGGTTTCCAGGTTCGCGACAGTGGCCTGGGTCAGCTTGGACCGCTGGGCGAGTTCATCGATGGACGCATTCAACTCGTCCAGTTGACTTTGCTGGGCATTCAGGTACGTCTGCGCATTTTCCACCCGGGATCGAAGGCCGCGGGCCTGTTTGTCAACAAGGTGGAGTGCCAGCAGATCCTCGATGGCGGACATCGTGTGCTCCTGAAAAGGCATGACTGCACAGTGTATCAAGTGACCAAGAGCATGGGAACGCATTTGTTCCTGAAGATCACCTTCATGTCAGTTGCAGCATCCACCAGGCGATGGGGGCGACGAAAAGAGGCGAGTCGAGCACATCCATCATTCCGCCGAGTCCTGGGAGCAGGCTGGAACTGTCCTTGATTCCAGCGTCGCGTTTCATCAGGCTCATGACCAGATCGCCACATTGTCCGCTGAGCCCGATGACGAAGCCAAGCAGCAGTGCGAGCCAGATCGGGACGACGGGTTCAGTTGGCAACCATGCTTCACTGAGGGCCGCCAGTCCCCAGGCCGTCCCCATGGAGGCGAGCAGGCCGCCGATGAGTCCTTCCCAGGTCTTTCCAGGGCTGAGCCAGGGGATCAACTTGTGCTTGCCGATCGATCGTCCAGTGAAGTACGCCCCCGTGTCGCACATCTTGACCATGGCGATGATCCCGATGATCCACCACACGGAGTGGGTCACCTGGATGAGCATGAAGAAGCCCAGGAAGACGCCGAGGTAGATCGTGAAGCCGGTGGTGACCAGGGCGGCCAGTACGGCGCCATCGGTTCGCTTCCCGCGGCTCGCCAGCACGAGGGAAGTGAAGAAGCAGGCCGCCAGGACAGTGCCGAGCATGGCGGTGGCCATCATGGGATCGGTACTGAGGCCGCCGAGCCACATTGCGTAGAGCGAGAGCACTCCAAAGCAGAAGACGCTGGCGGCGTGGCAGCGCAGGTCTTCACGGCCGCAGCAGGCCCTGGCAACGGGGGTCAGTTCGCGGGACGCCAGGGCGATGACGAAGCAGCAGATCACGAAGAGCACCGCGCCGGGGGGCACGGTCTCGATGCCGAGGCTGCTCATCGGCCAGAAGAAGGAGAGGGAGGTCTTCCAGTGCAGCGTGCCGACGTACTCGTTGAGGACCGCAAGGCCCAGGAGGGCAATGACGAGCAGGGGGCCGGTGATGAGTCGCTTGGAAAGCATGGGGTGGTTCAGTACAGCGGGATGGAGTCGTCGATGTCACGGGACCAGCGATCGATCCCTCCGGTCATGGACTGGACATGCTGGAACCCGTGGTGTCGGAGCAGCCTGGTGATGATCAGGGACCTGGCGCCCTTGTGGCAGTAGACCACGATGTCACGGTCCTTGCAGTCGTCGAGTTCATGCATGCGCAGGCTCATTTCCTGGAGGGGGATGAGTCGAGCATGTTCGAGGTGGCCGATGGCCCATTCCGAGTCGGTGCGGCAGTCAAGCAGGACCAGGCCCTGCCCGGCGTCGAGGCGACGCTGGACATCGGTGGGCTCGATTTCCAGTTCGATCGTGTTGTGGTCTGGTTCATTCATGATTGACATGGATTCCTGCAGCGTACCCGGTGGGTCGATCTGGTTCATCGGTGCAGCAGGTCAAGCCGCTCCAGGACCTCGAGGACGACCTCCTCATCGTATCCCTTGCGTGCGAGGACGCCCTGCAGTCTTCGAATGATGACCTCCGGGGGCTTGGATGCCAGGCCTGCAAGTCGGCGTTGAGCGAGGTCCATGGCCAGTTCCACCGGTGCGGGGCCTTCATCGCATCCGGCCACTGTTCGTGCGATGTGGGAGTCGATCCCTTCTTCCTGGAGCCGCAGCGCCAGCGCATCGGGAGCGAGGGAGCCGCTTCGGCACCATCGCGTGGCCAGTGCCTCGGCGCACCGCTGGTCGTCGATCCAGCCGCGTTGCTGGAACTCGTCGAGCAGGGACTGCACGTGGTCGGGATCACCGCCGCGTTCCAGGAGCCGGTTCTGGATGTGTTGTCGGGATCGATCGGTCCGATGCAGCCAGTCCAGGGCCCAGGTGCGGAGTTGCTGGGGGTCGGGCCTCGAGGGTGTGTTGGGAGAAGTCATTGGGTGCTGATGCGTTCCATGGCATTGCGTATCTGCTCAAAGGCTTCGTTGTCCTCGGTTTCCCGTGCCTGCTCGGCAGCCTGGGCCAATGTCTCCATCGCGGCGGGCTGGTCATTGGCTCGGTGCTGGCACATGGCCATGGACACTGCGGCGGGATACCAGGTCGGGTCGATCTCCAGTGCCAGTTTGAAATGGGCCGCAGCATGGTCGTCCTGCCCGCGGCGGAGGTATTCACTGCCGAGTTCGCACAGAGCATCCGGGTCGCCGGGGGCGTGTTCAACACGGTGTCGAAGGTGGTCGAGGTGGTCTGGCATGCGTTGTGACTGGTGGTTCGGGTCGTGAAGCGGCTGCGGGAGTATGCTTTGCATCATGCGATCCACTGCACGGACAACCTCCCGGGCCATTCTCGCCCTGGCCATCCTGGTCATGGGACTCGAAGGATGCGTCGAGACCTACAAGCCGGCGAAGTCGCCTCGCCCCAGGACGGAGCTGTTGACCGTGCAGCATCACACTGGTGGAACGCATTATCGCATGCTGGTGGATGACGGTGTGTGGTACCAGTTGATGGGCGGTGAACTGCTGGTGATCGACGCCAAGACGGGTCGAGTCGCCTTCCGGGAGGATCTCGCCGACCCGGGCACCTCCGGTCCCGCGATCGACATGGTCCTGGATGGAGATGAGCTGCTGGTGGTGCTCGAGGACAGCGGCGTGGTTCGCCTGACTCTTGACGACCCTCGGCGACCATGGCTGGAAGAAACGACGACCTCCGGGCAACTTGGAATTCGTCCCCGGGGCATCGTCCTGGCTGGAGGCGAGCGCCTTGTCTTCGGCGACGGTGGTGTGGTGGACCTCGAGACCGGCCGGCGGCTGGTGAAGGTCGAGGGCGTGGTGACATCCGTGGACAGCAGTGAAGATGGTCTCGTCTATTGTCAGGATCGACGCATCCACCGCATGTCCGATGACGAGTTCGTCGGCTCGGCCAACCACATCCAGTCGGTGCCGGGACTCACGCCGGATGATCCGCGGCGACATGTCTTCGTGCGCAACGAGCGAAACGGATCGCTGGTGGGATTCATGGGGGCCGACCTGCGCGAGATCGATGCACAGGCCTGGACCGTTCCCTTGCCGGGCACGACCACTCGGGTTCGACAATACGAAGATCGACTGATCGTGGTGTCATCGCTGGCGGTGCGGGTCTACCGCATCGCTCCCGACGGCCTGCACCTGGATGAGGAAATCGCCATTGTGGGCGCGGTCGATGCGGACATGCACGACAAAGATCGAATCATTCTCGCCGGCGAGTTCGGGCGGGGTGCGTGGCGGCTGGAGGATGACATGAATGGGACGAAGCGGACCTTCGCGATGTACCACCCTGAACCAGCCGGGTTGAGTCGAGCCGTGTCCGATGGTCGGAACATCCTGGCTGATTCGCCACGGGGCATGTGGATGTACCGCATCGGTGACAAGGCCGTGCAGGTGGCCGTCAGCGACGTCGAGTTTGCAGAGCCCGCGCGTGAGGCCGTGATGCTGGACTGGACATTCCGCATCACCGGTGAGGGACGTGAGATCGAGGTCGATACCCCGGTGGGCATCGATCGGCTGGTTGCGCCCCGTGGAGGCCGTTTCCACTGTGTGGTGGCGGCTGACAATGTGATCTGGATCGGACACGACGGTGGGATCATCATGGTCCGACTGCCGACCGAGGGCATCACCGTGCCGTATGGATGGGACTCGTGGACCGAGGAAGATCGCATGGCCAGTGGTGTGGGTCCGCTGGATGGCATGACGAAATTGTCGGTTCGCCTCGACGGTCCGGTGTTCTTCCTCGAGCCGCTGATGCTTGGCGGAGGAGTCGCCTTCGTGAGCGAGTCGGGCGGATTCGGAATCGTCGCCGAGGAGTTCTGAACTCACTCGTTGCTGCAGGAGCCCCATCGTCGGCAGATCGGGTCGGTGGCGCAACTGCCACCTCGTGCCTTGCAGACACGCCGCCCATGGAAGATCAGCAGGTGACTCAGCAGGGTCCATTTTCTCCGTGGGAAGAGAGCCATCAGGTCGCGTTCGATGGACACCGGAGTCGACGCCTGGGAGAGATCCAGTCGGTGACTCAGCCGGGTGACGTGGGTGTCGACCACCACGCCCATGTTGATGTTGAATGCGTTGCCAAGCACCACGTTGGCCGTCTTCCTGGCCACGCCGCGCAGTTCCAGCAATGCCTCCATGTTCGAGGGCACCTCGTCCTGGTGCACCTCGTGGATCCGCTTCATCGATTCATGCACCGCCTTGGCCTTGTTTCGGAACAGGCCGATGGTCGCGATGTGCGGTTCGATGTCGCCAGGCGTCGCCCTGGCGTAGTCGCCAGGTGTCGGGAAGGCAGTGAAGAGCCCGGGAGTCGCCTTGTTGACGCCGACATCCGTGGCCTGGGCCGAGAGGATGGTGGCGATCAGCAGCTCTGCGGGTGATGCGTAGTCAAGTTCGCAATGTGCATCGGGGTAGGCCTTGGAGAGGGCGTTGAAGATGCGGCCGGCGCGGCGCGTTCGATCGGGGTCCGGCTTCGGCAGGTCGAATCCAGCCTTGGAGGTTGCGCCGGGCGTGGTCGTGGGGCTGGTCATCTTGATGCGCCCTGCTTTCCCGGGAGCCGGTACATGATGGCCAGGGCCCCGATGGCGATGAGGGTGAGGATGGCTCCTGTTTCCATGAGAGTCGAGGCGGTCGGATGCATCGAGTTGAATGCGTCGTAGGCGCGGGTGGCCAGGTCGACGTCGCCGTTGCGAGCGGCAGTCCGATAGGCCTGCAGGTCGGCGTTCATGTCGGGCATGATCAGAAAGATCCGTGACCACAGGCAGGCCATGGCAAGCAGGCTTGCCAGGGTCCAGCCGATGCGTGCAACGGGGCGGTGGGATCCGGCTCCGACAGCCCAGTGCAGCACGATGCACGCCAGCACGATGCACGTGAACACCACCTGGGCGGCGTCGGTGGCGGTGAAGATCGGTTCGGTGATCAGTCCGGAGGCAAGGCGGCCGTGCACGGAGGGGTCCATGGCGCTGAACTCCGGCAGCGTGGGGTTCAGTTCGGGCAGGGTGGCGAAGACTCCCGCGGCGGCGATCCCGGCTGCAGCAATGGCTGCCATCCAGAGGGTCATGGACCACCACGTCGCCATCGAGAGCAGGGCTCGGCCGCTCATGAGGCGTGCTCCGTGACTGGAACTCCGTCGACCCAGGTCGTCCCGTCGGTCCACTGTTCCCGTTTCCAGATCGGGACCTGCTGCTTGAGGGTATCGATGAGCCACCGGCAGGCGGCAAAGGCATTGTCACGGTGATCACAGGCGACATGGACGTGCACGCTTGTCTCACCCACGGCGACGATGCCCATCGAATGGTGGAGGTCCACGCGGTGACATGACCATCGCTGGGCCGCGGTGTCGGCGAGGTTGCGCATGGTGCGAAGGGCCAGTGGTCGATATCCCTCGTAGTCCAGGGCACGAAGTCGACCGTGTCGTGGATGCTGCTCGGGCCGGGTACGACCGATGAAGGAGCAGGCGCCGCCGCCCTCGGCGGGTGGGGTTCTATCGGGGGGAAGCGGTCCGTCGACCAGTTGCACATCGATGATGTGAGCATCATCTGCCATGGGTCCATGGTAGCCTCAAGCCATGGCATTGTTCCCTTCCCAGGAATGGATCCTCTCCCCGACGATCTCATCCCTCGCTCTGCCGCCGAGGAACGCGATCGATCGCCTGCGCCAGCAGGGATGGCGAGGTGTCCAACTCGATGTTCGCGCCGAGGGGACTCGCCCCGGGGACCTGGGGGAATCCGGCCGCCGTGACCTGCGTTCATCGCTTCGTCGGAGCAACCAGGAGTTGACCGGTCTGGATTTCTGGATTCCCATGCAGGCATGGACTTCGTCGGAGACGGTGCAGCGGGCGTTGGATGCGACGGTGTCCAGCATCGACCTGGCGGCCGATCTCGGTCGGTGCCCGGTGTCGATGGTCCTGCCTGGCGACGAGGTCGATTCCGGAGTGCTCGACGCAATCTGTTCGCATGCCATGAGTCGGGGGGTACGACTGGCAGATCACCGCGTCGAGGCGGTGATGAGTGGACCGTCGCACGGGATCGGGATTGATCCCGTGGCCCTGCTTTCATCCGGGGTCGATCCAGCAGGGGTGGTCAATGCCGCGTCAGAGCAGCTCGTCTCCGTCCGCCTGGGGGATCTGGACGAGGCGGGACAGCGTGTGCCGCCAGGAATCGACGGGACAGGCCGATTGGACCTGACGGCGTACAAGGTCGCCTTGACTCTGCGAAGTTGGACATCCGGTGTGGTCGTGGACCTGCGGCAGTGGCCCGATCCAGCTGCAGGGATGCAGCAGGCCAGGGAAGCATGGGCTGCAGCGGACGCTTCTGCCGGGGCATGCTGAACGTCCCGGCCATCGGTAGAATGATCGCATGGCCGTTCTTTCCCATGGCGTGGACCTGGTCGAGGTGGAACGCATCGAGCGAATGCTCCAGGCGCACGGCGATCGATTCATCAATCGCGTGTTCACCGAGGGCGAGCAGGCCTATGCTGAATCCGGGCCGGGTCTTCGTGCCGAGCGCTACGCAGCGCGATTCGCTTGCAAGGAAGCTGTCTTCAAGGTCCTTGGAACCGGTTGGGGGCAGGGAGTGTCCTGGTCGGACGTGGACGTGGTTCGCGCACCGGGCGGCCAGCCCCACATCCAGGTCAGTGGCGTCGCCTCCGAGCGGGCGCAGACCATGGGTGTGCAGTCCTGGTTCGTCAGCATCACCCATACCGGTGGACAGGCGATGGCAAGTGTGATCGCAACGGACGAAGCCTGAAGGAGGCGCCATGGGGAGGCGACAATCCAGACCGGCCTTGCTGGAACTCTTCAAGTCATTGGAGGCGGAGTCGACTTCGCCGCGATCGGAACAGGATGGCGCCACGGCCTGGCCGGGCCCCGGTCGCAGCATCCGGGTCACTGCCGGCCACCTGCTTGTGGTGGGTGCGTTGGTGATGATCCTCATCGTCATCACCTGGATGATCGCGTTCCGGCAGGGGGAGTTGCAGGCACGCGCCGACCTGGAATCCGTCATTTTCCAGCCCGTGGTATCCGATCCAGTCCTCGCAGCGCCGGTCGTGATCGAGATTCCAGATCCCCTGGAGGCAGGCCAGGAGAGCCCCTTCAGTGCCCCCTTGGTGGGGGATCCACGCCAGCAAGGCCTCTTTTACTTCGTCCTCGCCGAGACCCGGGAGGCTGGGGCCCTCCGCCTGGCGAGATTCTGTCGTGAGCGGGGACTTGAAACCTGGGTCATTCCACGTGACAATGCAGGACTGGCTCGAGTCATCACCCTGCCGGGGCTGACATCCACCTCCAGATCCGAGGCAAGTTGCCGGGACCTGGATGATCGAATCGGCGGAATCGGACTCCAATGGGTGGAATCCGGAGGCCAATCGAGTCTGGAAGATCGTTACCTGGTCCGTTGGGACGGGTGACACCGAGACGAACCACGGAGTGGACCATGAGCCTGCATCGAAGCCTGAAGACGAAGCCCTCGGGACTCAACCAGCACCGCAACGTGCTGACTCGAAATGAGCGTATCGAGCATCTCGCTGAGCGGGGTGAGTTCAAGCTCGACGGTGAATCGCCGTTCGGTCTCGTGAAGGTCGGCAATCGCAAGGTCCAGGCCAAGAAGAAGGTCAAGGAAGCGTCCGAAGAGGATGGCACTGCCACGCCCGCAGAGGGTGCCGAGGCCGCTTCCTCCGAGGAGTCCTGAGGCGAATACGAAATACGGTGTTGATGTCGGATCGCCACGTCGCGTGGACGGCGATCACTGCATCATGTCGGTGAGAATCTCGAGCCCCTCGGTCAGTTTCTCTTCATCTGCGGCGATGCTCAGTCGGAAATGCGTGTCCCGTTCGCTGAAGACGTTGCCGGGGATGACGATGACGTTTCGCCGAATCGCTTCTTCGCAGAAGTCCGTGGCCGAGCAGTCCATGTGCTCGGGCACCTTGATGAACGCGTAGATCGCACCGCCGGGCTCGTTCACTTCAGTGAGGCTGCTGAAGGCATCGACCACCATGCGACTTCGGGCCTGGTACCGGTCCACGATGGGTTGCATGTCGGTGTGCAGGGCGGCGATGGCGCCTGCCTGGGCCATCGAGGGGGCACAGACGAATGAATACTGCTGCAACTTGGCCATTTCGGAGATCAGCCAGGAGGGGCCGGCAGCAAATCCGAGGCGCCAGCCGGTGCAGCCGTAGGTCTTTCCGAACCCGCGGATGAGCAGCATGTCGTCGAGGTGACGAGCGGGACTGGGGCAGTGCCCGGTTTCGTCGAGGTGATCCGGCCAGGTGAAGAGGTCGTAGATCTCGTCGGAGATCAGCATGACGCCGCGGTCCTGGCACAGGTCGGCGAGGTCGTCGAGTTCCTGCTTCGTCAGTACGACGCCGGTGGGATTGGCCGGCGAGTTCACCAGCACGATCTTCGTTCGATCCGTCAGCAGCGGCTCGACGCGTTCGGCGGTCATCCTGAAATCGGGATACGTGTCGCAGAGCGTGATCGTCGCGTTCGTCATGGGCCCCAGGGCGGTGTACACGACGAAGTATGGGTCCGCCACGATGACCTCGTCGCCAGGGTCCAGCAGGGCCATGAATGACAGCAACAGCGCGCCGCTGGTGCCGGAGGTGACCAGTACATCCAGGTCTTCGCGATCAAGGTCCCATCCGACATCGTCCTTGAGGTGGGTGCGAATCTCCTCAAGAAGGAGCGGGTTGCCGGTGGTCAGGGTGTACCCGTTGTGATCCTGCTCGATGGCCCTGATGGTGGCCTGCTTGACTGGTTCAGGGACTGCAAAATCGGGCTGGCCGATCGAGAGATTGATGGGGTTCTCGAGCTTTGCGCCGAGTTGAAATGCCCTGCGTATGCCCGAGACATCGATCTCGTTGACACGATTGGATAGAAGTGGATGCATCGACACGGCTACAGGGTACCGGGAACCGGTGGGTGACGGCTCATCGCTGCCCACTTACGGGCCGCGAAGAGCGCCGGCTTCAAGCAGGCGTTGTTCCGCCTGTCGGTATCGGGCCAGGAAGACGGGGAGCAGGAAGCCGGGGATGCAGCTGCCCAGAAAGCCCATCAGGAGGCATGGGTACCAGACTGCGTAGGGTTGCCCGAGGGTGAGGGCCACGATGCCAAGTGCAAGGATGCCAAGGCACACGATGATCACGGAGCACATGAGTCCCAGGACGAACCGTTTCGCCTTCCCGCGATGGACAAGGACGCCCATGCAGCCAAGCACACCGCCAACGAGGCCCATCGCTGTGCCCCCGATGGCTCCAATCCAGCCAGCAGTTTCTCCCGTCCACCATGGGTCAGCAAGTGCGAGTGTAAACATGTGAGTTCCTTTCAGTTCGCTTCTTCGGGGATGTGTGTTCGCGTGTCCGCTGCCTCGAGAATTCGTCTCGCCGCGGAACCATTGAGTTCGCCTCGTTCCACCAGGTTGGCAATGAGGTCCCGCAGTGGATCGACCTGCTCTCCGGCGACAATCCGCTCGAGGCGTTCGATCACCCGATCGAACCGCCCTCGAATCGTCGGGTAACTCACTCCGTATCGAGCGGCCAGTCCCTTGAGGGAACTGCCCTCAAGCACCAGGGCGGTGATCAGGTCAAGATCTTCGCCCGGAAGGCTCAGCAGTACGTGTTCAGGAGTGTGATCGGTCATCAGGGTGTCCTCGTGGTGACTTTCGATATGTAGAAGAGTGTATTCATAAAGTTCAACTAGACATTAAGGAATGTCAAAGTCTGTTTCATTTAGTTAAAATTTGTATCGGGAAGCCGCCCCTCAGGCAATGAAAATCCCCGTTGAAGCACAAGGCCTCAACGGGGAGGAGGGGAGAAAGAAGCCGAGTCGTGTCTGCAACAACACCACCCGGTCAAGTGGCCGATCGGCCAGATGCTGGGCTGGGGATCACTTTTTCCCCATCTTGAGATGCCCAGGCCGTCCGAAGCCGCTCATTCGCGACTTTTGGGGACTCAGGACTGTTTACTGCTTGTGAATGGGTACGACACGCCACGGCTGGCCCCGGTGAGCAGTTGGGCCCAGGTGGCTGCATGGCGAGTTGGATCATGGTGTTCGATGATTCGAGCCCTGCCCCCCTGGCCAAGAGCCAGTCGATCTCCCGGCTGGTTGAGCACGTTCAGCAAGGTGGCGGCCCATGCCTCTGGATCGACCCCCTCGACGATGGCTGCGGTCTGTCCGTCGATGATCCAATCGAGATCCGGTGCTGGTGCGGACACGATGGCACGGGAGGCCGCCATTGCTTCCAGCACCATGGTGCGGACGTTGCTTCCTCGATGTGGATGCACGATCAGGTCGCATGTTGTCAGGAGTGTCCGGACCTGGGTCGCGTCGGCGATCGTTGACACATGGTCAAGGAGTCCACGGGCATCGGCTTCTCTCCAGGCCTGGTGGCCGTCGGCGGCATCGAGTTCCATGCAGATCTGGAGATCGGGGATGACGGCCACGACTCGCTGGAGCCCGGCCAGTACGCTGCGGACGATCTCGGGATTGCCGTCGCATGCCAGCAGGGCAAGAGTGGGCGCGAGCCCGAGTTCGGCGGCGGGCGTGGCGGCTGGTGTGATGCCCGGGGCGATGCACTGGACCAGTTCCTTGCCGACGCGGCGAACGATGCGTTTGGCCAGTTGGGGGGTGGGTGCGACCCAGGCTCCAACATGTTGCATCCGGTTCGTGGCCAGCCGGGTATCCGAGACGGACCAGGTGGAGACGACCATGGGGCGTTCAAGGTGGCGGGCGGTGGCTTCTGCATCCTGATAGGAGTCGGTTCCGATGCACAGCACAAGGTCCGGAGGATCACGGTGGACCTGTGCGGCGAGGGTTTGGGTGGCATGCTGGCGAAGCCAGAGCGGCCCGGTGGGTGGCATGGTCAGCACGGCACTGGCCCCCAGGCCCTGCTGCTGGATTGCATGGAGGTCCTCAGGAAGCTCTTCGGGAAGGACCAGGCTGCTGCGGATGTCCCAGTCCTGTTCCAGCCGCTGCAGGAGATCCTGCAGCATCGGTCCGTCTTCCCGCATCCGCTGCGGATCGATGAAGGCCAACAGGTGCATCAGTTGGATCCTGCCTGGGTTCGAGGACGGGGTGGGTGCAGTGGATCGAGCGCATCGACCAGATCCGACTGCACGCGGCATGGTCGGCGGGACTGGAGATCGACCTGTACCCAGAGTGTCGAAGCTGCGCAGACGATGCAGGGTTCATCGTCCACCTTGGTGGATGGTCGCCAGATGACACTGTCTCGCCATGACTTGGCCCGCTTGAGATCACGGACCCAGGTGGCGAGCACCAGGTGCTCGTCGGCATGGACCTCGGCTCGGTAGTCGATCTCGTGGCGAGCCACGAACCACATGCGCCCGGAATCGGTCATCGCCTGGCGTGTCCAGCCAAGGCTGTCCAGGTGCAGCTCGGCGGCTCGGTCCAGCCATCGCACGTACTCGATGTTGGAAATGTGCGCGACACTTCGACTTTCGCCTTCACGCGTCGTGTGGATGGACACGAACCAGGGCCGGGGGTGGTCCATGGCCGGCGGCGAGGAGGGGGGCGTCGTGAGCGGTTCGATTCGGGCGCTCATTTCAATCATGGTCCGGTCCCCCTTCATCGGGTCGGGGAGGAGCGTCGGGATCGATCGAACGGAGGTAATCCCAGGAATAGATGCCGGTGTCGTGTCCATCGGAAAACCGGATGCGAACCGCGTAGGTGCCCACCAGTTCCGCATCCACGGCATGCAGTGGCACGTCGGAGTTCGCGGAGGCGGGAAGCACCGCCAGGGGATTGCGTTCGAGTTCCTCCCGCAGTTGGCGGGCCTCGGCCGACGGGGAGAATCGCCGAAGGTGCTCGGTCGGGTAGGCGCTCACTCGCCCGTCCGCCCAGTGGACGATCAGCCCATGGGCACGATCCAGTTCAAGGTGACGGGGTGGGGCAGTCATCGCGCCAGGATTGTATCGGTCACATCCAGTCCGGAGGGGTATGCTATGGCCCTGGAGAACGCCGGCGTGACCGATACCACCACCGCCATCACCCATCCGGCAGATCGACTCGTTCGAGCCGTGCAGGAACGTCGTGCACCGGTCTGCGTGGGAATCGACCCTGTTTTCGAGCGGCTGCCTCGGGTCACGCGGAGCGTGGTCGATACTCCGGAGGCCGAGATCGAATCCATCGACCGGTTCACCGACGAGGTTCTGGTCGCCATTTCCGGCCTGGTGCCCTGCGTGAAGTTCCAGTCCGCCTGCTTCGAACGATATGGCGCCAGGGGCATCGAGGTGCTCGAATCGAACATTGATCGTGCCCGATCCCTGGATCTGCACGTAGTGCTGGATGCAAAGCGCGGGGACATCGGCATCAGCAACGAACACTATGCCGCGGCCTTTCATCGTACGAGTGCGGATTGGATCACGCTCAACGGATACCTCGGCATCGATTCGCTGCGTCCGTATCTTGCCGGTGGGCATGGTGGCTTCGTCCTGGTGCGGACATCGAATCCGGAAGGTTCCGCTCTGCAGAGCCAGTCACTCATGGATGGCCGTTCGGTGGCGGAAGCTGTCGCCGACCTGGTTGCCCAGCAGGACGACGCGTTGCTGGGCGACTGCGGGTACAGCAGCCTCGGCGTGGTGGTGGGGGCGACGCAGGGGCAGGAGCACACTCGCCTGCGGGCACACATGCCTCGGCAGCTGTTCCTGGTGCCCGGTTACGGTGCGCAGGGTGCCGGACTGTCGGACATCCTGGATCTCTTCCATGCCGATGGGTTGGGGGCGTTGATCACTGCCTCTCGCAGTGTCATCTACGCCGGCGGCAGCGAGGATTCCTCGTGGGCTGCTGCGGTCACCGATGCAGCCGGATCGCTGGCGGATGAGATCGGCCGGGCCGTTGGAATGCGATCGTGATGAAGTGCCTGCGCGACGCTTCCAGCCTGGTCGTCATCATCCTGTTCACACTGGTCGTTGCCTGCATGATCGTCCTGCTTCCGATGACACCCACCAAGCTCGTCGTGCTTGGGGGCATCCTGGTAGTACTGGTCCTGTTCTCGAATCTCCGGTCATTCGACTGGAAACGCACGGCGGTTCTCGGGAGTTTCCTGGTGGTGCTTCTGCTGCCGGTGATCTTCCGGGCCGAGACTGGACTGGTGATGAAGGCCGATCGGGTCCTGGTGATCATCACGCCTCACAACGAGCAGATCCGTACCGAGTTCGCCCGGGGGTTCGAACTGTGGCACCAGGAAAAGTACGATGAGCCGGTGACGGTGGCCTGGAACGTCCCCGGCGGCACCAGCGAGATCCGGCGAATGCTCCAGGCGCAGTTCACTGCGGCCCTCAAGGAGGGGCGTGATCCCGGGGGTGATGCCGACCTGGTCTTCGGTGGCGGTTCCTATGAACACGACGTGCTCAAGCGTGGTGTCAGCGTGGAGATCGACGGTACGCAGGTGCAGCAGTCCATCACCGTGTCCGGTGACCTGGACGAGTCGTTCATGCTGGGCATCTATGGGCAGCGTACGATCGCGGACAAGCCGCTCTTCGACCCGCAGCAGCACTGGTATGGAACGGCGGTCTCGGCCTTCGGCCTGGTCTACAACAGGGACGTCCTCTCGCAACTGGGCCTGCCGGAGCCCAGGACCTGGGATGCCCTCGTGGATCCCAGGCTTCGAACCTGGATTGCGCTGGTGAATCCAAACCAGTCCGGCTCGATCACCACGGCCTTTGAAACCATTCTCCAACGCCGGGGATGGGCCCAGGGGTGGGAGATTCTTCGGCGGGCATCGGCCAATGCCCGGGACTTCTCGGCCAGTTCGCTCAAGGCGCCCACCGACGTCAGCCAGGGTGACGCGGCGGTCGGGGTCTGCATCGACTTCTTCGGTCGCTACCAGTCCCAGGCCATCGCGGATCACGGCGGCGGCGATCGAGTCGGCTACATCGATCCCATGGGTGACACCATGGTCGATCCGGATCCAATCTCGATTCTCCACAATGCTCCTGACCCTGAACTGTCCAGGCGGTTCATCCAGTTCGTCCTGGAGGTGCCGGGGCAGTCGCTCTGGCAATTCCAGCCGTCTCTGGATCAACCCGACGGACTCGGTCCTCGGGAGTTCGCCCTGCGACGGTTGCCGGTGAATCGAAAGCTCTACACCGCCTACGCCGATCGCATGATCGACCACATCGATCCCTACGAGGACGCCCAGATGCCCGAGCATCCCGACCGGGCCATGCGTGCATTCATTGCGCCCATCTTCGGGGCGATGGCGATGGACACGCACCCGCTGCTCGTTGAGGCATGGGATGCCATTGTCAACCACCCCTCGTATCCAGACGACCATGGACTGGTGACTTCGAGCATGGTTGCCGACCCCCAGTTGAAGCAGATGCTCGAGGCATTCGATGCGATGCCGGAAGTGCCTGGTCCCGACGGGACGATGATCAGCCTCGCCACGGGGGAAGGGCGTGCCATGGCCAAGGCGGGCTGGCTCCGTGGAGCCTGGCACGACAGGAACCTCTGGCCGTCGGATGCCGAACCGGTTCGTGTCCTGGGTCAGCGATTCCGCGCCTTCTTCGCCCAGCAGTACCAGCGTGTTCTCGATATCGCCTCGAACTCGGAGCCTGCCAATGGGTGACTTCAATCCACGAACAGATCCTGAAGCCGAACATTTTCGTACCGCCATCATCGCCACCCTCGGACCGGCTTCCTGGGATGAGCCGGTACTGGAGCAGTTGATCAAGGCCGGGGCCAACATCTTCCGCTTGAACTTCAGCCATGGAGACGAAGCAGGGCATGAACGGACGCTTGCGAGAATCCGGACCGTCGCTTCTCGCCTTGGCGTTCCCATCGGCGTACTCGGTGACCTGCCAGGTCCCAAGATCAGGCTGACCGAAGTGCCGGGGGGCGGGTTCCTGCTCGAGCCGGGGCAGCGGATCGAGTTTCACCGTGGACTTGCTTCGGCACTGCACGGTGAGGACGGTACTGCTTGCCTGGGGTGCACGCTGGAAAGCATCATCGATGATGTGCAGGTGGGGCACCACGTACTCATCGACGACGGACTCGTGCGACTGGTGGCCATCGAGCGTGGCGACGACATGCTGGTCTGCGAGGTGGAGGTCGCCGGGCGGATCAGTTCGCACAAGGGCGTCAATCTTCCGGACACGGACCTGGACATCGAGATGCCCACCGATCGTGACCGCCGCTTCGCGGCATGGGCCATCGAACACGATCTGGACTGGGTCGCGATGAGTTTCGTGCGCAGTGCGGAGGACGTGCAGTCGCTCGAAGCACACATGCGATCGGTGGCCGGCACGCAGAATCGCCCCATTCCCATCATCGCCAAGATGGAAGTTCCACGGGCCATCGAGCATGCTGCGTCGATCGTTCAGGAAGTGGATGCGATGATGGTCGCGCGGGGCGATCTGGGCGTGGAGATGGACCTGGCCCTGGTGCCGTCGATCCAGAAGCACCTGCTGGCGGTGACGCGTGATGCGAGGATTCCCTGCATCGTCGCTACCCAGATGCTCCAGTCCATGATCGAGTCGCCGGTGCCCACGCGGGCGGAGGCCAGTGACGTGGCCAATGCGATCTTCGACGGCGCCGATGCCGTGATGCTTTCGGGTGAGACCGCGGTGGGGACGTGGCCGGTCGAAGCGGTCTCCACCATGCACCGCATCAGTTGCATCAGCGAGTCGACCATGCGTTCGCTCTCGATCTCGACCGGCGGCGATCTGGAACCCATTGCCGACGTTGCACCGGGGCCATTGGAATCACTCGTGGACGCGACATGGACGGCGGCGCTGTCGGCCAACGCTCGATGCATCGTGGTGCCGTCCTCCAGTGGACTTCATGCCCGGCATCTCAGTCGAAACGAATTCCAGTTGCCGGTGCTTGCGCTGGCGGACGACCCGCGCGCCGTGCGGCGCATGCTGCTGCTGCGTGGCGTGACTCCGGTCCAGGTCGACGCCTTGCCTGATCCGGCTCATCTCGTGGAACGGGCGGAATCGGAAGTGCTCGCGCTGGGTTGGGCGGAGGCTGGTGAAATGATCATCATCGTGGCCAGGGACGACCTTGTGGACTCCGGTGCCAGGATGATCGTGCATCGCATGTGTGGCGAGGCAGGCGACTGATGCACGCTACGGTGTTGTCCATCGGTGACGAACTGCTTTCGGGCGATTGCGTCGACACGAATGCAGCCTGGCTCTGCTCCCGCCTGTCCGTGGTCGGAATCACCGTCGATGCCGTGCACCAGTTGCCTGACGATCGCCGCGCAGTTGCCGCGGCGCTGCGAGAGGGTGCTGGACGAGGCGCCCTCGTCGTGTCCACCGGTGGACTTGGCCCGACGCCCGACGATCTGACTCGCGAGGCGATGGCCGATGCATTCGATGACGGGATGCTTGCGGTGGACGAATCCGCGGGCGAGTGGATCCGGCAGCGACTTGAATCCATGGGACTCCGGATGAGCGAGGCCCAGATTACGATGGCCCGGCGTCCGGTCGGAGCCACCTGTCTTCCCAACGACGCCGGGACCGCGCCGGTTCTGTGTCGCCAGGTGCAGGGATGCACCATCTGGTGTCTCCCCGGTCCGCCGGCAGAAATGCGATCAACCTTCGATGCCCACGTCGCGGGCACGCTTCCAGCAGGCGCGTCGATCGCGTCCCGCGAAGTCCGGTGCAGTGGCATCGTGGAAGCCGACGCGGCCAGTCGACTCGGAGAGTTGCTGGACCGCCAGTGCGCGGTGCAGGTCGGCACTCGTGTCAGCCGCGGCATCTTCATCGCCACGGTGCATGATTCCGGCCCAGCCGGCGACGAGGTACTCGAGGAGATCCGTCGTCGCCTGGATCCGTGGGCCTTCGGCTGCGAGGGCGAACAGCCCGCGGACGACGTTGCGCGGTTGCTCGTGGCTCGAGGGCAGACGCTTGCCACGGCCGAGTCCTGCACCGGGGGAGGGATCGGTTCCTCGCTGGTGGATGTGCCGGGTTCCAGCGCCTGGTTTCTCGGTGGCGTGGTCGCGTATTCCAACCCACTGAAGCACGCATGGCTGTCCGTTCCAATGTCGCGGTTCGAACCCGGCGGTCCCGGGGCGGTGTCCGGTGAAGTCGCCCGCGACATGGCCATCGGGATCCGCGAGGCCACCGGGAGCGACTGGGGCCTGTCGGTGACAGGACTGGCCGGTCCGGATGGGGGGACGGATGCCAAGCCGGTGGGGACAGTCTGGTTCGGCATTGCCTCCGGTGATTCGACGGCGACACGCCAGTTCCGATTTTCCGGAGACCGTGCAGTGGTTCGCCGCCGAAGCGTGTCGACATCGATGCAGTGCCTTCGAATGCAGCTGCGTGATGTCACGCAGCGACTGGCCTGGGAGTGCGTGGAATGAGTCGCGTCTACATCGGTCTCGGAAGCAACGTCGGCGATCGGCTGGCCAACATCCTCGACGGCCTGGATCGACTCGATGCCGGGAAGCAGGTTTCGGTGTGTCGCGTGAGCACCATCATCGAGACCAGCCCGGTGGGCGTGCGTGGGCACCGCAGGTACCTCAATGCGGTGGCGGAACTGGAGACATCGCTGGACCCACCGGCACTGGTGGCGTGCTGCCTGGAGGTTGAACAGGCCATGGGCCGCACCAGGGATCCAGCGGACGACGTGCCGCAGCCGAGAACGCTCGATCTGGATGTCCTGTTGATGGGTGACACGGTGACCGATGAACCGGGCGTGTGTATCCCGCACCCGCGGCTTCAGGATCGCGCCTTCGTCCTGCTGCCATTGGTGGAATTGGATCCGGATCTGGCGCACCCTGTCCTGGGGAGCACCGTCAAGGATCTCCTGGCCGCTGAAATCGAGCGATTCGGCCCGGTTCAACAGCGGTGTGCTATCCTCAAACCAGGTTCCCTGTTGTCCGACGAATCGGACTCGGGGCCCGCGGGCCTTTCGCCCAACTGACCTCATTTCGGAGATCACGATGACGAGCTTCTGGAAGATGACGACACTCACGCTGGGTCTGTACCTGGCCGCGGGGGCTGCGCCAGCCCTGGCTACCACCGCCGACCAGGAGCAGGTTGATGCCCTGATGAAGCAGGTCATGAAGGCCTACGAAACGCCCAAGGCATTTTCCAACACCGCCAGCATGACCATCTCGTTCTCGGGAGAGAAGATGGAAGAGCAGTTCTCTTCGATCTACGGTGCCGATGGTTCCATGGAGATGCGGCTGCCCAACCTCGTGGTGACGGTACTTGACGGCTACCTCTACGCGGAGATCACCGGCGAAGATTCGGCCTACCTCAAGCGTCCCATCGGGAAGGGGTTCGAATCCACCATCACCAGCATCTTCGGTGGCAGCGAGATCATTCCCTATGACTACCAGCTTCGCAACGGCAAGGATTCCGGCTGGATCCAGAGCATGACCTTCGGGTTGATGCAGGATCCGAAGGTAACCGCGGTCTCCGACGGCAAGGATCCTGCCGGTGCCGACGCGAAGATCCTCGAGGTCTCCGGTCCCAACGGCGAAATGAAGATCTACATCGACGCTGCGACCCATTTCATCACCGCGGGTGAGGCCCAGGTTTCCGATGGCTCGGGTCCCGAGAACATGTCGGCCAGGATCTCCATGAAGATGCTTGCCAAGTCCTACGACGCGCTTCCCAAGCCCATCACCTTCGACCCCAAGGGACGCAAGGCGGTTGACACCATCGAAGCCCTCTTCCCGGCGGAGCCCGAGCCGCAGGCGGCCGGGGAACTGGCTCCTGATTTCACGCTGCCCCAGTACGCCGGGGAAGAGGTCACCCTGTCCAAGCTCCGCGGCAAGATCGTCGTGCTCGATTTCTGGGCCACCTGGTGCGGTCCCTGTCGCAAGGGGCTTCCGCTGCTGCAGCAGTTCGCTGACTGGGCGGGCGAGAACACGGACGATGTCGTGGTCTACGCCGTCAACGTATGGGAGCGAGGCAAGAACGCCGAAGAGATCAACCAGATGGTGGGCAACTTCTGGGCCAAGAACAAGTACACCATCCCCACGCTCATCTCCATGAACGATGCTGTGACACGTGCCTACGGCATCAGTGGCATCCCGGTGACGGTGGTCATCGGCAAGGATGGCAAGATTGCGAAGACGCACCGCGGGTTCTCCCCGAACATGCTGGATCAACTGAAGGCCGATGTCGAGAAGATTCGGGACGCCAGTTGATCCAGGTTCGCATGGCGTGGGCATGGACCGCCGTCCTGGCGTGCTGTGTCGTGCCCGTGGGAGTGGCCGCCGAGGCCAGGCAGTCACCGGCGTCGGTATTCCGCGACATGGTCGTGGCCCTGCGGGATCTCGGCCCAAGCCGCGTTGAATCCACCCAGGTCCTCGAAGCATCCTCCGATGGCCGGGTGCAGTCGTCGCGTCCGTTGGAGTCGGTCTACGTGTTCGCCTCGGATGGGAACACGGGGCCTCGCGCCGTCCTCCGGTTGAAGGGCTACCGGGTCACCGTCGCGGACGAGGCGGTGTTCGTGGAACACGCCGACATGGACGACGGGTACGTCCGGCTTCCCCGGACCAGCCAGCCCGTCCGGACGCTGCGCGATGCATTCAGAAGCCTGCCGGATCCACTGCTTGTATTGAAAATGAGTGATGCCGATCCGGCCAGGGTTCCGGTTGACCTTGATGAGCGTGGTTCGGGGGAACGGTTGGTGCCGGCCTCGATACCCACTTCCGTTGCGGGGCGCCGCCAGGTTCTGCTCGAGTCCCCGACGTCGCGCCTGGAACTGGTGCAGGAGGTCGAGACGGGCCACATCATCGAGGCCGTCCTTGATCACCGAGGGCCTCCCAATGCACCCGAGGGTGTCACGATTCGATCCACATGGACCTACGTCTGGGATGCTCTTGAACCCGAGGAGGGGGAGGCTGCCGTCGAGTTTCATCGTCGTGGTCGGCATCGCCTCGATGATGTGGCCGCCCTGCGGGCTCCACTGTCGGCACAGGACGACGGAAGTGGCCGCAGCGGTGCGGCCCCGCCCCTTGGACTGGAAACACTGGATGGCGAGATGGTCCGACTCTCGAAGCTGACAGGCCGCGTGGTGGTGCTGGATTTCTGGGCCACCTGGTGTGGTCCCTGTCGCCGGTCCCTGCCGGCCATGCAGGAACTTGCCGAGGAATACGAACGGGAACAGGCAAAGGTCGAGTTCCTTGCCGTCAACGTCATGGAGCGGGGTGACCCTGGCACGCTGACGGAGCGGATACGTCGTTTCATGACGTCCCGGGAACTCGATCTGACGGTGCTGATGGATCGGACCGGTGTTGCAGCGAAGGCGTGGAACATCGATGCGATACCGGTCACAGTCGTGGTCGATTCAGAGGGCATGATCGTGGGGAGGTTCCGTGGATTCCAATCGGGATCCATCGAGGAACTCCGCCGGACGATCGATGCGTTGCTGGTTGAGCCCGATGGATCGATCAGGGACGAGCGGCCGTGACGCGAGCCTGGTCGAGCTGGTCCACGAGTTCCAGCACGACACGCTCATGCATCGTCTTCGCATTGCGAGGCTGGTCGGTCGGGGTGTTGACGAGAATGCTGAAGCAGAGTCGTCGGCCGCGGTCGTCGAGCACGTAGCCGCTGAGCGTGCAGCTGCGGTTGAGGTACCCGGACTTGGCGAGAATCCTCGTGTGGGGCATGTTCCGGCCCCGGGTGCGGAATCGCTTCCGAAGGGTCCCCTCGCCCGGCTCGGGCAGGGATTCGATGAACATCTCGTCGGCGGGATCGTCCGGGTTCATGCATGCCAGCCACTGGGCGATCGTGGCGGCGCTGACCTGGTTCTGCCGGCTCATGCCGGAGCCGTCGGCAACATGCAACTTCGGATCGGGGCGGGTGAGGTGTTCCTGGACGGCGTGCCGGATCACGGTGGCTCCGTTGTCCCAGCTGCCGGAGGATCTGGTGTAGGTCGCACCGAGCTTCTTGAGCAGGGCTTCGGCGTAGAGGTTGTGGCTGTCGACGTTGCATCGTTCGAGCACCTGGGCGAGCGGAGTCACGACGATGGGGCCGACCGTGCGTCCTTCGAAGACCGGGTCCGATCCCGTGGCCAGTCGGACCTGCTTGACGTTGACGCCGCGATCGGCGAGTCGCCGGGCCAGGAGCTGGCCGAAGACCGTCGGCATGTCATGCACGGTGACCTCGACGGGAGCCACCATGGGACGGGTGATGTTTCCGTGCATCGTGAATGTATTCGTGCCGGATCCCCGCTGGATGTCGATGACATCGGTCGGGCGTTTCTGGGGATTGCTCTTGACGTGGTTTCGGATTTCCAGGAAGTCGATGGCGGGGCGTGAACGGCTGACATCGGCTCGGCTGGATCCGGAGGCGGCCGGTCGGGGAAAGAAGTGGATGACGTTGCGGTGGAACATCAGTCCGGACACGCCTGCGCAGTACCACTTGACCAGTTGCTCGCGAGGCCAGGAGGGGTGGACGTAGTTGCGGTCAAAGACGCGGTCGTCTACGACCAGTTCATCGATCTCGGTGATGCCATCGGCCGCGACCGCATCGGCCCAGAGGGAGATGAATGATTCGATGTCCAGGGGTCGGCCGTCGGCATCGACCATCCGGTCCAGCAGGGCAGGGTCGCCGAAGGCGGGATCGCCGTCGCCGACGACCACCAGCCGCCGGCCATCCAGCAGCAGGCGTGTCTGGTAGGTGAAGTCGGATCCAAGCAGGCGTGCCGCCGCACCGCTGGTCAGGAGCTTCATGTTGCTGGCGGGAATGCGGGGGGTCTGGGCATTGATGTCCACCAGACGGCGGCCGGTTTCGGCGTTGATGACGCAGATACTGACATCCTCGCGTTCCAGGCCGGAAGCGAGGATGGCCTGTTCGGCATCCCCCTGCAGGGACGCCTCGCTGGTGGTGATGCAGGCCAGCAGTGCGAACGCGGCCGGCAGGGCGTGGATAAGTCGTCTGGTATGCATCGGCCCTCCGTGGCGTCGATGGATTCAGTAGTCATTGGATATCGGCCGCGAGCGGGGGTGGCCTCCAAGGATGGGGTCTTCCCGTGCCGGAGAGTACCATGCAGGCTGGATGCCCAGTACCAAGCGAAGTGATGACCCCGGGGCCAGGATCGAGTCCCTCCGCCAGATGCTCGAGGAGGCGAATCGAGCCTACTACGTGGACGCGGACCCGGTCATGTCCGATCGGGACTACGACCAGCGGTTGGAGGAACTCTCCGGCCTGGAAGCGGCGCACCCCGAGTTTGCCAGTGCCGACTCGCCGACTCGCCGCGTGGGCGGGCAGCCGGTGGATGGATTCGTCTCCGTCGAGCATTCCATTCCGATGCAGTCCATCGACAACTCCTACGACCCCGACGACATCGCAGCGTGGTGTGCTCGGGTCCGCAAGGGGCTGGAACTCGGCGAAGGTGATGCCGGCCCGGTGTTCTGCTGTGACCCCAAGATCGATGGAGTGGCCATCAGCCTCCGCTACGAATCCGGTCGACTGGTGCAGGCGGTGACCCGTGGCGACGGGCGGCGTGGCGATGACGTGACGGCGCAGGCAAGGGCGATTCGGGCGATCCCGTTGCGACTGGGGGGTGAGGATCCCATGCCAGCCGTGCTCGAGATCCGGGGCGAGATCTTCATGACCAACGATGTCTTCGACGCGATCAACGCCCAGCGCGCCGCACGTGACGAGCCGCTCTTCGCCAATGCGAGGAATGTCACGGCGGGAACCCTCAAGAGTCTCGACCCGGGGGTCGTGGCATCGCGGCGTCTCTGTTTCAGCGCGCATGGCCGTGGCGTGGTGGACGGTTTCGAACCAGGCACCTACAGCGGCTTTCTCGAGGCGATCCGTTCCCGCGGCGTACCGGTGTCTCCGCACGCCCGCACCGTGGAGGATCTTCCTTCCATGCTCGAACTCCTCGTCGCCTTCCAGGCCGATCGGTCCGGGCTGGGGTACGGCGTGGATGGAATGGTCGTCCGCGTCGATGCATTCGCCATGCAGGAACGGTTGGGTGCCACCAGCAAGGCTCCCCGCTGGTGCGTCGCCTTCAAGTATCCCGCCGACCAGGGTGAGACCGTGCTCGAAGATGTCACCTGGCAGGTGGGCAAGGGTGGAACCCTGACCCCGCGAGCGACGATGCAACCAGTTGAACTGGCCGGGACGACAGTCCGGCATGCCACGTTGCACAACATCGAGGAGATTCGCCGCAAGGACATCCGTGTCGGCGACCGGGTGGTGGTTGAGAAGGCGGGCGAAATCATCCCGCAGGTTGTCGAGGTTCGACTGGATGCCCGTTCGGAGGCATCACAGCCCATCGAGCCGCCTGCCGCCTGCCCCTCCTGCGGAGAAGCGGTGCACCAGGAGGGCCCCAAGCTCTACTGCATGAACCCGGAATGCCCGGCCCAGTTGCGGGAGCGGATCGCATGGTTCGCTGGTCGCAACCAGATGGACATCGACGGGCTCGGTGAAAAGATCGTCGACCAACTCGTGGAACGGAAACTTGTCCGTCACCTGGCGGACCTGTATGTCCTGAGCGTGGAGCAGTTGGCGGACCTGGAAGGCCTGGCCGAGAAGTCGGCCACCTCGCTGGTGTCAGCCATTGACGTCTCCCGTGATCGGGGCATGGCTCGGTTGCTGGCGTCCATCGGGATTCGCCAGATCGGTTCGGCCGCAGCTCGGACATTGGCCAAGGCCTACCCGGACATGGATTCCCTGCTGGATGCCGATCGCGAGTCCCTGCAATCGTTGCCTGATTTCGGGGAGATCACGGCGGGGATCCTGTACGAGACGCTGCATTCGTCGCGGGGCACGGAACTGCTGGATCGACTCCGCGAGGCTGGTGTCCGGTTCACCAGTGACCTGCACGGGCAGGAGGCGCCTGGGGGCCGCATGGCGGGCTTGACCATGGTGCTCACGGGCACCATGGAGCACGGCAGCCGTACCGAATTGGCCCGCAGGCTGGAGTCTCTCGGCGCCACAATCGGCTCCTCCGTGTCACGCAGGACGGATGTCCTGGTGGCTGGTGCCAAGGCGGGCTCGAAATTGGAGAAGGCCCATGAGCTCGGTATCGAGATCTGGGATGAGGCCAGGTTGCTGTCAGAACTTGGAGAGGATTGAGCGATTCGCTAGCCTGTTGAACTATGGGTCAACTTGCACTTGGTGTCCGGAGCCTCCTGATTCGCCTGGCGATCTTTTTCGTCATGGCGATCCTGCTCGCATGGGCGCTGGGTGGCACGCTCTGGCCTCGGCCGGTGACGGCGCAGGCGATGTCGATTACGACGGGGGAAGAGACCTGGTCCTGGGTTGCGAGAATCACCTCGTATTCCGAACCATCGTTGACATGGATCCTGTCATGCGACACCGGGCATGCCAACACGGTGCATCGAGAAGGATGGCTTGAAGCCACCGGATTCATCAAGGGTTCCAAGGGGATCTTCACCGCGGCCCGTGATCCGGAGCAGGGGTGGGTGATTCTCTCGCTGGCACCGGATGGAGGCTACTCCGTCGTCAGTACCGTGAAATCCAGAACGGATGCGGACACCGACCTGCTGGATCGACGAGGCGATTCCTGAGTTCAGTTCAGGATGACGAAGAACATCACGATTGCAAGGCCGATGCGATACCAGCCGAAGGCGGCGAGGCCGTGTCGGTTGAGGTAGGCGACCAGCCATGCGATGGCCAGTCCCGCGGCCACTGTCGCGGTGACGAGTCCGATGATGATCGGGAGCACGCCAAGAGTTTCAAAGAGGTTCGGGCCTTCGCCGCTGAGGTTGCCCCACAACTTGTAGACGCACGCGCCGCCGAGCGTGGGGAGGCCGAGCAGGAAACTGAACTCGGCCGCCTGCACCGGGCGGAGGCCGCAGAGCATGCCGCCGACGATCGTGACCATCGAGCGGCTTGTTCCTGGAATCATGGCCAGGCACTGGATCAGCCCGATCAGCAGGGCGGCTCGCAGGGAGAGTTCAGTGACATCATCGGGGCCATCATCGTCGCTCTTGCGTCTCGGTCCGCGGCCTACGACGATCATGACGACGCCACCGATGGCCAGGGCGATGATCACCGGCAACGGGTGCATGAGCGCGGACTCGATCACGGAATCCAGCAGGACCCCGAAGAAGGCCGCGGGAAGGAAGGCGATCAGCAGGGCGATCAACAGGTGTCTTCCCGCAGCATCCGATCCAGCCAGTCCACGCAGCATCTGGCGAACACGGCTTGCGTAGAGGCCGAGCACCGCGAGAATGCCGCCTCCCTGGATCACGATCAGGAGCGTGTCGACCGCTCGCTTGACCTCTGGAGGCTGGTCCAGCCCCAGCAGCGATTGGGCGAGAATGAGGTGTCCGGTGGAACTCACCGGCAGGTATTCGGTGATGCCTTCGACCAGGCCAAGGATGAGTGCTTCGAAGATGGTCATGCGGTGTGGAGGTCGAAAGGATGCTTCGTTGGGGTTGAAATCTGGCCTTGGCTCTATCGGTCAGATCAGTTCTCGCCTTCCTGAATCTCACCCGATAGGATGATAGGCAGGTGCATTGCGACCAGTTCATCCAGCGTTTCAAGCAGCACGGCGTTCGTCCCACGAAGCGACGCGAAGCGGTGTACCTCGCCTTGCAGGAAACAAAGAGCCACCCCACGGCCGAAGAAGTTCACGCGATGGTCGTGAGCCAGGGGTGCTCGCTGAGCCTGGCGACGATCTACAGCACGCTGGAACTCTTCACTCGAGAGGGTCTCGTGCGGCGGATGTCGATTCATGGGCGTGCGGACCGGTACGATGCCACCACGTCAAGCCATCTGCACCTGCACCTTGAGGACACCGGGGAGGTGCTCGATGTCCCCTCGGAGGTTTCGCAGCGTGTGATTGATTCGGTCAATCCGGAGATTCTTCGCCGCATCGAGGACGAGATGGACATCGAGGTTGATGAAATCGAGTTCCATATCGTGGGCCGTCGCCGCACGCCTTCCAGCGTGAAATCCTGATGGTGAATATCGCCCTGGTCGGCTTGCGTGCCAGTGGCAAGAGCACCGTCGGGCGACTCCTTGCGGCGGCACTGGATCTTCCGTTTGTCGATACGGATGAACTGGTTTCGGCGGGATTCCAGGAGTCAACCGTGACCGACATCTGGCGTGTGCATGGCGAAGCCGCCTGGCGGAAAGCCGAGTCGGCGGTTGCCGATGATGTGCTCTCGAGCGAGGACCAGGTCGTCTCGATGGGCGGCGGCATGCCCGTCATTCCCGAGGTCGCTCTGCGGATGCGCCGAGAGCAGGAGGAGGACCGACTCCTGGTGGCCTACCTCGACGTTGCTCTTGATCTCATTGAAGCCCGGCTTGATGCCGACGGCGGCGATCGGCCCGGGCTTCACGGGCAGCGGAAACCGGAGGACCCGTCCCGGGTTCACCAGGACCGTGACGGGGTCTATCGAAGTCTGGCGGACGTGATCTGCGTGGTGCCTGTCCAGGAGCCGGCGCAGGACACCGCGACCCGGTTGCTGGCGATGCTCACGGGTTGAGCCAGGGTCATGGGGATTTCAGGGGGATCATGACGGCGTCAGGCGACGCTTCATCCGGCGTTTTCGGTTGATCATCTTTCGCCCCAGGCGCGTCTTCATCCGAGCACGGAATCCGAATTGGCGGACTCGCTTGCGCTTGCTGACTCGTCTTGGATAGTGCATCGCCATGGTGTTTGATCCTTGGTGGCCGGTTGCTTCTGGGCATCATGGTTCACGATGGCAGAAACGGGCCTGAAGGGGGAGCATGATAGCGAAAAACCGATTTCAGTCCAGTCGGGGCTTCGAGGGGGGGCTTTGCGGCCGTATGATCAAGGTGGCAAGGAGCCACGCCAGCGGGGTCTCCAGTCAGCTGCCGTGAACGATATTCCGGGCAGTTGTCTGCAGTTTCCGCTCGAAATCAACCGGTTCAGACCGAGGCCAGCGGGCCTTGGGGGGATGTGATCGAGCATGGAATCATCGAATTTTGCGAATTTACAGGTGACCCTCGGTCACGAGTTCAAGAACCACGATCTCCTTGAGCGTGCGGTATCGCATGCCTCCGGGACCGATCACCGTCTCCAGAGCAATGAGCGACTGGAGTTCCTCGGTGACGCCGTACTGGGCATGGTGGTCTGCAGCTACATCTACGAGACCTTCCCGGACATCCTGGAAGGGGAGATGACCAAGATCAAATCGATGGTGGTCAGTCGGCAGGTCTGCGCCGAAGTTGCGGAGGAACTCCAGCTCACCGAGTACCTGCAGTTGGGCAAGGGCATGAGTTCTCGCTCGAACATGCCGGCCTCGGTGGGGGCGGCCGCCTTCGAGTCGCTCATCGGTGCGGTCTACGTCGATGGTGGGCTTGAACCGGCTCGGGAGTTCATCCTCCAGCAGTTGCGGCATCGCATTCACGAAGCGGAGGAATCCGGGCACCATGAGAATTTCAAGTCGGTGCTTCAGCAGCATGCGCAGAAGACCATCGGCGTGACGCCGGTCTATTCCGTGCTCGACGAGCAGGGGCCGGATCACGCAAAGTGTTTCGAGGTCGGGGTGGAGATCTCTGGCCGACACTTCGACTCGTGCTGGGGTTCCAGCAAGAAACGAGCGGAACAGGACGCGGCATTGAATGCGCTGATTGAACTTGGGTTCGTGCATCGAAACGAGGATGGCGTGATCACCATCTCGCCGGCCACCTGATCAGGCGGCCATCCACATCAGCAGGAACCCCGTGGCCGCCAGGGCGCAGGCCGAGGCGAGGGCCCATCGCACCAGGTGTGACATGGATCGTGTCGATGCCGGCTTGACCAGCATCAGGGTTGGTTCCGCTTCAAGGAGCGGGCGTCCGGTCCGGGCGTGATCCTGGGCAATGGCGATGATGAGCGAGGCGTCGAAGGGGCGCAGGCCGAGCCCGTCGGCCTCGCCGATGAGGCGCTCGCGTTGCCCTGGTGTCAGTGGTCCCTGCTGCAGTTGGCGGTAGGCCTGGGTGGCGAGGTGCCAGCGAGGATCGAGCGTGGGTGTTTCCAGTCCAGCTGCTGCCTTGTTTTCCTTGGTGACGTCCTGCCGCAGTTCAGTGGTCGCCCAGGCTTGGCGTACTTCCGGGTCCCGGTGTCCGACCAGTCGCATGTGCCCTGATGTCTGAAAGTGTGTCATGGTCCCGATTCCCCGGTGTCCCCGCGGTTCTGCCCGCTGGGGGAACTCTACGTACTGGTACGCACGGTGCGACCGGAAAGTTCGGATGGTCCTGGTGGGGCGATGGACCTGTGCGGTCTGTGTGGGTTGGACCGGGGTCAGCGTCGGCTGGGGAGTACCTGCTTCGTGGTGCCGTCGGGTCCCTGCAGGCGGACCTGGCCGGACTCCTGGGCATCGCTGCCGATACTTACGACGGGCAGCCCTCGTTCATTCTGGATCGTCAGCGTGCCGCCACGGCGGTCATCGGCACTGCCGGCACTGACCACGGGGACCCCGGTTCGATTCATGAGGTTCAGGATCCCGCCATCATTCGTTCCGGCCAGGGCGCAGACGGTCTTGCCGAACGTCGAGAGCAGGGCCAGGGTTGCCCCGGTGCTCTGCCGGGTCTGGAGGCTGGCCAGCAGGTGGCCGGCGGTGTCCAGGAGGTCGAGTCGGCCGTTGCCCTCCAGGTCGCTGCGAAGAATGCCTACGGGTTCCCCCTGGGCATTGGAGACCTGGCAGGTTCCGCCACCACTGGTTCGCAGGGTGGTTCGAGCCGCGACCTGGCCTTGAACGTTGCGAAGGTCGATGCTTGGAGGAAGGCTCGGGGAACCGGACGCGAGATCGATGCTTCCAGCGGGGGAACTCATGGTCAGGACCGGGCCACGGGCGCCGTCCTCGGCGAGCCGGGTCATGAACTGGCCGCCATCGACTTCGAATCGGATTGCATCGCGACCCGGGCTGGCATCAAAGTCGAGGCTGGCGCTGCCATCGCCTCGAGCCATGTGCAAGTTGGATCCGAACCCGGTGGTCGAAGCGACCATGGTTTCACGTTTGTTGTGATCGATGAGTGCCCAGGCGGCTCCATGTTCGAGGACGTGGGCCACGAAGCCATCGCGGCCCTGGGGGCTGCGCAGGTGGATGCGTCCACCCTGTTCATCCGACGTCAGTGTCACCGTGTCCGAGGCGGTCCCCGCGCTCAGTGAAAGGATGCCGGCGTTCTCCGCGGCAGCAATACGACCGGCTCGGGTACCGGCTTCGTCCCAGACCGCCACGGAGCCCCCGTTCACACCGGCCCACACTCCTGCCACGGAGTTGCCTTCGGTGTTCCAGATGGCCATGTCGCCTCCCTGGCCATTGGCCGAGAGGCGGATCACGTTGTGTTGCTGGGCGTCCCAGATATCCAGTTGGCCACCCTGGTCATTCGATGAGGCGGCGAGCATGACCTGGCCGGATTCGTCGACGATTTCCAGGCGCTGGACCTGGATCGACTCGAACTTCATGAAGTCGCCGGCCGCCAGCAGCACTGCGGCGGGGGCGGCCAGGAGTCCGGCGGCAAGCACGAGCTGGTGGCGACGGAGTTGTCGCTCCCTGCGGGCCAGGCGTGCTTCAAGTGATTGGAGTCTGGATTCGATCTGGTTCATCATTGGTCTCCATGTGGACGAACGCTGTTTGTACCACAGGACAGCACCGGCGGTTGCCGGGACGCATCCAGGTGCGGGGGGATCAACCTCGGGGTGGTTCGTGGGCGGCCTTTGGCGGGATGCCCGACCAGCCGCGTGCATACAGGTCGCTGGGAGCGGCAAGGTACCCCGGGTAGTCGGAGCGGGCCTTGTCCACGAGGCTGGGATCGATTTCGACGACGACCACCGCGTCGGTGGATTCGGCCAGGACTTCACCGGTGGGAGCAACAGCGAACGACGGCCCCCCGATGAGTACTCCGTCTTCGGGAGCGGGCCGATTGACCGTCAGTACGTAGGCGCAACTGGTCAGGGCGTTGGCGATGAGGACTGGTCTCCACTTCCACCAGGTCGCCAGTTCAGTCGATCGCGGGGCGAGGATGCACTGGGCGCCCTGAGCGGCGAGCAGGTAGGAGCCCGTGGGCCGGTTCACGTCGCTGCAGATCTGCACGCCCATCGAGATGCCAAATGCTTCCACGGGTCGTGGCGGGGTGGTGTCGGCTTCGTAGTGGCTGGATTCCCAGAATCCAGGTTCCTCGGGAATGTGGATCTTGCGGTAGATGTAGAGGAGTTGCCCGTCGGCATCCAGCAGCAGGCAGGTGTTGAATCGTGAGCCGTCCGCCTCCCGCACGATGAGACTGCCCAGTACGCCGATGCCGACTTCCCGGGCAAGTTCCGCCTGCATCGTGTGCAGTGGTCCGCCGGGTTCCTCGGCGTCCTCGTCCCGGGCGTTGGTGGTCGCGGGGGCCCATGGAAGCGTGGCAATTTCCGGAAGCACGGCGAGGCTGGCGCCGGCGCCGCGTGCTTCGATGAGTCGATCCCGCAGTCGTTCTCGTGCGCCGGGACCGAAGAAGACGTCACTGATCATTGCAATTGAAAGAGTGTTCGAGGCCATGTGGCGAAATCATATCCACGGAAAAGCGGTGTTGCACGCCGACAGGGCGGATCCTTCGATGCTGCAGAAACCGAGACTCGTTCTCGATTGCCAATCGACCCGCGTTCTCAGCGGTTTTTGCCTTGTACCGCGGCATAATGAAGTCGATGAGGAACTGGGTCGGCCGGTTCTCGGGGACCCGGTTCCTCGTCAGGGCTCTTTTTGAAGGAGATGTCGGATGATCAACATCAATGATGGACAATGCGGGCGATGCCTTCACTTCGGTGAACACAGCACCGATGACACGGTCGTCGAGATTCGTGTCAACGGAGAGGCGCCGGACGGGTATGTCAGCGACTGCGGTCACCCCAGCCTCGAAGGTCTGCACCTGAAGGTCGCAGCCAACGGGATGTGCGATGGGTTCAAGGCTGCTTGACTCGACCTGCTTCTTCACGATCACTGCGACCCGGACCTTGTGTCCGGGTCGTTTCGTTCTACATCACGATGGATGAGAAACCGCAGTCCACGTACAGCACCTGGCCGGTGACACCGGTGGACAGGTCGCTGAGCAGGAAGACAGCGGCATCGCCGACCTCCCGGCCTTCGACATTGCGTCGCATCGGTGCTCGCTCGGCAACCACATCCATGATCTGCCCGAACCCGCCGACCGCCATCGCCGACATCGTTCGGAACGGGCCGCCGGAGATCGAGTTGCAGCGGATGTTCTTCGGTCCCAGGTCGGTCGCGAGGTACCGGGTGGTCGACTCGAGTGCCGACTTGGCCACGCCCATGACGTTGTAGCCGGGTGCGGCCTTCTCGGCTCCGTAGTAACTGATGGCGATCATGGCGCCGCCATCGGCCATGAGCGGGGCGGCACGATCGGCCATGGCTGCGTAGGTGTAGGCGCTGATGTCGCAGGCCTGGGTGAACACCTCGCGGGGGGTCGAGACGAAGAGGCCTTCCTTGAGCCAGTCCTTGTCGGCGAAGGCGATGGAGTGGACCAGGAAGTCGAGTCGACCGTGGTCGGCTTCGATGGCGGAGAAGACCGCATCGAGTTCCTCGTCCGAGGCTGCGTTCAGTGGCTGCAGCCAGGGATCGCTCACCCCGAGTGATTCGCACGCTTTGCGCACCCGCCGTTCCATCTTCTCTCCGGGCAGGTGTGTGAAGAGGCATTCCGCCCCTTCGCGCAGCAGCGATTCCGCGATGAAGTACGCGTAGCTTCGCTCATTGGCGATGCCGACGATCAGACCCTTCTTGCCGTCCATCAGGCCCATGTGCGGTGCACTCCTTGCTTGCGGAATCAGTGGGATCCGGGTGCCGTGTACGCGGGAATCATGGCAGCATCGGGTCCTCGATGCAACCTGTGGCGTGCTCTAGCCGGCTGCGGTCGTGGTGGGCAGCGTGATTCGGCCGAGTTGTTCGTACCACGGCAGCGATTCCTCGATGGATTCGCGGCAGGATCGCAGGGGAAGAATCCCCAGTTCCCGGGCCGATCGGGTGCCATCGAACTGGAATGATCGCTGGGTGAGTCGGACGCCGGTGATGGTGGCCATGGGGACCCGGCGTGGCAGGATTCGACAGGCCAGTTCTTCGACATGGGCGAAGCCCAGTGCCAGCGGGAAGGGGACCCGCCATCGGGGGGCTGGTCGGCCGGTGAGGCGACCGAGTTCCTGCAGGAGTTGCTGGATCGTCCAGTGCTCGTTGACCAGCAGGTAGCGGCAGCCCGGCTGGCCGACCCGTGCCGCGGCTTCGATTCCCCGGGCGACGTCGTGGACATCGATGAAGTTCAGGTCCCCGGCCAGGTAGCCCTTGATGCGTCCGTTGATGAAGTCGCAGATCATCCGCGAAGCCGGACCCATGCGCCGGTCGCCGGCGCCCACTGGGATGCTTGGGCGGACGATGACCACCGGCTGTCCGTTGTCCGCCGCCTCCGCCGCCGCCTGTTCGGCGAGCCATTTGCTTCGGCAGTAGGGACCGATCATGTCGTCGAGTGTGGTTCGGGTGTCCTCCGTGATCACCTCTCGGCCGCGTCGTGGAGCGAGAATCGATTCGGTGGAGACATAGACGGTGCGTTGCACTCCGCACTCGGCGGCAGCCTGGAGCACGTTCCTGGTCCCCTGGTGATTGACCTGTTCGAACTCGTCGGAGTTCCTGGCCCAGAGGTTCGGGTTCGCGGCGAGGTGCATCACGATGGTGCATCCGCGCGTCGCGTCGCAAACGGCCTGGGCATCACGTATGTCGGCGGACACCAGTTCGATGTCTTCCTGCGGAAGGTGGGCACAGTCCGCTCCGGGGCGTTCCAGGACCCGGACCGTGTGGCCGGCGGCCACGAGGCGTTCCACGAGTGGGGTGCCGATGAAACCGGCCCCACCGGTGACGAGAATGTTCGCATGGGCATGCATCGGCGTGTCCATCATGCAGCCAGTTCTTCGAGGCGATGCGGGGCCGGGGTATCGCGGGCCGCTTCCATTTGCTTGACCAGGGAGCAGGCCTTGCGATTCAACGGGCAGGGGTGATCCCCCGCGAGTGCCACGAGGTGGCCGTTGAAGTGATCGATCTCGGTGCGGCCCTTCTCGATGTCCCCGGACATGCTGCAGTAGGTGTTGCGCAGGCTTCGGGCGAAGGAGGGGGCCATGACGCGGGCGACGAGCGGGAGGCGGAGAATCCGATTGACCGTGTCCGGATGGAATGGACCGATCCGACCCAGTGGGATCTCCGCGGCATGCAGGATCCGGTAGTTCTCTCGCAGGAACGAGAAGAAGAGCGTCCGGGCTTCCGGCCGGGTCAGCAACTGGGCGTTGTCGAGACCGGTGACCGCCGCCAGCGGACTGATGGCGGCGTTGTACATCAACTTGGCGTACTTGTAGGGGAGCACGGCATCGACCCGGCGGACGGTGAAGGCGCCATGCCGATCCAGAGCCTGCACGAGTCGTTCGAATTCCGATGTGGTTGCATTTCCGATTCGGCAGGGGCCGATGTGCAGATCGCCGTCACGGGTGATCCTGGTCACCGGCCGATCATCCTCGCACTCTGAGACGTAGGACGCGATTCCCTCGTGCGTGCAGCGCTGCGACAGCAGGGCATCAAACCCGTTCTGGACCGGCACGATTTCATGTTCCGGTCCGAGTCGATCAAGCACCGGTTGGGTATCGAAGCACTTGGTGCACAGCAGGACGAGCCCCCGATCAGGGGGCGACCAGTCCGGGAATGCAGTGAACTTCGCCGGCGTGGCATCTCGACCCTCGATGACGATGCCGTTTCGATTCCCGGATTCGACCTTCCCGGGCCTGGCGTCGACCATCTCAACCGACCAGCCGGCTTCGGACAGGGCGTGGCCAAGTGAACATCCGATGCCGCCGGCTCCAACAACGGTGATTGCCGGGTTCGTGGACATGTTCAGACCATCTCCGTTTCGATCGGCTGCATGGAACGCGCGCGGAGGGACTCGAACCCCCAACCCTCGGTTTCGAAGACCGATGCTCTATCCAATTGAGCTACGCACGCGGGGTCAGAATCGGGAGTGTATCCGAACCCTCCTGGAGGTGCCCGAAGGCGTTCAGGTCGGCAGCGGAAGGTCTGGCGCGAATCGCCAGGGGCGATCATTCTCCAGGTCGGAGGGGGGAATCAGCGCGTCGCGGACGGCGGTGATCAGGTCCGCCATGCCACGGCCGGACAGGGCGCTGACCTGGAGATCCGCATCAAGGTGTTCGCCGGCATCGGCCTTTGTTCCGATGCGGAGATCCGGCTTCCGGGGTGTCGTCGGCCAGTCGGTATCGCAGTCGGCCAGTGCCAGCAGCAGGTCCGCGTCTTCCACGAGCCGTTGGGCGACAAGGATGGCTTCCGCTTCGATGGCATCGCCGCTCTGGCGGATCCCGGGCGTGTCGAACCAGTGCACGACGAGGCCGGCGCATTGAACCTCGGCGGAGATGAAATCCCGTGTCGTCCCCGGGGCATCGAATGCGATCGCGCGATCCCGGCCGGCCAAGGTGTTGAGGAGCGTGCTCTTGCCGACATTGGGCTGGCCGATCATCACGACCTTCGGGGGTCGCAGCAGGTGATTCAGGCGTGCGGATCGCTGCTCGTCGTCCCTGGTCCAGTCATCGAGTCGTTCCCAGCGTCGGGGTTGCTGCACCAGCAGGTCGATGGCCGCGGGTGAAGACGCCGTGGCCAGGGTGCGCAGCATGGCGGCTTCGACCGGGCCCCGTGCTTCAGGGAACCCGTCGATCGGATCCGCGGCGGGCTGCACGCCGAGTTCCTGGAGCCATGACAGCAGTCGTTGCTGCACGCGGGGGCCGCCGTGGGGCATCAGTTGGGCGGTGTGCGTGTCCAGTCGAACGACCAGGCAGTCGTCGATCTCACCGGGGGTCGCGCGGCGTACGCAGCCGACGGGCCAGTCCTTCCCGCTGGAGATGGCGGCAAGGATCGGATCGATGTCTCCGGCTAGCTGGAGAATGGCGATGGCGCCGGGGGCCGGTGCGGTCATGGTTCGAACTGTGCAGGGCGAAGGCACGGCAGGCCGTCAGAGTTCACCGGCTTCTTCATCGGCGGCAAGCACCTGCCGGGCCGATTCGGCGATTCCCTGCAGGGTGAGGTCGGGAACAATCTGCTCAATGAGTTCTTCGTCACTGAAGATGCATTCCGCGTCACCGCCGGTGGCGATCACCTTGGGGTACGCCCCGTACGTGCTTGCATAGAGTTCGACCAGTTGCCTGGTCATCCCGCGGATGCCGTGGTACACGCCGTGCAGCATGGCCTGTGTCGTCGATCGACCGAACGGGCCGTCACTGGGCTTGGTGAACTCGATTTCGGGAAGGGCGTCGGTCTCCCGGTGCATCGAGTCCAACTGCATTCGTGCGCCGGGAGCGATGGCACCGCCATGGAAGGTGCCGGTTCCGTCGATGAAGTCGACCGTGATGCAGGTGCCCGCGTCGATCACGACGCATGCCTGCTCGACGGTTTTCCAGGCTGCCGTGGCATTGAGGAGCCGGTCCACACCGGTGATGGTCTCGGGGGCCAGATCCTGTGGGATCGGGACGGGGAGGTCCTTGCCAAGCCGGTAGGGTGCTTCGGACAACTGGTCGGACAGGGTTGAGCCAAGCCGTGTGGCCACCGTGTCGTTGACCGATGCCATGAGCACGGCCTTCGCCGCCCCATCCGGTGCATCGGGCAGGTAGGGCCACCAGGTCACGACCTGGTCAATGATGCCCGGGAGGTCGTTGTTGCCGAGGGTGACGATATCCGTGAAGGAGCCGTCCACGAACCGCCCCAACTGGGTGCGGCTGTTTCCGACGTTCATGGCAATCATGTTCATCGCAGTCTGCATGCATGCCAGTGTAGGGCAACAGGGCATCGCGTGGCCCCGGAGAGAGGGGGAGGGTATCCTGCACCGCCATGACCGAAGCAACCACCGCGAACATCCTCGACGGCAGGGAACTTGCTGAGCGCGTTCGAGCCAAGCTCGTGTCCAGGATCGAGTCGTTGCGCACGGAGGGCCACGAGGTTCGCCTCGACGCGGTCATCTGCTCAGGAAACGAAGCGGGCGAGGTCTACGCCGCCAGCCAGGAACGGACCTGCCGGCAGATGGGCATCGACTACCGACTGCATCATCTTTCCGAGGACGTTTCTGAAGGGGCGGTGGTGGACACCATCGAGGGGCTGAATGCCGACGCCGCGGTGCACGCCATCATGGTCCACATGCCATTGCCGTCACAGGTCCGGTCTGACCTTGTGCAGTCGGCCATCGATCCTCGCAAGGATGTCGAGGGAGTCAATCCCGCAAACATCGGCAACGTCATCTACGGTCGGCGGAGCCTCATGCCCTGTACGGCCCTGGCGGCCATGACCATGATCGAATCCACTGGTGTCCAATTGCGGGGTCGCGTCGCGGTCTGCGTGGGAGCCAGTCGCATCGTCGGCCGACCGGTCGCGGTGCTCCTGATCCAGGCGGAAGCGACGGTGATCTCGACCAATGTGCACACCCCGGACCTGGCCGCGATGACGCGTCAGGCCGACGTCGTGATTTCCGCTGCAGGCGTGCCGAACCTCGTCACCGGTGACATGATCCAGCCCGGTGCGATCGTGATCGATGTCGGGATCAATCGAGTCAAGGATCCGAAGACCGGGCGCACCCGTACGATGGGAGACGTGGAGTTCGACAGCGTGTCCCGTGTGGCGGGATGGGTCTCTCCGGTTCCCGGAGGAGTCGGCCCCGTGACTGTGGCCATGCTGCTGCGAAATACGGTCGAGGCGGCCGAGCGAGCTGCCGGCTGATCAGTCGAACAGTCGGTGAGCCGCTTCCTGGTACCGCGTGAGCGTGTTGACGATGATCTCATCCGGAAGCGAGGGGCCCGGAGGCGTCTTGTCCCAGTCTCCCGCGTTGACGAGTGTCAGCAGGTAGTTGCGGACGTACTGCTTGTCAAAGCTGTCCTGGTCACGTCCGATCTCGTAGTCCTCGGCAGGCCAGAATCGTGAGCTGTCGGGGGTGAGGATCTCGTCGATCAGGAGCAGTTCATCGGTGCGGTTGCCATCGGCATCGAGGGCCCATCCGAACTCGAACTTGGTATCGGCGAGAATGATGCCGCGTTCGGCGGCGTGGTCCCTGGCCCAGGAATAGATTCGAATCGAGATCTCCCGCAGGTGTTCCATCACGTCACGCCCGGCGATCTCGCAGGCTTGTTCGAAGTCGATGTTCTCGTCGTGCCCCTCGACTGCCTTGGTGGCGGGCGTGAAGATCGGTTCCTCCAGGCGTTGGCACTGCTGGAGTCCTTCGGGCAACGTGATGCCGCAGACGCTGCCATCCCGTTGGTACTCGACCCATCCGGATCCGGTGATGCAGCCGCGGACGACGAACTCGACGGGAATGACTTCTGCGGCGCGACCGAGCATCATTCGTCCCTCGCACTGCGGATAGTGGGCGAGGTCGAGCCCGGGCACGTCTTCGGGCCGGGTACTGATGAGGTGATCCTTGATGATGTTCTGTTCGCGGACCTTTTTGAACCATTCGGTGCTGATCCGGGTCAGTTCGCAACCCTTTCCGGGTACGGGGTCCGGCATGACCACGTCGAATGCACTGATGCGATCCGAGGCGATGATCAGCACGGCCGGGGGACGCCCGTCGGCGGCAGGGACGTCATAGATGTCTCGAACCTTGCCTTGGCGTCGGCCAGGCAGGGGAAGATCGGTTTCTCGCACGGCGTGGTGGGTGGTGGTCATGGTGCTGGCTCCTTCCAGATTTCCATCATTCTAGCACCCCTGCGCGAATCGGGGCAGCCTTGCGATTCCCGTCATCCCCGTCACAATGTCGGGTTCACCGCCCCAATCGGTTCGGGCCCTGTGACTCGCCAGGATTTTCGTGTTCTTCCGGATCTCATCGACCGCCCCATGCTGCGATTCTCTGTTCATGATGAAGAAGGCCCCGCATCGGAGTGGCCGCTCCACCACGTCTCCCTGGTCGACCAGGAGGACCGGGTGGTCCCGGGAGTCGTGCGATTCCGCAACGGTGTGATCGAGTGTGAGGCATCGAACCAGCGTGCACTGGGCCTGCGACTGCTCTTCGACACCGGGGCCTGCGGCCGCCTGGCCCTGCAGACATGCCTCTTGCCCCCACGGGAGAGGCCGTACCACCTGTCGGTCGAATTGGCCCGGCATCGCATTGCCACGTTCCTCGTCAAGAGCGAGGAGTGGCAGATGCTCGACCTGAGCATGGATCATCCGGCCATGAAGCAGTGGGAGGCGGCGCGGCAGATGCTGACCCGTGCCCTGGTCTGCAAGGACGCGATCGAGTCCCACCGATTTGCACGGCAGGCCCTCGTGCTCGGGATCGAGGCGTCCGAGCGGCTGGCCATGGCCCACGCGGAGATCCTGCTGCACCGGCGGTTCCTGAAGCGTGCCGCATCTTCGGCCACCCTCGGGATCCGATTGAAGCCCACCAAGAAGGGGAAGGCCCTGGAGGAGATGATTCACTCCCAGTTCGACCTGCTCGTCATGCCCCTGTCATGGGGGAGCCTCGCTCCGAGAAAGGGCGAGTACGACTGGTCCTGCAGTGACCGCTGGATGGGGTGGGCGCAGGACAACGGGGTCAAGGTCGTCGCGGGGCCGTTGCTGGACTGCAATGCCGGCGGCCTTCCGGACTGGGTCCTCGAGGATGGGCCTCCTGAATATCAGCAGCTGAGCGATTTGGCATACGAGCACGTGTCACTCGTACTCCAGCGGTACGGTGATGTGGTCGGCATGTACAACATCGCTTCCGGTGTCAACACGAATGAAGTCTGCACGCTCTCGCGCAAGCAGATGGTGGACCTGACCCGCACTCTGGCCGTCTTGATCCGCCAGGGGCGTCGGGGCCGCAGGGTGATGGTCGAGTTGTCGCAGCCCTGGGGCGAGTTCCTGTCTCGATGCGAGCAGGCACTGTCTCCATTCATCTACCTGGAGCAGTTGATGCAGGAAGGTGTCCGGCTGGATGCCGTCGGCGTCCGCATGCTGATGGGAGATGGGCATGGGGGGATGGTCACCCGTGATCTCATGGAGGTGTCGCGGATGCTTGATCGATTCTTCCTGCTGGAACTTCCCGTGATCCTGTCCAATGTCGGGGCGCCCAGCGAGCAGATCGGTGAAACAGGGGGGTGGTGGCATTCGCCCTGGTCTCCGAACCGCCAGGCGTCCTGGGCGACCAGCATGTTCCAGTTGGCCATGTCCAAGCCCTACATCGAATCTCTCTTCTGGTCGGATTTCTTCGATCATGAAGACACCATCCCTCCTGGGTGCGGTCTGCTGTCGGAGGAGGGGCGGTCCAAGCCGGTCCTCCAGAAACTCCTCTCGCTTCGCAAGCGATTCCGTCAACCCCTGGGCCCACTGAAACTCCCGCCGAAGCCGGGGGACGTATCCACTTGAGTCGATTGGGATCCGATCACCGAGTGTTCGGCCTGGTGCTCCTGATTGCCGCGTTCGCCCTCGTGACAGGGGCAGAGCGTCTGCCGTGGCCATTGGGGAGCCGCGATGGCTCGTGTCACGCATGGCGGGTTGACCTGGATCTGGCCATCGGAAGTGAACTTCGATTGCTGCCGGGGATCGGGAAGGTCCGTTCAGGCGCTATCATGGCATTGCGTTCCACCCGAACCGGTCTGCAGACATCGGACCTGTTGCAGGTGCCGGGCATCGGGGCGGGCACCATCGCCCGCCTGGAGGCATCCGGCTTGATTCGCCGGTTGCAGCCGGTTCCGGATGGACGCTGACAACGATGAGCGAGTCCGAAGTGCAGCTTGACTGGCTCGACATGATCGAGCGTGACCACGCGGTGGCGGGCCTGGACCAGGCCATGGCGGGCGGGGAACTCGTGCGCGCCGTGGGTCGGTGCGGTTTCAGCACCATCGCGGTGGCTGCGGCATTGCATCGACGTCGGCCTGCGCCGAGGTTGCTGGTCGTCGCCCACCTCGACGATGCCGATGATGCAGTCGAATCACTTCGGACCCTGGGCATCGAGGCGGCGAGGTTTCCGGCCCTGGAACGATTGCCCGGGGACCGATCGGTCCGCATGGATCTGCTGATCGATCGCATCGTCCTGGCCTCGGAGATCGAGTCGGATCCGCGGCGCCCACGGGTGCTGGTAGCTCCGGTGCACGCCTTGATGCAGCCATTGCCCTCGCCAGAGGTCATCGATCAGCAACACCGGGTGCTGCGCGTTGGAGACCGGTGTGATCGCGCCGAGTTGGCGGAGTTCCTCGTCGACGGTGGGTACCAGCGGGTGACGACCATCGAGGAGCCCGGTGAGTTCGCATTGCGGGGCGACATCCTGGACATCTTTCCCCGCGGTTCGATTCCGACGCGGTTGGATCTCGATGACGAGACCGTCGAAGCCATCTGGTCGATCGAGTTGGACACCATGGGATCCCAGCAGCGATTGGCTCGAGTGGACCTCATGGCCGACTCGGCCCTGGACGCGATCGAGGCGGCCGAGGAAGGCCTCCTGTCGCGACTCGATGGTGAATGGGAACTGCTTGTGGACGATCTCGTGGAGGTCACGGAGCAGGGACGCAACTACCTGCATCGCCTGGAGGATCAGCAGGGCATTCAGACCCTCGAGGAGGTCTTCGCGGCAGCTCAGGAGCAGCTCGGGAGTGTGGCGACCTTTGTCGAGGCGGACTTCCCCGGAGAATCCGATGTGACGGCACGCCTGCCCATCAGCAGGAACATGCCATTTCCCAGCGGCATCCATGAGGCGGTTGCGGACCTCGTCGATCGGGCCCGGGAGGATGAGGTGGTGATGTGCTGCCGCACGAAGGGGGACGCCAATCGATTTCAGGAGTTGATCGAGGGGTGTGGCACGGACTCGAATCCGATCTCGTCGATTCACCAGGTCCTGCAGGATCTCCCCCATGGATTTCGGTGGAAGTCATCCACGGGGAAGGCGTACTCCATCCTCTCCTACGACGAGTTCGTCAACCGGGTCCATCTGCGTCGAAGAACCCAGGCCCACCTCGAGGCCCGCCCGATGGACGCCTTCGTCGACATCGAGCCCGATGACTACGTCGTGCATCGGGACCATGGCATCGCATCGTTCGTCGGCCTGCAGGTGATGGCCAGGGGAGACGGCCCGGAAGAGGAGTTTCTTACACTTGAGTTCGCCCGATCGGCACGATTGCACGTGCCGGTGGTCGACATCGAGTTGGTACAGAAGTACATCGGTGCGTTTGCCGGTGGTGCGGAGCGTTCGGTGCTTGGCGGTGCCTCCTGGTCGCGTCGCAAGGACAAGGCATCTGATTCGGTGCGGGAACTCGCTCAGCAGATGCTCGAGATCCAGGCTGATCGACAGGCATTGACCGGGACCGCCTTCGGGGCGGACACCCCCTGGCAGCGGGAGTTCGAGTCGGCCTTCCCGTGGGATGAGACCGAGGACCAGTTGACGGCGATCGAGTCGATCAAGCAGGACATGCAGTCTGCGCGGCCAATGGACCGACTGCTCTGCGGGGATGTCGGCTTCGGAAAGACGGAGGTCGCCATCCGTGCCGCGTTCAAGGCGATCGAGTCGGGGCGACAGGTCGCGGTGCTGGTGCCCACCACGGTGCTGGCCGAGCAGCACGGCCGCACCTTCTCCGACCGGTTGGCCGGCTACCCGTTCCGGGTGGAGTCGTTGAGCCGGTTCAAGAATGCCGCGGCGCAGCGTGAGGTCATTGACGCCGTCGCCGCCGGTGAGGTCGACGTGCTCGTGGGAACCCATCGCCTGCTCAGTGCTGACGTGCGATTTCAGGACCTCGGTCTCGTGGTGATCGACGAGGAGCAGCGATTCGGCGTCCAGCACAAGCAGAAACTCCTGCGGCTTCGATCAACGGTTGACGTGCTCACCATGACCGCGACCCCGATCCCCCGGACCCTGCACATGTCGATGCTGGGACTGCGTGACATCTCCTCGTTGACCACCGCTCCACAGGACCGCCGCGCGGTCGTAACGGAGTTGATGTCATGGAACGATGAGCGGATTCGTGATGCCTTGCGCCGTGAGTTGGCTCGGCAGGGGCAGGCGTTCGTCGTGCACAACCGGGTCAAGGACCTCGATGAGCTCGCCCAGGCGATCCGGCTGCTTGTTCCCGATGCCAGGGTGGTTGTCGGGCACGGCCAGATGACCCCGTCCCAACTGGAGCGGGTGATGCACTCGTTCATCAATGGTGAGGCGGACATCCTCGTGTGTACCACCATCATTGAATCCGGCATCGACATTCCCACCGCGAACACCATGATCATCGACGAGGCCGATCTGCACGGGCTCGCAGACCTGCACCAGCTCCGTGGCCGGGTGGGGCGGTTCCGGCATCGGGCGTACTGCTACCTCGTGCTGCCTCGCCACCGGGTGCCCAGTGAACTGGCGATGCGCCGCCTGCAGGCGTTGGAGGGTTTTTCGATGCTGGGTGCTGGTTTCCGGATCGCCCTGCGGGACCTGGAGATCCGCGGGGCGGGAAACCTGCTCGGTGCCGAGCAGTCCGGGCACATCGCGGCCGTGGGGTACGAGCTGTACTGCCGACTCCTGGAGCAGGCGGTGCTGCAGCACAAGCGGATGGAGGAAGGGGATGGTTCTCCGCTGCCGGATCCCACCGGCACGACAATCGACCTGGGACTCGGCGGCATCGTGCCCGAGGCGTACGTGCCGTCGCCATCGCGGCGAATGGACGTCTACCGGCGACTGTTCCGCTGTGAGCACGAAGCATCGCTCCTGTCGGTGGTTGAGGACATCATCAGTGCCTACGGGGCCATGCCGACGCCCGTGCAGCGACTGATTGATTTTGCTCGCATTCGTGTCCTGGCCATGGCAATGGGCGTCCGATCCATCCGCCGTCGAGATCCGGACATCGTGTTCCGCGTGACGAACCCCCGAATGCTCGAGCAGCACCTGCAGGAGATGCCCGGTCGAGTCCACCTGGTGGGCACTGGTGGCCGGGCCGGTACGGGTGGGAGCGGGATCTCAGAGGTCTATTGGCGTCCGGAGGGGGGTCTCACGGATCTTCCTGGGGTGGTGTCCGTCCTCTGCGACCATCTCGCTGGTGGGGGCCAAGCGGCCTCGAAGCCGAGTTCTGGAGCGTCTGCTCGTCGCTGACCGATGCAAGTGATGGAGTGCCTGCGTCGAATGGAATCGTCGCACCGGAGCGAGTGCCCCGACTCCATTGGCTGTCGCATCCGGTGGAAACGGTTGCTGACCACGGAACATGGACTCGTTCCCCGATGCTCACTGAGAAGCGACGCGAAGTACTGCCGACCACACGCGAGTCCGTCACCCACAAGTTCTCCGTGAACGGGTACGAGGGCTATCTCACCATTGGCCTCTTCGAGGACGGGCAGCCCGGGGAGATCTTCATGAAGATCGCCAAGGAGGGATCCACGCTCTCGGGCCTGATCCAGGGATTCTGCCGCTCCTTTTCCATCGCACTTCAATACGGCCTGAGCATCGAGGACGCGGTCGCCCGCTTCAAGGGCATGCACTTCGATCCGGCCGGCCCGACGTCCAATCCCAGGATCCCCCATGCGTCGAGCATTCTCGACTACGTGGCGAGGTACCTCGAGGACCAGTTCGGCGAAGAGGCTCTTCGCAACAAGGTCGCCTGATCAGCGCGTGTTCCATATGACAACGAGCCCCCGGGTGGGGGCTCGCGGTGCAGTCATGGGTTCATGTCAGCCTTCCGATGCAGCAGTCTCGGCTTCCGCCTCGGGGGAGGCTTCCGTCTCGGCGTCACCTGCCGGCTCGCTCGCCTTTGGGGCGGCTGGTTCCTTGGTGACGAGATTGCCCTCGTCATCGAATTCCATCTCGTCACGTTCTTCCAGTGGTTGGTCGGGCTCGACCACGATGGTGATCTCTGTGCGGAGATCCTTGTCGAACTGGATGGGAACGGTGTAGGTGCCGATGCGGCGGATGGCCGCAGCCAGGCGGACGGAGCGGAAACTGATGTCCAGGTTGTTGGCCTGCAGGGCGTCGCAGATGTCCCGCTGCGTGACGGAGCCGTACAGGGCACCCTGGTCGTTGCAGCTGCGGGTCATGGTGAGGACCACTTCGACCATGCTCTCGAGGAGCTCTTCGCGAGCTGATCGCAGGTGGGCGAGCTCGGAAAGAGCCTTGCTGCGGTCCTCTTCGAGCATGGCGATGCGTGTGGGAGTGGGAACTTCCGCGATGCCGTGGGGCAGCAGGAAGTTTCTTGCGTAGCCGCGCTTTACGCGGACGACGTCCCCGACGATGCCGAGGTGCTCGATGTTCTTGAGCAGAAGGAGTTCAATGTGTCGTGCCATGGTGTCGCTGTCCTTTCGGGAAAGTTGAGGAGCCCACGGGCGTGTGGGCCCCAGCGATCAGATTGGTGATCCGGTCCGGATCAGAAGGGAATCTCGTCCTCCGGGACGGATTGAGCGGGAGAGGAAGCCTGGGCTGGTGCCTCGGCATTGCCGCCGCCGCGACTGTCGATGAACTGGAAGTTTTCGATCACGACCTTCAGTTTCGATCGGTTGTTGCCATCACGATCCTGCCACTGGTCGAGTTTCAGCCTTCCTTCGAGGAAGACCGGGCGTCCCTTGCGAAGGTACTGGCCCATGACCTCCGCGGTCCGTCCCCAGGCTTCGCAGTCGACGAAGGTGGTTTCTTCCCGTGTCTCGTCGTTGGCGCGATACTGGCGATTGACGGCCAGTCCGATGTTCGCCACGGACATGTTGTTCGGGGTCTTCTTCAGTTCAACGTCGCGTGTCAGGTTTCCCATCAGGAAGACCTTGTTCAGGTTGCCGGCCATGTTTCGTTCCCTCCATGGGTGAATGCGCTGGGCATCTTGGTGAGTTCCTTCGATACGCATGGTAGTCGAAGGAGGGGCAGGTACGCGGGGATCGCCCAGTTCAGTCCTTGGCAGGCGGTTCCTCGGTATTTGGCGTTTCCGCTTTCGGTGCGGGGGTTGCTTCAGCAGGGGCTGCTTCGGCTGGGGCGGGGGGGGCTTCGGTGGCGGTGGCCGTGGAGGCGCCCATGGTCACGCTGGAGCTTCCGTCGCCGGAATCGGTTGACGTGGTCGCCTGTTCATCGCGGAGTTTGATCTCGTCGGCCAGGGCGGTGCGTCCTTCAGCCGCCTCGATGTCTTCGGCGTTGAGGTGGTCAGCGCGGACGACGAGTGATCGCAGCAGTTGCTCGGACAGGTTGCAACTTCGCTCCAGGTCCGCCAGCCGGGGCGGCTCGCATCGGAAGTAGGCCAGGAAGTAGACGCCGCGCTTGTTGCCCTTGATCTCGTAGGCAAGCCTTCGATCATCCCACTTCTTGAAACTGACCAGTTCGCCTTCTACCCGTTCGAGCAGGGCCAGGACGTGGTCACTGGCAGCCTGCATGTCGGAAATCGCGCTCTGGGGAAAGAGGAACAGGCCCTCGTACATTCGTTTGGTGTTGTCGCTCATAAAATTCCTTGCAGTGGATACGCCGTTGTTCGCGAGTGCGATTCAGGCGGGGTTGTATTCGTTCATCGTCCGCGTGGCGCCTTCATTGATCCAGCACGCGGTCGCGTCAGCAGCCCGATCGCAGGCGGCATCGATGGTGTCCTGTTCGTCGGGCCGGAACCGTTCCAGCACGTGTTTCTCGAGAGGCTGTCCTGGTCGGGGCGCATCGATTCCGATGCGGAGCCGACTCCATGCATCCGACCCGAGGTGGGACGTGATGTTCTCGAGTCCGTTGTGTCCGCCGCTTCCGCCTTCGGTGCGGAGGCGGATCGATCCGCAGGGGAGGGCTGCATCGTCGACAAGGACGAGGAGGTCCTCGGCCGGGGCCATCTTGTAGAAGCGGATCGCCTCGGCCACGGCCTCTCCTGTTCGATTCACGTAGGTCAGGGGTTTCAGGAACAGGATCTTCTCGTCTCCATCCATGAACTCGATCGTCGACCCGTTGAAGCGGCTGCGTGCCGTTTCTCCCGGGGCCAGTCGGCGCGCCAGGCGATCGAGGACCTCGAACCCGACATTGTGTCGTGTCCGGTCGTATTCGACTCCTGGATTGCCGATTCCGACGATCAGTTTCATGGTTCGGTGAGTCCTGTTCGAGGAGGGCGATCAGCCCTCGTCGCCTGCCTCGGCGGGAGCGGCTCCGTCCTCTTCGCTCTTGTCCTTGGTGATGACTTCCGGCTCGGCGCCCTCGGCGTCGACCTGGGCTTCCTCGCCCTCGGCTTCTTCTTCCTTGACGAAGGTGATGTGAACGATGTGCTTGTCAGCCTCGAGCGTCGGCGTGACCCCGGCGGGGAATTCGAGGTCCCCGACGGTCAGGGCTTCGCCCATCTCGGTGAGGTCGACTTTGATCTCGTTGGGAATGTCGCGGACCTTGCACTCGACTTCGATCTCGTTGCGGATGGTCTCAAGCATGGCTCCGGTCTCGCTGGCCAGTTTGGGCATTCCCGTCATCGTGACGGGAATGTTCACGGTCACGATCTGGTCGAGGTTGACCTTCGCGAAATCCACGTGGATGACGTTATCGCCGAGATAGCCGAACTGGAGGTCCTTGACGAGGCAGGTCTCGTGGTTGCCGGCAATCTCCAGGTGGATCACGCGTGCTCCGGCATGCAGGTGGCCGAGCAGTTCCTTCTCGTCCACGCTGATGGAGGTCGGGTTGATGTTCCGGCCGTAGACCACGCCGGGGAGTCGGCCAGAGTTGCGAAGTCGTTGTGAGAATCTGGTTCCGGTTCGTTCGCGAACTTCGGTCTTGATGCTGATCTTGTCTGTGGACATCACATACTCGCTTTCAACTTGAATCGCCGCTGCACGGCGTGGGGTTCGGGGAGAGGAGTCACCGTTTGGTGCCGGTTCCTCGCTGGAAGAGGGCGGACACCGACATGTCGTGGTGAATCCGGTGCACGGCCTCGCCGAGCAGGGATGCCACGCTGAGGGTGACGAGCTTGTCCCGAATGGGGTCGAGTCGACCAGCATCGGGTATTGAATCCGTTACGACGATCTTGGAGAAGGGGGCCTCGGCGAGCCGCTCGAAGGCCAGGCCGACCAGGACCGGGTGGGAGGCGGCGACGATCACCTTCGTGGCGCCCTTGTCGACGACCAGTCGGGCGGCTTCGCAGACGGTTCCGGCAGTCGAGATCATGTCGTCGACCATGAGGACGGTTCGGCCCTTGACGTTGCCGATGAGGTTCCTGGATGCCACCTTCATTCCGGATTCGCGTCGCTTGTCGATGATGGCGAGGTCCGCATCGAGGGCGCTGGCGTAGGCATTGGCGACCTTCACGTTTCCCACGTCGGGCGACACGATCACGAGGTCTTCCATCTCATGGCGGATGGTCTTGAAGTATTCGCAGAAGACCGTGGCGGCGGACAGGTGGTCCACCGGGATGTCGAAGAAGCCCTGGATCTGGGCGGCATGGAGGTCCATGCAGAGCACGCGGTTGGCCCCGGCGGCGACCACGAGGTTGGCGACCAGCTTGGCGGTGATGGGAGTGCGTCCGGCGTCCTTGCGGTCCTGCCTTGCGTAGCCGAAGTACGGCACCACGGCGGTGATCCGCTTGGCCGATGCCCGTCGCAGGCAGTCGATGTAGATCAGCAGTTCCATGAGGTTGGCATTGACCGGGTCACAGGTCGATTGGACGACGAAGCAGTCCCGGCCCCGGACATCCTCCTCGACCCGGACGATCAACTCGCCATCGGGAAAGAGTTCGGTCTGTCCATCGCCAAGCGGAAGCAGGAGGTGCTGGCACATCGCTTCCGTGAGCTCGGTGCTGGCTCTCCCGGAGAAGATCTTCAGGTGGTCTCGGTCGACGGCGCTCATGGTGAAGCCTCCGTGGCAGGTGTCTGTTGGCGTGCGCGGAGGATGGCATCGACCTCCGCGAGTTGGTCCGGAGTGTTGATCGAGAGCACGTCCTCGGCAGGAACGGCGTCGACGACTTCCACGATGGCGCCGTCGGCATGAAGCCGGGCGGGCACCTCGGTGAGGTAGTACTCGCCGGAGATGTCGTCGGCGGGCAGGTTCGCCAGTGAATCCATCATCGCGAGGGAATCAAAGCAGGCATAGCTCGGGTAGACCTCGTGAATCGCACGGATGTCGTCGGAGGCATTCTTGTGCTCGACGATGGCCTGGAAGCGGCCGCACTCGTCACGGACGATCCGCCCGTATCCGGTGGGGTCGTCGATGACCGAGGTGGCCAGAGTCGCGGCGGCGCCGGTCTGTCGATGCGTCGAGAGCAGCGTGTCGATGGTGTCGGCCCGGATCAGTGGTCCGTCGCCGGCAAGGACCACCAGGTCGCCGTCGAACTCGTCGAGGGCTTCGCGGCAGCAGAGGACGGCGTGGCCCGTGCCGAGTTGTTCAGCCTGGACGACGTACTCGATGGCGTCATCGCCGTGGAAGATCGAGCGGACCTCGTCGGCTCCATATCCAACGACGAGCAGGACGCGTTGCACCCCGGCGGCTCGAAGGGCGTCGACGACCCACTGCACCATCGCCCGTCCGTTGACCTCGTAGGCGACCTTCGGGCGTTGTCCTTCCATGCGTGTCCCCTTGCCCGCGGCAAGAACCACGGCGGCGACGGGGCGATCAGGTTGGTTGGGTGCGTGCGTCATGTTCATGAAAGAGGAAACTGGCCCGCCAAGACTTGAACTTGGAATGCCTGGATCAAAACCAGGTGTGTTACCGATTACACCACGGGCCATCGGTACTGCGTGTCAGTCGGTTGTGTTGTGGGCCGACATGGGGCCGGGCCGATCCTTTCGTTCCGCGTTGTCACGGGCACTGTGTCCAGATGCCCTGTTGCATGTCGCGGACCGTGGATCACGCTGGGCGAAACCACTGCCGCGGCTGATGTTCCCGGAGCTGGAATACCCGTCAACCGCGAGTGGGTACCCCATGCGGCGCCACATTCGTGTCACCGACGGCTCCTTCCGAGGGAAGCAGAACGAAGATTGTAGGTTGACCGGTGTGCCCCGGCAAGGCTCATGGAACTCGATCCAGGCCTCAATAGGGGATGTCATCGTCATCCGGTGGATCCGGCGGGTTCGGTGGCGAAGGCGGATTCGGGGCTGCCGGAGGGCCTGGCGGGCCTGGCGGACTGGGCGGATTCGGAGGCGAGGGCGGATTCGGCGGATTCGGCGGATTTGGTGGTGACGGAGGATTCGAAGGATCGGGGGGGCCGGGAATGGTTCCTGGCGAGCCGATGTCCGGCTTCGAGTAGATGCCCGTCGGTCTGCATGCGCGTGCCCCATCGACCCCGGCTCGAGATCGTGCCCAGGCCGTGCCGTCATTGAGTCGTTCCGGGTCTGGTTTCGGCATGTAGATGCTGGCTCCGCTGCGATCGGCAGCCGGCCAGCCTTCCGCCTGCTGGTAGTTGGCTTCGGCAACCACGGCGCCCTTGCCGTCGACCAGTTGCAGCACCTCGTTGTCGGCAGTGGGCCTGTTTGCCAGGGAGGCCCAGGTCACCGGGATGATCAGAAAGTCCGGCTCGCGTTCCGGATCATCCGTCCAGGCCTTGCGGAACTCTTCCTTCGTCGTTGCTTCGCCGTTGATGAGCACCGCGACCTGTCGTGGCGCAAGCGTGGCGCTGAATCGCCCCCAGGCGCCGGTATCCTCATCGTCGAGAGTCCAGTCGGTCATGACCACAGGCTTGGAGGAGAGATTGGCGATCTCCACCCATTCCGGTTCACCAGCTTGTTCCGGTGACGCGGGGTCGTACATGATCTCGGTGATGACGATGTCGCCACCGAGGAGGGATGTCAGCAGGATGACCGGGAACAGCATCGTGAGTACTCCTTGTGCCAGCCTACCGCGCTGGTGCCGCCCGGACCACGTATTCTGGGTGGGTCACGAGATCTGAATCCATGCCGTCACCTTCCGATCAACCCAGTGCCTTGAGTCCGGAGCTTGTCCTTGAGGGCTATGCCAGGGGCATCTTCCCCATGGCCGACCCCACCGACGGCTCCTTGGACTGGTACAGCCCCGATCCCAGGGCGATCCTGCCCCTGGATGGTGTGCACGTGCCTCGATCACTGCAGCGAACCATTCGAGCCGGCCGGTTCCGCGTCACGGTGGACCTGGAGTTCGAGGGAGTGATTCATGCCTGTGCCGCTCCGCGACCCTCGGAGCCCGAGTCCTGGATCGACCACCAGATCATCGATGTCTTCACATGCCTGCACCGGATGGGATGGGCCCACTCCTTCGAGGCCTGGTGCGGGGATCAACTGGTCGCGGGACTCTACGGAGTGGCGATCGGGGGGGTGTTCTTCGGGGAGTCGATGTTCAGCGACCCCGACCGTGGCCGGGATGGTTCGAAGGTCTGCCTGGTGCGACTGGTCGAGCACCTCGTGGCCTGTGGATTCACGTTGCTGGACGTTCAGTTCAGGACCGATCACCTGCAGCGATTCGGCTGCATTGAACTGGATCGGGATGCATTCATGCTCCGATTGGGTCAGGCCATCGCCATCGGGCCGAGGTGGAGAGCTCCGGGCGGAGAAACCTGCGATTCAACGGCCTGAAAACCCGAGAATACAAGCATGGAAGGCGTGCGAGGGGTATCCTCGCAGGAGGTACGGACGACCTCTTCCAGCAGCAGCCACGGATGGCCATGCAGACCAGCAGACGAAACGGACTGACGATGTTCCAGCGGCGCGTGCTCGTGCTTGCCTGTTGCGTTGTCATGGTCAACCTCGTCCTGGTCGTTCAACTGCTGCGGTTGACCCTCATCGAAGGCGAACGGCACGGCCTCGTGGCGGAATCACGGCTCCAGGAACAGTCCTGGCTGCCGACGTGGCGAGGAAGCATCAAGGACCGTGACGGCACCGAATTGGCTCGCGACGAGCCGGCCTACGACGTGGCCTTCGCCTACGACGCGATCACCGGGGCGTGGGCCCGCGATCGGGCCGTGCGTGCGTCTCGCCGCGCAGCGGGCTCCACGGCGTGGGCCGCCGCCTCTCCTCGACAGCGTGAAGTGTTGATCTCGCGGGAACTCGAATCCAGCAGGGGTGAACTCGAGGCCTTCTGGACGACGGTGAACGGGTTGTCCCGGGTGGGGCAGCCAGTCCTGGACGAGCGTCGCAACGACGTGCTCGCCAAGGTCCAGCACATGTCTGCGGTGGTCTGGGACCACCAGCGTCGTCGTCATGAATCACGCTACTCCAGCGAGGAGAATGGCCCGGCGTTCCGCCAGCGTCCGATCGCCGAGCAGGAGGCCTACCACGTCCTGCTGCCCGCCGTGGATGATGAGGTTGCGATCGCCTTCAAGTCGTTCGAAGTCGAGCATCCGGATCTCGTGCAGGTTCGACACTCCCGGCATCGGGTGCATCCGGAATCCCGTCGCCGTGTCGAACTTGATCGCTCGACGTTTCCGCGCGGCCTTCATGGCCAGGGGATGATGACCATTCCCGTCGAGGGCGTCGGAGATCACCTCCTGGGCAGGGTGCGTCGTCCAGCATGGGAAGAAGACGTTACCCGCCGACCGTTTCGGAACAGCGTGACGGGCGTGGTGGATCTGGGTGGCTACCTGCTCGACGACGAGGTCGGTGTCGGCGGATTCGAGGGAGGCTGGGAAGACCACCTGCGTGGCACGCGTGGTTCAGTGCTGCGTCGGCGCGACACCGGGGAGGAAACCCGGACCCTGCACCAGCCCGGTCTTGATCTCCAGGCCACGATCGACATCGACCTGCAGGCCAGGATCGAGGCCGTGCTGTCCGATTCCACCGGGTTGCTGCATGTGCAGCCCTGGCATGGCACGACCCGGCTGAACACGGGGCGCCCCCTGAATGCGGCGGTCGTGGTCCTGGAGATCGAGACCGGTGAAGTGGTGGCCTCGGTGTCGGTGCCTACCCGGTCTTCCGCCGAGGCCATGAGCGAACTGGAGCAGCAGGTCCGCCAGCCGTGGGTTGATCGTGCGCTGGAAGCTGTCTATCCGCCGGGCTCCATCATCAAGCCGCTGGTACTGATGGCGGCGCATGCCGAGGGAGCCTGTGATTCCGGGACGACCATCTCCTGCGCCGGTCACCACTTCCCCGACCAGGCAGGGATCGCCCGGTGCTGGATCTTCCGGGCCCGGAACAACCACGCGGTCCATGGTCCGTTGCAGCCGGCGGAGGCGTTGGCCCGCTCCTGCAACTGCTTCTTCTACGAACTCGGTGACCGGCTCGGGCTTGAACGCATTGTTTCATGGCTCCGCTATTTCGGACTCGGTCGACGCCTTGATGCCGGCCTGGTTCCCCTCGGTGTGCACGTCGAGGGCGTGGCCGGCCGAGGTCACCTGCCCGACGATGTGCAGCAGGCCGAACTCCGCATGCGAGGCGAGGACCGGTTTGAATCCATCATGCTCGCCATCGGCCAGGGCGGAGTGAGTTGGACGCCACTGCAGGCCGCCAATGCCTACGCCATTCTCGCCCGTGGCGGTCGCCGCCTTCCACCGACCTTCGTACGCGGGCTTCGCTCTTCGCCGCCGGGGCCGGATGCCATGTTCGATCCCGCGATCGTCGACACCATGCTCGAGGGCCTCGAGTCGGCAGTGACTGATTCCTGGGGAACCGGCAGCCGTCTCAAGTACGGCCCAGGCGATTACGAGCCGATCTTCAATGTCCAGCCGCTGCGAGTCTGGGGCAAGACCGGCACCGCGCAGGCTCCGCCTCTGGTGACGGATGTCAATGGAGATGGAGTGCTGGAACCCGGTGAACGCATCGAGGATCTGCACCATGCGTGGTTCGTGGGTCTCGCCGGTGAATCGGATCCACGGTACGCCCTGGCGGTATTCGTGGAGCATGGCGGCAGTGGAGGCCGGGTGGCGGGCCCGATCGCAAACCAGGTCATCCACGCCCTGCGTGATACCGGTCACCTGGCCGGTGGGGAGGCGGCACGATGAGTCCGATCGCCGCAACCTGGACATCCTCTTCAAGGACTCGATCCGCCACGCGATCCTCGCGACTGGTCTCATTGCTTCGGCCCCACCCGGGTTGGCTCTGCGTGGGCAGTGCGCTGGTGCTGTCGTTGCTGGGAATGGCCTCCATCGAACTGTCCGAGCCGGCAATGGCGAGCAAGCATCTCGTGTTCCTGGCCATCGGGGTGGCGGTGGCGGGACTCGTGGCCTGGCCGAACCCGGACCTCTACCGGCGGCTGGCCTGGCCGGCGGCACTGGTCATCCTTGGGATGCTGATCCTGTTGCTGGTACCGGTGGTGCCGGATTCCATCGTCCGGCCACGCAACGGCGCTCGACGGTGGATCTCCCTGGTGGTGACGGACATCCAGCCTTCGGAACTGGCCAAGATCGTCTTCATGCTCGTGCTTGCGTCGACGTTGCGCTTCCGGCGCACGCACCGGAGCCTCCGCGGGCTGCTGCCCACGCTGATCATCGCTCTGGTCCCGATGGGACTGATCCTGATGGAGCCGGACCTTGGGACGGCCATGCTGTTCCTTCCGACGCTGCTGGCCATGCTCGTGGCGGCGGGTGCTCGCTACGGGGACCTGCTGAAGGTGACGCTGATCGGGCTGGTGATGGCCTCGGCCATGCTGCCGATGCTTCGTCCCCACCAGCGGGCCCGCATCATGGCACTGGTCGCGCAGGTCCAGGGTGACACCCGCTACGAGAACGACATCGGGTACCAGGGAGCACGGTCCATGACTCTTGTCGGCGCCGGTGGCGTCGAGGGACACGACGCCACGCATGCATCGATGCTGCTTCGGTACAACCACCTTCCGGAGCGGCACAACGACATGATCTTCACCGTCATCTGCACGCGGTGGGGCGTCTGGGGAGCGTTGGCGACCTGGGGCGCCTACATGGGGATGATGCTCGGCGGCCTGCTCGTCGCGCTGCGCAGCACCGACCCGTTCGGACGACTCGTGGCGGTGGGGATCTCGGTGATGCTGATGGCGCAGATGCTCATCAACTCGGGCATGGCGCTTGGAATATTCCCCATCACCGGGATGACGCTTCCGTTCGTGAGCTATGGTGGGTCGAGCCTGGTCGTGAACTGGATCATGGTGGGTCTGCTGCTGGGGATTTCGCGCCGCCCACCCCGCATGCTCTGGCGGGAATCATTCCAGTTTTCGTCCGGAGCGGAGCGGTGACCCATGGTTGATATTCCCGTCGCCTTCCAGGAGGAACTGGCTCGTCAGCACATCGTGCTCGAGCCGGCCGAGCTGGAGCAGTTGGCTGCGTACCTGCAACTGCTCTACGAGGCCAACCAGCGAATGAACCTCACCGCGGTGCGTGATCCGGACGAGGCATGGAACCGGCACCTGCTCGACAGTCTCTCGTTGCTGCCACTGCTGCAGTCCGTCGAGGCGGGGCGCGTGCTCGATCTGGGCAGCGGAGGTGGCCTGCCCGGTATTCCCCTGGCGATCACGATGCCGCAGGTGCACTTCATGCTTCTGGAAGCAACCGGCAAGAAGGCCACGTTCCTGTCGGAGACCGCCGGTGCACTGGGACTGGACAACATCGAGGTACTCGATGAACGGGCGGAGACGATCGGCGAGCCCGGGTGCGTGCACCGTGGGGCCTGGGACGTGGTGACCGCCCGCGCCGTGGGACCGATGAACGTGCTGCTTGAACTCGCGGTGCCGCTGCTCGTGGAAGGTGGCCTGCTCCTGGCGATCAAGGGTGAGCGTGCGAAGTCGGAATTGGCCGAGGCCTCTGCAGCCCTTCGGGTGCTCAAGTCGCGTGTCGTGGAGACACGCCGGACTTCGACGGGAACCATCGTCGTGATCGAGAAGGTTGATCGCACTCCCGCGGACTACCCACGTCGTCCCGGTGAGCCCAAGCGCCAGCCCATCGGGACCGGTGGCGGATGAGTCTCGATCCGACCATTGCGCTGGGAGAAGAAGGACCGATCGCAGCCGCCCTCGATGGATGGGAGTCACGCCCCGGCCAGATCGAGATGTCGATGGCGATCCGGGACACGATGGCTCGCCGCGGACACCTGCTCGTGGAGGCGGGGACCGGGCTGGGCAAGTCGTTCGCCTACCTCGTGCCGGCCATCGAGCGTGTCGTCGCCAGGCATGAGCGGGTCGTGGTGGTGACCAACACCATCGCGCTGCAGGAACAGTTGATGGATCGCGACATCCCGTTTCTGAACTCGGTGCTTCCTGGTCGCTGCAAACCGGCCCTGGTCAAGGGTCGACGCAACTACCTGAGCCGGCGGCGACTGGCGCTGGCTTTGCATCGTGAGCAGAAACTGACACAGGGAGAAGCGGCCCGCCGGTCACTGCACGACATCGATGCCTGGGCTCGCACGACCACGGACGGGACGGTGGCCACGCTGCCGGTCCTGGACCGGCAGTCGGTCTGGGATCTGGCCAAGAGTGACTCGGGCAACTGCCTCGGTCGTCGTTGCCCGACCTACGACACCTGCTTCTTCCAGAATGCTCGCAAGGAGATGGATCGTTCCGACCTGCTGGTGTGCAACCATGCGTTGTTCTTCTCCGATCTCGCGCTGCGGATCGTCGGTGCCTCGCTGCTGCCTCGCTACGATCACGTGATCTTCGACGAGGCGCACGCGATCGAGGATGTCGACGCGGAACATTTCGGACTGACGGTGTCAGAGGGAGGTGTGGAGCACCTGTTGAACCTGCTCTGGCAGCGTCGTCATCGCAAGGGAATGCTGTCGGTTCTGCTCAACAGCGAACTCGCCGGGAGTCTCGTGGCGGAGTGCATCCAGGCCGTCGAGTCGGCGAGGGCCGCCTCCGAATCCTTCTTCTCCATGCTTCTGTCCTGGCATCGACAACACGGCACCTCCAATGGTCGGCTTCAGAAGCCAGACATCATCTCCAACGCGCTGACACCGGCGATGGAATCGCTCTCGAAGGGACTGGATCTGCTCAAGGCACGTCTCGGAGACGAGGCTGATGTGGCCGAACTCGGTGGATACGCCGAGCGTGCCGCGGACATCGGGCTCGGCGTGGCTCGCCTGCTCGGGCAGGATGTGCCCGGAGCCGTGTACTGGATCGACGGAACCACTCCCATCAAGGACGCTGCGGGTCGTACGCGTGGACCGCGTCCCAGCCTTCGTTGCATGGTCGTCGAGGTGGCACCGCTGCTCCGCGACCATCTCTTCCAAAGCGGAACATCGATCACCATGACGTCGGCCACCTTGGCAACCACCGAGTCGTCCGAGGAGGGCGTGGATACGGCGACCAATGGCTTCAACCACATTCGCAGCCGACTCGGGTGCGAGGATGCGGAAGCCCTGCAGGTCCAGAGCCCATTCCAGTATGGCCGGCAGATGCGGGTCTATGTGGATCGATCCATGCCGATGCCGTCGTCGGCCGGTCACCAGGATGCCCTCGTGTCCCGAGTGGTCGAACTGGTGGGCCGAACCAGCGGCGGCGCCTTCGTGCTCTTCACGAGTTTCAAGATGCTCTACGCGGTTGCCGATGCGGCGGGCCCGGCTCTTTCGGGCATCGGGCCGGTGCTCGTGCAGGGCCGGGACGGGCCGCCGGGGCGGATCCTCGAGGACTTCCGCCGCGATGAGCGTTCCATTCTCCTGGGAACGAGCAGTTTCTGGCAGGGCGTCGACGTCCGGGGCCGGGGGCTGCGCAACGTCATCATCACGCGGCTCCCGTTCGACGTGCCGGATCGTCCCATCGTCGAGGCGCGTACCGAGCGCATCGAGGCGCGGGGTGGTTCGCCCTTCGCCGAGGATCAACTGCCGCGAGCGGTCATCCGGTTCCGGCAGGGAATCGGCCGACTCATACGCTCCACCGGGGACGAGGGCATTGTCTGCGTGCTTGATCCGCGGATCGTGACCAAGGGCTACGGCCGACGATTCCAGCAGGCCCTGCCCGAGGGCGTGGTGGTCGAGGACCTCGGGCACGACATCGGTGCCTGCTAGAATCCCGCTCCCAGGAGAATCACCATGCTCGCTTCCGTCTTCAAGGCATACGACGTCCGCGCGGTCCACCCCGATCCACTGAGCACCGATGTCGCCCTGCGCATCGGGCGTGGCGCGGGTGCGTTCTTCCGCGAACAGGTCGGCGATCGCGAGGCGCCGGTTCGCATCGTCGTCGGGCACGACATGCGACTGTCCTCGCCCGAGCTCGTCTCGGCACTGGAGGAGGGGCTTCGCAGCCGTGGGTGCGATGTCGTGCATGTGGGACTCGTCGATACTCCGTTCGTCGCCTTCGCGGTCAATCACCTCGACTGCGACGGTGGCATCCAGACCACGGCTTCGCACAACCCGGCCCAGTACAACGGATTCAAGATGTGCTCCGCCCGCGCCAAGCCCATCGGTGAAGCGACCGGTCTTGGTCGTATCCGGGAACTCGCCCTGCAGGAGGATCCTGGCGTCTCCGATCGCCAGGGCACTCGGAAAGACGTCGATCTGTGGGAGGCGTATCGAGCCCACGTGTTTCAATACCTCGACCCGGGATTTCTCGATGGATCCAAGCGACTGAAGGTCGCCATCGACGCGTCCAACGGAATGGCGGGCACGATGGTGCCGGCCCTCTTCGACGGCATTCCCGGCCTCGACCTGGTCCGTCTGAACTTCCAGAACGACACCGGGGTCTTCGTGCACGAGCCGAATCCCCTGGTAGAAGCGAACCTGCAGCCGGTGCGTGATGCGGTAGTGGCCGAACAGGCCGACCTTGGCATTTGTTTCGACGGCGATGCCGACCGATGCATGGTTGTCGATGAACAGGCCCGGATCATCGGCTGTGACCTGCTGACGGCATGGCTCTCGAAGCGGTTCCTCGATGCCGAACCAGGGGCCTCCATCGTGTACGACCTGCGTTCCAGCCACTGCGTGCAGGAAGCGGTTCGTTCCGCCGGCGGCGACCCGGTGCGATCCCGCGTCGGCCATGTGTTCATGAAGCAGAAACTGGCCGAGCAGTCGGCGCCCTTCGGAGGCGAGCTGTCCGGGCACTTCTACTTCCGGGACAACTGGTACGCGGATTCAGGGGCCATGGCCTTTGCCCTGGTCCTGACCGAACTGGTCAATGCCCAGCAGCCGCTCAGCGCCCTCATCGAGCCGATGCGTGGCTACGCACAGTCCGGGGAGATCAACTTCCAGGTCGAGGACAAGGTCGCGGCCATGGAACGACTCAAGGCGGCCTACCCGGAGGCCGAAATCGATGAACTTGACGGGGTCACGGTGCAGCTGCCCACCTGGTGGTGCAACGTCCGGGCCAGCAACACGGAGCCGCTGCTTCGATTGAACCTCGAGGGGCCGGACCAGGATGTGGTTTCGGCCCAGGTGGAGGCGGTCTCGGCCCTGCTGGGGACCCGGGTGGATCACTGAAGCCCCGCGGCCCAAGGTGCCGATCCAGTACCCTGTTGCCCCTCGCATGAACGACCACGATCTCCAGCCTGACACGCCTGCGAAGCCCCGGACACTGGCCAAGGCCATCTGCTGGCTGGCAAGCCTGGTGATCGTCGGCTGGTTGATCGCTCACATCGCCGGTGGCGGCCACCATGGCCCGCATCACGACGCGGCGCATGCGGAGGTCGTCGAAGCCGTGCACACGGACGTTGCCGTGGACGAATCATCCGAGCACGCCCACGCGCCGGCGTTCTGGGGCATCGGGATCATTCCGTTCCTGGTGATACTCGGTTCGATCGCGGTGCTGCCGCTGATGAAGAAGACCGAGCACTGGTGGGAGAGCAACCTGAGCCGGTACATGGTGGCGGCGCTCGTCGGCCTGGCCACCATGGCCTACTACTGGATCACCCAGGGGGCGGGGGCCATCGGCGGCGTGCTCGATCACGCGATCCTGCAGGAGTACATTCCGTTCATCGTCCTGCTGTTCAGCCTGTACGTCATCAGTGGCGGCATCCAGCTGGTGGGGGACATGCCCGCCACGCCGCGGACGAATGTCACCTACATCGCGGTGGGCGCCCTGATCGCGAGTTTCGTGGGAACGACCGGGGCAAGCATGCTCCTGATCCGCCCCATCCTGCGGACCAACCGCCAGCGCAAGCACAAGGTTCATACGATCGTGATGTTCATCTTCCTGGTGAGCAACGTCGGCGGCTCACTGCTGCCCATCGGCGATCCGCCGCTGTTCCTTGGGTACCTCAACGGTGTCCCGTTCTTCTGGACGCTCGGACTCTGGCCGCAGTGGCTGTTCTGCTGTGTGCTGCTGCTGGTGATCTACTGGGTCTGGGACGCCGTCATGTACCGGCGGGAATCGGAGGCGGCCGTCGCGTTCGATGCCACCGACGTCGAGCCTCTGCGGCTGCGAGGTTCGCTGAACCTCGTCTGGCTGCTCGGGATCATCTTCTGCGTCGCCTTCGTCAACCCTGAGAACCCGCTTCCGGTCCTGGGCTGGTATCCCTTCGAGTTCTTCCGCGAGGGCCTGATGCTCCTGCTCGTGGGAATCTCCCTGGTTCTGACCTCCAAGTCCGTCCGGGAAGGCAACCACTTCAACTACCACGCCATCACGGAGGTGGCGGCTCTCTTCATCGGCATCTTCATCGCCATGCAGGTTCCCATCGAGGTCCTCAAGGCGCAGGGGGCGGCGATCACCAGCGAACTCAACCAGCCATGGATGTATTTCTGGATGACGGGGATCCTCTCGAGCGTGCTGGACAACGCACCGACCTATCTCGTCTTCTTCAACCTGGCGCAGACCGGGTCGGTGGAGGAAGGGACCGCGCTGGTGGAACTTGGCGGCGGCGGCTCGATTTCCGTGGAACTGCTCGTGGCGATCAGCCTCGGGTCCGTGTTCATGGGGGCCATGACCTACATCGGCAACGGGCCGAATTTCATGGTCAAGGCAATTGCAGAGCACTCTGGCGTGAAGATGCCGAGTTTCATCGGCTACGTCTTCAAGTACAGCATCCCGGTCCTGCTGCCCGTGTTCATCCTCGTCGTGCTGGTCTTCATGCTCTTCCCCTGAGGGGCGGAATATCCTCAGCACCCTGCTAGAATGACGGGATGGACATCACCGTCAACGGCGAATCGATGCATCTGGAGCAGCCGACGCAGGTTCGAGAACTGCTGGCCCGGCTGGGTCTTGCGGGCCGCCCCTGTGCCGTCGAGGTCAACCGGTGCCTTGTTCCCCGGGATGACCATGAGCAGAAGAATCTTGCCACCGGCGATGTCGTTGAAATCGTCACCCTTGTCGGCGGGGGTTGATTCCCCACCCGATCGAACCACGGAATGCATGCCATGCCCACCACCTGCACGAATCCAACCATCGAACCTCTGGTCCTCGGCCCCTTCTCGCTTGAGAGCCGGCTGATCGTCGGGACCGGCAAGTACGAGAACTGGGACGTCATGCGTGAGGCACTGGATGCGTCCGGCGCATCCGCCATCACCGTAGCCGTGCGACGGGAGCGACTGCTGGATGACCAGGGGCGATCGCTGCTTGATGCCATCGACCTCGATCGGTACACGGTGCTCCCGAACACTGCCGGATGCTTCAGCGCCGACGATGCGGTTCGTGTCGCCCGGCTCGGTCGCGAACTGCTCAGCCAACTTGGCAACCCCGGACAGCACTGGGTCAAGCTCGAAGTACTTGGTGACAAGGCGACGCTGCTTCCTGATCCGGTGGGAACACTCGAGGCCTGCCGAGAGCTCGTGGCCGATGGATTCACCGTGCTCTGCTACAGCTCGGATGATCCGATCATGGCCACGCGACTTCGTGACGCAGGTGCGGCCAGCGTGATGCCTGCCGGCAGCCCGATCGGCACCGGCCGTGGCATCGCCAACCCGGCCGCCATCGCCATCATCCGCGACCTGCTGAAGAATCCCGAGCACGGGGGTGATCCGAACTACCCGCTGATCGTCGATGCCGGTGTGGGGACTCCCAGTGATGTCACCCTGGCGATGGAACTCGGGGTCGACGGGGTGCTGCTGAATACAGGGATCGCCCATGCCGATGATGCGGTGCGAATGGCCTGGGCCATGCGGCAGGCCTGTGAGTCGGGCTACCACGGGTACCGTGCCGGCCGGATCGGTCGAAAGCTCTACGCGTCGGCGTCCAGCCCCTGGACGGGCGTGGTCTCGACGATTCCCGGCGAGTAACGAGCCGCCACCATTTCCAGCAGCCATCGGGCGAACTCGACCTTCGTTGCATTCGCGGGCGACTCTGTGATCGACGTGGCGTCGATGAGCATGGCGTTGACCGTCTCGGCATCCATTGTCGACAGAGGATTGGCCACGATGGCATCAAGTCGCTTGGCCTGGAGTTTGGTCCGGGCTCGATCGACCATCGTCGCGGGTTCTTCCAGTGCGAATCCAATTCGAACCTGGTCGGGTCGTGATCGTTCGGCGAGCGACGCCAGGAGGTCCTCGGTGGGTTTCAGCGTAAGCAGCATGTCGCCTTCGTGGTGCATTTTCCCTTCTTGCACCACGGTGGGGCGGTGGTCACTGACTGCTGCCGCCATGATCAACACGTCGTGCGTGGGCCACTGTTCGTTCAGGCGTTGCGCCAACTCGTGCGTGGTCTCGAAGCGGATGGGGTCCAGTGACTTCTCAACCGGGGTGTCGACCGGGCCCAGCAGCAGCGTCGTCGGCCACCCACGGGCCCGGGCGGCCTCGGCGATCGCGATTCCCATCCGGCCCGAGGATCGGTTCGAGAGGTATCGAACCGAGTCGAGGGGCTCCCGGGTGGGGCCTGCCGTCACGAGCAGGCGGGGATGCTGTCCAAGGGGGGGTGAGAGGGGCATGGTTCGGGGTTCGCCTTCCAGGAGGGATCAGGCCGTGCTCATCCTGCGTACAGTATGGAGCAGCCCCTTCGCCTTCGCCGATGGAGTCTCGGCCTTGTCAGGGCATTGGCACACCGCAATACTACGCATTCCCCACGGTGCGATGCAGGTGGGCATGAACTTGGACCCCACCTTCATCAGGGCATGGAACCCCGATTCAAGCAGGTACGCATGGCAAAACGCCCTCGAAAGAAGCGATTGAAGCTTGGAGAGATCCTCATCCGTGAGGGCGTTGTGGCGCCCGAGCAGATCGAGAAGGGCGTCACCATCGCATCAGGATCCGGCAAACGACTGGGCGAGGCCCTCGTGGAAGCGGGATTCTGCAAAGAGGAGCAGGTGGCCTTTGCGCTGGCCGAGCAGTTCGGGATGGAGTTCAACCCGCTTGCGAGCGAGGGGGATCTCCAGGGCATCGACTTGACGGCGATCCCGGATGACATCGTACGAAAGCACCTGATCCTGCCCTGCGGGCTGAGCCAGGGTCGACGAAAGTTGATCATTCATGATCCCATGGACCTGGAACTGCTCGACCTGCTTCGATTCCGGTTGAACGTCGAACTCGAAACGGTCCTCGCAGCACGTGGATCCATCAAGGCCTATATCGATGATCAACTCGGCGGCGGCTCGATCGTTTCCGAGGAATCCCTCGTGACCGAATCGATCGATGTCACGGTCGACCGGTCGGTGGATACTTCCGTCGACATCGCTGAAGGCGATTCGGCTCCCGTGGTCCGCCTCGTGACCAAGGTCATCCAGGAGGCAGTTCGCGGACGTGCTTCGGACATCCATGTCGAGCCCATGGAGGACCGTGTGGTCCTGCGGTACCGCGTCGACGGGGTCTGCCACGTTCGTGACCAGCTCCCAAAGCGCATGCAGTCGGCGCTCCTGGCCAGATTGAAGCTCATGGCCGGGGTGAACATCGCCGAGAAGCGGGTTCCCCAGGATGGTCGAATCAAGATGCGTGTCGACGAGGATGACATTGACTTTCGCGTCAGCATCTGCCCCGCCTACCACGGCGAATCAGTGGTGCTGCGAATTCTTCGCCCCGACTCCGTGCGGATCGGTCTTCCGAACCTCGGGTTCGAGGCGGACCACCTGGAAACCTTCAACCGGGTCATTCGGCGTCCCAACGGCATTTTCCTGGTCACCGGGCCCACCGGCTCGGGCAAGACGACCACGCTGTACTCCGCGCTGGATGTCCTCAACCGCCCGGATCGCAAGATCATCACGGCGGAGGATCCGGTGGAGTACAGCTTCACGGGCATCAACCAGTGCCAGGTCCGGGAGTCCATCGGCCTGTCATTTTCCTCCATCCTTCGATCCATGCTTCGCCAGGCCCCCAACATCGTGCTCATCGGTGAGATTCGGGACCGCGAGGTGGCTGAGATCGCCATCCAGGCCGCTCTCACCGGCCACCTGGTGTTCTCCACTCTGCATACGAACGATGCCCCCTCTGCGATCACCCGTCTGATCGACATGGGAGTCAAGCCATACCTGGCTGCCAGTTCGATCCAGGCCATCATGGCCCAGCGGTTGATCCGGCTGCTCTGCCCCGCCTGCAAGGAAGTGGACCCTGCTCCAGATCCAAAGGTGATGCAGTTGGTGGGGATCGATCTGGATGAAGCCACTGGAAAAGTGCACAGGGCCGTGGGGTGTGGTAAATGCGGGCGTGTGGGCTACAGGGGTCGAAAGGCCATCTTCGAGTTCATGCAGTTGAACAATGAGATCCGGGAGCTGGCATTTGGCCGATCATCGATCAGTGAGATCCGTGCCGCCGCCATTCGGGCGGGCATGCGTTCCCTCCTTGACGATGGCCGTGTGAAACTGCTCAGGGGCGATACCACGGCTGAGGAAGTGTCCCGATTCGCCCAGGCCGAGTTGCTGGTCAGTTCAAACGTGGACATGGAGTAGGGCCTTCGGTGGTTTTGAAGGTTCGGGCCCTGCGGGTCCCTGAGGGTGTACACTGGGTGTCCTCGCAAGAGGGCATGGAGACGCGAAAATGTCCAGTATTCAGATCGACAGGCTGCTCGATACGGTGATCCGCCAAGGCGCCTCGGACCTCCACCTTTCGGTGGGACGCAAGCCGACCCTTCGGCTGCATGGCGGCCTGCGGAACCTGGATACCAAGGTCCTGGATGCTGATGACTGCGTGGCGCTGATGAAGTCGATCACGCCGGAACGTGCCCAGCAGGAACTGCAGGAAGAGGGAAGTGCCGACTTCGGATTCGCGTACGGAACAGAAGCCCGATTTCGAGTGGCGATCTTCCGGCAGCGTGGTGATATCAGCCTCGCCCTGCGGCTGATTCCCAATGATCTGCTGACCTTCGACAAGATCGGACTGCCGCCGATTCTCGGCGAGCTGATCCGCCGCCCGCGTGGCCTGTTCATCGTGACCGGTCCGACCGGTTCGGGCAAGACCACGACATTGGCCTCGATGGTCAATCACATCAATCTCACCCTTGATCGCCACATCATCACGGTCGAGGATCCGATCGAGTACTACCACTACCACAAGAAATCGGTCATCAACCAGCGTGAAGTCGGAGTTGATGTCACGAGTTTCGCCGAGGCGCTTCGGCGTGCCCTGCGTGCGGATCCAGATGTGATCCTCGTGGGCGAAATGCGTGACCTCGAGACCATCGAAGCGGCGATTCGTGCCGCTGAAACCGGTCACCTCGTGTTTGCCACCCTGCATACCACCGGGGCGTCGGGCACCATCACCCGGATCATCGATGCCTTCCCGACCCAGCAGCAGGCCCAGGTTCGAGTGCAGCTGTCTACTTCGTTGATCGCGGTACTGTCCCAGGTGCTCCTGGCCAGGGTCGACAAGGTCGGTCGGGTCGCATCCTTCGAGTTCCTGGTCGTGACTCCGGCCATTTCGAACCTCATCCGTGAGAACAAGACATTCCGGATCGACTCCTCCATCCAGACCGGTCGCAAGTTCGGAATGCAGCTCCTGGATGACCACCTGTGGTCGCTCTTCCAGAAGGGGATGATTGCGGCCGATGAGATGATCGACAAGAGTCGCGATCCCGGGGAGCTGACCAATCGGGTCCACCGATCTGGACAGGTCGTTGGCCGCACCGAGCTGGATTCAGAGGACGCCAAAAAGCCCGCTCCCAAAGAGGAAGAATAAATCTTCGAATGTCCATTTCGAGATTGATTCAACCTTGATTTCGCCCTCCTAAGAGCATTATTTTGCCACTGGGAGCCGTGTTTGAGCAGTGCATAGGCACATTCATCGCATGAATATCCGCTTGATTCTGCCGAATGGCAGGCTCATGCCGTTGCATAATCCATGTGTCACATGCGATTATTATGGCCGAAATCCTTGTTATAGGCCCGAAATACCGACATTATGTGAATGATGTGCCAAGCACTGGTGGCTTCTCTCTGCGGGACATGTTCCCGATCCTCCACGCTTCCCTTTGGAGCACGTTGACACATGGCCAAGACGTCGACCGACAAGTCTCAACGACGAAGCCGATCTCGAGGAGGTCGTGGCGCCAGTGATCCTGTTGCCGCACTCAAGGGTCGTCGGTTTGGTCGCGTGCTGACCAAGTTGGGAAAGATCACCAGGGATCAGGTCCACGAGGCCCTCCGGATCCAGCGGGCCCGCCGTGACAAGGATGAGCGAGACCTCATTGGCACCATCCTCACCGAGATGGGCTACATCGACGAGTTCGATGTGCTCGAGGCCCTTGCCGGCCAGGCGGGCATGCGATTCATGCGATTGGCGTCCGATGACATCGATTCATCCCTCGTCGAGCAGTTGCCGGCTGAAACCGCCAATACCTATCAGATCGTTCCCGTCGAATACGAGGCCGGCACCAAGACGCTCACGATCGCCATGAAGACTCCGGACAACTTCCGGGCCGTCGACGACCTTCGCCTGTTGATGGGCTTTGCAGTCACCGCAGTGGTCGCGCCTGAATCCGAGATCGATGAAGTGCTGGAGTCGCTCTACGGCAAGGGTGATTCGACGATGCTCGACGTGATGTCGCAGCTCTCGGACTCGGATGTCCTGACGGCACTCCAGGGACGAGGGGACTCCGTCGACCTCGAGGATCTCGTCTCGGCCACCGAGGACAACAAGGTGGTCCGGCTTCTGAACCTGGTGCTTCTGCAGGCGATCAAGGACAAGGCGAGTGACATCCACTTCGAGCCATTCGAGGATGAGTTCAAGATGCGTTATCGCATCGACGGCGTGCTCTACGAGATGGTCCCTCCGCCTCCGCACCTGGCGCTGCCGATCGTCTCACGCATCAAGGTCATGGCTGATCTCGACATCGCCGAGCGGCGCCTTCCCCAGGATGGCCGCATCGAGTTGACCGTCAACCAGTTCCCGATCGATCTTCGTGTCTCTGTCCTGCCGACCATGTTCGGCGAGTCCGTCGTAATGCGTGTTCTTGATCGAGGCAACGTGCAGTTGAGCCTCGACAAGGTCGGATTCCGGGATGACGAACTCGTGTTGATGCGGGACCTCATTCGCAAACCCAACGGCATCGTGCTTCTGACCGGTCCCACCGGCTGTGGCAAGACGACCACCCTCTACGCATCACTCAGTGAACTCAACGAGCCGGACACCAAGATCCTCACCGCGGAAGATCCCGTCGAGTACGACATCGACGGGCTGGTGCAGTGCCAGGTCAATACCGACCAGGACCTGACGTTCGCCCGCCTGCTGCGTTCGTTCCTTCGGCAGGATCCCGACGTGATTCTCGTGGGCGAGATCCGCGATCTCGAGACGGCCCAGATCGCCGTACAGGCATCGCTGACCGGTCACCTCGTCTTCTCGACCCTGCATACCAACGATGCGCCTTCGACGATCATTCGACTGGTCGATCTCGGAATCGAGAACTTCCTGCTCACCGCCACGCTGGAGGCGATCATCGCCCAGCGACTCGCGCGTCGGATCTGCCTCAAGTGCAAGGAAGAGTACGTGCCCTCCGAGTCGGAGCTCATGGAACTGGAACTGCGTCCCGAGGACGTCGTTGGTCGCACCTTCTTCCGTGGCAAGGGCTGCAACGCGTGCAACTCCAGCGGCTACAAGGGCCGGCTGGCCGTCTTCGAGACGATGCTCATGGATGACATGATCCGTGAAATGATCATGTCGCAGGCGTCCACGTCACTGCTCAGGCAGGAGTCCAGGAAGCGGGGCATGCGGACCCTGCGGGAATCCGGCCTGCTGTCGATCTACGACGGTCGTACGACCATCGACGAAATTCTCAAGGAAACGATCAGCGAGGAGAACTGATCCACTGGGATCGGGACCACGTCATGCCGACTTATCAGTACGAAGCACTCGATGCCAGCGGAAAGCCCAAGAAGGGTGTGGTCGATGCCAGTTCCAGCGATGACGCCATCCAGCAGATTCGAGGGCAGGGCTTCTTCCCGACCTCCGTGCGCGAGCAGAAGGTCAAGGGCGGCGAGGTGGAAGGTGATGGCGGCAAACGCAAGAAGAAGCGTGCCGGCAAAGCCAAGAAGAAGGGCAAGAAGGGTGACATCAACCTCTCCCTCGACATCTTCCCGATCAAGACGAAGAAGATCACCCAGTTCACTCGCCAGTTGTCCACCCTCCAGGATGCCGGCCTGCCGCTGCTTCGATCGCTGCAGATTCTCGAGTCGCAGCAGAAGCCCGGGAAGCTCAAGAACATCCTCGGCGCCATCGTGGAGGACGTCGAGTCCGGGTCCACGCTTTCGGATTCGATGGCCAAGCACCCCAAGGCGTTTGACCGCCTCTACTCGAAGATGGTCAACGCTGGTGAAATCGGTGGTGTGATCGACCTGATCCTGCAGCGTCTCGCCAACTTCATGGAGAAGGCTCAGCGGCTCCGTGCAAAGATCAAGGGCGCCATGATCTACCCGGTGGTGGTCATCATCATCGCGGTCGTCATCGTCACCGGCATCATGTACTTCGTCATTCCGAAGTTCCAGGACATCTTCAACGACTTCGAGGTGGAACTCCCCGGCCTGACACTCTGGCTGATCGACGCCAGTGCGTGGGTGGCGGGAACATCCCCCGGACAGAACATTCCCGGGTGGGTGGTGATCGTTGCATCACCGTTCCTCATCTTCGCCTTCTTCAAGTTGATCAGGAAGACCAACTTCGGCCGCGCATCCCTGGACTGGCTCCTGTTGCGGATCCCGGTACTTGGCAGCCTTGTCGAAAAGACATCGGTGGCCCGCTTCACACGAACGCTCGGCACGCTCATTTCTGCGGGCGTACCCATTCTCGAAGCCATCAACATCACGCGGGAGACCTCGGGCAACTGGGTCTTCGAGCGTGCGCTCACCAGGGTCCACGACTCCATCCGCGAGGGCGAGACGTTCGCCGAACCACTGCGCGAGGCGAAGGTCTGTGATTCGCTGGTGGTCAACATGATCGATGTGGGCGAGGAGACCGGTGACCTTGACGTCATGCTCATGAAGGTGGCCGACAACTACGACGAAGAGGTCGACGTCGCCGTCCAGGCCCTGCTGAGTCTCCTGGAGCCCATGCTCGTGGTGGTCCTGGGTCTCGTGGTCGGCACCATCGTCCTGGCCCTCTTCCTCCCACTGGTTTCCATGATCGAATCGGTCTCCAAGAACTGAGGAACCGGAGAATACGTACCGTGCCCATGCGACATGCTTCAACACGCCTCCGCTCACCGCGTACCACGAACGGGTTCACCCTCGTGGAACTCGTGGTTGTGCTCGGAATCATCGCGCTGCTGGTCTCCGTGCTGGTGATCGCGGTCTCCGGAGCCAGGGAATCCGCCCGCGTCGTTCAGACCACGGCGACGATGTCCGCGATGTCCCAGGGAATGGTCGCCTTCCGGGAGGATGTCGGGTACCTGCCGCCACTGCTGGATGAAAGTCGCGGTCTCATGTCGCCGCCGCCCCTGGACGATGGCAATATCTTCGAGCGGATGCAGGGGTATTACTCCATCACCTCGCCGGCCGAGTACCTGCTGGGGTACGGACACCACGGCATGGATGGGTTCGGGTGGGACTCCGATGACGACGACTTCGCCTACCAGTTCGGACCCGATGCGCTCGATGACTCCAGCAACGACGACCCCAACCACATCTATCAGGACGAATCAGATCGGTTCGGCATCCGACATCCCGGCGCCGACGGAGTCTGGACGTCCACCTACGCCACCGCCAACAAGGGAACCCTGATGGGTCGACGCGAGCGGTTCATCAACGGCAAGGCCAAGGACGACGGCCCGGTGCTCGGTCCCTACATGGCACTGCCGGGCAAGGGCGTCGTCGGTTCACTGGCCTGGTCGCATGGCGACGAGGACGGCGACGGCGACGAGGACGGGCACGAGGGCGTCGGCGAATGGGATTCGGCCGGTATCGACCCCGTATCCGGTCAGCCACGCGTCTACTTTCCGGGAGAAGAGGGCTACGACGAGCATGGCGCGCAGGTGATCTGCGATGCCTGGGGTGGTCCCATCCGGTACTACCGGTTGAACTACCCGGGCACGCCGGGACGGAGGTACCCCTCCACCCAGGAGCCGTACTCGCCCAGCCTCTCCCAGTTCATCGCTCTTCGTCCCTGGGAGTTCGAGCCTGGCTCGGCGACGGACTACCTGGTGCCTTCCGGTGGGGAACTCTGGGGTGACTACAACAGCACGCTCGACGCGGACGGCCGACGTGGTGACAGTTCCACGACCTTCGAACTGCAGTCGGGCGAGTTCGCGTTCATGTCCGGAGGGCCGGATCGCCGCATCAACAACTGGCAGCGGACCGACAGCCCGGGCGTCGGCGGCAACGACGGCACTCGATTCAAGGACGACTGGCATTTCAACTGGGGCTCGATCCCCGGCAGCAATCCGCAGTACCCCGTGCCCGAGACCGAGGAGGTCAATCGGGACAACATCGTGGAGGTCGGCTCGTGACGCCCATGCAGAACAATCGACGCGGCTGGACGCTGGTGGAGATGATGGTTGTCATCCTCGTCATCAGTGTGCTCGTGGCCCTGTCGCTGAGCATCGGCTCCGCGGTGCTCCAGGGATCCGAAGAGCAGCGGACCAAGAACGCCCTGGCGATCCTCGACAGCGCCATGCAGGCTCGCATGGAGGAAGAGGTGGGCAGTTCATTCACCTACGGGTACCCGGGTGACCTCGCTCCGCGATACACGGTCGATACGGACGTGGCCGCCCAGAGTGCCAGCGGGTCGTGCGGCAACTGCAACGGCACCGCGGTCGAAGCGCTTGACTACCGTGAGGGCGGGCTTCCTACCGAGGACGAACTCCAGTGCTTCATGTGGGCGCAGCTTGAAGGGTGCGCGACCTTTGACAGCGACGACGACGTCTACGCCGGCGTCAGTGCGGCATGCTTCTGGCACCTGAGCAGCCACCCCGGCTCCAGGGAGATCATTGCGGGCATGGAATCGAACCTGCTCCAGAAGATGATGTACCGGTTGGGCAACGACGAACAGGAAAATTCAATCATGCCGCGTGATGCATGGGGCAACCCGATCATCATCGTGCTGCCAGGTCGAGACTGGGACGATCGTGCGGATGGTGCGGCCTTCGGCAATCCCAAGCGGCAGGACGAGGACCGGACCATCCGGACCAAGGAAGAGCAGTTGCTCGGGTCCGCGCTCCAGGGCGAGGCCTATTTCGTCTCCGCCGGCCCCGACGGCAAGTTCGGCAACATCCACAACGACGGCATGCTCGTCGACGGGTTCACGCCGAATCCAAATGATTCCGACTTCCAGGCCGCCCTGGACAATCTCTACTCCTACGAGGTGCACACGTGGTGAATCGTCGCCGGCGAGTCATTCCGTTCCACGGCTTCACGCTCATCGAGCTGCTGGCGGTCATCGTGATCGTCAGCATCGTGTCGCTGATCACCCTGGCCGCTTACCGGTCGCTCGCCAGTGATTCACGCAACGCGGTAGCGGCCAACACTGTCAGCATCGCCCTGGACAATGCGCGGGCGATCGCAATCGAGCAGGGCAAGCGGACCATGGTCGTCTTCCGGCCCGTTCGAACGGGCTTTGATTCCCAGCAGATCGCGGTGGTCATCGCCACCGAGACGAATGACGTGCATGTCAATCCCTGGGCCGAGTACGAGTTGAGCTACTACCACAGCCAGGCCGAGGACCAGATGGGCCTGCGATTCGAGCCGGCCAGGGGCATCAAGCCCCGGATGCTGCCCGAGGGCATGATGGTTGCCGCTCCCGTCTTCACCATCGCCCGCACCGGTGAGGCCGGGTGGAGTGGGGAAGACCAGACGATCGAGCAGGATGCCTGGCTCTGCCAGTCCAACCTCGGACAGATCAAGGGGCGCGACGATGACGAGTCGCCTGGAGTGGTCCTCGGCATCTTCTTCGAGACCGATGGCTCCATTCGTTCCTCCTTTACCGACACCGGATCCTCGCTCGCCTTCGTGGACTTCAACGGGGATGGCGCCCAGCGGGTGCTGGACCCCGAGTCTTCGCTGCAGAACCCGTATCGCGACTGGTGCCTGACCTCGACCTGCCGGCCGCCGGTCAGTGGTTCGATGGTTGGAGGCGTCCCGGAGCCCGGTGTTGACTACGTCACCTCTCTGGGGCTGACCGCATTCGATTACCAGGGGCAGGTTCTCGACGAGGGGACGCTCCTGTACTACGGGCAGGATCTCGACGAGAGCGAGCCTTACGTAATGGTGGCTCCATTCTTCGCCATCTTCGATTACGAGGAAGCTGCGGACTTCTACGGGGGGCATCAGGCCGACCTCGAAACCGGCTTGTTGCGCTGGAGCGATCCGGGAACCCGTCTCATTGACATCGATGCGTTCGCCCGAGCCCATGGTCACGTCTACCACTTCAACAGGCATTCAGGAGCCGTATCCAAATGATGCTTTGCCGTCCCATTGCAAGGTCCGGACCACGGCGAGCATTCTCGCTGGTGGAACTGTTGATGGCGATCTTCATCCTCGGCATCGGCATCATCAGCATCGCGACGCTCTTTCCCGCCGGAATCGCCCAGCAGCGCAAGGCGATGGATGACCAGGTTGGTCCACTGGTGGCTCGAAACGCGGTCTCGCTGCTGCGGTCGCGCATTCCGCGTGACAGCTTCGGGCATCTGGAGATCGACTCGCTGAACCCGCCTCCCTGGGACGTCACGCCCGGCGATTTCCCCTGGCTCCGACCGGCTCTGGTCGTGGAAACCTCAAGCAGCGGACCGACCCTGGGCGCGATCGACATCTTCAACTCCCACGGGTACTACAACCTCTCGGGAGTCCAGACCGTCACCGAGGATACGGGCGATCTCTGGCTGGCCCCGGCGCTGAGTCGGTACGACGGTATCCCGTATGCCGGGCACCAGAATAATTCCGCTCCGCCCCTGGTGATCATCGAGCAGGATGAGCGTCAGTATCCCAAGTACGACGATTCGGGGCGGGCACCCCGGTACTACTGGGACTGCATGTTCCGACGTGCCGGCGACAAGGTCTTCGCGGCGATCTTCGTGTACCGGGTGCAGCCGATGCAGGGTGGGCAACCGCCGTGGGCCGTTCAGGCCGACGGGGGCAGGCTGCAGATTCCCTGGATGCTCGACCTGGAGAACGGTGCAAACGACTACCAGCCCTGGCGTGTCGGCCAGGGATCCGGGTTCCCCGAGGATCGCAACGAGTGGATCCTGCCCAATGCCGATGCCGGCGATGCCTACAGCCCCATGTCCAACGACGATTGTTGGCAGTGCCCAGGGCAGTGGCTGGTGGACCAGAACGGCCAGATCAATCGAATCTCCATCGGTCGAACCCGGCGTGACGATCCCACGACCCACGTGGAACTCGAGTACCCCGTATCTCCGCTGGCCGAGGATTCCGTCCATATTCCCGATGAGAGTTCGATGGACTTTGGCTACAACCCCGAGCACCGCGTCCCGAGAACCGGCAGCCTGATCCTGCCGGCGGGAGCCCGCAATGACGGCCAGTTCCAGTATTCCGCCGGCATGGTTGTTCCGGCAGCCGGAAGCGTGGTGGGCGGCCCGGTCGTTTCCCGTCTCTGGTACATGCCCTCGGGCGTCGTCAATGACAATGGCGACGAGTGGGGCTTTACTCCCATCTACATCCTCGTGGAGGAACTCTGATGTTCAACAAGACTGCACAGACCAGGACTGTCCGTCGCGGTTTCACCCTGACCGAGATTCTTGTCGCCGTCGGGGTGCTCCTGGCGGTGGTGGTGATCACTGGCCGGGTCTTCAAGGTTGCCACGGATGTCACGGCATCCGGCCAGGCAACCATCGACATCATGCAGGAAGCCGCCGCCATCGAGGCGAGGATTCGCAAGGACATCTCCCAGATGTCCAGCGAGGGGTTCCTCGTGATCCACTCGGTGGAAGTGCCCAACAACGTGAACATCCTCGAGTGGCAGAACGAGGACGGCAGCCAGGGCGAGGAGCCGACGCTGCTGAACCCGACCCTGCCCGTGGACGCCACGGTTCGGTGCGACCAGTTGAGTTTCTTCGTCTCCAATCCCACGTCGTCCCAGGTCAGCAGTGTCGGCAGCGCCCTGGGAACGCACCCCAGCGCCCAGGGACAGAACGCATTCGTGACCTACGGGCACGGAGTCCAGTTGCCGGGGTTGAAGCCCTACACCCCGGAGTTTCTGGACAACTCGAGCGTGCCGTTGGGGTCGCCTCCCGTGGGATATGGTCATGATCCGGACATTGATCAACTGGAGGCCGATGAGAGTGAGCTCACGCCGTGGCGATACGACAATCCGGGCCTCGATGAGGACCAGTGGTTGCCCACGGTGTGGACCGATTACAGCTCGCCGGTGGCAGGTCTCTACAGCCAGGACCAGCAGATTCCAGATGCACAGCGCTACGTCAATGCCACCCAGCCTGACGCTCGCCAGTGGGTACTCGCTCGCCAGGCCATCCTGCTGGCCGATGATGATCAGCAGTACCCCGGTAATGAGAGCAAACGCCAGTACCTCAACAACGTGCCATCGGCGATGTCCATCTTCTCCAACGATGCTCGGAGGACCGGGTCCAGCTCGCTCAATGGCGGGGATCTGAACACTGATCCGCCGGTGATCGCCTACGGCCGGGTTGATGTGGCCGCTATCCCCATCGATCAGGTGCGAGGACTGCTGCTGACCAGTCGCCAACAGGGCAACGCCCAGAACGAAATCATGCGACGCTGCATGCACGATGGCGACATCGTGGCGAATGTCGACGAGGATGGCGACGGAATCAACGACATGGAGCCTCGCGCTGTGCTCGAATCCCCCGCAATCTTCGGGCTGCCGCCGAACACGTACCTTGGCCAGCGATTCTTCATGAAGGACACTGTCCGCTGGCCTCGGGTCGAGCGGGTCGCTCCGAGTCTGACCAAGGTTGACCAGGCCCTGGTCAATCATGCCCTGGGCAGTTCCTGCTCCTCCTTCCAGGTGGAATGGACCTACGCGGAGGGTACCGGAGAGGCCAGCGTGCCAAATCCAATCGATGGGGCGCCCAACCAGTACTGGCATGGGGTGCACTACTCCCCCTGGGACCCCCTCTTGAGCGCCTCAGGTGATCCGGAGTACACCGATGAACCCTGGCTTGGTCAGCGGTGGTTCGGGCTCCGGGACATCGATCGTGGCGTCATGCCGTATTCAGACTTCGTATGGAACTACCCGCGTCTGGAGCCGGAGGACGGCTTCGTCAATGCCGACAGCATCAAGGGAAAGGTGTCGGCAGGTGCCTTTGCCATTGATCCGTACGCAATTGACCGGGAATACCCAACCTTTGGCGACGATCCGCCGTACGAGGAGTACTGGGCCACATTCGGGCTCAACCAGGATCAGCCCTCGCTGCCCCTTACCCAGGGGTCCGGGGCCACATGGTCCTATGAGCGGGATCGGAGTTTCGCCCCATGGCCATCGGCAATCCGCATCACCATGACCATCAACGATCCCCAGGGTCGGTTGGAGCAGGGGCAGGTCTACCAGTTCGTCGTCGAGGTGCCCGAGCAGGCTCGCGGCAGGTTCTCAGGAGGCATTTGATGTACGCAGCAGGACTCAACGGATCTGGTGGGGGGTACCGCCGATCTTCCACGACCGCGCGTCGTGGCAATGCCCTGGTCCTGGTGGCCGGGGCACTGGTGCTGCTGGTGATCATCGCCTCCGCCTACCTTTCCAGTGCGCAGGGAATCCGCAAGACCACCATGGCCCAGCGCCGCTCGGTGAACGTGGATGCGGGTGCCGGAGTGGTGGCCGAGGACATCGCCAAGGAAATCAGCGAGGCCCTGTTCGTTCGCGAGATCGACCCGTCGCCGGTCGTCTCCCAGTTCGGACCGACCTCCATCATCAATCGACTCATGGACATCGTGACCACTTCACTGGGGGAAGGTTATTCGGAACGATTCCTCGAGGATCGTCGACTGCCGCTGTCGAGCGTGAGTCACTTCCAGGAAATGGGGCGCAGTCCCGGTCGGTACGAAGTCGACCGCAACTTCGCCTGGAACTATGCGCCCTACGAGGTGTCGCCACGCACGAACTGGCCCGACTACCCATTGTTCCAGGTGGACAGTTGGCACGGGTACGACGAGTTGACGTTCGTCTGGTCCGGGGCCTTCTCATCCAGCAGTGGCCTGTCCAATCCTCCCGGCCAGCCGGGAACCAGCGACACCCGGTGGTTACGCGACCTGGAGCCGCTGCGGGCAAGCACGTCCGGCTACCTCGGTGGCCAGATGGGGCTCAACTACAAGACGAACCAGGACACGTTCTCGCACTACAGCCACCTGTCGAACCTGGCCCGGCCGGGCAACGACTGGCGGATCTGCCGTGACATCGCTGACGTCACCGGTGCTGTTTCGCCGTCTCACAATGCGATGGAATTCGGGCAGATCAATCCGGGTGACGAGCCGATCCCATTTGACCCGGACCAGGCGGGCCCTGACGGGTTCCACTACTTCGGCGGCCTCCTGCGTGATCACCACGTGCCGGTCGAGCAGTGGTTGTCTCCTTCGCCGACGATCAATGGGGGATTGCACCGCGACCAGTACACCGGCACCACGTTCTTCACGTCACCGGTCGACTTCTGGCGACGCTGGCAGCGATGGTTCGACTACGCGGGCTACGCCTTCGCCCAGTCCATGGCGTTCCAGGGCAACTCCAACCACGTTCCCCCGAACTTCTACGACCTGTCCAACCTCGATGGAGATTCCGTGCTCACCGGCAATGGTGGGGGTGAAGTGCTCGCCGATCTCAACGACCTGGATCTCCAGGGCGATGCCATCGGTGAACGTCCCGAGGACGAGTTCATCCGTGGTTCGGCCCGCTGGCATGTGTCGCGGGTGCTCACGGACACCGATGGTGACGGGTTTACCGATTCCTTCTGGTTTCACGTGCCCGGTCGTGGCAGCGAAGGCACCATGCAGATCGTCGGGGTCTCGGTAACCGACAACGCCGGGCGGCTCAATGCCAACACGGCGACGCGGTTCGTGCGTTCCGATTCAGGTTCCCGCACCCGCACCCGGGGATGGACTCCAGCCGACCTGGCCCTGGTGGGCCAGAACGCCGCGTGGTCGCCGAGTGGTGGTCAGAACGGTGGGTGGGGCGGCGATGATGAGGGGTGGGGGCCTCTCACGCACGAGTCCTGGAACGTGGGCTTCCTGGACAACCCGGTGAACTCCCCGGGCCTCTTTGACGTTGAATCCGCTACGGGCATGCCGCCCAACGCGTACGAGTTGATCGGCCATTACCGGCAGGGGCTCGATGCCATCGACAAGACCGTGCAGGAGCAGAACACCGCCGACAATCGATGGCGCTCCGAGGTCTTTCCGATCTGGCGAGCCAATTACTACCGCGATGGTGATCAGGCCGACTTCCTCTCGGTCACCAGTGTGCAGTCCAACAAGTGGTTCCCCAGGTCCAATGTCGATATTCACCATGGGATCAACCGGCTCTTCTACTTCAAGAACGCCGGGGTGGATCCGCAGAACCCGAAGATGAGTTTCACCCCGTTCACCATTTCCGACGAGATCGAACTGCGAACCAACGAGGGCAACAACCAGCCGTGGCTCATGACTCGATTCGAGCGAGCCGTGGGGAGTTCCCAGCACGACTCCAGTCAGGGTTCCGGCGGTATCTACACGCATCCGCTGCGATCCTTCACGCACCGCCAGGAGCACGCGGAACTCGTTGACCAGCTCTCGGCTCGCCAGTTGTTCTTCGACAATCGGCGAAAGCTCACGCTTTTCAACAGTTCCCGCAACGAGCAGCTGCCTCCGTGGCTGTGGTGGGAATACCGCGGCAGCCGGCAGACGGCCATCGACTCCAACGGCGAGATCATTGACAACACCTCCGTGCATGGCGTGCCGCTGAGCCCGCCCGTTGATCTCGGTGGAGTCGTCGGGCCGCCGAGGAACAAGATCATCCCGAATGACGGCGGCATGAACCAGGACTGGGTTGATAACCACTGGAATGCCGTGGTGCCCAGTCGCCCGAATCGCCCCGCGAACTTCGGCTCGGTCCGAAACGCGCCCAACACGAGCCTGTCGGCCTTCTACGACCAGATGCGCACGAAACTTGATCTCCGTGAGCACGAGCGGTACATCCCGTACCAGCCGCTGCTTGGTGGGCAGACCGCGTACCGACCCCGCACCTTCTCGGAGCGGCTGCCGTACGCATTGTTCATGGCGATGCAGAGCGGCGACCTGTCACCAGTCTCAAGTTTCAGCACGACGACGAGCCGAAATCCGTTCGACGATCCCACCCAGACTGCAGACGACATCACTTCCAAGAACCTGACCCGGGACATGGCCGCCTCCTATGCTGCCAACATCCTGGCCTGGCGTGATCCGGACTCCGATGCGCCGCTGTACAGCCAGACCGTGACCAGGCCCGGAGCGCCTCTTGAACTGCATCGCGAATATGGCGCGGTTCGCCCCCCGATCTTTCTCGACGACCTGGATGTCCCCGGTACGAGCCAGAACCGGGCCGCTGCGCACTACATTTCCCAGGCCAATGCCCCTGAACCGGCATTCCTGGGGATGGAGATGCAGCCGTTCATCATGGAGTCGTTCGTGGCCCACGTCGTGGAGCCATGGGATCCCAACGTGGCCAAGACCATCGACGAGAAGCGATACGAGTGGGACAACGGTGATTCTGAAACCCGGCTCTTCATCGAATACAAGGATGGGGATGAGGTTGGAATCGCGTTTACGCAGAACGAACGGGAGTCACGTGACATTCTCGGTGATTCGACCCTTGGGCTGCCGGAATCAAAGTCGGTGGTCGTGGTCCAGATCGCCAACCCGTACGACCGCCCGCTGCCGCTGTTCGGTCGCAACCCGAGTACAGGCCTGCTTGACCGGCAGCTTCCGCTCTACAAGCTCTCTTTCTTCGGCCAGACCGTCGTCATCGACGACAACCTCGTCCAGCTCAGTGAAGAGGGATACAGCAACTCGTACACGGAGGGGTACACCTACAACTCGCACCCCAGCATGTCCTCCGAAACAACCGGGCCGCGCAACCTCCTGCCCAATCAGAATGCGAGTCTTCCGCTCTACCTTCCGCCGGCGACTCCAGAGGCGCCCTATACCCTGATCCTCTTTGCGACGGGGTATGGTGCCGGCAACGTCGAGGACAGCCGCTGGATCGACTTCCTGGACCTGAATCCGGAAGACCATTTCTACGGTAAGTGGGAGATGGGAACGAACGATATCGAGCCCCACGTGTTCTCGCTGTACCGCGACCAGGATGGCACCCTGCCCCAGGAAGATGCGCAGCTCCGGATCTATCCCGGCGACCTGATCTGCCGTGTTCCCTCGTCCACGTGGGCGACCGATCGAGAACATTACGACGACTCGGACGGGTCAGGGGCTCCCGGCAATGGTGTGGCGATCGAGTTGATCCGAACGCATCGCCGCGACTACGGTGGTGACGGGAGCTATGCCGAGACGGTTGAAGTGGCTCCAGGCCAGACTCGCTACGACTACAACATCGACGTCGTGATCGACCGCACCGGGACGGCGGTCGCCTCCGGGTTTGGCAACAACCAGCAGAACCCACCCAATGCAGACGAGTTCTTCGAGACGGTATCCCAGACGCTCGAGTGCGAGCGATTGCCGAACCTCGCCGAGTTCTCGCATGCTACGGACCGCGACAAGATGATGAACGGGGCCACGGAGGTGGGAGGCATGGGCACCAACCCGGACAAGTCCTTCGAGGACGAGCCGCTGGTGACCAGTGTCATCAGCCGGTTGAACGAGAAGCCGGGCGATTATCCCATCCTGATCAACCAGCTGAATACTCATGTCACGGCAGTCGGAGAGGACGCGAGAGCATTTCAGTTCAAGATCAAAGTCCCAACCGATGTCCAGGATCAAACAGGAGATGTGCTGCAGAGTTCAATCGATTCAGTTCGATGGTGCCAGTGGGCACGCTACACCCGGGCCTGGGGAGTCGATCCGAGTTATCCGGGTGTTGAAATGGCCACGGCATCGGGAGAGGCGGGCGGCGTTCCGCTGAGCACGGCATTCGTGTCCGCTCCGATCAACCACATGAACCGCAGCGCGCCTCGATACGTGATCGGCGAATCGCAGGTCACCCGATCCAAGGGACGGCCGCTGATCGGTGGCAACAATGCGGAGCCGGAGATCCTGCCCAAGGACACCCAGGGAATGTCGGCGTTCTATGAAGGCATGGAGCAGCATTTCGGCGATGTCGTGGATCGGAACTCGAACCTCCTCGGTTCGATCCTGGTTCTCAACAACGATCATCGAACCGGCGAGGATGGCCTGCCTGAAAAGACCCGCTACATGTTCGAGTCCAACGAGGTGCTCGAAAACTCGTACGACGTGAAGCCCGCCTGGGGCCAGGTCTTCGACATGGCCGCGGATCCCGACGGCTCCTTCAGCCTGAACTTCGACGGGCCACCGGAAGCTCCTGATGCCTCGATGCCGGATCGACACTGGGTTCGCTCGCCCTGGATGACCAGGCATTATCGTCTGCCGTATTCCCGGGGGACGCTTAATCAGACGCAGCAATGGTTCTTCGCCAGCAGCAAGCCGACCTTCTTCAACATGAATCACGGCTTCCTCCCGTACCTCGATCGTCTGGAGGGAGGCGCGAACATCCCCAGCTACCAGGGGCATCGGCCGTTCGAGAACGTGGGTTCAGGCGGTACCGATTCAAACCATGTCTACAACTTCCCGGACAAGGGGTACTACGGATACGAAGGCATCATGGGCCGGCAGGAACTGATGCCCTACGGGTTCCAGATGCTTCAGAAGGATGGCAACTTCGAGCAGGTCGGCGAGGTGCTCAACGTGATGGCCTGGTGTCATGAACTGCTCATTCCCGCGGGCCCGCCCACGTCGACCACCACGATCACGACCACCCGGACCTTCTCAGAAACGCTCTCAAACCTTGCCCGCACCGGAAGGCCCGATGGCGGCGATTCCGGGAGCGGAGGCGGTCCGGTGATCGGCATGGTCGGCAGTGATGACGGCAAGGATTCGGCCATGGCCGCCCGTGGTCCTGCCGATGCCGAACTGGTGGAACTGTTCCCCTACGGGACGAGCAGGCATCTGGGTCGTCTGTCGATGGATTCCCAGGCGACACCCGGCGTGCCCGGCAACGCGGTGGGCAAGCTCCAGGTGAGTTCGGGTTGGCCCCATTCATCGCTCTGGCTGTCGGACATCGGACACGTCGAGCCCGACCTCGTGCCGGCCCAGCGAGTACTGGAACTGTTCGTGTGCGACGGTCCGGGCAACTGGGACATTGCGCACTACAACCAGTCACTGGGTGACGAGGATGGGGAAGGGTACTCCGATGGAGTCATTGACTACCCGCAGATGGCGTCGTCGTGGCTCGGCTACGAGCCCTCCTTCGGAAATGCCAGGGACTTCAGCGGCGGCGCAACCGCGGGTCTCGTAAACATCAACACCGCCACCATCGAGGTGCTCCGTGCCCTGCCGCACATGTACAAGATGGTGCACGGCACGCCGGACTGGCCTGTCAATTCCAGTGGCGGGAGCATTCTCGAGTCCAGTGGCACGTCCGCCAACACGCTGTTCGATTCCAATCCCAGGGTTGCGATCCCCGAAGCCATCATGAGTTACCGCCACCTGCAGGGCTCGGCGAATTCGTTCGTTCCCGCTCTCGAGGACCTGGGGACCGGGTACTCGTGGGGTCCCAACTACTTCGAGCAGCGGACTCCGAAGAACAGCGAGTTCAACGTTGACACGTCCCCGCGGGGAGGCATCGGCTTTGCCGGCATCGGCGAGTTGTTCAACCTGAACCAGACCGCCAGGGAAGATTTCAACGCCTACCGGTTCGCGACCAACTACCCGGACCAGTACCAGTCCAACTACCACGATCCGTCCGGCCAGGACATCTACCTGGATGCCTGGACGATGGACTTTGCGGCCAAGGAGCCATTCACCCGCGACGCCTACCAGCGGTTGCGGATCAAGAGCGGGGCCGACTCGCAGGCCTGGTACAACCAGTCGCTTGGTTACGATGGGCGGGCGCCGAACCCCAGTTGGAACCAGTTCGGGCAGAACTGGTCCAAGTTGAATCCCGCTCCGGTCATGCTCTCGATTGGTGCACCATTGAGCACCGACGTCAACGGCGAACAGCAGTTCCAGGTCGACAACTGGAACAGCCCGACCTTCGACGAGGCGGAGATCTATCGTGGTGGCGACAGGGTCGGCGGCGATGCGGAAGAGGCCAACCTGCTCTTCGCCGGCATCTCCAACATGGTGACGACACGCAGCGACGTGTTCACCGTGCACTTCCAGATCCGGACCTTCGCCCAGAACCCCGACACCGGGCTGTGGGACGCGACGGATCCCGACATGATCCTCGACGACAGCCGATACGTGATGCTCGTGGATCGAAGTGAAGTGGACAGTCCAGAGCAGTCCCCACGCATCCTCTACCTGCAGAAGACCTCGAACTGATCCCGCGTCACCGCGCATTGATGAAACACGCTCCGCCCCGTTCCGCATGCCGCTGCCACGGCCGGACGGGGCGGTTGCTTTGTCCGGTTGTTCCTATGACGCTTCGACGGCTCCGAAGCGTCGCTGGCGTGAGGCATAGTCGCGGACCGCGGTGTGCAGCGCGGCCTCATCGAAGTCCGGCCAGTAGAGATCCGTCACGTGGATCTCCGAGTAACTGATCTGCCAGAGTAGGTAGTTGGAGACCCGGTGTTCTCCAGACGTTCTGATCAGCAGGTCCGGATCTGGTATGCCGTGGGTGTAGAGATTCGAGGAGATCGTCTCCTCGGTGATCTCGTCGGGCCGCATGCTTCCGTCGGAGACCGCCTGCGCGATTCGACGGGCCGCCCGGGTGATCTCATTCCGGGAGGAGTAGTTGATGGCCAGGACCAGGTGGAGGCCGCTGCATGCGGCGGTGGCGTGCTCGGTCAGTTCGATTTCACGGACCACGTCAGCCGCAAGTCCGTTGCGGGCCCCGATGACCTGGAATCGAACATTGTTGGCGATCAACTCGTCGCGTTCCTGGGGCAGGTATTCAAGAAGCAGGCCCATCAGGGCATCGACTTCATCGGCGGGCCGTTTCCAGTTCTCCATCGAGAAGGAGTACAGGGTCAGGGTGCCGATCGACAGGACGCCGCACTCCTGGACGACCTTGCGGGCCGCCTCGGCGCCGGCGCGATGTCCCAGGCTGCGGTCCAGGTTGCGTTCCCCGGCCCATCGACCGTTGCCATCCATGATGATGGCGATGTGGCCGGGTCGTTGTTTCCGTGGGATATCGAACTCAACGGGTTCGCCCTCACCAGGTGGGGTTGGAGGCGGGGGCGTCATCCGCAAGGGGATCCTGCAAGGGTCTGGGTGCGTTCGGGCCCCACGCTGACGAGGTGAATCGGGAGTCCCAGGATTTCCTGGATCCTGTCGAGGTAGGCCAGGGCTTCCGGAGGCAGGTCGGAGCGGTTCTGTGATGTGTCGATCTCCTCGGCCCATCCCGGGACCGTCTCCCAGATCGGCTCGGCATTCAGCAACCTTCGTGCATCGGGGATGAAGCGGTCGGTCACGGTGCCGTCGGGAAGTCGGTAGGAAGAACAGATCTTGAGTTCATCGAAGCCCGAGAGCACGTCCAGGAGCATGCAGGCGATGCTCGTGGCCCCGCAGATCATGGCCGAGTATCGAACGGCGACAAGGTCGAGCCAGCCGCAGCGACGCGGCCGACCTGTGGTGGTTCCGTACTCATTGCCTCGCTCGCGGATGCGTTCACCGATGGGGCCCGTGTCTTCGGTCGGGAACGGTCCGGCCCCGACCCGAGTGGTGTACGCCTTCATGATGCCGACGACTTCGTCGGCACAGGGCGCGGGGAGGCCGGTGCCGGCGGGGATGCCCAGCGTCGAGCAGTTCGAGCTGGTGACATAGGGAAACGTGCCGTGGTCGATGTCCAGCAGGCACGCATTGGCGCCTTCGAACAGGATGGACCGGCCGTTGTTGCGGAAGTCGTGCAGCGCGTAGACCGTGTCCGTGATGTGGTTTTCGAGCAGCCGGCCGTACTCCGAGTAGCGTTCAGCAAGTTCGTGTGGATCCAGTGGTGGAGCCTCGACCCCGAGCGCATCGAGTTCACGGGTTCGGATTGCGCAGATGACCTCGAGTCGGCTGCGCAGGTGATCGGCGTCGGCAAGTTCACCCATCCGGATTGCCAGCGAGCGATGCACCTTGTCGGCGTACGCGGGGCCGATGCCTCGCTTCGTGGTGCCGATGGACAGGCCCGGGCCGGAGTCGTCGATGGCCGAGGACAGGACCCGCTCCAGGGCGGCGTCGTGTTCCTTGTGGTAGGGCATCACAACGTGTGCCCGGTCGGAGATCAGCAGGTTGCCGGCGTTGATCTCGATGCCTCGGCTGCGGATGCCCTCGATTTCCGAGAGCAGCATTTCAGGATCAACGACAACGCCGTTGCCGATCACGCAGATCTTCCCGCCAGAGAGGATGCCGGAAGGGAGGAGGTGCAGGGCGTACTTCTCCTCGCCGATGACCACGGTGTGCCCGGCATTGGCGCCACCGTTGTAGCGGACGATCACGTCGTGGTCCGCGGTCAGCAGATCCACCACCTTGCCCTTGCCTTCGTCGCCCCACTGCAGGCCAACCACAGCAGTATGTCCGGGTGTACTCACGAGGATTTCTCCCTCCGGTGCAATGTGTTGTTCCAACTGCCCATGGTAGCACCACAGTCCCGCGGGAGGGGACCACGCCAGCCCTGCCGAGTGCTGCAGGCCACGTTTTCCCGGACCTCGGCCGGGAACAAGGTGGTGGTTCAGTCATGGCATGAATCAACCGATGTTGAACCATGCAAAGCCACGGAGCATGACCATGACGAACCAGGGAACATTTCGAGTCAAGTGTCCGAATCTCGGTTGCCGCAGACTGCTGGCGGTCCCCATGAAGGGACGTGGTCAGATGGTCCGCTGCCTGCATTGCGGGACGCAGTTGAAGGTCCCCGATACCGCGGCCTGCTCGTCGCGCTGGTCCGCACGATCGGCGAGCTGATCCAGCTTCATTCAGAGGGGGTGGGGCTGCTTGTCTGGTGAAGCGTGAACGTGACGGGTCCCACGGTCAATTCGTCGTCGACAGTCAGTTCAGCCTGCTGGACGGGGACCCCATTGAGCAGGGTTCCCATGATCTCGTCCAGGTTCACAAGTCGGGCTTGCTGGTTCTCCATCATGATCTCGCAGTGGGCCGAGGAGACCTTCGGAAGCACGATCCGGACATCGCATCGAACGCCTCGTCCGATGGTCGTACGCCCCTCACGGACCTCAAACCGGCGGTCTACGCCATCTCGGGTCTTCATGACCAGTTGGTAACCCATCTGTTTCGGAGTCCTCCAGCGGCGTACCATGTTCATGGACGCGATCAGTCGTTGCCTTCTCGGCCAGACGGTCTTGGTGGCGTCCAGGAGCCCTGCCAGCCCATGGGATCACGCCTTCAACTTGCCCAGTGTACGCCCGATCAGGCCTCACTGCCTCAAAATGAGGCCTCAGGGATCAGCCCGTTCCTGCCCGAGCAGGTACCTGTCAAGGGGGTGTATCTTCACGTTCCGTTCTGTCGGCATCGATGCCATTACTGCGACTTTTACACGATTGCAGGGCGTGAAGAGGCCTTTGAGGCATATGTCGAGCGATTGCTGGATGAGATTCTGGCCTCGGCGGCAGTTCTTCAGGGCCCATTGGAAACCGTCTTCATCGGAGGTGGTACACCGACCATCCTGCCTCCTGGGCTGCTGAAGCGGGCCCTGGATGGGGTCAGGACAGCGTTGCCTGTGGGGACGAACTGTGAGTGGACTGTGGAGGCCAACCCGGAGACCGTGACCGAGGCGTGTGCCGAAGCGCTCGCGGCCGGGGGAGTGAACAGGGTCAGCCTCGGGGCCCAGTCGTTCCACCCGGAGCGACTCAAGACTTTGGAGCGGCAGCACGACCCGTCCACGGTCGGACGCAGCCTCGATCGGCTCCGGCAGGCGGGCATCGAGCAACTCAGCCTTGACCTGATCTTCGCCATTCCCGGACAGACCATCGAGCAGTGGGATGCGGATCTCACGGCAGCACTGGAACTCGGGATCGATCACATCAGTGCGTATTCACTCGTCTATGAGCAGGGGACGCCCCTGACCAGGAGGCGTGACCGTGGTGAGGTCACACCGATTGAAGAGGATGTGGAGGCGGCCATGTACGAGCACGCCATTTCCCGCCTCGCAGAGGCGGGCATGGTCCACTACGAGGTCAGCAACTGGGCTCGCGAGGGGGCGGCGTGCCGACACAATCTGCTGTACTGGGCGAACGAGGATTGGTGGGCCATCGGCCCCGGGGCCGCGGGGCACGTGCAGGGCGTGCGGTGGAAGAACCTGCCGAGGCTTGCTGCCTATCTTGAAGGCACCGGCCTGCCGAGGATCACCGTGCCAGAGCAGTTGGACGAAGATGGCCGGATCGGTGAATCCTTCATGATGGGCCTTCGCCTTCTGGAGGGGATGGATCGTGAACGGGTGGAGTCGCTCCTGGCCGGCGGAAACCGAGCTCAGGTTCGGCACGCCGCAATCGAGGGCCGCGTGGCATCAGGCCACCTGGCCTGGGAAGCAGATCGACTGCGGCTGACCCCGACGGGGCTGATGGTGGCGGATTCGATCATCATGGATCTGCTCTGAGTGATTTCAGATTTCTTCGTCGGGGTGGCCGATAGCCAGATGTCCCCGGTACTTCACATTGGACGATTGCGACCGCCCATGAGTTCTACTTCACGATTCACCCGGCTTCGTTCAAGGCTCGCGCCGATGCTTCGGCCCATGTTCGAGCACGTCCCGCCGGCTCGCTGGCTCGCACTTCGCCTGCTGGGGCTTCGGCAGCGGGGGGAAGTTGTTCTTGATGGGGACACCTTCTCCGTGGCGCCTCGCGATTTCGGGGTCACCCTCGAACTGCACGCCACGGGCGGCTACGAGGAGGGGACACGAAAGTTCTGTCTGGACTATCTGCAGCCGGGGATGACATTCGTCGACATCGGAGCTCATGTCGGCCTCTACTCGGTGCCGGCCTCACGCCGGGTGGGCCCGTCGGGTCGAGTGCTCGCGTTCGAGCCCGATGACATCAACCGGGGCATGCTCCAGGAGAACATTCGGCGCAATGGCGCCGATGGCGTCGAGGTCTTTTCGTGCGGCATCTGTGATCAGGATGGTCATCTTCCGTTTCATCGCAGTGATTTCAATACCGGCGATCACCAGTTGTTCCACAAGGGCCGTGGACGTCGGGCACACGAGATCGAGGTGGCTCGACTCGATGCCGTGCTCGAGCGAGTCGGGGGCCCGGTCCACCTGGTGAAGATGGATGTGCAGGGGGCGGAAGCCCGCGTCCTGGCCGGCATGGATGGGATCTTCGCCTCGAACCAGGCCATGGCCCTGATCGTCGAACTGTCTCCGTGGATGCTTCGGGACATCGGCGACGATCCCCGGGCGCTGCTCGGCGGCCTCGTCGACCGGGGCTTCGACCTCGCCACGATCGATGAAGCATCCGGTCGGATCGAGTCCGGTGATGCCGAAGCCGTCCTGGCGAGATGCGTGGACTCGTCCTACTTGAACGTCCGCTGCCTGCGCGGGGTGGCGCCATGAGCGTTGGTCTTCAACGTCCGGCCCAGGAGCGAGCGTGGGTGATCGTGTCGCTGCTCGTGCTGCTGGCCACGGCCCTCTCGATGCGATATGGAACGGGCATCGGCGAGGCCGGCCCACGGTTCGACGAGCAGTACATCACGGTCCCGATGTTCCAGTTGATGGAGGAGGGCTGGTCGATCCAGACCGCCATCGACTACGAGGAAACCAAGGGGCCCGCGCTGATCTGGCCCTACGCCATGCTGGGCGACTGGCTTGGCGGCGACCTCAACGCACTTCGGCAGGTCTCCTGCCTGTTCTTCGTACTCAGCGGCATCCCGCTGCTGTTGATCGCCCTGCGGTGCGGGGCGCGGCGTGTCCAGTTGCTGCTGGCCATCGTGGGATTCATTCTCCTGCCGTATGAACTGGTCTTCTCCCAACTTGTCATGGGAGAGGGATCGTTCGTCTTCGGCGCCCTGTGCATGGTGCTGGTGGTGTTGTGGGGCGTCGGTGGCTTCGGGGGCGCTGCCGACGATTCCCGAGAGCGTGGGCATCCGGTCGCGGGTCCGATTCTGTACGGTCTGCTCCTGGCGATTCTTCTGCACAGCCGGGTCCATGCCGTGGCGTGGGCTGGTGCGGCGTGCCTGGCAACCTGGCAGCTCATGGGAGTCCGCAGCTGGCCCTGGTGGGTCGCCTCGATCGGGGCCGGCCTGTTGCGTGTGCCACTGTGGATTCGATGGGAGGGACTGGTCAGCCCCGAGTATCAGAATCTGCATGGACTGGGCTTCCGACTGGAAAGCCTGACGTACCTTGGGGCCGCGCTGCTTCCGTTGACCGGCATGTTCCTCGTGGTCTTCTGCTGGCGATACCGTTTCTGCAGGTGGTGGTTCCTCTGCCCCGCGGGAGCGGTGATCGGGCTGGCACTGGCGCTGAGTGCCATGCCGGATCTGTCCATCCCCGACACGCTGGACCTGTCCTTGCAGCATGATCGCTACCAGGGCATCCTGGCCACGGCGGTGCTGCAGATCGGGGGAGGGGCCACTGGATCATTGGTGCTGTTGGGCCTGGCGTGCGTGCTTGGCCTGGCCTCGCTGGGAGCCTTGGCCGCCATGGCCTTCGAACTTCCCACGTCGGACGGCATCGGGATGCTGGCTCGACTTCAGACCTGGGCCCTGGCCCTTGGCTGCGGGCTCTACATGCTTACCCGGGGATTCGTCTTCGATCGGTTCCTGCTGGTCTGGGCCGTTGGCATGTCGGTGCTCTGGTGCCGACTGCTTCCGCGGTGGCTCCTGGGCGTGCAACTGCTGGTCCTGCTGGTGATCGCAGTTCGCCTCGCCAGCGTCTGGCTCTGGGCGGCTCCGGCCTGATCAGGGAGTGATGATGCCAGGGGCATCGCCACCGGCTCCCGGGGTCACGCTTCCAGCCTGCTGCTGGGATACGAGCTCGGCGACCTGGACGTACCTGGACCGGAGTTCGACGATGAGGGTTTCCAATTCCTTGTCTTCCTCGTCGTCGAGGTTCCCCTTGGTCTTGTCCTGGATCACGGCCAGCAGATCGATGGCGAATCTCGCGCCATCGAGATCGACCACCACGCCGCGTCCGGAGGGATCCGGCATGGCACCAAGGCCCATGATGGCTTGGGAGGCAAGGAGGCCGATGAGGCCCTTGAAGTCGGCAGGGGGCAGGGCACGGTCGGAAATCGCCTCGCCTTCCTTGCTGGCCAACTTCTCCTTCTCGGCCTTGGCTTCTTCTTTCCAGTCGCTGTCAACCTGGATCTCGGGGGTCTCGTCGCTCATGGTGCCTCCTGGTCGCTGCGGGGGTGGGCGGTTCGGGGATAGATGGATGAAAGGGCAGATGACCAGTATAGGCCCTCGGGTTGTCGATAGAATCCAGACCGTGCAGAAGCCAACCATGCATGCAGGAGGCAGGCAGGGAGCAGGAGCCATCATGGCCGTGCTTGGTTTCAGCGCGACATGCATCATGGGCTGTGCAGGTGGAGTGCCGACGCTCGATGCCGGGCAATCTGTCTCGATGGCCGACTTTTCCAACCCTGCATTCCAAGGGCGTGTTCGCCCGGATGAGAATACGGTCCAGGATGCGATGGTCGAAGCCGGAATGCGGCTGCCGGTCGCACCGGATCCCTCCTTCACCGAGCAGGAGGACGACGAAGCGTTCAACATCTCCATTCGAACCGGGGAAACGATCGTCGTGGACAGTCTCATCGGGCAGGTCAACGGACGGCCGATCTTCGCCGACGAAATCCTGACTCCGATCATGGATCAGCTCAATGCGGACTTCGTCCGGATGCCCTGGAATCAGTTCCGTGGATACGTCGTTCAGCTTGTTTCCCGCCAGTTGCGTGAGGTCATCTACAACGAACTCTTCCTGTCGGAAGCGCGAGCCGGCCTCTCCGAGCAGCAGGAAGGTGGCTTCCTGGCGTGGATGAACAACATGCGCGGCGAGTTGATCGGCCAGCGTGGCGGCGTCAGCGCCGACGCGAATCGGCAGATGCTCGAAGAAGAGGGCAAGACCATCGACGAGTACCTGAAACTCCAGGAGGAGCGACAACTGATCCAGGTGCTCATGAATGATCGCGTCCGCCCCAACGCCCTCGTGGCGTGGCGTGACGTCGAGCGGGCATGGGATCAACGCAAGGATCAGTTCAACAAGCCCTCGACGGTTACGCTCGGCCGAATTCGACTCAAGACCGAGGGCAACGAGGAACAGATCAAGCTCTTTCAGAATGAGCTGGAAGCGGGTGACACCTTCGCGGTGGTCGCAGCCCAGGCGGGCATGCCCGATGACGGGATCTGGGAAACCTTCGATCTCGGGGAAGACGAACGCGTCGACAGCATCGAGATCGCCGACTTCTACAAGGAGCACCTTGCAGGCCTCGGCCCCGGTGAGACGAGCAAGCCCTTCGAGCGGGGGGCTCGGACCATCTGGATCTCCGTCATCGAGATCAACCGATCCCAGAAGCGATCCCTGTTCGATCCTAAAATCCAGCGGTCGCTTTACCAGGACATCTACTCCCGTCGGCTCAGCGAGGCCCAGGAGGAGTTCGTCCAGAACATCCTTGACGAAGGTATTTACGACGACCTCAAGGAAATGGAAGACAAGATCGTCCAGATCGCACTTTCCCGCTTTCTCGCTCGACGTTGAGCCGGCGCGGCGCTGGGGACACGCGTTGGACGGGGCGGCGCGGTGAGCGGATTGCCGCCGCCTGGTTGCGGCGTCGTGGATATCGCATCACGGGACGCAACATCCTTCGTGGCTCCCGGGAGGTGGATCTGCTGGGCACATCTCCCGATGGACGCCAGCAGGTCGTGGTCGAGGTCAAGGCCGGCTCCGGTACCTTCGAGCAGTTGGCGGGCCGCGTGGATGCGGGAAAGCGCAGGCGAATCTGCTCCGTGGCCGCCGGACTCCAGGGAGGCACGCTGCCAGTACGGTTCGATGTCGTCCTGGTGCGGTTCATGGCCGGTGGTGGCTGGGATGTGCGGCATCTGCCGGGTGCATTTGGCGCACCCTCGTGAAGCCACTCTTGTTCCGCTCAGCCCTGGCCGGTAGGGTACGCACCACTTGGAAGGTCTGAAAGGAGACTGCCATGTCAATTCGAACTGGTGATACTGCACCGGGTTTCTCGCTCCCAGCTCGCCCCGGAGAAGTGGTTGATGTCGCCGAGCACATCGGGACCGACAAGGTCGTGCTGTTGTTCTTCCCGCTTTCATTCAGCCCTGTCTGCACGGACGAGTTCTGCGCCATTCGTGATGATTGGTCCGCGTACGCCGACCTGGGCGCGAAGGTCTTTGGTATCAGCATCGACAGTCCCTTCGTCACGGCGAAGTTCGCTGAGGAACTCGGCCTGCCGTTTCCGCTGCTGAGTGACATGAACCGGGATGTCTCCCGGGAATGGGACGTACTGCACGAAGACCTGTTCGGCATGCGTGACGTGGCCAAGCGATCCGTATTCGTCATCGACGAAAGCGGTACGGTGGTCTATGACGCTGTGGGCGACGATCCAAAGGTCCAGGTCGATTTCGATTCCATCCAGTCCGCCCTCGGGACCGGATCGAGCGTCGGCTGAACCGGTCAACTCTCCTCGAGTTTCCGTTTGGAACGTTCGGCCGGCAGTTCGCCGCCGGCGATGGAGGCCGTGATGCGCTGCGCGTGCACATGGCAGTTCTCGATGAAGACTCGGAAGCGGTCCTGGGTGCCCGCCGTCGCGGTTCCCGCGACATGGAGTCCCGGGACATTCGTTTCCATCGTCTGCTCGTTGAACCGGGGAGCATCGGTTGTCGGGTCGGTCTGAATGCCCAGTTCCTTCATGAGGGTGGGGTCGTGCTCATAGCCGATCATCAGGAGGACGTCATCGATCTCCAATGTGGTCGAGTGGCCGCCGTCCAGTGATTCGAGTGCAACGCTGGCGGCATCGATGGTGGCGGGAATGGTGCGGGGATGCCCGTGGATGCGTCCTTCCTCGATGAGTGCTTCAAGTTCCGGGCGGATCCAGTACTTGACCCGTTCATGAACTTCGGCCCCGCGGTAGCTGAGGTGGACCCGGGCCCCGGCTCTCCAGCATCGGACGGCCGCTTCGCAGGCTCCATTGCGACCACCGACGATCAGAACACGGCGTCCGTGGTACTGGTGCGGATCCCCAAGTTCGTGGCGGACATGGGGGTGGGATTCCCCGGGAATGCCAAGGGTCCGTACACGTCCCATTCCACCGGTCGCGAGCACGAGATGTCGTGCCGCCATCGACTGGCGGGCGCCGGAGCGAATGCGAACATCGAGAACGAACCCGTCGCCATCGACTCGAGCGGCTTCGACATGGTGGTATGTCCTGACCTTGAGGTCCAGGGTGTCCACGACCTGCCGCAGGTAGGCAAGGTATTCCTCTCGGGTCGCCTTCTCCTGGGCGATGGTCGGGCAGGCTATTCCCGCGATTTCAATCCGTTCGGGGGAGGAGAAGAACCGCGTTGCCGGTGGAAACAGGCGATCGATGGTGGCGCCGATCGGGCCGCCATCGAGGACGAGGCACTCCGTGCCCGCCCGGCCCAGGTGGGCAGCGATTTCAAGCCCGATGGGCCCAGCCCCGATAATGACCGTGTCATGCCGTTCCATGTCTCTCAGGATAGAATGAACGGCCGTCCAGTGGTTTGGACGATGGATGATGAGCTTTGCGGCGAATGCAAGATCGCCTGCCCCTGGACGTTGTACATGAGGAGGTCTCCCTGATGCTTCGATCATTACCCCGTTTGCTTGTTCTTGGTTCCGCGATCCTTGTTGGTGGGCTGGGCTCGGCCCTCGCCCAGTCGCCCGGCGGCGAGGGCGTGGAAAGACCCCGGAAGACCAGGAATCCTGTCGTGAAACCGCGGCAGGAGCGGGAGGTGAAGGAGGGGCCAGAGGGCTACAAGCAGATGTCGGACGTGGCCCCGTTGCTGACGTACCGCATCAAGTTCGTCGACATTCCTCTGGTTGCCGAGGAGATGCAACTGGACAAGGGGCAGCAGGAGATACTCGAGCAGATCGTTGTCGACTACATGGAGCAGTTGGACCAGCAACGCCTTGAGCTTCTGGATCGCATGATCCGTTCCACGGAGGCGTCCAGAAAAGACGATCCTTCCTGGGAGGTTCGCCAGAAGCAGCGAGCCGCAGTGTCCTCGCGAAACGGCCGTAAGTTCCGTGCCCAGAAGGCCTCCAACATGAGAGCGTCCATGCGGGGAGAACTTGCCGCTTCGGAGGGGACTGATCCGCTGGTTTCGAATCGCTCGGCGATGCTCAATGCATGGGCTTCGATGCACCAGGAAGAGTGGGAAACGCTGATGGGAAGCATCGACGTGATCCGCAATCCCGATCAGCCCGGGCACTGGGAGGCAATCATCCGTTCGCTCCGAAGAAGGAACTCGCCATGGAATGCGAACGTCTACGGAGAAGGGGTGAATCTCGGTCAGATCATCATGTCCAACTGGGGGCGTGACAACCAGATCATTCCCGGCATTTCAGACGTGCTGACGCAGTACACCATCGAGTACGACGACGCGATGGCACACCGCGACGGCGTGATGGTGCAGACGCACCCGGTCATTCTTGATGCAAAGGTCTATCACCACCCCGGCCCATGGCTGCGGTCGATTCAGAAGCAGGTTGACGCCCGGGTGGCCATGGCCCGTGTCAACGAGATGTACATCGATCTGATCGCCAGTGACATGCCCGAGCAGGATGCGGAGCGGTTCAGGCAGCTCGCCTGGAAGAAGATGTATCCGGATATCTACATGACGAACCAGTTCGAGCATCTCGTGGAGCACCTGCGTTCGTACTCCAAGACATATGGCCTTACTGAGGATCAGTTGCTGAAAATCGACACCATCGAGGACCAGTACTACAACGAACTCGGCCCTCTGCGTGAACGTCGAGTCAAGGTTGTCAGGGTGGCCGATCCGAGACGCCTCATGAACAGGGCGGAATCAGAGGCCATGATGAAATGCTATGGGCTCATGGATTCGCTGAATCTCGAGGAGGACAAGATTCTCATCGAGCGAAATGAGCTCAAGCAACAGTACCTGGACATGGACAAGGAATACCTCGGGCAGATCAAGGATGTCATTTCAGAAGAGTTCTTCGAGACTCTTCCTGCCGTCGCCTACCGGCCAGGCAGGGGTGACATGTCCCGGTCGCCGGTGAAGGACTCCAATCCCGATGCCCCGGTCGTGTACCTCAAGGGCCCCGGCGACGGGGGACGGGCCGTGACCGGTCGTGCCAGCAGTGAAAATAATCCCTGATGCTGCGAAGTCCGGTCATCTTTCGCCTCATTCTTGCTGTTGCATGCCTCGGCATGTCTCCATGCGCCCAGGCGCAGTCTCGAGGGCGGCCTCCTTCATCGGCCGGTGAGCGAGCGGCCTACGGGGATCGGTCCGGTCGATCCGTGGACATCGACTACGCGATGCTTCCATCATTCACGCCTGCGGACCTGCCGCTGATCATCGAAGTCATCAAGCTGGATGACGGCCAGTCGCTGGTCGTCGAGACGCTGCTGGACGACTATGTATCCAGTTTCAGCGATGCATCGCAGGCTGTTCGTGTCCAGTTGCAGGATGCTCGCCCCGGTTCAATCAGCGGTGAAACGCTTGAGGGCATGCAGCGTGGGCGAAGCGCGATGGACCGCCAGGTCGAGGTGATGCGAAAGACCCTGTCCGATCGGATCAGGGATGCCGAGACCTCCCAGGAGCGAGCCCGCATCCGCGAGGAGTTCACTCGTGAGATGTCCGAGTTCATGAAGCAGCAGGATGCCGTCACCGAAATCACCGGTGATTCCAGCCAGTGGTCCGACTTTCTCCAGAAGCAGTCTGAAATTCTTCGAACATGGAACGAGCGTCGTCGGGAAATCGATGACGAGTTCGTCGGCGCGATCCAGATCGTCCTTGAACCCGACCAGGTCGAGTCATGGAAGCAGGCACGGGCGTCCATCCGCCGCCGCATCGAGTTGTCACGAGGGCGACTCGAGGGCGAGCGCATGGACATGATCGGCCGATTCAATGAACTCGTTCCTGCGGGAGAGCTTCGTACGAGGATTCTCCCCACCCTCAATGCCTATGAGATGGAGCTTGATGGTGCGTTGTCCGCCCGTCATGCGTTCTTGCTCGAGGCGGGGCCGGTTCTGTCCGAGGTACTGCGCAGCGGTGACTGGTCGCGGATGCAGGCTGTCATCCAGGAAGAAGCGGTCGTTCGCACACGGGTGCGTGATCTGCACGTTGCAACGTTCGATGTGCTGACCAATGTCCTGCCCGAGCCGCTGCGGTTGCAGTTGCTGGCTGAAGTCCACCGTGAGTTCAACAGCAGCATCTGGAGCAAGGGACGGTTCGAGCGAGCGGTCGACGCAGCCATGGCGAGGGAGGACGTGACCGATTCGGAGCGAGCCAGGCTCGAGTCGCTGCTCGCCACCTGCATGACCGGCATCGACGAGATCCGTGCCCAGCAGGATTCCCTGGCTCGAGAACTTGCACCCCAGCGATGGATCCATGAGGAAACCAGGGGATGGTCCCGGTCGTTCTCCGATATCCAATTCGATTCGAAGTTGGACAATGCTCGCACCAATGAACTGAACCGTCTTCGCAAGGAAGCCGAGGAGGGCTGCATGGCGCTTCTCAGGGAACTGCTCGGTGAAGAGCGGTACAAGCAGATTCCAGGGGCGAGATCGACTCCGGCTCGCGGGGCCGAGCCCCGGCAGCAGAGTGACCGGCAGCAGGAAGCGCAGCGTCGGCGTGACGAACTCTACAAGCGGTTCGACACTGATGGGAATGGGCGACTGGATTCGGATGAGCGGCAGCGGATGCGCGAGGTGTTGATGCGTGATCAACGAGAGGGACGAGGCAATCCCTGAGTCAGTGTTCGATTCGACGGCGCTTCCGGATGTGCTCGTTGCCGAGCTGGCCACACGCAGCCATCAATGATCGACCCTGTGTCACCCTTCGGTGGACGGTCAGGCCTGCTTCGCGAAGCGAGGTGACGAACTCGTCAACGGCGGCATTCTCGGGCGCAGGCCAGGGAGAGTCCCGTCTCGGGTTGTAGGGGATCACGTTGATTCTGGCCGGCAGGGAGCCAACCCATCGAGCAAGCTCGGTTGCCGCGGTGGTGGTGTCGTTGACGCCGGGAATCAGGACGTATTCCAGGAGCAGTGGTCCCGGGTGCACCCTGCACCACTGGGACAGGGTGTCGTGCAGTGCCGCCATGTTCATGGCTCGGTTCAGTGGCATGATGCGGCTGCGCGTCTCGTCGTCGGGGGCGTTGATGGAGATTGCCAGTCGAAGCCGGCTGCATTCGGAGTTGGATATGAACTCGGACAGTCGCTGGATTCCATCGAGGCGACCAACGGTCGAGACCGAGATCCGCGCCGAGGAGAGGGACGGGCCCCGCCGGTCGGTCAGGATGCGGATCGCCATGATGACGGACTCGACGTTGTCGAGCGGTTCGCCCATGCCCATGAACACGATGTTTCGGATCTCGTGTCCCAGGGTGTGGGTGGCGACATGCCATTGCAGGAGTATCTCTTCCGTGGTGAGGTTGCGGAGCAGGCCCATCTGGGCCGTTTCGCAGAACTCGCACCCCATGGCACATCCGACCTGTGATGACAGGCACAGGGTGTGGCGGAGCCGGCCTTCCTTGCCGACCAGGGGCAGCACGACTGATTCGGTTTCAAGCCCGTCTGGAAGGCGAATGAGGAACTTGGTGGTGCCATCGGGATCCGCCACCGTCTGAATGTCGATGGATTCTGAGATCGAGGCCGGGAGCATCCCGTTTCGCATGCACTCGACCCATTCCCGCCGGGAGTCGGCAACGGGGGTTCCGTTGGACAGTCCGAGGGCCTCCCAGCATGCACTGGTATGCCCGAGGGGGGTGTCAAGCCGTGGCGGATTGTCGAGGATCTGAAGGGCCATGACCCCTCAGCCTAGCACGGCATGCGACCGGGGTGCCACCGGGAGCGATACAATGCCGTGACCAGAGGAGATCTCCCCGCATGAGCATGGATCCATCAAAGCGAACTGTTCTGCTGACCGGGGCTGCCGGCGAAATCGGCCACGGCCTCGTGCATGGTCTGCGCAGCCACGACGACATTCGGATCATCGCTACGGATCTGAAGGAGATCCCCGAGGAGACCAGGTCCCTCTGTGACGAGGTGCATGTCGGGGATGTCTGCGACGAGGGATTGATGCAGCAGTTGATCGCGATGCACGAGGTGACGGACATCTATCACCTGGCAGCACTGCTTTCCACGCGGGCCGAGCATGTCCCCGAGGTGGCCCATGAGGTCAATGTCGGTGGAACCTGGAACCTGCTGAAACTGGCTGCGGCCCACTCGGCCTCTCATGGAGAGTCGGTCCGGTTCGTCCTTCCAAGTACGATCGCGATCTACGGCCTTGACGGGCCGGAGCACAAGCAACGTGTCGGCAAGGTCGTCGAAGGGGAGTTCAATCTGCCCAAGACGATCTACGGTGCGAACAAGCTCTACTGCGAGCACCTTGGCCGGTACTACTCGCGGCACTACCGCCGGCTCGCCGACGACCGTGGTTCAGCTCGGATCGACTTCCGCAGCCTTCGGCTGCCCGGCGTGATCGCAGCGGAAACCAAGCCGACCGGTGGAACGAGTGACTATGTTCCGGAGATGATCCATGCCGCTGCCACGGGGCAGCCATGCGTCTGCTTCGTGCGTCCAACCACGCGCATTCCCTGGATGACCATGCCCGAATGCGTCCAGTCGCTGCTGGACATTGGTCGCATGGAACGCGATCGAATGAGCCAGTCGGTCTACAACGTCGCCTCCTTCAGCGCCACGGCCGGCGAGGTTGCCGACATCCTGCGCATGCACTTTCCAGATGCACGCATCGAGTTCGAGCCCGATGAGAACCGGCAGGCCATCGTGGATTCATGGCCGGGCGATGTCGACATCAGTTGCGCGAATACGGACTGGAACTACTCGCCACGATGGAATCTTGAAGAGGCCTTCGAGCACTACATCGTGCCGAGCATTCGAACACACTACGCACAGGCCTGAGGGTGAACCGATGACCACGACCGGCATTGATGGATCAGCATTGTTTCAGCAGCGGACAGGCGCCGTGCTCGGCGAGCTTGCCGCGACCGGACAGCTCAAGCACCTCCAGGTGATCGAGGGGCCAATGGGGCCACGAATCACCCTGCGTGGCAAGGGGGATGTGGACTGCTTCTGCTCCAACAACTACCTGGGGCTCGCCAACCATCCCGACGTGGTCGAGGCCGGGCTCGAGGGACTTCGTCGCTACGGAGCCGGGACCGCCTCGGTTCGGTTCATCTGCGGCACCTTCGAGCCGCACGAGCGACTGGAGCGGACGATCGCCGACATGCTCGGCGTCGATGCCAGTTACACCTTCGTGTCGTGCTGGACTGCATCCGAGGCCCTGTTTCCGACCCTGTGCGATCCGGGCGACATGATCATCTCCGATGCGTTGAATCATGCCTGCATCATCGATGCGATGCGGCTGACCACGGTCATCAAGAAGGGGGTGCACAAGGCGGTCTACAAGCACTCCGACATGGATGATCTTCGCCGGGTCCTTTCTGCTGCCAGGCAGAATCCGGAAGTCACCGGAGTCCTGTGGGTGGTCACCGACGGAGTCTTCTCGATGGAAGGTGATCTTGGCCGGCTTCCGGACTTGCGAGCATTGTGCGATGAGTTCGGTGCGATGCTGGTGGTCGATGATTCCCACGGTACCGGGGTGATGGGGGAGACCGGTCGAGGTACGCACGAGTACTGGGGCATGAAGGGTACGGACATCGACCTGTTCACGGGTACGCTTGGCAAGGCTCTTGGCGGCGGTGCCGGTGGCTACATCGCGGGATCGCAGGCGGCGATCGACCTGATCGTCCAGCGAGGCCGCCCCACCCTCTTTTCAAATGCACTTCCAGTGACCGTGGCCTGCAGCGCCACGAAGGCCATCGAACTGCTTGTCAATGAACCCGAGCGGGTCGCCACCCTGCGTGCGAACGTGGCCGCAGCCCGGGAAGGAATCCGCGAGGTAGGCTTCGAGGTCCTGGAATCGCCCACGGCAATCTGCCCCATCATCGTTGGCAAGACGGCCACGGCAATCAGCATGAGCAACCGGCTGCTGGAACTTGGCGTCTTCGCCATCGGGTTCGGCTACCCGGTAGTGCCGGAAGGGGAGGCTCGCATTCGTGTGCAGATATCAGCAGCTCACGAGCCCGAGCACATCGACCGCCTCATCGAGGCGCTGCGGACGCTCAAGGCCGAGCACTGATCAGGGACGTACGTGTTCGAACCGTTCCAGCAGTCCTGGTTCCATCTCATTGCGCCAGTCGCCCTTGCGCTTCAGCGCAGAGCCCACGATCAATGCGTCGGCATTGTCGAAGAGGTTCGGAGCTGATTGGGCCGTGACACCGGAGCCAACGCACAGTGGGAGTTGAACGGCCTTGCGTGCCGATTCCAGATCTCCCGTGCGGATGGAGGAGCCGGTGGTCTTCCCGGTCAGCACCAGTCCGTCGGCGAGGCAGTAGTCGGCGGCGCAGGCATGGTCCCAGGTGTCGCAGTCGGATGTGATCGCGTGCGAGGAGTGCTTCTTCTGGATGTCCGCCAGGATGGCGATGTGCTCGGCGTCGATCTGCCTGCGGTAGCGAAGCAGGGGGCCGGCATCGGCGTCCTCGAAGATCCCCTCGTCGGCAACGGATGCGAACACGAACCCCTCGGCCCGGATGTACTGGGCATTGCAGGCCAGGGCGACGGAGATCGCTGCACGGTTGTCGCCGGCAAGCACCTGGATGCCCAGCGGGGCTTCGTGATCGGTCCGGATGACGCGGGCCACGGCGGTCATTGCGGCCACGACTTCGGGCCCGACGTGCCGGCGCATGTACGGACGATCATGGGTGTTCTCGATCAGCAGGGAGTCGAACCCGGCATTGCGAAGCATTTCTGCTTCACGGGAAGCCCGGTCGATCACCTCCTGCAGCGAGTCGCATCCCATCGGGGAGCCGGGCAGGGGGAGCAGATGAATCATGCCCACGAGGGCCTTGTCCACGCCGAAGATCTCTCGGGTGGTCATTCGAGAGCCACGATGGGCGGCCTCGGAACGTGGTGCAGGTCGTGTCATCGTCGAGCCTTTCGTCGGCCGGAGCCCAGGTACTGCTTCCACCACCCAAGTATCTGGTGAAGGCGGTGCAGTCGCATGTCCGGGGGGCCATTGCGACTCATGCCATGGCTGGTTTCGCGTGGGTAGCGGACAAATACGGACGGAACCTTCCGGATCTGCAGCGCCGCGAAGACCTGGTCGGCCTGTTCGACGTTGCAGCGAAGGTCGCCCTCGGAGTGGATGATCATGGTCGGGGTCTTCACCCGGCCCATCGTGCGAATCGGGCTGGAGTGCCAGAGTTCATCCGGGCATTCCCAGAAGGACCCCTTCCAGTAGGAGTCGGGGATATCGACGAAGTCGCTGTTGCCTCCCATGCTCACGAGGTTGGAGACGCATCGATCCGTGATGGCCCCGGCGAAGTCCGTGGTGTGTCCGATGACCCAGAGGGTCATGTAGCCGCCGTAGCTTCCGCCCATGACACCCATGCGCCGGGCGTTGATCGAGGGGTGGTTCTGCATGAACTCCTTGACCGAGCGGATGTCCTCCCAGTCCTTCCCTCCCCACGAGCCGCGAATGGCCGCAGTGTGATCACGGCCGTAGCCCTTGCTGCCGCGCGGATTGCTGTAGATGACGATGTAGCCGGCCGACGCGAGGACCTGGAACTCATGGAAGAAGCACTCGCCGTACTGGGCGTGCGGTCCACCATGGATCTCCAGGATCGCCGGATACGTTCGGCCCTTCTTGAAATTCGGCGGAGTCATGACCCAGGTCTGGACTTTCGTCCCATCGGTGGAAGGCACCCACTTGACCGATGGCTTCCTGATGTGTCGGCTGGCAAGGTACGCGTCATTGAAGTCGGTCAGCCTTCGAGGGGTGATCTTCGTTGCGCCAACGCGGCCGACGTGGATCTCCGGGGGCGTGCTCGGCGTGTCCACGACCATGGCCATGGTCCGTCCGTCGGCGGAGGTGTTGCCCGGGGTCACGACGGCGCGGCCGTCGGTCAGGGTCCGGATCGAGGAGCCCGAGAGGGTGAACGAGACGACATGCGACTGGCCATGCCAGCCGATGGATACCAGGAGTCGCTTGGAGTCGGGGCTCCACTGGATGTTCGGTGCGAAGGAGACATCGGCGGAATCGGACAGCGCGCAGGCCATCAGGCACCAGTCAGTGCCCTCGCTGAGGCTCCTGGACTTCCTCCCCGAGGCGGTGCAGGTCCAGAGCTCGAGATTCTCGGTGGAGTACGCGCCATCGGAGCCCGTCCGTCCGGCCCAGGCGAGGTGCCTGCCATCGGGAGACCACGTCACCTGGGTCTTGGGGCCCTTTGGAACATCCTTGAGGGGGGTGATGCTTCCGCTTTCGACATCGATCTTCAGCAGTTGGTAATCCCGGTATGCGCGGATGACATCCCGGTTCCGGGTGGTCGTCAGTGCCAGGGTCCTGCTGTCAGGTGACCAGCAGTAGGAGATTTCTCCAAAGGTGTCCTTGTCATAGAGCAGCCGGGTGGATCCAGTCTCGACATCGAGGATGTACAGCTTGTATCGCTCGTCATTGAAGTAGCCGTCCCCATCGAGGCGGTACCAGGTGTTGTGCAGGACGCGCGGAGGGGGAGTTCCGCCATTTTCCTCGCGATCCTTGCAGGCCGCCTTCGTCCATTCCTGTTCACGTTCACGGAAGGTGAATGCGATCTGGCGACCGTTCGGCGACCAGGAGAAGTCTCCAAGACTGCCCTGGGGGAGATCCGTCAGTGGCCTGGCTTCGCCACCGTCGGCATCGATGAGGTGGATCTGGGGAATGTTCTTGTCTCGGGCGGAGCTGAACGCGATTCGCGATCCATCGGGGGACCATCGTCCGCGTCCATCACGAGGTCCATGTGTGAATGGCCGGGCGGCGCCACGCCGGGTCGAGACAGTCCACAGGCTGGTCTCGTACGCGTTCTTGTCGCCAATGGTCTTGCGAGTGAAGAGTACGCGTGATCCATCAGGACTGACCTGGGGATCGGAGACGAAGACCAGTTCCTTGAGATCCTCGGGTGTGACGGGCTTGCGCCGGGTGCTTGAAGCCATGGGAGTCCTCCTTGTCCGTGGACGTGGATCGCCATGATACGATCATGGCCGACCATGGACATGAATCAGGACATCCAGCTGCTGGCGGAACTGGTATCGATCGACACCACCAGCAGTCTGTCGAATCGCCCGGCGGTCGATCTCGCGTGCCAGCGATTGGATCGTCCGGGAGTGGAACTGGTCCGGATGCCGGTGCACGATGACAAGGAGGTCCTGGTGGCCATCGTCGGGGCACTTGATGGCAGTGGACAGGGGCTGGTCCTGGCCGGTCACCTGGACTGCGTGCCGGCAGGAGAGGGATGGACGACGGAGGCTCTGGAACTCCACGAGCGTGATGGGCGTCTGCATGCCAGGGGATCCTGCGACATGAAGGGATTCGATGCCATGGCCATCAACCTCGTGGCCGAGGCAGCCGGGAGCGACCTTGCGCATCCGCTGGTGCTCATCCTGACATGCGACGAGGAAGTCGGAGGACTTGGGGCAAGGGCCCTGGCCGATTCGTGGCCGGCGGATCGAAGGCTTCCGGTCGCGACCGTCATCGGTGAACCGACCTCCATGCAAGTCGTTCGGATGCACAAGGGATTCCTGAAGATCCGCCTGGTCATCGAGGGGGAGAATGGTCACACCGGAAACCCGACCATCGGCCACAATGCCATCACGCCCATGGGGCGGGTAATCACCCGTCTCCAGGAGCTCCGCACGGAATGGCTCCAGGTTCGCACGCCCGTCAGCGACGCGTTCGGCGATCTGCCCAGCCCGGTGCTGTCCATCGTGGGCGTCGAGGGTGGTGAAGCATGGAACATGACTCCGGATCGCTGCCAGCTGGACATCGGGCTGCGACTGCTCCCCGACCAGGACACCGAGGAGTGGTTTCAGCGACTTCATTCCGAGATGAAATCACTGCTGGGTGAGGAACGCTGGTCCATGGAGCTGCTCAATGAGACTCCGAGCATGCTGACACCCGGCGACTCCCGGCTCCACCAGGCGGCCTGCCGCCTGGCCGGTCAGGATCATGAACTCGGGGTGTCATTCGGGACCGATGGAGCCTGGCTCCAGCGACTGGGATTGGACTGCGTGGTCGTCGGGCCCGGCGACATCGCCGTGGCCCACCAGCCCGACGAGTACATGCCCGTCGACGAGTATGCGGCTGGTCGTCGATTCATGGAATCCCTCATCGAGGAGTTCTGTGCATGACGGTGCACGCCGAATGGACATGGTTGGATGGCGAGTTTCACCGGAACGTCGAGGTCACCCTCGGCGAGGACGGTCGATTCGGACCGATCGATCGAGCGGCAGTGAGCCCACCGACGCATCCCCGTACCGCGTTGCTGCCGGGCTTTGTCAATGCTCACAGCCATGCATTCCAGCGTGGCCTGCGCGGGCAGGGTGAGCGGTTTCCCGCTGACGCCGAGAACTTCTGGACCTGGCGAGAAGCCATGTACGGACTGGTTGCGGGGCTGACCGCCGAGTCGCTCCTGGAGTTGAGTCGGTCCGCGTTCGATGAAATGCGCCGCGCCGGGATCACGACCGTCGGGGAGTTCCACTACCTGCACCATCTCCAGGGTGAGGATCTCTTCGCGGGAGATCGTGTCGTGCTGCAGGCGGCAAGGGAATCCGGGATCCGGACCGTGCTGCTCTCAGCCCACTACACCCACGGAGGATTCGGCGAAGCGCTCTCGGGCGGGCAGTTGCAATTCGATACCACCGACGCCTCCGCCTACTGGTCGGCGTTCGATGCGGCGGCGGCGGCCTGCGGGCCCAACCAGTCCATGGGTGTCGTGGCCCACTCGCTTCGAGCGGTTCCCATCGACGAGCTGGCCGAACTTCATGCCGAAGCGGTTCGCCGCGGGCATGTTCTGCACATCCATGTGGAGGAGCAGCAGCGTGAGATCGACGAGTGTGTGGCTGCGACGGGGCGTACTCCGACGCGGTTGCTGCTTGAACGACTCGAGCCGGGCCCGGAATGCACCTCCGTCCATGCCACGCACACCTCCGGCGAAGATCTGGAGGCGTGGCTTGCTCGAGGATGCGGGGTCTGCCTGTGCCCCCTGACGGAAGCCAACCTTGGTGACGGGTTCCCGGATCGAGCGAGGATGCTGCGCCACGCCGGCGCACTTGCCATTGGAAGTGATTCCAATGCACGCATCTCCATGCTCGAGGAACTTCGGATGCTGGAACTGGCCCATCGGCTCCATGACGGATCCCGCGGTGCGTGGCGTGATGGTGCTGGACGGATCGATCGTGTTCTCATGGACATGGCGACCATCGGTGGGGCTGCGTCGCTGGGAATCGATGCCGGGCGTATCGCGGAGGGGGCGCTGGCCGATCTCGTCCTGGTCGACCTGGATTCGGATACGCTCGCTCATGTCGAGCCGGAGCACCTTGGAGCAGCCCTGCTGCTGGGGGCTGATCGAGAAGCGATCATCGATACGTGCGTCGGTGGAGTGTGGTCGAAGGCCTGATCACTGCTCCGGCGAGTCCGGGGCCAGGTCGCCGAGCACGGTCCGCAGCGGGGCGAGCTGGTCCCAGAACATGCGACTGCGGTGGATCGATCTGGTATGCATCGGTTGTCGAACCTGGTCCATGCTCAGCGTCTGGGCGATCCGGGTGGAGCGATGGAACTCCATGCAGGCGGGGTCCCATTCCAGTTCCATGAACTCCAGGAGACGGCGGATCTGTGGCTCGGGGTCGCGGACGAGGTCCTCGTAGTCAAGTTCGATCATCGGCAATGGACAGGTCGCTCTCCAGTGCTCCATGAGCCGGTGGTATTCCCGGTACGCGTGACCGAGTTTCTCGAGATCGGCCGTGAACGAGACGCGGGAAGAGAAGGAGTTGCCGAAGCAGGAGAGGCAGGTGTCCAGCGGATCGCGATTGCAAAGAATGATCCGTGCACCGGGGAGCAGGAGTGAGATTAGGCCGAGGTTGAGGAAGTTCAGTGGAAGCTTGTCCGTGATGATTGCGGCATCGCCGGCGTCTGCTTCAATCGCGGCCATGTACCGGCTGGCCATGTCGTCGAGGATGTCGGTGGTCACGGAATCGATGCACAACGGGTACGAGGCACTGGACCCCGTCGCGTTCGGGAGGTCGCCGGAGATGGACAGCATTTCGGAGACTTCGCCGGCAGCGTGAATGGCAGGGTGCATGGACAGGATCTGTTCGATCAGGGTGGTCCCGCTTCGGAACATTCCCATGATGAACAGGGGTCGGCTATCCATGCACGTGCTGCGTGGAAGGCGATTGAGGGACTCGACGCTGAACATCTTGACAAGGTCGTCTCCGAGGCGGGCATGCGCTTCGACGTTCCATGCGTTGCGGTACATGGCGTTGCCGTGTGTCCACGCATCGAAGGCCTCGTCGTACCGTTCAGCCATTTCCAGGGCATGGCCCAGGCGGTGGTTGATGTTCGCAGCCTGGTGATTCGGCCTGGTCTCGGAGGCGAGCCATGCAGAAGCGGTCTCGATGGAGGCTTCCCAGTCCTTTCTTCGATGCTGGATGCGCATCCATGCGTTGATCATCAGGAAGGAGGCGTTGGCTGAATGGACATGCGGAGCGAGGAGTGTTGCGGCGGCATCGGAGTCGCCTTGGGATTCGAGCACCTCGGCCATCCCGGCGATCGCATGCTGACTGGTCCCATCAAGTTCGAGGGCCTTCTCGTAGGCCGCCATTGCCTGATCAAGATGGCCATTGAGTCGGTGCACGGTGGCGAGCCTGGAGTGGTTCCGGCTCTCGAACGGCTGGAGCGCGACGAGTGCTTCGGCCGGCTCCTGTGGAATGGGAAGGTGGGCGCGGCCAATGAGAGCGTCGACGTACCTCGCGTGGAGTTCCAGGTTGTCGGGCTTCAGTTCGCTTGCGCGCTGGCTGTCCAAGCAGGCGTTGTGGAGATTGCCCAGTTTCATGAAGAGTTGGGACCGAAGGAGCAGCAGGTTGACATTCTCCGGATTGCCCGAAATCGATCGATCGAGGTGGGTCATGGCCTCCGCCGTGCGATCCATGTCCAGGAGCGATCCGATGTATTCGCTGTGGAGGTGATCGTCGTCCAGGTGCTCCAGGGCCAGGGACAGGAGTTCAACGGCTTTCCTCGGGTGGCCGAGTCGTCGCTGAACGGCACCGAGTCGTTGAAGGATCTCCGGGTTGTTCGGGGACTGCTTCAGTGCCTTGCGGAGCACGCGGTCCGCCTTGTCCCACTGTCGGGCTTCGAGGTGCTGAGTCGCTTTCGCGAGCAACTGGTTGAGTTGAATCGGTGCGGCCATGGACTTCAGGGCTCCCGCGGGGGAGCCAGATCCCCCAGTGCGGTCCGGAGCGGTTCAAGGTGTGACCAGTAGGCTCGGCTTCGATGCACGGACCTCGTGTGCATCGGTTGGCGTACCTGATCCATGCTGGGAGTCTGTGCGACCCGGCTCGATTGGTGGAAGTCGAGGCAGGACGGATCCCAGGGAAGATCGAGAAACTCCAGTATCGCTCGCACGCCTGGTTCCGGTTCCGCAACGAGCTGCTCGTACTTGACGTCGAGAATCGGGCACGAGGTGTTCGACCAGTGCTGCATGACGCGATCGTAGTCGCGGTAGGCGCGGCCCATCGAGCCCTGGTCGCTGGTGAATGCGAGGTTCGACGTCATCTGGTTGCTGTAGCACGACAGGCAGACGTCCAGGGCATCTCTTCTGCAGTGAAGAATGCGTGCGCCTGGAAAGAGCATGGTGATGAGGCCGACGTTGAGGAAGTTCATCGGAAGCTTGTCGGTGATGTGGGTTGCGTCGCCGGAATCGGCGGACACGGCCTCGAGGTATCGCGTGGCCATCTCATGAAGTGAATCTGCATCTCGTTCGTCGATGCAGGCCGGGTATGGGGCCGGCAGGCTGCGGATGATTGCAGGCAGGGCGGGGCTTTCGCCGACTCCGTGGACCTGGTGGTGGGCTGTCAGGACCTGCTCCAGCAGGGTGGTGCCGCTGCGGAACATGCCGACGATGAAGATCGGGGATGGAGTCGGTGCATGGGTTGGATTGGATGCATTGATGCGTTGGGCCGTGAAATGCTCGATGATCGAATCGGTGTTTCGTTCGTTGGCTTCGGGGTTCCAGCGGTCACGAAACGGCGTATTGGCCTGCGTCCAGGCGTCGAAGGCCTCATCGTGACGCCCCATCGCATCCAGGGCATTGCCGATCCGGAAGAGAACGGGTGATGCCTGGAGCGGGGGACGGTCGATGGCCTGGAGCCACCGCTGACCATCGTCGACGACCCGCTCGTGATTCCCGAGTCGCCCCTGGATGCGTGTCCAGGCAAGCAGTGGAAGGAAGGCGGCGCGATCGGACTCGATGTTGGGTCGAAGCAGTTCCAGGGCGGCGGTGGAATCACCCGAGGATTCAAGCAGTTCGGCCTGGCCGGCGATCGCATCGGTGTCGCGGGGATTGCCGCGCAGTGCATTCGCATAGGCCTCCATGGCATCCTCGTTGCAACCATTCATCCTCAGGATGGTGCCGAGTTTCGAATGATTCCGGGCTTCGAATGGCTGGAGTTCGATGAGTCGATCGGCCGGCTCCCGGTCCATGGGAATGATGCCGCGGGCGATGGTGGAATCGATGAACTTTCCGAGCAGTTCCAGGTTCTCCGGATCCAGTTGGCACGCACGCTGCATGTCGTCCCATGCGGCATTTGTTTCGCCGATGTGCAGCAGCAGGCCGCTTCGCATCGCATGCAGGTCGGCCCGGTCCGGAAAATCGTTCATGGTCGTTGTCAGGGATTCGATCGCCGGGACGACCTGTGCCGATCGAGCGAGGATGTCGACGCGGGTCGTGTGCAGGAGCAGGTCAGTGGGCTGGATGACGAGGGCCTCATTGATGGTGCCCAGGGCCTTTCTGAACTGCCCGAGCCGGCCCTGGACGGCGGCCAGTCGCTGCATGATCCCCGTGTTGTTGGGCGACAGCTTTGCCGCTCTCCGCAGCAGTCGGTCCGCTTTCTCCCACTGTCGGGCATCCAGATGCCGGGTGGCTTGGGCGAGCAGTTGGTTGAGGTCGTTGTTCTTGGACATCGTCAGCGTGACAGCCTACTGCTCAGGGATCCACGGGGCGAGCCAGTGTCATGTCGATGCGTCGCAGGGTCATGTCGATGTCCTGCTCGTCCAGGACCATCGGTGGCTTGATCTTGATGACGTTCGCATGGGGCCCGTCGGTGCTCATGAGGACGCCCTGTTCCGCCATGCGTCGCACCAGGGTCGATGCGATGTGGGGTGCGGGAGTCCGGGTCGTACGGTCTTCGACCAGATCCATGCCCAGGAACAGCCCATGGCCCCGGACATCGCCAATGCAGTCGTGCCGCTCCTGGAGAGATCGCATGCCGTCGAGAAAACGTTCTCCAAGCACGCGAGCCCGCTCCTGGAGTGCTTCGTGTTCGATGACGTCCAGCACGGCCAGCCCGCACGCGCAGGAAACGGGATTTCCGCCGTAGGTCGAGAAGAACTCCATTCCATTGTCGAATGCGGCTGCGATCTCCGCCGTGGTGACGACCGCTCCCATGGGGTGGCCGTTGCCGATGGGCTTGCCAAGGACCACGATGTCCGGCGTCACATCATGGAGTTCGAATCCCCAGAACGTGTCACCCATGCGACCGAAGCCGACCTGGACCTCGTCGGCGATGTACAGGCCGCCGGCGTTGCGGACATGCTCGATGGCGGCGGAGAGGTATCCCGGCGGCAGGGGGATCTGTCCTCCGCAGGACAGCATTGATTCAGCGAAGAAGGCGGCAATGGCTCGTCCGCCGCGACAGGCCGAACCGATGACATCCGCAACCTCCAGGGCGTAGGCTGCACCGGCATCCTCGTCGCGGTACTCGCCACGATACGCATCGGGCATGGGCGTGACATGGACCCAGTCGCTGGGGCCGCTGCCCCCCGTGCCGTTGAACTTGTATGGGCTCATGGCCACGCAGTTTGGAGTGCACCCGTGGTAGGCGCCGTCGATGACCACCGCGTCATTGGATCCGGTGGCGGCGCGGGCAAGACGCAGGGCCAGTTCGTTGGCTTCCGAGCCGGAGTTGACGAAGTAGCAGACCGAGAGTGGATCCGGCATCGTGGCCGCCAGTCTTGACGCATACTCCAGGATCGTTTCATGCAGGTAGCGGGTATTGGTGTTCAGCATCGAGGCTTGTCGGGAGATGGCGTCCACGACACGTGGATGGCAGTGGCCGACATGACAGACGTTGTTGACCAGGTCGAGGTAGGGGGTGCCGCCGGCGGTGTAGAGGTACTGTCCCCGTCCGCGGACCATGTGCAGGGGAACTCCGTGACCAAGCGACAGGTTGGGGCCGAGGTGATCATGCCGGGCCTGCAGGAGCGATTCGCGTGGCGTTTCCGTGAGCGAATCGAGGCCGCAGGCTCGGCGCAGTACTGCTTCTGCCGTAGCCGGTTCCGCATGTGCGAAGAGGGACAGCGCACGGGCGGTCGAGTCCGCGTGGGAATGCCAGGTGTCGTGGTCTGGCTGTTGGGCCATGCGACGAGCGCCGATCAACGCGCTGGCCGCAAGGCGTGCAAGGGCGATCGGCAGGACCAGTTCGAACTCCGCGTCGGTGAGCGGGCGGACGGCGTGGTACCCGGCGACCAGTGGAGCGATTCCCTCGAGCGTGGCGTCTGGATGCTGCATGGCATAGGCAAGGGTGATGCCGAGATCCTGGACCAGGGCGCCGCGGAGGCAATCGCCGAGATCCACGAGACCGACAACCTGCTCGCCTTCTACAAGGAAGTTCTCGTCATTTGCATCACCGTGAATGATGCCCTGTGGGCAGTCGGCGATCCCGGGGAGCACGACTGCGGCATGCATGTGCATGGTCGATTCAAGATCGGATCGCAGGCAGGGTTCCCTGATCAGTTCGATTGAAGGGCGAAGCTGCTGGGCCGCGGACAGATCCCACTGGTGGGTTCGATCGGCGTCGGGGTGGTCGAAGTCGGTCAGGGCGTGATGGACATGGCCCAGCGTGGTCCCGATGGCGGCCAGGAGCGTGGGGGTGCTTGATGTGTCTCGCCACTGGGTTCCCGGCAGGAACGCCTGGAGCCTGGCCATCCCGTGCATCTGTTGATGTTCGATGGGGATGACGATTCGACCGTCGAGGGATGCAATACTCGCGGGTACCGGCAGCCCACGGTCCCCGAGCCGATGCAGTACCGCCTCTTCCAGATCGATGGCGGCCGATGCATCGGTCGTGATCTTCAGCACGTACGCCGGGAGTCCATCGATCATGACTGCTGCATTGAAATTCTCACCTGGAAGTCGCTGGAGCGTCCCCTCGATGCCCCAGTGATTCTTGAGCAGTGAGCATGCGTTCCGGCTGAGTTTGGCGGTTTCTGTGTCTGGAACCATTTCCATGCAGTCAGGTTACAGCATGGCGGTCGATCGCCATATACTGGTGGCCATGACAGACGAAATCAACACCGGCAATGAGTCACACGTCACGGAAATGAATGCTGATTCGGCATCCAGCGCAGCTGTCGTCGAGTCAGGAGGGGGTGCCGTTCAGCCCAATGCGTCCCTGGCATCGCTGGCGCACTGGTCGTTCATCATCGGCCTGGTTGTTCCATTTTCAGCATTGATCATTCCCCTGGTCCTGATGAACATCCAGGCGGGCAAGGATGACAAGTTCGTGTTCGAGAATGCCAAGGAGGCCCTGAACCTCCTCATCGCCTCGTTCACCGCAATGATCTGCTGCATACCGCTGATCTTCGTCTTCATCGGTATCTTTCTTCTGATCGCAATCGCCATCTGCCTGATCATCTTCCCGATCATCGCGGCCTGCCAGACCATGAGCAGCACGATGGATACGCCCGTCTACCGGTATCCGATGATCTTCCGGCTGATCAAGTAGGACCGGGCCATGAGAAAGGCCGCCGAATCCTGTGGATCCGACGGCCTTCAATAGCGGGGACAGGATTCGAACCTGCGACCTCCGGGTTATGAGCCCGACGAGCTACCAGACTGCTCTACCCCGCAACTGAGCCGACCAGTATACCACTGCAGCCTTGGTGGCTCAAAGCCGCGAGCCCATCATCCAAGTGACTGGCCCTGTGAGGCCGATACAGGAACCATGAGGCCGCACCACGCATTGCCCCGAGGATTCATTGATGCCGGCTGGCTGTTCATCCTGGCCGGACTGGCTGTCTGTGGCGCGGCGCTGCTGGTGCCTGCCCAGCAGGACCTCGAGGTGGTCACCATTCAGCGTGACCAGTTGCAGGCCCATTCTCTGTCCTCAACTCGTCGCATCGCGGCGTATGACAGCGTCCTGCAAGGCCTTCAGGAGCAGGATCCAGTGGTGATGAAGCGGCTGGCTTCAAGCCAGTTGAATCTCCTGGCGGAAGGAGAGACTCCCATCCTCCTGGATGCATCCGTCGGCACCGGGACAGTGGACGCCTGGGTGGAGAAGTCCACCTGGCAGGATCCTGCGCCGCCACCGCTGGCCAGGGACACGGTCCTTGCGAGCCTCTCAGGTGGTCCGTATCGCACCCTGCTGATCGCCTCTGGCATCTTCTGCGTCTTCCTGGGCCTTCTCCTGCCGGGCTACGGCGAGAAGTCGCCCGCCTGATCTCCCGTCATTTCATGAGAAGGCACCGGCTGGAAGCCTAGGCTCGTCCGTCGTGGACCAGTTCGTGATCGAAGAACCTGAACGCATGGCATGGTGCCGTCTCCTGGCGACCGATGGGATCGGACTGGACACGGCAAGGCGACTCGTGCGCAGCATTGGATCGCCCTCGACTGTGCTTTCAGCGAATCTCCAGCAGTGGAGCATGGTGGAGGGGATGACGGAGACACTGGCAGTGCGGCTTCGAAAGGCGCTTGCCCGCACAAATCTCAAGGCCGAGTCCCGTTGGTTGGGGAGAAACGGGGGGTCACACGTTCCATTTGGCAGCATGGGGTATCCGCCATTGCTCATACCCTGTCCGGATCCACCGGGCATGCTGCGATGTCGTGGGCAGCTTCCACCCATCGACATGCCCTGTGTCGCCATCGTCGGGACTCGTCGTGCGACCACGTATGGTCTCCGCCAGGCAGCTCGATTGACTCGCGGCCTGATTGAACAGGGATGCTGCGTGGTCTCAGGAGGAGCGCGTGGGATCGATGCCGAGGTGCACAGGACCGCTCTGCGTCTGGGGGGCAGGACAGTCGTCGTACTCGGAAGTGGACTGGCTCAACCGTATCCGCCCGAGCACGAGGGTCTGTTTGAGCGGATCGTCGATCATGGAGGTGCGATCATCAGTGAGGTGCATATACGCCAGTCGCCACGTCCGGGGTTGTTTCCGCGTCGGAATCGTGTCATCAGCGGAATCAGCCATGCGGTGGTCATGGTCGAGGCCCCGCACCGCAGCGGCGCGATGATCACGGCGAGATTGGCAGTGGAGGAGCATGGGCGTGATGCCATGGCCGTGCCGGGGCCAGCGGATGCGTCCACATCTGCCGGGTGCCACAGGGCGATTCGTGAGGGATGGGCGTACCTGGTGACGTCAGCAGAGGATGTCATCACATGCCTGCAGTCCGACTACACGGCGTCGGTGGCGTTGGGAGTCAATAGCGGCGCATGACGCCGATGACGATTCCCTGGATGGTGCAGTGTTCGACGATGATGGGCTTGAAGTCCGGGTTGGCCGGTTGCAGGCGGATTCGCCCATCGGATTCGCGGTGGAAGGACTTGAGGGTGGTTTCGCCATTTGGAAGCAGGGCGATGACCCGCTGATTCTCCCGTGCGGAACTGGAACGCATGACAATGACGTAGTCACCGTCGAGTATGCCTTCGTCACGCATTGATTCGCCCTCGACCTGGAGCGCGAACGTGCCACCCTGTTCGCCGATGCGTGATCCGAAGAGTGAATCGACATCGAGCTTGTCGTCCTGTTGGAACTTCTGGATCGGCATGCCGGCGGCGATGCGCCCCAGGAGAGGGAAACAGAGGGACTCTTCTTCGTCTGGAAAGACCGAGTGGTCACAGATTGACAAAGAGCGTGCCTTGTTTGGCTCGCGACTGACGATTCCCTTTCGAACCAGTGCTTCGACGTGTTCGAACACCGTGACCTTGGTGACGCCGAGTTGATTGGCGAGTTCCTGCATCGTCGGGGAACAGCCCCGCTCGAGACGGGAAGTGCGAATCAGTTGCAGGATGTTCAGCTGTTTTGGCGTGACGTTCATTGCTTGACTCCAGGGGAGCGTTGTAGTTGACGCGAGTGGCCGGCAGAGGTGGGGGTGTGACCGCCTGTGTCCGTTCATCGAAGTAGTCGACCAGTGATGCATGGGCCGCGTTCAATCCCTTGGAAGACCGGCATTGGACGGCAACTCGCTGAAGATCACTGACGCGGGTTCTGCGTTCGCGGCGGCCGGGTCGTGTTCCGTGCACGATTCCCAGTAGCCGCTCCAGGAGCGTCAGGGGAGCCATCATCAGCGAATAATGCGGGAGGCTTCGGGCCCGTTGGAGGTCCGGCAGGGGGGCGGTCGCCAGCAGACGACGATTCCGCCCGTAATATGCCCTGCCGTATTCGCCACCAGGACCGGTTTGCAGCAGGGGGAGCGAATCCGGAGCGGGAACCGACCTTGCCTGCGATGGAACGTTGAAACCGACCATGGTGACTTCCTCCTTGGGACTTGAAACGGGCCTGCCCTTCCCTCGTGGTCCAGGCCCGGGTACCCACTACATGTTGGGTGCCTTCCAATGCCGCTTCCATCTCGACAAGAAACATGCGGCTGCTTGACATTCAAGATCGGAATTGATGTCAGGATTACGTTAGCCTAACAGACCCCAAATATCAAGTTTCTTCCGATCTGCCCCCTGGGGATCGTGGAGCGGGCCTTTATCAGGCCCTGGCTGGATCTGTTTGGTCCGGTCCCACTGATTAGACTGCTGCCATGTCAACCAGCTCCACTCCGGCCATGGCTCCTCCTGCACCCCTTCACGAGGACATGGGGGCTCTTTGGATGCTGGGGAATGATGTCACGTTTCTGAACCACGGAAGCTTTGGGGCTCGTCCTACGGCTGTTCATGAGCATCAGGAAGCCCTTCGTCGACAGGTGGAGCGGCAGCCGATCCAGGCCATCGATGCGGACATGGTCGAGTTGATGCCATCGATCCGATCCTCACTGGCCACGTTCCTGGGCACGGCGACCGATCGCCTGGACCTTGTTGCCAATGCATCGGAAGCCGTCAATTCGATACTCCGATCCCTTGAACTGTCGCCCGGTGATGAGCTGCTTGTCCCGGATCACGCATACGGCGCCGTACACCAGACGCTTCGATACGTGGCACATCGCACTGGAGCAACCGTCAAGGTCGTGCATGTCCCCGTCCCCGTTCACGATTCGCAGGAGTTGGTCAACCTCGTTCAGGATGCCATGACCGACCGCACCAGGCTGCTCCTGATTGATCACGTCACCTCGCCGACGGCCATTCGATTTCCTGTCCGTGAACTTGCTGCCGTGGCCCGTGCCCGCGGGATCGACGTGCTTGTCGATGGTGCACACGCACCCGGAATGCTCGACCTCAAGGTCGATTCGATCGGGGCCACCTGGTACATCGGAAATCTCCACAAGTGGGTGTGCACGCCCATCGGCGCCGCCTTCATCGTGACGGACCCGGATCGCATCGACACGCTCCATCCGGCCATCATCAGCCACGGGTACCAGCAGGGGCATGTCGAGGAGTTCAACTGGCAGGGCACCCGCGACTACACCCCCTGGAGATCCATCCCGTTCGTGCTTGACTGGATCCAGAGCGAATGGGGTTGGGACGAGATGCGGCGCCATAATCACCAGATGGCGTCCTGGGCTCACGTGATGTTGTGCGAGGCCTGGGAGGTCGAGCCGATATCGCCGCTGGACGGCTCGCTTCTGGGATCCATGGCGACCTTGGCATTGCCGGAATCGATCCGTGCCTCGTACCAGCAGCTGGGCCCACTGCACGACCACCTGCGTGACGAACACGCCATCGAGGTGCCCATCATGGAGTGGGATGGGCGGCTGTGGTTGCGTGTTTCGGCCCAACTCTACAATCGGCCTGAGGACTACCGCCGGCTCGCGGATGTGGTTCGAATCATGGCTGGTTGAGCCATTTTGAGGCCAGGTACAGGTCAGTAAACATCTGTGGGAACGCGATTAAACGCCCCTGAGGGCGGTTGGTGCATTGAAGAAGCATCAAACAAGAACATTCCGGGAACCAAGTGCGTAACAGGCACGGAATGCAAAGAGGTCGCCATGAAAGTAGACCTGTTCCGATTGATTTGATTGTGCGGAATGGGTGGAACTTTCCATTCAGTTCAGTGAGTTGGGCACCACGCTCCCGGGGGCAAGCGATATCAGTGCGCTGTCATTGCCTCCATGAAATGTCGAACCAACCTTTACAGGTTCGACGATATGACTCTGCGGCCCCAGGGCCAGTTCTCTGATTTGGAGGAGAAGATGCGTACAACCTGCTCACTATTTCTTGCCATTGGCATGGCAGCCGGTGTTTCGGCGAGTATCGATTACTCGTTGGAAGAGGTTGATGTCTTTGGCACCGGTCTGACGACCATCGGATCCTTGGAGACCGGGGCGGCAGGCATGCAGTTGGAATCAATCGATCTGAGTGATGCCCAGCTGGTGACGTACGACAATACTGGCATCCCGAACTTCGCTGATGAAGTACTCCTTGGCCTGGAGTTGGCGGATTCCAGTGGAGCCTCCGTCCTGTACTACTTCTTCCCGTTCTCCGGCGAGAACTCGTGGGGTGATTTCGGCCCCCTGGATCTCACCATCGATCTGCTTGGCGAGGACCTCTATGTGCCTGAAAGCGGGGTGCTTACGGCATTTACCGCGAGCATCTGGAACGACGGCAGTGACGAGTCAGCCGGGTTGTGGACCGGCGGAATCATGACGATCAATCTCATTCCCGCCCCAGGCGCAGTAGCGATCCTGCTGGGGGCGGCAATAGCAACCACCAGGCGTCGACGCGCCTGATCAAGAAACTGTGGTTGGTGCTGACCGGCTTCGTTCGCTTCCACCGGCAGGCATTCAACCGATACCCAACCGGGCCTTCTCTTTGCGGGAAGGCCTGGTTCAATTTCAGCTTGAGGTGTCGACTGTGACCACCATGACATCCTGCTGGCCAAGTGTTCGCGACGCGGCAATCGCCTGCTGTCGGGTTTCGAAGGAACCGATGTGCACGAGGTACAGGGTTCCACCATGCCGATCCGTCCGGGTTCGGATGCTGGCGGGGCCGATGCCGGATCGAGACGTGGTTCCTGAAAGTTGTGCCTGGGCCCGACGGGCGCCATCGACTTTCTTGTAGGCGCCGGCCTGCAGAGTGAAGGGGCCGTTGGACGCCAGGGGGGTGGCCTGCATGGAATGGTTGGCCACGACATTCCTGGCGGGGGGGCTGGCTGGTTGCGTGCTGCGGGCAATCCACTGCGTGGCGAGATCATCGCGTCCAGCCTGGCTCCATGCCGTGGCGGCATGCGTTGCGCAACGGGACCGATCATCGCCGGTCAACTCCGGCCAGGCATGCTCGAACTGGACGGCTGCAGCAGCAGGCTGACCATCATCCAGGAGGGTCTGGCCGATCATTGCCTTGGCTCGGGCGGAGAGTTCCGGATCCGGGGATGCCGCGGCAAGTTCAAATGCCGCCCGGGCCGCGGTGGTCCGGCCATGGCGATAGTCACAGAGCCCGATCAGCCAGGCTGCTTCCGAGGTCTGGGGCCCCCCTTGCTCATACACCTTCTGGGCCTTGATCTTGGCGAGACTGATCTCACCGTTGTCATACTGGGTGAGGGCAGCCTCCATGGCTGCTCCATCGTGCTGGTGGCAGCCGGTCAGGCTTGGCACGAGGCAAGAGATTGAGATCGAGAGCAGGATTGTGATGGTCCTGGCCATGACGTGGCTCCGCGGTTCAGGGGTGTGGTGGGAAAGGGAGAATCTGTCGATACACTGCAGCCCGCCGACGGGTGTCGGCCATGACTCTATCGGACCCACGGCCACGTTGTCGCCAGAGAGACTCCCTTCCTGACCATGCGTGTCGCCCGTTCAATCCTTCGCCAGTGGCTCAGGCATCCATTTCGAGTCTTTGCCGTCGATGATTTCCGGCAGTGGCGAGGGGCCTCGCTGTACCTGGTCGCCCTGCACCTGGCCAAGGCCGTGGAGCGGGTCTCGAACCGTGATCGAATCGGCATCTTTCTCCCGACCTCGGGCATGTCGGCCTCGGCGATCCTTGCCGGCTGGCTGCTGGGGCGGACCGTGGTGCCGCTGAACTACCTGCTCTCTCGTGAAGAACTCGAATACATCATCGAGGATGCGGAGCTGGACGTGGTGATCTCGGTCGGACCGATGCTCGAGCGTTTCGGCAGCATGCCCGGGGGGGTCGAGGTGATCCGGATGGACCAGATCGGGTTCGGAGGTGTCCCTCCGCTGCGCAGACTGGTTCGGCGCCCTGAAGACTTTCTCGCCGTGCTGCTCTACACCTCCGGAACCTCGGGGCGTCCCAAGGGCGTCATGCTGACGGGGAAAAACCTGCATGCGAACATCGAGCAATGCATTGAATGGGCGCGATTCGACAAGCGTGACGGATTCATCGGTGTCCTGCCCCAGTTCCACAGTTTCGGTCTGACCGTCACCACGCTGCTGCCGATGGCGATCGGGTGCCGCGTCTACTACACCGCGAAGTTCAAGGTGACGCGTGTCCTCGAATTGCTGCGTGAATATCGTCCAACGGCGATGATCGCCATTCCTTCCATGTACAACGCACTGCTGCAGGCGAAGACCGCAACGCCCGAACACTTCTCCCAGTTGCGGTACATCGTGTCCGGTGGCGAACCGCTTCCGGACGCGGTCTACGACGGATTCCGAGATCGGTTCAATGTTCGGATCTGCGAGGGGTACGGGCTCACTGAAACAGCTCCCGTCACCAACTGGACTCTTCCGGAGTACGAGCGGCGCGGCACGGTCGGGCAGACCCTTCCCGGCGTCGAGGAGGTCATCGTCGATGAGGAGGGGCGCCACCTCGGGCCCGGCCAGGACGGTGAAATCAGAATTCGCGGCGAGAACGTCATGGCCGGGTACTTCAAGTTGCCTGAGGCCACCGCGGCCGTCTTCGATGATGACGGATACTTCCGAACCGGCGACATGGGGCAAATGGATGAGAAGGGGTTTCTCTCCATCACCGGTCGCATCAAGGAAATGCTGATCATCAGCGGCGAAAATGTCTTTCCTCGCGAGATGGAAGAGGTCCTGAATCGCCACCCATCCGTCTCGGATGCCGCGGTCATCGGCCAGGCGGACCCGTCCCGGGGCGAGGTCCCCATCGCATTCGTGGAGTTGCTGGAGGGGGCGTCCATCGACCCCGCCGAGGTCCGCGCGTTCTGCCGTGAGATCCTTCCGCCGTACAAGGTTCCTCGAGAGATCCGGGTACTCGACGCCCTGCCACGCAATCCCACCGGCAAGATCCAGCGTCGGGCCCTGATCCCGATGCTTTCCCAGGTCGATGGCAAGGGGGACTCGGGAGTATGATCGACTCGATGCAGCCGCTCCTGAGACTTGCCCACAGCCCGGACCCCGACGACGCCTTCATGTGGTGGCCGCTTGTGGGCCTTGGTGATGGCGGGCCGGAAGTCGATACCGGTCGCTGGTCCTTCGAACTGGTGACCGGGGACATTGAATCGTTGAATCACCAGGCGGAGACTGGCCAGTGGGAGATCACGGCCATCAGTTGCGCCCAGTACCCGCGTGTGGCGGACCGCTACGCGTTCACGTCCTGTGGCGCTTCGCTTGGAGACGGGTACGGTCCGAAACTGGTGGCCAGCAGCGAGCAGTCGCTGGAGAGCCTGATGAATACCCGGCCGAACATTCTCGTTCCCGGGGAACGAACCAGCGCACTGGCCACCCTGCGAATGATGTGTTCAGATTTCGAGTTCGACTGGGCGGTCGCCGAGTTCGAGACCATCGGGGACCGTGTGGTGGCCGGTGAGGCCGACGCCGGAGTTCTGATCCACGAGGGGCAGTTGACCTACGCCGACCAGGGGCTTCACCTTGTTGCGGACCTGGGCGCATGGTGGGAGCAGGCGACGAGCCTGCCGCTGCCGTTGGGCGGCAACGTGATCCGTCGCGACCTGGAGGACCAGTGGGGCCCCGGAACCCTCCAGGAGATCACATCGATCCTGCACCGATCCGTACAGTGGGCAATGGACAACCGGGAACGCGCCCTGGCACATGCGATGACCTTTGGGCGCGGAATCGATCGTGAGTGTGCGGATGAATTCGTCGAGATGTACGTGAATCGGTGGACACTCGATTTCGAGGATCGGGGACGACAGGCCGTCCGCCGGTTCCTGGCCGATGCCGCACGGTGCGGGTGTCTGCCATCGGTCGAGGTGGTGGATTTCATCACGACCGGCCCAGTTCAGTGTGATACCTGACGCCTGCGTTGGAACCCGCTACCCTGCATCCCGTACCAGGGCAGGGTGAGAATGGAGCTCGGCATGTCCCAGTTGCCACAGGAGACCCAGCAGGGCTACGACGCCCCGATGGTCAGGCAGTTCAGCATCTTCCTGGAGAACCGGGTTGGGCGGCTGCTCGACATCCTTCGCATGTTCGATGAGGCCGTGGGCATCACCATCCACGGCCTGGCCGTCATGGAATCCTCTGATTGCGCAGTGGTCCGACTCATTCCCGACGACCCGGATGCCACGCGGGTCATGCTTCGAAGCAGTGAATACGCCTTCGCCGAAACCGAACTGCTGATCGTGCAATGCACCGAAGAGCGGCCGCTCTCGATGTTGTGCCTCTACCTGCTTGGTGCGGAGCTGAACATCGACTTCATGTACCCGCTGCTGACGGCGACGTACGCCGGCGAAGGGGGGCGTATCGCCCTTTCGGTGGACGACACGACATTTGCGGGGCAGATTCTGCGTCGTAAGGGCTTCGGGCTCTACGGTTCGTCCGATCTCTGATCGGGAGCCGCATCCGGTTCAGTGGGCATCGCCTTCCATGCCACCCGGGGAATCGAAATTCCGTTCTCGAGTTGCACCTCGAACGCATCGTCATGGTCGCCTCGTCGGAGGATCTCGATCTTCTCGATCTTCTCGTCGCCACGCATGGCCTCCACGATTTCGAAGCCACTGATCACGCGGCCGAAGACGGGATTCTTCGTATCAAGATGCTGCGTGGGGAAGTGGGTGAGGTAGAACTGGCTGCCGATGCGATGGTCGGGGCCGACGTTGGCCATGGCGATGCTTCCGCGAAAATGGCCGCGTGCATCGTCACGGTCGCCTTCATTGACGATCGAGTACCCCGGTCCTCCGTAGGGGTCCGTGTCGCCGGCTCGCCGGCCGCCTTGAGACATGAGGCCGGGATGCACCCGATGGAATTCCGATCTGTCGTAGAAGCCTTCCTCGGCGAGCGCAAGAAAGTTGGCCACGGTGACGGGGGCCTCGTTGTCGAACAGCTCGATGAGGATGGGGGTGCCGTCGATGGTCATCCGCACGAGGGGAGTGTCGCCACGTGCCGCGTCCAATTCCCGAATGCTCTGCTCCGCCTTCCAGGTTTCGATCATCCGCGGCCTGGTGCCGAGGCGGAAGCCGATGCCCAGGTCGGCCGACTTGTCGAATACGTTCTGTTCTTCCTGGATTCGAATGAGGTGGGCGATCGATTCATCGAAGCGATGCAGCGCAAAGAGGCAGTCTGAATACTGGACGCCGATGTCGTCGCGCAGAAGCATGTCGTCGTCCAGCCTGGAAAACAGGTCAAGAGCATCCTGGTAGCGGGCACCCCAACGCAGGCGAGAGGCAAGAAAGTAGATGCCCTGCGGGTCGTCCGGCCAGGCTGCCAGGACCCGTTGCGCGAACGCGATGGCCATGTCCTGATCGACACTGCCGACCCCGGCGAGGAAACCGTGAAGTTCGACGCCAGGGGGGACCGGAAGGAGCAGGGCGAACCGCTCTTCGAGCCGTTCGGGCATCGCCTTGGCATGGAGTTCGTACAGGGACATCGGGAAGACCATGTTGTCCGGGGCGTTCTTCATCAGCTGGAGGAGGATTTCCTCGGAACGCGGCAGATCGATGTCGTAGTAGTACGCGGCCCAGGCAAGTCCCTCGCGAACTCGCTGTGGTTGCAGGGCCATGATCCGTCCGTAGTTGGCATCAACGGACGCAGAGTCGCCGAGGGCGCCGGAGACCTGCCCCGCGAAGGTAAGGCCGTTGATGTCGTTCTTGTAGGTCAGGTTGTAGGAGTTCAGATTCGCCAGCAGTTCACGCCGTGCCGCCTCCACATCCTCGTTCGCCTGGATCTTCTGGAAGATCTTGCGCTGCTGGTCCCGCAGGGATCGCATGGCCTCCGCGCTTGGATCGGCATTCTCAGCGGGTTGGCCAAACGCCATGGCGGCGAATGCAAGGAGCATCAGTATTGGTCGAAGGGTGTGCATCATGCTGTTCCAGGCAGTGGCGAGAGGGGGGGGTAACTGCAGGAGGTCCGGTCTGTTTCCCAGACCTCGACGCGCACCAGTGATGCTGCTGTGAGGCTGAAGGCGGGCTCGAGCAGTTCATGGCAGGTGACCGTGATATTTTCCAGCGTCGGGTTGATCGCTTTGAACTGCTCGATGTCCAGGTTCAGGTTTCGATGATCGAACTTGTCGATCACGTGCTCCATCACGATCGCATCGATGTCGAGTACGTCGGGGCCGGTTGACGTGTCCGTTGGAACCTGGACATCGACGACCAGTGTGTAGTTGTGGCCGTGCCCGTTGGGCAGCGAGCACTTGCCGAAGATGTCGAGGTTTCCGGCTTCATCGAGTGACCTGTCGTGAAGGCGGTGGGATGCGGAAAATGTGTAGTGCCGTGTGAGGGTGACCTGGCTCATGTCGTGTCCGCCGATTTCAATGTGGTGGTATGGATTGAGCGTCCATCGAAGGGATGTCGGCTGCTGGTCCAGTTCGCAGGCAAGCAGTTCGTAGAGCCTCGGGAGGACCGAAATGGGATTGTCGCACGTGGCCAAGGCTTCTGACAGTGGTGTCGGGAATACGGATCTGATGGCCTTGTCGATGTCATAAATGCTGAAGACGAATCCCGTATTGTCGGCGGGGAACCCCTGAAATGTAGCGTGGAACTCGTAGAAGGCACCCATTGAAACGGCCAGGGGCGTTCCTGCAAAGGTATTGAGGCCCTTTGAAAGGGCCTGAGGGCGGCTTGGAATGGTCATCCTGACCGTTCGGTTGAGGCAGATCGTAGTCATGGAAAGTGGCGTGAAATCAGTCAAAGGGGCATTGACAGAGGTTTGGTGCCCAGTAATCTTGATTGTAGCCGCAGTCATTGGCAGCGGCCATTTACCATGCCCCCGGAAGGGCTCGGTACGAAGCTTTGCTTCTGCCGGGCCTTTTTTTTGGAGCGTCGTTCGTGACTCACTGGCTTCGTTTCATTCTTCTTGCCCTGCTCTGCTCCCAGGGACTGACTGGGCTTGTTTCCTGCCAGTCGTCTCGCCCGAGTCCGGCCGGGGCCTCGAGCCGGACTGTGATTGCCCCGGGGCTCTGGGTCGATCTGGAGCAGGGGTACGTGGAGTTCCGGGGTTGGACGTGCCTCGACACGGGCTGGCTCGAACAAGTTGTCTGTTCTCCCGGCACGCGTGAACATGAATCCCTCATCGTCACCGACCTGTCGGCGTCGAAGATCCACGCGGCACTGCTGCTGCTTGGATTGAAGCCGGGAACCCCAGGCACGTGGGAGACCAAAGATGGCGAGGTCATCGCCATCTCGCCAAGCGGCCCTGGAGTCATGGTCGGCGTTGGATGGACAGATCCGGAGGGTGGTCCGCATCGAACCGGGATCTCCCAGTGGATCATCGATGTTCAGGACCGGGCGATCTTTCCGACGGACCGCTGGATCTTCGCTGGCAGCATCGAGCTCACCGGGAAGGATGCCGAGCGAGCGGGGGCGGCCTACCTTGCCGATCGAACCGGCTCCATCATCGGCCTGGTGACGTTCGGAGACGAGTTGCTTGCTGCCGAGGTTGTCATTCCGGATGCGGCAGATGTACGCGAGCCGGAGTGGGTGGCCAATACCCGGAACATCCCGCCCCCGGGCACGGTGGTCATGGTCCGCCTGGTGCCGGCTCGGCCCGGTCAGATTGCTTTTGAATAGTCGACCGGTTTCGCTGGATTGGACCGGCGAGCGGCGCAGAGGGCGATCGCCATCGCATCGCTGACGTCGTAGGGTGATGGACGCTCCTGGAGGCCCAACTGGTGTGTTACGGCCTCCTGAACCTGATCCTTGTCGGCATGGCCGTTGCCGGTCACGGCCTTCTTGACCTCCGTGGCGACGAAGTCGGAGACGGAGAGGCTTCGGCGGGCGCAGGCCAGAAGGACCACGCCTCGGGCGTGGGCCATGAGGATGGCTGTGCGGGCCCGGCGGTAATGGGAGAAGAGTGTCTCCACGGCGACAAAGTCCGGCTGCAGGTCCCCCAGGGTGGAATCCAGGTCGTCGTGCAGGCTGCCCAGGCGCAGTTCCAGCGGGGCACGCGGGTCGATACGAAAGATGCCGGCTTCGACGACCCGTGGAACATGGAGGTCGCCAGCCACTTCAAGGCAGGCGTAGCCGGTGATTCGGAGGCCGGGATCGATGCCGAGTATCCGCATGTCCGTTCTATCGGCCGAGTCGGGCCTGTCCCTTCGGAGTCAGTTCGTCCGTTTCGATCTCGCCGTCTCGGAGTCGGATGACTCGCTCGCATCGATCGGCGATCTGTTCGTCGTGGGTGACCATCACGATGGTGAGGCCCTCGGCATGCAGTTCATCGATCAGTTGGAGAATCGCCTGGCCGGTCGTGGAGTCCAGGTTGCCCGTGGGCTCGTCGGCCAGGAGCAGGTCCGGATTGGTCACGAGGGCCCGGGCGATGGCAACACGTTGCTGCTGCCCGCCGGAGAGTTCCTTGGGGCGGTGGCCGAGTCGGTCGCCCAGCCCGACTCGATGCAGGATCTGGTTGGCTCGCTGGAGTCGATCCAGTCGGGGAATGTCCTGGTAGAAGAGTGGGACCTCGACGTTCTCCGTGACGGTGAGCTGGCTGATGAGGTTGAACGCCTGGAATACGAATCCGATCCGGCGTCCACGGATCGAGGACAGGTCTTCGTCGGAGAGGGTGGCGATGTCCGAGCCGCTGATGAGGCAGGCCCCCGAGGTAGGGCGGTCCAGGGCCCCGATGATGTTCATCATCGTGCTCTTGCCGGATCCGGAGGCACCCATGATCGCGACGTATTCTCCGCGGTCAATGGTCAGGTTCACGTTTCGCAGCGCTTCGACCAGGATGGATCCGTCGGGCTTGTAGTAGGTCCGGAAGATTCCCTGGAGATCGATCACGGAATCGCGGTCGACGTCGTGTGTGGCCTCGCTTGAATCATGGTCGATCAGCGTCATGGTCATGATTCTACGTTGAGACGGCGGTGTTGCGCATTCACCCCCACCAAAGTCCGCCGGTACACTGTGCGGGTCATGCACGAGGCCGACCGGGAATCATTCCTGCAGCACGCCAAGGCGTTCAGCCTGGTGCCCATGGTGCGTCGACTCATGAGCGATCAGGTTACGCCTGTACTGGCCTACCGGAGGCTCGTGTCCCCGGACTCGAGGGCCTCGGCCAGCTTTCTTCTGGAGTCCGTCGAGGTCGGTGGATCTCTGGGTCGACATTCACTGGTCGGGGCGCACCCGATCATCGAACTCTCGGCCCGTGGTCACGAAGTGACCATCATCGACCGCCGCACGGGTGAGGTCTCGACCCGGACGGAGCCCAATCCACTGGGAGCCCCCAGGGCCATGATCGAGGCAGAGGTGGTCGCGCCGCTGCCGCCATCGGTCGGCTCGGGAACTCTTCCTGGTTGTCGAGGCGGATGGTTCGGTCATGCCGGATACGACACCGTGCGATACATCGAGCCCGATGCCCTGCCATTTTCCGCGGCTCCCACGGATGACCGGAACCTGCCGGACATGCATTTCGGTCTCTACCGGGACCTGCTGATCTTCGACCACGTCGACAAGTTGCTGTACCTGGTCGTCCATGTGGCCGTGTCCGAACATGAATCCCCGGAGGCAGCATGGGACTCCGGGCAGAAGGCCCTGGAGGGGCTGGCCGCGATGGTGCAGGCAGACAGCGTGCCGCTGCCCGGTGGGGCCATCGATCTGGAACTGGGCTCGGACCCCGAGGTGCCCGGCAGATCAAACATGTCGCAATCGCAGTTCGAGTCCGCGGTCCAGCGGTGCCAGGAATACATCCGGGCGGGAGACGCCTTCCAGATCGTCCCCTCCCAGCGGTTCCAGCGGGAGACGACAGCGGATCCATTCGCCATCTACCGTGCTCTTCGAATCGTCAACCCCAGCCCGTACATGATCTACATGCAGACGCCGGAGGTGGTACTCGTCGCTTCCAGTCCGGAAATACTCTGCCGCGTCTCGGATCGCATCGTGACCAACCGGCCACTGGCCGGAACGAGGCGGCGTGGTTCCACGCCGGAGCAGGATGCGGCCTCCGCCCGGGAACTCCTGGCCGACCCCAAGGAGTGTGCCGAGCACACCATGCTCGTCGATCTTGCGAGAAACGACATCGGTCGCGTCTGCGATGCGGCCAGTATCAAGGTGCTGCGGTTGATGGAGGTCGAGCAGTACAGCCATGTGATGCACCTGAGTTCGACGGTCGTCGGGACTCTTCGTGAGGGGTTGGACTGCTGGGATGCCCTGCAGCAATCGCTTCCAGTGGGGACCGTCAGCGGGGCTCCGAAGGTTCGGGCCATGCAGATCATCGACGAACTGGAGCCGACGCGACGCGGCCCCTACGCCGGGGGCATCGGTGGCGTTGGATTCGGAGGCGACATGGATATCGCCATTGCGTTGCGGACCATGGTCATTCCCAACCAGCCTGCAGGGGTGGATCGCTGGACGGTGCACATGCAGGCCGGCGCCGGCATCGTGCTTGATTCGGATCCGTCACGTGAATACCAGGAGACGATCAGCAAGGCAGCGGCCATGGGGCGTGCCGTTGATCTCGCGGAGCGAGCCTTCGTCGGTGACGATGTGCCCGGGCAGGGGCGTCCCCTCGACTGAGTTCAGATCACTCCGGCTTCCTGCATGCGATCACGCAGTTGGGCGAGGTGAGTGCGGATTCCTTCCATTCCGCGATCCAGTCGCAGGCCGAGGCCTTCTTCAAGTCGCGCTGTTTCGAACTGATTGCGTGGTTGCTCCGGACTGGACCGGTCGATCGGCACCTCCGTGTTCAGCAGGGCGCAGGCCAGTTCCGCCCAGTCGCACCAGCGGGCATACAGTTCGGCAAGGTGGTAGATGCCGGGAGGTTCTCCCGCACGGTCGGCGGCGGCGAGCGTGGCGCTGGCAACGTCTTCGACATGAATGAACTTGCCGCCCCCGGGCCGTTCAAACGGTGTTCCGCGGGCCACGCTGCGAAGGATCGGGTAGCCGATGGTCCGTTCAAGGCGTGGGTCGGGGCCGTAGACGGCCGCGGGACGAATGGACATGAATGACAGACCGCTCGTGGCATGGGCCGACCAGAGGTGGGATTCCACCGCGGCCTTCAGTGCTCCGTAGTGGTTGCCGGGACGAGTGGGATGCTCGTCATCGATGCTGCCATTCCATCGATCCAGCATGTGGTGGTGCACGCCGACGGAACTCATGTAGACGACGTGGATGTTCCGGCGTGCTGCTTCGTCAAGGAGCTCCAGGCTGGCGATGAGATTGGAGTCGTAGTGTTCGGCCAGCTTGTCCTCCTTCAGGAGTTTCCAGTCCACGGAGTTGTGGACCAGGACGTCGGCCTCCTCGAGCAGGGGTGCAAATCGGGTCCGGTCATCCTGGGGGCCTTCGATGATCCGGTCCAGGTGCTCGGCAACATGATCCCGACGGCTCGTGGCCCGCAGCAGGCCGGTCACGAGATCGCCTCGTTCGGCAAACCTTCGTGCCAATGTCGCTCCGATGAAGCCGGACGCGCCTGTCAATGCAATCCGCATGGAAACCTCCTGCTCTGATGAGTCGGCGGCTACACTACCTTCGAATCCGAGGCACCGTGCATGACCTCTTCTCCCGCCATCCAGTCGCCTCCCGGTGATCGCTTCACGCGAGTCCGCCGATTCCTGTGGTGGGCCGGGGTGAGCCTCGTGATCATCGTGCTGGGCCTGCTGCTTTCAGCATGGATCCTTACTCGTCCGACTGTTCTGCAGGCCTTGTTCGAATCGAGCCTGTCGGATCGACTCGGGGCGGTCGTGGAGATCGAAGACGCCCAGTGGTCCGGCTGGTCCGGGGTCGAACTGACTGGCGTGGCGATCAAGGCCGAGGATCTGCAGGGGCCTGCGGCCGAGGTCGGCTACATCGACCGGCTCGAGGCGCAACTGGATTTCGGGCATCTTGTCATTGGCGGTTCTCCATTGACGAGCATCGTGGCGAACGGTGCACGACTTCGCATCGCTGAAAACGCCACGGATCCCTACGACGTGAACGTAGGTCGACTCTTCGGTGGTCGGGATGCCGCGGAGTTGCAGGAGATCCCCGATCTGCCGGATCGAATCGAGTTGATCGATTTCGTACTTGAGGTGGGCGACTTCCAGGGAGCGTCCTGGCAGCCTCGGAGCCAGCGTCGATTCAATGGAACCGCGCATCCCAAGGAAGGCACTCCCGGGTCGTACGAGATCGATCTCCTGGAAGTCGTCGAAGATGGGAACGAGAACGGGATCCAGCTGCATTGCAACTTCAGCCGTATCAACATGTCGCTCGAGTCAACCGTCACCAGCATCGATCTCGAGCAGGACATGTCGCTGCTGCCGGGCATGTTCCGGACGTACTGCGAACAGATGGACATCGAAGGCGATGTGCAGGAGATCACGTTCAGCATCGGTCGTGGAGATACGCTGCGGTTTGCCGCGACGTTGAAGGATGTCGGCCTGTCGTTTCCCACGGAACTCGGCCTCGACGAGCAGTGGGCACGATTTGAAAACCAGGGCATTTCGCCCGAGACATACGGCATTCCCCGCATGCTGGCGGAACATGGAGAGCTCCTCTACACAGACAAGGTGTTCAAGATCGTCGGGCTGCGAGGGCAGTTCCTGGGCGATGACAGCGAACAGCGTGCGGCGGTGAAGTTCAACCTCGATCTCGCGATCACCGACCCCGACTCCGAACCGGATGACCGCCAGGACATTGATCTCCAGTCGCGTCTGCTGGAGCGACTCGATCGATCCACGTACAGGCTGGTCCTTCGCACCGACGAGTTCCACCTCGGAACCGGTCCGGGCGAAGCCGTTCGGGCCGATCTCCCCGTGATCGTGGCCCAGATCCTGGCCATGTTCCAGGTGCGGACCTGCGATGTCAGCATCAACCTGCAGGCGCACCGGTCGAACGTGGAGAGCGACACGGACGAGTTCCAGTATCGACTGGCGGGCAATGTCCTGATCCGTGATGCATCGGGTGCCTACGAGAGATTTCCCTACCCGCTGGAGCAGTTGGATGCCCATGTGGAGTTCGACCGCGACACCGTCACCGTCCGTTCCCTGGATGCGCGTGGAGCGGGTGAATCCCGCATCAGCATCGCGGGGGATGTGGTCCCGGTTCGAATGGGATCCGAGGTGAACCTCTCGCTGCGGGCCGATTCGCTTCCGCTGGATTCGTCCCTGCTCGATGCCATGCCGGACGAGGCGGCGTACACCCTGCGGAGTCTCTTCGGTCGGCATGGTGCATTGCTGCCGGCCGGTGAAGGCGAACACGAGGTCGTCGATCTTGATCTGCGTATTCTCCGGGACTCCGGCCCCGACCATCCCACCCGGCTCGAGGGCTCCATCAAGTTCGACGACATGCAACTCACCTGGGACTCCTTTCCCTACCCCATCCTGCTTCAGAAGGGCAGCCTGGAGTGGGAGGGAAATACGATGAGCCTTCAGGGGCCCTCGGGCGAGGACATGATCCATTTCGAAACGCCGTCGGGAACAGATTGCGTGGCCCGTGGCTTCATCGATCTGCCGGTCGATGATCAACAGGCTTCCGGAGTCCTCGATCTGGAGGTGGTTGGCGAGCCGGTGACCCGTGACCTGGTCACGGCGCTGGATCGACTGTCGCCCGACGTCGCGGATCTGATCGAGGCTCTCCAGATCGATGGAACCATCAGCATTCTCGGCCCGGTCGTGGTCGATTCGCTCGGGGAAGTCGACTACACATTGATCATCCGGATCAATGACGCCACGGTTCGTCCTCGCGACCACCTTGCCAGGCTCATTGGTGCCCCGGATTCCTTCTGGTCACGTGGATTGGAGCTCACCGACGTCTCGGTCGAACTCGACGCAACGAAGGATCGGGTGGAAATCAGATCCTGTTCCGCTCGAGCCGGTGAAATGCAGCTTTCCATTGCCGGGACCTACCACCTCGAAGATCCGGAGCTCACATCGATCGATGTACGTGTCGATGGGGCTCCGATCCAGGAGCGATTGTTGCGACTTGCGTCCGGGGATCTTCGTACGACGCTCGAGAATCTGTACGCACGATGGGAGCCCGCCGGAAGCATGGACCTCGACGTGATGGTCCGTGGGACCGGGCCCGGCGCTACAACGGTCAGCATCGACGCCGCGAGCGTGGCAATGCAATGCGGGGACGTGACGGAGCATCTGCGCATCGTGGGCGGGATGATGGTCGTCGGCGGTGGTTCGCTGACCATGGATGATCTGGAACTGGATGCACTGGCCGAGGAAGAACTTGATGGGCAGTACAGTCTGCAGGGGAGCATGAGCTGGGCCGATGAAGTCGTCGAGGCCGACTTTCGCTGCCAACTGGTCCACGGCCGGTTCGAGTCCCCGTTGCTGCTGGATCTGGCGATCGCATTCGCCGGAGAGGATCAGGTCCGCCCGTACATCGATGCGGAACCCCGTGGAGAGTTCGATGCCGAGAGTCGCGTGCAGCGTTCGCATGATGCGCCCTGGTCATGGACTCTGGACGCCACGCCCCGTGATATTGAAGCACGCTACGACTCCGCCCTGATGCAAGCCACGTTCGATGGTGGCAGCCTCCAGGTGCGCAACGGCGAACTGTTCTTCGACTCGCTCGCTGGCCGGTTCGAATCGGGAACCTTCCGGATTTCAGGCGATCTGCAGCCCGGGGCGCTGACGACTGCCGACCTGCACTTCGATTTCGAGGGTCGCATTCGATCTCCGGAGATTCTCGCCCTCATTCCGTCGGCGGGGGGAGAGGTTCTGGAGGGCATTTCGTTTGTCGACGGGCAGCACAGTGCAATGCGCGGTGGCCACCTTGTGCTCGCCATCGATCATGCCCAGGGCACCGTGGCATCGACGTTCGAGGGGGACCTGCTTGTCGACGCGGCGTCCATGGAAGCTGGAATCGCGATCGACTCGATCACCGGACGGTTTGGAATACGGGTCAAGACAGCCACCGGTGAACCCACCGGCTTCCGGCTTGAGGGCCACTGCGATGCCATGAATGTGCTCGATCGCCGACTTGAACGCACTCGCATCAAACTGGATCTCGACGAGAGTGGCCAGGTGGTGCGGCTTGTCGAGCTGTCCGGCGATCTCGCCGGGGGTGAGGTGCACGCCCACGGCAGGTGTGACCTGGGAGAGAAGCGTGACTGGGAGGCCCACGTCCTGATCGCGGATGCCGGGTTGGCGGCGTTCATGGACATGCCTTCCGCATCCAGTCCTGATGAACCTGACAAGCCCCTGGATGGACGTCTCTTCGCGTCCGTTTCGATGTCTGGCCTGCTTGACGCTGCTGATAAGCGACTTGGTCGGGGGCAGGTCCGGATCTACGATGGAGCAATGCAGCCGCTCCCCTTCACGGTGGGGCTCTACCAATTGCTCCAGTTCAGCATGCCCGTCGTGGATGCTCCCGAGTACATCAGCATCGCCTACCACTCAGTTGGAGACGAGATACTTCTTGATCGCATCCGGATCGAGAGTCATATGGGTGATGTGGTGGCATTCTCCCTCACGGGCGAGGGGTCCTACGACTGGGAGACGCAGCACATCGATGCCGTGCTTCGGCCGCGATCAGGCTGGGCCCTGTTGAGCGATGTGTTCGGTGCACTGCAGGACCAGTTCTATGCCGTCGGTGTCCAGGGGCCCATCGAGGATCCAGAGGTCTTCATCATCCCATTCCCGGGTATGCGGGAAGAAGATCGGACCGCCTGGGTTCCGCCCCTATAATCTCCTTCTCAACGGGAAGGAGCCGCATGGCAGGGCGATCACGAAAACCAGACGCATACCGCATCGAGGCGGAAGGGCTCATTGATCGGCTCTCCGAGGGCGGTTCAGAACTCGATCGTCGACTGGCTGCGGACATGATCCGCACCGCGGTGCGATTGCTGGACGATGGGTGTGACACCGGGCAGATGAAGATGATGACCAATGCCCTTCGGGAGATGCGGTCGTCCTGGCGGGTGTTCGCCGACTATCGCGGCATCCGGAAGGTGTCGATCTATGGATCGGCTCGGACCCCGGAGGACCATCCGGACTACCAGGCAGCACGTGACTTCAGTCGACTCATGGCCGAGCACGCCTGGATGGCGATCACGGGCGCGGGTGATGGCATCATGAAGGCGGGGCACGAGGGGCCGACGCGTGATGCCAGTTTCGGCCTGCGCATACGCCTGCCGTTCGAGACGGCGGCCAACGAAGTCATCGAGGGTGACCCCAAGCTCATCAGTTTCCGCTACTTCTTCACTCGGAAGGTCATGTTCATGGCCCATGCCGATGCGGTGACGGTGTTCCCGGGAGGATTCGGAACCCAGGACGAACTGTTCGAAGCATTGACCCTGATCCAGACGGGCAAGTCGAACCTCATCCCGATCGTGCTGCTGGAGGGGACCGACGGTGTCTACTGGGAACACTGGGAGAACTACATTGAGAAGAGCCTTGGTGACAACGGGTGGATCAGTCCCGAGGACTTCAGTCTCATCTACCGGGCCAGTTCTCCCGAGGACGCGTGCAGCCACATCCTGAACTTCTACCGTGGGTACCACTCCAAGCGGTATGTCGGGGATCACCTCGTGATCCGGTTGCGACATGCCTTGGAGCCGGCCCACCTCGACGAGTTGAACACGGAGTTCTCCGACCTCGTTCATACCGGGGCCATTGAACAGAGTGCCGCCTTGCCCGAGGAATCGGACCACCTGGATCTGCCGCGGATCATGTTCCACCATCATCGGAGAGGCTGGGCCAGGGTCCGGCAGATGATCGATCGAATCAACGAGATGTCTCCGGGATCGGAATCGGAATGAATCCACGGGTGGCCGTTGCCGTACTCGTGGCCATGCTGATCCTTGCGTCCTGCGCTGCCAGGATCGAGCGTCATACGGTTTCGCCGGTGCCAGCTGCGACCGCATCCCCGGTGATCATCGGTGACGGAATGGAACTTCGCTGCTACCGGATCGATGTCGATCAAGTGGAGGTCCGCCGCGCTCTGAAGGGACTTGATGCCCGCCTGCGAAGTTCAACAACCCTGGTGCTGCGTGGGCTGGAGTACTACGAGTTGGATGCCGATCGGCTGGACGATCTGGTCTCAGTCGTCGGAAACGGGGCGGCGTGGAACATCCGCTGGCTCGGCCAGTCCTTTACCTGGCTGAACATGCTGCCTGCGAAGGTTCCTGTGGACGACGATGGCCACAACGCCTGGATCGCCCTGCCGGGTCGAACCTGGTCGACCATGATGGAGGATGGCCCTGCCGTCTACATGGAGGCCATGCCGATGGTGGGATACGAACGGGTCGGCGGCGATGGATCCGAGCGGTTCGCCATGCTCCGGGAGGAGGATCTCCGGGCTGAGTACGTGCTCCGCCCTGGCACCTGCCTCGTGCTCATCGGCGGCGGTGGGGTTCCGATCGTGGATGCCGACATCGAGCCCATCGGTGGGCAAGAGATCGAACAGGGGGTCACCATGGAAACGCTCGGCGGCCTACTGACCCGCACCACGGATCCCGGCTTCCGGGCCAGGAACCTGGAAGGCCGGGAGCGTGATCTGCTGGTCTTCCTGCCCCATTTTACGGAGCAGCGGCTGCGACCACTCAAGTCGACGTCGGGTTCCGGAGGCCGAAATTAGCCCCCATCCTGATAGACTGTATGCATGCGTGTTGGTTTTGAACAGGACGAAGATCCGGCCCTTGAGGGTGCCTGGTCCGAGGCGACTTCCTCCCAGGTGAATCGCCAGGGGCGCAGGCGTCGCCTGCGAACCCTCGGTCCCGCCGGGGTGTGGCCCACGCTCTTTACCCTTGGGAATCTCATTTCCGGCTTCGCGGCGATCTACTGCGCCACAAGGCCGATCGACAGCATCGGGTTCTGGGGCATGTCCAGCCTCGCCCTGGCCTGCCTGCTGATTCTTCTCGGGCTCATCCTCGATTCCGTGGACGGATCCGTAGCGCGACTGACCGGCGGTGTGACGGAGATCGGCGGGCAACTTGATGCCCTGGCCGACATGATCACCTTCGGTGTGGCCCCCGCATTCATCATGCTGCATGCATGCAGCCTGTCGATCGGGACCGGTGATGCCGGCAGCATTCTGCAGCCGGGCACATCGAATGTCATTGGACGATTCTGCTGGGCCACTGCCGCGCTCTTCATCTGTTGTGCCGCGTTGCGATTGGCCCGGTTCAACGTCGAAACCGCAGCCGGGCGGCTCGGTGATCACATGACATTCCGCGGCATGCCGTCCCCCGGAGCCGCAGGCACGATTGCCAGCCTGGTCCTGCTGCACCAGCACCTGGCCAAGATCCAGGATCCGTCTGGATTCGTATCCGGGTTCATGAGTGTCATCCTGTACTCCGTTCCGATCATCACGCTCCTGGTCGCGATTGCGATGATCTCCGGCATTCCCTATCGACATGCAACGAACCGGTACCTCCGCGTCAACCGCAGTTTCGGATACACCGCATGGATCGCCGTCGTGGTCGTCCTGTTGATCTGGTGGTTCCAGGAGACACTGGCCTTCGTGTTCATTATCTACGGCCTGTCCGGTCCGGTGATCTATCTTGCCAGCAGGATCCGGGCCTACCCCGGTACCGCTGTCCAGGCCTGACCCTTTCAACGAGCGCTCCATGCTTCGAACGCGATTCGCACCGAGTCCGACCGGCCACCTCCATGTAGGCGGCGCACGAACTGCGCTGTTCTGCTGGGCGCTGGCTCGCCATTCACAGGGGCGGTTCCTGCTCCGCATCGAGGACACCGACCGCAAGCGGTCCTCGGAGTCGGCAGGACTCGGGTTCTGTGCCGACCTTGAGTGGCTTGGCATTGATTGGGACGAAGGGCCCGAGCACGGAGGCAGCGGCGGAGGGGAGACCGGACCCTACTGGCAGTCCCAGCGACTGGAGCTCTACGGCGACCATCTTTCGAAGCTCGTGGAGGCGGGACTCGCGTATCCGGCGTTCGAGACTCCGGATGAGCTGCAGTCGCAGCGAGCCAAGGCGCGTGCCGAGAAGACCGCCTACAGGTACGACCGTGCAGCCCTGAACCTTGATCCGAAGACCGTCGCGGCCTGGATCGAGGAGGGGCGTGAACATGTGCTTCGATTCAAGGTGCCCTCCGGTGAGATTCGAATCAAGGACGAGGTGCTCGGAGAGGTCGTGGTTCCGAACGGTGAACTTGAGGACTTCGTCATCCGCAAGGCGGATGGCTACCCGACCTACCACTTCGCGGTTGTGGTTGATGACGCGCTCATGGGCGTCACCCACGTCGTGCGGGGGCAGGAACACCTCAACAACACTGCCAAGCATCTTCTGCTTCAGGAGGCGCTCGGATTTGAACATCCGGTGTATGCCCACCTGTCGCTGATCTTCAACCCCGACGGCTCCAAGATGTCCAAGCGGGACAAGGACAAGGCGCTGCGCAGCGTCGTCAAGGAGCGGGGGATCGACACCCCGCCGGTGGATGCGTCGGGGCAACCCGCCGTGGATCCAGACCAGTGGGATCGCTGGCGGTCCTCCAAGGACCACCAGCTTGATCTTGTGGATGCCACGTCGCTGGCCGAGGCGCTCGAAATCGAACTGCCGGAAATCGACGTCGACGACTTCCGCCGTGCCGGATACCTCCCGGGTGTACTCGTCAACTACCTGGCCCTCCTGGGGTGGTCTCCCGGTGACGACAAGGAGCAGTTCGATCGCGACTTCCTCTGCAGCCACTTCTCGCTTGACCGCGTAATCAAGAGCCCGGCCAAGTTCGATCGAGCCAAGTTGCTGGCCTTCAACCTCGATGCCATGCAGGAGCTCACGCCGGATGAGTTCCATGACCTGCTTGCCGACTACTGCCGTGCAGAGCACCCGGAGTTTCTCGAGCACATGGATGCGTCCACGTTTCGACTCTTCGCGGCTGCGAACCAGGAGCGAAGCAAGACCCTGCTTGATCCGCTGCAGAGTGGCCGGTTCTTCATCGATCCCTGCGAGCAGTTGTCATGGGAACCGACCAAGCCGGTTCGAAAGGCGCTCCTCAACGGCGAGCCCTGCGGGTACGACCTGCTGGCCGAACTGGCGACACGTCTCGAGCAGGTGCAGTGGACGTCCGAAGCCCTTGAGGCGGTGGTCACGGGACTTGCCGGCGAACGGGCTGGGGACAAGATCGGCAAGGTGGCCCAGCCCCTGCGCATCGCCGTCAGTGGTGGGACGATCTCGCCTCCGATCTACGATACCCTGCTGATCCTTGGACGCGATCGGACGCTTCGCCGCATCGCACTGTGCCTGGAGGCTCGGGCCGCTCTCACGGCCGAGGCCGCATCATGACCAGCAGTACCATTCCAAACGCGTCTCTCTCGATCCTGCTTGACGGGATCATCGACTACGCCGGCCTCTATCCTCCGGCGAGCCTGGACATGCAGCCGATGGTGGACACCTGGGCCAGGGGTCTGAAGTCGGAACTGTCCTGGATGCTCGGTCGGATCATCGTTCCTGTGACGAGGCTCGATGAGTTCACGGCGGCCTCCCGGGACCTGTTTCCCACTGACGTCGACGAGGATCCCTGGGTGATCAGCGCATTGCTGACACCCTCGGCGGATGATTCGATGGAACAGCAGATCGATGCCATCGAACGCTTCAATTCCACCTGGGCCAATGACGGAAGCGGGGGAGCGGTCATTGATGTGGTCGAGTTCCGCGGGTCCAGTGCCAACTCGATCGACCAGATGCTCGACCTTCTTCCTGATGAGTTGTTTCCATTCGTGGAGATCCCGTACGACCAGGATGTCCGCGGCCTGTTGGCCGTGCTCGTGGGATCCGATGCCGGAGCCAAGGTCCGCACCGGTGGAGTCAAGCCAGAGCTGTATCCGGATACGACCCAGTTGTCGAACTTCATCCTCCAGTGCGCCATGGCTGATGTTCCGTTCAAGGCAACAGCGGGACTGCACCGTCCGCTGCGGAATCACAACGACAATGTCCCCGCCATGCAGTTCGGATTTCTGAACGTATTCGTCGCTTCGCTGCTGGCCCGGATGAACGAAGAGGTCACCGTGGATGATCTCCGACCGATTCTCACCGGGGACTCGCTCCACGGCGTCGAGTTCGGTGAAGATGCGTTGACCTGGGGTGGACACCGCTTTGACCTCGACGCGATCGAGGAAACCCGTATCGCCTTCGCGCTCTCATTCGGCTCCTGCAGTTTCCAGGAGCCCTGGGACGATCTGGATCAGTTGGGCCTGCTGCCGGCCCGAGGATGACCATGCACGCTACAACGATCGACCGTTCGCATGATCCCGCTCGCCGGAGTTGGGTCGCTTCCGCCAACGAATCCGGCACGGACTTTCCCATCCAGAATCTTCCCTGGGGTGTCTTCAGGGACGACGAAGGTGCTGCCCACATCGGCATCGCCATCGGCGACCAGGTGCTCGATGCCCAGGCGGCCGTGCTGGACAACCACCTTCCGGATCTGCCCGGGACGATCTCCTGCGCGCTGTGCGCTCCGACGCTCAACCAGTTCATGGGACTGGGGCACGACTCCTGGACCGCCGCCCGGCACGCCATCGCCGACCTGCTTGATGCTGAATCCCAGACGCGGGACGAACTGCTGCGACCCATGGCCGGGACCGAGATGCTGCTGCCGGCGACGATCGGCGACTACACGGATTTCTATGCATCGAGGTACCACGCGACGAACGTCGGCCGCATGTTCCGCCCCGATGGCGAACCGCTGATGCCCAACTACCTGCACCTTCCGGTGGGATACCACGGGCGGGCCAGCAGTGTCGTGGTGTCCGGAACTCCGGTTCGGCGTCCCCACGGGCAACTCAAGCCCGATGACGCGGCGCCGGTGTTCAAGCCCGTTCGGCTGCTCGACTACGAACTTGAGTTCGGCGCCTTCATCGGCGAGGGCAACGACATGGGGACACGCGTCCAGATGGATCAGGCCATGGACCGGCTGTTTGGAATCGTGATTCTCAACGACTGGTCGGCTCGGGACGTGCAGAAGTGGGAGTACCAGCCGCTGGGGCCGTTCAATGCCAAGAACTTCGCCTCCACCATCAGTCCGTGGGTCGTGACGATGGACGCCCTGGCTCCGTTCCGTCTCCCGGGCCCCGCCCGGCTCGACGAGGACCCCGGCCTGCTGGATTACCTGCGCCCCGTGACCGAGGACGTACTCGACGTGACCTGCGAAGTGCACCTGGCCTCGGCCACGATGCGTGAAGCGGGAGAAGAGCCGCTGCGCCTGACGCGGGGCTCGTTGTCGGACCTGTGCTGGTCGTTCGCCCAGATGCTGGCCCACCACACCAGTACGGGCTGCCCGATGCATGCCGGTGATCTCATCGGATCCGGCACCATCTCGGGTCCTTCCAAGGACAGCCGCGGCTGCCTGCTTGAGCTCACATGGCGTGGAACCGAGCCGATTGAACTTCCTGATGGCACCCAGCGGCGGTTCCTGCTCGACGGGGATGAGTTGACCATCAACGCATTCTGCGAATCGGGTGATGCGCGGCGGATCGGACTCGGTTCATGTTCCGGGATCGTGACCCCAGCCTGCTGATCACCAGGTGTCCGGCGACTCGTCCTTGGCGGGCTTGTCTCCGGGCTTCCACTTCGCCCATGACGCCGGGTAGTCCGGATCGTCCATCTCCAGCGCCGCCATGGTGGGGTGCAGGGGGCGGAACGTGTCGCACATGACGGCCAGTTCATCGGTCCACGTCGCGCCAAGGCTCTTCTCGATGGTGCCCGGGTGCGGTCCGTGCGGGATGCCCTGGGGATGCAGGCTGAACGAGCCCGAGTCGATGCCGCGCCGCGCCTTGTAGTTTCCTTCGACGTAGTACAGAACCTCGTCGGAGTCGAGGTTCGAGTGGTGGTATGGCACCGGGATCGCCTCGGGATGGAAGTCGAGCACGCGGGGACAGAAGGAGCAGATCACGAAGTTGTGCCCCTCGAACGTCTGGTGCGTGGGCGGGGGCATGTGGTGCTTGCCGACGATCGGCGAGAAGTCGTCGATGTTGAAGCAGTACGGGTAGTAGCACCCGTCCCAGCCGATCAAGTCCAGCGGGTGGTAGTCGTATGTATAGGAGTGGATGCTGTCGCGGGCCTTGATGCGGACCTCGAAGTCGCCGGATTCGTCGTGGGTCAGCGGGAGCGTGGGGAGCCGCAGATCACGTTCGCAGTACGGAGCGTGTTCCAGGAACTGGCTGGTCTTCTTCGACATGTAGCGTGGCGGCGGATGAAAATGCGAGGTGTTCATCGTTTCGAAGCAGAGGAACTTCGACGCGGGTTCGCCGGCGGCCACGGGGTCGAAGACCATCCGGTAGATCACGCCCTTGGGAATCACGATGTAGTCCTTGGGGCCGAAGGCAAGGGTTCCCATGCTGGTAAAGACCGTGCCTGAGCCGTGATGGATGAACAGCAGTTCGTCGCCGGACCCGTTCTTGTAGTGGTAGTCCATGGTTTCCGCGGGAAGGCAGATGCTCATTTCGACGTCGACGTTGCCCAGCAGCACCACGCGACCGGTGATCGGATCACCCTTGGGGGTGCAGTCCTGGGACTGCAGGTGCCGCATGCGCATGACATCCGTTTCGACGTACTCGGTCTTGGTCGAGTACAGCTTCTTCCAGCCGGCCACCTGCGTGGGAGGATGGATGTGGTACATCGTCGAGGTCGGTCCAACGAAGCCCTCGATGCCGAAGACTTCCTCCGAGTACAGGGCGCCATCTGGTCGGCGGAATTGGATGTGCCTTTTGGGCGGGATCTCGCCGAGTTGGGTGTAGTAGGGCATCGGTTCCTCCTGGAGGCGTGTATTCTAGCGGCACGATGCCGAGACGAATCGCTGTCCTGACAACCTCCAGGGCCGACTGGGGCCATCTCGTGTGGCCGCTGCGCCGCCTGCATGATGATGCTCGCCTGCAGCCGCTGCTGATCGTGGCCGCTTCGCATCTCGAGGACCGCTTCGGCTCCACCATCGACGCCATCCGCCGAGATGGATTCGAGCCCGACGCCTTGATTCCATGCCTGGCCGAGGGCGACTCTCCGGGCTCCATGGCCAGGACGCTGGCCGACCTGTCATCGGGCCTTGTCGGCGTACTGGAGTCGCTCCGACCGGACATGATGCTCCTGATCGCCGACCGGTACGAGATGCTGGCCCCGGCCTCCATCGCGACCGCCCTGGGGATTCCCATTGCGCACGTCGAGGGTGGGGAGATCAGTGAGGGGGCAATCGACCAGCAGGTTCGGGATGCCCTGACGAAGTTGTCGCACCTGCACCTGGTGCCGCACGAGCAGGCGGCGGCTCGCGTCCAATCACTCGGTGAGGACGCATGGCGGGTCCAGGTCACCGGGGCACCGTCACTCGATCACCTGCGGTGGTCGGACCTGCCCTCGATCGACCGCGTGCAGGAGCATGTCGGGATCGATCTGTCCACGGCGCCGCTGGTTGTCTCGATGCATCCTGTCACCCTGCAGCCGGATCCCGTGGCCGATGCCGCGGCCCTGGTTGCGGCGCTGGAACGAGCGGATCGGCCCGTCGTCTTCTGTTTTCCCAATGCCGACACGGGGCATGAGCGGATCATCGAACTGGCGGAGGCGTTCTGCGGCGATCGCGATGACGCCGTGCTCCATCGACACATCGATCACCTCCAGTACTGGACGCTGCTGCGACATGCCGCGGCCCTGGTCGGAAATTCTTCCAGCGGGATCATGGAAACGCCTGCCATCGGCATTCCCTGCGTCAACATCGGCGATCGCCAGCGGGGCCGCATGCGGGCCGCCAACGTCATCGACGTCGTGCCGGACGTGGATCGAATCCTCGCCGGCATCGCCAAGGCGGTGGATCCGTCGTTCACAGCAACGTTTGCGGGCCAGGGCAATCCCTACGGTGATGGAGACGCGGGACGTCGCATCGCGGAGGCGATCGCCTCCGCGCCACCCGCGGCAGACCTGCTTCGCAAGGAGGCCGGGTCAGGGGCAGCTGCCCCAGTTGCCGATCACGGCCAGCAGGTCGAAGATGTTGACCGTGCCGTCCCCGTTGACATCGCCGGTGCAGTCCGGGCACGTGACGTCAGCGCAGACCATTGACCCGTTCCACGATGTGCCGCCGGCCTGTTCACAGGCTTCGACGATCGTCATCGCGCACTCGCCGTCGATGCAGCAGGCGCCGAGTTGGCGGCAGCAGGTGATGTCGGGATCAACGCAGGTCGTATTGGCGCCCTGCCACTGCGGGAACTGGTATTGCTTGGGCAGAGCGAGGCACTCGTCCTCGTTGACGGTCAAGATGCATTCGTAGCAGCCGGTTTCGAGATCGATGTAGCAGCAGGCACCAAGTTCTTCATTGGGGCCGCAGGGAACGTCATGGCAGGTTTGGCCGACGTAGAAGGTGCCGACCTGGAAGTCGCACTCGCACTCCGAGGTTTCAATGCAGGCCAGACTGCCGTCCGCCAGGGGGAAGCAGCAGGCGCCAAGAGGTGATATTTCGGCATCGCACTCGGTGCCATCGCCGGCGTAGTACCCGCCGTAGCCGAGGCAGTCGGACTGGGACATCACGGCGAACATCCAGAAGGAGCTGCCGGGCTTCTGGAAGCAGCAGCAACCGACCGGGTCCTGGTCGTCACAGGGGACCTGCGTGCAGGGAGCGTTCGGATAGAAGACGCCGCCTTGGACATCGCAGTCGCAGTCAGCGGTCTCGATGCAGGTGAGTGTGCCGTCGTGTTCCGTGATGCAGCAGGCGCCCATCACCGGGGCGCCGTCACCACAGGGGATGCCGTCGCCGGCGTAGTAGCCGCCGGCATCGTCACACTTGGATTCCGTCATCTCCAGGTAGTGCCAGCCGCTGGCATCCTGGTAGCAGCAGCATCCCTCGGGTTCGATCAAGGGTGAGATGCTCAGTTCGACGTAGTCGTAGGCGACGAATGGTTCGTCTGGCATCAGGAATTCGACCTTGAGGTAACCGGTCTGATCACCTCCACTCCAGTTGGGAAAGACGTCGGCGAATGGAATCACGGCCGTCGCCTCCTGGATCAGACCATCTTCTCCGGCGGAGTTGTCCTGCGTGGCGATGGTGGTGTTGATCACGGTTCCAGAGGATGTCGTATACCGGAGGATGTCGCTGGCGGAATCCACGTCGTAGTCGGCGAAGATCGCGTTGACGTACAGGGGCTGCGTGGAGTCCGCGGAGGAGACTTCGAAGTCGAAGATGAAAATAGCCTGCCCGGCGCCACAGACATAGTCGTGGGGGGAGAGGGGGGCGTAGATGCAGTCGAACCAGCCCACGCCGGTGCCGCAGACGGCGACATCCGTCCAGCCCGAGCCGCTGCTGGAGAAGTTCGTGGCGCCGTTGACCTGCGTGCCGTAGCCGTATGGGCCTCCGGACAGTTCGTAGGCGCTGCGGAGATCGAACTCGTCGGAGTCGTATCGGGTCTCCGCGGAGCAGTCGAGATCAGGGAGGTAGTCGCCGCCACCGAGGGGGTCGAGGCCGTCGACGTTGACTGGACTGCCTACGGCGTTCAAAAGTTGGAATCCTGAGCAGCTGCCGTTGAGGCCCGTCTGCCAACTTCCGAAGTTCCAGCAGGGTTCACCCGCGCATGGGGTGGTGCCGGTTACGTATCCGAAGCCGTCAACATCGCCGATGCGAATGAAGTTGAAGGCCTGGGCAGGAACGGCGTGCATGGCGGTCGCCAGCGCGATGGTGGTCAGCATGTTGAACTCCCCTCGAGTTTCATCCAGCCCGAAACAGGCTGAAATCCCAGTCTATGGTGACCGAGGCGGTCATCCAACAGCCAACTGATGATTTCGTGCGACCCCCCTCTGGAATGCGGCGAGGCGTGATTTTGGCCATCATTTCCGGTTTCTGGCGGCGTGGGATGAAAATATGACGGTCGGCGTCGGCTTGGGTATCGTGTCCGGCGACAACAAGCCAGGAGCCTCACGTGTCATCAGATGTCATTTTCAACGTCGTCCTGCCCATCTTTCTCTTCGTCGTGGCAGGCTACCTCTTTCGAATCGTCGGCAAGTTCGATCGAAGTGAGAGCGGCAACCTGATCGGGTACGCGATGAAGGTCGCGATCCCGAGCATGATCATCGTCGCCCTCGCCAATGAGCCTGTGGCCGACTACGTGCCATACGTCAAGTTCTTCTTCACCTTCCTGGTGATCACGACGATCATCTTCCTGGCTGCGCTGGCGTGCGCAAAGATCTTCGGGATGCCCTGGCTGGAGGGGGCCTACTTCTCCGCAACGTGTTCGCTCTCGAACACCTGCATGATCGCGCTGCCGATCCTGGTGATGCTGCTGGGTCGCCCCGGCGCGGTCTATGGGATCCTCGGCGTGGTGAACCTGATCATCGGCCTGCAGGTCATGTCCTTCATCTACGATTTCCATCACGGCGCGGCCGATCAGTCGCTGACCAAGAACGTGTTGAAGTCGATCTGGAGTGCTGCCCGGCAGCCCTACTTCGTCGCCATGATCATCGGGGTTGTCATCTCCATCACCGGCTGGAAGCTTCCTGGCACCATCGACACCACCTTGAACCTCTTCGGCGCAACCGTGGCCCCGGTCGCGCTGTTCGCCGTCGGCATCGATCTGGATTTCTCCGTCTTCAGGAAGCACGTGGTTCCGGTGCTCGGAGCGACCGTCTTCAAGCTCATTCTCATGCCGATCCTGGCGTGGTTCGGATGCCAGTGGATCGGCCTGGATCCGACCGCGACCGTGGCCGTGGTGCTCTGCAGTTCAGTCGCCGCCGCCAAGTGCCAGTATGGGGTGGCCAAGCAGAAGAACGTCTATGTCGAGCCCACCGCGGCGATCGTGGCCTGCACGACGGTGCTCTCGATCATCACGCTCGCAATCGTCATCATCCAGCTCAACGAGATGCATCCCGAGGTGTTCCAGATGGAGAAGACGTTCCATCACTTCCATCACGGGCACCATGCCGTCCCAGGTAGTTGATTTCTGTCCGGCCGTCGCGGCGAGTGTACGTTCAACATTTTCATCCATGAGGTGCCGCATGTCGGTCGATCCATCAACCTGCTTCTTTTCGCAGGGCACGTTCAAGCAGCACGAACAGGGCGACGGGGGCTCCTTCAGCGTGCTGACGTCCAAGCAGCTTCCCGGGCTGGGCCACATGTCCGTTGTCGATGTCACGCTTTCGGCAAATGGATTCGTCCGACCCGGTTGGCACACCAATGCCCAGATGATCGGCTACTGCACTGCCGGCGAACTGGTCGTGACGGTGCATGGGCCATCTCTTCATGAGCGGTTCCGCGTGGGCAAGGGCGAGATCTTCTATGTCCCACAGGGGGCGATCCATCACATCGTGAACGCCTGCAGTGGTGAATCAGTCGTCAAGTACGCATTCAACCACCACGATCCCGAAACGATGTCCCTGCATGACGCAGTGCTTGCCACGTCCAGCGAGGCGATCCAGTCGACAATGGGGACCGGCGAAGGCTTTCTCGATGGCCTGCGGACTGGTGCCGCTCAGGGGTGGATCGGTGTTTCCAGTGGTACTTCACCTCGCGTTGAGGCGTCGTCCAATCGATTCAAGTTCAACATCGAGGCGAGTGACAGGGTCGTACAGGCTGCCGGTGGTTACCTCCAGGCCGGCTTGAAGGACAATCTTCCCGTACTCGACGGGGTCGGGATCCTGGGGTTCGGACTCAACCCGGGCGGCGCAGTCGAGCCGCATTGGCATCCGAACTCGGATGAAATCGTCTACATCACCAGTGGTCGCGCAAAAGCCATGCTCGTCACTCCCTTCGGGGAGGTGGAGGTCCAGGAGATCGGAGCCGGTGGCGGGTTCTATGCACCGGCGTCCTTTTACCACAGCATCGAGCAGGTCGGCAGCGAGGATGTCGAGGGGATCGCGTTCTTCAACAACGCGGAGATGGTCTACGTGGGGCTCGGAGAGGCCCTCGGGGCATTCGATGATGACGTGCTTTCAGCGACATTCAACGTTGAACCGGGCCACTTCAAGGGAATGGACAAGCCTGGAGGCCCGAAGGTCATCGTCCCCGGGTGACGCGTTCTCCCGCCGCGTGCAGGCCCTACAGGTTTCCGCGGCGATTCTGTTCGATTTCAAGAGCTTCAAAGAGCGCCTTGAAGTTGCCCTTGCCGAAACTCTGTGATCCACGGCGACAGATGATCTCGAAGAACAGCGTCGGACGATCCTGCAGGGGCATGGTGAACAGCTGCAGCAGATACCCCTCTTCGTCACGGTCGACGAGAATCCCGAGGTCCTTCACTCGCTGCTGGTCCTCTTCGATCATGCCGACTCGATCCCAGACGCCCTCGTAGTACTCGTCAGGGATGCGAAGGAAGTCGACGCCTCGGCCACGAAGTTCGGCGACCGAGTGCAGTTCGTCGTCGGTCCGGAAGGCGAGATGCTGGACGCCAGGGGTCTGGTCGTGCCAGTCGAGGTACTCCTCGATCTGGCTCTTGCGAAGCCCGTCGGCGGGCTCGTTGATCGGCATCTTGATCAGGTGGTTGCCCGAGGCCATGACCTTGCTCATCAGGGCAGAGTGCTCGGTGGAGATGTCCTGGTCGTCGAAGTGCTTGAAGAGGGAGAAGTCCATGACCTGGTCGTACCAGTCGACCCACTGGTCCATCTTGCCTTCCTCGACATTGCCGACGCAATGGTCGACGTACTTGAGGCCGCAGGGGTTGGCGTCGTTGAACGTGTTGAGTTCGCTGGTTCGGTGAGAGAAGCCCGGGGCGAATCGTCCGCCGTCCTTGATGCGAGGGATGGCATATCCATCTTCCCGTGACACGAAGGAATGGACGACCTCGCCGTAGGTCTTGATGCCCGCCATGGTGATCCGGCCGGTGTCGTCGGAGTAGGACCGTGGATCGTAGGCAGATTCCCCGCCGTTGCGGATGGCCTGTTCCCAGGCCTTCTCGGCGTCGAACACGGTGAACGCGATATCCTTGACGCCGTCGCCGAATCGGCGGACGTGCTCGCACGATCCCTCCGTGGAGGAGAGGCCCGAGCACAGCAGCAGCCGGATGTTGCCCTGGGTGATCAGGTACTGGGCTTCTCGCCGGGCCCCGGTGGTGAGGTCACTGGCCTGGGTGATGTTGAAGCCGAAGCAGGACGCGTAGAAATGAGCGGCCTGCTTGGCGTTGCCGACATTGAAGCGGATGTGATCGACATCGATCAGGTGCAGTGGATCGTTCTTTGAACGCGCCTCTGCTTCCTGCATTTCCGACTTGATGGTGGACATGGCCATCTCCAAACAAAGTCGGATGCCCCGGTACGACCTCGGCATCCTTCCAACGTCATTGTAGCTTTGGGCGCCGCGTGGGCCAGCGTCAATACCTGAGAACGGAGAACAGCGTTTCCGGCTCGAGGAGGCGGGCGCCGTCCAACTCGGATAACTCGATGAGCACGCTGATACCGATGATTTCCGCACCGAGAGATTTCACGAGATTCCGGCAGGCCACCAGCGTTCCACCAGTGGCGATGAGGTCGTCCACGATGAGGACTCGCTGGCCGGGCTGGATCGCGTCGGTGTGGATCTGGAGTGCGCCTTTGCCGTACTCGAGTTCGTATTCCTCGGTGACGGTCTCGCCGGGAAGCTTGCCGGGCTTGCGGACGGGAACAAAGCCGGTGTTGAGAGCGTGGGCGATCGCGGTGCCGAAGATGAAGCCACGAGATTCGGCGCCGATGACGACGTCGATCTCCTGCCCTCGATAGGGCTTGACCATCAGGTCCACGGCCATCGACAGGCCGTCGGGATTGGCCAGGAGGGGCGTGATATCACGAAACATGATTCCTTCGCTGGGAAAGTCCGGAATGTCGCGAATCATGCCCTTGAGATCGCTGATCTTTCTGTCGAGAGAATCGGATGACGTCATGCTGGCCTCGGGTGTGCTCATGCGGGTAGTATGACCGATTCATGGCCGAGTCGAAACAGGCAAATCAAACGATTGAGACGGTTGAGCCCATCGGAGACCGCGTCCTGATCCGCAAGGACCAGGACCGCAAGGTTACGAAGGAGGGGATCCATCTCCCCGACAAGATCGAGATTCCCACTCTCACGGGCCGTATCGTGGCCATCAGTGCCCAGGTTGCCAACGATGTCAACTACCCGATCCAGCAGTATGACAAGGTGCTCTTCAATCCCAAGCACGGAATCCCGGTGGATTTCGAGGGCGACAACCGCCTGTTCGTCATCCCCGTCGAGGATGTCGTGGCTGTCTTCCGCAAGGACGATTGATCATGGGAGCCCATGAGCGAATAATCGAGCCCGCGACCGGGCCGCTGTCCGGAGCCGTGCGCGTTCCCGGTTCCAAGAGCCTCTCGAACCGGGCCGTGATCCTGGCGGCGCTGGCCAGGGGTTCTTCCACGCTGGAAGGACTCCTTCGCAGTGACGACATCGATGCGCTGCTGGATGGACTCGAGCAGCTTGGCCTCGGCATTGATCGAAGTGGCGACGGCGTGCGCATCGAGGGTGGTGGGGGCACGCTTCCGGGCATGCCGGGACGGGTCACCACGATCGACTGTGGACATGGCGGAACGCCGGCACGCTTCCTGCTGGCAGCGGCCTGCCTCAGTGCGGATGTTGTCGTGATCGATGGCAGTGATCGTCTCCGTCAGCGGCCCATGGCCGAGGGTGTGGAACTGCTTCGCGCCCTGGGGGCGACCATCGTGTCCGAGCATGGAGCCGATCGGCTCCCGCTTCGCGTCGAATCATGCGGACTTCGTGGTGGTCGGCTTCGGGTCGGGCGCACCGCCTCAAGCCAGTACATCTCCGCCCTGATGCTCATTGCCCCGTTTCTTGACGAAGGAATCGAACTCGAGTTCGACGGACCGCCCACCAGCGCTGCCTACATCCGCCTCACTGCGAGCGAACTGGAAGCATGGGGGGCCGGCGTGGAACTCCAGGAGCAGGCAGGAGAACTCGAACTGGTCCGGGTTCGTCCCGGCATGCTCGCGTCCAGGTCTCGGACCATCGAGCCCGATGCGAGTTCGGCCGCCTACTGGGCCGTCGCTGCCGCCATCAATCCAGGATCCCGCGTCAACGTACTCGGACTCCAGCCGGGCGATGCACAGCCGGATGCCGGTGTATTCGATGCGATCGTCCAGGCCGGCGCCGCGGTTGAGCCTCATGAAGACGGTTGCATCGTGCATGGCCCTCGCACCGTTCGCGGCTGGTCGTCCCTGGACGCGTCGGGCATGCCCGACGGGGCCGTGGCCCTGGCGGTCATGGCCGCGTGCGCGGTGACGACATCCACCATCACCGGCCTCTCGACGCTTCGAGTCAAGGAGAGCGATCGAATCGGTGCGATCCAGGCCCAACTGCAGCGCTGTGGAGCAGAAGTCCATGCGACGGATCATTCACTGCGGATCTCGCCAATCCCCACGCCGCAACTGAACGCGGAGGCACCAGGCGTCCTGGTCCATACCTACGACGATCACCGCATGGCAATGGCGTTCTCCCTTCTCGGGCTTCGGCGAGGCGGCATTCGAATCGAGGACCCGGAGTGCGTCACCAAGAGTTACCCGGGTTTCTACGAGGACCTGGAATCCCTCCAGGCCTGATCAAAAGCGGCCCGGGTGGCCTCCGGGCTCCTGCGCTGGGATACTGTGACGTCCATGTCTTCCTTCTGGACATTCGCGGGAAAGATGGCACGCCACCGGCTCATGCTGGCAGCGGCCCTGTTCTTTGCGCTGCTGTCAGCCCTGGGTCTTGGCGTCGGCCTGCTGAGCCTTGCTCCGGTTCTGGAGCAGATCGTGCATCCGGATTCCGGCCGCGGCCTGGCTGAACTCGCCGTCGAGTTCAATGACTCGGGCCACTGGATCTCCGTTCCACAGTGGCTGATCAGCCTGCTTCCGTCGGACCAGTTCGATGGCGTAGTGCTGGTGCTGATCTTCCTGACCTGCCTGACGGTCGTGGGGGCCCTCTGCAACTTCACCCACCAGTACATCAGCCAGACCCTGACCACGAGAGCCGTGGCCGAGTTCAGGGAGGAACTGTTTCGAAAGGTCATTCGACTCCCGCTCGGCATCGTGGTCAACAAGGGGCCCTCCGAGTACATCTCACGCCTCGTTCGTGATTCCGCCGCACTCCAGCAGGGACTCAATGCACTCACCGGAAAGACCGTGGCCCAGGTCACGAAGGGCTTCGCGGCATTGATTGCGGCGATGGTGTACGACTGGAAGATCGTCATCGTGGCGATCATCGTCGGTCCGATCCTGGCAATCGTGCTTCGCAAACTGGCCAAGCGCGTGCGCCGCGGTTCGCGCGGCTCGCTGGCTGCCCAGCAGGAAATGCTCAAGCACAGCACTGAAATCATGCATGGCCTCCGGGCCGTGAAGACGAGCACCGCCGAGGGCGAGAGCGAACAGGTGTTCGATGTCGTGAACCGCAGCGTCGTCAAGCACGAGTTGCGGATGCGCATCGCCAGAGCGATGAGTGGTCCGATCGTGGAAACGCTGGCCATCATCGTGCTGAGCCTCCTGGCTGCGATTGCCTCCAAGAGCATTCTCAACGGATCGCTTTCGTTCGATGACTTCATCCTCTCGCTGATCGCGCTGGCAGTGGCTGCAACATCATTCCGGCCACTGGCGGGGATCATCAACGAGATCAGCGCTGCCGCCGCCCCGGCCGGCCGTATTCTCGAGATTCTCAACGAACCCATCGAACCACAGGGCGACGCGTTTGCGCCATTGCCTCGGCACGCCGAGTCCATCCAGTTCGATCATGTCGGCTTCACGTACGACGCAGCGGATGTCGCCGCACTTGAGGACATCTCGTTCACGATCCGCTTCGGTGAGCGCGTCGCCGTCGTCGGTCCCAACGGATCCGGCAAGACAACCATGCTCGGACTGCTTCCAAGGCTGCTGGTTCCCACCAACGGCCGGGTCCTCGTGGATGGGTTCGATATCGCCGAGGTCCAATTGGCCAGCATTCGAAGGCAGGTGGGCGTGGTTACGCAGGAATCGTTCATCATGAACGGAACGATTCGGCAGAACATCGCCTTCGGCGTCGACGATGTCGACGAGGCGGCCATTCGCGAAGCGGCTCGCATCGCCCATGCGACGGACTTCATCGATGAACTTCCCCAGGGATGGGACACCATGGTGGCCGAGGGTGGCGCATCGCTGTCCGGCGGACAACGGCAGCGTCTCTCGATTGCACGGGCCCTGGTCCGGAATCCAGCGATTCTCATCCTTGATGAAGCCACGAGCCAGGTGGACTCCGGATCGGAAGTCGCCATTCGTGATGCAATCCGTGACGCAGGTGTCGATCGGACGATGCTCGTCATCGCCCACCGCATGGCGTCCGTGATCGATGCCGATCGGATCGTCGTGCTCGATGCGGGTCGCATCGTCGACATCGGAACCCACTCCGAACTCCTCAAGCGGTGCGATGTGTATTCGAAGTTGACTCGAACGAAACTGGTCGGTGTGGAGCAGTGATCCTGAGCCGGGCCGTACTGCTGGCGGCGATCACCTGCGTGTTGGTGGCCTGCGACCGACCCGCGGTGAACCCGGAATCGTCATCTCTGCGTATCGCGTCATTTTCGCCCGCCTTGACGGACATGGCCCAGTCTCTGGGTCTCGGAGATCAAATCGTCGGCCGATCGGCATTCTGCCGCAAGATCGACCCCTCGCTTCCTGTCGTGGGTGATCTCCATGCAATTGACTACGAACTGCTTGTTCGGGTCGATCCCACCCATGTGCTCGTCCAGGGTGATCCCGCGGGAGTGGATCCAGGACTTGCGGAACTGTCTGCGGCCAATGGATGGGAGTTGCTCGTGTACCGTCTTGACGGGGTCCAGGACATCAGGGACGCCTTTGAGAACATGCCGGCAAAGATGCTCGAAGCAGGCACGCCGCAGTTCCAGGCGAGCATGCTGGTTGTCCGTTCCCACTGCGAGGCCATCGATGCTGCGACCGCACGACCGATCCCATCGCTTGCCGGCCAACGTGTACTGCTGCTGTCGCCCATGGAGCCTCCGCTGGCATGGGGGACCGAAACCTGGATGGGCGAGTTGCTCGTTCGTCTTGGTGGGACGAATGCCATTGCGGCTCGTGGCTGGACGCAACTGGGCTGGGAGGACCTGCTTCGCATCGAAGCCGATCGAATCGTGCTCGTCAGTGAATCTCCACTTTCCGACGAGGGGCGGCTTCAGGACATGCTGGATCGCCGCCACTCGACGATCATCGATGTACTCGTGCACCCACAGGTGCACCTTCCCGCCACGAGCACTCCGGAGATTGCCAGTCGATTTCGAGCACTGCTCGAGCAGGGGGGGACGCAATGATGCGCCGCGGACCGTTGGGGATCCTGCTGCTGATGGTCGTCGCTGCGCTGGTCTGCTTCCTGCGACTGCTGATCGACAGGCCGCCCGGCGGCTCGATCAGCCTTGCCTGGCCGCACCAGGACTGGATGCAGTTTCGACTGACAGCCATGCTCACTGGCATCATCGTCGGGGGCAGCCTCGCTCTTGCCGGAGCGCTGTTGCAGACGATGCTCCGGAATCCACTGGCCTCCCCGTTCATTCTCGGCGTCTCCAGTGGGGCCGGGCTCGGCATCATGGTCATGGCATGGCTCGTCTACATCAGTGGTTCGCCGGCCACCTCGCTGCCGGGACAGTGGTGGCCCAGCGCACTTGCGGGTGCCATGGCGGCTCTGGTGGTCGTCTACAGCCTTGGTCGGCGCAGCGGTGGAGGAGGTCGTGGGTGGCTCGATCCGGTCGCCCTGGTCCTCGTCGGAGTCGTCGTCTCGACGATCTGCGCTGGCGGCATGATGTTCTTTCAGCACCTCGTGCCCACAGGGTTGCGAGGGCAGTTCACGACCTGGTTGATGGGCAGCATTCCTGAATACGTTTCCTCATGGCGACTGATCTTCTCTGCAGCCCTGGCGATCGTCGCGTTCCTGTACGCCATGGGACAGACTCGCCGACTCGACCTCTGCCTGCTCTCGGACGATGAGGCGAACTCGCTCGGCGTCGCACTCGGCCCACTTCGCATCGGGATCTTTCTCGCCTGCGGTGTACTGACCTCACTGTCGGTCTCCCTGGCCGGCCCAATTGCCTTCGTCGGGCTCGTCGGGCCTCACGCCGCGAGGCTGCTGCTCGGGGCCAGGCATGGCCTGTTGCTGCCGGGTGCCATGCTGTGCGGAATCATCCTGCTCGTCGGAGCGGACGTGCTTCGGCAGGTGATTGATCTCGGTGGGGGTCGAATGCCGGTGGGTGTACTGCTGACCATTGGAGGCGGCGTGGTGTTCCTCATACTGCTTCGGGTGGAGATGCGACGTTCATGACGCTCAAGCTCGATTCCATCTCGGCACGCTACGGGACCCTGTTGGCCATCGATGGATTCGATGCGCAGGCGGCCCCGGGTCGACTCACCGCGGTGATCGGTCCCAATGCCGCCGGCAAGTCCACGCTTCTTCGCTGTGCCGCAGGCCTGCAGACGTGTCGGGGGTCTGTCGAGTTCGGAGGCCTGTCCGTCGAATCCATGGCGCACCGGGATCGGGCCCGGTGCATTGCCTGGATGGCGCAGCGTCCTCGATCCGATGTGCCGATGACCGTCCACGAGATGGTCGAACTGGCCAGGCCACGAGCGGAGCAGGACCCGGGACGATGCCGGGAACTGATGCAGTCTCTTGAGCTCGAGGATCTTCGATCACGGCTCGTACCGGCGCTCTCTGTCGGTCAGCAGCAGCGTGTCGCCCTGGCCCGGACCCTCTACCAGCTGAAATCACACGACGGCATGCTGGTCCTCGATGAACCGACGGCACCGATGGATCCCCGCCATGCCATGCTGGCGATCGATCACATCCGCGATGCGGCACGGCAGGGGGCCACCGTGCTGCTGAGCCTGCATGACATCGGATTGGCCGCAGCAGTCGCAGATGATGCCTGGCTGCTTCGTGGCGGGCGACGTGTCGGCAGCGGCCCCGTCGCAGAGGTCCTGGTCCCCGGATTGCTGCGTGAGGCATTCGGCATCGATTACGAAGCCCTGCAACGCAGCGATGGCTCCAGCTGGCTCGCCCCGTCCCCGCCCTCGCACGGTGTATGATGGTGTTGCATGGGCGGATTCGAAATCATCCTGGTCTTCATTGGTCTTGTCTGGACCATCGCCTCCGGCATAGTCCAGAACAAGAAGAAGAAGGCTGCCCTGAAGCAGCGGGCATTGATGATCGCCGCCGAACAGGATGATCATGGCGAGCCTGCCGATGAAGAATCCAACATCGAGCTCTCCGCCGATCCGGCTCCGGCCGCACGCTCCGCCACCAGCTCACTCCTGCAGGGGTCCCTCGCGGACCGATTCGAAGCCATCCGATCGATGCGTCTTGAGATGCTGAGAAGTCAGAACGCTTCAGCATCACCACCGGTTGCTCCACCGGCTGGGGTCACCAGCATTCCCCCTGTGGCCACCGTTGCGGCACCCCCTCAGGTTGCTCCTCCTTCTCGAAAAACGCCCCCTGACAGCCCCGAGGCGACAGGGAAGGGTGTTGCAGAGACATCCTCAATGGCACTGAATGACTGGAAACAGCGTTCCACTTCCGATCCAGTGAAGTCCGCGCTGTCGGAAATGATCTCATCAAGGTCATCCTTGAAGGCGGCCTTTGCCCTCAAGGAGATCCTCGACCCTCCGCTGGCTCTTCGCCAGGAGGGAGTCTGAGTACACGATCCATGCAGGATCGGTGCAGAAGCCGGGGAGATCGGCCCAGTAGCCCCCCTGATGCCTCGTTATACTCCCCGCCATGACCGATATCGCCGCAATGGAACTTTCCGACGAGCAACTGGCCAGAAGCCAGGGGCGACTGGATCGGCTTCGCCAGCTGCTTGCTGATGAAGGCCACTCGGCCATGATCATCGACCACGAGATCGATATCTGGTACCTCACCGGATTCGTTGGTCATGACGCGACCCTGGTCGTCGGTCCGGACATTGCCGCCATTCTCTGCGATGCCCGATACGAGGAATACCTGATGCCCTGGAAGAATGGGGGTGTGCACCAGGTGCACATCGGCCCACGACAGGAACTGGTCAGGCGGATACGCACTGTGGCCCAGGAAGCCGGCATCGGCACCTTCGCCTTTCAGGCTGAGCACCTGACCGTCGCTCGCCTGCAGCAGTTCCGCACCGAACTTGAGGGCTTCGATTTCGTCTCTTCACTGGGGCACGTCCTCGCCCTTCGGAAGATCAAGGACGAACACGAACTCGGAATCATCGAGCACTGCATTGATATTCAGCAGCGTGCTCTCGAGGCATCGTTGAGCCAGTTGGAACGAGGGATGACGGAAGAGCGGTTCACCGCACTGCTTGAATACGAGATGCGCCGACTCGGAGCGACAGGAGCGGGATTCGATCCGATCGTCGCATCAGGTCCCAACAGTTCAGTGATTCATCACATGCCAGGCGATCGCCCCATTGGCGACGGACCGCTTCTGATCGACTGGGGCGCCAGATTTGATGGGTACTGTTCCGACATGACGCGGACATTTCACATCGGCCCCCCGGATGAACCAATGGCGTCTCTCTACGACATCGTGCTTGAGGCCCAGTTGGCCGCCATCGATGCCTGCATGCCGGGGGCGGACTGTGCCGACGTCGACGCGGCGGCTCGCAGCGTCATCGAGGGGCATGGGTTCGGGGACCAGTTCCCGCATGGTCTCGGCCATGGCCTGGGCATGGAGGTGCACGAAATCCCCAACTTCAGTGCCAAGCAGGCAGGCATCGCACTGGAGCCGGGAATGGTGATGACGGTGGAGCCGGGTATCTACCTGCCCGGAGTGGGGGGCGTGCGGATCGAGGATGACGTGCTCATCACCGAGACCGGCCATCGAGTCCTCTCCGACATGGACAAGGCCGCAACGTCGGTTCCTCTGGCGATCTGACTTCAGTACACACGACATGGAACGCATCGAATGATCGACATACGCAAACTCAAAGAACTCGTTCGCCTCATGGTCGCCAACGACTTGACGGAGATCGATCTTCGCGACACCGAAGAACAGGTCACCATCCACCGTCCCAGCGCCTATTCGGCTCCACAGGTCACGCAGGCTGCGGCTCCGGCTGCGGCTCCAGCCCCTGAGGTCGCATCGCCACCCCCGGTCGCCGCACCGGAGGTCGATGAGACCGCAGGACTCGTCGCAGTGTCGAGCCCGATGGTGGGCACGTTCTATTCCGCGGCCACGCCGGATGCCGCACCATTCGTCAAGGCCGGTGACAGCGTCGGCGAAGACACGGTCGTCTGCCTCGTCGAGGCCATGAAGATCTTCAACGAGATCAAGGCCGAATGCTCGGGCACCATCCACAAGGTGCTGGTGAGCAATGGTGACGCCATCGAGTTCGGGCAGGACCTCTTTCTCGTCAAGCCCAGCTGACCACGGAGCCGACGGCATGTTCTCGAGAATTCTCATCGCCAACCGAGGCGAAATCGCGCTGCGGATCATCCGCGCGGCCCGCGAGCTCGGGCTTGAGACCGTGTGCGTCTACTCGGAAGCCGATCGAGACGGTCCATGGCTGGAACAGGCTGATCATGCCGTCTGCATCGGCTCACCGGCTCCGCTTGATTCCTACCTGCGAATCGATCGAATCATCGCGGCCGCTGAAACGACCAAGGCGGACGCGATTCATCCGGGCTACGGCTTCCTGGCCGAGAGCGCCGAGTTCGCAGCCGTGTGTCGGGATTGTCATGTCGAGTTCATCGGGCCCAGCCCGGAGGCCATGGCGCTGCTGGGCGACAAGATTTCCTGTCGGCGAATGGCCAAGCAGGCCGGGACGCCCATCTTTCCCGGCAGCGAAGATGCCATCGAGGAAGAGTCCGAGGCCATCGAGATCGCCCACGAAATCGGTTTTCCGGTCATCGTGAAAGCTGCTGCCGGTGGTGGCGGACGGGGAATGCGGGTCGTCGAGGCGGAGGAGGATCTTCAATCTTCGATCCAGTCCGCCCAACAGGAGGCGGTCTCCGCCTTCGGCAACGGCGCGGTCTACATCGAGAAGTTTCTCGAGAAGGCCCGCCATGTCGAGGTTCAGTGCATCGGTGACAAGCATGGGCAGGCCATCCACCTCTACAACCGGGACTGCACCTCCCAGCGTCGTCACCAGAAACTGATCGAGGAGGGGCCAGCTCCGCATGTGCCCGATGACATCCGCGATCGGGTCTGCGAGTCGGCCGCGGCACTGATCCGGAATGCCAACTATGCAGGTGCCGCTACATGCGAGTTCCTGATGGATCGCAACAACGACTTCTACATGCTGGAAGTCAACACCCGGGTGCAGGTGGAACACCCCGTGACCGAGATGATCACCGGGGTCGACATCGTCAAGGAATCGATCCTCGTCGCCGCGGGTGAGCCGCTGTCCATTCGGCAGGAGGACGTGTCCATCACCGGACATGCCATCGAGTGCCGGATCAACGCCGAAGACCCGGGTCGGGACTTCATGCCCCAGGCGGGGGTGGTCGAAACCTACCGTCCGCCGGGGGGGTATGGCGTCCGCATCGACAGCCACGTCATCACCGGGTATCGGATTCCATCGAACTATGATTCCATGATCGCCAAGCTGATCGTTCATGGCCGGGATCGCAACGAGGCGATCGCGCGGATGAAATCGGCACTCTCCGAGTTCAAGATCGGCCCTGGAAAGACCACCATCCCGCTGCACCTGCGGCTCATGGATGAGCCGTGCTTTCACGCCATGGATGTCGATATCCACTACGTCGAACGATTGCTCGACAGCGCGCCGATGGAGTCCTGAGTCAATCCATCGATTTCAATTCCCGACGGGATTTCACGCCGGGGTCGGCCTATCCTGCAACGCTCATGATTCACGCACGAAACATCGTCAAGTCCTATGGTGAGGTCGGGGTGCTTCGCGGGATCTCGCTGGAGGTCGAGCGAGGCACCATTCACGGCTTCGTCGGCCCCAACGGAGCTGGAAAGTCGACCTTTCTCAAATCCATTGTCGGCGTCGTGCGACTGGATTCAGGCTCGCTTCATGTTGACGGAGTCGATGCACGGTGTGACACGCTTGAGGTCCGCCGCCGTGTCGGATATGCCCCGGCTGAGACCTCGCTGTACCACCGCATGCGGGCGCAGGAGCTTCTCGATCTGTCGGTCCGGTACCACCCGGAATCCGATCGTTCCCGAGGGCTCGAACTGCTGGATGCCTTCGGCGTCCCTCGTCGCCGGCGTGTCGGAGCCTTGAGTCACGGCATGAAGCGAAAGCTGATCCTGTCCCAGGCGATTGCATCCAACGCGCCGTTGATGATTCTCGACGAGCCGATGGAGGCGCTTGACCCTGAGGCACGCCGTCTGGTCGAGGACATGCTCCTGGAGGAAGTCGACGCGGGACGGACGATCTTCCTGTCCTCTCACGACCTGTTCAGTACCCAGCGACTGTGTTCTCGTGTCACGTTTCTTCACCATGGAGAGGTGCTTCGCGACGGCCTTGTCAGCGATCTGTTGAGCGGTCGCACGGGCCGGCTGCACGTTCAGCTCCGTGAACCCATGACGTTCGAAACGCTCCCGGCCGGCGACGGCCTTCACTGGACGGGCAGCGAGACGAGCTGGCAACTTTGCTACGAACAGCCACTCGAGGAGGTCATGAAACGGATCTCGGCCCTGCCGCTCGCCGGTGTTCGCGACGATGGTGGGAGCCTCGAGGACCTGTTTGACCGACTCTATGATTCGACAGCGGGGGAAGCGTCATGACGCTGCTTCGCCAATGGCTCCGTGACACGTGGTGGATTCTCCTGGGCTACATCGTGATCCTCGAAACAGCCATGGTTGCTGCCATCCTCTACTGGCCGAAGTTTCGAGACAATACACCCGCCATCGCCAAGCTCGTCCCGTTCGAATCACTGCAACGACTCCTTGAATCGGTCGAAGTCGCCGGGTACTGGCCGTACTTCGCTGTCCAGCAGTGGTTCAAGGGATGCAGCCTGTTCGGCCTTGCCGCCGCGGCGTTTCTCACCAGCGGAGTCATCGCCAGGGATGCGGATCAGAAGACCGCGGAGTTCCTGCTCTCGAGGCCGGTCTCCCGCAGGAGGATTCTGCTTACTCGATGGGCGGCAGCCTCCTGCCTGGTCGTGTTGCCCGTGTACATCACTTCCATCAGCGCTATCTGGATTTCTCCGGCCGTTGATGAACAACTTGCATGGGGCGACGTGCTTCTGTCCAGCACCTACATGTCACTCTTTCTGGTGATGCTGGTCTCCTTCACGACAATGATCTCCGCCATGAGCAGTCACCAGTTGCGGGCTGGAATCATCCTGATCGGAGTGATGCTGCTGAACTTCGCGTTCTACCTGATCCAGGGGTTCGACGATTTCAGCCTGTTCAAGACCGTGGATGTCTGGGTGTTCATGCAGATCCAGGCAGGCGACCTTCCATGGATCGCCGCCGGGTCGTTCGTGGTGTGCACCATCGCAATGCTGGTCGTGGCCCAGCGAGTGTTCCAGCGTCGGGATTTCTGATCTGGAGCGAGAGTGTGCTCAGAAAGCCGCAGGAACATCGATGTCCATCGAGCCAACAAGAGTGTGGCCGACGCGAAGCGATGTCAGCTTGATGCCACCGGTGACCTGGAAGACCAGAGTCAGGATCTGGTCCGGCTGTGACATGGACAGTTGGGGAAGTTCCGGAACAGTCAGAAGCCCGTACTGGGGATCAAGCTTGATCTCGACCTCGTTGCCGAAGAGGAAGTAGTAGCCGATTGGGTGGTACTTGTGCCCCATGGAATCCAGGAGCGAGATCTGGTCCTCCGGGGAAACGCGATCCTGGACCTGTCCGCCAAGCCACGCGGGGGAGCTCGTGCTGATGGTGACCTGGACGATCTGCGTGCCTTTGGGGGCTGCAAAGCGGCTTGCCTGCAGGCCGCGACTGGTCTTGGTCTCCGAACGTCGCGGCAGACGAAGGAAGCCGGACTCGAATCGATTTTCTTCCGTGAGGGACATGGAGCCGGGGATGCGGTTCACATTCGCACGGAAGCTCGCGACCTTGTCCGAGACCTCGACGACAGCGTCGATGGGTTGGCCGAGTTGTCGCATGTCCTTTGCGGCGCTTCCGGCCAGCATGGCGGTCGCAAGAGCAGCGGGTACGGTGGATGATGCAGGCAGATCGAACCGCGTTCCGCGGACCTGCATGAAGTTCGGCTTGAAGCCGGCGGGCGCCTCGAAGATGAAGCCCATCTGGGACTCGTCCCGCCCGGGAATGCTGGTGGCGTAGTTTGACGGATCGTCGAAGTTGAACGGCCAGGGCTGCTCACTCTGTGGCGTCGCCTGAAGCCACATGGTCGGGTAGAGGATGCTCGGTTTCTTCATGCCCTCGGGCTCGCCGACGAGGCGGATCTGCGAGCTGGACAGGACCAGTTGCCGACCGAAGTCTCGTGCGCCTGGCTTGAAGCTCGTATTGATGACCCAGAGATCGGTTCCTTCGATCTTGCGAAGGGCTGTGACATCAACGGCGTCACTTGGCATCGAGACCTGTCCCTCTCCGCCGTTGAAGTTGTCGCGAAGAAGCGAAGGCATCTTGTACAGTTCCGGGTAGTAGTGCTTCAGGGGGGCGCCCCCGATGTCCGGGTGCATGGTCGAGATGCTCAGCCACTCGTAGAATTCCGTCGTCCATTTGTCCACGGGAACCCACAGGGGGGGGCCGGTGGCGGCCATGATGCCGGCCTGGCCACGCTGCCGAGCAAATCCCTTGTAGCCCATCAGCTCGTGGGGGCCCTGCATGAGCCCGATTGCCGACAGGGTGAATCCGATGGTCAGGATCCCCGCACACAGTCCCATGGTTGCGCCGAGCACCTTGTCGGGCGTGGTTGGAATCATGATGTTGGCTCGTATGACCGAGTCACTGGCGGCACGAAGTATGAGCAGGATGATGGCGAACAGTCCCCCGAGGGACAGTCCCATGGCGTAACTGTCGAACCCGCCTCCACTGAGAAGCACGCTGATCGCCAATGGCTCCCAGAAGGCCAGGGCGAGTGCGCCGGCGACGATTACGGCGGCCAGATGCAGCAGCGAGCTGAAGAACCCCTGGTCCATCCACCAGTAGGCGATCAACAGAACGAGTGCAACTACGATGATGTTGAGGATGATGCTCATGATGCCTCCGCCTTGGTGGCCTTCTTCTTCTTCTTCTCCGAGGACTTGCCGGGTGAGAGAACCCGGGCCACTTCATCCAGCGAGGTCTCTCCCTGCCCGGCCTTCCAGAGGGCCGCTTCCTGCATCAGCAGCATCCTGTTGCGACGGGCGGTGGCCATTGCCGTCTTGAGATCGCCACCACGAAGGTGGTTCCGGATGTCCTTGTCGATGTCGAGGACCTCGTACACGCCGGTCTGCCCCATGAATCCCGTTCCGTTGCAGATCGGGCATTCCGTGACCTTGTTGCGGATCTGGACCTGCCCGACGCTCCGGCAGAGTTCCTTGCCGATGCCGCTGGGCAGTTTGATACTGGCCAGTTCTTCGGGAGTCAGTGGCTGGCGGCAGTTGGGACAGAGCTTGCGAATGAGTCGCTGACTGAGAATGGCCCTGATCGGTTTGACGGCACTGTCCACGTCGCCGACGTACTTCACCCATTCGCGGATGCAGCTGACGATGTTCGACGAGTGCATCGTGACGTAGATCAGCGGGCCCTGCCGGCCCGGGGCAATGCTGGACTTTGCGGTGTCGGAATCCCGCACGTCGCCGACGAGTGCGATGTCCGGATCGCGTCGGAGAATGGACTGCAGGTTGGTGGCGAAGTCGATGTCGACGTTCATCGGGTCCCACTCCACCTGGTCAACGCCGCTGATGTAGGCCTCGATCTCGTACTCAAGGGACTTGATGTTGCTTGTGTACGCATCGTGACGTGCCATGAGTGAATAGGCGGTGGTGGTCGATCCCTGATTTGGAGGAGACGTCACGAGCACGATGCCGTGGCGTTCATGCGACTCCATGAGGGAATCAATCATTTCTCGCTGCTGTGGAAGCAGCCCAAGCTGTTCGTAGTGGACGATCCGTGCGTTCTCGCGATTGAACTCGAGAATCACGATTGATCCCTTGGACGATCCTGACGCCGTCAGTTGGACAGTGGTTTCACCCATGGGGCCGGTGAGAGAGAAGCTGCTGGACTTTTTCCTTCGCGTGTCGGAGAGGTCCATTCCAGCAAGCTGCTTCATGAAGTTGATGACCTGCGCGCCGTCCTCGGTATTGAACCCCTCCTGTTTCGTCCGGAATCCGTCGACCATCCATGCGACGTGGCAGCCCTCGTTCGTCAGCAGCATCTCGATCTTGGAGGCCCGTGTCTTGATGGCGGGTCCGATGATGTCTTCTGCCCGAAGGTAGACCTGGAACGCGGGTTCTTCCTTGCCGGGAACCTTCACGTCCTGTCCGCGAGAATCGGTGAACTGGAGCACGGCCGCCTGCCTGGCTTTTTCGAGTTTCTGCTGCTGCTTTACAGCTGCATCCTTGGAAAAGCTCAGGTGGTACTGCTTGTCCTCGGGGACCGATGCGTTTCGAATCTTCCAGTAGCAGAGCACCGGGGTCAGCAGGATGATGAATCCCGCGGGCAGGCTCACCCAGAACTGCCACCCGGTGAAGAGTGCGGCGACAGCCAGAACGCCGGATCCAAGGAAGATCGTGTTCCACTTCTGCCATCCGAGTTTGTAGTACCTGAGGTCCTTGTCAATCTTGGTGGAGACAAGCCACGCCCAGGCGATGAATACTCCCCAGAGGATCAGGGGCTTCCATGGGCTCAGCAGGAATACGGATGAATCGCCGAGTTGAAGCAGGCACGTCGAAAAGGACATGTGGGGGTCTTCCAGTCTTGGATCAGGAGATGCCCTTGAGGCGCATCTTCAGTTCTTCGGGCTTGGGGGTTGCTTCCAGCGCAACCTTGTGGTGTATCCACTCCGTCTCGACGAGTTTGACGAGCGAAGTCGTGAAATCGACCATGCCCTCCTCGATGCTCTTGCGAATGATGTCAAGCAGCTCGCCTTCACGGGCCTCGAGGATGTACTTCTGGACCGCAGGGGTTCCAAGAAGGATCTCGACAGCGGGAATCCGTGGAACATCTTCCATGAGGGTCGGCAGCAGTTTCTGGTAGACGATGGCCCGGAGGTTGTAGGTGAGCAGCTTTCGGATGTTCTCCACCTCTTCCTGGTCGAACAGGTCGTAGATGCGGCCGAAGGTCTGCCATGCCGACGATGCGTGGATCGTTCCGAAGACAAGGTGGCCGGTTTCTGCTGCTCGGATGGCGGCCTCGAACGTTTCCTTGTCACGCATCTCGCCTACGAGGACGACATCCGGGTCTTCCCGGACCAACGCCCGCAGGGCTTCGTTGAAGTCGATGCAGTCGATGCCGACTTCACGCTGGTTGATGCTGGCCTTGTCGTCCTTGAAGATGTACTCGATCGGATCTTCGATGGTGACGATGTGGCATCGCTTGCGCTGGTTCACGTACTGGAGCATCGCCGCAATGGAGGTGCTCTTGCCGGAGCCGGTCACGCCGGCGAAGAGGATGAGTCCGTTGGCCGAGAGCGCGACGGGCCCGAGAATCTCGGGGATGTGCAGCTGCTCGAAGGTCATGATGTTCGAGGTGATGAGCCGGCAGGCAAGAGAAACCTTGCCGCGACTCATGAAGATGTTCACCCGGAATCTCCGGTCCTCGTCGTAGTCGTAGGCGAGGTCGAACTGGCCATGTCGCTTGAAGTGTGCGTATTGACTTTCGTCGAGGATGTCGATCGAGATCTGGTGACCGTCTTCCTGCGTCGTCATGTCGGTATTGAGCGTTCGGAGTTCGCCTCGAACACGGATTCTCGGTGCGGTATCGGACTTGATATGGAGATCCGATGCCTCGTAATTGATGCATGCCTTCAGGAGCTTGCGGAAGACCGCTACACCCTGACCATCCTTCGTCCCCTGGACATTGTGGACAGATCCAAAGACTTCCTTGACTTCACTCATCGTTCCCGGTTCTCCTGCGACTCGTTCATGGAGCGATGGGTGGATGGCCCAGGCCCGTCGACACGGATGCGAATATGGCATCTTAGCAGATGGGATCCTGCGGGGCGCTGCCTGAAACGTGGTTCTGGCGTACCTGGGCACCGCCTCAAGCCTTGACAAGAAGGGGCTTGGCAGGCATCCTTGACGGATGGAGAATCAACGCATTCCAGATGGCATCACGTTTGACGACGTTCTGCTTGTGCCCCAGTACAGCGATCTGACGCCTGCTGACACCTGTACCTCCACCCGGTTGACCCGGGGCATCACCCTCAATATCCCGCTCATCTCCGCTCCGATGGACACTGTCACGGAGGCGGACCTTGCCATTTCGCTCGCTCAGGAAGGCGGAATCGGCATCATTCACAAGAACCTCACCATCGAGGATCAGGCCCGGGAAGTCTCCCGGGTCAAGCGGACCGAGAACGGAATCATCTCGGATCCCATCACCCTCAGCCCCGAGGACACCGTCTCCCGGGCCACGGAACTCATGGAGCAGCAGAATGTATCGGGGTTCCCGGTCACGCTCGATGGGACAAGCCATGGACCGCTGGCGGGCATTCTGACCCGCCGTGACATGAAGTTCGTCGAGTCTTCCTCAGATCACGTCGGCGAAGTGATGACGCGTGACTCCCTGATCACCGGCCCGGCCACGATCGAACTGGCCCAGGCGGAAGCCCTGATGACTCGTGGGCGGGTCGAGAAACTGCTGCTCATCGATGATGCCGGCAACCTCTCCGGGATGATGACGATGCGTGACATCGAGAACATCCGAACCCACCCCATGGCATGTCGTGACGAGCGTGGTCGCCTTCGAGTCGGTGCCGCCGTCGGCGTGCACCAGCTTGATCGTGTCGAGGCCCTTGTCGAGTCCGAGGTCGACGTCGTCATCGTGGACACGGCCCATGGGCACTCGGCAAACGTCATCGACACGGTTCGGGCGATCCGGGATCGATTCGACATCGACATCATTGCCGGGAACATCGCGACCGCGGAAGCGGCATCCGCCCTGATCGACGCCGGCGTTGATGCCGTGAAGGTGGGCATCGGGCCCGGTTCCATCTGTACGACCCGAATCGTCAGTGGGGTCGGCGTTCCCCAGCTTTCAGCCATACGTGACGCTTGCAGCGTCGCGGACGCCGCCGGCATTCCGGTCATCGCCGATGGGGGCATCCGGCAGTCGGGTGATCTCCCCAAGGCCATCGGCTTCGGCGCATCGAGCATCATGCTCGGCTCCCTGTTTGCCGGCCTCGATGAAAGCCCCGGGGAGCTGGTGCTCTACAGGGGACGCCACTTCAAGTCGTACCGCGGAATGGGAAGTCTTGGGGCAATGGGAGCGGGTTCCGCGGATCGATACGGCCAGGGAGCGGTATCCGATACCCACAAGTACGTGCCAGAGGGTGTCGAGGGACGGGTTCCCTATCGCGGATCGCTTGCCGACTTCGTCTACCAGATGGTCGGTGGCCTCCGGGCCGCCATGGGGTACTGCGGGTGCTCGACGATCGACGATCTTCGCAGCCGTGCACGGTTCGTCCGTGTCTCCTCCGCTGGACTCGTCGAGTCCCATGCCCATGACATCCAGATCACCAAGGAAGCACCGAACTACATCACGTCGGCAGATCCGACCAAGTAGCTCGAATGCCACGGTCCTTGTCCATGTAGCTCAATTGGATAGAGCGTCGGCCTCCGAAGCCGAAGGTTGCAGGTTCGAGTCTTGCCATGGACGTTGAAAGAAACAGGGCCCGCCAATGTGGCGGGCCCTGTTGATTTCAGAGGTGCGATGGACTCAGTTGCAGCCCCAGTCGGCGATCACGATCAGCAGATCCTCGACGTTGTAGGGGTTGCCCCAGTCGGCGAGGACCATCAGGAGGTCCTCGATGCCGACTGCTCCGTCCCCGTTGAGGTCGCCGATGCAGATCACATCATTGCACTCGGTCACGGAGACCGTGACCGAATCGATGCCTGCTTCGACCACGGATCCTTCGCCATAATCCGAAGCGGTGAATCGAAGCATGAACTCCGGTGTGTTCAGCAGTCCCGGGAGATCGCTGACCATGAAGCTCACGTCGACCCAGCTGCCGGAAAGGGGGCCGAGGTTTTCAACCGTCGTCCAGGAGCCGCCACCGTTGCCGGAGGCCTCGACGAGGAAGCCGTCGTCCTGGGGAGCGGTCGTGCAGCCGCTGCCGTTGCTGTACCAGCGCGAGTAACTCACCATGGTGGATGGGTTGGACGCGTCGAGCATCGGTGAGGTGAGGATGGTCGTGCCTCCATCGACATCACTGTTGCAGCTGCCGGCGGAACTGTTGTCGGTCAACCAGCACCGGCCAGAGCCATCCGAGTCGGTCGGTGGGTCGCAGCGTGCGCAGTTGACCGGAATGCCGCGGTCCCACTGGCCGTCCGTTGCGGTGCCACTGACGGTCCATCCGGGGTCGGACTCACCGTCGTCATCGAGAATGATGATGACATCACTGTAGACCTGTGCGGACTCTTCGGAAGACTGGTATTCATCTCCGTCATCGCCCTGCGTGGTGAACCAGTATGTCACAGGTGCGCATTCCAGTGCCGGGAAGCGGGCGTCGTAGATGTTGGCATCGACTTCCATCATGACTCCCATCACGATGGTGTCGTTCTGTCCGACGTACATCATGCCCGAGCCGGGAACCGGATCAAGGTCGTCGCCCCCGGTTATCTCGACCCGGATGCTCTGGGGATCCTCTGGATCGATAATTTCAGGAAGCCCGTCCGGGTAGCTGAAGGAGATGGTCGCGTTGTCACAGGGTTCGCCGGGGCCGTCGATGACGACCGTCCCGGTGCCGCTGGCGCCGTTGTAGCCACCGATGCGGACATAGATGAGCTGGCCCTGGGTCACGTCGACCGAGAGCGATGAGGTATACAGGTCGCAGCCGGACGCATCGCCGTTGCAGGCGATCTGAGACAGGCTGTTGCAGTCTCCCGTGTAGACAGCCAGGTCCGTGTCGAACCCGGCGGTGTTGCACAGGCTCACGGACATCGAGCCGGTGCCGCATGCGACAAGCTGATACCAGACGTCCGGGTCGCAGGCGGTCATGTACGTGCTGGAGCACTGGCTTTCATCCACGGGGACGCCCGATGAGGCGGCGCCGGTGGTATTGACCTCCCAGGAGCCCCATGTGACGGGACGTGCGGTGATGCAATCGTCATTGTCGGGCGGAATCGGGATGTCATCCGGAGTGATGCCATGCTGGTTGAACGCCGAGTAGATCTTGTCACTGTTGGGCGTTCCGTTGCTGATGTCTCCATCGTCATCGTCGAGGAGGAGGTAGTCGAGCAGGATGGCGCCGTCGATGCTGGTTCCATTATGGAGCGGCAGTGAGTCAATCACGATCCGCGCGGCTGTGTCGAAGTCGCCAGGCATCAACTCCACGAAATCCCAGACGACGCCGGAAATCAGTTGGCCGCAGGAGTGAATCGCGCTGCCGCAGGAGGAGCAGCCGCTCGCCTGGTACTGACAACTGTTGTCCGCGTTGCGAATGCCATTGTTGCAGTCGTTGGTGTAGAAGCCTCTGGCCAGTTGATTGTCGCCCGTGATGAGGACGCCCATGACGTCGCCCATGCCCTCGCCGTACTCGTTCTGGCCGGAGCCGGCGCAGGAGACGAGGTGGTGGCCGTACTCGTGGTGAACGATCACGGAGAATGCGGTGTTGCTGCATCCGCCGGCTTCGTTGTAGAAGTTGATCGATTCATAGTCGTAGTAGGCGTTGCAGGAACTTCCAAGGTTCACGTTGACTGGGAACCCGTTTTCACTGTTGATGACCGGGTACAGCGGGTTGTAGAAGAGTACGAAGTCACGCACGACGTTCGAGTGGAGATAGGCATCGGCCTGGGCCAGGGCGTACTCACTGGTGTCCGTGTGGTGGTGATACGCATCCCCACCGTTGGAGACGGAGGTGCTGAAACTGGCCTCGCCGCCGGAATCGTTGTTGACTGAGAAATACTGTCCGTCGAAGGCGCTTGTCACGGTGACACTGCCCGAACTGGACATGCTCCAGTTGCCGTCTGCATCAGCCACGGCTGACTGACCGTTGCTGCCGGAGACGAAGATGTAGGGCATGCCGTAGAGGGAGTCGCTCTCACAGGTGTCGGCTCCGGAGCCGTCAGTGGCCTGCGAGGAGGTGCGGCCGGTGATGTCGCCGACGGCGGCCGTGCCGACGGCCTTGGCGACAGAGGCCCCTGCATGACCGCAGTTGAGGACGCGGTTCTCGTTGTAGATGATGTTTCCCGTAGCGAGGTCGCTGATCAGCAGCCATCGCTGGTAGGTGCCGTCGGACTTGTCACCAGAAGTGACCTCGAAGCTCATGCCAAGGATGGGGGACGCAACTTCCTGTTCGGCCCCGGCGTAGACGACGATCGAGGGCGCGGCGACGAGTTCGACGGCCTCACCCAGGAATCGACTGCCTGCCTGGACTGCGGCATCGTGGTCCGCCGCATCATTGGCGATGGGCCCTGGGGTCCAGCCCTTGAGGGGCTTGAGGTCGGACTTGATGTGGACGACCGGGTACCCGGGTTCGTTGCGAACCAGGGTCATGAGTCGCGATTGGAAGACTGGAATGCCGTTGATGGCCTGCTCGAAGTTGAGCAGGGTGAGGCCGTAGCTGTCGGTTTCACGGTTGTAGCGGAGGGGGACTTCGCCGATCACGTCCATTGGTCTGATCTGGTCGGGGGTCACGCCGTGCATGTCGCCCCATTCAATGATGTAGTTCCTGGCCGAATCGACAGGGGATCCCCCGTGAGCCATGTCTGGCGCGTAGAGAGCCCTGATGTTGCCAGACTCGTTGTGAACGACCTTTGCGCGCAGGTTCGATGCCTTGAACTGCTCCGTCGGGCTGAAGTCCTTGAAGCCACTCACTTTCGATGCGGCCTGCAGGTCGACGGTCAGAAATCCGGTTACAGCGATACATGCAGCGATCGCTGCCCGATTCAGGATCAACTTGATCTTCATGATGTGGGGATTCCTCAAATCTCTCTACAAAAAAGCAGGTTGCTTGCATTCAGTGGTGGCAATGCAAGAGGGCCAACTGGCCGAACCTCACAGTGAAATCTAAATGATCCAATGGCACGCTGAGAGGTATTTCTTTGAAAATAGACCGATAAGTCGCACTTTTCGTCTTTTGAACTGGCAAGACGCAAGCGGGTACCATGGGATTCTCGTGTCAAAGATGCCCCCATCACGTTCCGGCAACGTGTCGAAATCCCGTGTTCACGGGCTTCGCCTCTACGTCATCAGCGGTCCGGATCTCCCCGTGATCGAGGTGACTGATGCCGGCGGAACCATCGGCAGGGCATCCGAGTGCGAGATTCTCCTTCCCGCACCAACCGTATCACGGAACCATGCCATGATCACCCAGGTCGGTGACCACTGGCAGATCGAAGATCTCGGTGGAACAAACGGAACCTTTCTGAACACCATTCGCCTTGATGCCAAAGCTCCCTCGGTGCTCGCCGAGAGTGATCGACTTCAGATCGGCCCATGGATCCTCCAGGTCGGCACGATGGAGGCAACAACCGTTTCGCTTCCTACGGAGCAGGACGAAGAGGACATCGAACGTCGAGTGCAGAAGATCGCTCCCGACGAAATCGCCGCCCTGGCCCGCCACCGCCTGTCCCTGTTCATCGAATGTGCCGGGCTCATCAACCAGGCGGGTGATGAAACCGAGCAGGCCGATGCGATTCTCTCCTCGGCCATGGAGGGCACTGGATTCGGACGTTCCGCCCTGCTTCGCCCCATCGACGAGGGTGACCAGGTCGAAGTGCTCCATTTCAAGAATCGCTCCGGCGACCAGACGGGATTCGAGACCTTCAGTCGTTCCCTGATCCGGGCCGCGGCCAACGGCGACATGGTGAGCCTGCTCTCGGACAGCCAGCCGGACTACGGGCAGAGCATCGCCGACCTGAACATCCACTCCGCACTCTGCTGCCCGATCATGGTGGACGATCTGGTCGCTTCGATCCTCTACCTCGATGCCCGTGGCTCCGAGGCGACCGTTCAGTCCGATGCCGCAGGGTTCTGCCAGGCGCTCGTGCGAATTGCCGGACTCGCCATCGCCAACATGCGTCGTCGTGAGCTGCTTGACCGGCAGCAGCGGCTGGTCAGCGACCTCGCTGCCGCCCGCGAGGCCCAGCAGTTCATCGTCCCGTCCTTGGGTGGCCAGATCGGCGCTTTCGACTATGCCGTTCAGTTTCGACCTGGTCGGTATGCATCCGGAGACCTCTTCGACGTGTTCGAGCTCGATGGTGGCCGGGTTGCGGTCTGCCTCGGCGATGTCAGCGGCAAGGGAATCGGAGCTGCCATCCTCATGGCTGCATCACAGTCCTACCTGCACGCGGCCATGCATCGTTTCAACGATCCGGGCGAAGCGGTGGGGGCATTGAACGCCTACATCTCGGAGCGTTCTCCGATCAACCGGTTCATTTCGCTCTGGGTCGGGGTCTTCGACCCGTCCGACGGCACGGTCACCTACGTCGATGCCGGGCATGGACACTGGGTGCACTGCAAGTCCGATGGGACCTGTTTCTCACCGGAGCGTGCCACGCATCAGCCCATCGGCATTGAAGGAACTGCCGTCTTCTCGACTCACCAGATCCACTGTGAGCGTGATGATCGGGTGCTGATCATGACCGACGGCGTGGTGGAACAGCCATGCCCCGGAGGCGAGCAGTACGGAATGAGCAGGGTGCATGGCCTGCTTTCCACCCTCAAGACACCACAGGATGACGTGACTCAGCTGGTTGACACGGTACGAAAATTCGCCGAGACCGATGAGCTCGCCGATGACACGACAGTCGCCTCAATCGCCCTCTCTCGCTGAGGCTGGAAGCGGCCCCTTGTTGCATCCCATTCTCAACAGTGCCCCCTCGCTGAAAGCCGGCCAATGACGGCTATCATGGCTGCCGGTACACCAGGAGAACAGGCTTCATGAGGCTTCTACGTTTCTACCGAAGTTCCGTCGGCAAGAAGGCCGTGGTTGGAGTCACGGGCGCGATCATGATCGGGTTCCTGCTCCTGCATGCCTATGGCAACCTGCATGCCTACTTCGGGGCCGAGGAGATCAACGACTACTCCTACTGGCTTCGATCGTTCGCGTCGCACCTGTTCGGATACGGCGGCTTCCTCTGGATCGTCCGAGTCATCGTCGGAGGGGCTCTGGTCCTTCACGTGGTGACGATCTTCCTCCTGATCCGCCAGAATCGTCGGGCCAGGCCGGTGGGCTACCGGAAGAAGAGTCGTCGTCACCGCACCATCGTGGGACTCACCATGCTCATCTCGGGCCTGCTGATTCTCACCTTCGTGGTGCTGCATATTCTCCAGTTCACCAGCGGAACACTTCAGCCGACTCCCTTCTACGAGAAGGACGGCATGGGAATCGTCTACATCAACCTCTACGAGGCCTTCCAGGTCTGGTGGATCGCATTGTGCTACGTCACTGCCGTCGCACTGGTGTGCTTTCACATCTACCACGGTGCGTGGAGTTTCTTCCAGACACTGGGTTACAACAACGCCGATCGAAACAACTTCTTCCGCGGCATCGCCGTGGCACTGTCACTGGGCCTGTTCCTGTCCTTCGCCTCCGTGCCGGTGCTCTTCTGGTCGGGTGTCATGCCGACCCCTGCATCCGTACCGGCTTCATCCTCGAACGCCCCGCAGCAGGTCGATGCACCGACTGCGACCAACCATCTCACGATCGTCTCCGAGAGAGGACGCTGATCCATGGAACTCAACGCCCGAATCCCGGAAGGACCCGTCGACGAGAAGTGGGAGCGCCACCTCGAGCACATCAAGCTCGTGGGCCCCAACAATCGCCCGAAATACGACGTCATCGTCGTCGGAACCGGACTGGCCGGCGCCTCGGCCGCCTCGTCACTGGCAGCCCAGGGCTACAACGTCCACAGTTTCTGCTTTCAGGATACGCCTCGTCGCGCCCACAGCATCGCGGCCCAGGGCGGGATCAACGCCGCCAAGAATTATCGCGACGACGGGGACACGGTCTACCGACTGTTCTACGACACCCAGAAGGGTGGCGACTTCCGGTCCCGTGAAGCCAACGTCTACCGGCTGTCCCAGCTCAGTCGAAACATCATCGACCAGGCAACTGCCCAGGGCGTTCCCTTCGCCCGGGAATACGGCGGCATGCTCGCCAACCGTTCCTTCGGCGGCGTACTGGTCTCCCGCACCTTCTACTGCCGTGGGCAGACCGGCCAGCAGTTGCTGCTGGGTGCGTACCAGGGCATGCAGCGTCAGATCGCCGACGGCAACTTGACGATGCATCACCGGTGTGAACTGCAGGACATCGTCGTCATCGACGGGCGGTGTCGGGGCATCGTCGTTCGTGACCTGGTCACCGGCGAGATCCGATCACACTCCGCCGACGCCGTGGTGCTCGCCACCGGTGGGTACGGCAACGTGTACTTCAAGTCGACCAATGCCATCAACTGCAATGTCACGGCCGCCTGGCGGGCACACCGTCGTGGGGCCGGCATGGCCAACCCCTGCTACGTCCAGATCCATCCGACCTGCATTCCCGTCTCCGGCAACTTCCAGTGCAAGCTCACCCTGATGAGCGAATCGCTCCGCAATGACGGCAGGGTCTGGGTGCCCAAGAAGAAGAACGACGACCGGGCTCCGGAGAACATCCCCGAGAACGAGCGCTACTACTACCTCGAGGAGCGGTATCCCTCGTTCGGAAACCTCGTGCCTCGTGACGTTGCCTCGAGAAACGCCAAGATCGTCTGTGATGACGGATTCGGCGTCGATGGAGAAGGCAGCCGTGCGGTGTATCTGGACTTCAAGGACGCCCTCGCTCGAGAGGGGCACCAGGTCATTTCCGAGCGGTACGGCAATCTCTTCCAGATGTACACGGACATCACGGGGAAGTCCCCCTACAAGGTTCCATTCCGGATCTATCCTGCCGTTCACTACGTGATGGGAGGGTTGTGGGTCGACTACAACCTGATGACCAACATCCCCGGTCTCTATGCAATCGGCGAATGCAACTTCTCCGACCACGGAGCCAACCGACTCGGCGCCAGTTCAATGATGCAATGCCTCGCCGACGGCTACTTCGTGTTGCCGCAGACCATCGGCGACTACCTCCACGACATCTACCAGGACAAGGTCACCAACGATCTTCCCGAGTTCAAGGCTGCGGAGCAGGAGGCGCAGGCTCGAATCGATCGCCTCATGGGGATCGGCGGGACGCAGACGCCGCTGGCCCTGCATCGGAAGCTCGGCGAAGTGGTCTGGGAACACTGCGGCATGGCCCGCAATGCCGATGGGCTCAAGAAGGCCATCAAGCGCATCGCCGAGATCCGCGAAGAGTTCTGGAGCGATCTGCTCATCCCCGGAAGCGACAAGGGCGTCAACCAGTCCCTGGAGCGAGCCGGACGGGTATCCGACTTCATCGAACTCGCCGACCTGATGTGTCACGATGCCCTTGATCGTGATGAGTCCTGCGGCTGCCACCTTCGGGATGAGCACCAGACCAAGGAAGGCGAAGTCATCCGCAACGACGAGAAGTTCGCAAACGTCTCCGTGTGGGAGTACAAGGGCGACGGCAACCCCCACGTGAAGCATGAAGAGCCGATCGATTTCGAGATACTTCAGCCGATGACCAGGAGCTACAAGTGATCAGTCTCACCCTCCACGTCTGGCGTCAGGACGGCCCCGCTGCCAAGGGCGGCTTCACGACCTATCACATGAAGGATGTCGACGAGAGCATCTCGTTCCTGGAGATGATGGATCTGCTCAATGAACAGATCTCCGGGGATGGGGGCGTGCCGGTCACCTTCGATTCAGATTGCCGCGAAGGCATCTGTGGTGCCTGCTCGATGGTCATCAACGGTCGGGCCCATGGCCCCGGTCACTTCTGCACCACCTGCGAAGTTCGGATGCGGACATTCAATGATGGTGATGAAATCTGGATCGAGCCGTTCCGAAGTGCAGGCTTCCCGCTGGTCAAGGACCTGATGGTCGACCGCTCCGCCTTCGATCGGATCATCGAGGCCGGCGGCTACATCACGGTTCATTCCGGCCCGAAACCGGACCCCAACAGCATTCCGATCCCGCACCATGTTGCCGAAGAGGTCATGGATGCCGCGGAGTGCATCGGATGCGGCGCCTGCGTCGCTGCCTGTCCCAACGGCTCCGCCATGCTCTTCACATCCGCGAAGATCAATCATCTCAATCTTCTTCCGCAGGGGCAGCCTGAGCGGATCTCCCGCGTCCTGGACATGGTCGAACAGATGGATTCGGAAGACTTCGGTGCGTGCACGAACCATGCAGAGTGCCAGGACGCATGTCCCAAGGGAATCAGCATCAAGTTCATCTCGTCCATGAACCGCCAATACCGCCAGGCGGCTCTCTACGAACCGATGAAGAATCGTGGCCAGTTGGAATCCCAGTAGGCCAACTCGCCTGCTAGACTGCCCGGCTCGCATCGGCCCCGTTGGAGATCAGGATGAGTCGCTCCGACATCACACTCCCTCAGAAACGTCGGTTCGGCAAGACGTCGCGTACCGATCGGTGGTGGCTCGTGCCGCTGCTTGTCTTCCTCGGCCTCGGGGCATTCGTCGTCTACTCCACCTGGGCGGCTTTCCAGGGTGTCAACTACTACTACGGCGCTCTCCCCGGCCAGGGAGGTGCTCACTACCTCTCGCCCTTCTATTCGCCACTGCTCTACGGGACGGCGGGAGAGCACCCCTGGATCGGAGTTCTCCCTGAAAGCGGCTACCCGGCCTGGTGGCCGGCATTCATTCCGTTCTCGGCTGCGCTGCTGATCCTCTGGGCCCCGGGCGGATTCCGTTTCACCTGCTACTACTATCGTGGCGCCTACTACAAGTCGTTCTGGGCTGATCCGTTGACATGTGGCGTCGGCGAACCGAGGTCCTGTTATCGCGGCGAACACTCGTTGCCCCTGATTCTGCAGAACGTTCATCGATATTTCCTCTACCTCGCTCTGATCTTCATCGTGATTCTCGCCTGGGATGCATGGGAAGCAATGTGGTTCACGGAAGGCACTGCCGACGTGACGCACCGGGTCTGGGGGATCGGTGTTGGCACACTGGTGCTCTGCGCGAACGTCGTGTTCCTTGGTGGATACACCTTTGGCTGTCATTCGCTTCGGCACCTCGTTGGAGGCCGCCTGGACATTCTTTCACGGCACAAGGTCCGCAAGAAATCCTGGGAATGCGTGACCTGCCTCAACAAGCGTCACATGCTCTGGGCCTGGATGAGCCTGTTCTGGGTCGGGTTCACCGACTTCTACATCCGAATGTGTGCGTCGGGCATCTGGACCGACTGGAGGATCTTCTGACATGGGGTGGTCGACACGCGAATGCGATGTGCTGGTCATTGGCGCCGGTGGAGCCGGACTGCGTGCAGCGGTCGAGGCGTCGTCTCAGGGCGCCAAGGTCACTGTTCTGAGCAAATCGCTCCTCGGCAAGGCACATACCGTGATGGCCGAGGGCGGCATGGCGGCATCCATGGGCCACGTCGACGACCGCGACAACTGGCGGGTCCACTTCTCAGACACCATGCGCGGCGGCCAGTACCTCAACAACTGGCGAATGGCCGAACTGCACGCCAGGGAAGCACCGGATCGGGTTCGGGAACTCGAGGCGTGGGGCGCCTTGTTCGATCGGACCAAGGACGGCCGGATCCTTCAGCGGAACTTCGGCGGCCACAAGTACCCGAGACTGGCCCACGTCGGGGATCGCACCGGCCTTGAAATGATTCGTACCCTGCAGGACCATGGAATCCACCAGGGAATCGACTTCCTCATGGAGACGACGGTTGTCCGACTGCTCAAGGACGGAGACCGCGTGGCCGGCGCCTTCGCCTACGACCGTGAGCGAGGCCGATTCCATCTCGTGCACGCCAATGCGGTCGTCCTGGCCACCGGTGGCATCGGCCGGGCATACAAGGTGACGAGCAACTCCTGGGAGTACACCGGAGATGGTCACGCACTGGCGCTGGAAGCCGGCGCCGAATTGGTGGACATGGAGTTCATCCAGTTTCATCCCACTGGCATGGTGTGGCCTCCCAGTGTCCGCGGAATCCTGGTGACCGAGGGCGTTCGCGGTGAGGGCGGCATCCTGACCAACAGCGAAGGCACCCGCTTCATGTTCGACGACATCCCGCCTCTCTATCACGGACAGACATGTGATGATCCAGAAGAAGGCTGGCAGTACGTGATCGGTGACAAGGAAGCCCGCCGGCCTCCGGAACTGCTGACCCGTGACCATGTGGCCCGCAAGATCGTCAAGGAAGTGAAGGCTGGTCGCGGTTCACCCCATGGAGGCGCGTTCCTTGATATCGCCTGGATCCGTAAAAAGATCAAGGACAGCGAAGGGCACATCAAGAAGAAGCTCCCGAGCATGTACCACCAGTTCAAGGAACTGGCCGGTGTCGACATCACGAAGGAGCCCATGGAGGTCGGTCCGACCACGCACTATGTCATGGGTGGCATCAAGGTCGATGCCGACTCCCAGATGTCCAGGGTGCCAGGGCTCTTTGCCTGCGGTGAATGCGGCGGGGGACTCCATGGAGCCAACCGTCTTGGCGGCAACTCCCTGTCCGACCTCCTGGTCTTCGGGCGCATTGCCGGTTCTGCGGCGGCCCAGTGGTCCTCGGATCATGGCGGCACCCACATCGACGAGCAGCAGGTCACGGACGTTGAAGCGTTCGCCCTTGCTCCCCTGGAGCGGCAACAGGGGGAGAATCCCTACGCCATCCAGCACGAGCTGCAGGATGTCATGCAGGACCTGGTCGGCATCGCCCGGCAGGAGGACGAACTGTCCCAGGCTCTGGATCGCATCGGCGAACTGCGAACCCGGGCGGAGACGGCCCATTCGCCCGGCAACCGGGAGTACAACCCCGGGTGGCATACCGCGCTGGACCTGCGGCACCTGTTGACGATTTCGGAGTCAATCACACGCTCCGCGCTTGGGCGACGCGAAAGTCGTGGCGCCCACTCCCGAGTCGATCATCCCGAGAAGAGCGATTCGCTCGGCGAGGTCAACACGGTCACCAGACTGGATGACCAGGGGGCAGTGGTTGCGGAACATGTCCCGGTCGTGGGCCGAACAGACGAACTCCAGTCCATCGTCAAGGAGATGGGTTGAATGCGTGAGGCGACGTTTCGCATCTGGCGTGGCGAGAAGGGCGAAGGCGACTTCGTCGAATACGTCATCGACATCGACGACGGCATGGTCGTCCTCGATGCGGTGCATGCCATCCAGGCCGAGCACGCCCAGGATCTTGCCGTTCGATGGAACTGCAAGGCCGGCAAATGCGGCTCCTGCTCGGCGGAGATCAACGGAAAGCCGCGGTTGATGTGCATGACAAGGCTTGAAGATCTGCCCCTGGAGCGGCCGGTCACCATCGAGCCCATGCAGGCCTTCCCCGTGATCAAGGATCTTGTCACGGACGTTTCATGGAACTACAGGGTCAAGGAAAAGATCAAGCCATTCAAGCCCCGGCGGCCAGATGCCGCCGACGGCACATGGCGAATGGCCCAGGAGGATGTCGAGCGTCCGCAGGAATTCCGAAAGTGCATCGAGTGCTTCCTCTGCCAGGACGTCTGTCACGTGCTGCGTGACCACCACAAGCACGACGAGTTCATCGGCCCCCGGTTTCTCGTCTACACCGCCGCCCTGGAAATGCATCCCCTGGACACCGAGGATCGCCTCGCGGATCTCAAGAATCGCGATGGCATCGGATACTGCAACATCACCAAGTGCTGCACGAAGGTGTGCCCGGAACACATCACGATCACGGACAACGCGATCATCCCGCTCAAGGAGCGTGTGGTTGACGAGTTCTATGATCCGCTGACGATGTTGTTCCGGATCTTCAAGCCCACGTCACGATCCTGAGTCTTCATCGACCAGCACCCGGAATTCGAGCCGGTTCGTGGTCGATGTGCTTCCTGCAGGGATCGGTTCGGTGAGTCCCTCGTTCCAGTACTCCAGCCCCACTGGTCTCGTGCTGTTGGCTTCAATGATCGTGCGTGTCGGCATGTAGCCTTCCTTGATGATCAGCATCGAGGTCGGGTTGCCGCCAGCAAGCCATCCGGTGGCCTGTCCGGAAGCATCGGTGGTGAGGATCCAGCTGGATGGTTCGTTCACCACCACGAAGGAGGGGATACCGCCCGCTCGACCAAGAATGCCGGGCTGGGTATCCGGATTGAACATGGCGTTGACTCCCCCGAGCACGGCCACGTCCTCCAGGGGCTCCCCGGTCACGGCATCCCGGACATCGATGAGTACCCTCACCGGAGCGTACCGGGTGTCCAGGGGGGCACACCCTGCAGCAAGAACCATCAGGAGGGGGGCAAGAAGTCGCATCGGGGCCATCCTACCCGCCCGCGGCAAACACTGTCAGAGGACTTGAAATGAGGAATCAGTGCTCAAATCAGTCGGAAATACACGGTTGGTGTTTGCAGCGGTGTGTTCCTGGCACAAGATCACGATGGAGGAGCACGATCGCATGCCGGCACGCCATGCGGTTTCAACTGCAACTGCAGAAACTCCATCCCCCGGGGGGGGGAGGAGAGATGTACGCACGCACCCATGGTTGCCTGGAGAGCTGAGGAGTCCAGCAGGGATGAAGAACACCACGATCGTATTGACCACCGGCGCACTGGCACTCATGGGCGCCTTTGCATTCCAGATGAACCCCGCCCTGGCAGGCGGCAACAACGGCACCAGTTGCAACAGCAGTGGACCCGACGTCATCGTCGGCGACATCCGCGGCACATCCAACTATTCGTCGGTCGGAGGAATCGAGTCCTTCGCCTTCGGTACGGAATCCTGCAACATCGGCGACGAGGAGTTGTACTGGAATTCCGGGACTCCCAACAAGCCCGTCATCGGCCAGCATCTCTACCGGATCAAGGATGGGATGCTTGAACAGCTCGGACAGGGTTGGCTCAAGAACGGCTTCTTCGCGCTTTCGGACAACCTGTGTGGGTGCGGCTGCAACGGCACGGATGGCTCGATGCTCGGTGTCGGGTGTTCCGATCTGTATTCATCAGGACTCAATGGCTCACAGAACGGCATGAGCCCCAAGTACGAGGTCAATGCCTTCACAGGTGTCTACCCGTACCCCGGCACTGACCTGACGGCCAGTGGTGATGGCATCTACAAGCGTGTCCAGGTGGACATCAGCGAACTGGATCCGTCGCAGAATGGTGGCGGCATCTACTTTGTCGAGGCACAGTACGTGTCTCCAGACGATGCGGCAGCTGGAAATGCCAACAACAACACGTCCTGCGTGCAGGGGTCGGTCAGCGGCAGCGGTTCCAGCTGGAACATCAACATCGACAGTTACGACACGATGCGGGAGATCACAGCGGTCGAAGCATGGGCCTCGTTCGATTCCGACGTCTACGTCTCGGACTTCTTCGTCGAAAATGAAGGCCGTGTGCTCGTCGGCTCCAAGGTCAACAACCTCGGCGGCGGTGTCTACCAGTACGTCTACGCCATCCAGAACCAGAACTCGGATCGCTCCATCGGGTCATTCACGATCCCGGTCGATCCTTCCGGAAGCTACTACGACTTCGCATTCAATGACGTCGACTACCACAGTGGATCCCCGGTGGATGGCACCGACTGGTCCCCGAGCGTCAGTGGCTCCAGCATTACCTGGGACTGCCCGGAAACCTACGGACAGAATGTCTGGGCCAATGCCATTCGTTGGGGAACCGTCTACACCTTCTCGTTCAAGACAACGGCCGCTTCGCAGGCGGCTTCCGTCGAGCTCGGCGTGTTCAAGCCCGCCAGTGGTGGCAGCAATGACATGGAGGCGTACGGCGTCGCCTTGACACCCACCGCATCCGGCGGTGGTGGCGGGGGAGACTGCAATAACAACGGGGTCGACGATGATGACGACATCGCCAGCGGGTCCAGCACCGACTGCAACTCCAACGGCGTGCCGGATGAGTGTGAAAATCTCGGCGACTGCACGCCGTCGCTCGTCCAGGTCGCCTCGGGCTTCGGGCCGCTGGTCGATGGCATTTCGCCTCCAGGTGATTCAAGCCGGATGTTCGTTGTTGAACAGACTGGGCGGATCAAGATCATCAGCCTGTCCGACTATTCCACGATCGGTACCTTCCTGAACCTCTCGGGACAGATCACCTCCGGTGGCGAACGCGGCTTGCTTGGCCTGTGCTTCGACCCTGCGTATTCCAGCAACGGTCGCTTCTACGTCAACTACACCAACAACAGTGGCAATACGGTCATTTCCAGGTTCACCGTCAGCGGCGATCCGGATGTAGCTGACAGTGGCTCGGAGACGATCCTCAAGACCATCACGCAGGACTTCTCGAACCACAATGGCGGTGGCGTCAAGTTCGGTCCCGACGGCATGTTGTACGTCGGCATGGGCGACGGCGACAGTGGCGGCGATCCGAACAACCGCGCCCAGAACGGCAACTCACTGCTGGGCAAGATGCTCCGGCTCGATCCGGGCAATCCTCCGTACTACATTCCCAGCGACAACCCCTTCGTCTCCAACGGCTCCGTGCTCGATGAAGTCTGGGCGCTGGGCATGCGGAATCCATGGCGATTCACCTTTGACCGCCAGACCGGCGACATGTGGATCGGTGACGTGGGCCAGAACGCCTACGAGGAGATCGATTTCGAAGAAGCCGGGAGTGCCGGTGGGCTCAACTACGGGTGGCGTTGCTACGAAGGTGATGCAGCCTACAACACCTCCGGCTGTGGAAGCAGTTCAAACTACGTGTTCCCGATCCATGACTACGGCCACTCCGGTGGTGCCTGCACCGTCATCGGCGGCTTCGTGTATCGAGGCTGCTCCGTGCCCCAGTACCAGGGACTGTACTTCTACGCGGAGTACTGCGCCGACTGGGTCAAGGTCTTCCGTGAATCCGATGGCGTGGCCGTCGATTTCGACGACCTCAGTTCCGAACTTGGCTGGTCAGGTTCCAACGGAGCCATCGCATCGTTCGCCGAAGATGAATCCGGCGAACTCTACGTCCTCACTCTGTCGGGCACCATGTACAAGATGATGTGCGTTGGCGAAGCCGAATGCGGCAACGGCATCGTCGAGGCCGGCGAGGAATGCGACGATGGCAACGATACGGCCGGCGACGGCTGCTACAACTGCCAGATCGAGCAGGGAAGCGGGTATGCGTCCGACCTGTGTGATGATGCTCCGGAAGCCGTCATCGGCGCCAATCCCTTCGACACCACGTCGGCCGGCGCGGAACTGGCCGATCCCAGTGACAGCCAGTGCTCCGGCACCTACCTGGACTGGTCCGGCAGCGATGATGTCTGGTTCAAGTTCTCGCCGGGACTCTCCGGCTACCTGTCCCTGTCGACATGTGACAGTTCGTCCTTTGACACCTCCATGGTGCTCTACGAGGGCGATGACTGCTCCAGCATGACCCAGGTCGCCTGCAACGGCGATGGATCCGGGGGGAGCGGCTGTCAGTCCTACTACTCCTACATCGGCGGCTACGAGACCACCGGTGGCGAAACCTACTGGATCCGCCTTGGCGGCTGGCAGGGCGATACCGGCACGGGAACCCTGACGCTCGACTACGAGCAGACCGGTACCGATTGCAATGGAAACGGCATCGAGGATTCCGTTGACATCGCCGAAGGCAAGAGCACGGACTGCAACAGCAACGACGTCCCGGATGAGTGCGACATCGCCGATGGCACACTCGCAGACTGCGACGGCGGCCCGGTCGGATCCATTCCCGGCGGCCAGGCGCTCGTGGGCACCTGGTGCTTCGGTTGCCACGGCCCGGACGGAGGCGGTGGCAAGGAGTACCCCGGCCCCAGTCTTCGCAACAAGACCCGCGTGGACATCTGGGAGAAACTCCAGAGCCCGACCGATCACCCCGGTGGTGCTCACGACGAGTTCGTTCAGCAGGACTTCGCCGATCTGGAGGCCTACCTGGCCGATGGCGGAGCCTACGGTCGACCCGACCTTGTCCCGGACGTCTGCCAGACCCTCGCAGACTGCGATGACGACGGAAACACCGACGGCTGTGAACTTGAGAGTGGCTCACAGCAGGATCTGAACTGGGATGGCATTCCCGACGATTGTCAGGAAGTGGCCTGTGCTGGCGACGTCTCCGGTGACGGCACCGTGGACGTGTCGGACCTGCTCCAGATCATCAGTGACTGGGGACAGTCCGGTGGACCCTCTGATTGTGCTTCTTCATCCGGTCCGACTCCGGACGGGATCGTCAATATCTCTGACCTGCTCTACGTCATCTCCGACTGGGGATGCGCAGGCTAGAGATTTCATTTTGGTGTGCCCTGATCGGGCGGACGAGCAGGCCCAGGACCGGCCATCTACGCTTGACCCCCGGTCAAAGAACGCGACGTCGTGCCCGGATCTCTTCCAGGCACGGCGTCGTCTTTCATCAATCGGTCTTCAGGTCATCGCGGGGGCACCAGGTGACCGCCTCGATGTCTATTTCGTAGGGGCCAGGTGCCGGCTTGGATCGGTTCTGGACGAACTCGGCGTGTGATCCCATCGCCACTTCGACTTCATGCCCGCCAATGGGTGTCAAGCGTGCTCCGCGGGATCCATCGGGCTTTTTGCGATAAACGTGCACGAGAAGTCGTCCCGCCATCGACTTGTCCTGTGGCAGAAATGCGTTGTAGGAACGGCCCGTCTCGGACACCACCGGCTTGATCTCGAGTCCCCCCGGCTCCCCCTCCGCCAGGGCCCGCTCCGTCCAGGGCATCGGACCTGTGGGCGGAGACCATGCTGCTGGCAGTTCAGACATCTTCTCGATGGAGACGATCTCGCAAGAGACATAGGAAGAACCGAAGTCGACGAATCTCGGGGGGGCAAGCGGGTCGTGGGCGGTTGGCTTCCATCTTCTCGAGATCGCCTTGCTGCGTTTCCGTGGTTCCGATGGAGTTCCACTTCGGTTGACCGTGCCGCCGATGGTTCGACTGGTGATGTCGTCGAAGATCTCGTCGGTAAGCTTGGTATCGAGGTTGTAGGTCTCTTCCGTGACAATGATCCGGAAGGCGTGAGGGACAGGATCGCAGAACAGGGAGTACATGTCGCCGGGCTCAAGCGAGCGGAGCACCCGGCGGTGGACATTCTTGCGGCACTCCACCTGGATCCACCGCTGGTTGGTCCCATCCCAGGCCCGCAGGATGGTCATGCCGCGACGTGACCGGGTCTTTGCCTGGTTCATTTCAGTCTTGAGGGTGCTGATCCAGCCGTTGATGCACTCAAGTTGCATGTCAATGTGATCCCGATTGGTGCCGGCACGGCGGCCCTCCATCCTGAGCTGCTCCCTCGCTTCCTCGGCTTCACGAAGGGAAAAGCCCAGCCCCTCGATCTTCTCGAGTTGCCATGGGTCGATCTTGCAATTGATGATGCCCTCGACCTCGATGGCGATGCGCTGGGTGGGAATCTCGGTGATCCCGAGCATGGACCAGGGGGGCATGGGTGGCGTCGGCGGCGGGGAGGAAGGTTTCCGCGTACCGGGCGCGGGAGTGTCCGGGTTTGGCACGGCCTCGTCGATCCCCCGATTGTCGATGACCAGGATGGAGATCGACTGCTCTGGAAGATCCCGGTCGCCGCTGATTCCCAGCGAGAGCACGGTGAACTTCACGATTCGGTTCCGAGCCAGCATCGCCGTGCCCGTGAACTCCGTCCCATCGACGAGCAGCAGGGTGTCGACTTCCCCAGGCGAGTGGCGAAGCGTCTGGACCTGGCTCGCTGGAAACGCCCGCGGGGTCGTGGTGCCGGTCACTACGAATCGGAGCACCTCGTCATCGAGGACCACCTTGCCCTGGAGGTGGGTGCCGTCCTTGAGCAGGACCTCGTCGGCCCGTGCGAGGCTCGCCATCGAGAGGACCAGAAGGATCAGAAGCCATGTCCGCATGGCCCCATCATGCCCGGGATGCCCACGCTCCGCCACCACGAGGCATCATGTGCCTGAAATGCCGGATCGATCGACTTCCCGGTCACCCCTTGGGGCGGTGGATCGCGTTTGCGATGGGCACGAAGATGAAGGCGACGACGGTGAGTACGACGATGGTGCCGATGGCCTTGAACGCATCGTCCGAACCGGTAATGCCCCAGATCACGAGGGTGGAGATGATGAAGCAGGCCGTGATGCCGATGATGACAAGGGTGTTGATCACCTTTGCAATCGCGCCTCGCATGCTGCCGCAGATCCGGTTGATCACGATCAGGACGAGGGCGCAGCCGATGAGGACGGCGCAGTTGCCGATGAGCTCGGGTGCCCAGTCGCTGTCCACGATGTTGCTGTCCCAGATCATGAGGATCAGCAGTGTCCCCCCGAGAATCAACGCCAGGAGCGAGACGCCCGCCAGCACGAAATTGATCTGCTTGAGGATCTCGGGGAACGGTTTTGGATCATTCATGTCGGATGGCTCCTGGTGAAAGAAACGGTGGGGGTGGGATTCGAACCCACGATGACCCGGAGGCCATACCGGTTTTCAAGACCGGCGCGTTCAACCGCTCCGCCACCCCACCAGGTGGTTGTGAGCATGGTACTGGAGAGACTCCGACGGCCCAATTGAAACGGCCCCGGTGTGACCGGGGCCGTCGAGGGGTCATGTTCGATGTGTGATCAGCGGCGGCGACGTGATCTGGCCAGTCCAGCGACGCCCAGAAGCAGCAGTGCTCCGGGGGCAGGAAGGTTGTAGGTCAGGAAATCGCCGGAGTAGGAGGTGTCACCCCACCCGGGCGTGGCCACGTCACTGCGACTGAGATGATCGACGCCGGGGGCGTTTCCGTCACCGGTGGTCATCACGTCGAAGTCGAACTTCGAAATGTCCGCTCCGAGCCAGTCACGGGAGAAAGTGATGGTGACCGAGTTGGAATCGACCGACATGCTGAGGCCCGAGTTGTCCTCGTTCCAGCCACCGTAATGCTTGTATCCGAGGATGCCGCCGCCTCCATCGACCCAGGAGCCGATGAACCGGTCTGCTTCCACGCCGGAATAGTCAATGTTTCGACCCCAGGGATTGTCGGCAGCACCGCCTTCATAGGCATCGATGGCGACCAGGTACTTTCCCCAGTTCGCTACGGTGATTTCACCGTGCAGTTCGATTTTCATGTTGACATTGGCGTCATCATGGCTGATCTCGACTTTGCTGATGTCCAGGTTCGAATATCCATTGTCGAACAGGTCACCAGTGGCGTCGTACTCAGTCATGTAACCCGCTGACGCCATTGAGGTGCCAACAAGCAGTGCAGCAGCTATTGCCACGGATTGAAATGACATGTCTTCCTCTCTCCCTGGCCCATGGGGCCAAATCTTCCGGTTGCCAGAATAGGTGATTCTGCATGTATTTCCTGCATGAAGTTCGATTTGAACCCAAATTCATCTCCTCCAGTGGGGTGTGCATCCGTGGTATCCTGCCCGCGTACCCAGGTAAGGAGTCCCTGATGACCTCAAAAATCGCTGTTCCTGCTCTGCTGATGCTCCTGGTGGGCATTGAATCGGCCTGCCAGCCGGTTTCAACCTTCGATATTCCCCAGCAGGAAGACAACATCCAGGTCCAGGGCCAGGCCGCCATGCGTGAAGAGGATGGCACCGCTGGGGGTTCCCAGACAGCCGAACTTGGTGCTGTGCATCCCGAGGGGATCGATTTCGCGGACCCGGATCCGTTCATTGATTACGACACCGTCCAGCAGGAAGAAGGCATCGAGGGCGACGAAACCGACTGATCAGTCGTTGAGCCTCGCCGCGCCGCGGACTCCGCTGGCGTCGCCATGCATCGCTGGAACGATTCGCACAACCACCTCGTCACTGAACACGTGTGCCTGCAGACGGCCCGGCAGTTCTTTGTAGATCACGTCGATCTTCGACAGGCCGCCGCCGATGACGATGACATCCGGATCGACGATGTTGCAGACCACGGAGAGGCCTCGGGCCAGTCGATCAAGCCATTGCTCGATGGTCGCATGTGCCGACCCATCGCCACTGCGTGCCTGTTCCACGATGTCCGGTGGCGACAGCGTGTGTCCCGTTGTTCGCAGGTGATCGGCAGCCATGGCCGGGCCACTGCACCAGCACTCCATGCAGCCGCCACGTCCGCAGTAGCACACGGGTGCAGGGAGTTCATCGCCCGATGGGCAGGGAAGGGCGATGTGGCCCCACTCGCCACCCACACCGCCGGCGCCTTCGACGAGTCGGCCATTGACCAGCAGGCCACCGCCGACCCCTGTGCCGAGGATGACGGCGAATACGACATCGGCACCGGCCGCGGCGCCATCCGTCCACTCCGAGAGCGCCAGGCAGTTGGCGTCATTGGCCAGAGCAATGCGGCGGCCCAGGGCTGTCTGCAGATCCGTCTGCAGCGGCTGGCCGTTGAGGCACGTGGAGTTGCAGTTCTTCATCAGGCCAGACAGCCGCGACGGCGTACCAGGTGTTCCGATGCCAACGGGGAGTTGGCCCGATGGATCGAGCCGGGATACGAGGGTCCTGATGGCGTCGATCGCCTGCTCGTACCCGGCAGGCGTGTCGATACGGTGCCGGGCCACCTCGGCTCCACCGGGCTCAAGGACAACGCCCTCGATCTTCGTTCCACCAAGGTCGATGCCGACTCGATTCATGACCAAAGCGTCCTCAAACGCAGACGAGGCCGCCATGGCGACCCCGTCTGATTCAGTTCAATGGCGATACCTGGACTCGAACCAGGGACCTGAGGTTTATGAATCCTCCGCTCTAGCCAGCTGAGCTATATCGCCTGAGATGGTGAAGTGTACGGCCGCCTGTGTCCTCGTCAACCGGTGCATGGGCTGGGGACGTGGCGAGTCGGGTCACCGCCCTGGGACGGCCCTGAGGGGTCCTCGTCGGACCGCAGGAGCCAGTCCTTCAGCAGCGGGCCATCCACCCGACCCGGGTCGGCGCGGAGGATGCCGGCGGCGATGAGCCCCATGAACATGGGCTGGGGATCCAGGGGGCGGCTGGTGAGTTCCGGATGGAACTGGGCTCCGATGAAGTATGGATGGACTGAGCGGGGAAGTTCGAGGATCTGCATGATCTGATGCACCGGATGACGGCCGGAGAAGATCAGTCCGGCAGCTTCCAGGGGCTTGATGAGCTCCGGCTCCACCTCGTAGCGATGGCGGAACCGCTCACGCACCTGGCTGCGTCCGCGGAACAGGAACTGGGCCAGGCTTCCCTTGCTCAGCAGTACGTCCTGTCCGCCCAGTCGCATGGTGCCACCGAGACCCTCGATCTCCTTCTGGTCCGGCAGCTCCGAGATCACCGGGCAATCGCTGTCGGCAACGAACTCCGTGGAGTTGGCACTGGACATCGAGGCCATGTGCCTTGCGTACTCGATGACGGCCATCTGGAATCCAAGGCAGATGCCGAGGAATGGAATGCCGTTCTCCCGAACGTACTTGACCGAGGCGATCTTGCCCTCGATGCCTCGTTCGCCGAAGCCACCGGGCACGATCACTGCATGCAGGTTGTGCTCGGCCAGGGCCGCGTCGACGTTTTCGGCCGTGATGTCCGTGATGTCGAGCCAGCGTGTTTCGATGTCGGCCGAGAGGTGTGTTCCCGCATGCTCGAGGGCCTTGTCGATCGAGGCGTAGGCGTCGCGAAGGGCGGTGTACTTGCCGAGGATTCCGACCGTAACCGGTGTCTGCCGCTTGGCGACGATCCCTCGGGCATAGTTGGCCCACTGGTCACGGGCATCGTCTTCAGCGACCTGGTCGACGCTGCCATGCATGTCCAGGATGCTCAGGACCTCACGATCGAGCCCGCCGGCCCGCATGGCCTCGGGGATGGTGTAGATGGACTCGCGATCGTGCATGGAGAACACACGCTGGGGCGGCACGTTGGAGAACATCGAGATCTTCTCCATGGCTGAATCGGTCACGGGATTGTCCGCGCGAAGCGCGAGGATGTGCGGCTGGATGCCGAACTCCATCAACCGCTTGATTCCCAGCTGGGCCGCTTTCGATTTCTGCTCGCCAAGTGTCTTTGGCTCGAGGATGTAGGTCAGGGCCACGAAGCAGAAGGACCCCGGCCCCTCTTCGAAGGCGAGTTCACGCAGCGCTTCGATGTAGAAGCCGTTCTCGAAGTCGCCGACCGTGCCGCCGACTTCGATGAAGACAAGATCGGCCTGGCGGCCGTTTTCACCGCCGGTCATGGCCAGGGTTCGCAGTCGGTGCTTCACTTCACCGGTGACATGGGGAATCATCTGTACGTCGCGACCGAGGAACCCGCCTCGACGTTCTCGCTCCAGGATCTCGGAGTAGATCTGCCCCGAGGTGCAGAAGTTGCGACGAGAGAGGTTCTGGTCGAGCAGTCGCTCGTAGGTGCCGAGGTCCATGTCACATTCTGTCCCGTCGTCGAGCACGAAGACTTCGCCGTGCCGGTACGGGTTCAAAGTTCCTGAATCGATGTTCAGGTAGCCCTCGAGTTTGATCGGCGCAACCTCAAGGCCCTTGTCCTTCATCAGCTTCGCAAGCGAAGCGCTGAAGATTCCCTTGCCCAATCCGGACATGACCGTGCCGAACACCGCAACGAATCGCGTTCGGCCGGGGACATAGCCATCGGGTGCAGGGGAGTAGAATTCTGTCTGCTGACTGGATCGACCGAACTGGCTGAGGAAGGCTTCGCCGTCGGGACCATGGGTCGTGTCATCGTGGTGGGGCATGATTGATTGTAGCACGGGCCATGGCCTGGCCGCAATCGGAATCATCCAGAGTCGGACTTCGATCTCCAGCGAGCCACGAACGCCTCGTACTGCTCGGGGGTGTCGATTCCATGCCGTCCCACCGGCACCGTGGCGACCGCGATGGAATGACCGTGCTCGATGATCCGCAGTTGCTCAAGTCGTTCCGATGCTTCCCTGGCAGTGGGGGCCATGCCCACGTAAACCTCCAGGAACGGACGCCGGAAGGCATAGAGGCCCACGTGCCGCATTGGATCGGTCCCGGGTGCGGCACTTCGACTGAAATCCACGGCATGCTCATCCTCATGGAGGACCTTCACGAGGTTCGGATCATCAAGATCACCGGCATTGGTGAACGCGGTGGCCAGGGTGGAGACGTTGCAGTCTGCATGGCGGGCCAGCACCTCCACGGCGGCATCAATGTCCGATGGGTCCAGTTCCGGCTCGTCGCCCTGGACATTGACGATGATGTCGTGGCTCAGATCCCGAGCCACTTCAGCCACCCGGCTGCTTCCATTTGGATGGTCGATGCTCGTCAACGCCGCTTCGAAGCCATGGCTCTGGACGGCATCAATGATCTCCTGATCGTCACAAGCCACGATGACTCGATCGATGCTGGATGCCGCCTGGGCCTGTCGACAGACATGGACCACCATCGGGATTCCTGTCTCGTCGGCCAGGGCCTTTCGAGGAAAGCGAGTGGATGCAAGTCTGGCGGGGATGATGGCGCAGGCCGTCGGCACCGATTCAGCCCAGTTCCCGGCAGAGGGTGTCGAGTTCCTTGCGACGGACCCGGATGTCGCGGTAGGTGATGTCCTTGCGGGCGATGCCGCTGCAGATCTCCAGGGCCTCCTTGGCCATCATGTCCGATCGCTCGGCTCGAGCAAGTTCGATGAGGGACTCCATCATGTCGTACCGAATGTCGAGTTCGAGATCCCGCTCGGTGGCATCCATGTTGGTGATGGTGTCGCGATATTCATCGACTGCTTCGCTGTGCCAGCCCTCGCAGGCGAAACAGCGTGCGAGATAGTGGCTGCTGCGGGTCCTGAGTTTCGGTTCGTCCTTGGACTTCTGAAAGCACTCCATGGCGGTGCCGATGTCATTGGCGCGAAACGCGACGTCGCCAAGCTTGAACTTGATCGACCGGTCCGTCGGGTAGCGTTCCGCTCGCTCTCGGTACTCGGCGACCTCCAGTTCCAGGAGCTCGGTGCTGAGTTCTTCCTTGCGAAGGGGGTCGGTGGCTTCTTCGATCGCCCGGCGGCTCAGTACGATCCTGAGATCGCCGGCATGCATGCGGAACCTGTATTCACCGCTCGTATCGAAGCCGGCCAGGTAGACCTTGATGGCCTCCTCGATTGATTCGACCGATCCGTCCTTCCGCAGCAACTGGCCATATCGGTTGAGCACGTCAGGCGACTCGGGTGAAGCTTCGTACTGCTCACGGGCACGTTCAAGGACCTGCTCTTCCGAGCCGCCGACACCGGACAGCGACTCTTCCTGCTCGAGTTCGCGCTGCTTGTCCATGTCCTTGACCATCTCACGGAAGCCGCCTTCCTTGCCGGCGGCATCCTCATAGCCACCCTGGCTCATGGCCCGCTGGGCCGCAAGGTCCTTGAGCTCGGTATCCAGCTCGCTGTCGGAAGGGTCCATCTGCATGGCAAGTTGGCCTGCGGCGATGGCCTCGTTCCAGGCTCCGGCGGCAGAAGCCAGATCCTTGACCTGGAGCACAAGGCTGCGGGACACTTTCTTGGCACGACTCACGATGGTGAGAACGCGAATGGTCAACATGTTGGCCAGTTCAAGCTGGTCGGCTTCGATGGCCGCAGCCAGAGCCTTGACCGCCAGCGAGGGGGAGTCGTACCTGGAAAGCCACGCCAACTCCGCAACGGCCATTTTGTCCACGGGGTGAGACCCGTCGACACCCTTGAGATCCTTCGATGACGCCTTCTTGCCGCCGGATTGCAGGTGCTTGATCGACACGTCGATCATCGACTCATGAGCGGAGAGGGTCCCCGGGTCGAGGCGGATGCCATTGGCGTAATAGACCAGGGCTGACTCGTAGTTCGAGGAATCGGCCATGTTCTTGGCATGGTCAAACCATTTCCTGGCCTTTTCAGGCTGGGGGACGAAGGAGACCTCCTCCTCGTGGCCTTCATCTTCATTCTTCTTGCGATTGAACAGTGCCACGATCATGCCTTTATCTTGTGCCGGGTTTCAGGCCATGTCCCCGGATTTCCAGTGATTCGATGGCCTGGTTTCCTTTGGCACAGTATGGAGATTCTTCGGGAAGGTCAATCGGAACCGCGCTCTGGCCCGGTTCGCTGCCGATCCCTAGCATGTGCAGCATGACCGTTGATATCAACAGCCTCGACATCCGGTACTACCCCGATCCCTGCCTCCGTGCCAGGACCAAGGAGGTCGATCCAGGCGATCCCGGAGTAATGGCCGTGGCGGAACGCATGATCGAGCTGATGTTCCAGTCCAACGGTGCCGGACTGGCTGCACCACAGGTCGGCATCCCATGGCGGTTGTTCGTTACTCGTGACCCCGAGCATGAAGACGATGGACTCATCTGGATGAACCCCATCATCACTCCACTTGAATCGGAGCCGGTCGGGGACATCGAGGGGTGTCTCAGCCTTCCGGAGATCGAGGTCGAGATGGTTCGGCCAAGCCGTGTTCGAATCTCGGCCATGGAAACGGATGGAACACGATTCGAGGTCGAGTCGGAGATTCTTGCCCGTGTCTGGCAACATGAAATGGATCACCTCGAGGGCGTCCTGATCATCGATCGCATGACAACGATGGAGCGCATCAAGAATCGAAAGCTCCTCAAGGCTCTCAAGAAATCCTACACCTGAGCACACCATGGAGCCCGGCATGCGCCTGGTACTTTTCGGCAGCGGCATCTTCGGGGTTCCGACCTTTCGCGCCATGTCCGCGGAGCACGAGGTCCTGATGGTTGTCAGTCAGCCGGATCGACCCGCGGGCAGAGGACGAAGCCTTCAGCCGACACCGGTGTCCCAGTGGGCCCGTGATGCCGACCTGCCTTGCCTGGCCACGGACAACGTCAATACCAACGAGATCATCGGCCAGTTGCAGGGCATCGACGCGGACGGTTGGATCGTCATCGCCTTCGGGCAGAAACTCGCACCCGATCTGCTTTCAGGCCAGTTCGCCGTGAACCTTCACGCATCACTGCTCCCACGATTCCGAGGGGCTGCCCCGATCAACTGGGCCATCATCAATGGTGAACGGGAGACCGGACTCAGCGTAATCACCCTGGCGGATCGAATCGATGCGGGAGACATTCTCGCCCAGTGCTCGACTCCGATCGATCCAGATGAAACGGCGGGTGAACTTCATGATCGACTCTCGGAGATGGGCCCCGAGATCGTTGGATCGGTGCTTGGATCTCTCGACCATGGCAGTCTCGATCCCCGACCACAGTCGTCTGCCGAGGTGATTGCGGCCCCAAAACTCTCTCGCAAGGATGCCACCGTCGACTTCGACCGCCCTGCGATCGAGGTGCGCAACCGGATCCACGGTCTGACGCCGTGGCCGGGCTGCGATGTTCTCGTTGCCGGAAGGAAACTGCGACTGCTTCGTGCGGCAGTCGCCGAACATGAGGGTGTACTGGGGAACCCCGGATGCCTTCGCCCCGACCATTCGATCGCCTGTGGCAGCGGCTCCATCAGGCTGCACACGGTGCAGCCTCCAGGTGGTCGCCCCATGGATTTCGACGACTGGTGTCGAGGTCTTCACGATGTGCAAGAGGATGCGCTGATGTTTACTTCGACGGATCTTTGAATCAGTCACGAATCGCTTCGTGCGCCATCGACAGTTCGATTCGTTTTCCTTGCATTCCTTCTTCGGTCAAGTACCTTGAGAGTGCCGCTGGATCCCATTTGATGATCTACGGTCTTCCTCCCCGTACCGAGGACCTCACGTGTTCACATCACATGCAGCATTCGTCGTGGGGGCGACACTCGCCTCCGTTTCCGTATCTGCAGCTTCGCAGGATGCATGCCAGGACATCAACGCCTGGGATTGCGGCAGTGGGGCGTACGTCCAGATTCCCCGTCAACTCGATGACATCGTGGCCATCGATGCCGGGGACATCTTCTCCGTCGCCCTCAGGAGCACGGGGCAGGTCGTGGTCTGGGGGGATCCTCCACCCGACTCGGTTGAGCTCACGGGGGGGCATCAATCCCAGCCCTACCTCCTGCCCCAGGCAGCGCAGTTTCGAACCGTTGCCATTGCCGCCGGACAGGAACACGGAACCGTCCTTACTTGCGATGGTGACTTGATTGATTGGCACCAGGACTACGCCCCCAGGCATACCTTCTACCCGGATACCTACACCGATGTCATTGCACTCGCCGCAGGCGGCAATGGTCCCATTCAGGACGTATGGTCCGGCCAGCCGCACTACCCATTCCTGCTTATGCTGCATGAAGGCGGATCCATCACGATCTTCGGAGACAACTTCTCGGGAGAGAACGGAGATGTCGATTTCGACATCCAGACTCCGCCTGCCGACCTGGGCATGGTGCGAGCGATCGCTGCCGGCAGCAGCCACGCACTCGCCTTGACCCACGACAACAGGGTGATTGGCTGGGGCAGCAACAACTACGGCGAAACGTCAACTCCTGAAGATCTTGATGACGCGGCCGTCATAGCCGCCGGCAAGGACCACTCTCTTGCCGTACGGTCCGATGGAACCGTGATGGCCTGGGGCTTGAACAGTCATGGCCAATGCGATGTCCCTTCGGACCTGGCGAACGTAGTTGCGGTCGCTGGCGCGATGGATCATTCCGTGGCGGTGCGATCAGACGGAACCGTGGTGGCCAGGGTTCCAATGAATACGGCCAGCTCGACATCCCTGCAGAGCTTGGTCCGGTGCAGCAAGTCGCGTGTGGTCGCTGGCATACACTCGCCCTCTGTGTCGACGGCACCATCGCGGCATGGGGTGACAATCGATATGACCAGTCCACTGTGAATCATCCGGTGAACGAGGAGTTCACCGGAATCCAGAGCCTCGCACTGGGAACCGAGCACCGATTGGCCGTCAATGGCGTCGGTGATGTCATTGCCTGGGGAGACAACGAGCATGGACAGAGCGATGTTCCTTCCTCACTTGGCCAGGCCATTGCTGTTGCTGCCGGCAATGTGTACTCCCTGGCGCTGGAAGCAACTGGAACCGTGATTGCGTGGGGTGCCAACGACAATGGGCAATGTGACGTGCCGGCCGAACTCCAGGACGTCAGCCACCTGGCCACGGGCACCAGCCACTCGCTCGCGCTCCTTTCAGACGGCACGGTCGTCGCCTGGGGCATCAACGACGCAGGACAGTGTGATGTGCCTCCTGGTCTCACCGATGTCATTGCGATTGCCGCCGGCCAACAGCACTCCCTTGCCCTGAAACTCAATGGCACCGTCGAGGCCTGGGGAAGCAACGACTCAGGCCAGACGCAACTCCCCGACGGCCTCCAGCACATCCGGGCGATCGGGGCGGGGGATTGGCATTCCCTGGCCGTTGGCACTGATGGGATCGTGCATGCCTGGGGAGCCAATGGGAAAAAACAGACTGATGTTCCCGAGGATCTCCCCCCCGTAATATCGGTCCAGGCAGGGGCGGCCTATTCGATCGCCCGAACCGCCGACGGCAGGCTCATTGCATGGGGTGACTGTGGGGAACGCGCACCAGGACCGCCATTCACTCATCGGCACTACCCGGCGAGCTTTCCCATCGACATCGATGCCCACGCACTCCTGGCCGCAGGCCCAATCGACATCATGACCGTTCGCGATACCTGCCCGCCGTGTTCACCAGCGGACTTCAACCGCGACAACACCGTCAATCAGGTCGACATGATCTTCCTGTACATGGCGCTTGGCGAGCCATGCGTTGGAGACTCCTCCGACGCGTGCATGGCCGATCTCAACCATGACGGCGCAGTGGGGGTTGACGACCTCTCCATCCTTCTTCTGGATTGGGGGCCTTGCCGGGCAAAGAAGGACGCGGTCCAGGCCATCGGATCCAACTCCCGCAACTGAGCATGGCCGAGCTTTCCACCGGTCGGAGGCGTGTCATTCAGCACCTTCGATTTCGTTGATCGGACCGGCCATGGGGGCGACCGGATATTCGAAGCCTGCGCCGCCGGCGTTGCTCATATATGATCAACTGGTCAGTTCCTGGACATGTGCAGGACTGATGACCACCTCGTGGATCTGGACGACCGGCGTCCTGGCCCCATGCCGTACGCGATGATGATCTGGAGTTCACCTCGACATGGCGGCCTTTGCCGAGACGCTCTGGGACCTGCTGGGGCTCTCGCCGCGGCGATCATCGTCCAGCCGGCGACGCCCACGTTCCACATCGGCGCCCCGCCCAGCCGGCGGCCGCGTAACCCGTGCCCAGCAGCGTTACGACGATCTGGTGGATGAACTCAAGCAGGACTGGAATATCCGCATCCACAAGTGGCGCAGTTCAACCAGTGGCTGCGCCTGGGAAGTCCGTGATCGATCCGGCAACCGCACTCGGCTGATTGAATCACCGTACCCGCGTGGGCCGATGAGCTGCGTCGTCTTTCTTCACGAGGTTGGCCACCACGCCATCGGCTTCGGCCGCTACAAGCCTCGGTGCCTCGAGGAATACAAGGCCTGGGAATGGGCCCTCGACCAGATGCAGGCTCGAGGCCTCAACATCACCAATGCCGTTCGCAAACGGCACGAAGACGCTCTTCGCTACGCCGTTGCCAAGGCATGTCGTCGCGGACTCAAGCGACTTCCCGTCGAACTGGAGCCCTACCTCCCCGAGGGGATGTCGGTCACCCGATGAAACGGACAGGGATGGCGATGAAGCCATCCCTGCCGGCGCTCACTTCACGTCGTGTCCCGAGCCAGCACGATGCCAGCCCGAAGGTCATCAAAGAAAGCAGCCGGCCGCGTCGGCATGCGCTGCGAATCCGGATTAATTTGAGAATCACGCCAGCAGGTCGATGATGCCTGTTCCCCGGACCACGAACTGCTCGACAACTTCCTGCAGTTGCGGCGGTGGAGGCGGCTCGTGGGATCCATCCTGGTCCCCCAGGTCGGCCAGGGATGGTCCCAATGGCGGGGTCGACGTGGTTGGGTCGGGTGCCAGTTCGATCGTGTAGATGGCTGAAGAATCCGTGGAAACCCCCAATGGGGCACCTGGGGCAATCACGTTGACCTCGATGCGTGAGGCCGGATATTCCCAGGTCCACCAGTTCAGCAGCCACCACATGCCAGGAGTCCACGTTGCAGCATCCTGGCAATCCCAGATGTCGATGCAGGATGGCGCCGACTCCATGGCCGACTGGACCTGCAGGTCCCCAAGCAGGACCCCGGTGGGCGTGAAGAGGTCGTCGGCCACCGCCTCGGCGAGGTCCAGTTCAACGTTCACGCTGCTGATGGGAAAATCGATCATGCATGGAGTCTGCGGTACCTCGTGGCTCGACGACGGGGTGAATCGTGGATTCCCTGACGCCGTCCGGTAAGAGTCGCCGGCCCCGCTTGCCGGGTTCCGCCTGGAACGGGAGAATCAACCCTGCGGCCTGTAGCGGTTGCGAGGACCACTGGATGGAATCATGCCTGAGCCCCTGACCCGCACCGATCTGCAGTACGACCTCCCGCCGGATCGCATCGCCCGAACCCCGGTTCGCCCCCGCGACAGCGCCCGCATGCTCGTGTTCCACCGTGCAGATGGACGTCTTGAACATCGACGGGTTTCGGACATTGGTTCGTACCTTGACCCGGGTGATCTGCTGTGCATGAACAACAGTGCCGTACTGCCGGCCCGGCTGTCGGGAACCCGGGTGGATTCCGGTGGCCGCGTCGACGGCATCGTTCTGCATTCATCAGGCGATCGATTGACCACGATGCTGCGGAGCAACGGAACCCTGCGGCCCGGTCTGGAGATCGACCTCGTCGGCCCCGATGGCGGACTTGGCAGGGTCCGCCTGATCGACCGTGATGGCGCCAGGTGGTGCCTGGAGCCGGTGGGGGAGTTCTCGCTCGACCAGGTCGGCCACACACCACTGCCTCCATACATTCTCAAGGCACGCAGCAATGATGGGCATGACGAGCTCGACGCCGATGATCGACGGTGGTATCGAACCACCTACGAGGACGAGTCGGCCCGGGGCAGCGTGGCGGCTCCGACCGCGGGATTCCATTTCACGCCGGAGTTGCTCGGCCAACTCTCCGAGCAGGGCGTCGACCAGGCCATGGTGACCCTCCACGTTGGAGCCGGCACCTTCGCCCCGATCGGCACGGAACTGGTCCATGAGCACCCGATGCACGAGGAAGCCTGGAGCATCGGCTCGGAGACCCTGGGGGCCCTGGCCTCTCGCCGTGGCGACAGCCCCGCCGGCCGGATCGTGGCTGTCGGGACCACCACCGTCCGGGTCCTTGAATCCCTTCCGAGCCCGCTTCCTGGCCCGGAATCCGGCCAGCAGGGCCGGACGGACCTGCTGATCGCCCCTGGCTGGGACTTCCGCAATACGGATGCGATGCTGACGAATTTTCACCTGCCTGAATCCACCCTCCTGGCCCTCGTCGGTGCCTTCATGGGCCTGGACCTTTTGAAGAAGGTGTATCAGGAGGCTGTTGAATCGGGCTATCGCTTTTATAGTTATGGCGATGCCATGCTCATCCTCTGACGGATGAGTGGGCAGGAGGCATGGAGGCCTTCAGTGACCACGGACGGATTCAAGGGAACATCTCTCATTCAGTTGCTCGACGGGCTTCCCGTGACATGTCATCGTGTCACCGGTGATGTCATCGTCGCCGACCTGGTCGAGGACGCCCGGTTGGTCAAGCCTGGTGACATCTTCCTTGCTCGGCCGGGGCGCACCGCCGATGGACGCCAGTTCATCAAGCAGGCACAGGCCGCGGGCGCTGCTGCCATTCTCAGTGATTCAACTGGATGTGCCGAGGCCGTCATTCCAGCCATCGAGTGCGTTGATCCTTCGATGATCGGCGCCCGACTTGCAGAACGTCTTCATGGCGACCCGAGCCGCCGACTCCATCTCATCGGAATCACCGGGACCAATGGCAAATCGACGACGGCCATGATCCTGCAGCACCTGCTCGATGACGACCGGGCTCGATGCGGCCTCATCGGGGGGATCCACATCGACGACGGCCTGCGCCGCTCCACGGCGTCGTTGACCACTCCGCAGGCATCGGAACTCAGCCGGCAACTTGGTCGCATGGTCCGCAACGGGTGTACCCGCGCCGTCATGGAGGTTTCAAGTCACGCGCTGGACCTCGGTCGCGTGCACGCGCTGTCCTTCCATGGAGCGATCTTCACGAACCTCTCCGGAGACCACCTCGACTGGCATGGGGACATGGTGCAGTACGCCATCGCCAAGCGCCGTCTCTTCTCGATGCTTCCCAGGCACGGCATCGCGGTCCTCAACGCCGAGGATCAGCGAAGCCGCTTCATGGCCCAGGCTGCCAACTGCCGCATCATCGAAACCGGGGCCGGCGCCACGGCCCAGGTGGTCTGCCTCGACGAACGACTTGACGGGTCACGAGCTCGCTTCGAAGGTCCATGGGGGACCTTCGACGGCATCGAGTCAACCATTCCACTCGTCGGCAGGCACAACCTCGCCAACGCGCTGCAGGCGGTAGCGATGGCGCAGCAACTCGGTGTCACGCCGGAGGTGATTGCTCACAGGCTGGAAACCTGCCCGTGCCCTGCCGGTCGACTCCAACCCGTTGCCTCGGATGATGACCAGCCTCGCGTGTTCGTCGACTTTGCCCATACCGACGCAGCCCTGGGCACGACCCTTTCAGGCATTCGTCGCATCCTCGAGCCCGACCAGCGACTGCATGTGGTCTTCGGATGCGGAGGGGACCGCGACGCTTCGAAACGTCCGAGGATGGCGGTTGCAGCACTGGCCAGCGCCGACTCGGTGACCCTCACCAGTGACAATCCTCGAACCGAGGATCCTGCCGCCATTCTCAAGGACATTCTCACGGGCGTCCCCGAGGATCGGATGGATGATGTCCAGGTCGAGCCCGATCGTGCCAACGCCATTCGCCACGCCATCTCCTCGACGCCACCTGGATCCGTCGTCCTCATCGCCGGCAAGGGACACGAACGCGTGCAACTGATCGGATCCGCTCGCATCCCGTTCGATGATGCCGCCGTCGCCAAATCCTGCCTGGACGGAACGGACTGCCTGCAGCAGCACCTTCATCGCCTGCCGGTTCTCGAACGTGGTGGCGCTGATTCCGATGGAATACCGGCCCTGACCGGCGTCTGCACCGATTCTCGAGAGGTCGAGCCCGGCCAGCTCTATATCGCTCTGCGCGGCCCCAATCATGATGGCCACGACTTCATCGAGCAGGCCGTGCAGCGGGGCGCCGCCGCCCTTGTTGTTGAGCGCCACCCCGGCGAAGTGTCCGTCCCCTGGTTCCGCGTTGATGATTCCAGGTCCGCCCTCGGCGGCCTCGCCGGCTTCCATCGCGACTCGATGGAATCGATCCCGGTCATCGCCGTCACCGGAACATGCGGAAAGACGGGGACGAAGGAGGTTCTGCGTTCCGTCCTCAGCGGTCTTGGCCCAGTATGTGCCAGCACCCGTTCCTTCAACAACGAGATCGGCATGCCGCTGACGCTGCTGGCTGCACGACCATCCCACCGTGCCGTCATTCTTGAACTCGGCACCAACAGTCCCGGCGAGATCGAGTACCTCGCCCGAATCGCCCGGCCGGACTTTGCAATCATCACCATGATCGGATCGGGGCATCTTGCCGGACTCGAGACGATTGAAGGCGTTGCGAGGGAGAAGTACGCACTGCTTCCGTGGGTGCGAGAGCGTGCCTGGGTCCGCCGGGACCCGTTTCCGTTGCCGGAATCAAAGGCCCCCGTAGTCCAGTTTGGTGACGGCACCACCGATGCCATCGACTCGATCGAGGTCGACCATGAGGGCACCGCCTTCACCCTCGCCGATGGAACCCGGTTCCGTCTTCCACTCGTCGGCAGGCACCACGCCTTCAACACCGTCCCCGTGATCCTGCTTGCCCGGCAACTGGGCATGGATGACGTATCCATCCAGCACGGGCTCGATGCCGTCGATCCGCCTCGCGGCCGGGGTGCGGTCCACTACATCGACGAGATCGAGTTCGTCGACGAATCCTACAACGCCAATCCGGATTCGATGCAGGCCTCCATCGACGCCTTTCTCGTGGATCAGGACCAGTCCCGAAACGTGCTCATCCTGGGCGACATGCTTGAACTGGGCGACCACGCCCAGGCGATGCACGAGGCCCTCGGCCGCGCCATCGCGGAGCATCCGGCCGCCGGCAGCATCGACCTGGTCATGCTCGTCGGCCAGGACATCCAGCACACGCTTCGCTCGCTTGCCGCCTCCGGCTGGAGCGGTGATCAGCTCGTCCACGAGCCAGAGATCGATGAGCCGGCCATGCGGCGACTGGCCTCGATGCTCCAGCCTGGAGACCGGGTCCTCCTGAAGGGATCTCGAGGCCTCGGGCTCGAGCGAGTACACGTTGCGAGATCCAACTGGGATTCGGAAGTTGAAACGGCCTGATCGTCGATAGACCGGCAGAGGCGACACCGACCCATGCTCTACAACCTTCTCCAGGGCTTCGATGAATGGCTGGCCGAACATGGCAGCTACTCGCTGCTGCAGGTGCTCTACCAGCTGGAGTTCCGGGCCTTCTTCTCTGTGGTCCTCTCGTTCCTGATCGTCCTCTGCTGCGGGCCCAGGACCATTCGATGGCTCGTCCGCCAGAAGATCGGCGATTCTCCGGAGTTCTACCGGCAGGATGTCAACGACCTGATGAAGGACCGGGCTGGCACCCCGACCATGGGTGGCATCCTCATCTGTGCTTCACTGCTGGTGACGATTCTGCTCATGGCGGATCTGTCCAATCGATACATCCACCTGGTCCTGCTCCTGACCGTGTGGCTCGCTGGTGTCGGGGCAATCGATGACTGGCTGAAGCTGACTTCCGGCCGCAGGGCTCCCGGCTCCCGGGAAGGCCTCTATGCCTGGGAGAAGCTTCTCTTCCAGGTCGGCATCGGCTTTCTCTGTGGATGGGCCATCTACCGCCTCGGCGTCGGCAACGATGCTGCCCACTCGCTGACGATCCCGTTTCTTCGGACCTACATCCCGGGAACCGAGGGCCTGGAGCTTGAACCATCGACCCTGATCCTCCCGTTCTGGCTGTTCATCGTCATCGCCATGCTCTTCGTCGCCGGGACTTCCAACGCGGTGAACATCACCGACGGGATGGATGGCCTTGCGGCGGGGCTGTCGATGATCGCCGCGGTCGCATTCATGCTGCTGAGCTACATCTCCGGGTCCCCGGAACGTGCCCAGTACATGCTCTTCCCCTACGTGGACGGAACCGGGGAACTCATGGTCGTCGCCGGCTCGATCGCCGGAGCATGCCTCGGCTTTCTCTGGTTCAATTGCTCCAAGGCACGCGTCTTCATGGGCGACACCGGCTCGCTGCCTCTGGGTGGGCTTCTGGCCTGCATCGCGGTGGCCATCCGGCAGGAAGTCCTCCTGGTCATCATCGGCGGCGTCTTCTTCGTGGAGCTCGCCAGCAGCGCCCTGCAGATCGGGTGGTTCAAGTTCACCAAGGGCAAGCGCATCTTCCGCTGCGCACCTATCCATCACCATTTCCACCTCGGCGGGTGGACGGAAACCCAGGTCGTGGTTCGGTTCTGGATCATCGCCGTGGTGCTCGTGGGCACCGCCATGCTTCTGCTGAAGCTTCGCTGAGTCAGTCGTCCCGTGGCAGCATCACGTCGAGGTCCAGGACGGCCCCGGACACGTTCGGCGCTTCGACGAACTGCTGTTCACGGAGCAGCCGCACGAGTTGGCGCATGTCCGCATGGAGTGGGGCGATGCAGGTCATCTCTTCGCTGCTACCGGGGTGCTCGAAACCAAGCAGCGAGGCATGCAGTGCCTGCCGGGTGATGACCGGATCCGAAGGTTCGACTGAATATGCGGTCCCGGCCTGAACCAGGTCCCGACCCACGAGGTGCCGTCCTCCGTAGTAGTCGTCTCCCACGATCGGCCACCCCATGTGCGACAGGTGGACCCTGATCTGGTGCGTACGACCGGTCCGCAGTTCGACTTCAACAAGGGTGTAATCCTCGTAGACCTCGCGTACACGGTAGAGAGTGACCGAGTCCTTCCCCGACGCGTCGTGCCGAACCGCGTACCGTTTTCGGACGGTGGGATGTACGCCGATGGGCAGGTCGATCACATCGGCCCAGGGTTCGACCCGACCATGCACCACCGCAAGGTACCGCTTGCGCGTCCGTCGCTGCTCGAACTGTCGTCCCAGACGCCAGTGAGCCGTTTCCGTCTTGGCGACGACCATGACCCCGGTCGTATGCCTGTCGAGACGATGAACGACTCCTGGACGGGCGTTCTCGGATCCCACCGGCGACAGTTCGCCACTGGAGTTGTTCTCGAAATGCCACGCCAGTCCGTTGATGATCGTTCCGGACTGGTTCCCGCGTGCCGGGTGCACGATGATGTCATCGTGCTTGTTGATGACCACGAGTTCATGATCCTCGTGCAGGATCTCCAGTGGAATCTTCTCACGGGGAAGATCGGTTGACGGCGGTGGAGGGAGCATGACACGCACCACGTCGCCGATTCTGAGCCTCGTGGATGATTTCGGAACCCGCCCGTTGACCGTCACCGCCTCTTCCTGGATCAATCCCTGCAGGGCCGTTCGACTCAGCCAGGGGATGCGATCGACGAGGTAGCGATCAAGCCGCTTGGCCAGGTCCCGCGTCAGCGTGAAACTCGCAACGACCGGCTGATCTTCATCGGTATTCGACTCGTAGAGCGCCTGCAACTGGGCCGGATCGACCTTGCCGCCGGCATTGATGAGGTCCTCGTGTCCCTCGTCGGTCACGGCTGGTCGCCGGGTTCCTCGGCCGGAGTGACCGGGTCCGCAGTGGGAGCCTGGAAATCAGGAAGGGTGAGGATGTTCGTGACGTCTTCGACCGAACTGGGTCGGTTGTCATCGATCGAGGGAATGAACCCCTCGAGGGACGCATCCTCGGGAAGGGATTCCGGCAGCACGACCAGTTGATCGTACTGATCGCAGTTCTCGGCACGAACCTGGGCTCGCTGCGAAAGGTACGGGAATGTCGACTTGCTGCGTTCTGCAGCCTTGCGATACCAGCTTGCGGCGTCTGCAAGGTCGCCCTTGGATTCGGACACGGCCGCGAGACCGTTCATGGCGGTGTAGGCGATCACGGTATCGCCCTCATCACCGGTATCGGCATTGACGACGTCCTGGTACAGAGCGGCGGCTCGCTCAAGATTGAACACTCGATCTTCTGCACCGAGCGCGATGGGGTTTTCCGTGGTGGAACCGATGCCCCGTGAAAGAAGGGCCGACTGGAGGTACATGCTCGCCGCACGAATCCGTGCCTGCTGACCAACCGAGTCCACATCCGGGTACTGGACAGCGACGTCTTCAAGCGACGTGGGCAACTGGGCTTCGGACAGGGCGATCCACGCTTCATTGCGATAGTTGATCTGACCCTGCTTCCAGTTCACGATGTAGAGGTACGCGACCACTGCGATGAGGATCATCAACAGCCACGTTGGTCCCTTGGTCTTGAGCCAGACGACGAAATCCTCGTTCAGACGATCATCATTCATGCTCGAGGTCTGGACGTCTTTGAGGCGTTCGCGGTCCATGGGGGTGCCTTCCGGGGCCGGGGTCGTGGAACATGGTTCAACCGATGAATCGAGGATGGTATCCAAGCCCGTGATCTGAAGCAATGCTTGGAGCCTTGAATCGGCTTTCCCGGGCCTTCAGCGTTTCAATTTGAGCGCAACAAGGCTTCTCTCCAGCTGGTGGAGGCAGGCCTTGAAGAACCTGGGATGCCCCTCGCTGCGTATGAAGGTCGGGGCGGTTCCCGCCATGAGTGCCCGCCTGATCATGGCCAGGTCCACCCAGTGATCCTCGACCCCAAGCCCGCATCGTCGACGGGCGCTGGCCATCGCCTTGACCGGCTTGGACGTCACAAGTCGTTCCGGAACCGCCCAGAGCTGGCGTTCCAGGAAGACAGCGTCTTCCAGCCAATGGCCCGGTCGGACTTCCGCCATGTCGATCAAGGTCACCGGCCCATGCTGCATGCCGTCCCGGCTCAGCGCGTTGGCAAGATGCAGGTCGCCATGGATCCAGTGATCGGTTTCCCTCGCCCGCCATCGTTCAACCAGTTCGTCGACCCCGTGGGCCAGCCGCTTCAACGCATTGGACCATTGCACCTGGTTCGCCGGTTCATTGGTGCGGACGGAACTCCGGGCCTGGTCGATCATCCGGTCCCAGTCTTCATATCGGGGGTCCGCTCCGGACACCGGCCAGGCGTCGGCTTCCTTGGAAAATCGAGTGGCTGCTTCGACGATCCGCCGTACGTGATTCTTGTGCCAGCGCATGCCCAGCGGCCCATGCTCGATCTTCTCGATCACGACCCACGCCAGGTCGTAGCCGCCGAGCGTGGTGCCGCTGCCCAGCAGCCTGGGAACCACGGGTTCGGGGGAATCCGGTTCAGTCTGTTGGAGGCGATGAAGCCAGGTCAGTTCACGTGGCCGCACTGGAATCTTGATGATGACATCCATCGGATCGCCGGTTTTCGGCACCCAGCGACCTCGGCCCGTGGCGGCACCGCCACGTTGCCAATCGGCCTTGAACCAGATCACCTTCTTGAGGTGACCCTGGCAGGCGTCCTTCAGGTGGGGCAGGAGACTGGCAGCCAGGCTTCTCGCGTCACGCTGGATGGAGGAGTGGGCCATCAGTCCACCTCCACCGGTGTGCGGAGCGAAATCACCCTTCTTCGGGGTGCCGGACAGTGCCGACGCCACGGTTCTTGAGCTTCCTCCATGATCTTGAGCCTACGCGGTGAACCGCCTTGAAACAAGTTCTCGTTCGAACCTTGATGGAAACCCCTGATCCGCCTACCGTCCATGCACCATGTCGTCCTGGGACCTGTTCGTGCTCGATCTCGATGGAACCCTTCTTGGACGGGATGGCACGGTGTCGGACGTCAATCGCCAGGCGATTGCCCACCTTCAGTCGCAGCAGATCGATGTCCTGATTGCAACCGGTCGAACTCGCAACGAGACGATGCACCTGTTGGACGCGATCGAGTACCAGGGCGCACTCATCGGGGCCGGGGGAGCCATTCTCGTGGATTCCACGGATGGCCGAACCATTCACCGTCATGCCATCGACCCCTCGCTCGTTCGCGAGGCCGTGGGCACGGTGCACGCCGAGGGCCATGCCGCACTGGTCCTCAAGGATCACCACGCCGCCGGCTACGACTACCTGCTCGTGGGCAGCCCGGATGCCGATGAAACGTCTCGATTGCACCCGGTTTCCCAATGGTGGATGGACTCGATGGACATCTCCTGCCGTTGGGTGGACCGCCTCGAGGACGACCCGCATCCCGGAGACACGTTGCGTGTCAGCAGCGTCGGAGAAGCCCACCTCCTTGAGCCGATGACATCGCGCATGCGCAGCACCCTGGGATCCAGGCTCCACCTGCAGCAGTGGGCCGCGGTGACGTCCTCCCATGCCACAGGCTCCGACGTGCACATCCTCGAACTCTTTGCCCACGGTGTGGACAAGTGGCCGATGATCGAGTTCTACTGCCGTGAAGCGGGGCATGATCCCCGCCGTGTCGTTGCCATCGGAGATGGACTCAACGACGTCGGCATGCTCCGATCGGCCGGGCTCGGGGTCGCCATGGGCAATGCGGAGGACAACGTGCAGGCTGTTGCCGACGAACTCACGGATCATCATGACGACGACGGTGTCGCCACCGCGATTCACCGGCTCGTGCCTGGCTCCACCGCCGAGGGGGGCTCATGAATCCCGCCTCGATCAATCCCACCGATCATCCGCTTTCGAGACACCGTGGCCGGGCAACGCTCTCGGCACCGGAAGTCATCACCAAGGCCGTACTGGAGTGTCTTCCGAGCGTCTCCGTATTGTCCTTGACCGAGTGTCCCTCGCTCCAGTCATTGATTGAACTGCTTCGCATGCCGGAGATCCGTGACGTTCTCCGCATGAACCGGCTCCAGGTCATCACCAGTCCGGATGCCACCCGGGCCTTTGAACGAGCCGCCTGGGCTTCGCGAAGCAGCCGCCATGTTCTTGCCGTACTTGCCGGACCGACGGCCGCTTCCGCCGTAGCGGCGATTCGCAACTCGACCGTGCTGGCCCGCGTTCCCGGCGCCGCCATCGGCTGTGTCATCGAGGACAGGCATTCACTCAATGGAGTCGATGTGCCCGGCACGCTGCTCCTTCGATCACACCTGCCGGTCATCGCCGCCTCAAGCGTCGATCACCTTCGCGACTGCGTTGAACATGCCCTGCGGCTGAGTCGTGCAGAACATGTTCCCGCGATCACGCTCGTTCACCCGACCACGCTTGAATCCGGTGCGACGATCATCCTTCGCGCAAATCGTTCGGACGACGAGCCCGAGGACGTCGGTCTTCGCCATCGGCACCGGGGGCCGAGATGGACGGAGTCCGGAGGCGCCCTTCGAATGGGTCGGCGACTTGAGCTGAACACCCACCATGCCATCCCCAGTCCCGGTGATCCGTCGCCAGTTGGATTCATCACCGTCGGACCGATGCATCAGTCCCTCCAGCACGTGCTTTCCAGAATGGGACTCAGCGGCCGTGTTCCGCTGCTGCACCTGGGCCTGATACAGCCCATCGACGAGGCCGCGGTCAAGCGGCTCCTGGCACGATGCCGGAAGGTGATCGTGCTGGAGCCGATCTCCGGCACGGTGGAGGATCGCATTCTCACCTGCGCCGAGCGGATGCGATCCGATGATTCCTCGCTGGCCACGATCTGGGGACGACGACTCCCCAAGGCAGGAGACGAGCCGGAGGCGCCGACGTCCGACGAGCCCTCGCTGCACCCATCCATGCTCGCTCGCCGCCTCCTGCCGCTTCTTCAAGAGCTGAATCTTGATTCGATTCGTTCCACGCGGCTCGATCCGGAGCCTCCCGAGTTTCCGTTGCAGATCGATACGGGCGACCCCGTGCTCGGGCCCGATGCAATGAACCACCAGGTCCAGTTGCTGGCCACGATGCTCTTCGACTCCGTCACCGAAGAGGGAACATGGCTCGGTTCCACGCAACTCGAGGAGGAAGAGGCCGCGGAGCAGGTCAATCCCGATCTCGTTCGCGTGAACCTTGATGGACTGGAGACGGGTCCGGGAGATGGGCGGCGCATCAACCTGGAAACATGGTCGCATACCCGATTCGAACGATTCGGCGCACCCGCCGTCCGGCAGGCGGTCTCCAGTTCCAGCCAGCATCTGTTTCTCGTCAGCCAGTACCCGGGTGCCGACAAACAGGACATCGAGCGGCTTGCTCGAAGCATGGTCCCGCCCGGGCAAGCGGAACGCGTCATGATCCGAAGGGTCAACCTCGGCGAGCGGGACCGGGTCCTCCAGGTGATTCGGGAGATCATGCTGTCCACCCTCCATGGCCTCGTCGTCCTGGTCGATGGACCAGTCCCTCGCTACAGCGTTGATGCGGTCGAAGCCGCCCTGGACGAGATCGATCAGCGTGGATTCCAGGCGATGCAGCGTGTCATCTGGCCCTCGGACCGTGCCTGCGTGATCCGGCAGCAGCCATTGCAGGCGGAATCGGACGTGATCGAAGCCCGGCACGCCATGCCTGCGGAGACAACCTGGTCGATCGACCCCATCGCCTTGCGATGGCCGCCACGGCTTGCGGGAAGGATTCGGCCGCTGGTCGAACAGATCGAGGTCTTCCGATCACAGGCCCCGATGCGTCGCACTGAAGCCGCGGGAAGTGGCATTCCGACCCCGTCGCCCCGCCATGGCGATCACTCCCACTGGTGCGCCCATCTTTCCGGGCTCAGAGGCCATGCCCCGGGTGCCGGGATCCACCTGCTGGCGGACGCTGGCGAACGCATGGGGTACCGGATCCGGTATCGCTTCAATCCCAAGCCCATCGGAGCCGGTCGAAGCGCCTGGGCCCAGATCCTGTTTACGCGACACGAAGATGATCACTGGCATGATGGGCTTTCCTCGACCATTCCTTTTGGCGAAGCGGACCTGCTCCTGGGATTTGACCGTTCGGAAACGCTCCGGTCACTCGGCCCCCAGGAACTGCTCCGTGTCGGGTCCTCGGATCGCACCTGCGGCGTCGTGAACATCGGTCTCTTCGAGGACCAACTCGACCTCGGGCTCGCGGGCCAGGATGTCCAGGCCATCGAGGCCTACCTTGCGTTCCGCCTTTCCGAGAGCGGGCAGTTCTTCGAATCCTTCACTGAACTCTGCCGGTATCGATTCCACAATGAGCGCATGGCCGACATAGTGCAGATCGGCGCCGCCTTCCAACTCGGCTGGATCCCGGCCACCGTCGATGCCATGACGGCCGCCGCCCGTTCACTTGAATCGCTTGGATTCGCCCGCTCACTGGAAGCCTTTGATTTCGGCCGGCGACTGGCCATCGACCCTGACCTGAATCGACGACATGTCGAGGACCATGCCGACGATGCCGCGAACCGGATCGTTCGCCGCTATGGACACGCCCTGCGCCGGACAGGACCCGGGCGACTCGCCCGCGCTGCCCGATTCCGCCGCCTCGTCCAGCGTACGCTCGTGGCCATGCCGGGCCTCCAGGAAACACGGCTGGGCCGCGAGGCCCGACGCGACCTGGTCATCGCCCTGCGCCGATGCATGGTCTGGCGCAGCTTCGAAGATGCCGAACGACTCTCCTTCGACATCACCGCCCTGTACCAGGCAGATCGCGGAGAGCGGGGGCGCCAGCTGACCCGGCTTGCCATACTTCCGCTTGCAGAGTCCATACTGATTCGTGACGCCATCTACATGGCCTCCATGGCGGTGAGCCCGGAGCATCGCCGCCGCACTCGTCAGCGACTGAACGTCAAGCGTGGACGTGACGATCGAATCGAATCACGCTACCTGACGCGCATCGAACTCGTGCTCATTCGCTGGCGGTTCCGCCTCGATCTGCGTACAAGTGACTGGGCGACACGCCTGCTTGCATCCATGCGACGCATCATCCCCCGAAACTGGCGTGGAACAAGCCGTGAACGCGGGATCAGGACGACGGTTCGTGACATCGTGCATCGAGCGACGAGAGAGAAGGAACGCTACGAACACTGGGCATCCGTGCTTGTGGAACTCAATTCCATGGCCCAGGACGGCAGACTTCGTCGAGCCTCCGTGGAGGAACTGGATGAACTCGGGCGATTCGGAGGGCACGATGGCTCCGGTCAACTCGATGAAGCCGAGCAATCCGACCCGCGTGTGTCGCCGGACCCTTCATGACGCAGTTGTCCGCAGGCCGCGGCGATGTCCCGGCCCCGGCTGGCCCGGATGTGGGTGTTGACGCCGCCTTCACGCAGGATCGACTGGAATCGATGCACCGCATCATTCTCGGGACGGCGATAGGGGAGCCCATCAACTTCGTTGTAACGAATCAGATTGACGTTGGCCCGCATTGACCTCGCCAGTTCGACAAGTTCGGACGCGTGCTCCGACCGGTCATTGACCCCGCCGAGCAGGATGTATTCGAGAGTGACTTCCCGTCCGGTCTTCTGAAACCAGCCATCGCAGGCATCGAGCAGTTCGTCGATCGTCGAATATTCCGCCCATGGAATCAGTTCACGGCGAAGTTCGTCGTTCGGAGCATGCAGGCTCAGGGCAAGGGTCACCGGGATGTCGAACGATTCGAGCTTTCGGATCGCCGCGGGAAGTCCCACGGTCGAGATGGTGATTCGCCTCGCACCGATGCCGTAACCCCAATCGGCATTGAGAGTCCGTATCGCGTCGAAGACCGCTGTTGCGTTCGCCAGCGGCTCGCCCATGCCCATGAACACGATGTTCGTGATCCGGTCCGCGCCCTGCAGATGCTGAAGATGATGCACCTGTTCGACGATGTGTCCCGATGTGAGATTCCGATCGAGCCCGCCCAGTCCGGAAGCACAGAATCGGCAGCCGACGGGGCATCCCACCTGGGATGAGACGCAGGCCGTTCGGCGTCGTTCGGTGGGAATCATGACCGTTTCCGTGCGACGGTCCCGTGCCCCGGGGTCATCGACCAGCGGCAGCGACGAGGCTGGAGCATCCCAGTCGATAAGCACCTTTCGCGTGCCATCGGTCGCGTCCTGCCGTGTCACGACGCTGCCGCGTGTGAATTGCACCAGGCCACGCAGGCGATCCCGCGTCGGCGCGGAGAGATTCGTCATGGCTTCCAGGTCCGTGATGCCGTGGCGGTAGACCCATTGCAGCAACTGGTCGGCGACGTACCCCGGCAGATCGTGCGGCTCAAGGTGCGAACGCAGTTCGCGTGGAGTGCACTGGAAGATGTGCAATGGTTCAGCCATGGATGGGACCGCCGATTCGCTCGTGGCGCCGGATTCAGCCGGCCGCACTGACCGTCAGGTCGACCACGCTGTAGGGGATGCCGTGGTCATCGAGAAACCGGTTCGTCGATGCCATGTCGTCCATCGTGATCCGCCGTCCCTCGGGGTCGATGTCGCGTGTCCGCATGAACTTCTTGAGGGTTCCCGGCAGGCCGAACTCCACGCTCTCGTGGAAGATGTCGTGCTGTTCGATGACGCCTCCATGATCCTGGATCAGCCGGAGGATCAACGACTGCACGAGATCCTCGGGAGCACTGGCCCCGGCGGTGACCAGGACGGACTCCGCATTCTTGACCATCGCTGCCGAGAGCTCTTCAACATCGTCGATCAGGAATGCGGTGGTTCCAGTGGCTTCGGCGATCTCGGTCAATCGCAGCGAGTTGGACGAGTTGCGACTTCCGACCACCAGGACCACGTCGCACTCCGGTGCGAGCACGCGGACGGCCCGCTGCCGGTTGGTCGTCGCGTAGCAGATGTCTTCGCTGGGAGGCGAGTTGATGCCCGGGAACTCCTTCTTGAGCGCGTCGATGATCGTGCTCGCGTCATCCATGCTCAAGGTGGTCTGCGTCAGGTAGATGAGCTTGGCTGGGTCATCGACATTGAGCGATGCGATGGAATCGACGGAATCGACGACCTGGATCGAGTCCGGTGCCTCCCCGCGGGTGCCGATGATCTCCTGGTGATCATGATGTCCAACGAGCAGAATCTGCCAGCCGCGCTTGGCGTACCGGATGGCCTCGGCATGGACCTTCGTCACCAATGGGCAGGTCGCATCGATCGTGGTGAGGTTGCGGCCTGCTGCCGCTTCGCGGACGGCCGGACTGACGCCGTGGGCACTGAAGACGATGATCGAATTCTCAGGTACGTCGGCGATGTCTTCGACGAAGGTCACCCCCAGGTTCTTGAACCGGTTCACGACATGCAGGTTGTGCACGATCTCGTGGTACACGTAGATCGGCTCACCTTCGAGTATGTCCAGGAGCTGATCGACGACGTCGATCGCCATGTAGACGCCGGCACAGAAGCCTCGTGGATTGGCCAGGATCAGTCGCATGCAAGCAATGCCTCCAGCCCCTGATGATACCCGTCCATCCCTGTGGCGGCGACCATCGATCCCTCGATTGTCCCGGGGTCGATGATGCAGGTACACTTGGCACCTGCCCCGGAAGGGCACCACGCCATGACCAGACCTGCTTCCACACCCGTCGTCGACCTCCTGGACCGCTGGGGGCCGGGCCACTGCTCCTCGATGGGCCTCGAGGAGGCCCGCTCCTACTGCAGGGATCTTGCGCTCTGCCATGGTGAGAACTTCAGCGTTCTCAGCCGATTCGTTCCTGCCCGGATGCACGAGGGAATGTGCGCCGTGTACGCCTTCTGCCGCTGGGCCGACGATCTTGGCGATGAAACCGGCGATCGAGATCGATCCGCCGAACTGCTGGCCTGGTGGCGATCGGAACTTGACCACTGCTTCCAGGGGTCGCCACGGCACCCGGTCTTCATCGCACTGGCCCCGGTGATCGAACGACATGGCCTCATCTCCGCCCCCTTCGAGCACCTCATCGGAGCCTTCCAATCCGACCAGCTCGTCTCACGCCATGACACCTGGGAGCAGGTACTCGACTACTGCCGCGGCAGCGCCGACCCTGTCGGCCGCCTGGTCCTTGCCCTTGCCGATGAGCCCTGTACGCAGGAACAGCTCGACGCCAGCGACGCGATCTGCACCGCACTGCAACTGACCAATCACTGGCAGGACGTCAAGCGGGACCTCCTCCAGCGCGATCGGATCTACCTCCCACGAGAACTCCACGACATCGACTCCTTCGACGAGCGACTCCTGTCCACTGTCACGGTGGGCCACGCACCCGATCCCGACTTCCTCGATGCGTACCGTGCCCTCGTCCGAGAGTGCGCAGATCGAACCTGGACGCTCTTTGATCAAGGCCGGCCGCTGCTGTCCATGGTGTCCCCCGAAATTCGTCCGATCCTCTGGCTCTTCCACGCCGGTGGCACCTCGGTCCTGCGGCGGATCGAGCTGTGGAACTGCGAAACCTGTCTCGATCGACCTCGCCTGGGGCCACTGGCGAAGCTGCTGCTGGTGCTCCGGGCTCGCCGTGCATCACGCGTGGAGGTGGCGGCTTGAGCACCACCCGCACGTCCATGGATGCCGCCCTCGAGCACTGCCGTGTCATCACGCGGTCCCGGGCCCGGAACTTCTACTACGGACTCAAACTGCTTCCCGAGCCTCGTCGATCCGCCCTCTACGCCATCTACGCCTGGATGCGCCGCGCCGACGACATCATCGACGACGCCCTCACGCCGCACGATGCACGTCGCGATCTCGATCACTTCACGACCCTCACCAAGGACTCGTTCGAACAAGGAATCTTCACGTCCGACCCGATGTGGATGGCGTTCGCCGAGACCGCACGCACCTTCAATCTGAAACCTGCGCCGTTTCTCGACATGATCCAGGGCCAACTGGCCGATCTCGAGGAACGCACCATCGAGACCACCGAAGACCTCTTCACCTACTGCCGGCAGGTGGCTTCGACCGTCGGCCTCGTCTGCATCGAGATCTGGGGATACGACGACCCCGCCGCCACCGATCTCGCCGTGGATCGCGGCATCGCGTTCCAGCTGACGAACATTCTTCGTGATGTGAAGGAAGACGTCCAACTGGGTCGGTGCTACCTCCCGGCCCAGCAGTTGCGTGAAGCGGGCATTGCCGCAGACGATCTTGTCCAGTGGCGACCTTCGGATCGATGTGAAGCGATCATCACCGGCTGGATCGACATCGCCCGCGACCACTACGAACGATCGGCTCCGCTGGACGGCATGATCGACGCCGCCTGTCGACCCACCCTGTGGGCCATGACCACCATCTACCGGGAACTGCTTGATCGCATCGCCCGTGACCCGCGGCGCGTGGTGGATGATCGCCGCATTCGACTCAATGCGCTGCACAAGACCTCGATCGCCTTCAAGGCGAAATGGATGGCGCGTTCCGGCAGTTCGTCGCGATGAATCGCCAGGTCGTCATCATCGGCGGGGGACTGGCTGGCATTGCCGCCGCGATCCGCCTTGCCGATGACGGCCATGTCCCCAGGATTCTCGAGACTCGTCGCAAGCTTGGTGGACGAGCCACGAGTTTCGACGACCCTCGTTCCGGTGTCACGCTCGACAATTGCCAGCATGTCCTCATGGGATGCTGCACCAACCTGCAGGACCTCTACCAGCGACTCGGGGTTCTGGATCGGATCGGGTGGCACGAACAGCTTCACTGGCTGCGTGAGGACGGCGGCATTGATTCACTTCGGCCCGACCCGCTTCCGGCTCCGTTGCACCAGGCCCGGTCCCTGCTTCGAATGCGGCTGCTGGACCGTGTCGCCAAGCGGGAAGTGCGACGAGCGATGTGGAGGATGATCCGCATGGGCGCTGCGGGACGACTGCAGTGGCGGGGCCGGACTTTCCTCGACTTCCTGCGCGATCAGCGACAGTCCGACGATGTCATCCACCTCTTCTGGGACACGATCATCATCAGCGCCTGCAACCTGGAATCCGCCCGGGTCGCTGCCGTGCACGGCATCCAGGTCTTCCAGGAGGCGTTTCTGCCCGGTCGCTTCGCTGGCGTGGTGGGAATACCGGATGTCCCGCTCCGTGAGCTCTACGATCCGGCCCGCTCCATCATCGAGAACGCCGGTGGCACGATCGACCTGGGATGCTCCGTACGGTCCATCGGCTTCGAGGGCCGCTCCGTCGCGTCCGTCGTCACCGCAGACGGGCCGATCGAGGCCGCGACCGTGATTTCCACCGTTCCACCGGATCGCCTTGCCAAGATCCTGCCGGATCGGCTCCACGCCACCGACGCACGAACCGCCAACCTCGACGCGTTTGAATCGAGCCCGATCCTCGGTGTCCACCTCCAGTTGGAACAGCCCATCACCGACCTGCCGCACCTGGTTCTGGCCGGACGGCCGGTCCACTGGATGTTCAACAAGGGGACCGACGAGGACGGCCACCAGCACCTGCATGCCGTCATCAGCGCCGCCGACGACTGGATGGAACTTTCCGAGCAGGAGATCGTCCATCGCGTGGTGGATGAACTCGCCCGGGCCTTTCCATGCATCAAGGACACCACGATGCTGGCCGCTCGATCCGTCAAGGAGAAGCGAGCCACCTTTGCAGCCACGCCGCATGTTGAATCAAAGCGACCTTCCGCCGGGCCGTCGGTGCTTGGCGCCGATGGCGGAGACCTCCAGGGGCTCTACCTCGCCGGCGACTGGTGCGACACCGGATGGCCGGCCACGATGGAGGGAGCCGTGCGCAGCGGGTACAACGCAGCCGCCGCGATCAACGGTGACGGTGGACTCGTCGATGAACTCCGACCCGGCCCATTGGCCTCGCTCCTCGGTCTTCGCTGATCAGGGCGAGGTCGCCGGCAGCCGCGGCGTACATTCCAGTTCATTGAAGAGGAACGCCATGACGTCGGCCGTCTCGGCAATGCGCATCGTCGTCGGCTTTCCGGCTCCGTGCCCCGCCCGTCGATTGATCCGGATGAGTACCGGATTGTCTCCGGCGTGGGCGTGCTGCAGCGCTGCGGCATACTTGAAACTGTGCCCGGGAACGACGCGGTCATCCGTGTCTCCCGTGGTCACCATGGTCGCTGGATAGGACGTCCCCGCCTTCAGGTTGTGGTAGGGGGAATAGGCGTAGAGGGCATTGAACTCCTCCTCGTTCTCGATGTCGCCGAAGTCGCCCTGCCACGCGGCACCGATGGTGAACCTGTGGAAGCGCAGCATGTCCATGACACCGACGGCGGGCAGGCAGGCACCGAAGAGATCGGGACGCTGGGTCATGCACGCACCCACCAGGAGACCACCGTTGGAACCCCCCTGGATCGCAAGGCAGGACGGCTGCGTCCATTGCTCATTGATCAACCACTCTGCAGCGGCGATGAAGTCGTCGAACACGTTCTGCTTGCGGGTCCTGGTCCCGGCCTCGTGCCATTCGCGACCGTACTCCCCGCCGCCACGGAGATTCGGAATCGCCAGCATGCCACCCATTTCAACCCATGCCAGTCGAGCCGGCGAGAAGTAGGGCGTCAGCGAGATATCGAACCCTCCGTATCCATAGAGCAGCGTCGGATTGGATCCGTCCTGTTTCATGTCGACGTGGTGCACGAGAAACATCGGAACCCTGGTTCCGTCCTTGCTCGAGTAGAACACCTGTCGAACGACGTACTTGGAGAAATCGAAATCGAGGTGCGAGCCGTCGATCTTCCTGGACGCTCCCGTGGCCAGATCGAAGTGGTAGATCGTGGGAGGCGTTGTAAAGCTCGAGAAGGAATAGAACGTCTCCCCATGATCTCGTTCGCCTCCGCTGGCGCTGGCGGTGCCGAGGCCAGGCAACTCGATCTCACCCTTGCGCACTCCGCGCTCGTCCCATCGAACCAGCCGCGTGGTCGCATCCTGCATGGTGTTGGCGATCAGTTCACCTCCGACATGCTGCACCGACTTGAGAGTCGACTCCTGCTCGGGAATCACCTCGCTCCAGGACGGATTGGCCGGGTCGGACAGGTCCGCCGAGACGACACGCTTGCGCGGTGCGTCCTCGTCGGTCATGAAGTACAGCACGTCCCCGTTGCTGCCGATGAACTCGTACTCGTGCTTCCACTCCGGCACCACGTCGATGAACGTGCTTGACCCCGTTTCAAGATTCATGGCCCGGATGAGGTTCGGAGGACCGGAGCCTCGCCAGACGTTGATCACCAGCCATCGTCCGTCCTCGGTGACCGAGGGGCCCCAGGACCACCTGGGATGCTCGGTGTCTTCAAGCACGAGGGTGTCCCGTGACTGGGGCGTTCCCGGAACGTGGCGGTAGAGCTTCATGAACTCGTTCTTGCCGACGTAGGCACCGTCCCCGTCGTGAGCTTCGTAGCGACCGTAGTAGAAGGCGCTGCCGTCGGGCACCCAGGCCGGGTCTGCAAACTTCGACCACTTGATGCGATCGGGCAGGTCCAGCCCGGTTGAGAGATCCCGGATTCGCCATGTCTTCCAGTCACTGCCTGCGTCGGCCACCGCGTAGGCGAGGTACCGCCCATCGGGACTGAAACTCGTACCGCCCAGCGCCACGGTTCCGTCTTCCGACCACGTGTTCGGGTCGATCAGGACCTCGACCTCTCCACCGCCCAGCGTCTTCCTGGTGTACAGGACATCCTGGTTCTGCAACCCATCGTTGGCGGAGAAGTAGTACCGGTCCGCGACGCGGAATGGTGTCCGAACCTTTGGGTAGTCCCACAACTGCTGCAGGCGTGCATGGATCGCCGGACGCTGCTGGATCGAATCAAGGTACCCATGGGTCACCGCGTTCTGGGCATCCACCCAGTCGCTGACTTCCTGGTCGTCTCGTACGTCGTTCTCAAGCCATCGATACGGGTCGGACACCGATGTGTCATGAATGACATCGACCTGGTCGACACGACGGGACTCCGGGTAGTCGATACCGGCTGGCTGGGCCAACTGGATGATCGTTGCAAGCATGAGCGTTGACATCGACGCCTCCTCGTGTTCAACCCACCACGTCGGGCAGGTCGGCCAGCCCGGCGGTGAGATTCCTCGGGCCGTGAGCCGTGACGAGGACATCAGCCTCGTAGTGCACGCTCAACGAGCCATCGACGGTGCAGATTGGCCATTCACCTGGCGCACTGGTGACCTCGTGGCCACCGGCGTTGATCATCGGTTCGACGGCAACAAGCAACCCCTCGGCAAACAATCGTTCGGCATCGGGCCATTCGCCGGGTCGAGTCGGCATCACGTTTGAGACGAATGGGGGGCCGTGCAGCGACTTGCCGTAGCCGTGTCCTCCAAGCCCGCGCACCAGGCTGAAGCCGCATTCATCCTCGACATGTTCCTGAACGGCCCGGGCCCAGTCCGCAAGCGGTCGGCCCGGCTGCATGGCTTCGATTCCACGTCGAAGCGACTCCTTGCCGGTATCCATGAGTCGCCGTGCTTCGTCCGTGCACTCCTTGATCGCGTAGGTCCACGCAGCATCTCCGATCCACCCATTGTGGCGAACGCCGATGTCGATCGAGATGAGATCACCCACGACGAGCGGTGCGTCGCTCATCAGGTGCGTACCGTGCACGACGCACTGGTTCACGGAGAGGCAGGAGTGGCTTGGAAAGGGGGACTGGCCCGGAATCCGGTATCGGATGAAGCAACTGCGTGATCGCATCGCCTTGAGTTCCCGACCGATGAACTCGTCGATCTCCGACAGCGTCTGCCCGGCGGCCAGGAAGTCCACGAGTCGGCGATGCATCTCGACAACGCACTCGGCAGCCGCCTCGGCGCCGGCGATGTCACGCTCCCTGTGGATCACCATGTCGTACCACCCGTCATGATTCTTCTTCTCCGGGCTCGCCGGTATCGGCGAGGAACTGGATGACATCACCAAGTCCGATCACCAGCGGTGGCGGTGGCGGTGACACCATCCATGCCAGTTCTCGCTCATCGCGGGTATCGATCACCACCAGGTCGGCTCGGTGGCCGACGGTAATGGATCCCACTTCATTCTGGAGCCCGAGGACACACGCCGCGTTGTAGGTCGCGGCGACGATTGCTTCCTGTGGCGTCAGGCCCAGCTTCCGGCAGGACAGCACGATCGCCATCGGCATGGACGGACATGGTGCGGAGCCGGGATTGAAGTTCGTGGCCACGGCCACGGCGGCCCCGGCGTCGACGAGGGCCCGGCCCGGTGCGTACCGCCCGTCGAGGCAGAATCCACTGGTAGGCAGCAGGACCGCCATGGTCTCGCTCTGGCCGATCCTGGCCACCATGTCGGGCCCGGTCGCCTCGAGGTGATCAACGCTCAATGCGCCCAGTTCCAGAGCACGCTCGACCATTCCCAGTTCGTTGAACTGGTCGGCATGAACCCGGATCGGACACCCGAGTTCGATGGCCTGCTCGAAGTACCGGGTGGTGTCCTCAACCGACCAGGCCCCGGTTTCGCAGTAGGCGTCGCAGCAGATTCCCGGAAACTCTTCGGCGACCGCCGGCAGGGTTTCGGTGATGGTGCGTTCCACGAAGTCGGGCACGTCCGGGTCGATCGCGTGGGCGCCCAGGAAGGTGCCTGTGATCAACTGTGTCGTCATCTGTGACACGTTGTGAATGGCCCGGATCATCTTCAGCTCGTCTTCGGTGGTGAGCCCGTACCCGGACTTGACCTCCATCGTGCCGGTTCCCCAGGCGGACATGGTCGAAACCCGCTCCTCGAGGTTCGAGATCAGACCTTCCATGGATGCCTCGCGAACAGAGCGCACGGTGGACATGATTCCGCCGCCCTCTTCGAGCAGTTCCAGGTACGTTGCGCCCTCGAGCGATCTCTGGAACTCGTCGAGCCGGCTCCCCGCCCAGCAGGCGTGGGTGTGGCAGTCGACGAACGAGGGCATGAGCACACGGCCGTCGAGATCGATGACCGAATCGGGCTCAAGCCCCTCCGGCGGCTCTCCGCTGCCGAGGTCACCGATCAGGGTGTCACGCGTCAGCACCCAGCCGTTGTCGATGATGGCCAGATCGCGCATCGCGTCTCCGCGACGCGGGGCTCCGTCCCCGTGCAGGGTGAGGATTCGGGCATTGACGAAGAGCAGGGTTGCCATCGAGGCGGATTCCGTTCGTACTCACCAGTCCCGGATGGGGACCTGGACATCGTTGTCATCGGCGCAGCGCTGCGCCTGTTCGTAGCCGGCGTCTGCGTGCCGGAAGATCCCCATCATGGGATCGTTGGTCAGCACACGCTGTACCCGGGCATCAGCCTCCTTCGTTCCGTCGCACACCACGACCTGGCCGGCGTGCTGGCTGAAGCCGATGCCGACGCCACCACCGTGGTGGAAACTGACCCAGCTTGCTCCACTGGCAATGTTCACGGCAAAGTTCAGCAGTGGCCAGTCCGACACGTCGTCGGTACCGTCAAGCATTCCCTCGGTCTCCCGGTTTGGTGATGCCACCGAACCGCAATCGAGGTGGTCGCGTCCGATGACGATCGGGGCAGCGACGATGCCATCACGCACCATCTGGTTGAACCGGGCTCCCGCCTTGTCGCGTTCACCAAGGCCCAGCCAGCAGATCCGGCAGGGAAGTCCCTGGAAGGCGACCCGCTCCTGTGCCATGGTGATCCACCGGTGCAGTGATTCATCTTCCGGGAAGAGCTCGAGAATGGCTTCGTCGGTCTTGCGGATGTCTTCCGGGTCGCCCGAGAGCGCCGCCCAGCGAAAGGGGCCCCGGCCGAGGCAGAACTGTGGTCGTATGTAGGCGGGCACGAATCCAGGAAATGCGAACGCATCTGCGAACCCTTCGTCGAGCGCCCGCTGCCGGATGTTGTTTCCATAGTCGAAGGTCTTCGCGCCACCCTGCTGCAACTGCACCATCAGCTCGACGTGTCGTCGCATGGATGACATCGATCGGCGCTGGTACTCCTCCGGATCGCTGCTGCGCAGTGCGTCGGCTTCGTCGCGGGAGAGGCCCTGGGGGTAGTAGCCCTGGAGTGGATCGTGGGCCGAGGTCTGGTCAGTCAACGTATCGGGCGTGATGCCGCGCTCCGCCAGTCGTTCCAGCAGGTCCACGGCGTTGCCGAGCCATCCGATTGACACGGCCTCCTTCGCATCCCGGGCGGCAAGCCCGCGATCGATGGCGGCATCGAGATCTTCGATGATCTCATCCAGGTACCGATCGTGCACCCGCTTCTCGAGTCGCTCCCGGCAGACTTCCGCCATCAGGCAGGTGCCCTCATTCATGGTGATGGCCAGGGGCTGGGCACCACCCATGCCGCCGCAGCCAGCGGTGACATTGATCGTGCCCGCCAGAGTGCCGCCGAAATGCTGCCGTGCGCACTCGGCGTAGGTCTCATACGTGCCCTGGAGGATTCCCTGGGTCCCGATGTAGATCCATGAGCCGGCTGTCATCTGCCCGAACATCATCAGTCCCTTGGCCTCGAGTTCATCGAACCGTTCCTGGGTGGCCCAGTGGGGAACGATGTTCGAGTTGGCGATGAGCACTCGAGGTGAATCCTCGGTGGTGCGAACCACTCCCACGGGCTTGCCTGACTGGACAAGGAGCGTTTCGTCCGGTTCCAGGTCCTTGAGGCTCTTGATGATCGCTTCGTAGGCGATCCAGGACCGAGCCGCCTTTCCACGACCCCCGTAGACGACCAGGTCCTCGGGCCGCTCGGCGACCTCCGGATCCAGGTTGTTCATGAGCATGCGCATGGCGGCTTCCGCCTGCCAGCTCTTGCAGGTTCGCGTGGTGCCCCGCGGGGCCCTGATGGTACGCATGGAGGTCGACATCCCCACAGGGTACCGCCTCGAACTCAGGAGAGCGCGCCGCTTCGAATCAGCCCGTCAATGGCCTCGATGTCCGGGGCTGGGGGACGATCCTCGGTCAGTTCAGGGACGACCTCCCGGATGACGGCGTGTGCGGCCTCGACCCCGCTGCCACTGGCCAGCGGACGGTGGTGCTCGATCGCCTCCGACATGGTCAGCAGTTCGATCGCGATCACCTTGCGTGCAATGGAGACGGCTCGTCGAAGCTTCAGACCGGAGGTTGCGCCCATCGAGTTGTAGTCCTCGATGCCCGCAGCGGTGGGAATGTTGCCCACGCTGGCCGGAGTCGCCAGGATTCGAAGTTCGTTGCAGCAGGCAGCCGCGGTGTACTGGGTGATCATGAGTCCACTGTGCAGTCCAGGCTCGGGACTCAAGTGGGTCGGAACCCGATTGAATGCATCGTGAGCAGCCTGCAACCAGAACACACGCCGCTCGCTGATGCCCGCGGCGCTGGCCAGGGCGATGGCGATGGAGTCCATGGCGATCGCAAGTGGCATTCCGTGGAAGTTGCCGCCACTTCGAATTTCATCACCAAACACCAGTGGATTGTCGGTCACGGCGCCCAGTTCGCGTTCGACGACGGTTCGAGCGGCGGCGATCGAGTCGACAACCGCTCCAAGCACCTGTGGTGTGGCGCGAAGGCTGTAGGGGTCCTGGACTCGCGGATCGTCCTCGACGTGGGAGGTGACGATGGTGGATCCGGCCAGCAGTTCACGCATCCGTCGAGCCACCTCGATCTGGCCGGGTTGGCATCGAATCTCGTGAATGCGTGCATCCAGCGTGGCATCGGTTCCCAGGCACGCATCGACGGCCATGGCCGCAGCGGTGATGGTCGCGTTCATGAGGTGATCGATGTCGGCCAGGCACAGTGTGGCCTGTGCCGCCATGAGGTGCGTCCCGTTGATGAGGGCGAGCCCCTCCTTGGCTTCAAGGGCGATGGGCTGCATGCCCGCCTGTGACAGTGCGTCAGCTCCACTCACGCATTTTCCATCGACGACGGCCTCTCCCTCGCCCACGAGCACCAGCGCCGCGTGCGACAAGGGGGCGAGATCACCGGAGGCGCCCACCGATCCGAGTTCGGGAACGACCGGAGCAATACCGGCATTGAGCAATCCGATGATCTGCTGCAGCAGCTCAAGTCGAACGCCTGAACAGCCCCGAGCAAGGGATCCGGCCAGGATCAGCAGCATGGCCCGGACTGTTTCCGTCGGAAGCGGATCGCCCACTCCAGCGGCATGCGAACGGATGAGGTTCAACTGGAGGTGGCGGTTTGATTCAGGGTCGATCTGTTCCCGCGAGAGGGCACCGAAGCCGGTGTTGATTCCGTAGACGGCCTCGCTGCCGGCCGCGGCCTGCTCGATGGTGGACCGCGACGTGGCCATTCGATCGGCGGCACCGTCTCCAATGGAGACCGACGCTCCCTCGCGTGCCACGGCCACGACCTGGTTGATCGTGAGGGGGGATCCATCGAGTTTGACCGGTCCGCCGGGCATGGCGGCAGGATACGCGAAGTCCTCGTCAAAGTGCGTGGTTTGCCTTTGGGGCCTCCAGCGGCTTCAATGCCCTCATGGAAGTCGTTCGCAACTGGATCATCATGCTGGCCGCCCTGGCTCTCTCGATCATCGCCTTTCTCCTGATCGAGCCAACCCTGCTCTCCACGCAGGGGGACTTCGGACCTACGGTGATGCAGGCCCAGTCTCCCGTGGCCGCCTGCCTGGCGATGCTCGCGGCCCTGATCGTAGGCACCATCATCGCGGTGGGCGTTGCCCGAATCTTCCAGGCATCAACCGGCCTGCTCGTACTGGGCATCGGCCTCGGATGGCTCGCCCTGCAACTCCAGACGATCCAGCATGTTGCTCTGCACGGTTCATTCAACTGGCTCGTGCTCGAGGGCTTGATCTGGTCTGTCGTCATCCTGGCCATCGTCGTGATCATGGCTCGCAGCACGGGCCCCATGGTGCAGCCGATGCTGGACCCGGGCGAAGCAGTTCCAGACTGGGCCGCCAGTACCGAGGCGATCAAGATGGGTGCTGCGGGCATCGCCGCGTTGCCGATCGTCTGGATCATCGCGCAGAGTCCCTTAAAGGGGCAGGTCCTGGCCGCCACGATTATTGGCTCCGTTGCCGCGGGGCTCGTCGGCCGACTTGTCGCCCCGACCGTCCAGCCGTACCTGCTCTTTGCCGGGGTATGCCTCTTTGGCGCCCTTGGCCAGTGGGTCGCTGGCATCATGATCCCCCCTGATCAGATGGAAGGCATGGTCACCAGCGGATTGCTGCCACACATCGCCTTACCGCTTCCCATCGACTACGCGGCAGGCTCCCTCATCGGTGTCCCCCTCGGACTGCAGTGGGGGTCTTCGTTTCTGCGCAAGGACGATCCGTCCAGCCAGGAACCGACGGCGGCCAGTTCATGAACCTTCCCGGCCGTGGAGATCCGATCGCGATCATCGGCTGTGGCCGCGTTGGCTCGACGCTCGCGTGTGCATTGTCTGACCATGGCTGGTCCGTGGCCCACCTCGCCTCGTCATCCCGGGCTTCGGCCGACCGGCTCGCAGGCCTGATCACCGGATCGACCGCCCATGCGACACCACAGGAGGCCGCCGATGCCGCCGATCTGGTGCTGCTGACCGTCCCTGACGACGCCATCTCGGCGGTCGCCAACTCGATCTCCTGGACCGCAGAGCACCACGTGATCCACTGCAGCGGATCGCTCGGACTCGACGTCCTCCCGGAGAACGTGAATCGAGGTTCATTTCATCCGATCATGACCATCCCCGCCGAACCGACACAGGGCATCCTCGATGGCGCGACGGTGGCGATCGACGGGGACGATGGTGTGCTCGATCTCCTTGAGCGGATGGCCAACGACGTCGGCGGACGACCGGTTCGGATCAAGCCCGAAGACCGAGTGCTGTACCACCTCTCGTGCCTGCTCGTTGGCGGCTACCTCAGCAGCCTCGGCGCCGAAGCAGCCGGTCTCTGGTCGCAGATGGGGTTCGATCCCAAGCGAGGCATCGAGGCGTTGGCACCGATGATCAGCCAGGTCGGAAACAATCTCGGCGAGCAGGGAATTCCCTCCGCGCTGCAGGGAACGGTGCACCGGGGCGACGTCGAAGCGATTCGGGCCCATCTGGCGGTGATCGATGAGCGGTGCCCGCACCTGAGGGGACTCTACGTCGGCTTGGCAGAGACCTCGCTGCGGCAGGCGATCGCCTGCGGTGCGATCGACGACAACACTGCTTCGGTCATCTCCGAGTTGCTTGCTTCAGCCTGACTCCGGGTGGCTCGCCTACGGGCATGCGCCCCAGTAGTTGATCACCTTGAGCAGGTCGAGGATGTTCACGACTCCGTCACCGTTGAGATCGCCCGGGCACTCACACTCGATCTCATCGCACATCTTGTAGGCATGGAAGGTGCCTTCCTGCGCCTCGCAGAGCGCCTGCACGGTCAAGACGCACTGGCTGCCTCCAAGACAGCAGGCTCCGACACAGGGATCCGGGCAGGTGATGTCATCGCACCGTGAACCGATGCCATACCAGGTCGCCGCGTACTCAGACATGCAGTCCTGCTCAGCGAGTTCCAAGCACTCCCAGTAGCAGAACTCCTTGAGGAAGCAGCAGGCGCCGGTGTTGCAGGACGCTGTGTCACAATCGGAGTTGTCACCGTTGTAGGTGCCACCCGCGTCAACACAGTTTTCCTCGGTCAGTGTCGAGCACGTGCCATCATCGAGGCAGCAGGCGCCGGTGACTGGAGGGCCACTAAAGACCATGCCGTACTCATCGGGATCCATGCCTTCTGGGAAGAGGGTGTCATCGTCATATGTTGCACCTATCCACGTGGCGAACTCCCAGCCAGACAGTTTCGACAGGTCCGCGCCAGTCAGGTCAGCGCCAGTGAAATTTGAACCATAAATCACCGCGCCAGTCAGGTCCGCGCCAGACAGGTCCGCGCCAGTCAGGTCCACGCCACCGCCGACCAGATAGCCGTTTGCGAGCACAAAGCCATTTGGTAAATCAGCAGGTTCTCCAACAATACCGCCTGAAGAGACGCCACCCAGAATCGCGTTCGTCAGAATCGAGCCAGTCAGGTCCGCGTTTGTCAGGTTCGCGTTTGTCAGGTCCGCGCCAGTCAGGTCCGCGCCAGTCAGGTCCGCGCCAAACATGTATACGCCAAACATGTATACGCCAGACAAGTTTGCACCTGACAGGTCCGCGCCAGGCAGGTTCACGTACGGCCCGACGATATACCCATTGATCAGGGATATGTAGTCGGGGTAGGAAGCAGGAGTTCCGACAATACCGCCTGAATAAACGCCTGCGAAATTCACATCATTCATGATCGCGCCATCCAGGTTCGCGTTCGTCAGAATCGAGCTTTGAATGTTCGCGCCATCCATGTTCGCGTTTGTCAGGTTCGCGCCAGTCCAGTCCACACCAGGGAAAGACCGGTACGCCATCCACGCGGCAGTCAGGTCCGAGCCAGACATGTTCGCGCCGCCGAAATTGCCGGCGACATCCGCACAGCCCAGGTACAGGCCCGAGAGGTCCACGCCAACGCCAAGGTTACATTCGAACTCGTGCAGAAACAGCGTCCCGTTGTCGTCGCAATCCTCGTACTGGTAGATGGAGCAGATTTCAGCAGTTGCGATGGTCGATCCCAGCAGGCAGGCCATGACAGCAGTGTTCTTCAAATGGTTCATATGGTTTCCCTTCATATGGTTTCCCTCTCAAGGCATTGCCTGCGAACGGCACGTTCACCCACTGTAGAAGATCACCCACTCCTGTAAAGGACTTGTTTCCATGCAGATTGCCCAAGATCACCTAAGGCGATAGAATCCGCTTTTTCAACCATTCAGCCCCATTTGAAGAGAACTCGACGTGGCTCGACTGCACGAATACCAAGGCAAGGCACTGCTCAAGCAGCGGGGGATCCATGTCCCCGACGGCCAGGCCATCACGACACCCCAACAGGCCCACGACGTGGCCGCCGAACTCGGTGGACGCGTCGTCCTGAAGGTCCAGGCCTGGATCACCGGCCGCAAGGCCCTCGGTGGCGTCCTCTTCGCCGACACCCCCGATGAAGCCAAGGCCCACGCCGAGACGCTGCTGGCCATGCGCTTCGGCAATTTCCCGGTCTCGGAAGTGCTCGTCGAGCAATGCCTGGACATCGCCCACGAACTGTTCGTGTCCCAGAGCATCGACGACGCAGCCCGCGCCCCGATGCTGCTCCTTGATTGTGCTGGCGGGTCGGGCATCGAAGATCGTGCCGACAGCGTCGCGCGGCTCGCCGTCTCCGTCAGCGACGGCGTCAACGAAGACGACGTCAAGGCCGTGCTGGCCGCGTCCGAAATCCCAGCCCAACACCACGGCGCACTCGTCACCGCCATCCAGGCCATCGCCACCACCGCTCGCGAATGCGAAGCCCGTGCCTTCGAGGTCAACCCATTGGTGGTCCTTGCCGACGGCACGGCGTGCGCCGCCGACTGCCGCGTCACCATCGACGACTACGCCGTCTTCCGGCATCCCGAACTTGGCATCGAGATCGCCCGCGAGCTCGATCACCCCGCGACTGAACTGGAACGCATCGCCTATGGCGTCGAGCAGGCCGATCACCGCGGCACCTTCTACTTTGCCCAACTGCCCACCGACGGACACGAAGACACCAAGGGTCTGGCCGGCTTCCACGGCGCCGGCGGGGGCGGTTCCATGATGTCCATGGACGCCGTCACCAACGAGGGCTTCACCCTCGCCAACTTCTGCGACACCTCCGGCAATCCATCTGCGGCCAAGGTCTACCGGGCTGCCCGCATCATCCTGTCGCAGGACGGCCTGACCGGCTACTTCGGCTCCGGCTCGGGCGTTGCCTCCCAGGAACAGTTCCATTCCGCCTACGGCCTCGCCAAAGCGTTCAATGAGATGAACATGAACCTTCCCGTGGTCATTCGACTCGGCGGCAACGCCGAAGACCGCGCCGTGGAGATCCTCGAAGACGCCTGCCGCGAACTGCCAGCACACGTCGAGGGCTATCGCAAGGACGACACGCCTGCGTTTTGCGGCGGACGGTTCACGGCACTCGTGCAGGAGCGAACCGACACTTCGACCTCGAACGACCTTGCCCGCTCCGTCCCGGACTACGTCGGCGGCAACGCCGAAGCCTTCCCGATCGAGGGCGGGCATGTCTGGATCGATGTTGAATCCTGCGACACCGAACTGACCGCGAAGATGGCCGACTGGTCAAGCGGCCTGCTCAAGGATGACGGCACCGGCCGACCGACCCTGGCAGTAGACGAGGAAGAAGTCGCCAAGGCCGACTCCGAGTTCATCGCCTGCGAGATCGAATGTTTGCGTATTGGCCGCCCCGTGCTCTTTGTCGACCTGCCCATTGCGGGCATCGATACCGATGGGGGGGCAGCCTGATGGCCATCCTGATTGATGAAACCAAGAAGGTCATGATCCAGGGCATCACCGGTCGTGAAGGCCGCGCCCGCACCAAGTTGATGCGTGAGTTCGGCACCAACGTCGTCGGTGGCTGCACGCCCGGCAAGGGCGGACAGGACGTCGAGGGCATTCATGTCCATGACACCGTCGCCGAGGTCGTCGAAGCCAACGGAGGCGTCGACGTCTCCGTGGTGTTCGTTCCCGCCCGGCTCGTGAAGTCCGCCGCCATCGAGGCCATCGAAGCCGGCGTGAAACTCATCATGCTCGTGCCCGACCGCGTCCCCCTGTGGGATGCCATGGGCATCGCCGAAGTGGCTGCCGACCACGGCGCCGAGTTCATCGGGCCCAATACGCTCGGCGTCATCTCGCCGGGACGTGCCGTGCCGGGCATGATCGGCGGCCGGGCAGAGTCGGCTCGCCAATGGTTCAACGAACCAATCCCAGGCCGCACCGTCGGCGTGATCTCCCGCAGCGGCGGCATGTCGTCTTCATGCGGCTACTACCTCAGCCGCGCCGGCCTGGGCATCTCGACCATCTGCCACGTGGGTGGCGATTCCGTTCTGGGCCTGACGTTCCCCGAGGTCGCCCTGAAGTTCCAGGACGATCCTGAGACGGATGCCATCGTGCTCTTTGGCGAGATCGGCGGCTCCATGGAGGAGCGGTTGGCCGATCTCATGGCCGCAGGACGCATCACCAAGCCGGTTGTTGCCTACATCGGAGGCAAGGCCGCCCGCGAGGGCACCCGCTTCAGCCATGCTGGCGCTATCATCGAGGGCGACCGCGGCACCCATGCCGGCAAGGTACGAGCCTTGACGCAAGCGGGAGCCGTCGTGGTCGACGGCTTCGGGGATCTGCCCGAGGCTGCACTGGGCGTCTTTGAAAACGCCGCCAGATCCTAGGAGCCAATCCAATATGGCCGACACCTGGAACACCGCCGTCACCGAGATCAAGCCCAACAGCGTTCGCGTGCGCGGCTACGACATCGCCGATCTCATGGGAGCCGCCAACGTGGGGCAGGCCGTGTACCTGATCCTCCGCAGCGAGCTGCCTGACGCCGCGACCGGTGATCTCATGGAAGCGATCATCGTCTCGAGCATCGACCACGGCGCCACCCCGCCATCCGTCCTTGCCGCACGAACCGTCGCCTCGACCGGCGCCTCCCTGAGCGCCTCGGTCGCCGCGGGCATCATGTCCATCAACGACCACCACGGCGGAGCCATCACCAACTGCGCCGTCCAACTTGGCGAACTCATCGATTCCGCCGGCGATGGTGACCTGGAAGCCGCTGTCGGCGACGTTCTCGACGCCATGAAGGCCAACGGCCGACGCATGAGCGGGTTCGGTCATCGCATCCACACCGCCGACCCTCGAACTGCTCGACTGTTTGAACTGGCCGAGGCCGCCGGAGCCTGCGGTCAACACGTCGCAGCCGCCCGAGCCGTGGAGGCGACCTTCGCAGCACGAGGCAAGGCGCTTCCGATCAACGTCGATGGCGCCATCGGCGCGATCCTCGCCGACCTCGGATTCGAACCGGAAGTCATGAACGGCCTGTTCATGATCGCCCGGGTTCCCGGCCTCATTGCCCACGTCCGCGAGGAGCAGGTTCGCATGAAGCCCATGCGACGCATCTCGCCCACCGACCATGCCTACGATGGGCCGGACGCCCGATCCCTGGACTGAACTGCGTGACGACTCCTCCCGCCAAGGTGGAACTGCTGACGGCCCGGATGGTCCTTCGTCCGGTCGGCCTCGATGATCTGGACGATTTCCATCGCATCGTCACCTCGCCGGGAGTGCACGAGGGCACGCTGACCTTTCCTCAAGAGCCTGACGAAGAGTGGTCCCGAGCCCGACTGGAACGTGTCATGGAGCGGGTCGACAGGCAGGAGTGCTTTTTCGTGCACGCCCATCTTCGGGATGCCCCGGCCGCAGGCGCCATCGCGAACCTCAGCCTCGACATCGTCGGGGCCCATGCCCGGGGACACCTTGGGTACATGGTCGACCAGCGACACCGTGGCCAGGGCTACGCAACCGAGATGCTCACCGCCGTCGTCAAACATGCCTTCGACGGGCTCGGCCTCCATCGAGTGTGCGCCAACACCTGGACATGGAACGACGCCTCCTCGAAATTGCTTGCTCGTGTCGGATTTGCACGAGAAGGGCGATCACGCCAACATTACCTCAAGGACGACGAGTACATTGATGCCGATGACTGGGGCATGCTTGCCTCCGACCCAAGACCCTGGAAGGACTGACACCATGACTGCCACCGCTACCTACGGCGTCGCCGAAATCGCCGAACTCTTCCCCAACCTCATGGACATCCAGTGCAAGGAACTTCGCTCGAAGGTCGCCGCCACCTGGAACGAGGCCATCACTACCGGTTGCGGCGGCAATGGCTGGACGTTTGATGAACTGCGAGCCGTGAAGTTCACGCTGCTGGCCGGTGACATTGAGATGACCTTCATCGAGCACCTCAACTCCTGCGTTCGCCAGTGCATCGTCATCGCCGACGTGCTCGAGACCGCCTTCACCTGCGACATCCCGATCAACCGCGACGTCCTGATCGCCGGCGCTCTGCTCGCCGACTGCGGCAAGCCGCTCGAGTTCGACAAGGACGCGTCAGGCAACGTCATCAAGGGAACCTTCGGCGAAGCGCTTCGCCATCCCTTCAGCGGGGTCGCCATGGCCTACAAGCACGACGTGCCTGCCGAGGTCATGCACATGATCGCGACCCACAGCCACGAGGGCGAGAAGGTCGAGCGGAGCATCGAGTCGATCATCTTCCACCATGCCGACTTCGTGGACTTCGACATCGCCAAGTACCTCGGCCGCCGCGCCGGCAACTGAACTCTGATGGACTCAAGCAACCAGAATCCAACTGGCAAGCCCGTTCGTGCGAAGCTTGGGCGTGACCCACTGGGTTGGCCGCAACCGGACGTTCCAGGCTGGATCCAGGCGTTGCCCATGCCCCATGCCATGAAGGACCGGCAGTCGATGCTGGGACTCGTCATCCTGTTCGCCTGCATCGTCATCGGCGTAGGCGCCCTGATCATTCTGCCCATCGCCATCCGCGGGTGGGGGAACATCAGGACCTTCGAGATCGTACTCAGCGGTTTCCTCCTGCTGATCCTGCTGTCACTGGTCGTGTCCTATCTCTCCGAGATACGGCGCGAGCGTCGCTTCATGCGCAGTCGACTTCGCAAGACCACCTGGGCTCCATGGCTGCGAGCACTCCATGATGCACGCATCCCGTTCACGCGTTGCTCGGCCCGGAAGGCCGACAAGGCATGTGCTCGACTGCAGGATGCTCTTGATGCCGAAGGCCTGGAACTGCCACGCACCTTTGCTGACCTTCGCCTTGCCATCGAACTCGATCGCATCCCGCTGGTCGATGCGTTCCTGGAGCCCGAGAAGGTCATTCCAGGTTCCCGGGTCGACCGTCGACGGGGACGCAACTCGCTCATCATCGGCGCCGTTCTGCTCACCGGGGGACTCCTCCTTGACGCTGACGTGTGCATTGTCATCGGCATCTTCATGATCGTGCTTCCGCTGCTGAGCCTGCAGGTGATTCGACGAATGACCCCGGACATTCGCTTTGGATTCAGGACGTCCATCGCCGGGCAAGGTTTTCTCCATGTCAACGACTCCCTCTGCTTCACCAGCACCAATGGAACCTGCCTCGTCCGCGGCATCGGACCGGCTCGCAACACCGACGCAGCCGTCGAAGCCTGGTTTCTCTGCCCAGGCGGCATGCGGATGCTGACGTTCCCCTCCGTGCACGACCCACACTTCGTCGCGCTCTGGCAGCGATGGAATCACTCCGACCCCCGACCTGAACTGGCCGGTGCCATCTGATCCCCGCTGGTAGACTTCACCACATGCCCGACCAACCGGTACCACGCAAGCGACCGACCCGGTGGTGGTACTGGTGGCCGTTCCTGCTCGGCCCCGCCGCCATCCTCGCCTGCTACCTGTCCTTTCCCGAGGACTACACGCGTGAACTCTACAAGCCGTTCCTGGAGAAACTCGCCCTCGTGCTCGCGAGTTCGGCCCTGGGACTCGGCATCATCCGGCTCGCCTGGCAGCGACTGGAATACCACCTGCTGCTGACCCTGCTGTCCGGAGCCGTGCTCCTGCGAGAGATCCACTGGGACTGGACAACCACCTTCGTCTACGCCGCCGTGGTCATCCTGGCGGCCTGGGGCTGGTGCTGGCGACGGCGAATCGACCGCTTCCTTGATCCGAATCCCTCGGCCCGATGCTGGCTTGTCGCCACGGCGTTCACCTACGTCCTCTCTCAGGCCCTCGCCCGCCGCGTCTTCCGGGATGTCCTGCCCGAGGAAGACCGCTACTTCGGTGATATCGAGGAACTCATGGAGAACCTGGCCCACGCCATGCTCATCATGTCGATCCTGGTGGGGTCATGGAGACGCATTCCACGTGGTTCTTCCTCCTGAGCCGCTATCCTGTTTCGCCATGGCACAGACACTCGTTGAACAGATCGCAACCAGACACAGCGGCGGCACCCCCGTATTCGCCGGTGATTTCATCCGCATCCGTCCCAAGCACATCATGACCCACGACAACACGTCGGCGGTCATGAAGAAATTCAAGTCCATCGGAGCTGAGCGGGTCCACGATCCCAGCCAACCGGTCTACGCGATCGATCATGACATCCAGAACCTCAGCCCCGAGAACCTGGGCAAGTACGCGAGCATCGAGAAGTTCGCCAACGAGCAGGGCGTCGACTTCTACCCGGCCGGCACCGGCATCAGCCACCAGGTCATGATCGAGCGGGGGTATGTCACGCCCGGCTCCATGGTCGTCGGATCGGACTCGCACTCGAACATCTACGGAGCCATTGCCGCCCTGGGAACCCCCGTCGTCCGTACCGATGCAGCTGCGATCTGGGCCACTGGCGAAACCTGGTGGCAGGTGCCGCAGATCGCCCGCGTTGAACTCACCGGCCGACTGCAGCCGGGCGTCGTGGGCAAGGATGTCATCATCGCCTTGTGCGGTCTCTTCAATAACGACGAGGTCCTGAACCATGCCGTCGAGTTCACCGGAGATGGGATCGACTGCCTGAGCATGGACCAGCGCATGTCCGTTGCCAACATGACCACCGAGTGGGGGGCACTCGCCGGCGTCTTCCCGTTCGACACGGTGCTTCGGGACTGGCTTGTGGCCCGGGCGACCTGGCTCACCCAGCGCGGTACTCCACGCTACTCGGTCGAAGAGGTCGAACAGTGGTTCCAGCAGCGGCTCGAGACCCAGGACGGATCCCACTACGCCGTGGATCTGTCGCTCGACCTCTCCACCGTGATCCCGCACGTCTCCGGTCCGGATCACGTCAAGGTGATGCATGCCCTGCCCGACATCGAGGCTGAGCATGTCGCCGTCCAGAAGGCGTACCTGCTCTCGTGCGTGAACGCCCGGCTCGAGGACATCGCCGAGGCCGCCGCCGTGGTCGATGGCAAGCATGTCGCCGACGGCGTCGACTTCTACGTGGCCGCCGCCAGTTCAAGCGTTCAGGAGCAGGCTGAGGAAGCCGGCTACTGGTCGACCCTGGGAGACGCGGGGGCCCAGTTCCTTCCCCCCGGCTGCGGCACCTGCATCGGCCTTGGAGCCGGCACGCTTGAACCGGGCGAGGTCGGCATCAGCGCCACCAATCGCAACTTCAAGGGCCGGATGGGATCGCGCGACGCCAAGGCGTACCTTGGCTCGCCGGCCGTCGTAGCCGCCTCCGCGCTGGCGGGCTACATCACATCTCCAACGAAGTTCAAATCCATCGAAGCCACCCACAGCACGACCGTGCACGGCCCCAGGGCAGCCGGTGGGGGAGAAACCTCGATCGTCGATGGATTCCCACGGTCCATCTCCGGCCGTGCACTCTGGCTTGACATCGATAACCTCAACACCGACGGCATCTACGCCGGGGGCCTGACCTATCGCGACGACGTCACCGACGAGGAAATGGCCGCCGCCGCAATGGGCAACTACGACCCCGGGTTCGACGGCATCGCCGAAGCGGGCGACATCATCGTCGCCGGTCGCAACTTCGGAACCGGATCCTCGCGTGAGCAGGCCGCGACCTGCCTGCTGATGCGCCGAATCCCCTGCGTGATCGCAGCCTCATTCAGCGAGACGTACAAGCGCAATGCGATCAACAACGGGTTCCTCGTCATCGACTGCCCGAACCTCGTCGAGCATCTCCGCTCGTCGCAGACCGGCAACGACGCAGCCACGCTCCCGCTGGGACAGCTGGACATCGACTTCACCACCTCCACCATCCTGTTCGACGGCCGGGAGTTCACCTTCCCGCCGATGGGCCCCGTGCCGCAGGAGGTCATCGCCGCCGGCGGGGCGGAGAACATCGTCAAGGCCCGCATCGGCTGAGCGAACGCCACCTGGCTGAAATCACCTCTCCTACACCCTCCACGGGATCGCCATCCCGGGGTGTTTTTACTACAATCGCCGTTTTCACCCATTCACCGGACCCCCATGGAGCCCTCAAGAGATGGCCAAGTACAAGATCGCCTGGATGCCTGGAGACGGAGTCGGCAACGAGGTCATGGACGCCACCCGGATCGTCCTGGACACCCTTGGGCTCGACGCTGAATACATTCACGCCGACATCGGCTGGGAGTTCTGGTGCAAGGAAGGGAATCCGCTTCCCGACCGGACGATCGAGATCCTCAAGGACACCGACTGCGCCCTCTTCGGAGCCATCACCAGCAAGCCCCGCGAAGAAGCCCACGATGAACTGGATGAATCGCTCAAGGACAAGGATCTCGTCTACTTCAGCCCGATCGTGAAGCTTCGCCAGCTCTTCGACCTCCATACGAACCTTCGTCCCTGCAAGGCCTACGAGGGCAACCCGCTGAACTACAAGGAAGGCATCGACCTGGTCGTCTTCCGCGAGAATACCGAGGGCTCCTACGGTGGCGTCGAGTGGTTCCCGCTCCCGGAGAAGATCTACGACACCCTCTGTGACAACCCGAAGATGGTCAAGTGGAAGGACAAGGGGCTCGAAAACGTCGCCCTGTCCACCCGGATCATGTCCAAACAGGGCTGCGAAAGCATCTGCCGCCAGTCCTTCGAGTATGCAAAGAAGTTCGGCCGCAAGTCCGTCACCCTCGTCGAGAAGCCCAATGTGCTTCGTGAAACCGGCGGACTGATGACGCGTGTCTTCCGCGACGTCGCCAAGGACTACCCCGGTATCGACGCCTGGGAAGCCAACATCGATGCGATGTGCATGTGGCTGCTCAAGAACCCGTTCGACTACGACGTGCTCGTGGCCGAGAACATGTTCGGCGACATCATTTCCGACCTCGCCGCCGGGCTCATCGGCGGCCTCGGATTTGCCTGCGCCGCCAACATCGGCGACGACTACGCAGTCTTCGAGCCGACCCACGGCAGTGCTCCCAAGTACTACGGGCAGAACGTCGTGAATCCGATGGCCATGCTCCTGACCGCCAAGATGATGCTCGACTGGCTCGGCGAAGACGAGATGGCCGGCCGCCTCGAAACCGCCGTTGCAGAGGTCATTGCAGAAGGAACCATCGGCACCTACGACGTCAAGGGCCGCGGCAACGGCAACTCCACCACGGAAGTCGCCGAGGAAGTCGCCCGCAAGCTCTCCACCGTCAACGCCTGATTCGCATCCAGTTCATAGAAGGGGACCCGTCTCATGGGTGGCCACGACACGTCCAAGAACAACACCGACTTCATCTCCTGGAATCTCGCCGAGTGGGCATCCAAGCTCACCTACGAGGACCTGAGCCCTGAAGCAATCCAGTGCGCAAAGCTGTACCTCTACGACTCCTTCGGCTGTGCCCTGGGTGGTTCCAACCAGCACGATGTCTCGATGTTCCTGGACCACGCCCGCCAGATGGG
>JAQWPT010000005.1 GCA_029245245.1 Phycisphaerales bacterium
CACGCTGTCGGTGAAGAACATCGTGGTCCGGTGCAGTACGGCTTCGCCGGGCGTGCCCAGTCCCCCGCGCATGAAGTCGCAGGCGAACTGTCCGATGCCCAGGGCCTGGTTGCAGTTGCGGGCAAGCGTGATTGCGGTATCGGTATCAGTCGTACTCATGTCGCCTCTGATCAATGTGAAATTCAGGAATCAAGGAATCGTTCGACGTGAGCGACTTCCTCGGGAGAGCCCATGATCACCACGCTGCGCTGGTGCAGGCTGTCGGGCTTGATGTCGAGCACCCGGCCCCGGTCGCTGATGGCCCGGCCCCCGGCCTCCTCGATGATCATCGACATCGGGTTCGCCTCGTACATCAGGCGCAACTTGCCCTTGGGGTGGGCATCGGTCGGTGGGTAGAGGAAGACACCACCCTTGAGCAGTGTCCGGTGCACGTCGGCCACCATGGAGCCGATGTAGCGGCTGGTGTAGTTCGAATCGTGGGCCCAGTCCAGGTAGTTGCGGTAGCCCTGGGGAAACTGCTTCGTGTTGGCCTCGTTGATGGAGTACGTGCTGTTGGCTTCTGGGATGCGGAGTTTCGACTTCACGAGGACGAAGGCCCCGATGGACTGGTCGAGCACGAACATGTCCACTCCGTTTCCGGTGGTGAGCACGAACACGGTCGACGATCCGAACAGCACGTAGCCGGCGGCGACCTGCTGGGCTCCGTCGTGCAGGATGGCATCGACGCCCTTGGCGGCATGGCCGTCCTCGAGGCGGAGGATGCTGAAGATCGTTCCCACCCCCACCGAGAAGTCGATGTTCGATGATCCGTCCAGCGGATCGAAGAGCACGGCGTAGCGGCCGCCCTCAGCATGGGTTCGCAGCACCATCGGTTCCTCGTCTTCCTCGGAGACCAGCACGCCGATGTTGGCGCGGGCACCGAGGCACGCCTTGATGATGTCGTTGGCGATGACGTCGAGTTTCTGCTGCGATTCACCGTGGGTATTCGTTTCCCCCAGTTCACCCAGGACGTCGTCGATGCGGGCCCGCCGGACCTTGTTGGCGATGGTCTTGGTCGCCAGAGCGATGGCGGAGAGGATCCAGGAGAAGTCACCCGTGGCTTCCGGATGGGCCTGCTCCTCGGCGAGGATATGGCTCTGCAGGGACTGCAGGTTGTCCTCGGTCCAGTCGTGGGGTGGGGTGGTCTGGGGCATGCGTGCTGCGTGGGGCTGTGGCCGGGTTTTCCTTCCCAGCCGCTTCGGCTAGGATTCCCGGTCCTTCGGAGAAGGACTGATTGTAGCGAAGTGCGTTCTGAAGACCCCCACGGGGGGTGGAGCTGATCCCATGAGCCGATCCGTGATCCTGTCCGCGAAACGAACACCCATCGGCCGCTTTTTCGGCGGTCTTTCCAGGGTCAAGAGCCCTCAATTGGGTGCCTGGGCCGTGGAAGCGGCATTGGCCGCGGCTCCCGGCTCCGCCGAGTGCGTCGACGAGTGCATCATGGGATGCGTTCTCCAGGCCGGACTGGGCCAGAATCCCGCTCGCCAGGCGGGGCTGAAGGCGGGACTGCCCGACACGCTCAATGCCCAGACCATCAACAAGGTCTGCGGAAGCGGCCTCCAGGCCGTGATGCTCGCCGACCAGTCCATTCGCGCCGGTGACAACGCGTTGGTCGTCGCAGGCGGCTTCGAGAACATGACGGCCAGCCCGCACCTCGCCCACGTTCGCGGTGGCGTGAAGTTCGGCGACACCCCGATGATCGACCACATGGCATTCGACGGGCTCACCTGCGCGTTCGAGGACTGGGGCATGGGCTTCGCCGCCGAACACATCGCGTCCAAGCACGGTGTGACCCGCGAGGACCTCGATCGGTTCTCGGCCCAGTCGCACCAGCGCGCCGCCGCGGCAACCGAGGCTGGCTGGTTCGCAGACGAGATCGTTCCCCTGGAAGCCAGGCAGATCAAGCAGAAGGCCGACGTGACCGCCGACGAGGGCATCCGGGCCGACACCACGGCCGAAGGCCTGGCGAAACTGCGTCCCTCCTTCAGCAAGGATGGCGTGGTGACCGCCGGCAATGCTTCGCAGATCAGTGATGGGGCCGCGGCCCTGGTGATCGCCTCCGAGGAGAAGGCGGCGGAACTGGGTTGCACGCCTCTGGCGACCATCGTTGCTTCGTGCACCGTTGGTGTCGCCCCAAAGGAGATCTTCGACGCTCCCGCCAAGGGCATTCGCCAACTGCTCGAGAGCCAGGGCCTTGGTGTCGATGACATCGACCTGTTCGAACTCAACGAGGCCTTCGCGGCCCAGGTGCTCGCCAACATCGGCGAACTGGGCATTTCCGAGGACAAGCTCAACATCTGTGGTGGCGGCGTGGCCCTGGGGCATCCCATCGGTGGTTCCGGTGCCCGGGTCCTGACGACGCTCGTGAACCAGATGCATCGCACCGGTGCCAAGCGGGGCATCGCCAGTCTCTGCCTCGGCGGAGGCAACGCCGTCTCCATGCTCATCGAGCGAGCCTGACGCCTGCCAGTCGACTTGCGGTAGGCTTGCCGGCATGCGTGTTCAGTCATCGAAACTGCTCCAGGTGCTCGGCCCGGGCCTGCTCGTGGCCGCCACGGGCGTGGGAGCCGGCGACCTGGCCACCGCCGGCTTTGCCGGTTCGAAACTCGGGCTGATCGTCCTGTGGGCGGTCATCGTCGGGGCGGCGATGAAGTTCGTGCTCAACGAGGGGCTCGCGCGCTGGCAACTGGCCACCGATACGACGTTGCTGGAAGGTGTCTCCCGCCACATCGGTCGATGGGCGATCCTGGTCTTCCTGATCTACCTGCTTCCCTTCACGTTCGTCGTCGGCGGTGCCCTGATCGCCGCGACCGGGGTCGCGACGCATGCCATCGTCGGATGGCCGGCGGATCCCGAGACGGCCACCCTGCTCTGGGGCGGCATCGGCAGCGCGGTGGCGACCCTGCTGGTCCTGCTGGGAAGTTTCACGCTCTTTGAACGCATCATGGCCGCGGGCATCGTGGTCATGTTCGTCGCCGTGTGCCTGACGGCCCTGCTGCTGGGACCGGACTGGGGGGCCATGGCCCAGGGGGTGGTGCCCAGCCATCCCGGCGACGGTGAGTCGCTGGACTGGACCGTTGCCCTCGTAGGCGGCGTCGGCGGGACCGTCACGGTGCTCTGCTACGGGTACTGGATGCGGCAGGCGGGCCGCACCGGCACCGGGTTCCTCTCGACCTGCCGCATCGATCTGCTGGTGGCGTACTCGTTCACCGCCCTCTTCGGCATCGCGATGCTGGTCATCGCCAGCGGGATCGAGATCCAGGGCCGCGGCACCGGGCTGCTGGTGGCGCTCTCGAAGCAGCTGCATGCTGCGTTGGGACCGGTGGGCGCGATGATCTTCCTGGTGGGCGCCTGGGCGGCCATCGTCAGCAGCCTGCTTGGTGTCTGGCAGTCGATCCCCCTGCTCTTTGCCGATGCAACCCGATCGTTGTGGGGGTTGCCTCCTGTTCCGGCGGAACGACTCGGGACAACCCCCATCTACCGCGTGTTCCTGCTGCTGCTGGCGACGGTTCCCATGCTGCAGGCTGGACTCGGCTTCGCCTCGGTGCAGAAGGCATACGCGGTACTCGGCGCGTTCTTCCTGCCGATGCTCGCGATCGTGCTGCTGATTCTCAACGGCCGCCGCGCACTGGTGGGCGCACAAAACAACCGTCCGTGGACGGTTGTTCTGCTTCTGTGCGTGTTGGCCTTCTTCGCCTGGGTGGCGATGGAGAAGGTCGGGATGTCCTGGTGATCAGGTGGCGACGGGCGCTCCCCCTGGTTCCGAATACTCGGCCGATCCGAATCCGAGAATGCAGACGAAGATCGGGGTCAGCAGGATGAGACCGATGGCCGTCCCGGCCCCGCGGCCGAATCGAGCCGCGATTTCAATCCAGACGATGATGGCGACGATCAGGCTGACGATGGGAATGAAGTACAGAATGCCCCACCACCCGGGCTTTCCAGCAAGCTTGGGCAGGAAGAACAGGTTCACGATCGGGATCAAGCCGACAATTCCGGGAAGGCCGCCCTTCTGGAACATCTTGAACATCCCGATGCAGATGAAAATGATGATGATCAGGTAGATGCCGATGAGGATGCCGAGGCCCCCGGCGATGGCCAGGTCGCCGCCCCCGCCCGCGTCCGACATGCCCGACATGTCCGGCATGTCCGGCATGCCGTCGTACCTCGTGTCCGTATTTCCGCCCTGGCTGTCGATCAGAGAGTTGTCTTGCATGTGGTTCTCCGTGTGAGGTGGTGTTATTCGCCGATGTCCTCGGCCCACAGATCAGGTTTCTCGTTCTGCAACCGTTCCATCAGCGCGATGCATCTCGGGTCATCGAGCACGGTGAGTTCAATGCCGTTGGATCGCATCCAGTCTTCGGCGCCCATGAATGTCTTGTGTTCCCCCACGATCACGCGTGGAATCCGGTACAGCACCGCGGCGCCGCTGCACATCGGGCAGGGGCTCAGGGTGGAGACGAGCGTGCATTGCGCCCAGTCCCGTCGACGGCCGGCGTTGCGGAGGCACGCCATTTCGGCGTGCAGGATCGGGTCCCCGGACTGGACGCGTTCGTTGTGTCCACGGGCCACGATCTCTCCGTGTTCATCGACAAGCACCGAGCCGATGGGGATGCCCCCCTCGTTCCAGGATTTCTCCGCCTGATCGATGGCGGCGGCCATCAAATCATGGTGATGCTGGGGTCCGCCCCGTGTTGTCATTCAGTATCGCCCTCGGTGTCGGCCTTGGCCGAGGCGTCCGTGGGGAGAGAATGCTCCACGGCGGAGATGTCCGTTTCGTGGAATCGCCATCGCCGATGGGCGACGACTTCCCAGCCCTGGAAGGGCTTGGACTTGAGATCGAGGGTGTAGAGCAGTGGTTCTCCACGGTCTCGCGGTATCGAGATGTCGACGAGGGCGTCGAAGCCGCGGACCCGGACGGATCGGATGGCGATGGCCGGCTCATCTTCAGTGGCCCGCCGACTGCCTTCGATCCGATCCTCGATCTTCTCGTAGGTCGTGTCGGAACTGTCCCGGGGCAGGGCGAAGACCAGTGGGGCCTCCGCGACCTCTCCGTCTTCACGATCACGTCCCCATTCGATGGCGGACGTGATGATCGTCGGCACCGGCTCGAAAGTCGGGTGCGTGAGACCGGAGGTCTCTTCGACGGGGGGATAACTTGAGTAGGGCGCGCATCCTGCGACAAGTGCGCACGCGACGGGAACGATGGTCCAACGCATGGCTCGGCCTCCTGGTGGTGCGATCAGTGTAGCAGAGCGTGCGAGAGTGAGGAGCGCACTCAGCGTGTGGGGGAAGATTCCCACCGGGTCGCCAGGTCGTGCTCGACGCCCAGCAGGTCCATCAGTCTTCCGGCCATGAAGTCCAGCAGGTCGTCGATCGACTCGGGTCGCATGTAGAACCCCGGAGAGAGCGGAGCGATGACGGCTCCGGCCTGGGCCAGTCGGTCCATGTTCATCAGGTCGATGCGGCCCAGGGGCGATTCGCGGTGGGCGATGATCAGCCGCCGGCCCTCCTTGAGGCTCACGGCGGCGGCCCGATGCACGAGGCTGGTGGTGATGCCTGCGGAGATGGATGCCATCGTGTTGCTCGAGCACGGGACGATCACCATTCCGTCGTGCAGGAAGGATCCCGAGGCGATGGTGGCGCCCATGTCGTTGTCGTTGTGGATCGTCACCAGCGAGCAACCGTCACCTTCGACCAGCGTCTCCGGCTCGCATCGTCGTATGTCGGATTCGTCGAAGAGCAGTCGGCGACCCAGTGCCGAGATCGCCACGTGGACCTCGATGCCGGCGTCCGTGAGGTGACGCATCAGGCGCAGGGCGTACGGGGCTCCCGAGGCGCCCGTAATTCCAACAACGATCTTGTTGTGCCGCATGGGTCTGTTCCTGGCGTCAAGCGGCGGGCGCACCGGTCTCGATCCGCTGGGTGACCGTGCCGGGCTCCGGTTCCCGAAGCAGGATGAAATCGCCTTCAACGAGTCCATCCTTGATCTCGACGTACAGTTCGGACGAGTTGCCGATGGTGACCGGGTGCTGCTTGTACCCGTTGCCATCGCGAAGCCAGACGAAGGGCTGCATCCCCTCCCGGGCCACCGCGTGCACGGGAACAAAGATGATGTCATCGACCCGGTCGATGTAGATCCGTCCCTTGCACCGCATTGAGGGCTTGAGTCCGAGTGCTTCTTCCTCCTGGATCTCAACCGTCACGGTGTAGTCGCGACGATTCGGATCGCGCCAGCCACCGTCCTCGGCAAGAACGCCCACGAGCAGCACCTTGCCCTCAAGGACCACATCGGGGATGGCGTCGGGCACGATGGTGACCCGTTGCTCGGGCTTCACGTAGCCACTGAGCGCTTCGTTGACCGAGAGTTCCGCCGCCATGTTCGAGTTGTCGGGAAGGATGAACAGCAACTCGTTGCGGCTGACCTTGGTGCCGACGCGGAGCGGTTTTTCATCACGCCATTCCTCGACACTTGATCCATAGACCACGAGCCCGGGAGATGGAGCCATGACTTCGCAGAAGCCCTCCTGCTCCTGGTACTTCTTCAACCGTTCCTGGCGGTTGGCAAACCCCTCCTGGTGGGCTTCGAGGTTGCTTTTGTTGCTGTTGACATTGGCTTCCTCGCGTCGAACGATCCGCTGGTACTCCTCTTCCGACATCTTCAGGTTGCTCTGCTTGGTCTGCTGGTCCTTCTTGAAGGTGTAGTTCTCATACACATGCTCGGCCAGCTCAGCCTGCTCCCAGGTGGCCTTGGCACGGATCATGGAGATCTCGTCCTGGTCCAGCTCGTTCTGGCTGATGAAATTCCGTTCCTTGAGTTCCAGGGATTTCTGGTACTTCTGCTGCAGGCGCTTGTAGTCCTTGTCAGCTGTTTCAAGGTTCAACTGCAGGGTCTTGCGCTTGCTGACGACATCGCCGTGTTCCCAGGCCTCCAGGTCGAGTCGGGCGAGATCGATCTGGAGCTGGGCCTGGGACACGTTCGTGTCACGGCGCTTTTCCGCGATCTCGAGATTCGAGATCGCGTTGTCGAGCTGGTTCTTCGCCTTCGTCAGCATCTCTTCGGCGGACTCGATGTTCTTCTTCACGGCCTCGTCGTCGAGGCGGAGCAGCTTGTCTCCCTCCTCGACCGTCGAACCCTCGGGGATCAGCCACATGATCGTGGACGTTCCTTCGAGCTGATTGCGGATCTCGACGATATCCAGTGACGCGAGGTCTCCCGATGTCGGGATGGAGATGTCGAAGCCGCCACGCTCGACTGGGAACAGGTCCGTTTCGGTGATGGTGCCGCCACTGCTGCCGCCGCCGGCCAGCATCCAGGCCACGGTCACCACCATGGCGCCGCCTGCGGCCAGGGCGACCATGGTCGTGCTGCTGACGGCTCCGCGGAGTCGGTTTGGAAGGGGTGTGTTCATGCTCATATCTTCGGGTCGTCGGTTTCGAGGTTTTCGTAGGGGACGAGTTTCATGCCGGGAAGGAGTTCAAGTGTTCCATCGGCATGAACGCGCAATTGTCCACTGTCATTGAGGTATTTCAAGATGGAAACCTGCAGATCCCGGAAAGCCGCATCCCGGCTGTCCTGGGCCTGGATCAACTGCTGGATCGACTGCAGGGAACTCAGCACCGAGACCCGGTCGGGGTCCGCCTCGATGGAGGCCATTCCCAGTTCGGCGATCTCCACGTTTCGACGCTGCATGTCCAGTGCGAAGAGGTTCGCATCGATGTCCCGAACGGCGGAGCGGACCTCGATGACGAGGGTGTCCCTGAACAGGATGAAGGCTCTCTGGGCCCGTTCCAGATTGATCTGGGCCTGCCGAACCTGCAGCTTCTCGATTTCCCGGTCCAGGGGGAGTCCGAGGTTGAGCCCGCCGGAGTAGCCGAGATTCTTGAAATCCGGGTTCAACCCTTCCCAGCCGGAGTCGCCGCGTCCACCGACATCCGCCTCGAGGACCAGGTTCAGATCCGGCAACAGGGAGTTTTCGGCGTTGCGGATGTAGCGCTGGAAGTCCACCAGCCGGTCACGCTGGGTCTGGAGATCCAGGCGATTGGACAGCGACATGAGTACGGCGCCATCCATGGTGACAGCGGGGACCTGCAGAGCCAATGCATCCTCGTCGATGATCACCGCCTGTTCGATGTCCAGCCCGATCAATCGCTTGAAGCGATCAACGGAAAGGCGGAACTCTTCCCATTGCCGGGCCAGCTTCGCCTTCTCGCTGAGGGCGGAGTTCTCCGCTTCGGCCGTCTGGTAGAAACTTGCCCGCCCCGCTTCGTAGAGGGCCCGCTGGCGGGCCGACAACTGGTCGTAGTAGGCGATGCCTTCCTGGGTGTGGCGGAGCCGCCGTCGTTCCACCTGCAGGGTGAGGAATTCGGTGGTCAGTCGCAGGAGGAACTCCCGGCGGAAGTCCTCGAACTTCCGGGCGGCGTATACGAGATTCCGCTCGGCCTGGATGAGACTTTCCTGGGCTACGGGTCCTGCGCCACGGAGGAAGGGAATGGAGGCTCCGAGCACGAATTGGCTTGTCAGGCTGCTTGGATCATCTTCCTGGCTGACGCGTCGATGCAGCAGGTCGGAGAAACTTGCCAGGTAGCGGGCGGAGACCTCGCCACCGTAGGGAAGCTTCTGGGTGACACCCCACTCGTTGACCACGTTCAAAGAGGTGTCATAGAAGCCGTTGTCCGGTTCCGCATCGATCCCCGTGGAGATCGTGTCGAAGAATCGCGGTACCCACCGGTGCTGCTCGATGAGCAGGCTCAGGCAGGAGAGCACATACTCCTCCTGGGCGAACTGGTACTCGCGTGCATTCTTGTAGGCGAACAGAAGCGACTCCTGCAGCCCGAGCACCGTCGCGTCCGCATCCGCTTCCTGGTAGGACTGCAGTCGGACAAGCACTTCATTGGCATCGGTTTCGGCCGTGGCTACGTACACCATCTCTCCTGCGTCGGGGTTGTACGTGGGAGGATGTTTTTCATCGAGCACTTCTTCGTCTGCAGTGATATGGCCCCACGCATCGACCTGGGGTGACGGGGCGCCCTGCCCGAGATCGCCACTGGCTTCTTCAAGCAGGGTGTTCACTCGCGTGTCGATGGTGTTGAACCCGGCGTAGCAGCCACCAAGAGCGCACATGACCATGAACGCTGGCACGCCAAGGCGGAGGGTTCGATTCTGCGTATCGTGGTGATCGAATCGCATGGTCTTTGTATCGGCAGGGAGTCGTCAATGAGTTCCAGAGGGAATGTTCCATTCTAGGAAGCCTGTTCGCCGGACCGGAGCGGGCCGCGGTATTGACCGCAAATTGAACACCAGAAAGCCGTTTCAAGGTGTTGCAGGGCCGATTGGTACACTTGGGCCATGCCCCACGTGCCGCCCCACTTTCCAAACCTGACCATTCTCGATCATCCAGTCATCCAGGATCGACTGACACGGATCCGCGATGAATCGACTCCGCCGCAGCGATTCCGTCGTCTGCTGGATGAGATCGCCGGGTTGATGACCTTCCGGGTGTGCCACGATCTTCCCACCAGGGAGGTCTCGGTCACCACGCCACTGGAGACAGCCGAGGGCACGAGCCTGCAGTTGCCAATCACGCTCGTCCCGATTCTCCGCGCGGGCATCGGCATGACCGACGGGATTCTCTCGATGCTGCCGGAGGCTCGGGTTGGACACCTGGGGGTCTACCGCGATGAGGAAACCAGCCAGCCCGTGCCCTACTACCAGAAGATGCCGCCGGACATTGCCCGGGGGCCTGTCCTGGTGGTCGATCCGATGCTGGCCACCGGTGGCTCTGCGGCCTTCGCCCTGGACCGCATGAAGGAGCTCGGTTGCTCGAACATCCGCATGATCTGTCTCGTGGTGGCACCGGAGGGCGTTACGCACCTCCTCGAGGCCCATCCGGATGTGCCCGTCTATACGGCGGCACTGGATCGCTGCCTCGATGAAAACAACTACATCCGTCCGGGGCTGGGAGACGCCGGAGACCGCATCTTCGGAACGCAGTAGGATCGCGCTGCCTGATCTGGTACAACAGGATCATGGGCGAGACCGCACCAAACCTGTTCGAGACGACTCCCGATGGAGCATCGGGAACCGGCCCCGCCTACCAGGCCCAGGACCCTGCGACCAGCCTGTATCTCGGCGATTGTCGACAGGTACTTCCGATCCTGCCTGAGGCGGGAACGGTGGATCTCGTCTTCGCCGATCCTCCCTTCAACTGGGACGTCAACTACGGGGACTGGGACGACTCCATGCCCCGGGAGGACTACGAGCAGTTCACCCACCAATGGCTGGATGCATGCATCGAGGTTCTTGCTCCCAACGGAAGCCTCTGGGTCAATATTCCCGACGACACCGCAGCCGAGATCGTTCTGCACCTCAAGTCACGCGGACTGACGATGGTCAACTGGTGCATCTGGCACTTCCGGTTCGGCCAGTGTCGCAACAGCGGGTTCATCACGTCGAAGGTCCACGCGCTCTACTTCTGCAAGGATCCGGCCAATCGGATCTGGAATCCGGACGCCATTCTCGAGCAGTCGGATCGGGCCAGCATCTACGGAGATGCCAGGACCATGGCGAAGGAGACCAACAAGGGCATGCGTGTGCCGATGGACGTCTGGTATGGGAAGTACTGGGGCCGAATCCAGGGCAACAACAAGGAACGCCGCTCGGCTCATCAGAACCAGATTCCCGAGGTCTACCTCGAACGAATCATCGAGTCGTGCTCCAACGAGGGTTCCCTCGTCCTCGATCCCTTTGCCGGCAGCGGAACGACCGGTACGGTCGCCCGGTCACTGGGACGTCGATCGATCGGCATCGAGTATTCACCCCAGAGCGCAGCCAGTGCGTGGGAACGCATCCATGACATCGGCATGGTGCGCAAGGGTGAGGGTATTGGAGCGTCCTCGGCGATCTTCGCCTCCCGTGGTGGCAGCCGCGCATCCACCCCACATGGCGATGGCGGATCGTGAGCACCGGAGCCACTGATCTGAACAATCCAGAGGCCACCGTCGAGCTCTTCACCTCGGCGGGGCAAGCCATGCATGAAGCCGCTCATCGCAGCGGATCGATCGTCCGGCTGCCCCGACACGGTCGACTGCTCGTTTCCGGAGACCTGCACGATCATCTCGACCACTGGTACCGCATCCAGCATCTGGCGAAGTTGCCGGAGTCCCCGGAACACCACGTGGTCGTGCAGGAACTCATCCATGGTGACCGCCTGCTCAATGGCATGGACTTCTCCTACCGCATGCTCGCCCGAGTTGCGGAACTCGTGCTCGCGCACCCCGACCAGGTACACGTGGTGCTTGGCAACCACGAGTTGTCACAGTTGACCCGTCGCGCCGTCAGCAAGGGGGCCGGCAACAGCGTGGCGCTGTTCCAGGATGCGGTCGACTGGGTCTACGGTGATGATGCCCAGGCGGTGACCGAGGCGATTGAAACCTTCATCGCAGCGATGCCGCTGGCGGTCCGGACCGAGAGCGGACTGCTCTGCACGCACTCGCTGCCGGCGGTGGATCGCATGGGTGCGTTCGAGCCGGAGATTCTCGAGCGGCCACTGCGACCGGCTGACTACGAGGGGTCCGGATCTTCGATCTACATGCTGACCTGGGGGCGTCGTCACGAGGACACGCAGTTGGACATGCTTGCCAAGCGATGGGGTGTGACGACATTCTGCATCGGGCACCAGTCGGTTCCCGAGGGAATCCGCCAGGATGGTCCGCGACTGGTTGCGATCAACAGTGACAGGGCCAATGGCATGGTCATCGACTGGCCGCTGGATCGGGATCCGTCACCGGAGGCCCTGCTGAAGGCTGCGGTCCACCTCCAGTCGGTTTCCATCACGGAGGGCGGCGGGTCATGAGTCCGCTGCTGGCCATCGAGTGTTCGCAGCGTCAAGGTGGGGTGGCATTTCTCAACACTGATGGAACCGTGCATTGCACGCGATTCGATCCTGACGTGCGTCATGGGGATGCCCTGCTGCCGACGATCGATTCGCTGCTGCGCAGCGCCGGCTGCACGCCCCGGGAACTTGGAGGTTGTGGCGTGTCACTGGGCCCGGGAGGGTTCACCGGACTTCGTGTGTCGACAGCCACCTGCAAGTCCATGGGACTTGCCCTGGGGATACCGATCTATGGAATTCCTTCCGCCCTGGTCGTGGCGTCTTCGATTGCAGAAGAGCGGTCGAAGATGATCGTGGCGCTGGCTGGGAAGGGAGAGGGCGCATGGCTGACGGGTGTGGAGTGCCATGATGGTTGCTGGACCATGTGTCGACCCGGGGCCCTCGTGTCCGCCGGGGAGGAAGGTGACTGGTTCGACGGGGCATCGGTCCTGGTCGCGGATGAACACCTTCCCGGATCATTGCATCGCGCCGCCATGGAACGCGGGATGGAGATTCTGCCCCCGTCATGGAATCCCGAGGCGTGCCTGGCTTTGACGCGGACTCGACATGGTGCGGGGGACGCGGATCAGGTTCACGCATTGCAGCCGATCTACCCGAGGGTGCCCGAAGCCGTCTCGATCTGGCAGGCCCGAAAGCAGGGCTGATCCCCCTTCCAGACCCTTCAAACGGCCATTGGTTCCACCTGTACCGCTTGTGCGGTCTGGTGGGAACGGGTGGTTGCGGCAAGAGGGCGACACGACTGAAGAGGCCTCCCGGCTCCGTCGATGTGAAGGCGGGCAAGTGGGGCATTCTGGTCGATTGACGCGACCGGCCCCCTGACGACGCCCGGGAGGCAGCACATGACCAGTCGTGAACAGGCACGTGAACCCATGCTCCAGAAGCAGGTCTTCACAACGGGCGAAGCCGCGGAACTCTGCAACGTGTCGCAGCAGACGATCATTCGCTGCTTCGACAAGGGGCGTCTCAACGGGTTCCGGGTACCGGGTTCCCGGTTCCGCCGGATCCCCCGCGAGGATCTCATCACGTTCATGAAATGCAACGGCATGCCGGTCGATGCCCTTGGCAAGTCGGCTCAGACGCTTCTGCTTGTCGAGTCGAATCCCCAGCGTGTTGACCAGGTCAGCAGTGCCCTGGGAAACGGCAACGCAGTGGAACTTGAAGTCGCCACCGATGCATTTGATGCCGGCACGTTCATGGAACGCTGTCAACCGGACCTGGTGGTCATCGGCAGTGGTTTGCATGGCGTGGACCCGGTCTCTGTGCGCCGTCGCCTGGATGAATCCAGTCGCAACGGGGTTCGGGTCATGGTCTTTCTCGGCGACAACGAGAACGGCCTGGAGGATCGACTCTCGGCCCAGGGCATCGATGCCTGCGTCCGGGGTGATGTCGATGCATTGCTCATCCTGGACGAGTTGCGCGATCTGCACGGATCGTAGCGCGTACCCCGTTCCGGGATTCGTGATCCCGGTTCGACTCCAAGCAATCACTGAAATGGCGGCGAGCACTCGCCGATTCAAGAGACAGTGTGAGACCTGATAACACAAGGCAGGGTTCGATGGAACGCAACAACGAGATGAACACGGGGGCCTCGCAACAGCCCGATCACAAATCCATGATGCCCAAGGTCGAAGGGCCGGCAACGGTCCTCGTGGTGGGCAGTCCCGATGCCTCCACCGATTCGATTCTCCAGTGCGTGCGAGAAGCGGGCCACCGGTGCACATGCGTCCCGACTCTGGATGGAGCCCGGAAGGCACTGCAGTCCGGGGACACCGACCTGGTGCTCCTCGATGCCTGCCTGGACACGGGCGCCCTGTCGCTGATCACTGAATCGCGAACCAGTTGCCCCTGGCTTCGAGTCATCGCCTGGTCCCACGAGGCCGATTCCGATGCCACCATCGAGGCGATCCGGCTCGGCGCATCCGACTACCTGCTCCTTCCCGCCGCCCTGGATGAACTCCCCGGCCGAATCGGCAAGGCGATTTCGCAGGGTCGATCGCATCGTCGGCGTGAGCAGAAGCTCCAGCGCCTGATGGAAGCCTGCAATACGCTGCGTGCCTCCAAGGACGAAATGTCGGAGCAGGTCGACGTGCTCTGCAGCGACCTGGCCTCCGCCTACAGGAACATCAAGGACCAGATGTCGACGGTCGAGATGACCACCGAGTTCCGTACGCTCATCAGCCAGGAGCTCGATGTCGAGGACATGCTCCGCACGACGCTGGAGTACATCCTCAAGAAGGTCGGACCCACCAATGGTGTCGTGCACCTTCGAGAAGCCGAAGGTGAGTACGGCATCGGTGCATTCGTGAACTACGAATGGCAGGATCGAAACATCATGCCGTCGCTGGAGAAGCTCGGCGAACTGCTCTGCGGTCCCATGCAGTCCGAGGATTCACTCATGAAGTTCGAGGATGCCGAATCATTCGCGCGGCAGGATGGTGTGGATGCCGCCCTGTTCGAGGATTCGGAGATCGTCTCCTTCACCTGCAACCGCAACGGCACCTGCCTGGCCATCGTCACGCTCTTCCGAAGCAGTTCGACACCGTTCACCGATGAGATGGCGGGAATGCTGGACGCCCTGCGCGACATCCTCGCCGAGCAGCTTGGTCGCATCCTTCGTGTCTACAAGCGGTCCACCAGTGAGTGGCCGGTCGAGAGCGAGGATGAATCGGACTGGGGCGACCTCGCGGCCTGATCAGGTTCCGACCTGTTCGCGCTTGCCGTATCGGCGCTTCTTGCGAGGTGCCACCGCCGGACGCCGTCCACGAATGCGGATGGCCTGTTCGTCCTGAAGTACGACGCGAAGATCCGTCAGCAGTTTCGAGTCGACCACGACCTTGTGCCGTGTCCGCATGTGGACCAGTTTCCCATCGACCGGCAGCGAGAGCACGATCTCGGCGGGGTGCCCCCCTTCCACGAAATCGGAACCATTGGAGCGGCGGAGCATCGCGGCGATCTCGTCCATGCGCTTTGCACGACCAGCTTCATCCACCGACGCGAGGGCGCAGGACAGGTTGAGCTCCAGTGTCCCCACCAGTGCATGCAGTGCCGTGTCCGCGGTGAACAGGTTCTCGACGATCAGCTGGGTCTCACCCCGGCTCGTATCGATGCGTCCCTCTGCAAACACGACTTCATTGGCGAGGACGCAATCCATGTTCTGGCGATAGGCGTTTGAGAAGAGGACGCCCTCGACGCTGCCGATCCGGTCCTGGAGCGTGATCACCGCCATCTTCTCCCCCGCCATGCGGCCGCGCTGCACGATGGTGGTCCGAATGTGGGAGATCACACCGGCGATGATCACCGGCTGCTCATTGCTCAGATCCGACAATCCACCGATGGTCGATGTCGCGAAGGCGGAGACCAGTGTTTCATACGATTCCAACGGGTGTCCGGAGATGTGGAAGCCGAGGTACTCTCGCTCCGCGGCCAGAGTTCGCAGGCGGTCCCACGGGGGGACGTTCGGCAACGATGTTTCGGTCGAATCCTCGGGCGATTCGTTTTCGGAGAACATGCCGAACATCGTTTCCTGGCCCGCAGCTCGATCGGAGGCGGCTCGCTGCCCCGTTGCAATCGCGTCGTCGAGTGCGGCGAGCATCGCGGCCCGGTTTCGGGTTCCATGGAGCGAGTCCATCGCACCCGACTGCACGAGGGCTTCGATGGTGGCCCGGTTGACGGTGCGCGATGAGAGCCGGGAGCAGAGATCGAAGAGGCTTTCAAAGGGACCATTCTCGGTTCGTTCGCCCAGGATGGTGTCGATGGCGGATCGCCCCACTCCCTTGATCGCTCCGATTCCGAAACGGATGTGCCCGGCGTACGGCGTGCATGGCTCCTGTTCCTCCCATGCCACGGTGAAGTTCGCATGCGAGACATTGATGTCGGGGGGCATGATCTCGATGCCCTCGTGCGGCTGTGCATCGGTGGAATCCGGAAACAGCGTGTGTCGGCAGTCTTCCAGGTAGGGAGCCCAGTCCTCGGTCTTCTTCGCACCGCTTTCGAAGGTCAGCAGTGCCGCCATGTACTGCACGGGGAAGTAGGTCTTCAGCCACGCGGTCTGGTACGCGATGATCGCGTAGCACGTCGAGTGCGATTTGTTGAATCCATACCCCGCGAACTTGAGGATATGCTCGAAGAGCTGCTCCGCCGTCGATGCGTCGAGTCCCTTGAGCACGGCACCGTCGATGAATGCGGATCGCTGCGAATCGATCACGTCGTGCTTCTTCTTGCTGATCGCCTTGATGAGCGTGTAGGCGTTGCGCAGGGGAATGTCGCCGAGCCCATGCAGGATCTGCATGACCTGTTCCTGATAGACCATGATTCCGTAGGTTTCGTTCGTCAGGTCGTCGACCACCGGGTGGATGGGTTCGACGGGCATGCGACCATGCTTGCGGCTGCAATACTCGTCCATGAGGTCCATCGGCCCGGGTCGGAAGAGTGCATTGGCGGCGATGATGTCCTGGATGCGATCCGGTTGGATCTCGCGAAGCAGTTTTCGCATGCCACCGGATTCAAACTGGAAGATGCCGGAGGTATCACCGCGGCGGAAGAGTTCGAGGACCCTCTGGTCCTCGTACGTCATCCGATCCAGGTCCAGAGGACTGGTGGATGCATCCGTCCAGTTGACGGCGCCCCGGATCTGTTCATCGGTAAAGGCGTCGCGGATCATCGTCCGGGCCAGTTCGATGGTCGAGAGGGTCCGCAGACCGAGAAAGTCCATCTTCAGCAGGCCGACCGATTCGCACGTGGGCCCATCCCACTGGGTGACGATGTCATCGCTCCCCGTTGCGCGGCACAGGGGAACGATGGTGTCCAGTGGCTGGGTTGCGATCACGACGCCCGCAGCATGCACTCCTGCATGGCGTGCGTGTCCTTCCAGGGCGCGTGCGGTGTCGAGAATCTTCCGGATGGTGGGATTCGAATCGTATTCCGACTGCAGTTCGGGTTCGCGAGCAATCGCATCCTCGATCGTGATCTGCAGTTCATTGGGAACGAGGTTTGCAAGTCGCTGCCCCTCATGGGGAGCCAGTCCATGCACTCGCGAGACGTCCTTGATCGCCGCCCGGGCCTTCAGTCGCCCGAAGGTGATGATCTGCGCAACATGGCCGTACTTGTCGCGGACGTAGTCGATCACGTCTGCTCGGCCGTTCTGGCAGATGTCGATGTCGATGTCCGGGTATTCGCTTCGGTCCGGATCCGTGAACCGCTCGAAGAGCAGGCCGTGTTCGACCGGGCAGGCGTTGGACAGGCCCAGGACGTAGCCGACCATGGTGCCGACTCCACTGCCACGAGCGCTGGCGGGTATTCCTCGCTTGTGGGCCCAGTTGACGAAGTCCCACACGATCAGGAAATACGCACTGATGTGCTTGTCTTCGAGGATCTTCAGTTCACGCTCGAACCGACTGGTGATCGCATCGGTGATGCCATCGACCCCGTAACGCCAGATCAGGCCGGCTCGGCACAGTTGCCGAAGTGCCTGGTTGCAGTCCTCGAGCACCTGCTGTCGATCTTGACTGCTCGCGTTGGATTCGTCGAACGGGAGGAGTTCGAACCGGTCGCACCACCCCTGGTACCAGTTCGTGAGATCTTCGCCATCCCATGTCGGTTCTTCGGTGGGCCCGTTGACCTTGACCAGGGGGACATGGCTTACATCGAAGTCGAGCGTCACGTTGCATCGTTCGCCGATGCGGGCAGCATTCTCGATCACCTCGGGCAGATCCGTGAACAGTTCCGCCATGTCCTCGGGGCTCTTGAGGTAGATGTCGGTCGGGTAGTGGAGCCGGTTGGGATCGTCCTTGGTCTTCTGCATGGAGATGCAGCAGAGGGTGTCGTGCGCATCATGATCGTCGGCATTGAGGAAATGGACGTCGTTGTCGCAGACCAGCGGGAGATCCAGTTCCCTGGCCAGTCGAATCAGGTGGGGATTGATCGCATCCTGCTCGGGTACGCCATTGCGCTGGAGCTCGACGAAGAAGCACGGCTCTCCGGCGGCATTGGCACCGAAGGCGCCCGCATGCCAGGTTGCCTCCGCCACGGCGGCGTCCCAGTGCTCCTGCCCGTTGTTCTCGACGAATCGTTGCAGGTGCCACGCGATCGAAGAGCCCAGGTGGCCGTTGATCGCGATCAGTCCTTCGGACCATTCCGACAGGGTCTCGTGGTCCATGCGGGGCTTGTAGTAGAACCCCTCCCGGAAGGAATCACTGCTGAGTTTCATCAGGTTTCGCCAGCCGGTTTCATTCTCGGCCAGGAGGACCAGGTGATCACCCTTGTCCTGCACCCCCGTTGCTCGCCGAACGCGGCGATCTCCACGGGCGACATAGGCCTCGATGCCCAGAATGGGCTTGATGCCTCGTTTTCTGGCCGCGTGGTAGAGCTCGACACAGCCGTGCAGGTTCCCGTGATCGGTGATCGCGACACTGGTCATGCCCAAATCCGCCACCCGATCCAGAAGGCGGTTGATCTGGTTACCGCCATCGAGCAGTGAATACTCGGTGTGGAGATGAAGGTGGGCGAAGGTGGGCGTAGCGGTCATGTCTCGGTCTGTCCGTGGGATCCCATCAGGCTACCCGCTTCCCGGGCCCCTCGACAGGCTGGAATGCCACCCACGGACAATTCACATCCCGCCGCGAACCAGTGGACATGTGGGGGGGTACAATCCCGAATGATGACGGATGCCCCAAAAATTCGGTTTGTGTACCCCGGTGGCGAGCATTTCGCCTCCGCCTTCCAGGCTGCCAGTCGCCAGCCCAACTGGGCAATCAAGGCGGCAGTGATCGTCTTCCTGCTGGTCGTGGGGATCCCCATCCTGCTGCTGCTGCTGACGGCGGCCATCCTGGCCACGGCTGTCTTCGCCGTCCTGACGGGGATCAATCGCCTCCTGCTGGTCCTGCGGGGGGGAACGTCCCGTCCACCGGGTGGTCCCGGCGATGCGAGGCGGAAGAATGTGCGGGTACTGCAGCGGCCTGAGGATCGTCGCTGATCAGGCGGAGGTTTCCCGGTCGATGCACGCCAGGAGGGCCGTTCGAAGGTCACTGGTCGTGTCGCCGACACCGCCGTCGCCCAGGACGTGGGGCTTCATTTCGATGACCGGCTCCTCGCCCTCCTCGTTGGCGGCATTGGTTCGTACCAGCACGCTGGTCAGTGGCAGCACCTGCCAACTCGAGTTGGTCAGGAAGGCTTCATCGGCGCCGAGAAACTCGTCGACGGAAATGGTTCTTCGTTCCACGGGCAGGCCCATCCCCTCGGCCAGTTCGAGGATGGCGGCGCGGGTGATGCCGGGAAGCACCGCGCACGGCTGCTCGTCGCGTGCCGGCGGAGTGACAAGTGTTCCGTTGGAGACCATGAAGAAGTTGCTGACGCAGCCACAGGCCACGTGCGCCTCCGGTGTCAGCCACAGTGCCTCTCCCGCTCGCTGCGCGGCGGCTTCCTGCAGGGCAAGAATGCGGGGCCAGTAGTTCAGGGTCTTGTGTCCCGCGTCGGGCATCCACGGCGAAAGCCGTCCAGCGGCGAAGACCGCTCCGATGCCGCGAGTGAAGAACTCATCGGGGTACTCGGTGGGTGGCTGGCTGACGATCAGGACGGTCGGGTCCTGCGGGGATGTCCCCGTGGACTGGAGCATGTTCAGGTTGCCGCCGGTGACGGTCAGGCGGACCCGCGCCCGTTCAAGCTTGTTGTGTTCCAGGAGGTGCTGTGCTGCTTCGATCAGGGGCTCGACATGCAGCCGTTCGCTCATGCGCAGCAGTCGTGCCGACTCGGCCAACCGCTCCACGTGGGCCCGCGCGCGGAAGATGCGACCGTTGCTGGCATGCATCGTTTCAAAGAGACCGACCCCGTGCTGAAATCCCGCATCGAAGGCGGAGACTTCGGCACGCTCGGCGTCGACAAGTTGTCCGTTGATCCAGACGTCCATTGGCGTCACAGGATATCCAGATCAGGGCTGAGACCAACCCAGAACCGTGATGTGATCTTCCGACTGGGCATGAACCCGCAGTCGCAGCAGCGCCACGGCCCCATTGCGGACCGTCACGACATGGGTGGCCTGCCCATCCCGGGCTTCCTGGTCCCCCGGGATGGCATGGGCGTTGAGCGTCAGGGCGGGGTCACCGCCCTCGCAGGCGGGCTTGACCATCTTGATGAACGTCGATTTGAAGTCCGGGACGGTCCACCGCAACTCCGTGGGCATCGATTTCGAGCCGCACACGGCCAGCGCGGCGACCTGGACCGTATCCGCTACGGATCGGGTCAGGGCATCATCGCGGGACTGTCCCCAGAGAAAGAGGCCGCCGGCAATGAGCACGATGAGCAGTGGCAGCAGGGACCGCCGCTTCTGTCGTTTCCCAGTTGCATCAATGCTGTTCATCGGGGATCAGGGTACCGGGTCCGAGTAGAGCACGTACGACGCATGGCTGGCGAACGGGCGGTTCAACGCCATCTGCAGCTTGGCGGTGAATGGATACGGAACATTGGGTCGGGCATTTTCGAGTTGCACGATCTCTGCGCCGATCTGGTTGCTGTGTTCGTCGAAGAACGTGATGGCGACACCGATGCTCCGGATGTCCTCCGCTGCGTTCAGGATGCTGCCTGAAATGGTCATCTGGGTGTAGTCGATGTCCTGGCTCGTGGTTGGATTGGCGTACTTGGTGCCGAGCCGGTACGGCTTGTAGATCAGGGGAGGCTGAGACGAATCCTCAGGTGCATAGAAGTACGAGGAGCGTCCCATGAACACGTCCAAGCCGATGGAGGTGAATCCGGCCTGCTGGTACCGTTCGGCCCGGATGCGAGCGAGTTCCTCCTGTGATCGCTGCTGCTGCTCGGCATTCCTGCCCTTGCGCTGTGCTTCGCGTTGGTCATCGAGCTCCTTGCGTCGGACCTCCGCCGCCCGCCGCCGTGTTTCACGCTCGGCGACCTCCTTGATCCGCTGGTATTCCTCGTAGTCCGAGCCGAACTCTTCGTGGTCGAAGATGAACTGGCGGAGTTCGTCGAGTTCCTTGCGAATGATCGACAGGTCGGCCTGGGATCGGGCGAGTTCCTCCCGGAGCCGGGCTGCCTTGACGGCGTTCTCCAGCAGTTCACTCCAGAGCTCGGCACGGCTTGACCGGGCATCCAGGTCCGGGGGCAGTGCGAGCCGGATGCGATCGAGCTCCTCGGCGGTCGGCCGGTCCCTGGTTTCCGTTTCCGGTGTGGCAGGCGTTGGTTCATCCGGTGCGGGGTCGGCCTGCAGTGCGGGAACCAGTGAGAGCATGAGAACGATGATGCAGATGCGTGCGGGCATGGGAAATCCTCCGGAACGAGCCGTGGTGTCGGCGCCGGTTGTTTCCTCATTATTGACTCGGTTGGTCCGCCCGTGTCCGTCAATCACTCAAGAGCCGCGTCATCCGTCGTGGAGCCCTCTTCAGGGGTGCTGGAGGAGCCTTCGACGCGGCCATCGGCGTCGACTGTGACCTTGCTCATCGGAGCTTGATCGCCGGAAGAGCGGGTTCGCAGTTCCCGGGCCCTGGTGACAAGTGCCCCAAGGTCGTTGCTTCGCGGCTCGAGATCGAAGTGCCAGTCCACGACGCTGTGGGACTGGAATGGAGCGACGTCGAACAGGAAGTCCATCCCGACGATGTCCCAGACCGGTGGGTTTGCATCGGCGTCCGTGATCATCGGCTCGTGTCCGTCCAGCGACAGCTGGACGTCGTAGTTGCCGTAGTAGATGAAGTCGATCTCCATGGGTGTTCGACCGACCTCGCGGTGGTTGACCCAGACCAGCGCCCCGGGCGGCGTGCTGGTGATCCGGAGTGTTCGACGCACGCACCCGGAGGTGGCCAGGCAGGCGGCGGCAAGCAGGATTGCGGGAAGGAATCTGTGCATGGTCATGGACTCAATCGAATTCGTCGCCACGGAAGGTGGAGGCCAGGTAGGCCTCGCGGACGTCCGGGTCGTTGATGATGCTGCGGGGGTCCCCGTCGCGGAGATTCTTGCCCGAGTGGATGATGTACGCTCGATCGCAGATGCGGAGCGTCTGCTGCACGTTGTGATCCGTCACCAGGATCGCAATGCCCTTGCTGGCCAGTTTGCGGACCTCGGTCTGGAGTTCCTCGACCGTGTGGGGGTCGACCGCGGCAAACGGTTCGTCGAGCAGGAGCAGCCGTGGTCTGGTGATCATGGCCCGGGCGATTTCCAGACGACGGCGTTCGCCACCGGAGCAGGTGCGTGCCAGATCGTTCGCCTTGTGCTGGATGTTGAACTGTTCGAGCAGTTCGTCGCATCGGCCGGAACGTGCGTCTCGACTGAGTGAAGTCGTTTCAAGCACGGCCATCAGGTTGTCGCGGACGGAGAGCCTCTGGAAGACGCTGGGTTCCTGGCTGAGGTATCCCATCCCACGCCGCGCATGCTGGTACATGGGCTGATTCGTGACATCCTCACCACTGAAGAAGACCGTCCCACCCTCTGGCGCGATCATGCCGATGACCATTCGGAACGACGTCGTCTTTCCGGCGCCGTTGCGGCCAAGCAGGCCCACCACTTCTCCCTCACCGACGTTGAAACTCACCTCGTCGACGACGCGGCGTCCGGAGTAGCTCTTGACCAGGTTCTGGGCGGAGAGAAGATCCACGGTTACGAATCCTGTTCTTCGTCCGAAGGTGACTCCGGACTGTTCTCTGGCTTGATCTTGCGGCCATCCTCTTCCCACTTGTCCGGATGGAATCGGTGGGCGATGGCTCCGATGATCAGATGCAGGTCCTTGAAGATGTGTGCGTCGAGTTTGACCCGTGTCCCATCAACATGTTCGACCCATGCGGTTGATTTCGACATCCAGCGACTCATGTCGATGCCCGCGATCTCGTCCCGGCTCCAGGCTCCTTCCGGGTGGTGCAGCGTGCCGTCCTCATCATGTCGGTACTTCCTCGGCGAGTGCGTCAGGAGGCTCCAGGCGTAGAAGGGAATGAACACGAGCGAGACGATGAACAGCCACTGCACGGGCCGGTCGTACGCCGACGGAGCCTGCGCGTCGCCGTACCGCGTCAGCATCTGATCGGCCATCTGCCCTGCCAGGCGCATCTGGTCGGAAGGTGCACCCGTGGGGAGGGGGCCTGATTCAAGTCCATGGAGGTAGATCAGCAGCGTGAGGTTCCACTCTTCGTTCTGCGTCACGCCGATCGGCCTCGACGTCACCTTGTCCGGGAGGGACAGGTTCTCGATCTTGTCGTTGATCTCCAGGATCGTGAGATCGCGAAGTTCGGTGTTGAAGTTGGAGTTGTTCGAGGATTCGAGCAGTTCCTTGACGTTCTGGGAGAGTTCACGTTGCTCGGCATGCCTGGCCTGCATCGGGATCGCCCAGACGTAGTCGTAGACTCCCCACAAGCCCAGTACGAGGCAGACGATCATGATCAACCAGCAGCGGATGCTGTGCCCACGCCCGATTTCGGATGTCAGGGGCGATGAGTTCGCCTGAGCTTCGACTGGGTGGTCCGTGGTCATGAATGATCCTGGTGGGAGGAAACCATTTCGCCGCATGGACGATGACATGCCGTGCCTGTCATTTTCATCATAGTGATCTGACGGTTCAGTGAAATCAGGGCCGTTCAAGGGCTTCCTGGCAGGCCGCGGCAAGCAGATCATGCAAAGCGTCCGAGTCCGGAACCGCATCGAGGCATCCCAGAATGGCGTCAATCCGACGCTCAACCTCCTGCTCGGGGTTGATGCGTTCCAAGGCTGCCTGGGCCAGAGCATCCAACGATGACTGGAACCAGGTGGCCGTGGGCTTTCGTTCGTTCGCCGGGGCCTTGACCTGGGTGCGGACCGTCGTGCCCGGGGCGATGGCGACGACGGGCACGAGGCCGGTCGACGTCGTTGGTTCCCGGCACAGGACCAGGACCGGGATCTCGTCCTCGATGCACTGGAGCCGGACACGCCTGGCATCGGCCCCCACGCGGGGGGGCTGGATGAGGTACCGGCCCGAGGAGAACTCCATGTCCTCGGGGATCTCCTCGTCGAGGAACCGGACCGCTCCCTTGACGAGGCTGCTGCTGCGACGACCACACCGTGCATCCCGGAGGGTCCCCGCCACATCGATCATTGCGGCCCAGTCGGAGCGGGCTCGACAGGATGTCAGCGCCTTCAGAGCCTTGGCTTCGGCATCAAACCATGCCTGTGCTTCCAGAGCCTCGGAGGCTTTGCGCACCAGTTCCTCGGTCTGTCGTGTTCGTCCGGGTCCGTCCATCATCATGTGGTCTCGATCGACATCGCCCGAGGCGGGTCAGTTGGTGTAGGCCTCGGCAATTTCCTCGGCAACCGCCTGGTTCCCGAAACTCATGCGTACGCCACCGGCGGGCACGATTTCGAGGGCGACAGGAACACCTGCCGTGATCATCGTCAATCCCTGATCGGGTTTGTCCGAATCATGCATGAGCGCCTTGGTCAGGTCGCAGAGCAGGTGCAGGTCGACGGCGTCAGCCAGCAGTGGATCACGGGTATTCAGTTCAACGGAAGCAGCCGCATCCACGGCCTGCCACTCCTCGTTGCTGGCGAGGCTGAATGCGACGACATCGAAGATGCTGCGCCACTTGCCCACGGGGATGAGAATGATCTGGTTGTGATGAAGTTTGTGCAGGATGGAGTCGATTACGCCGGCCACGTTCTCGGCCGGGATGTCGATGATGGTCGCACCACTTCGGGGTTCGACATCACTCTCAGGGATCGAGAGGTGGCAGTGTGCCACGGCGACCTCGTCGGACATCGCACAATACACGTGTTCTTCGTCCTGGGACGACTGGGTAATGCCATGACTGCGCAGCAGTTCGGCCACCTCGTCCTTGGAAATGAATTCCACCTTTGAATACTCCGCCTGGTTCCGGGCTTCTTCCTTGTTGCCGTCATTCAACAGGAACCGGGGTGAGAATGCAAGCCTGCAGAAGGTCTCATTTCATGCGGTATCATTCCGGGGTTGACGAGGCTCCCCTGCAGGCCAACTTTATGCGCACCATTCTCTTCATTTGTACCGGGAACACCTGCCGAAGCCCCCTGGCCGAAGGCATCGCCAGATCCCTGCTGAAGGATCGAAGTGACGAGGTCTTCGTCGCCTCGGCCGGTGTGGCGGCCATGGAAGGGTCCCCCACGTCGGTGGAAACACTGGCGACTCTTGCCAGTCACGGCATCGAGTACGAGGGGCGATCGAATATCCTGACCCCGGACATGATCCGCAATGCGTCCCATGTTCTGTGCATGACCGAGTCGCACGCGAAGGTGGCCAGGGCAATGGTCGAAGGCGAACCCCGGGTCCAGTCCAGGATCCAGGTTCTCGATCCGGATCGCGACCTCCTGGATCCCATCGGGCAGGGTCAGGCGGTCTACGATGCCCTTGCCGATCAACTGCTGGGTCTGCTGCCGGATCGACTGGACACCTTGTTGAAGGAGGAGGTGGAATGACTGGACCAGGGAAGACCATCGTCATCGGATCCGATCACCGGGGGTTCGAGGTCATCGACACCATTCGCGATCACCTGGCAACGAAGGGGTGGACTGTCGAGGTGGCGGTGCGACCCTGCGGCGACGATCCCAAGGTCGACTACCCGGATCCTGCCGCCGAAGTGGCTTCAGCCGTTCGTGATGGACGCGCGGCCCGGGGCATACTCGTCTGCGGCAGTGGCATCGGGATGTCGATCGCGGCCAACAAGATCCAGGGCGTTCGTGCCGCCCTCGTGCATGATGCGACCGGAGCAGAAATGAGTCGTCGGCACAATGACGCCAACGTCCTGTGCATGGGAGCCGACGTGGTGGACACGCCGACGATGGAAACGCTGATCGATCTCTGGTTGGAAACCGGGTTCGAGGGCGGTCGTCATGCAGGGCGAGTGGACAAGATCTCCGGCCTGGAAGCCGTGACTGATTCCTCGACGTGAGCATTCCACGCACCATCGATGCCAGTCTGAACCGCCTCGCCGAGGGGTTGCGGGTGATGGAGGACCTTGCCCGCTACGTGTTCGACGACGCGGAACTGTCGCGGTCGTGCAAGGAGATCCGGCACGAGGCACGGCGGCTGCCCGATCGGTGGCCGGCCGGCTGGCTGGAGACCGTGCGTGACGTGGCTGGCGATGTGGGGACCCGGATCGATGTGTCGGATGAAGGAACACGGGCCGGGCTGTGGGATGTGGCCGTTGCCGCCGGGCACCGGGCCGCGGAAGCCCTGCGCACCATCGAGGAACTGACCAAGACCTTCGACGCCGATGCCGCGAGCATGGTCGAGTCGATGCGGTATCGGCTCTACGATCTCGACACACGACTTCGAACCCTGCTGGCATCGCGCCGTCTTCGCCAGTGGTCGCTGTGCGTGCTGTTGACGGAATCTCGATGTCGCCGTCCATGGCTGGAGGTCGCCGCGGCCGCCATCGAGGCCGGCGCCGACTGCCTGCAGCTGCGCGAGAAGGAACTCGATGATGCGGACCTCCTGGATCGTGCAAAGCGACTTGTCGACCTCGCCAGGCCTGCCGGGTGCAGCGTGGTCATCAACGACCGTTTCGACATCGCCCTTGGTGCCGATGCCGACGGGGTGCACCTGGGCTGCGACGATCTGCCGATCGCAACCGTCCGTCGTCATGTGGGGAGACAACTGATCATCGGGGCGAGCACGCATGGAATCACCGAGGCGAATGCGGCCATCGCCGCCGGTGCGGATGTCTGTGGTGTCGGGCCGATGTATCCAAGTGAGACCAAGTCGAAGCTCAAGGCCGCCGGACCGACCCGACTGGCCGAGTTCATCGGAGCCTGGCCGGAAGTCTCGCACCTGGCCATCGGAGGCATCGATCCCACCAACCTTCCCGCTCTGCTGGACGCGGGATGCCGAGGTGTTGCGACGTGCGATGCGGTCTGCACGGCACAGGACCCCGCCGGGGTAGTCCGGGTCATGCTTGAAATGATGCACCAGGCGCTGCCGGCCTGATTCATCGTCTATCCTCTGTGCCATGCTCAGTGGATTCGCCTACGGACTTCTTGCGTTTACCAGTACGGGATCGGGAACAAGCCTGGACCCGAGTACGCTGACCGGTGGGGTCACGTTGTTCACGGCACTGATGGCGGTGGCCGTCATCGTGGGCGTCGGCACGAAGATCATGAAGTTGCCATACACCGTGGCACTCGTCCTGGCGGGGTTGTTCATCGCCATCCTGCAGCGGGCTCCCGTGGGCGCGGAACTTCATCCGAATCTCGTCTTCTACATCATCCTCCCCCCTGTCCTGTTTCGGGCCGGCTTGTTGATCGATGTCAAGAGCCTGGGTCGCCACTGGATCCCGGTCTTCCTGATGACCTTCGCCGGAACGATCCTTACTACCGTCATCGTGGGGTTCGCGATCCACTGGGCCCTCTCGCCTGACCTGATCAGTCCCGGGACCGCCTGGGTCGCAGCCCTCATGATTGGAGCCATGGTGTCTCCGACCGACCCGGTCTCGGTCATGCCGATCATCCGATCCATCCGACTTCCCAAGAGCATTCGCACCACCATCGAGGGCGAGAGCCTGTTCAACGACGGCATCGCTGTCGTCCTGTTCTTCATTCTCTATGGCGCGATCTTCATGCCCATCAGCGAGGTGGTCGGTGGCGACGGACCTAATCAATCCCAACCGGTGATCACCGCCGCGACCGCTGCACACGAGCAGCCGATCGTCGGAACCGATGTATCGCTGGTGCACAGTCCCAAATCCGACTCGGCAGTCGACATCTGGGCCGGCATCATGCTTTTCCTGGGCAACACCGGCATCGGCCTGTGCCTCGGTGGAGTGCTCGGATTGGGGGCGGTCTACCTCATGCGGTGGGCCGATGACCCGGTGCTGGAGAACACCATCACGGTCGTATTGGCCTATGGCGCGTTCATCATCGCCTCCAATTGGAGCGCCTCGGGAGTTGCCGCGGTGATCGTGGCGGGCATCCTTGTGGGCGTGCTTCGGTGCAGCAAGGACAAGGCATTGGAGTCCGAGCGCACCATCGTGACGTTCTGGGAATCGATCGACTACATCATGAACTCCCTGATTTTCCTGATCGTCGGATTTGAACTGCAGTTCATCGGCGTAGGTACGCTGCTTGAGGAGAAGGTCGTGCTGGCGGTTCTTGCCGTGTTCGGCGCGATGCTGCTCGCCCGCGCACTGGTCGTCTTTCCCTGCGGCCATTTCAGCAAGGCGTGGAATGCACGTGGAGGAACCATCGTGTTCTGGGCGGGACTCCGCGGATGCGTCACCCTGGCCCTGGTGCTCGTGCTCCCGGACAACGTCGAGGGGCGGCCTGATGCACTGAAGGAATTCCTGCTTCCGCTCGTCTTCGGAGTGGTCCTGCTGACTCTGATCCTGCAGGCCACGACCATGCGACCGCTCTTCAAGTTGCTTCGAATCGAGGAACAGGGCGACAGCGCTGATGCGTGACGTCGAGTGCATCGTGCTCGGCAGCGGGACGTCGGCCGGCGTACCGGCCATCGGCTGTACCTGTGAAGTCTGTCGGAGCGAAGATCCCCGTGATGTCCGGACGAGGACAAGCGGTGCGATACGCTTCACCGATGCCGAGGGACAGTCGAGAACCATCCTGGTGGACACCTCCCCGGACCTGCGGCAGCAGGCGCTTCGGGAGGGACTGGATCGGTGTGACGGCATCGTCTTCACCCACCACCACGTCGATCACCTGTTCGGACTCGACGAGGTACGCCGGTTCAACGCCGTCATGAAGGCGCCGATTGATGTCTACGCGGAGGAACGGACGTTGGTGAACATCCACCGCGTCTATCCACACATCTTCGAAGCCGAGAAGAACATCAATCCATCCTTCGTCGCGACGCTTCTTCCCCACCAGTTGAACTGCTTTGATCCCATCCATCTGCACGGTCTGCGCATCACACCTCTGCGGTTTCTCCATGGACGCCTGCCGATTCTCGGGTATCGATTCGATGCGGAGGACCCGGTGGATTCCGGGACGGACTCCCCCTTGCCGATGGCGTGGTGCACCGATGTGTCCGCCATCCCCCCGGAGACCTGGCCGCACCTCGTGGGCCTCAAGACGCTGTTCCTGGACATGCTGCGGCGCCGATCCCATCCCACCCACATGACCCTGCAGGAGGCGGTGAGCACGGCTTCCCGGATCGAGGCGGAGCAGACATGGTTCATCCATATGGCCCATGAGATCTCCCATGCCCAGGTCGATGCTGAATTGCCTCCGGGAATGGGGCTTGCATGGGACGGGCTGCGAGCCTGAGGGCGCCCCGGACCCTCGTCAGGGAGCGCGAAACAGGCGATTCTGCTACACTTCTCCCCCTCATGGCACAGTTACGAGTCATCAAGAATCGCATGGGCGCGGTCAAAACGATCGAACGCATCACCAAGACGATGCAGATGATCGCGACCGCCAAGTTCACGGCCGCTTCCCAGCGTGCGGCCGCTACCAAGCCCTACACGGAGCGCATCAGCGATCTGGTCCACGAGGTTTCCGTGAATGCTCCGGAATACGACTCGCCCCTGGTCAAGGGGCCGAGTGATCCGGTCAAGCGGGAATACATGCTCGTGATCAGCTCCGATCGCGGCATGTGCGGCGCCTACAACGGCAACATCTTCAAACTGGCCCTCCAGCACATCCGTGCCTGCAAGGAGGCTGGGATCGAACTGGAGATCGAGGTTTCGGGCAAGAAGGCCGTGAACTTCTTCCGCTTCCAGAGGATTGATGTCCGTGAACGATATGAGCTCGGCGACAAGCCGGAGTTCGAGGCCGTCGAGCAGATCGCTGACAAGGTGATTTCGGAGTTCGGTGAGGGGCGATACGACGCGGCCCGCGTCATCTACATGCGCTTCATCAGCAACTCGCAGCAGGTCCCGACGGTGACCCAGTTGCTGCCCATGGGACGCCCCGAGGAAGAGGGCTCCGCATCCGAGGCCGAAGGCCCGGCTGTTGTCTATGACTTCACGCCGTCCGTTGACGAACTTCTCGATGAACTGCTTCCCCGGATGATCAAGACGGTGCTGTTCCAGTCCTTCAACGACAGTTCCGTGAGCGAGCAGATGATGCGGATGGTCGCGATGAAGGCGGCGACTGAGAATGCCAAGGACTTTGGTCGAACACTCAAGCGGAAGTTCAACCGCGCTCGCCAGAGCCAGATCACAACCGAGTTGACGGAGATCATCTCCGGCGCTGCGGCACTCGAATAGCACTTCGCTCGCGGATGCGGCTGCGGTGATCGTCGCACGGTACAATCGGCCCATGGCAAAGCTCTATACACGAACCGGAGACGATGGCAGCACCGGCCTGTTTGGTGGTGACCGTGTATCCAAGCACTGCATCCGGGTCGACGCCTACGGACAGGCCGATGAGGCCAATGCGGCCCTTGGCCTGTGCGCCTCCGCCTGCGGATCCGGAGACGAGCGTCTTCTTGAGATTCTGCACCAGTTGCAGTCGAGGTTGTTCGATCTTGGTGCCGACCTGGCCACGCCTTCGAGTTCGCCGCACGCCGACAAGGTGGCGCGGATGTCGGCAACGATGGTGGAGCAGATGGAGCAATGGATCGACGAGATCGATGACGGGAACACGCCCATGACTTCGTTCGTCATGCCCGGTGGTTGCGAACTGGCTGCTCGCCTGCACCTGGCCCGCACCATCACACGACGGTGTGAACGGTCCATGATCGAACTGGCCTCCGAAGAGGAGGTCAACAAGCAGTCGCTGGTGTGGATCAACCGCCTGAGCGACCTGTTGTTCGCAATGGCCAGGGCTTCCAATCGGCTTCACGGGGTCGATGACGTTCCCTGGCATCCGGCGGGTTGAAGCACCGCTTGCAGCCTCGTATCCTGCCCATCTCACCCCAAGAAGGACCCTGATCAATGGCTATTCGCATCGGTATCAATGGATTTGGTCGAATCGGACGGCTCGTCTACCGGGAAGCGGTACGACGGGGGAACTTTGAAGTCGTTGCGATCAATGATCTCGTTCCGGCTCACAATCTCGCCTACCTCCTGACCTACGACACGATGCACGGTCGCTTCGACCATGTCGTCCGTGCCGAGGGTGAAAATCTGGTGTGCGCGGCTCACAGCACGAAGTGCCTCAGTGAACGCGACCCGGCAAGTCTGGGCTGGGGTGATCTCGGGGTCGACTACGTGGTGGAATCCACCGGCCTGTTCACCAAGGGCCCCGATGCCGCCAAGCACCTGGAGGCCGGAGCACGACGGGTGCTCATCTCCGCTCCCACCAAGACCCCCGACGAGGTGCCGACCTTCGTGCACAAGGTCAATTGCGACCAGTATGACCCGGCCAGCCACAGGATCATCTCCAATGCATCCTGCACGACGAACTGCCTTGCGCCGATCACCAAGGTCATCCTCGACGAGTTCGGCCTGGCCGAAGGACTCATGACGACGATCCATGCCGCGACGGCGACCCAGCCGACGCAGGACGGTCCGTCAAAGAAGGATCTTCGCGGAGGTCGCAACGCCTACATGAACATCATTCCCGCCAGCACCGGCGCCGCCAAGGCTGTCGCCCTGTGCCTGCCGGCGGTCAAGGGCAGGCTCACCGGCATGGCCTTCCGGGTCCCCACGGCGGACGTCTCGGTGGTCGACCTGACCTTCAAGACCGAGCAGACCACCAGCCTCGATGCAATCAATGCGGCAATGAAGGCCGCTTCCGAAGGCCCGATGCACGGCGTACTCGGCTACACCGAGGACCCGGTCGTCTCCAGCGACTTCCTCAGCGATCCGCACAGCAGCATCTACGATGCGACGGCGGGGATCGAACTCAACGATGGTTTCTTCAAGATCGTGAGCTGGTACGACAACGAGTCCGGATATTCGAACCGCTGTCTCGACATGCTCGAACTGATGGCTTCGAAGGATTGATCTTCAGGACGCCTCGTTCTTCTGCTTGATCAGGTCCTTGATCTCCTGGAGGATCGCCTTGTTTTCCTCCACCGCATCGTAGTTCCGCATGTCACGCCGCATCGACTTGGTCTGCTGGGGATCCAGCCTGCTGAGGTTGGTCATGCGGCTTGCGATCGCTCCGGCCAGTGTTGCAAAGAGACCGATTCCCAACACCATGACCAGGGCCGCCAGCAGTCTTCCCGGTCCCGTGACCGGGGCGTAGTCGCCGTATCCGACGGTGGAGGTCGTCACGACCGCCCACCACATGACATCGTCGGCGGTCTTGATCGTGGCATCGGCAGACTGCGACTCGAAGTGCAGTACGCCGATGCAGGACAGGATGATGCCGCCGAAGGCGATCAGTATCGAGAGCACGATCGCGGTGCCGACCCGGTCGCGACGATAGACCTGGACGAGGATTCGGGCCGATCGAATCGCACGCAGGACCTGCAGCACCCTGGCGATTCGAATGTATCGAAGGGGCCCGATGGCGGGGATGGACGAGGCGAGGTCAAGGAGTCCCCAGCCGAACAGGTACTTCGTCCTGCTCTCGGCGTGCATGATCTGCTTGAGGTAGTCGATAAAGAACAGCAGGCAGAAGAAGTAGTCGAAGTAGTTGAGCAGCTTGCCCAGTTCCGTATCCGGCTTGACCCAGAAGGCCCAGCTCACGATGGCGATCGAGGCGACGGCGGCGATGGAGATGAAGACATCGTAAGCCGTCGTTTCAGCCTGCGTCCGATCGAAGGGATGTTCGGTCATGCCATTTCATCGGCATCCGAATCAGGAGGGCTGCAAAGACTCAGCCAACCGGGTCGCCCACTCGGATGACCCCTCCGGTGTGAATGCAGCAGTTCAGTCCACTTCGACCGACCATTGCGGGCAGGAGGTCAAGCCCCGTCTGCTGCTGCAGCGTTTTGCACGGCTCGCACAGCCGCATGCCCTCGACCTCGACGTCTCCGATCAGGAATCGGACGCCCACCAGAGCGTTGAGATCGACGCCCTTCGTCAGAAGGTTGCGGCGACTCATCCGGTGCGTAAGTTCCTGCCCGGTCTCCCGCTGAAGCCATGCGAGTTGTTCAGATTCGATCAGCGTCAGTTCGTGATCGCCGGGCTTGATCTCCTTGACCCAGCTGCCAAGGCCCATGCTGTACCGATCAGCTTCGAGTCCCAGACCAGATACGGAAGAGATTTTTTCGTGGTGTACCATTGGCTCGCCTGAGCCGGGGGAGGTTTGGATGGCGAGGACACGTCCCGTCATGGATTCAGTGTACTTCTCATGATTTCGATTCGAAAGGTGATTCCGATGTTCCGAACACCCTGCATTCTTGCGGCGTTCCTGGTGGCACTTGTGGTACTTCCTGCAGCCACCCTTGTTTCTGTTTCGGGCATTCCTGGACTCGACAAGGCCGAGTCTCCCGAGGTCCAAGAGGTACTCAAGAAGGTCTGGGCTCTCCAGAAGGTTGCTCCCAGAACTGCACACTTGAAGATGCATGGAACCGCGCGGGGCATCAAGCTTCAGACCGAGGTCTGGCTCGGCGGCGGTGACATCGTGGCGAAGACGGTGAACCCTGACGGTACCACCATGGTCGAGGGCATGATCGGCGACACCGCGTTCAAGGTGTATGACGGCAAATCCATGCCGATGAATGCAAAACAGAAGTTAAACCAGTACCTCCATGCGCACCCTCGCATGGCCATGGACATGATGTTCCGTGATGCAAAGAAGATCACCTTCGTCCGGGGGCACGAATACGGCAAGAAGGTCAACGAGCTCATGCTGCACGGCGTGTCTTCATTTGGAGACATCGAGATCCAGTTCTACGAGGACGGCACCATCGCTTCGAACCTGACCCCCATGCATGGCGGAATGGCGAAGGTCATCATTTTCGGAGAGTACAGCGATGTCCAGGGTCACCCCGTCCCTCACGTGATGAACACCTGGATCGTTCATCTCGACAAGGAAGGGGGATGGTCGACGCGGGCCGAATCAAGTCATCACCTGATCAAGATGGTGGTGGAGTCAGCCGAGGTCAACAAGCCCATTCCGACCGAGATTTTCACCCTCTCGCACTGGATGCCCAAGGACAAGTAGTCCAAAAAGGCTTGCCCCGGCTGGTGAGCCGGAGCAAGCCTCGCATCATCAAGAGGAAAGGAACCACCCTTTCGCAACCATTGCGATGGCCGGCCCGGTTTCTCACACCTTCGAGCAGAATATTCCTCCAAATCAGCAACCGCCCACCCCCATGGAGGAGGTGGGCGGCAATCCAGCCTCATTCGTGACGGAAAATCAGCGATCCAGGCGGTTCAGGGGTCGTGGTTTTCCATTGGCCTTTTTCAGGGTTACCGGTTCGGGTGTACCGAGGGAATCGACGCCTGGGGCCTGCCCCCGGCTACTCCCCCAGTTCTGGATGATGTACAGCAGGTCATTGACATCAACGACGCCATTTCCATCAAGGTCGCAGACCTCATCGTCGGTCCCCCAGTTCTGGATGATGGTGAGCAGGTCTTCGACGTTCACGACGCCGTCGCCGGTGATGTCGGCACTGTTGTCATCGCCATCGCTGATGTCGAAGAACAGCGTTCCAGGGCCTTCGTTCCTGACAACGACGATGAAGAGGTGGTCTTCAGTCGTCTTCATCATGTCCAGGCAACTGCCCGGTTCGCTGTCGAAGTAGGTGTCCTCCAGTCGCCACCCCGTGCCATCTCGACGATATTCCTTTGCCTCGCTGCATGGTCCGAGCCCGTTGTTCTCCCAGAGCACCATCATGTGATCCTCTGAAAGAAGCTCAACCTGCCAGGCGATGTCGGGCCAGGGATATTCCGATTCAAGCTCCTCCAGCACGGAGTCGTCGGCCTCCATCCAGCTGCCGGAAGTCACATCCCAGTTGTATTCCGACCAGGCGTACGACTCGAAATACTCGAACCCCGAGAACCTGTAGGTTTCACGGGTCATGAGCCGGCCGCCCTTGACATCGAATTCGATCCAGTTCGTCGAGTGAATGTCCGTTCCAGGTCCGGGAATCGGGGGCAGCGGCATCGAGTCGGCCAGGCTCCACTCGCCCTTGCTGTTGCGCTGGAGGGTATGGAAGATCGGGAACTCCTTCAGTGCAAGTCCATCGTTGCGCTCGTACATGACATGTTCAACGACGACCATCCGATCGCTCTCGATCGATGGCCGGCAGCTGAAGTAACTGTCGTGAAGCGTCCAGTCCTCTTCAAGTACGGGCCCCGAGGACACCAGGTCCACCTGGTCCCCGAGTTCCCACTGGGAACCAGCCCGCCTGAACGTCAGCAACTTGAACTCCACATTGAGCGGGTCTTCAGCCCGAAGGCATGAGATCGCGAGTTCATCGCCATGGAGGTCGTACATCTGGAAGTTCCAGCCATCTCCAAGGATGCTGGCGCATTCAATACGGGCCTCGAGTGTCCAGGTCCCCTGGTCCAGGGTCATGAGGTCGATCTCGGTGGTGTACTGGTTCACTTCGTACGTCTCGAACAAGATCGCCAGTCGATCACCCGAGAGATCCACTCCCCAGTTCCAGCGATCCGGTTCAGACGATATGTCGATGGTCTGCTCGGCGATCCACTCCCCCCCGGGACTCCGCCCGTGTACGACAAGGTTGTTCCAGCTGGAATCACCCGCCACGAAGCGGTCGCCATCTGCGGATTCAATGAAGACCGAGTCCAGGAAGGCGTCCTCGTACAGGGGTTCCTGTGCCTGGGCGAATGACGTCAGTAATGGCGCAGCGGCCAATGCGATGATGATGCGTACCTTTGACATGTTCGTACTCCTGCTCCGGGGCGATTGCCCCGTGTTCCAGTGATGTGGAACTCAAAGCAGCAAGGAACGGGCCGGGACTCCATGCGCCTGGATGCGGAAAAAAACGGTGCCCGCATTGCGGGCACCGGGAAGCATGATTTCAATGCCTGTCGGGTTCAGACCAGTTCAGGGAAGGTCTCCCGCACGACGGACACCAGGTCCTTGACGTGCGAGACGGACTCGTCCATGAGGGCCTGCTCATTGGTGTCCAGATCAATCTCGATGACCTGCTCGACGCCGCCGGCCCCGAGGATGCAGGGCACGCCCACGAAGTAGCCGCCGACGCCGTATTCCGCGTCGCAGTAGGCCGCGCAGGGCAGGATTCGCTTCTTGTCCTTGATGATGGCCTCGGCCATCTGCACGCTGCCGGATGCCGGTGCGTAGTAGGCGCTGGTGCCCATGAGCTTGACGATTTCGCCTCCACCGGCCTTGGCCCGTTCGACGCAGGCGGTGATGGTGGCGTCATCGAGGAGTTGGTGAACGGGAATACCGTGCACGCTGGTGTATCGCGGCAGCGGCACCATGTCGTCGCCGTGCCCGCCCATCAACAGGGCCTGGACATCCTCGATCGAGACGCCGATGGCGTCGGCGATGAAGTGCCGGAACCGTGCAACATCAAGGCATCCAGCCTGGCCGACGATGCGGTTGGTCGGGAACCCGGTGGTCTTCCACGCGGTGTAGACCATGGCGTCAAGCGGGTTGGCGACCACGATGATGACCGCGTCCGGGGCGTGGGTGGCGATCTGCTCGGAGACACTCTTGACGATCTTGACGTTGGTCGCGATCAGGTCGTCGCGGCTCATGCCCGGCTTGCGGGGAATGCCGGCGGTGATGATGACCACGTCGCTGTTGGCGGTGTCGGCGTAGTCGCTGGTGCCGATGATCCTGGAATCGAATCGCTCGATTGGTCCAGAGCAGGACAGGTCGAGGGCCTTGCCCTGGGCGACCCCGACCTTGTCGGGGATGTCCACGAGAACGATGTCGCCGAGTTCCTTGGCTGCGGCCCAGTGGGCACAGGTGGCACCGACGTTTCCGGCTCCAATGACGCTGATCTTCGCACGCTGCATGATCGATCTTCCTTCTGCTTCCGATGATGTGAAATGAGGCCCGCCGTGAGGCAGGCCTCGTTCAATGGGCCAGAGTGGACTCGAACCACCGACCTCACCCTTATCAGGGGTGCGCTCTAGCCAGCTGAGCTACTGGCCCCAAGCGGGGCAGTATAGCAGACCCCCGTGGCCCGATCCTGTCCTGGTGTCATGGAAAACCGGCCCGCCTTGGGAGGCGGGCCGGTTGGCATGCAGGGTCGAATTTCGTCGTTTCACGACGGGGGTCACTCGCAGATGCTGCCCCATTCACCGATGACGAACAGCAGGTCGTTGACATCGGTGACGCCATCATCCACCGGGTCGCAGCCGCTGCTGGAGCCCCAGTCGCCGATGATCGTCAGCAGGTCGTTGACGTTGATGACTCCTGAACCGTCGCAGTCGGCTGGACAGGGAACCGCGGTGCAGTCGATGTCGCTGCACACGGTGAAGTCACCCTGGTAGTCGCCACTGACGTTGTCGCAGTTGGTTTCCGCCACGATGTAGCAGTTCTCGAGCCAGCAGCAGGCGCCGGTGGGAGCGGGCGGTGAACCCGCAATGATCTTGAAGACTTCGCCGCCGAGGTCACAGACGTAGAGTTCGCCGCGTGCATCCTCGCCGTAGCGGGAGATGCTGCTGACGGTACCACCGCTGATTCCGGATCGAAGTTCATCCGTGACGTCCTGCCAGCCGGAAACGGTGTCCGAAGCGGAGTCGTAGGAAAAGACGTACTGGTCCGCGGAGCAGTAGTCGCCGTAGATGTAGAAGCCCTGGAGCCAGGGGATGTCCTCGCCGCGATAGACGAACCCGCCGGTGATCGAGCATCGACCGCCACTGTGGCTGTACTCGTAGGCCGGGAAGATCATGGTCGAAGCGGGATCGCAGCCGCTGGTGTTGAAGGCATGGTCGCCTTCGTAGCATCGCCAGCCGTAGTTTCCGCCACCGGCGAATCCGGCGGGTTCGAAGCTGATCTCTTCCCACTGGTACTGGCCGACATCGCCGGTCCAGAAGTCGCCGGTGTCACGGTCGAACGAGCATCCCCAGGGGTTTCGCTGCCCGATGGACCAGATTTCCGCTGCGCCGCCACCACCGGCGTAGGGGTTGTCGGAGGGGATCGCGTAGGGAGAACCACCGTCGACGTCGAGTCGGAGAATCTTGCCCAGCAGTGAGTTCGTGTTCTGTGCGTAGTTGGATGTATCGCCCGCTCCGCCACCATCACCCATGCCGATCCAGAGGTAGCCGTCGGGGCCGAAATCGATCCACCCGCCGTTGTGGTTCCAACTGGGCTGGGAGATGGTCTTGATCGTGTAGCCGGAGCCGCTGTCGGCGGTGTTTGAACTCGGGTTGCTGCCGGAGGCCGTGTAGCGGCGGATGTTCGTGGTGCCGCTGCTGTTGGTGTAGTTCACGTAGATATACGGCTTGCCGTTGTAATAGTCGGGATGGAAGGTCATGCCCAGCAGTCCCTGTTCGCTGGCGTTGCTGACCCCGGAGATCGACAGGAAGGGTGTCGAGAGGAGGCTCTCGGAGACCATGTCGTAGATCCGGATCCGACCCGTCGTGCCGGAGTACTGCTCGATGATGAACAGCCGGGTTTCGTCCCCAGGGGCGTGGCCGACGTAGACGGGTCTGGACAGGCCTGAGAGGATGCGTTCAGTCTTGATGCCCATCTCGCGGGTGGGAATATCCGAGGGCTTGGTGTCAGCGAGCACCTGGGTGGCCTTGAGATCGTTGCCCTTGTCGGCAATCTCGAGTTCAGATGCCGCGACCAGGCAGAGACCGGCGACGACGCATCCTGCAATGGCTCGAGTGAGCATGTTCATTCTCTCCTAGGACCCGTTTCCGGGGTTTGTGGAAGCAGGTGATCCTGCTCCATCCAATGGGGTGCTTCAGTGTGATGCGCCTGTGTCCTGATGACGCAGCCCAGTCCCAGAAATTAGGCCGAAAGTGCGTTGGGAGCAAGGGAAATGCCATTCAGGAGCCGGATTCCTGCTCCTGCTGGCCAAGCCAGCGTTGAATACCGGAAATATTCATTCCCAGCAGATGTTCGGAGGCATACGAATCGAAGATCTTGGGAGCAATTCCATGTCCTTGGGCCTGTTCCAGGAGGGTGTCCCGGTACCGCGAATGCAGCACTCGACCCTGGAGGCCTTCTTCCTGCCACTGCCGAATCCATTCGACCTGCTGGCGGAGCCCATCGGCCAGTCGATCGAGGTGATCACTGTCAGCTTCGACGGTTCCCCCGTGGGTGAGATGGAACCGGGCCCAGGTGCCCTTCCGAAGCCGCTCGATGGTGTCCAACCAGACCGGCAGGTTGAACTCAGGTGGCGGGGTCGGGATGGAGATGAAGTCGGTCGAGGGGAGCAGCATCGCGGCGGCATCGCCTGCGAAGCAGACCGTTTCATGTCCGAGGTCGAGTTCGAAGACGTGGTGGTGCCTGGCGTGTCCCGGGGTCTCCACGGCCCGCAGGTGCAGTTGGCCGAAGACGAGCTCCTGGCCGTCGACGACCGGGTGGACCAGGTCGGCCGGAGCCGGGACTGTTTCTCCCCAGAGGGTATCCATCGCGGCGCCGTAGATTCGGGTGGCACTGGCGAGCAGTTTCGAGGGATCGACCAGGTGACGGGCTCCGAACTCATGGACATGAATCGGTACGCCACGCCGCGCCAGGTGCCCAGCGGCTCCCGCGTGATCGAGGTGGATGTGGGTTACCAGGCATGCATCGAGATCCTCGATGGCCAGGCCGTGGGTGGAGAGTCCGGTTTCGAGAACGTCGAGCGAACGACCTGGCCCGGCCTCGATGAGCACGGCGTGCTTCCCATCGCGACACAGCCAGGTCCCGATGGCCCCGGGCAGCCCGAGGTACATGAGGTCGATTGGGTCGACGGTGATGGTCAGGGCTTGCGTCCCTTCGTGAGGCTGAAGCCGGCGCGGGTCCACCCCTCGATACCGCCCTTGAGCGTGCGAACGTCGGACAGGCCGTATTCCATCAGGCTCTTGCTCATGGCCTCGGCCAGTGGATCGTTGTAGGTCTGTCCGTAGACGATGACCACGCCATACCCCTCGAGCTCTTCCCAACTCAAGGCGATGTTCTTGTAGGGAACGTTGATGGCACCGGGGATGTGCCCACCGATGTAGAACTCGCTCCGTCGTGGATCAATCCAGGTACTCGGCAACGCCTCGTGGAAGAGGGATGCTTCCGGGTTCGCCACGATCTCCTTGCCCTGGTCGGGGCTGATGAAGACCAGATCGGCGTCGCTGTACTCCTTTGTGCACCCGGAAATCACCAGTACGGTCGTGAAGAGAGCAACTGGAAGAAGACGTGAGATCATGATCGGGTTCTCCTGCGTGGTGCTGACTACAGTGTACGAGGCCGCCACGCACTCGGGGGTCCAGCTGGAGGACCACGCATGCATTGGATCCTGCTCGTCGTGTCGATGATTCTGACCCCCGGTGGTATGACCTCCCCTCTTACGCCTGCAGGCGAGAAGCCACCGGTGGTCACCATGTCCGTGGACAGTGGCCAGACCATCATGGCGCGGGGCGACACCAACTTCCTCCTGTGCACCCTGAGGATTCCCGATGGGTACCACATCTACTGGAGCAATCCCGGAGCCAGTGGTACCGCCACCGAGATCGAGATCACGGCTCCCGCCGGCTACGAGGTCGATTCGATGCAATGGCCCCGCCCCGAGATCTTCAATGAACCCGAGGGCACGACCTACGGCTACGAAGACCACGTGACATTCATCATTCCATTCCGTAATTCTGCGCAGTTCCCCGATCCTGGAGCGTTTCTCGTCTCGGCCCGTTGGCTGGCGTGCAAGAAGGCCTGCTTCATGGGAAGCGCCTCGAGCAGGATCGAGGTGAGCCTTGTGGATCATGTTGCTGTCGAGCCGTCGTTGGCGATGCGGGAGGCCGAGTCGCTGATCCCGGTTCCCATCAGTGAACGACCTTCCACCAGGGTTACGTTCGCCGGCGACCGGATGGTGATCTCAGGCCCGACCGATCCTGCGGGCGCACCGGGTTTCATTCCCGGGCACGTTCCCGGAGTCGTGCTCGGTGAACCGACCGTCCGTGCCGATGATGCTCGGTTCGAGATGGTGATCCCGGTCGATCTGGAGCCCGAGAACGCCCTGGGGGCGGTACGAGCCGTCCATGGCCTGTTGATCTTCGGGATGAATCCCCAGGACCCTTCGTACACCATTAGGATGCCCATTCTCCGCCCCACCCCACCCGATTCCGGGCCAGGGGGATCCGATGGTGGAGAGGATTGAACGAAGCAAAAGGAACATACCCATGCAACATCGACTGACAACCCTGCTCGCAGGCTGCCTGCTGAGCAGCAGCGTGGCCCTGGCCCAGGAACCCGCGGAGGTTCCCGATCTGGCCCCGACCAAGGACACTCCGATGCCGTCCAAGGAGTCGGAGAAGGAGGCACCGGAGGCCAAGGTGGCCAAGGCCGTGGTTGGCAAGAAGGCCCCGGCATTCAGTCTCAAGGACACCAAGGGGAAGGTCCACAATCTTTCCGATTACAGCGGCCAGTACGTGGTCATCGAGTGGTTCAACCCCGGCTGTCCGTACTGCCGTGGGATCTACAAGGAAGGCATCGTGCAGGACACGCGCAAGAAGATGCGGTCGGTCGACCCCGATGCCGTCTACCTGACCATCAACAGCACCGCCAACCAGCCCGAGGACTTCATCGTCACCCAGAGCGACTCGTTCCTCGCAGACCATGAGCAGAAGGACATCCCGGTACTGATGGACTACGACGGTACGGTCGGCCGACTCTACGAGGCCAAGACCACGCCCCACATGTACCTCATCAATCCCGACGGGGTTCTGATCTACGCGGGAGCGTTCACCGATGACCGCAACTTCACCAAGGGCACCGAGTCGATGAACTATGTCGTCACCGCAGCTCGACAGGACACGTCCGGTGAACAGGTTGCTCCTGCCGAGGTGCGACCCTGGGGCTGTGGCGTGAAGTACGCCGACGGCGCTTCACGTCGCGGCGGCGGACGTCGCGGCGGCGGTAAGCCTCCCAAATCTCCCTGACCTGATATCCATTCCAGAAACACACGAGGCCCTCGCGATGCGGGGGCCTCGTTGCATTGGGTTCGTCGAGTCGTTGGTCAGGACAGGTTGACGGGCATGATCACGTAGGTGAACTCCTTGCCCATCCGAAGCACACCTGGCTTGTTTGGCGCCTTGAGCTCCAGGATGACCTGTTCCTGGTCAATCACCTTCAGGGCATCGGAGATGTAGTTGGGGTTGAACCCGATCTCCAGTTCCTCGCCGGAATAGCCATCGATTCCCAGGTGGACTTCAGCTTCACCCATCTCCGGGGCGTGGCTGGTCAGCGTCAACTGGCTGTCCTGAAAGTGCAGCCGGACGCTTCGTGATTCTTCGTTGGTCAGCAGGGCAGCCTGCCGAACGGCGGTCCAGAGACTCTGGCGGTTGAAGGTGACCCGCTTGTCCTGGTCCTTGGGGATTACGTCTTCGAAGGGAGGGAACCGCCCTTCGACGAGGTTGCTGTTGAGAGTGGCCTGCCCGGAGGGGTCATCGACATGCACATGCACCTGGTGCTCGTCCATCGCAATGCGTACCACGGCGTCATCGTTGCGAAGGATCCGTCGCATGATCGAAAGCGCCTTGCTGGGAATGATGCAGCGAGCGTTTCCAGTGCCGGACGTGGTGGTGCCGGTGGCGACGGCGAGCCGTCGGCCGTCGGTTGCGACCATGCGCAGCATGGTTCCCTCCCGCTCCACGAGCACGCCGTTGATCGCATACCGGGAATGTTCATCGGCGGCGGCGAAGAGGCTTCGATTGATCAGTACGGTCAGCTCGCCGCCGGAGATTTCGCAGTCGACGGCATCCTGATCGAAGTCCCCCACGGGAGGGGCCTCGGAGGGGTCGAATCCATAGATCTTGAAGATCGATTCCCCGCTGCGGATGAACATCGCCTGCTTCTCATTTTCCAGCATGACCGTCGGGTCCGGGCACTCGCGGATGATCTGGATGAGCTTGTCGGCGGGAATGAGGGTTTCCCCGGGTTCGTCCACCTGGACCTGTTCCATGACCAGTCGGAGCCCGCAGTCACCGTCGGTTGCGGCCAGGGTGAGTCGTCCATCCTCGGCGGTGAGCTTGATGCAGGTCAGCACCGGGTTGGGAGTTCGATTGGCAATAACACCCCCGATGATTCCGAGGGCTTCGGAGAGGGCTGACTGGTCACAAATCACCTTCATGGGCTTGGTTCCTCTTCCTGATTCGAGATGGCAAAGTGTACCAAGGGGGGTCGCGGAAGGTGTCAGGCCTCCTTGGTTCGAGTGGACGAGTGGGGGGGGGATTTCCATCGATCATCATTTGCCAGATCCATGCCGTGTTCCATCGAATCAGGTGCGTTCTGCTGTTGCTGCGGCGGGGAGGGCATGGGATACTGCCCAATCCACGCGGATCGGGAGTTCCAGTCAAACGAAGCGATCTCACCCCTTGCAAGGTGGGAAGACAGCATCGAACGGACCTCCGGGTGGTTCGCGTGTTGTTCGATCACCCACTGGAGAGGAGCTCCCATGTCGTTTGAAGCAGCCGTGCATTCCAAGGCCATTCGCCTCGACACCCTGTCCCTCCAGATGTGCGCCGAAGCCGGTAGCGGGCATCCCACCACCGCGATGAGCCTTGGCCAGATCGCCACCGTGCTCATGTACCACTCGATGCGCTGGGTTCCCGAGGATCCCGGCTATCCGACATCGGATCGCCTGGTCCTTTCCGCGGGACATGCGGTTCCCATCGTGTACGCGGCATTCGCCGATCTCGGCGCCCACGTCGGTGTCGATGGTGAACGCCGTCCTGCGACGATCGGCGACCTCGGGGAGTTCCGAGGCACGGATTCACCGTTGGACGGCCACCCCAATCCCAAGGAGGGATTTCCCTTCTTCGATGCCGCGACCGGTTCGCTCGGCCAGGGGTTGTCTGCGGCGGCGGGTCTTGGACTTGCAGCACGCCTCGACGGGCTCGACCAGCGGATCTACTGCATCATCGGTGATGGCGAATCCCGGGAGGGGCAGATCACCGAAGCACTGGACTTCATCATTGATCAGGGCTTGACGAACGTCCTGCCCATCTTCAACTGCAACGCCTACGGTCAGGCGGGATCCGTCAGCGATCAGCAGGGGCCGGATCGAATTCGCGCCCGGCTGGAAGCCACGGGCTACCACGTCATCGACATCGACGGGCATGATCCCGCGGCCATCAAGGCTGCGTTCGACGCCTTCATCGAGGGCGAACATGGCGCGATGGCCATCGTGGCCCGCACCACCAAGGGGTGGGGAGCCTCATCCATCCAGGGTGATGGTTGGCACGGAAAGCCTCCCGTTGGTGAAGCGCTTGAGCAGTGCATCGAGGAGCTCAATGCCACGGGCGCTTCCTTGATCGGCTCGATGGAAGGCGCCGACCTGTCAATCTATCCACCCTCGATCGAGTCGCGCCCCGCACCGACTCGCCGGGACTGTCGCAGTTTCTCCGAGGCGTTGAAGGCCTTTGAACTCGAGCACGTGCTTGATGCCGGTGCCTTCGCGACCCGCCGGGCCTACGGCGTTGCGTTGCGTGAGCTCGGACATGCGAACACGAGCGTGTGCTCACTGGACGCGGACGTCTGCAACTCGACCTTCGCCCAGTGGTTCCGTGATGATCACGAACTGGCCGATCGCTTCGTCGAGTGCAAGATCGCCGAGCAGAACATGGTCAGCGTCGGACTGGGCATGGCTGCGGCCGGCAAGATCCCCTTCTGCTCGACGTTCGCGAAGTTCCTGACTCGTGCCTATGACCAGGTTGAGATGGCGATGAACTCGGGCGCGAACATGAAGTTCGTCGGATCACATTCGGGCATTTCCCTCGCCGCCGACGGTCCGAGCCAGATGTCGCTTCCGGACGTGGCCTGGTTCCGCAGTCTCGGCAGCATCACGGATCACCATGGTGCTCCGGGCTGTTACGTGCTGCAGCCTGCCGACGGGTACGCTGCCTACGGGCTGACCCTGGCCATGGCCGAGCACGAAGGCATGTGCTACATGCGGACCCATCGCCCCGACGTGGAGTTCCTCTACGACGAGAACACGAAGTTCGAGCTCGGAGGCATGGAAGTGCTTACTGAGGGACGCGACCTGCTGATCGTGAGCGCCGGCTACATGGTGCATGAATGCAACAAGGCACTGGATGACCTGGACAAGCTTGGAATCGACGCCTCCCTGGCTGACCTCTACTCGCTCCCCTTCGAGGAGGATCGCCTCCTGGATCTGGCCAACGAGAACGGCGGCATGGTGCTGGTGGTGGAGGACAACTACGGCGGCGGACTCTTCTCGGCTGTGGCCGAGGCCTGTGCCCGCAGTGGCGATGCATTCACGATCGAGCACCTCTACGTCAACAGGATTCCCAAGTCGGCTCGTGGTGAGCGGGAGATTCTCGAGCAGTGTGGATTGCATCACCAGCAGATCACTCGGCAGGCCGCTCGCATTCTCGGGCTCGTGACGGCCTGAGCAAGGTGCTGGTCCAACTGCAGTACGCTCTTGGATCCAGTCGATGTCAGTGGTGCCTGTTTCGAGTGGAACCTGGAGCACTGCTGACGTGATGCCACCGCGAATGATCCTTCCCTGCCTGGCCGTTGCCGCCCTTCTTTCGGGTTGTGACTGGTTTCGGGGATCACCCACGGTTCGGGAGCCCATCCAGACCGGTCCATCCCAGGTGGACCTGGTGGCTCAGCAGGAGCAACTGGTCGAGGCCACCTCACTGTCCGATCACGGTGACTACGACTCGGCCCTGGTGGTCCTGCACGGCATCCTCGAAGATGACCCGACCTCGACCCCGGCCTACCTCGGCATCGGTGGCATCTACCTTCAGAAGAAGGACTATCGGCGGGCGGAACCGGCATTTTCCCGCGCGGCGAAACTCGAGCCACGCAACTACGACGCGCAGTTCGGGCACGCCGTCGCCCTGCAGATGCTCGGGAGACTGCTCGAAGCGGTCAAGGCGTACCACCGCGCGTTGACGATCGAGCCCGAGTCACCGGAGGCAAACCGGAACCTGGCCACCACCTACCTTCAGCTTGACGAGCCCAACCATGCGATCGTCTTCGCGGAGAAGGCCGTCGAGGTCGATCCAGACGACGGTGTCGCCTGGGTGAACCTCGGAGCCGCATACGAAAGTACCGAGCGATGGGGTGACGCGGCCGAGGCATACGTCGCCGCATCCGAGCGGATGGAGCCGACTCCGGAATTGATGACGAACCTGATGAACATGCTTGTCCGGCAGAAGCGATACCGGGAAGTCGTGAACATTGCCGACACGATTCAGAAACTGCAGGCCGATGCGCACGCGATGGAGCGCAAGGGCTGGGCGATGTTCCGCCTTGGCGAGTATGAGGCCTCGGACCGGGCGTACCGCGAGGCGGTCGCCATCGATGCCGGTCAGTGGCGGGCTCTCAATGGCATCGGTGTCACCGCGCTGAATCGATGGCTGCTCAGCGATCGGACGGATACCGGTTCATGGGAGGATGCCCAGGCGGCCTTCCGGGCCTCGCTGCTGATCAACCGGGAACAGGACAAGGTACTTCGCCTCATGCTCGACTACGGCATGTCGCGCTGAGGTGCCAGCCGGGGTTCCCGAGATCCGATACCCTTTCCCGAATGCCAGACGCAGCACTGCTTGAAACCTTTCCGACTCCGGCTGAATCTCCCCTGCTCATCGAGCATTGCAACGAGGAGTTCACCTCGGTCTGTCCCGTCACGGGGCATCCCGACTTCGGAACGGTCCTGGTCCGCTTCCAGCCCGGGCCGACCTGCGTGGAACTCAAGAGCCTCAAGTTGTACTTCCAGTCGTTTCGCAACGAGGGGATCTACTACGAGGCGGTGACCAATCGCATGCGTGATGACCTCGTCGCCTGCATGAAACCAGCCTGGTTGCAGGTGATCACCAATTGGAAGGGCCGGGGTGGAATCCGTTCGAGGATCATCGCCGACCATGGTGATGTTCCCGGGTGCTGGCTTCGTGGCTGAACCCGACATCGGATCCCCGCGCATCCTGCTGGCGACCTCGAATTCCCACAAGCTCGAGGAGGTTCGGGCGGTGCTCGAGCCGATGGGGTTTGACGTCATCGGTCTCGATGATGTGCCGGGTTCGCACCCGGAGCCCGTCGAGGATGCCGATACGTTCGAAGGAAATTCCCGGTTGAAGGCGATCGGGTATGCCCAGTCCACCTCCATGCGATGCCTTGCCGACGACTCCGGGCTCGAGGTCGACGCACTGGATGGTGCGCCGGGCGTGCACTCGGCCCGGTACGCCGGCATCGGGGACGATCGCCCACAGCGTGATGATGCCAACAACGAGAAACTTCTCGGAGCTCTGGATGTGGTGCCAGACGCTCGCCGAACGGCTCGCTTCGTCTGCTGCATGTGCCTGGCCGATCCCGACGGTTCGATCATGGCCGAGACCCGGGGCACGTTCGAGGGACTCATTACCCGTGAACCCCGGGGTGACAACGGGTTCGGCTACGACCCCCTGCTCTTCCTGCCTGATGTCGGCTGTACGTCCGCGGAGTTGTCGCCGGATGAGAAGAACGCCCGCTCCCACCGTGGTTCGGCGACACGATTGATGGCGAGTGAACTCATTCGCCTCGGTGGCGATGAATCCTCAGGAGCATGACTTCCGCGGGGCAGTTCATCCGAAGCGGAAACAGGTCGCCGGCCCCGACGGTGACGTACAGGCGGCTTCGACCCTTTTCATAGAGTCCGGCGCTGCGACGATGCCTCATGGCAAGGGCCAGGTTGGCGTTCGGTCGATTCTTGTGTGCGATCTGGCCCCCATGGGTGTGCCCCGCCAGGGTGAGCGGTATTCCCAGACGGGCGGCCTGATCGAAGGCCTTCGGGTTGTGCGACAGCAGCAGGTCGATGCGCCCCGACATCGCCGCTTCGCTCACACGGTCATGACAGGCACTTGGCGTCCGGGCCCATTCGATCCCGCCGACACGCAGCGTTCGCGCCCCGTCACGGGATGTCGAAACGGAGTTCCTGAGCACGGTGATGCCGGCCGCTTCCGCCTGGGCGGCGACGGAGGCGGGGTCATCAAGTTCGTCATGGTTGCCAAGCACGAGAAAGTTGCCAAGCGGTGGGTTGATGGCGCTGCTCGCCTGGAAGAACGAGGAGAGGTCCATGCAGTCCAGGTCGACGACATCGCCGGTGTTGCACACCACGTCGGGCTGCAGTGCTCCCAGGCGTTCGATGACCCGGGTGGCATCGTCGACCGTCATCAGGTCTCCGATGTGCAGGTCGCTGACATGTGCGACCCGGAGCCCCTCCAGTTCCTCGGGCCATCCCGGAACATGGATCTGGAGGTCACGCAGTTCGACACCCTCGGTGCGACGTCGCTGGAGCAGGCGGCCGCCGCTGAGCCTGTTCGGGCCCCAGGTCAGGAAGAGGTGCCTGAGTTTGGCGCGATGGTATTGAAAGCTGTGAGACATCCGATGGTCCGCGTGTCCGGTTCTCAGAAGTCGATCGTGGCGCCGACGTAGAGACCCTGGAGGCTCGGGTTGGCTTCGTACTGGTCGTTGGAGATGTTCAGTTCCAGCAGGCGATAGCCGAAGAGGATCGCGATGTTCTCCGTGAAGAAGAAGCGGAGATCGGCCCGGACCTGCCACATTGTTCCCCCATCGTGGCCGAGGGTTGCCCCGGCGCTGCCGCTGGCGCGGAACTCGATGTGATGCAGCCAGGACAGGCGGTCCATGGTGTCCATTCGAAGCAGCCCCTGGATGCCTCCATAGAGGGAGGCGTACTCGCCCTTGGATTCCGTGGCATGGCCGCCGAAGTCGAGGGTCTGCTTCATGTCGGTGTAGAGGCCGCCGATGTGGCCACCGAAGGTCAGGAACAGGGGGATGTTGGCGTTGGGCTCGCCGATGAGATCCAGCGGGTTCCACTGGCCCTCGATGGCGATGTTGGTCATGTCGAACGAGGAGGAAAAGTCTTCACCTGCGTTGTAGTTGAGTCCCGCCCAGGTTCCGTTTCCTCCGAAGCGACCATTTCCGGAAGTGCTGAAGTTCGTTCCCATCAGCCAGATGCCCCAGTCGTCTCGTCCGACGCGGAACTCGCCGCGGAAGGAGGGCTCCAGGTCATCCATGGCCAGTTGATCGCTGTTGTCCAGGCTGCCGCCACCCCACGAGGAATCACCACGGAGTCGGACCAGCCACACTCCGGGAGTAATGGAGAAGGTCAACGGTGCCGCGGCCTGCTGGGCGACTGCTTCGGCGGTGGGTTGTCCATCGTCGGCGTATCCCGGTACCACGAGGGCCAGTGCAAGAGCCAGTGATTGCATGGAGAGTCCCTTTCCGGGGATCAGTTGGAGTCCCAGCGAACGCGGCCTTGCCCACGTTCGATTCGACCGATGATGTGCGATGCTTCGCCATCTCGTTCAAGTTGCTTGACCACGGAATCGGCGAACGTGGGTCGCACCGCCAGGACGTAGCCGATGCCCATGTTGAAGACACGGAACATCTCTTCCTCTTCGACGTTGCCGGCCTGCTGCAGCCACTGGAAGATCGGGGGCACCGTCCACGTTGCACGGTCGATTACCGCATCCATGTCGTCGGGAAGCACGCGAGGCAGGTTGCCGGGGAGGCCGCCGCCGGTGATGTGGGACATCATGGAGACGATCTTCTTGACCCGGTAGTGGGCGAGCAGTTTCACGATCGGGCGGGCGTAGATTCTCGTAGGCTCCAGCAGCACCCGGCCGAGGGTCTGCTGCTCTCCCTCACGAAGCTGGGCGTCGGGAAGCACCGCTTCCAGGTCAGCCTTCGACTCGCGAAGGATCGCACGGACGAGGCTGTAGCCGTTGGAGTGGACACCCGAACTTTCGATGCCGATCAGGACATCCCCCTCCTGGATTCGCAGGGGGTCGATGGCTCGTTCGAGTTCCACCACGCCTACGGAGAAGCCCACGAGGTCGAACTCGCCGGGTCCGTAGATGTCGGGCATCTCGGCGCATTCGCCACCGATGAGCGCACAGCCGGCGATCTGGCATCCACGGGCGACACCTTCGACGATGCTCGCCGTCGCTTCGGGCTCCTGCTTGTGCAGGCCGATGTAATCAAGGAAGAACAACGGCTCGGCACCCTGGACGATCAGGTCATTGACGTTCATCGCGACGCAGTCGATCCCGACCGTGTCGAGCACGCCCAGTTCAATGGCGATCTTCAACTTGGTTCCCACGCCGTCGGTGCAGGCGGCAAGGACCGGTTCACGGAAGTTGCGCTGGAAGAGCGACTCGTTGTAGTCCAATCGGAACAGGCCGGCGAACGCGCCGTGGGGTCCGAGAACCCGCGGCCCGTGCGTTCGACCCACCATGCCCTTGATCAGCGATACGAGTTGATCGCCGGCCTCGATGTCGACCCCCGCCTGGTCGTAACTGAGGCCCTTTTTTGGGTGTTCAATGGCCGTCATGGGGCCCAGTGTAGCCGATTCGACTTCGATTCCACCCCTGGCACCCGCATTCCAAGGGTCGCCAAGGTGGCTTGCCGGGGCCAGGCGAACGAACTTCCCTCTCGAATGGGAGCCATGGGCCGGAATTACATTGACCGACCCTGAATTTGGAGGGACGATTACGGGGTTCCAAGGCATGAAATGGGTGGAACACGCGAGGATTTCCCAACAGGGGTGCATCCTTGCTCGGCGTCCTGCGTAAGGGAGAGACGGATGAGAGAGAAGGGGCTCTTGATGGCCTCCATTTCAGAACGTGGCTGTCGAGCCGGAACCCTGGCCGGAGCACTGCTCCTGTCGGGATGTGGTCTCTTCTTGATGGGCCTGGCCCCGAAGGGCACCGCCCTGCTCCCGGCACCATCCCCCGCTCCCCCTGCCAAGCAGATCTCCGAACCGCTGCCGGTCGGATCCACGGGTGACCGTGGAGGCTGTGGCAGTTGTCCCTCCGGCGCCTACGACGAGGGTGAGTCCTGTGGTGTCCAGATCAATGGCGGGTGTGACGACCAGTCATTCTCCTACACGCAGGTGAACTGCGACACCGAGGTCTGTGGTCGCTCCTGGGCCGAGGTCGGCATGGCGGACATCGACTGGTACGAGGTGTTCCTGCAGGACACCGATGGTGACTCCCAGGACGTGCTGCGTGTCAAGGTCGAATCCCAGTTGCCTCTGCTCGTGGAAATCTACGACGGATGCTTCGGCGCTCCCCTTGTCGTTACCGACTCCGATGGCTGCGACGAAGCCTTTGCCGAACTCTGCCTCGAGGCCCCGAAGCTCTATTACATTCGCGTCCTCCCCGGTTCGATCTCCACCGGTCCGATCACGAACGGTTTCCCCTGCTTCGCCAACTGGGAGTACCGGTTGCAGATCGAGTGCGAGGACACCTGCGGAACAACCGGTACATGTCCACCATGCATCCCGGCCCCGGAAAGCCTGCTGGCCTGGTGGGCGATGGATGACCTGGGCACCGCCACATCCATCTATGAACTGATTCATGAGAACAACGCCCTGCCGCAGGGCGCCGTCACACCGGGACTTCCCGGGAAGGTGGACAACGCGGTGAAATTCGCCGGTGGACACCTCGTGGCTCCGGACCAGGATCGCCTGGACTTCAAGGTGGACAGGGACTTCTCGGTTCTGGCCTGGATCCAGTTGCCGACGGATCCCACGGACGTGCACCCCATCATCGACAAGCGGTCCCCCGAGGGTGACCCGAAGCTCGGGTGGTCCATGACGACGTACGGGGGCAAACTCGCCCTGATCATGAACGACATCGACGGTGCAAGCGATCTCTGGCTGACAAACGTCGCCATCGGCGACGGTGGCTGGCACCATGTCGCCGTCACGGTGGATCGTGACATGACCAACGGCATCAACTTCTACATCGACGGCAATCTGGTCGACACCTACGACCCCACCACGGTGCCCGGTGACCTGTCGACCGATTCGGACATTCTCATCGGGCGCAGCCAGCGACTCGACGGCCAGTCCGTGGAAGCGACGTTCCAGGGCTACATCGATGAACTCCAGGTGTTCCACCGTTCGCTGACGGGGCCCGAGGTTTCCGGGCTCGCGACCGCCGACTGTGGCGGTGCCTGCAAGGTCCGCATGCACATCCCACGGATCACGCCCTATTGCGAAGGACAGGTGCAGTCCCCGTCGATCGTGACGATTTCCAATGCAACCAACCAGGATCGTTCGTTCAACCTGTTCTACGACGGGCTGGCTTCCGATCCGAACTCGACCGACTACTGCATCCAGGACGGTCCCACCGTCTTCACGCCGGGCATGACGAATCCCATCTTCGTGCCGGCGGGATCCACGGTCGAGGTTCCACTGCTCATCGACCGGCCCAGTGGCCTGCAGTCTCTCGGCGATTCCGCCTGCTGGACGACAACGCTCCAGGAGGTTGGAGGCGGCGGGCTTGAACTGGTTCGCAAGGCAACGGTCAGTGTCAACGAGGATATCTGCGTCGAGGCCGAGACCAATGGCGTGCTGTCGATTCCCGTGGGGCAACCGACTCCGGTGAAGTTCACCCTGGTGAATCAGACCACATCGGACGCTCCGTATTTCTGGAAGATCGCCTGCGTCAAGTCCGTCGGCGGCGCACTCAACGACATGGTGCAGCTCAACAACGAGGAGCCCGGTGACGAGCTCTTCGGGTACACGGTTGTTCCCGGTGGAGGCACCGCGGATGTCGTCGTGAACGTGCACTTCCTCCGACAGCGGGGGAAATCCGAACGAGCGGGATACAGCGACGTCGTCATCTATCGCGAGCCGGGAACGGACGTGCCCTGGTACGGCGGTGATTCACAGGGTGTGGAATCATCCGAGTCGCCGGTGGAGACCTGCGGTGCCGACATCAACTGCGACGGGGTCGTGGATGTCACGGACCTGTTGGCGGTGATCGCGGCCTGGGGCGACTGCCCTGAGGACGCGGCCTGTCCCGAGGACATCAATGAAGACGGAGTGGTGGATGTCACCGACCTGCTTGCGGTGATCGCCGGCTGGGGTTGATCCCAGCGGCGGTCAGTGGGTCGTGACGGGTACCTCGAGTGCCTGGGCCATGGCAGTCCCGAGATCAGCCGGACTTTCACAGACGGTGACTCCGCAGGAACGCAGCGCGTCCATCTTGGCCTGGGCGGTGTCATCGGCGCCGCCGATGATGGCCCCGGCATGTCCCATCCTCTTGCCTGGTGGCGCCGTGCGTCCGGCGATGAAGGCCGCGACGGGTTTCCGCATGTGCTCCTGGATCCACTGTCCGGCCAGCGTCTCGTCGGAGCCGCCGATCTCGCCGATGAGGATGACGCCATCGGTGTCATCATCGTTGTTGAAGAGTTCCAGCAGTTCGATGAAGTTCAGTCCCTTGATCGGGTCGCCCCCGATGCCCACGCAGGTGCTCTGGCCGATGCCGAGCACACTGGTCTGCCAGACCGCCTCGTAGGTCAGCGTGCCGCTGCGGCTGATGACACCCACGGCCCGCCCGGTGCTGGCATCCTCGCGTGCGGTATGGATGTACCCGGGCATGATGCCGATCTTGCAACCACCCTCGAAGACCGCAGCCGATCCTTCGCCGGAAACACGCCGTCCGGGCGTGATGATGCCCGGGCAGTTGGGGCCGATGAGTTTCGTGTCCGGGTAGTCGGCGAGGGTGGCCTTGACGCGGACCATGTCCTGGGTCGGTACGCCCTCGGTGATGGCACAGGCCAGGGCGATGCCCGCTTCGGCCGCTTCGAGGATCGAACCGGCGGTGAACGGTGGCGGTACGAAGATCATCGATGCCGTGGCGCCGGTCGCTTCCATCGCCTCGGCGACGGTGTTGAAGATCGGCAGCCCATTGGCGTCTTCACGCCCGCCCTTGCCCGGAGTGACGCCACCGACCAGTTGCGTGCCGTAGTCCAGGCATCCCTTGGTATGGAATGCGCCGGACTTGCCGGTGATGCCCTGGCAGATGACCTTGGTGGTTCCGTCGACAAGGATGGACATGTGGTTCCCTTCCGGTTCTGAGAAGGGAGTGATTCTAGCACTCCCGGGCAGACCCGGGGCAGGGATGGTGGAGGGACCGGGCCGGGGCTCAGTTCAGGACGCCAGCGGTCATCGTGAAGGGAATGTTCTGCTCGGTCTCCGCCCCGGTCTTCTCGTCCCGAACCCGGATTTTCAGCTGGTACTTGCCGACGGAGAGTCCGCGTGGAAGTTCAAACTTCTGGACGGTGAAGTAGTCGCGTCGTCGCTTGCGGCTGCGATCGGAGGCGGATTGCCAGTCTTCCTTCCACACCGGGATGCCGTCACGATCGCTGTAGATGGTCAGGTGCTGGCTGGTCACCGTTTCCCAGAGGTTGTTCTCGTTGAGGTTGCTGGTGAACCCCTCCATCTCCAGGTAGATGATCACCGGCTGCTTGGTGTGGGCGATGAACGAATACTGCTCCATGTCGTTGAGGACCCGCCACTCGTCGAAATCGCCGAAGCCTCCCACTCGCGTGCAGAGGGCCAGGGTGGGTAGATCGAGATCGGGGGTCTGCTTGAGGCGGCGCTGGAGTTCCGTGGTGGCGGTCGACATCGCCAGCCAGGGATTGGTCTCGGAATCGATGTCGTTGCCGATGGCGATGAAGTACTTCTGCATCGTCGCCAGCAGGGCCCGCTCTTCGTCGGTCAGGTCCGGGATGGCGTTGGGATCGATGGCACGCTCGGGATCCAGCATGGACAACGATGCCAGGACGAGCAGCTCCTTCAGGGGCTGATCACTCCAGGTACTGCTGACGTAGAGCTCGCGGGAGAAATCGATCATCGACTGCCGAAGATCGTCCGTGGCGGTCGTGACGGTCGTGGCGGCCGTGGGTGTCTCGGCCTGGCTCGGGGCGGTCTCGGCGCTGCCTTCCTCCATCGGTCCATGGGGAGGCTGGGGCTGCACGTCGGCGATGGTCGGCACCGTGGCGGGCTCGCCGGTGCTTGCCTGGCCGGGCATCGTCCACTCGATGGTGGGCTCGGAGGCCGTGCCCTGTCGGTGGGCGAGAAACGCCTCGGTGTCCTGTTGAACCTGCCGCCGATGAGCCTCCAGATCCGACGGAGGCTCGTTGATCGGTCTCTGGTTGCTCAGGGTGGGTATTGGTGCCGGTGCACCGGCATCCGTCGCCACGGTCTTCTTTGGCGCGCAACTGCTTCCCAGGAGGCTGGTGAGAGTGATGAGAAGTACGGTGATCTTGATTGGGGCGCTCATGGGTGTCTCCAGACGCGATGATGGGCCTTCCTGGCCTCCGACGTGTCCCCTGACAAGCCGGTCATCATGCCGCGAGCGAATTCAGGGTATCGGCAATCCGGATGGTCATTCGTTCAAGAGTTCGTCCACTCTGTCCGTATCCGGATCGAATTCCATGGACTTCCCGGAGCACCGATCTCAGCAGGGAGGCGAAGGCCGCCGTCTCGATCTGCCCTGCCAGGCGCAGGACGGGAGTCCGGCTGGAGCCGAAGAGGCGTTGCTTCCGGCAGATGTCGGAGACCGGGACGCCCTGGGCCTGCATGGCAGCAGTGGCGTGCAGTTTCCGCAGGAGGTCGATCAACGACCAGAGAATCAGTTCCGTTGGTTGTCGAGAGACGTCCTGCAGCTCCCGCAGCGTGGCCAGGGCGGTTTCGGATCGGCCCGAGAGCACGGCCTCCTGGATGGCCCATGCCTGTTCCTCGCGGCTGATCCCGGTCATCTCGATGACATGCTGGCGGGAGATCGTGCCACCGGTCCCCACCAGTGATGCGAGTTTGCCCAGTTCGCTGTCGAGGCGTCCGAAGTCCAGCCCGATTCGTTTCAGCAGAAGGGTCACGGCAGTCTCTTCAATGGTGGCTTCGTGAGCCTTGGCGGTTCGACCGACGCACCATTTCGTGGCGAACGGCAGGTCGGTCGCTTCGTCCAGGTCGACCTTGTGCATCAATCCTGTGGAGGCAATGAGCTTGTCGAGTTTGCCGGCTTTCCATGTTTCGGCCTTGAGCAGGAGCGTGGCGTCGGGCACGGGGTTCTGCGCATACTCCTCGAGCAGTCGACGGGTTCGGCTCGGCCCCTTGGCGCCCGCGGCACTGGCGAGGAAGGCTTCGGCCTGTTCGACGATGACCAGCTTGTGCTGCTGGAGGAGGCCGAAACTTCGCAGTTCATCGAGAACATCCGCGGCCGATGTGGAACTTCCCTCGAAGGTGAACCACTCGATCTCCCCGTAGGAGTCCTCGAGCATCGCCGAGAGTCGGCGGGTGTATTCACGCATCAGGAAGGCATCCTTCCCGCGCAGGGTCACGATCCGGTGGGCGGGATCGAATTTCGGGGGGGTGTAGGGAGATCGTGCGGCCATGGCTGGACATCGTACCAGCCCGGCATGGCTACAATCGGCGCCATGCTGATGCTGCAGGTGATCGAGGGTCCGGATCAGGGCCGGGTCTTCCCCCTTCCGGAGGGGGAGCCGCAGTTGATCGGTCGATCGACGGAAGCCTTCCCCCTGGTGGACATGTCCATCAGCCGCCGCCATGCCGAGTTGACACCGGATGGCCGCTCGTGGTTTGTCAACGACCTGGACTCCGCCAACGGGACGCTGCTCAACGGACAACCGGTTTCGGGTCGCACCGAACTGGCGATTGGGGACGAACTTCGTTGCGGGAGCACGATGCTGCGTTTCATCGACTCCAGCCAGGACATCGGGGGCCCCACCGGTTCCCTGGAGCAGGATCGACTCGCATCCGTGGGACGCACCGTCGCGTCGATCAGCCATGCCATCAAGAACATCCTCCAAGGTCTTCGAGGGGGTGCTTCGGCGATCGAACTGGCGATCGATCGGGGGGATCTGGACATGGCTCGGGAGGGCTGGCCGATTCTCAGTCGGAACCTGGACCGGATCTACGATCTGACCTTCAACATGCTCGCGTACTCCCGGGTTCGCGCCCTGGAACTTGATTCGTGCGATCTCAACCTGATCGTGGAGGAACTGGTCGCCCTGGTCGAGCCCCTGGCGATCCGGAAGAAGGCACGACTGATCGTGGAGTGCGATGCCGGGATCGGCGAGGTTTCCTGTGATGCCAATGCCATGCACCAGGCCCTCCTGAACCTGCTCCTGAATGGCGTCGAGGCGGTCGAGGGCAAGACGGGCCAGGTTACGATCCGGACTCGACCCGGCCAGGACGGGTCCTGGGTCGATGTGCAGGACAATGGACCGGGGATCGATCCGGAGCGTCATGGCGAGGTTTTCCGGCCCTTTGCGTCGACCAAGGGGCAGCGTGGTACGGGGCTTGGTCTCGCGGTCACCCAACGGATCATCGAGGACCACGGTGGCTTCATCGAGCTCGAGTCCGATGGTCGGACCGGGACCTGTTTCCGCCTCTTTCTCCCGGCCGCGGGCCCCGGAGATCCGGGTGAAACCCGGGCACCCCAGGCACCTCCGCGTGGGTCGGACTCTCCCCGGCCCATGGTGGATCCACCCGACCTGGCGGACGAGTTCGATTGACGCGGGTAGGCTGCACCCTTGCTGACCCGGATTCGGGGCCTATCATGGCCCGACTGCCGCCCACCGGCTTGAAGGAACGACACCCATGATGGAACGAACGGGACAGGTCAGAGATCCACGGATCACGCAGGCATTGCCAGGCATGCCGCCGGGCATGGCACCGAGCATGGCGCCACAGGCGGCTTCGGGCAACTACCAGCGGACCAGGGAGATGACGCTTGACGAGTTGCTGCTGGAGAACCGGGTCATCTTCCTTGCGGGAGAGATCAACCAGCACAGTGCCGCGCGCATCATGATGCAGATGCTGTACCTCGAGGATCAGAAGCGAGGCCAGCGGATCAACCTCTACATCAACAGTCCTGGTGGCGCCGTCGACGACACGTTGGCCATCTACGACACGATGCGATTCATCTCTTCCGATGTCTCCACGTACTGCATCGGCCGGGCCTATTCCGGAGCGGCGGTACTGCTGGCTTCCGGAACGGTGGGCAGCCGCCATATTCTTCCCCACGCCAAGGTGATGATCCACCAGCCGTACGGTGGTGTCTGGGGACAGACCAGTGACGTCAAGATCCAGGCCGACCAGATCGTCAAGGCCAAGGAAACGTTGAACCGGATCCTCGCCGACCACACCGGCCAGAAGTACGAGACCGTTGCCGCCGACGCGGAACGGGACAAGTACTTCACCGCCGATGAGGCAAAGGCCTACGGCCTCGTCGACGAGGTCTTCAAGCACGCATCCAATGACAGCAAGGACGCGAACTGATACCAGTCGCGAACAGGATTCATGACCAGCCTCATACCCATCGTGATCGAGAAGGAAGGCCGCGGGGAGCGCGCCTACGACATCTTCTCCCGCCTGCTGAAGGATCGGATCGTGTTCTGCAGCGGTCCCGTCTCGGATGGGATGGCGAATCTGATCGTCGCGCAACTGCTGTTCCTGGCCAACGAGGACCCCGAGTCCGACATCAGTCTCTACGTCAACTCTCCCGGTGGCAGCGTGACAGCAGGCCTCGGGATCATCGACACGATGAACTTCATCCCCTGTGATGTGGCGACGTTCATCATCGGGCAGGCGGCTTCGATGGGCTCGCTCATCTCCTGCTCCGGTGCCAAGGGAAAGCGGTGCTGCCTTCCCCACTCCAAGAACCTGATGCACCAGCCACTGCTCGGAGGCGTACTCGAAGGCCAGGCGACCGACCTGGAAATCGAGGCCCGGGAAATGCTCCGACTTCGTGCGCAGCTCTACGGCATCTATGCCCGTCAAGCGGACAAGACCGAGGAGCAGATCGCATCCGACTGTGAGCGCAACAAGTGGCTTGATGCTGCCGAGATGGCTTCCTACGGACTGGCCGATCGGATCATCGAGCGCCTGCCGGGCACGGAAGATTCGTGAACGTTGGATCGTGGCTTCGATTCACCCTGAAGCAGGCCATCTTCGCCTGCCTCCTGTTGGCGATGATCGAACCACTTGCCGGCTGCGACAGCGCCGGTCGCAAGGCCAGCGCCAGGCTTCGCCGACAGGTGCACGATCTCCAGTCGCAGGTCGCGGACCTGGAGCGACGGGATGCCGAGTTGCGTGTCCAGTTGGAGCAGGTCGACCAGGTGCATCCGGACATCGATCCGGAAGTCCTGACCAGTACGCCGCAGGTGATGGCGATCAGCCTGTCCTCCTACAGCGGAATGCAGGGCGAGGGAGAGCCTCCGTCGACGATCGAACTCTTCGTCAGCGCCGTCGATGGCCGGAATCGTCCCTTGCAGATGGTCGGCACGCTCAAGGCGATGGTCCTGCTCATCCCCCGGGACGGGGAACCCGTCCAGCTTGGTGAAGTGTCGTTGGCACCGTCCGAGCTTCGTGATGCATGGCGAAATGTCTTCGGGACGCCGAGTTACCGGGTGGAGGTCCCGCTCGAGGGCTCCGTGCCACCTGGTACGAAGTCCATGCATGTCCGGGTCTTCCACGAAGATGCCCGTACCGGTCGAACCTTCGAGGCCGCCGGCGATGTTCGGGCAACGTCCGTCGAACCGGGAGTAGAATGAACCCCATGCGAAGAGGCCTGGTCATCACGTTGCTGCTGGGAGGAGCCCTGCTCCTTGGTGGCTGCTACCGACCACTCTTCTCCGAGGATCTTCCCCGGACCCAGTACATTGAATACGACGAGGCGAGGAACGGGGTCCAGCCAACCGAGGACCCTGATGTCTTCAACAATCCCACGCCGGCATTGCGGCGGCGACTCGACTCGAACTGAAACCCTGCAACGTCCGAGAACGCTGGAGGCTTCATGGGTTTCCTGCCTCTTCTTCAAGCCAGATCACGTTCCGGCACGATAAAGAGAGCTGGAGCATCAGCAGGCTGATCGTGGCGTACTTCCACTCGAAATCACGAGCGAAGCAGGCGATTTCTCGCCGGACCCAGGTTGTCTGGGCGAGCTTTGTCGCATCCATGTGCCTGGCAATCGGTTTGCTCAGTCTCGACACCAGTTCCATGGCCACCCGCGGGTTCCCGCTGACGAACCTTGCCGACATCGATGATGTGTTGGATGGTCGGGATACGGTCTTCGACATCAATGCCCGCCTCGACCGGGGCCGATGGAGCGGCATCGTGATCCATCACCTCGGCCGCCCCTTCGGGACCCCCGAGTCAATCCACCGCCAGCATCTGGGGTATGGATACCAGGGCCTGGGGTACCACTTCATCATTGGAAACGGCAATGGACTGGGAGATGGCGAAATCCACGTTGGATATCGCTGGGACGACCAGTTGCCGGGGGCACATGTGGTGGGTTCGGCCGGCACCGAACACAATGCCCACTCGATCGGCATCTGCCTGGTCGGCAATGGAGATCGGCACCCGTTTACGGATCGCCAGATGACCCACCTGGTCAGGCTGGTCCAGCGGCTCCAGCAGGAACTGCGGATTCCCGCCGATGCGGTCTGGCTCCACAGTGATTTGGCCGAGGGGGTCCACAATCCGGGCCGTTTCTTCGCTTCCGGGCAGCTTCAGGAGCAACTCCTCGACCCTGCTCGTTGATCGGCTCCCTCGATCGGACTACCCTAAACGACTCATTTCCACACGACCTCGAGGAGCGTCTCCTCCCGAGGTCTCAACTGCATGACCAACTGGTCTCCTGGTACTCCGGTTTTCGCCGCACTCTTTCGGCGACCCTTTCAGTTCCGTCCGAGCCTCACGATGTCACCAGCACAGAAGATCGGCAACTTCATGATTCTCGCCAAGCTGGGCGAAGGCGCGGAGTCGCACATCTATGCCGTGCAGGACAGCAAGACCAAGCAGGTCTGGGCCTTGAAGCATGTCGTCCGCGAGGAGGACAAGGACGCGAGGTTCATCGAGCAGGTCGAGCGGGAATACGAGATCGGTTCGAAGTTCGATCACCCTTCCCTGCGGACGATGGTCAAATTGATTCGCCACCGCCGGATGTTCAAGACACATTCGGTGTCATTGATCATGGAACTCGTCGATGCCGTGACGCTCGACCAGCGACTGCCGACCAGCCAGACCGAATCCGTGGACATCTTCCGCCGCGTCGCCGAGGGGCTTCTGCACATGCATGGTCGCGGGTATGTGCACGCGGACATCAAGCCGACGAACATCCTGATCATGGAAGACAGCGGAGTGAAGATCATCGATCTCGGCCAGGCGTGCCTGATCGGAACGGTCAAGAAGCGGATCCAGGGAACCCCGGGCTACATGGCTCCGGAGCAGGCCCATCGCCAGGCGATTACTCCCAAGACCGACATCTACAACCTTGGTGCGATGATGTACTGGGTTCTTGCCCGCGAGGTCATCCCGACCGTCATGCCTCCCAAGGGCAGCGAATCAGCGATCTTCACCGGGGCGCTCGATACCGGTGAAATCAAGCCTCCGGTTCCACCACACGTGAAAAATCCCAAGGTTCACCCCCTCCTTTCGAGGCAGATCATGGATTGTGTCCAGATGGACCCCAACGATCGCCCCGCTTCGATGGAGGTCATCGTGAACCGACTGGAATTGATCAAGGATGTGTTGGAGAATCCAGCTGACCCGGCACCTGAAATCGTCGGTGACGAGGACACTCGGGACTGACTCTTTCCCGGGGCCGCGTACCCTCCCCACTCCGGACTGCGCATGCCCAGCAACCCAGAATCTCCGAAGCACCATCTGCCAAGCGAGGTAGCGGGGTACTCAGTGACCCGAATGCTCGGCGAAGGCGGCATGTCGGTCGTCTATGCGGCGATGCAGCGCGAGCCCAAGCGCATGGTGGCCCTGAAGATTCTCAAGGGCTCCAGTTTCCCGCCGTCCGCTCTTCGCCGCTTCAAGCGTGAGATCGAGATCCTCGGAAAGCTGCGTCATCCAGGTATCGCGCAGGTCTACGATGCCGGGACCTGGGATGACGGTACTGGCGTGAAACCGTACTTCGTGATGGAGTACATCCCCGGCGGCCGCGAGTTGATGGACTACTTCGAGGCGCGTGACCTGTCGCTTGAGCAGCGACTGAAGGTCTTTGTTCGCATCTGCGCCGCGGTGGATCACGGCCACAAGCGGAAGATCGTCCACCGTGATCTCAAGCCCGGAAACATCCTTGTTGATGAGAACGGGGAGGTGAAGGTCATCGACTACGGGGTTGCCCGGGTCTCCGAAGTCGAGGTGAACTCCCAGACAATGCACACGGAGGCGGGGCGGCTCGTTGGAACGGTGCAGTACATGGCGCCCGAACAGGTCGACATGGCGATGCAGGACATCGACACCCGGTGTGACGTCTACGCCCTCGGAGTCCTGCTCTACCAGGTCTGTACCGGCAGCATGCCACACGACCTGGACGGACAGCCCATTTTCGAGGCGATGCGGACCATTCGTGAGGATGCTGCACCGTCTCCCCGGCAGTCCAACAGCGAGGTGGACCGGGACCTGGAGACGATCATCTTCAAGTGCCTGGAGAAGGAACGCGGTCGCCGTTACAGCCGGGCCGGTGAGCTTGGGCGGGACCTGCTGCGCTACCTTCGCAGCGAGCCCATCGAGGCTCGTCGAGCCAGTCTGGGCTACCGGGTTCGACTGGGCCTGCGACGGCATCGAACGGTCGCCCTCTCGTCGGTGGCCGTCCTGCTCATACTCATGCTTGCCGTGGTGGCCATCATCTTCGTGCCCAAGTGGGCCAGCACGCAGCGGGAGGCGGCACTGCAGTCCCAGATCGATAGCGCCCAGCAGGGCCAGGCCCGGGCCGAGGCGGAGCGTGACGATGCCATGCAGGAGCAGGCGCCACGGCAGTGGGTTCCACAGCAGCCCTATGTTCTGAAGGGGCTCGACAGTCGGCTCAAGGCCTGCGTCATCAATGCAACGGGGACGGCTTGTTGTGCGATCACGAAGAGTTCGATCGGCATCTGGACACTTCCAGACGCTCGTCGCTGGACCGGAGGCGATACCGGTGAACTTGATCCGGATCACATCGCCTACTCCCGCAACGGTTCCATCGTCGCCATTTCCGGGCGATCCGAGATGGCCTGTTTCGATACCGCCTCCGGTACGAGCCATCGATGGGAACTGCCAAAGCAAAATCCCGTCTCCCTGGCAGTCAGTGATGATGGATCGATGGTTGCCCTGGGGTTCAGCGACTTCTCCGTATCCCTGTACCAGATCGATGGTCGACGCATCACCCGAACCACATCTTCCAGCGGACTGATTACCCATCTTGTCTTCGCAACCGATGACCAGGGACCGATTCTTGCCGGTGTTTCCGATGAGCGACTGACCCTGTGGCGGGTGGGCGACAGGTTGAAGACGCAGTCCAGGTACTCGATTCCCGTCGGGATTCTGGATGTAGCGTTGAATCCGCATACCTCGCTGGCATACCTGGTGACGGACACGGGCACCCTGCTGACATGTCCGCTGTCGGGGGACAGCCTCGATGTCCAACGCCAGACCCTGGTTTCCGCCAAGGTTGAACAGGCTGATTTCGATGCAGGAGGCACCCATGTTCTGCTCGTGGAGAGCGGATCCATATCGGTCTGGTCTCTGGAGCAGACGCAGCGGGAGACGCCCCTGATGCCCCGTGGCGCCGCCGGCATCTATGCACTGGGTCCCGGCGGCACCATGTTCGCCCACGGCAGCCGACTCGGCGTGGTGACCATCACGCCCCTGAATTGACCACCGAGTGCGGATCCCGGGATGAAATCCGTTCCATTTCCCCTGGTTGGGACGATGATGAGGGCATGGCAGGATTTCTTGGTCGATTGATCGAACGCATCGGGGCACGCGAGGTCGTGGATCCCGCGGTTCGAACCGCCTTTGATCAGGCCATGGAGATCGAGGGGCGCATCACGCTCATCCGTCCGGATCCCGAGACGGGCTCGATGCTCTTCCACAAGGTTGGGATGGAATCTCTGGATGAATCGTCCTTTCTGGTGCTGGCCCAGGATGAACTGCCCCTGCAGCCCGGGGACGTCTTCGAAGTAGCAGTACTCGGCCGAGCCGGGCGTCAGTGCGGGATGGTTGAGTTTCTCGGGAGTGAGCGCGTGCCCAGCGGCGGTCGGATACCGATGACCGGCCATCGATTCGCCTATCCCCCGAGCATGGATCACAACGAACGCCGCCGTGCCCACCGGGTCTCGGTGGGCTTCGACCTGGCCCCCCTGGCAAGGATCTTCGATGGGCGCACCAGCGGACCGGTCGAGGCGGCCATCATGGACCTGAGCATCGGGGGCATGCAGCTCAAGTGCGATGCCCACCCGGATCGATTTGCGTCGGGTCAGTCGATCGACTTGGACGTGCAGTTGCCGGATCCCGTGGGTCGCCTGTTGGTGCCGGCACGGGTGGCTTCTGTTCGGCATGATGAGTCGGGGCAGGATCGAATCGGTGTTTCATTCGTGCAGGCCGTGGAAGGGATGGCCCAGTTGGTGCGATTGATCGAGGTGCGCCGTGCCAGTCGTCGCCGGGGAGATCGAGGCGAAAGTCGAATCGGGGGCGGGGCGACCCATGGATCAGGATGATCATGTCTGCCTGTGCTTTCACGTCAGCCAGCGCAAGCTCGTGAACTGGCTGAAGCGGGAGCAGCCGAGCGTGGCGTCCCGCATGAGTGAATGCCTTGGTGCCGGCACGGGATGCCAGTGGTGCGTCCCTTTCCTCAGGAAACTGCACGCCCAATGGCTCGAAGGAGATGAACCGGCCCTGCCGGTTTCTCCCGAGAACTATGCGAAGCGGCGTGCCGCGTACCGGAGCCGGCTCGATTCGTCCGATTCCGCGGAATGATCAGACCCAGACCTGGCAGATCATGACTTCCTGGGGGCCGACCTTGCCTCGCATGGTGCCGATCGTGCTGCTGACGAACTTGACTTCGTACTGGGGATTTTCATCGAGCCACTCGTTGATGGACTGGTCCATGTAGGCCACGGCGTCCTGGTTCAACTTCGTGAAGAAGGAACGGCAATGGATGGCACCAATGCCGGTGGTGTTGGGAGTTCTTGTCCACTCGTCCTCGTGTCGCTTGGTGGGGCCCATCACCTTGATCTTCTTCCGAAGGCCGTCGGGGCCTCCTTCAACGACCGGCAGTTCCTTGGCGATGGCCTCCTCCGGAACCGGTAGATCCGGTGGCAGATCGGGATTTCGAAAATGCTTGTCGTTTTCGTTGGCTGGTTTTTCCACCATCCCGCGTACCCTCCAGGCTCTTTCTCGGGGCTTTATTGATACCCGAGAAACTGGACGGGTGCAGGAAATCAGTGTGTTTCGCCTCTCCAGTGCATGCAAAGGAGGGTCCACAGTTGCGGAGAGCTTCTTTGCAGGCGGACGAGTTGTCGCCGCCCGGTTGCGGGTCCTGTGAGCCATTCGAGGTGAAGCACGCCTTCGTCCACTCCGTTCCAGGCCCGGCCGGTTGCGACCCGACGTACTGATCCCCGGTTCCCCGGGATCTCTCCTTCGTATCGCAGGTACCGTGGTCGGTGCGGTGGAAGTTCAATCGCTTCGGTCTCGGCCCCCCCCGCCATCGTGTCCAGTCGCCGTTCCACACGCCAGGCCTGCAGTGGCATGTGTCCGGCGGGATCAGTCGCGCAGAGCCAGTCCACATGATCCTCCACATGTCCTCCCCCGTGCCAGAGGAGTACGAAGGGCCTGGGCGTGCCACGGCGAGGGGATTGGACGGTTTCATCAGTCACGTTCGTGCATGCTAGCCCCAGAGGGGGATCGCAACGGGATGCCTCTGGCTTCCAGCCCATCGGGCTCGTATGATGGCCGTGTCGGCATGATGCAAGGGAGTGCGAGCATGAAGACGAATCGAATGACGAGCGTTGCCCTGGGACTGATCCTGCTTGGATTCGTCGGCTGCGCTACCAAGCCAGCCGTCACCACCACCACGCTCCGCGAGCGTGCCAGGGATGCCATGTGGCAGGAGCGATACGAGGACGCCGAGAGCCTCTACGGCGAACTGGTTGCCAAGTTCCCCCAGGATTGGCGTGCACAGTACGGGTTCGGAGCCAGTGCGATGCACACCGGCAACCTGTCGGAGTCTCGACAAGCCCTTGAGATCGCTCACACGCTTCGACCTGAAAACAGGGACATAGCGCTGGACCTGGCGGAGGTGATGTACCTTCAGGACGATCGAAACGGTCTGTTCCAGTTTCTTCGTGATCGGGCCGAGGCTCGCAGCGATTCCCGTGACTGGCTGTTGCTGGCCGAGTATTCGCTCATGACCGAGGATCCTGATTCGGCCCAGGCCTGTGTCGAGAAGGCCATGATCATCGATGACGCCAGTTCGGCGCAGACCTGGCTGGAAGCGGCCACGCTTTCGGAGCGAATGGGTGATCTTGATTCCGCGATGATCTACCTTCGCACCGCTTATACGATCGAGCCTGCGAACACGATCGTGCAGGAGCGACTTCGTGCTCACGGTCTTGTGCCGGGCCCAACCCTGGCGATGCCGAACGATCCCGCATGACCACGCCGGATACGCCGCGATCACTGCTGCACTGGCTCGATCCGCTGACCGATGCGGCCCGGATTCGGTTGTTGAATCTGCTTGATGGCCAGGAGTTGAGTGTCGGTGAACTGGCCAGTGTGCTGCAACTGCCTCAGTCGACGGTGTCTCGACATCTGAAGCGCCTGTTCGAGGCTGGCTGGATCGTGCGTCGCAGCGAGGGAACGGCGGCGCTCTACCGCCGGGCGTCCTCGAATCTCGACGAGACGGCACGTCAACTCTGGGAACTGGCCCGACGGGACTGCATGCAGGATGCACAGTGCCGTGAGGATTCACATCGAGCTACGGAGGTGGTCGCCCAGCGACGCGTCGACAGCCGTCGATTCTTCGGGCAGGTCGGCGGTGAATGGGCGGACCTCCGCCAGGAACTCTTTGGAGGCGGCATGACCGCGGAGGGCCTTCTGGGTCTGCTCGACCCGGAGTGGGTGGTTGCGGACCTTGGCTGCGGTACCGGGATGACCGCCGCGATGCTGGCCCCGTGGATCGGTTCTCTTGAAGTGGTGGACCGTGAACCCGCGATGCTCGAGGCAGCTCGACTTCGGCTTAATGGCATCGAGAACATCCGGTTTCACGAGTGCGACCTCACGAACCTGTCCCTGGAGGATGGGAGTGTCGATGCCGCAGTGCTTTCGCTGGTGCTGCATCATGTTCCTGAACCGGGAGCGGTCATCAAGGAGGCGGCGCGCATTCTCCGCCCCGGGGGGCGGTTGATGGTGCTGGACATGGTGGAGCATGATCGAGAGGCTTACCGGGACACCATGGGCCACCTGCATCTTGGATTTTCAGAAGCCACGGTCAGGCAGTGGTGCAGTATCGGGCACCTGGAACTGGCTCGGTTGCACCGGTTGCGTCCGGCACCGGAGGCATCGGGTCCGTCTCTCTTCGTTGCCACGTTGAAGAAATGAACCAATCCTGAGTCGGCTCAGTCGTCCAGCAGATCACTGCCGACGGGTTCCGTCGGGGTGTCGTCTGCAGGCTCCTGGGCCTTCGGTGGTGCCGGAGGTGATGGTTTGGTTTCCGGTTCGGCGGAGGGCTCGGCATCAGTTGCCGGAGCCTTGTCGACAGGGTCAAGCGGGATGATCAGGTTCTCTTCGCTCGGGATGTCCTGTATTTCAGGGAGCCAGATTTCTTCCAGGAGTTCGAGGAAGGCCTCGTCACCCTGGACACGCCGCATTTCACGGAGTCCTTGCTTGACCATGGCGGGATTGTCGGTCTGGTGTCCGATGTAGGCCAGCAGGAAGGCGTAGCGATCGCTGTCACGATCCACGGTGAGGCGTCGATTCAGTTCCCGGATAGCCCGGTCAAGATCTTTCGGCAGGGGCAGGAGGGTGTCGTCGTAGACGACGTCGATCATTTCCGGCTGAAATCCCAGGAGGCTTTGCAGCGTCAAGGCACTGGAGAGGTAGAGCCCCCCGCCAAGTTGGGCGTGTGCGAGTCCGGTGGTGGCCAGGGGATTTCCGGGCTCCAATCGAAGGGCCCGGTTGAATCGCCGCTCGGCCCAGTAGTACTCGCCGGTGTTCAACTTGTCCTGCCCCGAGAGGATGAGTTCCGAGACTCTCGTCTTGTCGTCGGTGGCCAGTGCATCGATCTTCTGCCCATGACGGAGGACCTGTCCGAACTCCTCCAGTGGCATGAGAGCAGGCTTCTCATCTGTTTCGGCGGTGGGAACCTTGCTGAGGACTGGTGGTGTTTCCGGTGTGGGCGGGGTTGTGGGGAAGGTTTCGGCTCCGACATCTTCACTGCCGCCGATTCCCGTGCCGGCAATGTTTCCCGGCTGGAGTCCCATGGGTGCTTCCTGCAGTCCGTACCCGTCCATGACCTTCTGGAGCACGTTGCGATAGTCGCTCTGGAGCATGGTCAACGCCCCGGGATCCGCGGTGCCGTCGGTCTTGCGGACGGCGTCATACCGCTGTGCGATCTCCATCAGCAGCTGGTCCATGGTTTCGTAGGCCCGATCCTCGATGCGGTTGCCATCGGCATCATTGAGGACCCGATTGTCAATCTGCGAGAGGGCATCGAAGTTCGGACGCCATGTGGTTCCGGGCCTGAGGCCACCGCGCCCCATCCGATTGTCTTCCTGGACGCGTGCCATGTCGTACTGGGAGAGTCCCATCTCGACATGGGAGTTGGGATAGGGAAGCGGCGTGATTCCCTGCAGTGTCGTCGCTGCATAACGTACGGGTACGTCCGCGGCGGCCATGCCGACACCCACGTAGTTGGGGTGGGAGTTCACGTCGCGGAGGTCGTAGTCGTTTCGGATGTGGTTGCCGCGGCGATCGTCGCGGAGAAACCGGTTGGGTTCCCCGATGCCGTATTGGAGTGGTCGAGTCCGGTCATCGGCTTCGAGGTTGACGTAGTCGGTCTTGGAGACGTCGCGTGCACTGACGCCCCCGAAGGCGTTTTTCTGTTGCTGCCCGTAGTCCCCGATGTTCTGTCCCATCGTGAACCGTCCGGGGTTGCTGGCATCCGAGTTGTAGAAGTAGGGGTTGTAGTATCCCCCGCCTCTGTTGGCGGCACCGGCGCCAAGCCCCCCGCTTCCTCCGCCGGACCCGGACAGTTCCGTGGACAGGTTTCCGAGATTCTGCCAGTACCAGGGGTTGTTGTAGAGCGAATCCGCGTAGAAGGTCATCTCGCTGTTGGATCTTCGAAAGTCCTCGTTGGACTTGAAACCGATGCTCTGGTTGAAGCCTCTCCCCGATTCAGCCCGCTGTGAAAGCGAGAATCGACTCTGCTCGGCCCTGACGCGGCCCGTCTCGGTGTTTTGCGTGCCACGCGTACTCAGGTTGCCATCGAGGGCATGGCCGTCTCCAAGGGCGTTCTGGGCGGCTGCAGGCAGGGCAGGCAGGGCAAGGGCCATCGTGATCGGCAGGAGCAGGCGTGCATTCATCATTGGTGGGTTCCAGGAGAGGATCGGATGTCTCATGGTAGCCTCGCGCGTTGCGTGGGGGCTCGTGGCATGGCCAAATCGAGCAAGGTGGCTCGCTGGACACCCTTGTGATCGTCAAACCCACCCTCGCGGCTACAATGCCGCTCCCGTGTCGGACAGGCGATACATCACGACCCCCATCTACTACGTCAACGCCCATCCGCACATCGGGCACATCTATACGAGCACCATCAACGATGTCTACGCCCGGTTCCAACGGAGCCTCGGGAGGGACGTGTTCTACCTCACGGGGACCGACGAGCATGGCCAGAAGGTCGAGACGTCCGCCCGTGAACGAGGCATCACCCCGCGTGAACTCGCGGATGAGAACTCGGCGGTCTTCCGCTCCGTGCTCGAGATGTTCGACATCAGCAACGACGACTTCATCCGGACGACGGATGCGGATCACGAACGGCAGGTTCAGGGGTTCGTGCAGCAGCTCCTGGACGCGGACATGATCTACCTCGGAGAGTTCGAGGGATGGTACGACGAAGGGCAGGAGGAGTACTACACCGAGACCAAGGCAAAGGATCTCGAGTACAAGTCGCCCGTCAGCGGCCGCTCACTCGTTCGTGCCACGGAAAAGAATTACTACTTCAGGCTCAGCGCATTCCAGGAAGCCATCGAGGCGATGTTCCGGGACCAGCCCGACTTCGTGCGCCCCGAGGCACGGCGCAACGAGATGCTTGGTCGTATCCGGGAAGGACTCAATGACGTTCCGGTCAGCCGGACGAACTTTTCATGGGGCATTCCCGTGCCGGGTGACGAGTCCCACGTCATCTACGTCTGGATCGATGCGCTCTTCAACTACATCACGGCCCTGGGCCTGGGGGATTCCGATGGAGATCGCCGGGAATCCAGGGCCCACTGGTGGCCCGCCGACTACCACATCGTCGGCAAGGAGATCCTCTGGTTCCATTCCGTGATCTGGCCGGCGGTCCTGATGGCATTGGACCTTCCGCTGCCCAGGTGCATCTACGCCCACTCCTTCTGGATCAGTGAAGGCCAGAAGATGTCCAAGTCGCTCGGGAACTTCATCGACCTCGATACCCTCCAGCGATACTGCGATTCCTACGGGCGTGACGCCCTCCGGTGGTACCTGGCGACCCAGGGGCCGCTGGGAGCGACGGATGCGGACTTTTCCGCTCAGCACTTCCACGAGACCTATACGACGGACCTGGTGAACACCCTGGGCAACTGCGCCAGCCGGGTGTCCGCCATGATCGGCAAGTACTGCGAGGGAGCCTGTCCGGTCGACTCCGGTGCGTGTGCCGGTGGTGGCGTGGACTGGGCGGACTTCACCTCGGGGCAGGTCGAGTCCTCGATTGCCGCGATGGATCAGTTCGACCTGGCCGGCTCGATCAGCGCTGGGTTGGCGATCATCCGGCAGGTGGACGCCTTCATCAACGACACGGCACCGTTCAAACTGGCGAAGGATCCGGATGCTCACGTGCTGGTCGAGACGATCCTCTATCGGTGTGCCGAGGCCATCCGCATCGCCGCCTGTCTGCTCGAGCCCGTCATGCCGACCCGCATGCAGGAACTCCGCGCGGCATGGAACCTGGGCGATGCGACGAGTGATCTTCGCAGTGAGTGCCAGTGGGGACGGCTTGAGCCGGGGACAGTGATCGAGAAGGTCGCCCTCTTTCCCCGGATCGAGTTCGAGAGCAGTTCGGACTAGGCCTTCACATCGATTCGAGTCAACGAGGGTGTTCGACCATCGGGCTGGTTTTCGCGCCGTTCCTGCCGGGATTGCTCGGATGCGTTGTCGGGCAGTCGCTCGACGGCATCCTGGAGCTCGACCCCGTCGATATGCAGTTCGATTCGATCGGCGCGTGATCGAATGGTCTCGGCTGCGGCTGCTCGCCGGCGATCCCGGTCCCGGGCTGCGACCTGCTGGGCCTGGGCGGCCTGGACAAGGGATGAGGTGACGGGAGAAGGAAGCAGCGGCATGCTTTCCTTATCGACCATTTTTCGCAGGCGGGTGGAGTGAACCAGTGGGGTCAGCCCGTCCGTGGGGCAAGAACCGCCATGAGGGTGCGTCCACCGCGGACCTTGTCCCCGACGTTGATTCGCACATCGACCTCATCGGGCCTGGGAAGGATCAGCTCGGTGGTCGAGCCGAACTTGATCATGCCCCATCGGCGCCCCTGGACAAGGGTGTCCCCTTTGACCAGGGGGCAGACGATGCACCGGGCGATCATGCCCGACACCTGTCGGAGCCCGAATCGCTCCCCATCGTCGAATGCCAGCAGGATCACGTTGGACTCGTTGACCTTGGCTGATTCGGCGGTCTGGGCATTGAGAAACATCCCCTTGCGATAGATCGTGCCGAGGACGGCACAGTCACAGGGGGCGCGGTTGATGTGCACATCGAGCACGCTCAGGAAGATTCGCAGCACGATGGCCGGCGCCCCATCGGTGGCCTCGTGGGCATCCACCCGTTCGATGGCGGAGATGACCCCGTCGGCGGGTGACAGCATCGAGCCCACCGGGAGGTCGGTTGGGATGCGGCGGATCGGATCCCGGAAGAACGCAGCGACGACGAACCACCCGAAGGCCACGGCAATGGCGAGGATCCAGCCCGGGAACGGGTACCAGTCGGGAAGAACGAACAGCAGGATCAGCGGCACTGCCACGATCGTGGCGAGACCCCATTCTCGAAATCCGTATTTCGTCAGTGGCATGTGCGGACTGGCCGGCGTCTGGGGATCACTCGGAAGCACGACCGACGAACATGCCGGCGAGGATGGCCAGAATGGCGATGGCGAGCAGGCCGCCGGTCCAGATCCAGAGGCTTTCGCTGATGGTCATTGCCAGGGCGGAGGTTGATCCGCCGAGTTGCACGATCATGATGATCAGAAGCACGACGAGAGCAATGATGCCGCCGATGGATGCGCCGATGCCGAGGCCGGATCCAGCTCCGTCATAGGCTTCCTGGGCCACGACTGCGGGCATGCCGCCCATCGGTCGGGCGGCCGGAGCGCTGGAATCGGTGATCGCGGCTCCGGCGGCTTCGGTTTCGTCTGGTGAAGCGGCTTCGAAGAGCCCCGAGGCATTGGCGGGGATTTCAAAGTTGTCGTCGTCGCTGCTGTAGACCTCCTCGAGCAGCTCGGCTCCGAGGGAGGTGTCGTCCGATTCGCGGGTGAGGTCGAGCAATCCACTGCCGGAACCAACGGATTCGAGCGTGAGGTCGTCTTCCATGCCGTCACCGACACGGGTTGCACCGGCATCATCATCGGACTGCATGTCCTGCCCGGTGTCGAAGGCGGAAAGTCCCGCGGCATCGGCCGAAGCGCTGAGATCCATTCCGGATTCACCGCCGGTGAGCCCAAGGGTGCCGGAGTCACCGAGTCCCGGGGCGGACTGGCTTGCTCCGGCAAGTCCCATGGCCGAGCCGGTGTCGGTACCAGCGAGGCCCAGGCCAGACGCGTTGGCGTCCGTACCGCCGAGGTCGATCACCACGTCTCCTGAATCCTCGTCCACGCCGGCCAGCAGGTTGATCTGCTCGACCTTGAAGACCAGTTCGTTCTTGTCCCGGAACTCCTGCAGTTGGCCACTGCTGACCATCTCGCGGACCTCATCCTCGCTCTTCTTGAGAATGGTGCAGACTTCCTGGATGGTGTAGAACATCTTGTCCATGCGTGGTTCACTCCGGGGTCAGGCGGACCGGTTCAAGCCGATCCTGGGGGTGCGTCCCTGGGGTTCTGGAGGATGCCCACCAGGGTCGCGTGAACGGCTCACGGTACCCAATTCAGGCATTCCGGGCAAGATGGCATCCACCACACTCAGGGGCAGGCGGGCAGCTCCTGAAGGGCAATTGCCAGGTCCAGCTCGGTGAACCGCCCATCTCCATCGAGATCATGGAAGCCACCACGAGCCCAGGCTTCCAGAAGTACGTGGAGATCGGTGGAATTCACCGTTCCATCACGGTTCACATCGCCACGACGGGAGTGTGGACGGGCGGTTTGGCCCCCTTGGTCACGCCGGCGAACCTCCACCACGATGATGCCGCCGTGCTGGCAGAGCACCAGTTCCAGATCAGGTCCGATCTCGGGCAGTTCGGTCCAGGTGAACTCCCCGTGCAGTTCCAATGCGATCAGGACGCCGTAGCGGTCCCCCGCCTGAGCGACGAAGCCGTCTCCACAGCGGACGACGAGTCCTCCGCCGAGAGCAGCCGTTCCGTCGATCGAGAGCACATCATGTCCCTCGATGGGGTTCAGGTCGACCAGTTCGACTTCCAGTACGCCGTTCTCGGTCTGGAGGAAGTCGCTGTCCACACGGACCAGGCCACCGTCTTCGGCGGGCGCGAGCACCTCGTCATTGATGAACAGGTCGTCATCTTCTTCGGCGAGGTCGGGAGTTCGTGGTGCATCGGTTTCCTGGTCACCATCGCCGGGCATCGGTGCGCTGCGTCCTCCACTGCCCCAGTTGGCGAGGACGATCAGCAGATCATCAACGCCGACGATGCCGTCGCCGTTGATGTCGGCCTGGCAGTCCGGTCCGCAGGGTCCCCAACTGGCAATGACGATCAGGAGATCATCCACGCCGACGATGCCGTCACCGTTGATGTCGCCGGGAATGTCATTGTTGGGGGCGATGCCGTAGAGCCGGACATCATCGATGTTCCAACCCGAGAACTGCCAGGAGGCGTCCGTGGTGCCCATGATCCAGCGGATCTGGACGGCCGAGGCGTCGTCTGCGATGTCGGAGATGTCGTAGGACATTTCCAGCCATGAGTTGTCGGTGACCTCGCTGGTGTTTTCCCACACCAGGCTCCAGGTGAGTCCCCCATTGCCGGAGACCTCGATGGAGGCATGGTCGTAACTGGGTGTTTCAACGTTGAGCCATCTCATGAATCGCAGTTCGATCCCACTGGCTCCCGTGCAGTCGAGGTTGCCCGTAGAAACGATGCGCTCCGGGAGGTTGCTCCCGTAATCGCCTGCGAGGTTGTATCCCACGACGTGCTCACCGGTGGCGCCACTGGTTGGGTCCGGGTAGCCGTACTCGCCACCTCCGCCGGTGGGCGTGCCCCAGCCCCATTCGCCGTCCATGGTCCATCCCGGATCCTCGTCCATGGTGAACTCATGAATGACCGTTGGTCCATCGGCGACGAGGATCGTCACCATTGTCGGCGCCGAAGAGCCGCCTTCGGGTGGAACACCACCGTCATCGGCGTGCCAGAAGAACGTGTCCTCTCCTTCCCAGGAGGCGTAGGGTTCGTAGGAGAAGTCCAGTACGTCGTCTTCCTGCATGACGTAGGGCAGATCAGCTTCGCTGAGCAGCTTCCCCGTTGCGAGGTGACGCAGCGGCATCATGGGCAGGGTGTCGATGACGAATGCCAGTGATCCGGGGGGACTCGGCAGACCATCATCACTGCCCTGGAGGGTGAACTCCAGTGGGATGCCGGGGCCGGTTTCCAGGTACAGGGTGATCGTCACCGGTGGCCGCGGCCCACAGCCGCCGTCGAGCTCGGAGAGGTCAGTGGCCAGGAAGTCGGGGTCGATGCCTTCGCCGGCGGAGAGACCGATGAGGGCGCCGTCTGCATCGAGGCCATACCAGCTCATGCGCAGGTCACCGTTGAAGAACAGTTCAACCTGGAACGTGTTCGAGTTGTTGGTGCCGTACTGGGCGATTCCCTCGAATGTCACCACCATGGAGCTTCCAGTCTCCTTCCAGCTGACAGTGCCCCCGACGGATGGATTCAGGTCGTCCCAGAGGGCGCTGATGCGTGGCTGGCTGAAGTGTTCACCAAGGGATTCCGAGTAGTCGCTGTCACCGCCGTTGAAGGTGATGCTGCCGTTGGAGTTGACGTGAATGGTGTCCCAGTTGGTCCCGTAGAAGGGAAGCGACGTCGAACTGCTGACGCTGGAACTCGAATCATCACTGAGACTGAGGGGCGTTCCGTCGGCGGGGTCGACCGGCAGCGCACTGATGGATTCGATGCACGCGGCGTAGAAGTCGATCGTGCCGTTGGGGGTGAACAGGATGGACGTGCCATCCAGGTCGATGCCGCTGCTGAACTGCTCTGTGTAGAAGTCGGGGACCTGGGGTGTCGTGAAGGCGAAGCAGTCCCCCGCGTTGTCGTTGGATCCGGTGTTGCCGGCCCGATCCTCGAACTCGATGTCGTAGAAGTAGTTCGTGTCGTCTTCGAGGCCGGTGATGCTGACCTGATGGACTTCGGCGAATGCGTTCACGGATTTGCTGCCGGACAGATCGTCGCACGAGGTTCCGTAGTTCACGGTGAGCCGGCATGGCTCGTTGAGGATGACCTCGATGATCGCATTGCGAGGCTGTATGTCGATCATGTCCGTCGACACGAATGCAGGGTCGACCCCATCGACAGTCGCATCGTCTCCGACCGTCACGGGATTGCCGTCGACATCACTTTCGTCGTCGTACCACGCGCCGATGCTGCCCCCGTCGGCGACCTGCAGGACGCCGGGCGCGTCAGTGACGGAATGAGGCATGGAGCCGACGAATTCGCTGGTGGCTTCACCGGATTCCACGAGCAGAAGCGTTTCCACGTCGGCGTTCGTGGTGGAAGTCAGTTCGATCTCGACGGTTTCGATCATGGTGTCGTTGGCATTGAGGTCGCAGTCGACGACTCGGACGACCAGTTCTCCCTCGAGCGGGTAGACGCTTCGGTCCAGCGCGATGATCCCGGAGGAGGAGCAGTCGATGAGTTCGGGGGTCGTGGTGACGGACACCAGCTGGGTGTTCGTGGTGACGACGGTGCCACGGAGTTCAACCTGCCAGATGCCGGGGGCCGGCGTGTTCACGGTGACCTGCTCGATGTTGTTGAGGTGATCCTCGGCATCCTGCGTGGCGGGTGCGCCGGGGTCGGCCGGGTTGATCGTCCAGGGATAGTGACGGGTGCCGTCCGGGCCGAGTACGACGACATCGATGTCGTTGACCAGGGACGGAAGCACGAGTGGCTCGGCCGGCACGTCATCCCAGGCCGCGGTGACCTGGAACGTGGCCGCGTTCTCGGGAACGACGATCAGGAAACTGTAGGACTCGTCCTGGGCGATGTCCGCCTCGAGGAACGAGCCGGTGCGGAGCTGGTCCACCGCATCACGGGCGCGAATGGATCCGTAGCCGTACTGGCAGTCCGGTCCGGCGTTGCCGCCGTCGTCGGCGGAATGAGCGAGGAGCACCTTCAGAGTGCTGCCGGCCATTTCCGGAAGATCCGGGAACTGCGCCCGGTAGTCCTGGATCAGCAGGGCGCTGATGCCGCAGACGGTCGGGCTGGACATCGATGTGCCGCATTTGCTCGAGTAGCTGCCGCTGCTGGAGCAGCTGGTCACGCCACCGTCGCCATCACTCTGGCAGCCGGTGGAGGAGATGTCGGGCTTGATGCGACCATCGTCGCATGGTCCCCAGCTGGTGAAGCTCGTGACGGAATCATCGTTGGAGTTCATGGCGCCGACGGTGATGTGATTCTTGGCGCAGGCTGGGGGAGCCGTGGTGTTGTAGAGATCACCGCACCGGTCGGTCTGGCGTTCGTTTCCGTTGGCCCAGACGATGCGCATGGGGGCACCGAGGTCGCCGCGGACGACGGAGTCGATCAGGTTGCTCGTGACGCCGTAGTCACCGGTCCACTCGCACGGGAATCCGTTGGGAGCGGTATTGGTGCCGATGGAGTTGTTGGAGAGGACGGCCCCGTAACTGTTGATGGCGTCGCCGTAGTCGTCGGCGAGATCTCCGGGATCGGAGTAAAGGAAGCCTTCGCTGAGTCCACCTTCCTGCTCGAATCCGTAGGACTCGATGGTCACGTCCGGAGCCATGCCGCGGTACTGCCCCCCACTGACGGAACCGTCACCACCGATGGTGCCCGAGACGTGAGTGGCGTGGTCACTGAGGCCGGCGCTGTCACGGACGGTGAGTCGCCCCCCGAAGTCACCATGGGAATCCAGCGCGAAGCCACCGTCGTAGACCATGACCACGACGCCTTCGCCGGAAAGGTCGTAGGGAGCCTCGAACACCTGGTCGACCTGGGTCAGGATGCGGTTGGAATCATTGAGCTCCACGAACTTTGGAAGTGCAGGCTCGATCCATCGAATCCGATCGTCTTCCGCCAGGGTCCATGTCTGGGAGAACGGAATCTCCATCACGATGCCGTTGAGCACCTCCACGGTGGAGGCGCGGCGGGCGCGGCTGGAGAGTTCCAGCGCAGCGGCGGTCTCCTTCAGCGGCATGTCGGCATGGAGGAGGACGTAGACGGCGATGAACGGGTCATTGGCTTCGGCCAGTTCCCGCACCAGGGCATCGGCGTCGACGGCCTCGCCGGCCAGAAGTCGTTGCTGCTGGCGACGATCCACGGTCCAGGTCGGCAGCCTGTTTTCAAGCAGCCATGGGTGCATTTTCCAGGTCGTGTCCAGTTCCCGCACTTCACTGATGAGGCCGCTGTCGACCAGTTGGCGCACATTGAGCCCATCGTGCAGCGATGCGGTGAACCCGCCGGGGCCCACGGGGGCGAGGAGTTGGAGGCCGGTGGCCTCGATGCGTTGTCGTTCCTGGGCGGTTGGTGGCTTCGTGAAGCGAAGCCAGCAGTGCGTGGCATGCTCACGGCCTTTGAAGCGTGTGAGTTCAAGGGTGATCTCATCACCACTCATCTGCTGGAGTTGGACCAGGCCGGTCTTCAGCCGCATGGTTTCAGCGGCAGAGGTCGACATTGAGATGAGCAGGGCTGCAAGGACGGCTGCAAGACAGGCATGACGCATGTGGAAACTCCAGTAGATCGCGTCCTCCTCGGACGGATCCGGTTCCCATCAAGGATACGCGGTCAAGGGCCGTTCTCCAGCCATGGTTTTTGGATTTCAACCTCTGGAATGGTCTTGGGAGCCATTCACGGTCGCTTCTAGGCTTCTTCCTCTGGATTTCGGATGAAGAGGTAAACGCCCAAGGCCAGGAACCCCATGGGAAGCAGGACGCCCAGCAGCGTCGCCCAGAACGGTTTCCCTTCAAGCCAAGGGGCTGCGAAGAGCCCGACGGTGTCGGTTCGATCGGAGTGGCTCACGATCGACAGCACCGTGGTTCCGGTGACGTTGGTCCCCCACCGGCAGACGACGAGGTTGATCACGATCGCAATGGCGATGCAGGCCAGAAATACGACGATACGGCCGGTCTTGGACATGCCGCCATGGTATCGCTGGGACTTATGCCGAGTCGAATTGCTGCTGATCGTGCTCCGGACTCAACTGCGATCGGAGACGTCGGAGAATCGAATCCAGCCTCTGTGAGATTCGGGATTCACTGCAACCCAGTGCCAGCCCGATTTCCCGCATGGTCATCTCTTCGTAGTAGTAGAGCAGGATGATCAGTCGATCCCGTCGATCCATGCCTCTGGTGATCCATCGCTGGAGATCGCTTCGCTGCAGCCTGAACAGTGCGTTGTCAGCTTTCGCATCCGGGGCGTTGTTCATGGCCGAACCATCGTTGTCCAGGCTGCTGCCGGTCACGACGGAGCTGAACGGAATCACTGATGGCGCGTGGCGGTCATTGAATACCTGGGCGAAGCTGTCGTCATCCAGGTCCAGGGCCTGCTGGAGTTCCTCCGGGTCCGGCTTTCGGCCATGAAGCACCTTGAAGGATTCGATGCTGGTGTTGATCTTGCGGTAGCGCGTACGTACCAGTCTCGGGAGGTGGTCCTGCGACCGCAGGTAGTCCTGCATGGATCCTGAGATGCGTTGGCGACTGAAGGTTTCGAACTTGATCCCCCGCTCCAGTTCGAACCGTTCGATGGACTCCACCAGGCCCAGGTATCCCTGTTGGACGAGATCCTCGGTGTCCACGTGGTCCGGGAGTCGGGTTCGCATCCTGTCGGCGATGCGACGGACATGGCCGGCCATGTAGTAGACGATCAGTTGTTCACGGAGTTCGGAGCGAGGCCGTGTCTTGTAGGCCTTCCAGATCTCCTGGATCTCCGGATTGATCGGTCTTGCAGTGCGTTGTTCCGGGCGGGGCGGAGTTGTTTGGGGCATCCGACTTCCGGCTCGGCGGCCATGGTTGTCCATGCCCTCTCGAGTGTGTCCGGTTTCTTCAAGTCGCTGCGCCGCTTCTCTCCGTGCCCGCTGCTTCGTGGCAGTCGGCATCGTGTCCATCCTTGGTTTTTCGCTTTCCTTCACATGGGCGCGCCGATCCTTGGCGCACCCAATGTAAGGAGATCGGATGAAACCGACGTTCTCCTCGAATTTCGAGCGGGCAATTATCGTGCCGTGCAGTGTCCGATATTCACTGGTGTCGTGATGTGATCACAACAGGGGCAGCAGCAGTCGCACGAACAGCATCAGGAGAACGCCCAGGGCCGCGATTCCGATGGTGACCTGCGTGGTCATGACGCCGACCTGCCTCCAGTAGTTCTGAAGGCTCGCGACCCGCATGGCCTTGTAGGACATGGCGATGCCGAAGGCCAGCGGGATCAGCAGCACGTACCAGATGCTCTGCAGCCCGTTCATCGGGGTCACGAATGGAATCCAGGCCAGGAGGGTCATGAATCCGACCCCCTTCTCGCTGGATGCTCCTTGCTGCGATCCGGGCCTCCCAGGGCGTCGAGGATCAGCACGATGTTCAACAGGCCACCAAGTGCGATGTAGAGCGTTCCCGTGGAGTTGATGTTGCCAAGGCTGGTCAGGCGGGCCTGGGTGGTGGCATCGGCGGTCTTGAGCAGGGATTGGTTGAGGAAGTCGGCAATGAAGGCGATGGGGCCATTGCACGCCTGTGCGATGAACCAGAGTCGGTCCTGCTTCATGTCCACTACGTCGATTCCCCCGATGAGGATCCCGCTGAAGAACAGGAAGAGAATTCCGATCATCATCAGCCAGCCTCGCCGTCGCTGGCCGATGGCGATGTGGCCCAGGCCGGGAAGGATCCAGGCGAGCAGGGCGGCTCCGGGTCGCAGGGGGGCGTTCTGGCGTTTGGACTCAGGCTTCACGCGTAGGTTCCAAGGCCCTTGGCAAGGGGGTCCATCTGGGGGATCTGGAAGGTTTGGTCGGGTGATTTCATGTTCGATTCGCAGCGTTCGGCTCTTCAGAGGGGTTTGGTGTCCAGTCCCCGGTGGTGCTGACCGAGGACCATCCTATGCGTTCAACCCCTCCTGGTGGTACCAGGTGGTATTGGGGGGGGAAGCGGCCATCCCAAAGGGAGTGATTCCATGCAGGAAGCAAATCGATCGACACGTGATTCAGGCCTCGTGCCACCAAACCCCTTGAGCGTCGTGGACCGTCGCTGCGGGATCGATCGCCGGGACCTGCCCGGTGGATCGGATACCAATCTGGAGCGTCGAAGGGGGCCTGGCCGCCGTCGAAGCGACTTTCTTCGCAGTGCCGAGGAAGGCCAGATGACGGATGAGCAGTTCCTGTTCATCCAGGCCATCGATGCGTTCAAGCGAGTCAATGGGAAGACATTTCCCACCTGGACGGATGTGCTTGAAGTCGTCCGGAAGCTGGGGTATCGCAAGACGATGTCCAGCGAGTTGAATCTGGACATCGAGACATCGGACTGGACGGAAGAGCCAGATGGCCCTTCCGGGGTGGATACGGTTTCAGAAGACGCTGCCTGAGCCCGATTGGAGGGCATACGGTGTGTTGTGTGGGCATGAAGGCTGGGATCAGCCACCATGCTCCTTGTACCAATCCTCATTGACCTGAAGGTACTTCTTCCATTCTTCCGGGAGGTCTTCCTCGGGGAAGATCGCCTGCACCGGGCATTCGTCGATGCAGAGTCCGCAGTCGATGCAGGTCTCTGGATCGATGTAGAGCATTTCGAACTCTTCAAAGTTCGATTCGTCCTTGGTGGGGTGGATGCAGTCAACGGGGCACACGTCCACGCAGGACGCGTCCTTGGTACCGATGCAGGGCTCAGCAATGATGTGGGTCATCTTCGGAATCCTCTGAGTGGAGCGTGAGCATCGTAGGCTCCCGCATCGCTGATGTCATCACTTCCGCCACCATGCATCGGCTGCACAGGCCTCTTCCTTGGAAAAGAACACGGGGCCGATCCTGAGATCGGCCCCGTGCTTGATTGCCTGATGAGGCTCTGATTCCGGAGCGTTCCACCCCGTTTCAGAGCTGATCAGCGGCGACGCCTGGTCGCCTTCTTGCGTGTCTTCTTGCGTGTGGCCTTCTTGCGAGTAGCCTTCTTACGGGTCTTCTTGCGAGTGGCCTTCTTGCGGGTAGCCTTCTTGCGAGTAGCCTTCTTACGGGTCTTCTTGCGAGTGGCCTTCTTGCGGGTAGCCTTCTTGCGAGTAGCCTTTTTACGGGTCTTCTTGCGAGTGGCCTTCTTACGAGTAGCCTTCTTGCGAGTAGCCTTTTTACGGGTCTTCTTGCGAGTGGCCTTCTTACGAGTTGCCTTCTTGCGAGTGGCCTTCTTACGAGTGGCCTTCTTGCGAGTGGCTTTCTTGCGAGTCGCCTTCTTGCGAGTCGCTTTCTTCTTGGCGCGTTTCTTGGCCATTGGTTTGACCTCCATGTGTCCGCTATAGCGTGTCGGAGAATGATGGGTACGCACGTGCACCCAAGGCGGAACGCTCTCCGTGAGGTATACCCGTATCGGAACAGGACGAAAAGAGGCTTTAGCGGAAATATGGCCGATAAAAACAAGAGGTGCATCACTTCGCACTGTTGAGTTGCAGTGGTACAACGCTGCTCGTGCAAGGTGTCACGCTTCGTTTCATGTGTCGGCTGATGAAGATGCAGCAGCATCAGGCCGGTGAATGCGAAGAGGGAACCCAGGGTTCTGGTCTACGAAGCACATACATGCGGCATGCGAAAAACATCGATTACAGTGCTGCAAACCGCGATTCGGCGCTCAATTTCCGCGAGTGCCATTTCACATGATGCAATGCACACGCCATGTTCGGAGAGCTGCTCGGCATGTAAGGTGCATGCGTACTACTTGATTCGGATGAAAGGCGAGAACCAGTGAGCGTGATTGAAACACAGGTCTTTGAAAACGGAATGACCCTCCTTGCGGAGCCAAAAAAAAATGTGAAATCATGCAGTGTGCAGTGGGTATTTCCCGCTGGTTCGTGCAGTGACCTCCCTGAAGCGGAGGGAGCCTCCGTCATGCTTGCGGACATGTTGCCGCGAGGAGCAGGCGAGTTTGACAGCCGGGCATTGAGTGATTCGATGGATCGGTACGGCATGAGGCGATCGACTGATGTCGGCATTCATCACCTGGTGCTGTCCTCCACGATGCTCGGTTCGGATCTCCAGGATGGCATGTCGCTGATCACCTCCATGGTCCTGGAACCAAGGATGCCGGCAGACGCCATGGAGCCCATCCGAAGCCTGTGCCTGCAGGCATTGGAGTCGCTTCAGGACGAGCCACAGCAGGAAACCATGCTTCGATTGCGGGCCAGGCACCGCCCGCCGCCCTACAACCGCAGTGGCTACGGAGCACGGGGAGCTCTTGAATCGATGCAACTGGAGGATCTTCAGGCCGCTTGGCGGCAACGCATGGTGCCTGGGGGCTCGATTCTCTCGGTTGCCGGTGACGTGGATCCGGCGGTGCTTGCCAGTTGGCTTGAGAACCATATGCAGGGGTGGGAGGGGGCATTTCCCGACCCGCCGATGACGGGGGAGCGACTGGGAGGCGCCGAACACGTGGAACGTGATACGTCCCAGGTCCACATCGCGATGGCCTGGGATGCTCCCGCCGAACCGCATCCCAATTCCGTCCTCGAGCGGATTGCGACGCGTGTCTTCGGCGGCTCGTCAAGTGGGCGCCTCTTCACCGAGGTTCGGCAGAAGCGATCGCTGTGCTACAGCGTCAATGGTGCCTACCGTGGTGGGCGTGATATGGGAGTCATCGGCGTGTATGCCGGGACGACGCCGGAACGTGCGCAGGAGACCCTTGATACCTGCAAGGCCGAGTTCGATCGAATGGCCGATGGCATCACCGGAGACGAGTTTCGTCGGATCAAGACAGGCCTCGAGAGTTCGCTGGTGCTGTCGGGCGAGTCGAGTTCCGCTCGGGCACATGCACTGGTGGCGGACCAATTCCGTCTTGGCCGCCCCCGTTCTCTGGACGAGGCGAGACAGGAGATCGCTTCAGTCACTCTCGACCAGGTCAACGAGTACCTCGGAGCACGGGTGGTCGATCCACCGACCATCGTGACGATGGGGCCGGTTTCACTGGAAACAGGCTGAGTCCGAACGGGTCGAACTCGATCCAGTTCTGCCTGTTACCATTGATGCCCCATGAGCCTCCAAACCCTTGGATACCAGCAGGGAACCCGTGTTCGAGTGACGCAGCAGACGCCACTTCGCGATCGCACCTGGAGTGAGGTCGTCGAGGGAGAAGTGATGCGTTGCCGCCAATCGAAGACCGGGTCCTGGTTCGCCCACGCCAAGGATGACCAACTCTGGCTCGATCGGATGGAACTGCGTCTGGATGACGGGGAACTGGCGGTTCTGAACCTGGACCAGTACTCGGTCATCGAGGTGATTGCTCCGCCTCAGGGCTGAGCGGTCTCGTCTTGCGGACCCGGCTCGGCGACTTCAGGCGTTGCTCGCGTAAATCGAATGCGACTGGAATCCGAGAGGGATTGTCCGTCGGGAAGGGTGAGAACCGCCCGCAGGCTCGGTTCCCAGGGAATGTTCATGTTCGGGCTCAGTTCCAGGATGGCCTGGTAGGTGCGTGTGACCTCGTCGTAGTACCGCCGGTTGTTCGTGGGGTCGGTGAGGTCGCACTCCCACTCCGTCTGGGACATCAACATGACCCCGTCTTCACTCTGGCCCGAGAGGATCAATGTGAGATTGCCGGGGCCGCGGGTGGAGAAGCCGTCCGGGTCGAGCATTTCAATCCGGGCATGGACCATGGCCTTGCCGGTGTCACGGTTGATCTTGATCCGGGAAATCGGATGGACCTGGATCGACACCGGGGCATAGGGCCAGTCCTGTGATGCGCGGGTGACCTGTGCTCGATCAGCCTGGTTGCCGCTTGTGCATGCGGGTACCAATGCGATCAGCAGAAGCAGAAGCCGAGGATGGAGGCGAGCAGTCACTGCCGCAGGATACCCGCGGATGGTGCGATTTCAGACCGAAGGGGGTGATCAGTCCTGCAGGTCCTGCAGGAGGCTGTCGATGGCCTGGTCGTACTTCTCGGGTGTTTCGTACCCACCAGCATCGATTGCCGAGCGAACGGCATCGATCTTGTCGGTACGGCTTGAAGGCATCTGGCGGAGCGTCTGCAGCCAGGAGGCGAACCGTGAGACCTCGACCCGGTCAGGTCGTGTCTCGTGTTCAGCCTTGGGGAGCGTCCCCTCGGCTTTCAGGTCGTGATTCCGACCTGGGCCTGTTGCCTTGTGCAGTGGTCCCACCGAACCATTGGCGATCGAAGCGATGTCATGCATCGAATACACTCCTCAACTCAGGATTCCAGCGAAGCCGGAACCGAGACCTAAGTATCCATCTGTTTTTCGCAGATTCTTCCCTGAATCCGTTTTGAGGGCGGGGCACCTGGGGAAACCCGCCTCCGAGGTTCACCATCGGGAAAACAGGCGTGTCGGCTTGAACATTTTCCGAGCGAGGCGGTCCCGTGGCAAGGAATCACCCATTTTGACACGTCCATTGGTGTTTCGTACCGTGAGCGATTCAGAATCTGGAGGCGACTGGTGGCCAACATGCGTGGGAAGTGGAACATCCTGACCGCCCTTTCGACTGCTTTGTGCATCGCCGGGGGCTGCCAACCCACTTCCGGGGGCAAGGCGGCTGATCGAACGCGGGGAACGGGAATCCAGGCCTCGGAGGAAGACGAACTTTCCAACCTCGATCTGGGTGGAGACTGGGAACAGTACGAAAGCAGGTTGTCGACCCGGAACACGACTGGAGGAACTGGTGTTGAGGCTTCCCGGGGTCCGGCGTTGTCCCAGGAGGGAGGAGCTGCCGGCCCAGGTTTTTCGATCGTGCTCGGGACCTTTGCCGGCGAGGGGCATCTTCAGCAGGCCAACCAGTATCACCAGCAGGCATCAGTGCTGCTGCCCGACATGTCCAGCGGTTTGCGGGTGCAGTCATCCTTGAGCGGCTCCATGGTGGTGTACGGCAACTACACCGGATGGAAGGACCCACGGGCCAAGAAGGACGTCAGGACCTTGCAGGACCTGACGATCAATGGTCGCCAGGTCTTTCCCCAGGCCATGATTGCGGAGTTGCCCGCGCCCCGCGACCCCGCCTCGATCGAGGAAGCCGAGTTGCTCTCGCTGCGGATTCGATACCCGGACATCAGGGTCCTCTACACGCTCGAGATTGCGATGTGGGGTGATTTCGAGAGCGGACAATGGCCTGAACGCGCTCGCAGGGCCGAAGCGGAGCAATATGCCAGGAGCCTTCGCCAGCGAGGCGTGCCGGCCTTCTACCACCATGATTCGGCGCGTGAGATGAGCATGGTGACTGTCGGCGTCTTTGATCATCGAGCCATCGACGGTCAGACCGGCCTTCGCAGTCCCCAGGTGGAACGGTTCCTGTTGGACTTTCCGAAGCGGATGGTCAACGGGGAGCCGGTGATCGATCTCTACGATCCCAACAATCCGGACAAGGGCGGGCGCACCCAGCAGCCCAGGATCGTCGAGGTTCCCAAGCTCTGAAGCCTGCTTCAGGTCGACGAGGGATGCCAGATGGTCTTGCTTTCCACGAAGGGTTGGATGTTCCAGGGCGAAGCGACCAGGCTGTCATCCTCCCACTGGGCATCGGAATGCTTCACGAGGTGAACCCGCTTGAGATTGTCGGCGGCGGCTTCCTGCACGCTTGTTCGCTGGGAGGGACTGAGGTTCGCTCCCAGGAGTGCGGCGATCTCCCGGTGTCGTGACATGGGCTCAAGCAGTTCCGACCGTTGTCCGGTGAGGATATTGACGACACCCGCGGGGACGTCGGAGGTGGCGCAGATTTCGGAGAAGAGCACCGCCGGCAGCGGAGTCGAATCCGAAGCGACGGCGATGACCGGACATCCTGCGCACATGGGTCCGGCGACGAGCGTCACCAGGGCCAGCAGCGAGGGTGAGGTGGGGGCGAGGACGCCGGTGATGCCCGTGGGCTGGGGAACGGTGAAGTTGTAGTAGGGGCCGGCCACGGGATTCTGGCACCCGAGGATCTGCTGGTACTTGTCCGCCCAGCCTGCGAATCGAACGAGACGGTCGATCGAGGCCTCGACTTCCCTGCGAGCCTTGGCGGGAGTCACTCCCGTCGTGGAACTGATGGCCGATGCAAACTCGTCGCATCGGCCTTCAAGCATCTCTGCCATGCGGTAGAGAATCTGTCCTCGGAGGTAGGCGGTGGCGTCCATCCAGCCCGGTGCCGCCTTGCGAGCGGCTTCGACGGCATTGCGCATGTCCTTGCGGGAGGCGACGCACACGTGGGCAATCACGCGGTCCTTGCCATCGAGCACGGGCCGGGATCGACCGGATTCCGTACGGGGGAATGCACCGCCGATGAACAGCTTGCAGGTCTTGATGACATCCAGTCGTGCGTTCATGGTGTGACCTCAGGGTACTGCATGCGTGGGTTCAACCTTCCAGAACTCTGGCCAGGGGCTTTCGATACCGCAGGAAGCAGGTCAGGGCGAGGCACGCCAGTACCAGCCACCACGCTCCGCCACGCACGGTGGAATCGTTCACGAGCACGAGGTGCTCCCAGAACTCCCAGGCTCCGTTCTTGACGAAGTACATCCAGGAGGAGGAGGTCGCTCCAGTGTCTTCGGAGCCGGCCAGCAGCATGACGTCGACCAGGAACCACACCACCCAGGCCAGCATCAGGGCTTCGAGGCAGCGCATCAACACATGGCCGGAGATGCGAAGGGCCGTGTGGCGCTGGGACTTCGGTGGATTCGTGGAATCGCTCATGTCAGAACTTCACGTACGACTGGAGCCCGTGTCGTCCACCCTCCCGGCCGAAGCCGGATTCCTTGAATCCGCCGAAGGGGGAGGCGGCATCGAAGGTGTTGTAGGTGTTGCACCAGATTACGCCGGCGTCGAGTTTCCGGGCGATCTCGAAGATCTTGGACCCGGTGTTGGTCCAGATTCCCGCGGCGAGTCCGTAGGGCGTGTTGTTGGCACGGGAGATTGCTTCCTCGGGGGTTCTGAACGTCATCACGGACAGGACCGGACCGAAAATCTCCTCGCGTGCAATCAGATGGCTGGGCTGCACGCCGGTGAAGAAGCATGGTCGGTGCCAGTACCCCTTGGTTGGGAGGGGCTGGTTGTTGACCTCGTGCATGATGGCGCCTTCGTGCTCGCCGGCGTCGACATAGCGTTCGATGGTCTCCAACTGCCCGGCGGAGTTGATGGCTCCCACGTCGGTGTTCTTGTCAAGCGGATCCCCCACCCGCAGGGACTGCATCCGGTGTCGGAGCTTGTCGACGACTTCGTCGACGATGGACTCCTCGACGAAGAGCCTGGAACCGGCGCAGCACACGTGCCCCTGGTTGAACCAGATGGAGGAGACGATTCCCTCGACGGCCTGGTCGATGGCGGCATCGGCGAACACGATGTTCGGACTCTTGCCGCCCAGTTCGAGGGTGAGTTTCTTGTTGCTGCCGGCGACGGACCGGGCAAGGATCTTGCCGACCTCGGTGGAGCCCGTGAACGCGACCTTGCGGACATCCGGATGCTCGGCGAGGGCGGCCCCGGTGTCACCGGCGCCGGTGACGATGTTGACCACGCCCGGTGGCAGGTCCACCTCCTGGAGGATCTCCGCGAGTTTCAGGGCAGTGAGTGATGTTGTCTCCGCCGGCTTCAGGACACAGGTGTTGCCGCAGGCCAGGGCGGGGGCGAGTTTCCACGCCGCCATCAGCAGCGGGAAGTTCCAGGGAATGATCTGTCCACAGACTCCCAGGGGCTTGGGGTTCCGCCCGGGGAAGGCATACTCGAGCTTGTCGGCCCACCCGGCGTGGTAGAAGAAATGCTGGGCGGCCAGCGGGAGATCGACGTCACGGGATTCCTTGATCGGCTTGCCACCATCCATGGTTTCCAGCACGGCCAGTTCGCGAGAACGTTCCTGCATGCGCCGCGCAATGCGGTAGAGGTACTTGGCGCGTTCACTTGGCTTGAGCCGGGCCCACGGCCCCTGGGCGGCCTTGGCGGCCTGCACTGCGTCATCGACATCCTTGGCCCCGGCCTCGGCGATGCTTGAAAGCACCTGCTCGGTCGCCGGGTTGATGGTGTCGAAGCGCTTGCGTGACTTGGGGGCCCGCATCGTGCCGTTGATGAAGAGTCCGTGCGATTCCTCGATCTTGACCGGGGTTCGCTCCGGGGCCGGGCTGTAGTCCCATTCCCCGGTCGGGGAGGCGTCATGTTCGTGCGTGTCGGGTGCGATGGGTTTCATGGTACCGGGCCGTGTTCAGGCCTCCGAGAAGTCGTGCATGGCCATGTACTGGCCGGTAATTCCCTTGAGCAGTTGTCGAAGGAGGTCGTTGGTGAGGCTCGAAGCTCCAAATCGGAAGAGATCCGGGGTCAACCAGGCATCACCGAGGGTTTCCTTGACCATCACGAGGTAGTGCAGGGCGGACTTGGCAGTTCGGATGCCTCCCGCGGGCTTCATTCCGATGCGGATGCCGGTGGACAGGAAGTGGTCCCGGATCGCCTCCAGCATCACCAGCGTCACCGGCATGGTCGCTGCCGGACTGATCTTGCCGGTGGAGGTCTTGATGAAGACATCACCGTCCTGGAGAACCCCGGCGGAGTCGACGGCTTCGATGGCGAGATCACTGGCTCGTCGTACGTTGTCGTAGGTCTCCAGTTCCCCGGTCTCGAGGATGATCTTCAGGTGGGCGCCTTCGCAGGCCTGCCAGACCTGGCGGATTTCCTCGGCGACTTCACCGTATCGTCCTGCCAGGAAGGCGCCGCGGCTGATGACCATGTCGATTTCATCGGCCCCGGCCTCGACGGCGGCCGTGACATCCCGCAGTCGAACCTCCAGGGGGAACTGTCCACTGGGAAACCCGGTGGCGACCGAAGCCACGTGCACGCCGGTTCCCGTGAGCATCTTCGCGGCAGTGCGTACATGGGAGGGGTAGACGCAGACCGCGGCGACTGATGGCACGGAAGGGTTGAGGGGAGCTTCGTAGGGAGTGATGGCCTTGCGGCAGAGTGCCCGGACCTTCTCCGGAGAATCCTTGCCCTCGAGGGTGGTCAGGTCAAGCATGGAGATGGCCAGGCGCAGCCCTTCGGTCTTCGCATCGGCCTTGATGGACCGCTTGGTGAACGAGGCGGCTCGTTGCCGCACCATCACGGAATCGACAAGGTGGTTCCGGTCTGCTTGCATCGACCCAGTGTACCCGTGCGCCGGGAATACCCTGTGGGGGGCTTCCAGGCCACCCATGGTTCTAGGGGCGAATGGAATCGAAGAGGTGATCGATGAACCCGCCGTCGACGAGGTTGATCTTCGTCGTGGCCCCGGTGGTGGCGGATCGGTATATCAGCAGGATGCCGTTGAAGTTGTCGATCACGTACAGCAGGTCCGTCTTTTCCATACCGCCACCGGTTCGGGCGGGAGCGGTCATGAGGGTGAAGGAATCGTCGGACGCGACCATGCCTGCTTCGACCCGGGGGGTCGGATCCCGGCCGATGACCACGAGAATGCAGACAAGCAGCACGAGCGCACTGCTTGCCAGCATGAGCTGCAGTCGTCGGGTTGTGCGTGTCGTGTTCATCGTCTGGCCTTGAGAATCGCTGCAATGTCCCGCTGGACGTTCCGGTGTGCCTTGGCATTCATGCCCTGGCCGGCATCGGCCCAGTCGATGGTGATCAACTCGCCGTTTCGGCTTTCAAGGATCCAGACGATGTTCGTGGCGGTCCGTTCACCTTCCCCGGCGACCATCAGGAAGTTGCTGCGCCGGCCAAGTTGGGCCTGTACGTACGGCGAAGCCAGTGATGAAACCAGGACCAGCAGCAGGACGGCATTGACCACGATCAGGGAGATCAGCCCCCGGCGAGACTGGTGGTGGCTGGCGGCGGGTGGGTGCGTATCGGCCATCGAGGAGGACTCAGTCCTGGTGACCGCGACGCGAGGGCATCAGGCTGATGGCGAGGATCACGCCGACGATGACCACCATCAGGAGCATGCCGATCCACGCCGCGGGTGCGTTCTTGTTCGCAGTCGGCTGTGGAGGGGGGATGGCTGCCGGAGCTGCCATGGCGATCTGGGCCAGCAGGAGCAGGCTTGAGCAGGCGAGCCATCGGCAGGGACCGGTGATGTGCTTCAGGTGATGCATGATCGGGTGAGGATACCCCGGGTCGATGATGGCTGGCAAGGGGCAATCAAATCACCCCCCATGGGGTCATCGTCGCAGCGATTCCGTGTCCCGAGCCCCGAGGGCCCGGAAGATTTCGAGCGTCGCATCGGAGCGGTTCAAGGTGTAGAAGTGGATGCCGGCGACTCCATGGTCGAGGAGTTCGTTGCATTGCTCCGTGGCCCACTGGACCCCGACCTGCCTGACCGCATCATCATCGTCCTGGTGGCGGTGGATGCGACGCTGAAGCTTGGCGGGGAAGTTCGTGCCTCCAGCGAGGTCGGCCATTCGCCGCATGGTCCGGATGCCGGTGATGGGCATGATGCCCGCAACCAGTGGAACGTCGATGCCTTCGAGTCGGCATCGTTCACACCAGTCGTGAAAACAGGCGTTGTCGAAGAACATCTGGGAGGTGACCCAGTCGGCTCCGGCATCGACTTTTTCCTTGAGGTATTCGAGTTGCCGCAGTCGGTTCGGCGTTTCCGGGTGCCCTTCCGGGAAGCCCGCAACTCCAATGCCGAATCCCCGCGGATCGGGATGCACGCCGGACTCGTTGAACTGCTTGATGTGTCGAACGAGGTCGACGGCGTGCTGGTATTCGTCGCTCGTCGGGTCGTACTCCGGGTCATCGCCGGGGTGGTCTCCTCGCAGCGCAAGGATGTTGCTGACTCCGGCTTCAGCGTATCGCTGGAGGATGGGTTCGATTTCGTCGTGCGTGTGCTTGACGCAGGTCAGGTGCGGGATCGGATCGACGCGGCCTTCCTTCTTCAGCCGGACGACAAGATCGTTGGTTCGTTGTCGAGTCGAACCACCGGCGCCATAGGTCACGGAAACGAACGACGGCTTCAGAGATTCGAACTCCGCCATTCGATCCAGCAACGCATCCCGGGCGGTGTCCGTTCGGGGAGGGAAGAATTCGAAGCTTATGGTCTTGCCATCGCGCTTGATGATGTCGCTGATATGCATCGATGTCCATGGTACGCGATGCAATGGATCCCGAGTCATGAGTGCTGCTCTCGCCGGGGTACACTGTGATCGAAGGCCATGAGCGAACGACCTCCCATTCCCAGAGCGACCGTCAAGCGGTTGAGCCTCTACCTCAGAGGGCTTGAACGGCATCAGGCCGAGGGGGCGGTGACGGTTTCCTCGAGAACACTTGGGAGCGATCTCGGCATCACCGATGCGCAGGTCCGACGTGACCTGGGCTACTTCGGCCAGTTCGGGCAACCAGGCATCGGGTACAGCGTCGACGGGTTGATTCCCCGCATCAAGTCAATTCTCAAGATCGACCGTGAGTGGAATGCCGCTGTCTTCGGCGTCGGGAACATCGGCCGGGCTCTTCTGAACTATCCCCGCTTCGGCCCCAAGGGTTTTCACATCGCGGCCGCTTTCGACATCAATGAATCCATCATCGGCACGAAAGTCGGGGCCTGCCAGGTCTGCTCGCTCGCCGACCTCGAGGAGCAGGTTCTGGCGGCGGAGATCGATATCGGAATTCTGTGCGTGCCCATGCCTGTGGCCCAGGAAGTTGCCGATCGAATGGTCACTGCCGGGATCAGGGGGGTGCTCAACTTCACGCCTCGACGGATCGATGTCGGCAAGGATGTCGATGTGGTCAGCGTGGATTTTTCACGGGCACTCGAGCAGTTGGCCTACCAGGTGGCGGCTGCGGATGGCGAGGATTGAACCGAGGTCTTGAGCGGTTCACGTTCTGAGCGTATCCTCCTTTCAGGGGAGCCACCATGCCCAGTCAAGGACAGACAGCAGATCGGTACCGAGCGGTGCAGTCCCGCATCCAGGATGCGGCGGTTCGCGGTGGGTACTCCCCGGAGGGAATCCACCTCGTTGCGGTCACCAAGAACGCCTCCATTGCCCAGGTTCGTGAGCTCATTGAACTTGGCCACATGGATTTCGGCGAAAGCCGAATGCAGCATTACCTGCAGTTCGCGGCCCAGGTCGACGACTTTCTCGAGCGGCATCGTGAACTCGGGCCGACCGAGGGCAGGATCCCCCAGAACATTCGTTGGCATTTCATCGGCCACCTTCAGCGAAACAAGGTCAAGCGAATCCTTCCGATGACCCGTCTCGTGCACTCGGTGGACTCGCTTCGTCTGGCCGAGGAGATCCAGGCCTGTCCATTGCAGCGTGAGTCGGCGACCGAAGTGCTGATTCAGGTCAACACATCCGGCGAGCGAGGCAAGTACGGCATCGCCCCGGCCGCGGTCACGCACCTCATCGATCAGATGGACACGATGATGAACATCAGGATCCGCGGGCTCATGAGCATGGCGCCGCAGGTGGAGGACCCGGAGGCGGTCCGCAGCGTCTTCCAGAGGTCCCGTGAACTCTTTGAAGAACTCAAGTCATCGGACATGACCGGCGACGAGTTCGACATCCTCTCGATGGGCATGAGCAATGACTTCGAGGTCGCCGTCGAGTGCGGCGCCAACGTGGTCCGTGTCGGCACGGCGATCTTCGGTCCTCCCGCAGAGCAGGAAGAGGAAACATCGACGAGCACGACGTCCGACGCGTGATTCGCGGATCAGGATCCCAGTGCGGCGGAGAGTTCGGCGGCAGTCATGTTGCTCTGCGTAGAACCACTCTTGAGAATCCGCTGCATGGTTGTCGTCCGGGCGTAATCCATCTCGGTCGGGTTCAGGCCACTGGCCTCGAGATCCTGGTACACGTCACCAAGTCCATTGACGTAGTCACGTGCCTTGGCATCGCCTGCTCCGCTGTCGAGCCACGTGCGGAAGCCGCTGCCTGAGCCATCATTTCCAGTGGAGTCGCTGTACTTCGTCCAGGCGTTCTGGATCGAGTTCGAGAGCGATGCGGTCTGGTTCTCTTCAAGGATGGCGATGGCGTCGCCGGGCTGCTTTGTCAGAACGCCCTGGTAGCGGATAAGTGCCTGTTCGACGATCTTGCGGCTGAGGCGGGCCTGCTTGATGCGGATGTTGCCATTGCCCGGGTTCACGTTCACGGCATTGATCGTGAAGTCCGAGAGGACATGCGATCGACTCAGTGATCCGCGAAGTTCCGTGGCCGATGAGGTTGGTACTTCGACGTCGATCCCCAGGTCCTGGAGGTTGACGAGCACGATGGGACCCTCGATGTCGAGTTCATCGACGATGGTGGCGCCGCCTTCGGTGGCGCCGACCTGTGATCCTTCAGCAATGATCAGCGACGCATCGCTGGGGTTGACCGGGATCGGGGTTGGTCCAGGAGTCGGTCCAGGAGTCGGTCCGGGAGTCGGTCCGGGAGTCGGTCCAGGTCCGGGGCCGGGTCCAGGTCCAGGTCCAGGTCCGGGCCCGGGTTGCTGGGTTGCCTGAAGGATGAGGACCTTTGATCCCCAGTAGAACATGGCGTTGTCCAAGGGGGATTGCTGCCACCAGACGAAGTCCTTGAGGGTCGAACTTTCGGACGGGGAGGTGTCCACCGAGGCGAACCAGGGAAGACCCCCTGTGCCGACCAGATCAGGCGTGCTCGTGAAGTCGATCTTTCCACCGGCGACGAAGTTGACGACGAAGCTGGGCAGGATGATGCCCCGATCGTCAAGGATCTCAATCGCTTCTCGCAGCAGGATCGTGATGACCGGTGCATCGACCAGCATGTTTCCGAGGGTGGAGATGTCGTTGATCGTGATCTGGCCGTTGAGGGCCCGCAGGGTCAGGTCGCCCAACTGGCTGAACTTCTGGTTCTGCCCCAGGACGATGCTGCCATTGTCGGAGACGACCTCCATGTTGCTGGAAAGTCCGACGATATTCGCGATCATCGTCAGGTCACCGTGGTAATCGTTCAGGAAGATGTCGTTCACGGCGTGAACCGTGTTGCCGTTGAGCACGACCACATGCCTCTGAGCAGAGGTGAGCTCGATCGAGTCGAGTGGGTTGACGCCGCCGATGTCGCCGTCGATGTAGATGTTGGCACCGGAGTGGACGGCCAGTTTCCCGACACCCGCCGACGTGGTATCGATGTCGCCCATGACGTTGATGTCGCCATCAACGGTCCGCATCAGCGTGTATGGCGAGTTGTCGAGGGTCAGGGAACCGTTGATGTTGATGTCGCCGTCGACCCAGGAGATCAGCTGGGCGGTTGCGCCGTCGATGACCACTTCGCCGTTGTAGGTCTGCGACCCATTGGTCCAGACGTTGATCATGGGCCAGGTTGGATCGAGGTTGATGGCGTCGGGCGCGGTGAAGATTGCGTCTCCGTTGATGTCCATCAGGCTGGTGTGGATGTTGACGGAACCGGTCCCGCCGAGGCCGGCTTCGGCGTCGAGGTCCTGGAGACCGGTGATGGCGGCCTCGAAGTTGACATCTTCGCCTGCAAGCAGGGTCGCATCATGTCGTCGGGCGCCACCATTGAGTGCGAAGCTGTCGCGGATCCGTACGGAACCAGTGGTGGATTCAAGAACGAGGTCGCCATCGAGCGGATCGAGAATCTGCGTGCCGACCTGTGACTGGCAGTTGACGGGGCTGTCGAGCATGTCGGAAAAGGAACCCAGCGACAGGTCGTCGGCTTCAGTATCACTCAGCGAATAACCGGTTATCGCGAATTGCGCGGAGAGGTCGCTGTTGCGGGCCGTAACGGACAGTTCGCCATCGGCGACGGGGCCTCCAAGCTTGGTCGTCGCCCGGTAGAAGACCTTGTTTCCGCTGATGTCGACTTCGCCGCCCTGGTCACCAAAGAGGGTTGACGCGATTGCATCGACCGTCGAATTGGAGTGGAAGTAGGTCGTGCCGTCGGAGGTGTCTACCGAGATGGTGCCGGCATTGCCGTGCATCGAGTCGACGGACAGTTGGCTGTGACGGCCGAAGAACGCGTTTCGCACGGCGTTGATGTCGATGCTGCCGGCTTCGGATGCCCCGAACTCGTCTTCATTTGCACTGATGAGTCCATTGGAGACGACGACATCGGAGCCGATGGTGATGGACCCGGCCACGCCGTTGCTGGTGTCCGCTCGCACCTGTGAACCTCGCCGGTTCAGGACGGTTCCGCCTGTGGCGGCCATCTCGAGACTGCCGCCATCCGCGTCGATGCTGCTGCCGAATGTATTGTGGATCGCGATGCCGTGCAGGTCACCGGCCCCGAGGAGGATCTGCCCGTTGGAGGCGCCTCCCGTGGAAATGGATCCCCTGTTCTTGATCGAGGAACTGCCGAGGGTCCGAGGCGTGACGGTGCCCTGGGTTGGGTTCGAGGGGTCGAGGTCCTGACCATCGATCTTCAGGTGGACATGGTCACCGAGGCGGCTGATGAGCACCTCGTCGTTGCCGGTGCTCATGGTGATCAATGGAGCTTCGACGGCGGCGCCGGACTTGACCAGAATGGCCCTGCTCTTGCGTCCTCCCACGAAGTGGAGTTCCTGAGCGTTCCACGCGGCCCCGGAGGAGATCTCGATGCGCTTGCTGCTCGAGAGGTTGGTGAATCGATCGGTGCCCGCCATGAAGTCACCGTTGGACATGTCGCCAATGGAGGCATAGAGGCGGCCGACGTTCATGATGCTGCCGCTCTTGAATGCGATGCCGTTTCGATTGACAAGGTAGATGTGACCGGCGGCACCCATGAGGCCCCGGAAGGTCGAGGGCTTGTTCCCGGTGACGCGGTTGAGAACTCTCCAGTTGGAGGCCATGTTCAGGAAGTTGACCTGCTCACCGCTGCCGATGCTGAACTTGTTCCAATCGATGATGACGTTCGGTTGATGAACGTCGATGGTCATGTTCGAGCCGTAGTGGATCGTGGCGGCCGTTGGGTCCACGGTGCCACCGGAGGGGTTTGCTCCAGCCGTCGTGGCGAGCATCCCCAGGGTCAACGTGCAGCAGAACGTGATCTGCTTCAACGGAGAAACAGCGTGGTGATACGTGCGATTTGCCAGGCTCTTCATGAGGTGTCCCTTCCCGTTGTTGGCAGAGTGGATCCGGCCCATTTGCCCCCTTGGATCCTGCACTCGCCGACGTTTCAAGATACCACGCAGGCGGCGAAAGGGCCTTGGAATTGATGTGATTTCACGTCTGATAACGAGGCCAGCCCGCAAAGGTGGACTTGAAATCGCCAATTCATTTTGGGATTGGTTCTGACGGAAGAGGCTGTTCAGCCGTGATCCCGGTCAGAAGGTGAACGTGCCGCTGACGTAGAGTCGCTCGTCACCGACTTCGACACCAGCTGCTGGAAGATCCTGCAGTGGGAATCCCCAGTCGAGACGGAATCGGAAGTTCGTCCGGAAGAGGAACTCGAGCCCGACGCCGGCGCCCATGAGGGTGTCGTCGTTCTCGTAGAAGAGCGGGTCCGACTGCATGAGCAGTCCGTAATCAAAGAATGCGCAGAGCATGAGATCCCAGTCGGTGCGACCGTACACGTGCTGCGGTGCGGCGCGGAACTGTCCGCCGAAGAGTTCCATCGGCTCGGGATTGACCGCGAAGGCGCGGGGAATGTGGTACCGGTATTCAACCTTGGCGAGGATGGAAGAGTCGCCGGCGGCGACGGATTGCGGGTACCCACGAACGGAGTACATGCCGCCAAGTACCTGCTGGAACTGGGGGAGCAGGCGACTGCCGAAGGAATACTGTCCGCCGAAGTACAGCATGATCTCATGTGCGAGTGTCGATGTGGCGGGAGTGTTGGGATCGGCGAATCCTTCCGGATTCAGCAGTGGTTCCAGGAAGAACCACTGGACGGCGCTCCAATTCATTCTTGCCCAGCGGTCGGCGGTATCGGGTCGACTGCCCAGTTCGAAGAGCGTCTGCTGGTCATGGCCCAGCAGGTTGAACTCAAGACCGAGGGAACCACTGAAATTCGACCAGTCGGCAAGGTGGTCGGCCTCGAGCATGACGTAGGGAACCAGGAAGTTGGCGCCCTCGTCGGTGAGCAGGAGATTGTTCGTGACCTCCAGGTGCTGCAGTCGCATGCCGCCGACGATGTCGACGAACAGCGCACCGTCCTGGACGAGATTTCCGGTGAGGTTGCCGTCGATTGACCACGAGTTTCCCGTGAAGGCATCGTCCAGCACGCCGAACTCGTCGGCGAAGAATTCGCTCCAGTCGCCACCGATGGACCAGCGGAGCCGGTCCGTGCCCGGCACATTGGCCGTGTATTCGGCGAAAACGGCGTTGGAGGAGCTGAAATCAGACGTGAGGTACTCCACGGAGAAGGTGTCGTCGTTCCCAGTGGCCTGGGATGTGAAGAGCCCGTACCGCTGTCGGAAGTACCCCTCCTGCTTGGTTCCGGTGTTCGAAAACTCCATGAAGAGCGCGAGCGGCTTGTTCTCCCAGACCATGAAGTCGAGTCCGACGCCGCCGGGTTGCGATGAAGCGCCCACGGAGGCCTCGACGTTTCGGCCGGGATGGCGGCTGAGATAGAGGAAGTAGTCTTCCAACTGCTTGCGCCAGAGCAGATCGCCTTCCTTGCCCTCGGTGGCGGGTCGCAGGGGTGCGTTGTCGAGGATGTGCTTGTGGGCGGGATGATTCACCCGCTCCTCGTCCGGGATGCGTTCGCCGGAGGCGAGGGTTCGGATTTCCTGGACCCGGCCGACAGCGATGTCGAAGGTCAACGTCGTGTCCCCACCGGAACGGAGATCGGCTCCCATGGAATCGGGCTTGTCCGAGATCTGAGCTGGATCAACCGTGACGAAGACTCCCATGAGCCCGTCTCCGATGAGTTTCGCACTCATCGTCGTGGAAATGGTGGCCAGTGCAGAGGAGTAGTAGACCGCTTCACCCTGTTCATTGAGTTGCTGCAGGCTCAGAAGTTCCAACTTGAGACCGGGTCGTGGGCCAACCCATCCGTCCGGCGTGCGGGCGAGCGCGATGGGCGTGGTGAGCATGGACGCTTCCTCGGGAAGGTCCGGGTGTTCCCATCGCCAGGAAATGGTGATGTTCGAAGCCTTGTAGGGCAGCCCGTCGATGTCCGGATCGGGGCCACCATCACGTGGCGCAGTGGCTGCTGCCGGGGGATTCGAGTCCTGTGCATCTGCAAGCCCACTAAGCATGGGCCAGAGAAGGCAGGTCATGAGGCAGATCCGTCGCGTGTTGATAGTCATCTCACCGTTGCTCCGTCGGTGGAGGAAGTCTTCCGGGGCGAAGTGAGCATGTTTGCCCCCCGAGAGATCCTGCTTGGCACACAGGTTACATCGACCAGAAGGATGAGGCGAGGCCATGCCTATCGGACCTATCACTGATGGTTGCCAGATGCCCTGGCGTGGTTCTGGAAGGATGCTGAAAGGAAATTGATCCTCCGGCATTGTCTCTTCAGAGCGTCTGGAGTGGGAAAAACCAAAAAGTCCCACGCCAGCCTGAAGTCCACCCCAAATCACGACGAAGTCCGGAAAGACCCCCAGCAAGGATGGGGCATCGGTTTTCACAGCTTCCGCAAGAGGATACGAACCATGAATGCACGGATGATGACAAAAATCGCACTTGGCGGCCTCGCACTTGCGCTCCTCAACGGGTGTGCAACTCGCGATTCCCAACCTTCCCACGTGGCCCTGTCCTCCATGGAGTACGCCACGAACGTGGACCCACTCTGCCTGGCGTCCGGTGATTCGCTCGGCATGGAACTGCACGTCTGGCACGTGGTCTCGACGGATCCCGATCCGACCTGGCTGCTGGCTGTCAGCGACTGAACAACGAACAACTTCTTGCGGGGGTGAGGCGGCATGGCCAGGTGGCGATGCCGCCTCCTCATTTTCAGCGACCGCTGTAGATCGTCCGCAACTGCTCAAGGGCCTTTTTTTCTCGCCGGTTGACGGCGGTCGCCTCGAGTTGATTGATTCTGACCACGACCTGGCGATCGCCCTCGGTGCGTGCGAGCACGGGAGCAAGTCGGCGCAGATCACCGGCTGGATAGCGTGGCCGGATGGCGGCGGACATGATGCGGGCGGTTTCCGCGTCGGTGTCAGGACCGAGGGTCGGCCCCATCAGGGACCAGAGCATGTCTCGATCCCGGCTGGTCGGTTTCGCCAGCATCGTCCAGGCCAGCATGAACCCGTCGCGATCACCCCGGCGAAAGAGGGAGCCAAGGGCAGCCTCGGCACTGGCCGGGCCGGTCCCCTTGTCCTTGACGGCTCGATGCCAGAGGTCCATGGCGAGTCCATCGAGGTTGGTGAGGACCATCAGCTTGATGGCCTTGGCGAACTGTTCATCACCGGGATTTGCCAGGGCCAACTCAAGTGCATTCTGTGCGGCCTCGATCAGGTTTTCCGCACCATGTCCGTTGATCCCGGTCTCGGAGCGCCTGGAATTCGAGGGACCACCACTGAGCATCATCGGGTCGCCGAAGAGGTTGACTCTCCAGGCGACGGAGAGGGGAGCTTCACCCTCCCACATGCGCACGGACGGTCCAAGTGGGATGTTGCTGACGATGCGTCGGGCCACCTCGTAGGCGGGGCGAAATCCACTGAGCAGAGGTTCGTGTGATGACCCGTAGACCGCATAGGCCCCGTTGCGGAGCCATCGACCGCCAATGCTCTCGGGGTCGTCGGGGCGCTTCATCGACCAGCTGTGAATGAGGTAGAGAAAGGCGGGTCGATCGAGAATCGGCACCTCGTAGGGCGAGGCGCGGTTGGTCCCGAGGTCGAAGAAATCCGCGTTGCCTCCCGAGTTCAGGTAGATCTGATCCGCATCAAGTCCCGTTGCCACGGCATCCTGGAAGGTGGCGAGGTCGAGATTCTCATGCAGGGTGGTGGTGTACCCGTCGTGCTTGAACATGGCCTCGGTCTGAGCCATGGCATAGGCGGTGCGATCGGGTTCGTGCTCGTAGGAGTCGCCGAGCCACACGCTGGTGCGATTGAGGAAGAAGCTGCACATGGCCGCATACAGGGACGAACGTTGTCCACCGAGAATCCAACCCGTGAAGGCGAATCGGGTGCCATCGGCATGTCGCCCGAGCACATCAGTGATCGCCTTGGGGCCGTTGAGAATCTCGCGAGGAAGGTGCTCGGGCAGTTCACCGCCGATGTCGATGTCGGTGCGTGCCGACATTGATCGACAGATCGTCAGGAAATCCAGGCGATCGCCGACCGTGGCGTACGGAGTGCCGGTGCTCTTGAGCATTGCATCGATCTGGTCCATCAGCGCCTTGGTTCGTGGTCCCGAAAGGACGTCGCCGGGGTCGCCGAGATCCCCTTCCAGGTAGAACAGGTACTGGCCGCGGGCCGCCGCCAGCACGGCGGCTGCCGGCCAGGCAGGATCCTTCAGCGAGGTGAAGACGGCTCCCAGCGGCTGGAAGGATCGCTCGTCGTACACCTCCTGGATCGTGGTGCCGAATCCCTGTTCCAGTCTCCAGGAATTGGCGATCGCGCGATCGATCAGGGCCCGGCGTTCCTCGTGGTCGTTGGGCAGCGAACCAACGGAACTTCGCCGGAAGACGGCAAGGGGTTCGTAGGCTCTGATGAACATGGGGGCATACACATCGTCGTCGTAGAGGATTGGCCAGCGTCCCTTGACGCTCCAGCGGGACAGCTCGTCAACAAAGGTTGCGGCATCCGGGACGAGAACGACCTGCTTGGAGATGGGGTTCAGGTTCTGCGTGATCCTGACATCCAGGGACATGCGTCGAGCCCAGTGGACATGCTCCTTGTATGACTTGGGCTGTGTATTATTGATGGTTGTCGTGGGCGACTGGCTGACCATGGCCTGCAGTGGCAGGCTCGGGACCAGAACGAGGCAGGGCAGCAGGGCAAGAAGCAGTCGTGGGTATCGCATGCATCACAGTGTAGGCCGAAGGTGGCGGAGACCGCATGAAGCCCCCTATCCTGTCGTCAATCTTCAAAAGGCGACCATTTCATGACCTGTGCGTACCGAGTCATTTCCATCGGGACCATGTCCGCCCATCCGCTGCGTGGCGAAGAGGGGATGGTCCGTACGTCCCATGCGACGACCACCCTGCTGTCGATTGATGATCGGCAGATCCTCGTGAACCCCTCGTTGCCTCCCCAGTTGCTGGAAAGCAGGCTCGATGAACGAGCGTCGCTTTCGCTGGGCGACATCACCGATGTCTTCATGACGAGTTTCTATCCCGACCATCGCCGCTCGCTGCCTGCGTTGACTGGCGCGAACTGGTACGTCTCCGAAGCGGAACGCGATGCGATGCTCGAGTTCCTCGAGAGCGAACAGGCCGGTGCCGACTCCCATGTGGACCAGGAACGGCAGTCCCTGATCGAGGCGGAGCGGGAACTGGTTGCCAACACGATCGTGGCGCCGGATCACCTTGCAGGAGGCGTCGACCTCTTCCCCTTGCCGGGTATCTCGCCCGGGTCCTGTGGTCTGCTGCTGCCCCTTCCACAGCAGACCGTGCTCATCTGTGGCGATGCCGTGCCGACCGCCGAGCATTTGGAGCAGGGGCAGATCCTCGCCAGTTGCTGGAACCGGGAACAGGCGATGGAATCGTTCAAGGAAGCAATCGAGATCGCGGACGTGCTCGTGCTCGGTCGAGACAACGCGATGCCAAACCCGATCCGGGCTCGCGGCCTGCTGGGTTGATCAGTCCATGTGCCCGTCGCGTGCCATTCGCCGCAGCGGTCCGTCCGGGTCCGCCTGCAGGATCCGGAGTCGTTCGATGACAAGTTCCGGAACCATGCCACCCAGCCGATCCATGTCGGCGCCGAGGCCGGCGACCTGGCGAATCAATCCGGAAGACGTGAAGGCGTAGGCTTCGCCGGTGACGAGAAACACCGTTTCCACGTCGGCGACCTGCCGGTTCGTGATGGCCAACTGGCATTCACTGGCGAGGTCGGTGACGTTCCGGATGCCTCGGACCAGTGCGGCGGCGCCCTCATTCCGGGCGAAGTCGACGGTGAGTCCCTTGTAGGCCCGAACACTCACCTCGGCCAGGTGGGGGGACCGTTCCAGGCGGGCAACCAGTTCTTCCGCCATGGCCTTGCGTTCCTCGATCTGGAACAGTGACGGTTTGTCGGGGTTGTGCCCGATGCCGAGGATGATCCGGTCAAACATTCCCCGGGCGCGATGCAGCACGTCCAGGTGGCCGTTGGTGATCGGGTCGAATGACCCGGCATAGATGGCGAGGTGTTCCTTCACGACCCCACAGGGTACCGGATTCTCCAGTGGTTCCGGGGCGGTGCCGTCCCAGGCCGTCCAGACCAACCCCGGGGTGGGTGGGATTTGAGGAAAGGGTTTGGATTCGGGCCCGTCGAATTCGACTGTCATGGTGACGCACGGGGGGGATCGCTCCCCCAGCCCCTGAATCGACCCCGGACTGGACTGCCTCCCTGGTCGGGGTCACTTCCCTTCCCATGCCCGTTGTTCTGATGGACTTCGGGCGAACACTCTCTCTTCCCTTCCTCCCTTTCTCTCTATTCAGGGAAACAAGATTTCACCTTGTGCGTGCCGCGGCTTCCGAAAGGGAGCCGCGGTTGTCATGAGGAGGAGGATTCGTCGAGGTGGTCGAGCCCTGCTTCCACGAGGAGGTCGCGGAAGTTGTCGGAGAACACGAAGTTCTCTTCCGGAAACTCGATTCCGGCCATGTTCTGATCCACATGACTGAACAGCAGGTCGATGGTGCCGAGGTCTTCCCACGAGGCGCCGTGGTCCACAGATCGCTGCACGATCCCGGAGGTCGAAGCGCCCTTGTCGTCGATGCGGTCGAGGGTGGCATCGAAGCGGACCGTATCGCCGGCGCGGAGATCCGCTTCGAGTCGGGCCCGGGCCACCTTGGCGAGGATGACTTTTTCACGAAAGCCGTTGACGGAGCCGACGAGGATCCCAGCGGTCTGGGCCATGCCTTCGATCACCAGGGGCATCGGGAGCACGTCCATCCGGCCACCATCGTTCATCCGGGGGATGTGGGTCCGCTGGTTGTCCAGAGCGGCATCGATATCCTTGATGGCCACGAGGCGGGACTCGGGCTGAAAGTCCACGACGCGATCGATCCACATCCAACGCATGGTGCCTCGGTCAGGTGGTTGCGGCTTCACTGGTAAGCTTGTTGGAGACGAAGTTGGCCAGGGACTGCACCGTGATCAGGTTCGCGACCTTGTCGATCTGAGGATCTGCGCTGAAGGCGGTGAAGTCGATGTGCGGCATGCGCTCCCGGAGCATGTCCAGGCCGGTGGGGGTGAGCTTTCCGTCCTCGATCCAGTCGGCATTGTCCATCAGGTTCTCGGGGAAGAGTTCTCCCTGCGAGATCTTGAACGGCGCATCGTCGGTGGAGAAGGTCTTCTCGAGTCGGAAGACGATATCGAGAAAGTCGATCGACTCTGCACCGAGGTCACCGGTGAGGCTGGCTGTCGGGGTGATCTCGTCCTCGTCGGCGCCGAGTGCTTCTTCAAGCACTTCCTGGACCTTGGTGAAGATCTCATCCTTGCTCATGGACATGGTTGGACTGCTCCTGTGCTTGGTCCGGGTGCGAGGTCGCACCGTTCCTTCGGTGCCGGGACCTGATCATCCTCTGGGGACGTCGCATCTGCCCCGCATGGTAAACCTTCCGGAGAGAACTGTCTCCCCATCCCCATCGATTCCTTCGCCCCGTCGAAGAACACCACTGCCCTTGCAGGTGATCGAGCCGTCTTCACCCTTCTTGACGATGGATACATCCACTTCGAGGGATTCTCCAGGTCGGACCATCTGGCCGTACTTCATGGCCTTGACCTCGCCGAGTACCCATGGTCCGTCTTCCCGCACCGGCAGCAGGTGGCGTGCCGCCTGCACGAGCACTTCGATCATCATCACGCCGGGCATGATGGGGAAGGTTGGAAAGTGGTCCTTCAGAAAGGCTTCGTCCCCCTGGAGTTCCTTGAGGGCCACGATCCGATCCTCGGACTGTTCCAGCACGGCACTGATCATGGTTTCTGGCATGGGGGGGGAATCCTGATGGTGGTGGAATTGTAGTCCCCTTGGCGGCACATGATCCGGATCCTCGCCTTCGGCTCCGGAGAAGTCGTCGATGCTTGGCATGGGGCCCTCAGGAGGCTATCCTGTGCGGCTCTTCGGCCCTGCCGAGCCACGTTCAACCCGAGTTCAAGAGGACCCTGTCATGGCCAGTACTGGCACCATCGTTCAGGTGATCGGATCAACCTTCGACGCGAAATTCCCCGAGGATGATCTGCCGGATCTCTACAACGCCGTGACCATCGATCTCACCGTCGAAGGTGAGAAAAGCGTGCTCTTCGGCGAGGTCAACAAGCACCTCGGCGGCGGCGTCGTCCGTTGCGTCTCCCTTGGTTCGACCGACGGCATGACGCGTGGGCAGCCCTGCGTCGACACCGGTGGTCCCGTAAAGGTTCCCGTGGGCGAGGAAGTGCTCGGCCGCGTGTTCAACCTGCTCGGTGATCCCATCGACGAGCGTGGTCCGATCAAGACCAAGTCCCGTCGCCCGATCCATGCTGAACCACCGAAGCTTGAGGACCTCAACCCCAAGACCGAGATCCTCGAGACCGGCATCAAGGTCGTCGACCTGTTGTGCCCCTTCGTTCGTGGCGGCAAGATCGGACTCTTCGGTGGAGCCGGCGTCGGCAAGACCGTCATCATCCAGGAGATGATCGCCCGCGTGGCCCGTGAGTTCGGTGGCTACTCCGTGTTCTGCGGAGTTGGCGAACGAACCCGCGAAGGCAACGACCTCTGGCGCGAGATGCAGGAGGCCGAGTACACCGATGAGAATGGGAACACCGCCCACGTCATCGACAAGGTGGCGATGGTCTTCGGCCAGATGAACGAACCCCCCGGCTCGCGACTTCGCGTGGCCCTTTCCGGCCTCGCCATGGCCGAGGAATTCCGTGACGCCTCCGGCAAGGAGACGCTGGTCTTCGTCGACAACATCTTCCGGTTTACCCAGGCCGGCTCCGAGGTATCCGCCCTGCTGGGCCGGATGCCTTCCGCCGTGGGGTACCAGCCGACGCTCTCGACCGAGATGGGCGAGTTGCAGGAGCGGATCACGTCCACCAGCAGTGGCGCCATCACCTCGGTGCAGGCGATCTACGTGCCGGCCGACGACCTGACCGACCCGGCTCCCGCCACGGCCTTCACTCACCTCGACGCGTTCGTCGTGCTTGAGCGTGGCATCGCCGAGAAGGGCATCTACCCCGCGGTCGATCCCCTGTCCTCCACGTCGAGCATTCTCGATCCGCAGATCCTGGGCGAGCGGCACTACAACTGTGCTCGTCGGGTGCAGCAGATCCTCCAGCGGTATCGCGACCTGCAGGACATCATCGCGATTCTCGGTGTCGACGAACTGGCCGAGGACGACAAGCTCGTCGTCAATCGTGCCCGCCGCATCGAGCGATTCCTCAGCCAGCCCTGCTACGTCGCCGAGCAGTTCACCGGGTTCCCCGGCGTGACGACTTCGCTGGCGGACACGATCGACTCCTTCGAGCGCCTCTGCGAGGGCGAAGGCGACGATCTGCCCGAGGGTGCCTTCATGTACGTGGGCAGCCTCGACGATGCCAAGAAGAAGGCCGAGGAGATGGCTGCTGCCGTCGCCTGATCCGGCCTCCAACCAAAGCTCAACCGCCCCCTCGTCCCGTGACGTGGGGGCGTTTTTTTCTTGTTTCATCGTCGCGCGGTACCCTGCTCGAACTCCAGGGAGTCGCAGGCGTAGGAAGCCTCGGACCCGGACAACAAGGAACCAACACCATGCACCGCACCACCATGCTGCTGACGACACTTCTGACCATCCCCTTCCTGTCGATCGTCGGATGCGAGAAGGCGACAAGTTCAACTGATACGACCACGGGCACGTCGGAAACCGCTTCGGCGGCGAGGACATCACCGGAGCCCGCGGCGGAACCCGCCCCGGCCCCGGAGCCGGCCCCGGCTCCGGAACCGGAAGCGCCAACCCCACCTGCATCGCCTGAACCTCCAGCAGCACCGGAGCCCGAGGCGGACGCCCCCGCCGGGGAATCCACCGATGGGCCGGTGGTTGCGAACCTGCCCGGGACCGCTCCCATCAATGGAACCATGAAGCCGTTGGCCGGCCACCCGGGGTACTGGGTCGCCGACATCGCGGTTACCGAGGTTCCCGAGGGCGAATCGCCCCCGGCATCGATCAACCCCGATTCCCGCGCCGTGAGCATCAACATGACCGCCTGGAACATGCATGGCGACCACGGCCACGAGCTGGTCAGTCGTTCCATGGTCATACCGATCGACGATCAAATGGTCTTCCCGGGTTGGGACGCGACCCTGCAGGGAATGCGCATTGGTGATTCCCGCAAACTCTGGGTGGGCCCCGGAACGTTCCCCAGCGAGCAGATGGCCCAGGGCGCTCCCGTGGTCTTTGACCTCCGCCTGGAGGGCATCGACGAGTTCATCGACGTACCGGAGGCTGACAAGCTGCCCGGTGAGCCCGTCGGTGATGCGCCGTTGCAGAAGAGCGACACCGGCCTGGAGTGGTACGACGTCGTCGAGGGCGAGGGTGATTCACCGGGTCCCACTGATCGCGTCAAGGTTCACTACACCGGCTGGCTGGTCAACGGAACGGAGTTCGACTCATCGAAGAAGTCGGGCGTTCCCTTCACGGTCAACATGCAGGGTGGGGTGATCCAGGGATGGCTCGAGGGCCTCAGGACCATGAAGGCCGGGGGCACACGCAAGTTGATCATTCCCGAGAGCCTCGCCTACGGCTGGAATCCAAGGCCCGGAGGTCCCATTCCACCCGGGGCGACCCTGATCTTCGATGTCGAGATGCTCGAGATCGAGAATCCCGATGCCCCGGTCGACAACGGCGGAGGCAAGTGATTCCGCCGCCGTGGCAACAACGGAAAGGAAGAGCAGCATGAAGCAATGCATGAGCCGGGGGCTTGCCCTCGTCGTCGTCCTGTTGTCCGCGATGCCCGTCATGGCCGCGTCCGGAGTCGTATTTCCGCAGACGCCCGAACAGGCCAGGATCCAGTTCGACGCGGCCATGGCCCGTGCCGATGATCGCATCCAGGCGATCGTGGACGTGCCCGATGATCAGCGGACGTACCTGAACACCATCGACGCCTACGACGCGATGCACGCGGAGCTCGACCGTGGTGTCAGCGGAGTGCTCTTCATGGCCTACGTGCACCCGGATGCGGGCATGCGTGAAATCAGCCAGCAGGCCGACCAGGAGTACATGTCCTGGATGATCGACCTCGGCAAGCGGCAGGATCTTTTCGACGCCATTGATTCCTATGCACGTCACGGTGAGCAGCTGGACCCGGTCCGCGAGCGACTGGTGCGGCGCATCCAGCGCGACTACCGCCGTGCGGGGATGGACATGGAGCCGGCGCGACGGGAGGAACTCAAGGCGGTGCAGAAGGAACTCGCCGAACTTGAGAGCACGTTTGATCGGAGCATCAGTGCTGACGAGACGATCGTCTTCGCGACCCGCGAAGAACTCGATGGCATGCCGGAGGACTGGATCGCCTCCCTGAACCAGGTCGGGGGGCTCTATGCCCTGGGCATGGACTACCCCACCATCATCCCGATTCTCGACCACAGCCCGAATGCCAAGCTTCGCCAGGAGATCTGGCTGGCACGAAAGCGTCGAGGCGGCCGAGCGAACGTGGCGGTGCTGGAGAAGATCCTCCTGCTTCGTGATCTGCAGGCGACCCTGCTGGGATACGACACCGCTGCCGACTACGAGACCGAGGTTCGCATGGCTCGGGATGCCGAGACGGTTGCGATGTTCTATGAGCGATTGCGACCACTGGTTCGCCGCAAGGCCGAGCAGGATCATGCGCAACTGCTTGCCGCCAAGCGGCGTGACACCGGGGATCCCGAGGCGCAGCTGGATCCCTGGGATTTCGGCTACTACATGGAGCGACTGCGCAACGAAACGTATGCAGTCGATTCGCGTGCGGTGCAGGAATACCTCCCCATCGACCGGGTGAAAGACGGGCTGTTCTCGATCACACAGTCGCTCTACGGAATCGAATATCGCCGCATGGAGGAGCCGGCTGACGCGCCCTTCTGGCACGAGGACGTCGAGTGGTACCAGGTCGTCGATGCCGCCAGTGGCGACACGATCGGCGAGTTCTACCTGGATCTCTATCCCCGTCCGGAATCGAACAAGTACGGGCATGCGGCGCAGTGGGGCCTTGCCCCGCGGCGGACGAATCCCGACGGGAGCGTGGACCTGCCCGTGGCCGCACTCGTGTGCAACTTCACCAAGCCCACGTCGGAGAAACCGTCCCTGCTGACCCACGACGAGACGGAGACGTTCTTTCACGAGTTCGGGCACTGCCTGCACACCACCCTGACGAACTCGGATGTCGCGATGTTCGCCGGCACGGCCGTTGAACGTGACTTCGTCGAGGCGCCGTCGCAGATGTTCGAGCACTGGGTCTGGGACGAGGACGTCCTGTCGACCTTCGCCGGGCATTACGAAACAGGTGAACCGATCCCGCCGGACATGCTTGCGGGCATGATTGCGGCCAAGGATCTCTGCTCGGGCATGATGGCCGAGGGACAGATCTTCCTGGGCTCGACCGATCAGGCGTACCACGTCGCCGATGGTGGCGAGATCGATACCACGCAGGTTGGCCTTGACCTGTACGGGGACATCACGATGTTCGAGCCGGTCGAGGGAACATGGTTCCAGGGCAGCTTCGGACACCTCACCGGCTACCAGGCCGGGTACTACGGCTACATGTGGTCGCAGGTCTACGCCGAGGACATGTTCCAGCGTTTCGAGGAACTGGGCATGCTCAATCCAGAGGCGGGCGCCTACTACCGCGAGAAGGTGCTCGGTGTCGGTGGAACCCGTGACAGCATGGACATGGTTACGGACTACCTGGGCCGCGAGCCGAGCATGGAGCCGTTTCTTCGCAACCTCGGGCTCGAGGTCGAAGGCTCAACGCAGGCATCCGAGCAGCCATGATCCGTTGTGCGTTCATAATCCTGGTCCTGCTGATGCTTGCCGGTTGCACGTCGAAGCCGCATCCGCAGGCCAAGCCCCTGTTCAACGGTACGGATCTCACGGGATGGAAGGGACTGGTCGGTGATCCGATCACCCGATCCAAGATGGGTCCCGAGGAACTGGCCACGGCACAGTCGAGTGCTGACGAGTCGATGCGTGAACACTGGGTGGTCGAGGATGGCGTACTCGTCTTCGACGGCAAGGGTGACAACCTGGTTACGGAAGAGGACTACGAGGATTTCGAACTCTGGGTCGACTGGAAGATCAAGCCGCGCGGCGACAGCGGGATCTACCTTCGTGGCAGTCCGCAGGTGCAGATCTGGGATGACAAGATCGGCTCCGGTGGCATCTACAACAACAAGCGGTCCCTTTCGAAGCCATTGGTGGTCGCCGACCATCCCGTGGGTGAATGGAACAACTTCCACATTCTCATGGAAGGCGAACTCGTCACGGTCTGGCTCAACGGCCAACTCGTGGTTGACGGGATCAAGATGGAGAACTACTGGAACCGGTCGATTCCGATCTACCCCAGTGGGCCGATTGAACTGCAGAATCACGGCAACACGCTGTACTTCCGCAACATCTACCTCCGCGAACTGTGAGTGTGCGCATTCGCACCAAGCAGATCATCAAGCTCAAGTTCCGTGGCTTTCCCGGCCCATTCGCCCCCTATCGTCCCGTCGTAGCCCAGCCCAACTTCCTGGTGATCGGTGCCCTGATCCTGTTCGGGCTGGTGACGATCGTGGTGTTGATGTGGCTCTTCCGATACGCGTTCTTCACCTACCTGTTGTTTGTCGGCGGCGGAGCTGCCCTGACATACATCTACAAGCATCGCTGGCAGCGCCGGCTTGACCGGCACGACGGACTGTTGTGCCTGCAGTGCGGCTATCCGCTGGAGCAGGCCGCCGCGGAAGGCCGCTGCCCGGAATGCGGCAAGGCCTACACGCATGCATCCACACGGTGGGGCTGGCGTGTCTTCTGTGGTCGGTGGTCCGACGACATGGACCCGCCGCCGCCACTTCCACCGAAGCACGAGCCCTGATCAGGGCAGCGTCTTGATCTCGATGTTCCGGAAGGCGACCTCGTCGCCGTGACCGAGAAAGCCGATGTGCCCGCGTGCGCGGGTGAGCCCGGGGTGATTCTGCCCGTCGACCGTGCCGTCCTTCGTCACCTCGTCGAGATCGATGTCCAGGATCACGTGTCCGTTGAGTACCACCTCGATGCGCCGACCGTCGACGGTCACCTGCTGCCGATTCCACTGGCCGGGTGGCAACTGGTATCCACGTTCCGCCGGTGCGATGCCGTAGGCCGACCCGTGAAACTGCCAGGGCTTGAGGTTCGCCCATCGTTCGTGCGTGTTTTCCAGGATCTGCAGTTCGATCCCCTCGTAGGCGGCATTCCCCTCCAGCGGGGCGCGAATGCCCAGTCCGTTGTTGGCCCCGGGCGTGAGCCGGAACTGGAAGCGCAGAATGAAGTTCGCGTACTCCCCGGCCGTATAGAGGTTGCCGAGGGACTCACCGGGCTTGGGGACCCGTGCGGTGAGCATGCCGTCGTGCACGACGTAGCCGCTGGTGTCGCCGACCCATCCATCAAGATTGCGCCCGTTGAAGAGGGATACGAAGCCCTGGTCTGCCTCCGGGCTGGAGCAGCCGGTGAGCAGAACGAGCAGTGGAAGGACAAGCAGGGATCGAAGCATGGGAGGCATGCTAGCCTGTCCTCGTGAGCGGATACGACGTCATCGTGGTCGGGGTGGGAGCCATGGGGTCAGCGGCCTGCTGCCACCTTGCACGACGCGGGGTCCGGGTCCTGGGCCTGGAGCGAGCGGGCATTCCCAATGAACGGGGATCATCGCACGGCCAGTCGCGCATGATCCGCTGCGCTTACTACGAGCACCCGGACTACGTCCCCCTGCTCTGCCGCTCCTGGGAGTTGTGGGAGCAACTGAACGCGGAGTCGGGACGGAACTGCCTGGTACCCACCGGCGGACTCTACGCCGGTCCGGCGGGGTGTGAACTGGTCGAGGCAAGCATCGAGTCGGCCCACGCCCATGGCCTGGACTACGAATGCCTCGATCACGCGGCGATCGCCGATCGGTTTCCACAGTTCGTGCTCCCTGACCACTTCACGGCCATGTACGAACCCCGGGCCGGGTTCCTGGTGCCGGAGTGGTGCATCGAGTCGCACGTCGAGTTGGCCCGACGACACGGAGCGGACATCCGTGAGGGCGTCGCGGTTCGTGGATGGTCTACCGAGGGCGACTCGGTCACGGTGTCCACGACTGCGGGCGACTTCAGCGCAGCCCACCTTGTGCTCTGCGCCGGGGCCTGGATGCCTGAACTGGCCCGCGTGTCGGTGCCACTGTCGGTGACACGCCAACCACTGACCTGGGTTCGACCGGCGGATCCCGAGCCCCTGCAACTGGGCACCTTGCCGTGCTGGGCGGTGGATCGTGCCGAGGGTGGCCTTCACTACGGGTTCCCGATGACTCCGGGCCTTCCCGGGCCGCAGGGATTCAAGCTGGCCGTGCACGCGGCGGGGATTCCGATGGATCCCGAGGGTGATCGCGAGGCGATGCCGGGCGAGGAAGCCGATTCCCTGGAGTTCATCGCCCGGCACCTGCCCGCGGCGAGCGGACCGGTCGAGACTGTGCGCATCTGCATGTACACGAACTCGACCGACGAGCATTTCATCATCGATCGCCATCCCGGGCACGACCACGTGACGATCGTCGGCGGCTTCAGTGGTCATGGTTTCAAGATGGCCAGCGTCTTCGGCGAGGTCATCGCCGATCTGGCTGCGACGGGGGCCACCGACCAGCCCGTGGGATTTCTCACCCTGGACCGCTTCGACGACTGATCACGTTTTGATCCCGTGACGGCGTGCGCATCCTGTACCGTAGGTCGGCGGCGGCAACGGCGTTCCGTCCAGATCGTGTTCGCCGAAATCACCGTTCATCCTGGAAGATGGAGCCATCGAAGTGCCTGACGGATCGATCTACAGCCTGCAGTCGGACGATGTCCCCTCGTTCCGGACGCCGGAATGGGCCAAGGATGCGATCTGGTACCAGGTCATGGTCGATCGATTCCGAAACGGCAACCCTGCCAACGATCCCGACCCGGTTCGTCCCTGGCGAAGCCGCTGGTACGAGGCCAGTGACTGGGAGGGCACCGATGGACAGACCTTCTACGAGTACTACGTCTTCTCCCGTCTCTACGGAGGCGATCTGCAGGGCCTGGGCGACCGGCTCGACTACCTCAGGGACCTCGGAGTCAACGCCCTGTACCTGAACCCGATCTTCCAGTCCCCCAGCCACCACAAGTACGACACGACGAGTTACGTGCATGTCGACGAGCACTACGGGACCAGCGGAGACTCCGCCGTTGGCGCGTCCACCGAGGACCTGCTGGATGCTTCGACCTGGAGCATGACCGGCAGCGACGAGGTGTTTCTCGGCTTTCTCAAGGAAGCAAAGGCACGGGGCTTTCGGGTGATCATCGACGGGGTCTTCAACCACGTGGGCACCTCCCACCCCGCCTTCGTCGATGTCCTGGAGCATGGTCGTGACAGCCGCTACGCCGACTGGTTCGACATCACCAGTTGGGAACCGTTCGAGTACGAAGGCTGGGCTGGCTTCAAGGAGCTCCCCGCGTTCCGCAAGGACGATGAGCACGGCATCGCTTCCGAGTCGGCGCGCCGCCACCTGTTCGAGATCACGCGACGGTGGATGGACCCCGATGGCGACGGTGATCCATCGGACGGGATCGACGGCTGGCGACTGGACGTGCCTTCCGATGTGCCGATGCCCTTCTGGCACGAGTGGTGCGAGTACGTGCGATCCATCAATCCGGAGGCGTACATTACCGGTGAGATCTGGGAGCCGGCCGAGCAGTGGCTTGATGGCCGCAGTTTCGATGCGGTGATGAACTACCCGTTTGCGAAGATCGCCCTGGAGTGGATCGGCAACCAGGCGCATCGCATCACCGCGTCGGAAGCGGATCGTCGGTTCGCGGAACTTCGACTCGCGTACGACCCGGAGATCACCTACGTCCAGCAGAACCTCGTCGACAGCCATGACACCGATCGCCTTGTCTCCAAGATCAAGAATCCCGATCGAGAGTACGACCGGGGCAATCGCGAGCAGGACGACCCGACTTACGACGGATCCAAGCCGGGACCGGAACACTACCGGCGTGCCCGGCTGGTGGCGCTGCTGCAGATGACCAGCGTCGGCGCGCCGATGATCTACTACGGGGACGAGGCCGGCATGTGGGGTGCGGACGATCCGACGAACCGCAAGCCGATGCTCTGGAAGGATCTCGAGCCCTACGAGAATCCGGCTGACAACTTCGTGATGGACGAGCACCTGGACTTCTACCGCCGCGCCATCGCGCTGCGCAATGATCATCCAGCGCTCCGCCGGGGAACGATGCGGACGCTCCTGGTCGATGACGAGCAGGACACGTGGGTCTTCGTGCGTGCGCTCGATGGCGAGGTGGTGCTCGTGGCCCTCAATGCGTCGGAGCGCGAGGGGAGGGTCACGATTCCCAGAGAGCTTCTGCCCGATGGGGCGTGGTCATTGGTATTCGGGGGTGGTCGCGCGGCCGTGGAATCTCCCCCGCACCTGGTGCTGCCTCCGCTGGCTGGTCGTGCCTGGACCCTGGACCAGTGAGCAGGCCGCATCCATTCTTTCGTCGTCGTCGAGCCGGCGTGCTCCTGCACGTGACGTCGCTGCCGGGTCCCGGAGGACTTGGTGATCTCGGGCCGTCTGCCCGCGCGTTCGCCACCCAGGCCGGAGACGCCGGGCTCACGATCTGGCAGACGCTGCCGGTGCACCCCGTCGGTCCGGGCAACTCCCCGTACTCTCCCCGCTCCGCCTTTGCCGGCGAGCCCATGCTGCTGTCGCTGGAGGATCTCGCCAAAGACGGCCTCGTGCCTCGGAGCATGGCCCGGCGCCGACTGGGGCGCACCGGGCACACCGACTGGCGGGCGGCACGTCGTCTCAAGCGTGAAGCACTGTCCATCGCCTGGCAGCGATTCCACGACGACGGGGGCGAGCGGGATCCGGCCTTCCGGAGATTTGTCCGCCGCGAAGCATCATGGTTGGACGACTGGTGCACCACGCTCCGTCGCGGCGAAACACCCGCTCAGCGTGCGTTCGAGCAGTTCCTCTTCGATCGACAGTGGGGGGCGCTGCGTACGCACGCGCGAGGATGCGGCGTGCACCTGGTTGGTGACCTGCCGATGTTCGTGCCGCTGGAATCGGTCGATGTCCTGGCTCATCCGGAACTCTTCCGCCTCGATGCCGGCGGGAATCCCACCGTGGTGACGGGCGTTCCACCCGACGACTTCTCACGCACCGGGCAACTCTGGAATCATCCCCACTACCGATGGTCGGAACATCGCCGGACGAAGTTCGCATGGTGGATCGATCGCATCGCCCGCCAACTTCGACTCTTCGATGCGGTCCGCATCGATCACTTCATCGGGTTCCACCGGGCCTGGGAGGTCCGGGCCGGAGCTCGGGATGCCCGCGTGGGTCGCTGGGGCCGGAGTCCCGGTGATGAACTGCTCGGCGCGGCACGTCGACGTCTGGGCCCGATGCCGCTGTTCGCCGAGGACCTCGGGGCGGTCACCCGAGAGGTCATCGCCTTGCGCGATCGTCATGGCCTGCCTGGTATGCGCATCCTCCAGAACGCGTTTGGTTCGCCCAACTCCGGGGATCTTCCCGCCAACCATCCCCGGCATGCGGTGGTCTGTACCGGGACGCACGACAACGCCCCTCTGCGTGGCTGGTGGCGGACGCTGCCGCCGGCGGCCCGTCGCCGGGCCGAGGGCCTGGCTGGTACAGGCGATCCGATCACCGGCCTGGTTCGCGTCTGCCTGGCGTCGCATGCCAACACGGCGATCCTTCCGGCGCAGGACCTGTTGGACCTGGGATCCGCCGCCCGCATGAACCGCCCGGGGACGCCACGTGGCAACTGGACATGGCGGCTGCCACCGGCGATGCTGCCCCGCTCCCGTGTTCGATCGATTCGAGCCCTGCTCGAGGACACGGGTCGGATCTGAATGCAGCGGGAACTTCGCCCTTGACGTCCATCACCGAAACAGACCTCCGCCGGCAGTTGCGTGAACTGGCCATGAACCTCTGGTGGTCCTGGTCACCGCCGGCACGTCGATTGATGGCCGGCCTCGATACTGCGGCCTGGGATTCGACGGGCCACGACGCCCTGGCGGTCATCGAGGGGCTCACCGATGAGCGACTTGGTCGACTCGAGTCCGATGCCACCTTCATGAAGGAACTGGATTCGGTCTTCGCCTTGCGGCAGGCGGCCCTGGAGGGTGAGACCTGGTTCGACCGTCGGCATGGATCCGATGCGGGCGATCTTCGCATCGCCTACTTCTGCTCCGAGTTCGGCCTGCACGAGTCCATTCCCCAGTACGCCGGTGGGCTGGGCATTCTTGCCGGCGATCACCTGCGTTCCGCGTCCGACCTGGGGCTGCCCCTGGTGGGCGTGGGCATCGTCTACCACGGCGGGTACTACCGCCAGTGCATCGAGACGGATGGCCATACACGTGTGGAGCATCCCGACTTCAATCCCGATCGTTCACCCATGCAGGACACCGGGCATGTCATCGAGGTTCCGATGGGCGAGGGAACCGTGTTCGCCCGGGTGCTTCGCATGGACGTCGGTCGCTGCCCGCTCTACCTGCTCGACGCCGACATCGACGCCAACAGCGAGCACGATCGGCAACTCAGCGGCTGGCTCTACGGCGGCGATCCGAACCTGCGCATGCGTCGCCAGATGCTGCTGGGTGTCGGTGGAGCCATGGCCCTGCATGCGGTGGGCGAATGCATCACCGTCGATCATCTCAACGAGGGCCACGCCGCCTTCGTCTGCGTCCAGCGTTTGCGTGAAGCGATCGAATCGGGGCTGGATCATGATGCCGCGATGGAGGCTGTCCGCAACCGCACTGTCTTCACGACCCACACACCGGTTCCCGCCGGCCACGATCGGTACGACGTCGGCTCCGTCACCGCACTGCTGGCGCGCATCACCGCTCCGGCCGGCATCAACGAAGCCACCCTCACCGACCTGGGGCGTGAGCATCCCGGCGCGATGAACGAGCAGTTCTGCATGACGGTATTGGCGCTGCGGTGTTCGAGCCATGTCAACGCGGTCTCGCGGCTGCATCGCCGCGTCACCAAGGAGATGTGGCAGGACATCTACGGCCTGCGTCGCCGGCAGGCGATCCCGATCGCCCACGTCACCAACGGCATCCACGTCAACGCCTGGATGGATTCGCACGCCTGGGACTTCTGGCGTGAGCGAGGGATCGATCTGGAATGCTGCGACCCCGATGTCAATACCTGGGAGTCGGCCGGAGCGGTGGAGCCTGCGGACCTCTGGTGGCTTCGGAACACGCTCCGATCGAACTTCATCCACGACCTGCGTCGCCGGGTCGCCGCTCGAGCGCAGCGGTTGGGGACCGGCATCGACGCCTCGTCCCTGCTGGACCCTGACGCATTGACCATCGGCTTTGCGCGGCGCTTCGCCACCTACAAGCGGGCTCCACTGGTCTTCCATGATCCCGGCCGACTGGCTGCGATCCTCGGTGCCACGGACCGCCCGGTGCAACTGGTCTTCGCCGGCAAGGCGCACCCCGATGATCGTGGTGGCCAGGAGTACCTGCGCTGGATCGTCGAGCATGCCGATTCGGATGTCTTCCGTGAGCGTGTCGTGGTGCTCGAGGACTACGACATCGCCCTGGGCCGGTCGCTCGTCTCTGGTTGTGATCTCTGGTTGAACACGCCGATCCGTCCCCGCGAAGCCAGTGGAACCAGTGGGATGAAGGTGCCCATCCACGGCGGCATGAACGTGTCGATTCCCGACGGCTGGTGGCCGGAAGCCATGGACGGGACCAATGGCTGGTCCTTCGGAAGCACGGAGGAGTTCGATGATCCGGAGCACCGCGATCAGCGTGATGCGGATGAACTCTACGCGCTGCTTGAATCGGAAATCGTGCCCGCCTACTACGAGCGGGACGAATCCGGCCTGCCGATGCGATGGTTGCATCGAGTCCGTCGCTCGGCGGTGACCGTCCCATCGGTGTTCAACACCCATCGAATGGTGGCGCAGTACCTCCAGGATGCCTATCTGCCTACCCACGGGCGATGACCAGTTTCTCGTGGTACAGTTTTCCCTTGCACTGAAACTCGCAAAGGAGCTGTCCATGAAGAGCACGCTGATTCATGTCGTCGCGGGAATTACCGCACTGTCGTCCTCGATGCTGGCCGTGGCCACGCAGCAGGATGCGGGGCCCGCACCTGCAATCGCGATCTACTCCGGTGGGATCGATTTCCTCAAGCAGAGCCCCAAGGACCGTGCGCTGCATGATGCATTGATGCTCCTGGAACACAATGGACTGGTTCTGCCGGCGGAGGTCGAGTCGGACATGCCGTCAGGCGCCAAGGAGGGACTGGATCTGCTCATGGACATCCTCATGAGCAGGATGTCCTTCACGCTCTCGTTCAATGATGAAGCCATCAAGCAGGGAGACATGGAGTCCGCGGTGCAACTGCAGTTGACGGTCTACGGCAACAGCGGGGTCACGCCCGAGTCCCTGCAGCAGCAGGCAAAGCACCTCATCAAGGTCTCCGGTGGCCCCACGATGGAGCCGGTGGACGGTCACGGCGGCCTGGATCGAGTACAGGTTCCAGTTCCCGTGTACATGGGCATGCAGGAGGTCGACGGCGAACAGGCGATGGTGCTCAGCGTCAATCACCTGCCGAAGACCACATCGCGCGGCTTCGGCCCCGATGGCACGTTCCCCGGTCCCGGTGGGCCCGGCACCTTCATGGCTGGAGTCGTCGATTTCAATCGCATGAACACGATGCTGCACACCGCAATGACGATGGCCCAGATGCAGGGCGCCTCCGCGCCGGGCATGGGGCCCCAGGATGCGATGGAGATGCTCACGCGGTTCGGGATGATGGGACCCGATGCGATGCGGTACGAGTGGAATGTCTCATCGACCAGTGACGGAGCGGGCCACATGACCGCGGCCATCAGGAACTACCGGCAGCATTTCGGGGCCCTTCTGGCCGATGCAGCCGTGAGTCGCGACGACCTGCAGATGATTCCCGAGGACGCGAACTCGATGTCAGTGAGCATCTTCCGGATTCCGGCGATCCTGGACCTCTTCGCCAGCGCAACACGGACTCCCGAGGGTCGCGCCGTCGAGCCCACGCCGATGGACATGGGGCTCTCGATGATCCAGGGTGTGCTCGGGGTCAATCTCCGCACGCAGTTCATCGACTACATGGGCGACACCATGATCACCTATCGGTCGAAGACGACTGGTGGTGGTGGGTTCATGTCCGGGGTCATGCTGGTGGAACTGTCCAATGCGGACGGCATGAAGCAGTCCATGGCCACGATGCGGGGGCACCTCAACAAGCTGGCGGAGCGCCAGGCCGACGGGCATGTCCGCCTGGTCAACTGGACCGACGGAGCCTGTGATGACATCACGACCCTGACCTTTCCGGGATTGCCGATACCAGTTGAACTGAGCATGGCGGTCTGCAACGACATGCTGATCATGGGGCTGTCTCCCCAGGCCGTGGTCGCGGCGGCTCGCCAGGCGGGCGCAGATCGATCCATCATGGACAACGCGTCCTTCCGGGCCGCCAAGGGCCCCGCCGCCGTCGGCAAGTCGATGGGGATGCAGTTCGCGGACGTGCCGGCCCAGTTGGCCGATGGCTACGCGATGATGAATGCGGCGATGGCCGCGATCTCCAACTTCACCCGGCCCCGCATCGAACCTTCACGGGGTGTGAACATGATCCTGCCGACGTACCCGGAACTCGCCAAGGGCGCACGGGCAAACGTCATGACCGCTGCCATGGATGGTGATGATCTGCTCGTCACGTGCAGCGGCGACGGGTCCTTCACGGTCCAGATGACGGCCATGATGTCGGATCCCCTGCTGCTGCTCATACCGGCGGGCATGACCGCCGGCGTCGTGGCTCCGGCATTAAGCAATGCCCGCGAAGCAGCGAGGATTACCGAGAGCAAGAGCCAGGCCAGGTACCTGGCCCGGGCGATCCACGAGTACGCCGAGGAACACGACGGGAAGTTTCCCGAGTCGTTGGAGGTACTCGTTGCCAAGCACTACACCGGCGAGAACATGCTGTTCGACAAGCGGACCGGCCAGAAGTGGGGGTACCGGAATCCAGAAACCTGGAAGCGTTGTACGTCTGTCTGGCCCTTGATCGTTGAAGCGGGTGGCCATGCCCATTTGATGCCCGAGGGAGGGTTCATCGTCGCCTTCGGCGATGGGCACGTACGTGTCGTGCAGAATCCACACGAACTGGACACGCCCTGAGCGGGTACCATCCCCGGCATGGAGTCTCACCCCACGCCTCCGAGCGAACCCGCCGAAGAAACTCCTGCCGCCGAGGTCGAGCCCTCGGCGGAGGGGTCGGCACCTTCCAAGGAAAGTTCCAACCTCCAGTTCCTGGCGGCACTGGTCTTCCTGGCCGTCGTCCTGGTGATCGTCGTGCTCTGGGTGATGACGATACTCACGCCCTCGTGGTACACGCCACCGGCGACCGATGATGCCGTGGCCGCGGAACTCGCTCAGCAGGCGGAGTTCGGCCTCGTTGAGAACATGCAGAAGATCCGTGAGCCCGGGGAAACATGGCGGCTTCGCATCTCCGACGAGGCGGTCAACGCGTGGTTGGGGATCCGCATGGCCAAGTGGCTTGCACACGAGGGGCATCCACCCTGGCCGGAGTACCTCGGTATTCCCCAGGTCCATACCACGCCTTCGGGCATGATCGTGGCCATTGCCCTGGCTGCCGACAATGGCGTTGGGCGTGTCCTGGGTCTCCAGGTGGCTCCAGAGATCGGGGAGGAGTCCATGCACCTGTCCGTCGTCGGCGGCCTGCTGGGTCGACTTCCAATTCCATCGCCCCCGGGCTCTCTGCTGGAGATGGTTCGGAATGCCGCCACCGATGGTGACGAGGCATCGGTCCTTGCAGTGGACTACCTGATCGACGGGGCGGATTTCCCCTCCGTGGTGGAACTGGTCGATGGCCGAATCGTCCAGTTCGATGACGTGCAACTGGAAGACGGGGCATTCATCCTCGTCGCCCGCACGTTGCCCCGCCCCTGACCAGGGGCTGCTGATTGCCCCGGCCCGTGCTACCATTTCCGCCTGTCGGAAGGAGACAGGGCGCATGCCCAGCATCAGCATCAACGGCCGCGAGTGCGAGTTCACCCAGGGACAGTCGATCCTCGAGGTGGCCCTGTCGCATGAGCACGAGATCCCCCACTACTGCTGGCATCCCGGGCTCTCGGTCGTGGCCAACTGCCGGATCTGCCTGGTCGAACTCTGGGCTCCCAATCCACGCAACGACAACGCGCTGGAGGAGATTCCGAAACTCATGCCCGCCTGCCAGACTCCGGCCTCCGATGGTCAGGTGGTCTACACGGATTCACCCAAGGCGATCGGAAACCAGCGGGCGGTCATGGAATACCTCCTGATCAACCACCCGGTCGACTGTCCGGTCTGCGACCAGGCCGGCGAATGCTCGTTGCAGGACTACTCGTACCGCTACGGCCGGTCGGCATCACGGTTCCAGGAACAGAAGATCAAGCAGCCCAAGAAGGATCTCGGTCCCAACGTGCTGCTGTACTCCGACCGGTGCATCATGTGCACCCGGTGCGTACGCTTCACGCGTGAGGTCACTGGAACCGCTGAACTGCTGGTCGAGGGTCGCGGAGCGCAGGAGCAGATCGACGTCTTTCCCGGGTTGGCCCTGGACAACGAACTCAGCGGCAACGTCATCGATCTCTGCCCGGTCGGGGCCCTGCTGGACAAGGACTTCCTCTTCCAGCAGCGTGTCTGGTACCTCACGAGTACGCCGTCGATCGACGGACTGACCAGCGGTGGCGACAACATCAACGTCGAGCACAACAACGGCGTCGTCTATCGAATCAAGCCGCGCACCAACCCGGCCGTCAACGGGTGGTGGATTTCCGACGAGATCCGCTACGGGTGGTCCTTCCTCCACGACGAGGCTCGCCTTCGACTGCCGCGGTTGCGTGAGCACGTGTCATGGGAGCCCGAGGAAGCTGCCGGGGCATGGGATGAGGCCATCGATCGTGCCGTTGAAGGACTGCAGTCCGCCGGGCACATCACCGCGATCATCAGTCCGATGCTTTCATGCGAGGACGCCTGGTACCTGGGCCGCCTGGCTCGTGAACTGGATCCGAAGGCCACACTGGTCGTCGGGCCGGTACCGATGCAGGGCGAGGACAAGACGTTCCCCGGCGGGTACACCGTCCGGGCCGAGAAGGCACCCAACGCCCGCGGCGTCCGCCGCGTGCTCACGGCCCTCGGCGGCGAGGTCGTCGAGTTCGACGCTGTCGCCGGTGCATGTTCCAGTGCCGATGCCGTGCTCGTGACCGGCAACTACCCCAGCGCGTGGGTGACGGACTCCCTGCTCGAGGCCGTGGGGGATCGGTTCACCGTGCTGCTCGACACCATGCCCAACCGGCTCGTCGAGCGGGCAGATGTCTTCCTCCCGACGGCGACCTGGATGGAGAAGAGCGGAACGTTCCAGAACGTGGACGACCGGCTCCAGGCGTTCGAGCGTGCGATCGAGCCTGTGGACTACTGCAAGAGCGAGGGCCAGGTCGCATTGGACCTGTCCGCACGCCGCCGTGGCGAGGCTTCGACGTGGTTCAACGCGGCGCTGGCCCGCCAGCAGATGGCCTCCGAGGCGGGACTGGAGGCCTTCGTGTCCGAGGTGCATCAGGCCGTGGCCGAGGTCCGGGTCGAATCCGACATGGAAGTCGTGGACCTCTGATCCGCCGATCACCTCTACAATGTCCGCATGACCACCGCGACCTGGACCAGCAGCGGGCACCTGCTCGGACTTGAAGACCTGGGGCGTGATCAACTCTTCTCGTTGATCGACGAAGCCGAGGCCTTCCTGCCGATCGTGCGAGGAACCGTGCCCGGCGACTCGATGCTCGAAGGTCGCATCATCGCGAACTTGTTTCTTGAAAACAGCACCCGCACCCGGGTGAGTTTCTCCATCGCGGCGCAGCGACTTGGTGGCCGCGTGGTGGACCTGCTGGGTTCGACGTCCAGTGCTTCCAAGGGCGAGAGCCTGGTGGACACCGCTGCGAACATCGCGGCCATGGGAGTCGACGGCATCGTGGTTCGTTGCAGTGACTCCGGCGGCGCCGCCCTCATCGCCGAGCATGTCGAGGTTCCGGTGATCAATGCTGGCGACGGCCGCCACGAACATCCCACCCAGGGTCTGCTCGATCTCATGACACTGCTCCAGCACTTCGACGGCGATCTGTCCGGAAAGACCATCGCGATCGTCGGTGACATCGCCAGCAGCCGGGTGGCGAGATCGAACCTCTGGGGGCTGACCGCCGCCGGAGCAAACGTGATCCTCGTCGGCCCCGAGTCGCTTGTCCCCGGTGAGCTCACCTCCATCGTTCCACGGGAGCCTGGTCGTGGGGTCGTGTCGATCAGCCATGATCTCGATGCGGTCCTCGATTCCGTCGACGCCCTGATGATGCTTCGCATCCAGTTTGAGCGGCATGACGGGGATGGCATTCCCGAGGATTACCGGGAACGCTACGGGCTTGACATCGCACGTGCCGATCGGCTCGCCGGCGGTGTTCCGATCCTGCACCCGGGGCCGATCAACCGGGGACTGGAGCTCGCCCACGAGGTGGCCGACGGTTCTCGCAGCCTGATCCTGCAGCAGGTCACCAATGGCGTGGCGGTGCGCATGGCGGTCCTGGCTGGATTGCTGGCCTCCAACCGCTGAAGCGGCCGATATCAAGTTTGTGAAACAGCACCTGCAATCCCTGCTCGGACTCGAGGTTCCGCTGATCGTGCAGATCGCGGACAAGGTCGCCACCGTGGGCGAGGTCACCAGCCTCCAGCCGGGTGTGATCATCGAGTTTCCCAAGCAGGCGAGCCAGGATCTCACGATTCTCGTGAACAACACCACCGTCGGCAGTGGCCAGGCTGTGAAGGTGGGCGAGAATTTCGGAGTTCGCATCCGCTCCATCGACACGCCGTCGCAACGGATCGATGCCCTCGCTGATACCTGCTGACAGCCCCGGCAACCCCGATTCCTTCGCAAATTGAATGGGAACCGCCGTTTGCGGGATCTTCCTGCTGGAATCATCCGTATCTGTTGGCGTGCTCACGCGTGGCAGGAACAGCACGTTGCGTGGACAAGGACACATGGAAAACACCACTCGCCACACGATCGATCTTCAACGCAACGAGCACGAGCAGCGAACGCGGCTCGTGCTTGTGGGCCTTCCGGTCTTCTACGTGGCGGTCCTGTCGGCCACGATCATCGACGGCATTCTCGGCCGCAGCCTCATGGCGTTCTGGAGCCTGCTGCTGGTCATGACCTGCGCCTTCCTGCTGGTTCGTCTCAGCCATTTCCTGCTGCAGTTGAATACCCTGGCCGCCTGGTTGTGGCAGGTCGCCCGGTGCATCGCATTGGGAGCCGGGGTCGGTCTGGTGATCGGGCTTTCGATGATGCTCTTCGGGGACGGGACCTCGGACACGCTGTCGCGAGGCCTGGCCCTTGCATCCTTCTCGGTGCTGTACGGAGTGCTTATCGCCCTGCCCGCGGGGTGTGCGGTGGTCCTGCTCGACAAGGAACCCTGATCAACCCCAGTTGGCGATGACCAGCAACAGGTCGTTGACGTTGGCCCAGCCGTCTCCATTGAGATCGCCGTCGCAGATGACGCAGAAGCCCCAGTCCTGGATGACGATCAGGAGATCGTCGACACCCACGGTGCCGTCACCGTTGGCATCACCGGTGATCTTGCTCTCGACGAAGAAGATGACCTGGCTGTCCATGGCCACCGGTGCACTGCGGCCGTGCATGGCCCACTGGTCGTAGGCGATCTGCCCGATCGTGGGGCCACCTCCATCGGCGGGAGGGCTGTTGTCCCGCAGGTACTCGATGTATTCCTTGGTCGTCGTCTGGTAGTAGAGCGTCACGTGGGCCGCGATCGCCTCGGACGGAACGTCGTAGATCGTTTCGTCCCAGTGATGCAGGTCGGGGTAGGTATATCCCACGGGTGCGGCGTCGAACGATTCGTAGGCGGCGTTCGTGAAGCCCGGCGGGGGAATGCGGTTGTCCTTGAGGATCGTATTGGCCAGGGTGATGCTCTTGGTCTCTCCTTCGGGAAGCCCGGTCTGCGCAGCCATCGTCGCGTCCAGGCCGAGTTTCATCTCGTAGACCTTGGTGTCGTCCAGGACCGAATCGGCGGTCTCGAAGTCGTACGAGCCGTGTTCAAGCACCATGTTCCCGTCGGCGTCGAAGAATCGTACGTTCAACCACATGCGTCGACCCTCGGGGAATCCCGTCGGCAGTTTGTGGCCGGTCCAGTTGGTGATCGTGACGCTGAGTTCGTCCTCGACTTCGACCAGGTCCATGTCGGATGCGGCCTGGAGGAAGGACTCGGTCTGGGCTGTGACCCGGTCGATATCTTCGTCGTTGAGCCCGGTCACGTTGGGGTCCCACATGTCGTGTACGGAGCGGATCACCCAGGTGTTGGCGCCCACGAAGGCGTGGTCGGGAATGTCCGGGCTGGTGCCGACTCCCTCGACGTACCAGAAGACGCAGGAGGCGCCCGAGTGCTTGGGCATGTGGCAGTCCTGGCAGGACTGCATGGTTCCGGTGGGATGCTCGCCGCCGAAGCGTCCGTCGGTGAACGTCACCCCGCCGTTGGCGAAGTCGCTGTTGAGCCATTCGCTGTAGGTCAGCTGCTCGGGCATCATGTCGTGCGGGTTCTGCGTGGGGTGGGCGTTGTCGTGTGCATTCGGTTCGTAGGATCCGTCGGTGCTCTGGCTGAGAATGGGGTTTCTCAGGTCGTGGCAACTGGCGCACACCGTGGATTCGTTGTGGTGGGGTGAGACGAGGATCGGGGCCCCGTGCATGTTCACGCTCCAGTCGTCCTCCGGGCCACGGCGGGTGTCCTCGGGATCGAAGATGAAGCGACCGTTGCCCGGATCATCCGGGTACGTACCTGCGTACACGAGTGCCTGGAGGATGTCTTCGTCTTCGATCGGGTTGACCGTGTCAGCGATGGGATCCACCGCGCGATGGCAGAAGTGGCAACTGACTCCGTCGAAGTGCTCGGGATCGGTGAAGTTGCTCAGGTCGCCGCTGCTGGAAAGACCAGCGGCCCAGCTCTGCGGCGCGTGGCAGCGGATGCAGTATTCACCGGACATCGTGGCCTCGGTATTGGAGATCGCCAGGGCAGCCTGCCAGATCACGTCACGAGCGGAGTGGGCCATCATGCTCGTGGTCCAGGTGTTGAAGGGGCCGACCACGTACTCCTCGTTCTGGTCGTCGTCCACCTTGTGGCAGTTGGCGCAGTTGTAGATGCTTGAGAGCATCTGCTGGTAGGGATCACCTTCAGGCGTCATGGGTTCAGGCTGCTGGCCGGGCTGGAAGAAGTCGTTGGCCGTCGTCGGCAGCGGCAGGTATCCCCGCTGCGCCGGTGGGGGTGTCGGTGGGGTGGGAGCCGAGGGCGCAGGGCGACCGTCAGCAGGGAGCGCCCCGCCGCTCAGAACCACAATCGCAGTCCAGAGTCCGGTTTTCATGCCGCCGTTCATCAGGTGTTGTGCTCTATGCGTCCCCATGCAAATCCGGGCTGCCGGGCCCGAAAAACCGTCTCCCAGCACTTCAATGTACCCCTGAGGCTGCATAGGTCAACGTGGTATTTCACCTCAAAGCCCCTTCTGATCCACCCAGTCCTACCAAACCCTGTTTCAAGCCTTCAACGGCCAATTCCCAGGCTGGTAGACTTCATCTCGTGCGTTTAAGGATCGGTCAATTTTGGTGCCTTCTGTGGCTTCTCCTGTTTATTTCAGCCCTCAGCGGGTGTGCGGGGGCCGCTGGGCCCGACGTTCTGGATATCCCCCACGACCGATATGAACAGGCGTTCAACACTGCTGTGGATGTCTCCCGGGATCACGGGATGCAAGCCGTGGTTCGGGACCGTCGTGAGGGGCTGATCGAAACCGACCCGGTGATCGCCGGCACCATCCTGGAACCCTGGTACCAGGACACGGCTGATTTTTCCCAGGCCGTCGACAACACGCTGTCCCAGTACCGGATGAAGGCGAGGTTCGAGTTCCTGCCCCGGGGCTTCGTGGAATCAACCGTCAGTGAACCAGGTGCCGGGCCCGATCTGCTGGGAACCTCGATGCCAGCCCGGGATCTCACGACTTCGGATGAGCCCTTGGAGTTGCGGGTGTGGGTCTACCGGGAACGAATGCACACCATCGGTCAGCGTCGCAATACGTGGACGCGCCGTCTCAAGAGCACCGCCCGACACGGCAGTGTCGACGAGACATGGGAAGATGTACCCCAATCATTCTGGACCCCGGACTCTCGTGACGAGGCAGCGGAGCACCGCCTGCTGGCGGAAATCGCAGATCGCATGGATCTGCCGCCCGCGGGAAGCGATCCGGCCTCCCCCCCACGTTCAGAATAATCACCCTGTATGGGTTGGAAGGCCTGATTTCTTCAGGAGGTGATTGCCTGCTGTCAGGCCAGTGGTACGCTGTCATGTCGGACTTGAGGGAGGCATGGCCATGCATGGCATGAAGATTCCCGTTGTTCTTGGAGCGTTGCTGGGCTTGACCGGTGCGCCGGTCGCCATGGCCGACGTCCTGGAAGACATCGGCATCGATGCGCTCATGGAGCGGCTGGGTTCCCAGTCCATGCCCACCGGCTTTGGCGTCCGCATCGCCCAGGTCGAGGCGGATGAGTCCGGCAACTACGCGCCCGACGAGGGCAACAGCCACTTCATCGGCAAGACCTTTCATATCCAGAGCGGCGACACCGGAGCCTCCGGCCATGCCACGAACATCTGCCAGTGGATGTGCGGCAACGAGTGGAGTCCCGCTCCGGGTGTGACGGACATCGACTGCTGGTCGCTGGAAGACTGGTGTCTCGAAGGATTCCTTCGCGCAAACTTCTCGAGTTCGTTTCCTCCCTGGTCAACGCCGAACTTCATCAAGAACTTCAATCTCAGCTGGATCGCTTCCTTCGGAAGTGTGAACAACAACCACCAGGTGCTTCGACGTGCCGACTACGTCGTGGAGCGCGACAACGTGATGATGTGCCACGGCGTCGGCAACACCGGCCAGGCGAGCATTCCGCTGATGACCTGCATGTTCAACGGACTCTCGGTGGGCAAGCGAAGCGGGGCCCATCTCACCGAAGACACGGTTGCCGGCATCGAGGGAGCGGGCCGGATGCGACCGGAGATCGTGGCTCCGTTGAGTACGTCAAGTGCCGCGACGGGACTTGTCTCCGGCGTCATGACGCTGTTGGTGGAAACCGCCCGCAACGATGACTCCCTCGATTCGCAGGCCGAGGACACGGAAGTGATCAAGGCCCTGCTGCTGGCGGGGGCCACGCACGTCCAGTTCGAGGGCCCCTGGGCCAATGGTGCTGTCACCGAAGGCGCGGAACGTGGAACCTCCATTCGTCCCCTCAACAACACGCTTGGCGCGGGCATGCTCAATGCCGACCGCAGCCATCGAATGCTGACATCGGGACGGACATGGGGCGGACTGTCCTCCTCGTCGCCAGGAGCAGCGGAGCTGCATGGATGGGACCAGGCCTTCTGCCTCGCCACCAGCAGTCGATGGTGGTCCTTCAGTCTCGATGGACGCGTGGAGAACGCGACCATCGTCGCCACGTGGAACCGAATCGTGAACGACGAGTTCACGGGCTACGCCATGGGCAATGCCGACCTCGAACTCTGGAGGCTCGATGCCGACGGCGAGCTCGCGTCTCTCGTGGGTGATGCCGGACTCCCCTTCTTCGAGGGTGGCAACGTCACGTCGCAGAGCGCCGTGGACAACGTTGAACTCCTGTCAGTCGATGGCCTGGCGGCCGGCGACTATGTCCTTGAACTCCGCCATGCCTCGTCCGGGGTGAACTCACTTACGGCGGGCATGGCCTGGTACTTCAGCGACCCCGAGGTCGTGGATGTGCCCGGGGATCTCGATGGGGATGGGCAGGTCGGGGTCAATGACCTGCTGATGGTGATTGCCCAGTGGAACTGCACCGGGAATTGCACCGCAGATGCCGATGGTGACGGGACGGTCAACGTGTCGGACCTGCTCATCGTGATCGCGAATTGGGACTGATCTATACTCCCACGCATGCGGCGTCGATCCTTCTCTCCCTACCTGATGATGGCTGGTCTGCTCGCGATCTTCGCGGCGTTCCTGCTGTATCCCATCTGGTTGACCATCGCCTCGGGCTTCGAGTCCGAGGATGGAGGGTTCACGCTCTACCACGTGCTCGACGTCTTCAAGGATGACGCCACGCGTCGGGGGCTTTTGAATGCCTTCGGCATCGCGGTGGGAACCACCGCGCTGAGCCTGGTGATCGCGATTCCGCTGGCGATCCTGGCGGCCAAGTTCGATTTCCCCGGCAAGGGTGCGATGAGTGCGTTGATTCTCGTCCCGCTGATCCTGCCCCCCTTCGTCGGGGCGATCGGTCTTCACCACCTGCTTGGTCGCAGCGGCGCGATCAACTCGCTGCTGATCGACATGGGCCTGGTGGAACATGGCATCGACTTCGTCGGGCAGGGTGGCTTCTTCGCAATCGTGTTCATCGAGGCGCTGCACCTGTACCCGATCCTCTACCTCAACGCGACCGCGGCGCTGGCGAACCTCGACCCCGCGCTGGAGGAGGCGGCGGAGAATCTCGGAGCGTCTCCCTGGCGTCGGTTCAAGGACATCGTGCTTCCACTGATCCGTCCGGGCCTGTTCGCGGGGGCGACGATCGTGTTCATCTGGTCGTTTACCGAACTCGGTACGCCCCTGATGTTCAACTACCAGGATGTGACCCCGGTCCAGATCTTCAACGGAATCAAGGAGATGGAGGCATCGAAGCAGCCGTATGCATTGACCGCGGTCCTGCTGGGTTGCGCGGTGCTGTTCTACGTGCTGGGCAAACTGGTCTTCGGTGGCCGGGCCTACGTGATGTATTCCAAGGCCTCGATCCAGTCCAAACCCAAGCGACTGGGCGGTTTTCTCGGCCTGGGAGCACTGCTCTCCTTCGTCTTCGTCATCGGCCTTGCCGTGTTGCCCCACATCAGCGTCATCTTCACGAGCCTCGCGGTCGAAGGTTCCTGGTACGAGTCGGTGCTGCCCAAGGAGTGGACGATGCGCCACTTCGACCAGGCGCTTTCGCATCCGCTCTCGGTGGGCTCGATTCAGAACAGCCTGATCTATTCGTTCTTCGCGGTGCTGCTGGACATCATTCTCGGTCTGCTGATCGCCTACATCGTGGTGCGTACACGCATCAAGGGCCGGGGCCTTCTCGACTCGCTGTCCATGCTGCCACTTGCCGTGCCCGGCCTGGTGATGGCCTTCGGGTACGTCGCGATGACGTTGCGATGGCCGTTTGCCAAGGGAGATCCGCTGGAAGGTTTCATCAGTGTCATCGGCGCTGATCCAAATCCCGTCCTGCTGCTGGTGATCGCCTACGGCATTCGTCGTCTTCCCTACGTGGTCCGGGCCGCGGTCGCCGGCCTGGAGCAGACGTCGGGCGAACTCGAGGAGGCGGCATTGAACCTCGGGGCCAGTCGCGTCCGGGCCGTGCGTACGATCATCGTGCCATTGATCATGGCCAACCTCATCGCAGGTGGACTGCTCGCATTTTCGTTCGCCATGCTGGAGGTTTCCGATTCACTGATCCTGGCCCAGCGTGAATCGGACTACCCCATCACCAAGGCGATCTACACGCTGTTCGAGCGACTCGGTGACGGCCAGTACATCGCCAGCGCCATGGGTGTCTGGGCCATGGTGCTCCTGGCGGTGACCCTCATTGGGGCCTCGATTCTCATGGGCAAGAAGATGGGTGCGATCTTCAGGGTCTGACTCCCTTCCTGGGACCTGATTTCATTGTTTTTGCTCCCCTTGGGCGATCCTGGATCGTACGATGCATGGTCATCAATTCCCGGGGGTGGGAGCAGGAGAAGACAGGAATGCGTACGACTCGAAGATCACGCCTGGTGATGGTGCCGGCCACCCTGGTCGGCATGCTGTCGATGGCTTCGGCCGAAGTCCTGAATGTGCCGGTGGACTTTCCGACGATCCAGGAAGCGATTGACGCATCGACTGATGGTGATGAGATCGTAGTGGAACCCGGTACCTGGACAGGCACCGGCGACCAGGTGATCGATTTCGCGGGCATGGCGATCACGCTTCGCAGCAGTTTCGGTCCCGAGGTGACGATCATCGACGGCGAGGGTGTTCGCCGTGGGATCTCCTGCGTCAGCGGCGAAGGGCCGTACACGGTCATCGACGGGTTCACGATCACCAACGGTGTCGGGACCTGGTTTGATCTCGATGGTGACGACATCGAGGTGGCCGAGGAACTGATCGCGGGCGGGCTGTTGAACTGGTACGCCGATCCCTCGGTCGTCAACTGCATCTTCTCGAACAACTCCGCGAATCGCGGGGGCGCCGTCTACACAAACTTCAGCAACGATACGTTCACCTCCTGCACCTTCTCGGGTAATTCCGCAGAACTGGGCGGGGCGTTCTTCCAGAGGCTGTTCAGCGATACGCGACTGGTGGACTGCGACATCGATTCCAACAGTGCCCAGCAGGGCGGTGGGATCTTCATGGAGTACGGCAGCACCATCGAGATCGTCGGCAGTTCGCTTCATGGCAACCAGGCCGACAGCAGTGGTGGCGGCATCCATGCGAAGTATTCGACCGTGATTGCCGAGGAGTGCGTGAGCTCGTACAACCTCAGTGGCAGTTCAGGCGGGGCGCTGTATGCCTACCAGTCGGCGACCACCATCGATCACTGCGCGTTTATCGGGAACTACTCGGATACCCTCGGAGCTGCGATTCGCAGCTTCGATTCACCATTGACGGTTTCAGACAGCGAGTTCCGCGGCAACCTGACCTATGGTCCCGGTGGCGGCATCTACTTTGCCGGACCCGAGCTTTTACTTACCGGCTCCTCCTTCATCCTGAACACTTCGGGGACAAGCGGAGGAGCCGCCAGCATCGGCGGAACCGGCTCCGGGGATACCATGCAGATTTCCGGCTGCGCGTTTCTTCTCAATGAGGCGAGTTCCGGCGGCGCGATCTCCTTCAACAGCATTTGTACGGCGGAAGTCGTGGACAGCATCGTGGGGCAGAACACCGCCACGAGCGAGGGCGGTGCCATCATCAATGGCTCGGCTTTGCTGGGCATTGGTGGCACCCTGTTCTGCGACAACGATCCGGATACTCCCGACGACATCGTGGGATCCTGGAGCGAGCTCGATCCCAACGACTTCGACGAAGACTGCCCGACGCTCTCACTGGGTGCATGCTGCCTGGATGACGATAGCTGTTCCATATTGCCTGAACTGCTTTGCAGCGGCACCTGGGGCGGAGCCGGTACAAGGTGCGAGGACGGCTGCGCTCCATGCCTGGGTGACTTCGATGGCAACGGAACCGTGGGCGTCGAGGACCTGCTGGTCGTGATCGCCGAGTGGGGTCCTTGTGGCGGCTGCCTGGCCGATCTGACTGGTGACGGCACCGTCGGGGTGGAGGACCTGCTGATCATCATTGCCCAATGGGGACCCTGCTCCTGATGAACCGCGGTCCCCGGCCCTCTTCAGAGGGGGCTGGCGAGCCTGGTATCGGTATACTGAAGCGACTGTTTGTGAAATGCTTCACGAAGCCCGCCAGGATCCCCTCATGCCCTTCCAACTCCAACCTGCCGAAGCCTGGGACATCGATGTCGACCGGCTCGATTACCTGGAGAAGCGGCCTACAGCCGGGGATCGGTGGGTTCTGAATTTCGGCCCCCAGCATCCGGCGACCCATACCACGATCCGGGTGGTGCTGGAACTCGACGGCGAACGGGTGGTCCGGGCCACGCCCCACATCGGCTACCTCCACAGCGGTTTCGAGAAGCTCGGTGAGCACCACGACTACAACCAGTACGTGTGCACGATCAGTCGGATGGACTACATCAGCCCGATCGTCAACGACATCGCCTGGCACCACGCCGTGGAGAAGCTCTTCGACGTCGACCTGACGCCACGGTGCAAGGTGGTGCGGACAATCCTGGCCGAACTGGGCCGCATCCAGAACCACCTGTTGTGCGTGGGAGCTGCGGCGCTGGATCTTGGAGCCTTCACCGGCTTCCTCTACGGCTTCAACGAGCGAGAGCACATCTACGACATCCTCGATTACATTTCCGGGCAGCGGTTCCATCCCGACTACACACGTGTCGGCGGCGTGATGCGCGACATCCCCGACGACGAAGTCTTCAAGCGGATGGTCCGGCACTTCATTGATGAGCGACTGCCTTCGGCGATGAAGGACATCGAGACGTTGCTGAACCGCAATCGCATCTTCATCGATCGGGTACAGGGGGTAGGCATCGTCACCGAGGAGGAAGCCACGGCCTGGTCGCTCACCGGCCCGTTGGCCCGTGCGTCCGGCGTTCGCCGCGATCTGCGCAAGGACGCCCCCTACCTCTGCTACGAGGACAACTGGGATGGCCAGGGCGCCGAGCCCGTCGACTTCTCCGTGCCCATCGCTACCGATGGCGACTGCTTCAGCCGGTATCTGGTTCGACTTGAGGAACTGCGGCAGAGCCGTGGAATCATCGACCAGCTCATCGACGACATTCCCACCGGGCCCATCAACTCGAATCCCGACGGCAAGATGCACATCCCGGACAAGGGTGAGGTGTACGGTTCGATCGAGGCGACGATCCAGCATTTCGAGATCCTCATGACCAACCGCGGCTGGGCCGCGCCCGTGGGCGAGTGTTACGCCGCCATCGAATCCCCCAATGGGGAACTGGGCTACTACGTGGTCGCCGATGGAGGTCGCTGCCCGTGGCGCGTGGCGGTCCGCCCCCCGTCGTTCATCAACTTCGGAGCCTTCTCGAAGATGCTCGAAGGACACCAACTCGCCGATCTCGTGGCCGTCATGGGATCGATCAACGTCATCGCCGCAGAACTGGACCGCTAGGAGGACCCATGTCCTGGAAGGTGAAGCCATCCGGAACCATGTCCATTCCCCGACGGGACGAGCCGTGGGTGACGCCGGAACTTGCGGACATGATCCGCAACGAACTCATGCCCCGGTACGCGGAACCGATGGGGGCCCTGATGCCCTCGCTTCACGCGGTGCAGGAGACCTGGGGTTGGATTTCCCACCAGGCGATGGAGGAACTGGCCGCAGTCCTGGGGATCAACCCTGCTGACGTGCTGGACACCGCTTCCTTCTACGAGGAATACCACCTCCATCCCGTGGGCAAGTGCGTGATCGGCATCTGCCAGTCCGTGACCTGCGAGATGTGCGGACACCAGGCCCTGGTGGACCATGTCCGCAACCGGTTGGAGATCGAGCCGCACGAGACCACCGATGATGGTCGTTTCACGCTCTTGACGCTGGAGTGCCTCGGTTCCTGCGACACGGCCCCCTGCGCCCTGGTCAACGACACCCGCTACGACAACCTTACGTTGGAACAGATCGACACTCTCATCGACGAGGGCACCAGCGCATGACTGGCGAGGAGAAGAAACCACTCATGCGCTGCCTCGGCGAGTTCTTCGGCAACATCGCCAAGGGCGTCAAGGCCAAGCCCGGCGAAGGTGAACGACGCGAGGTGGCTCGCCACGTCGAGGAAACGACCGAGGGTGACATGACGTTGCGTCGTACGACCATCGATGAGATCGAGATCCATTCAAAGAACGAGGGGACCAGCTGAGATGCCCATGGACGGACCAGCATTGACGACCCGCATCCCGACGCCCCCATGGGGCGACTTCGCGGATCGCCATCTCGTGGGCATCGACGAGTACGTCAAGACCGGGGGCTACACGGCGCTGCAGAAGGCGTTGTCGATGAAGCCAGCCGAGGTCATCGAAGCGGTGAAGTCGGCGGAACTGCGTGGTCGTGGTGGTGCCGGGTTCCCCTGCGGCATGAAGTGGGGCTTCCTGCCCGAGCCCGACGGTGGTCGGCGCTACCTGGCCTTGAACTGCGATGAAGCGGAGCCGGGCACCTTCAAGGATCGCCTGCTCATCGACTTCGATCCGCACATGGTGCTCGAGGGAATGGCGATCGCCTGCTGGGCCTGCCAACTGGATACGGCCTATTTCTTCATCCGCGGTGAATATCGGGAGCAGATCCCGGTGGTCGAGAACGCGATTCGAGAAGCCTACGAATACGGGATCTTCGGCAAGCAGGGCCTCTTCAAGGGAACCGTTCCCTTCGCCGTCGACTGCTACCTGCACAAGAGTGCCGGAGCGTACATCTGTGGCGAGGAGACGGGGCTGATCGAGGCCATCGAAGGCAAGCGTGCCTGGCCGAGAATCAAGCCACCCTTCCCCGCCGTCGAAGGAATCTTCCGTCGTCCCACCATTGTCAACAATGTCGAGACTCTCGCAGCCGTTCCCGGCATCCTGGTCAAGGGTGCGGACTGGTTCAAGTCCATGGGGTGCGAATCCAGCATCGGCGGGCCCGGGTCCTATGGCCCCAAGCTCATGGGTGTCTCGGGGCACGTGGCACGGCCGGGTGTCTACGAGTGCGACCTGGGCATTTCGGTCCGTGAGATCGTGGAGCAGTACTGCGGCGGCATGCGTGGGGGCAAGGCCTACAAGGCGTGCATTCCCGGCGGAGTGAGCATGGGCGTGCTCGGTCGCGACCAGTTTGACGCCGAGCTCGACTTCGACATCGGCCGCAAGTACGACCTGATGGGGCTCGGTACGGCATGCCCGATTCTCTGCGACCAGGACACCGACATGGTGGCCGTCGCACGCAACATTTCCCGCTTCTTCCGCAACGAGTCGTGTGGACAGTGCACACCTTGTCGTGACGGTTCGGAGTGGCTCTACAAGCTGCTGCTTCGAATCGAACGTGGCGATGGGTACACGAACGATCTGGACATGGTGCTTGAGATCGCCGGTTCGATGGGAATCATCCCCGGCACGACGATCTGCGGACTGGCCGACGGAAACAACTGGGCGGTCAAGACGATCGTCAACAAGTTCCGCGACGAGTTCGAGGCCAGGGTCAAGCCTTCTCTGCAGCCCATCGATGCCTCGATGAAGCGTGCGCTCCAGGTCGTGACCGTCGGCGAGAGTTGAGCTCCGGTCCCTGTTTGGATACCGATAATGCCCCCTTCCAACCGTCTCCTGACCGGACCGGCCCTTTTTCACTGGAACGGCTGTGAATCGGGCCGTATGGTGTGCGTATCGCGGTGTCCGGCCGCACCCCGCTCCGGGAAGGGAGCATCAAGGATTGTCCTTCGACAATGAACACATCCGACCATGCGATCACAGATCGCGAGGAACCCGGCCCGTCGAGCGAGCCGGAACTCCCTCCAGAACCCAGATTGACCCTTGCCTGCGACGTCGAGTCTCCCGACTGTGACGAGTCGTGGCTGCGCGAGCACATGGCGGCGGCCTGCGAGCACCTTGATCGGGAGTTGCATCGTGTCTCGGTGCGCATCATCGATGACGCGGCCATGATCGATCTGCACCAGCGGTTCCACAACGACGCGACCACCACTGACGTACTGACGTTCCAGGAGAGCGATCCCGGTGCACCGGTCGAGGTGGATATCGCCATCTGCCTGGACGAGGCGCGACGAAACGCGTCCAACCGCGGTCATGATGTGAACCATGAACTGCTGCTCTACGTCGTGCACGGCCTGCTGCACTGCTGCGGGTACGACGACCACGAGCCAGACTCGCATGCCCGCATGCACGCCGAGGAGGATCGGATCCTCGCCGCCATCGGGGTGGGCCCCGTGTTCGGGGGTGAGGCATGATGGCCTGGGACATCATCTGGTGGGCAATGATCATCTTCGGTGCCATCTACGGCACACTGTGCATGGCCCTGTCACTGATCCTGCGCAACGGGGGCCGCAGCGCCATCGAGCGTCGGCTCGCTGGACGTGGTCACGATCAGGCCTGGCGCGCAATGGATTCCCATCGCCTCCAGATTTCGCACGTCTTCGCATTGCAGGGCTGGATCGTCGCCGGCATCTGGCTGGCGCTCTGGATCGTCGATTTCAGCGGCCTGCCCGGTGAAGAGTTCTCCATCCCGGGCTTCTTCGTCGGACTCGGAACCGGCGTGGTGCTCTGCTGGGTGGCCCTGGACCTTGTGGCGTCGGGCATTGCCCGGCATTCAGCTCCGGCAACGGTCTCCATGAGTTTTCCAATCGTCCAGTTCTGCTCCGCAATGCGATTCCTCGTGTCCGGAGTCTCCGCGTTCACCGATGAGGTCGTCAAGCGACTCAGTGGCGCGAACCTTGAGACCAACGATCAGGGCGAAGCCGAAGCGGAACTGCTGCGCAGCATCGAACAGACCCACCGCGAGGGTGGACTCGACGAAGGCGCCGTGGCGCTGCTGGAAAACGTGGTGGAGTTCACCAGTACTGATGTCGGTGAGGTCATGACCCCGCGGACCGACATCGATGGGCTTGAATACACCGATGACCTGGTGGAGATCCGCCGATTCATCGGGGAGATCGGGCATTCCCGCATCCCCGTCTACGAGGAGGACCTCGACCACATCGTCGGGATTCTCTATGCCAAGGATCTCGTGCGATGGCTGGGTGAACAGGACCCGTCCTTCACGCTGCGGCCGCTGCTGCGTCGTCCCATCGTGGTCCACGAGTCCAAGCAGGTGGCTGATCTGCTGGCCGACTTCCAGCGTTCCGAAGTGCACATGGCGATGGTGGTCGATGAGTACGGTGGGACCGCCGGACTGGTGACGATCGAAGATGTTCTGGAGGAGATCGTCGGGGAGATCGTCGACGAACACGAACCCGACGATGAGGTGCAGCCCGGATTGCATTCGATGACCGGCGGGCATTTCGAGGTCGACGGGAACTTCCACATCGACGATCTCAACGAGGCCCTGGAACTGGGGCTTCCCGAGAACGAGGAATATGACACGGTCGGTGGATGGTTGATGGCCTGCATCGGCCACGTGCCCGAAACCGGTGAATCGCACGATGAGAACGGCCACCGCTTCACCGCCATCGCCACGACGCCTACCCAGGTGGAACGAATCTCGATCGTCGCCCGATCTGGGGATCCGTCCTGAGCGGTTGAGCCGGGCCGCCGCGGCCCCCTGATCCCAGACATCCAACCGAGGCGGCCTTCCTTCTATAAGATGGCTGCCCTGTCACATACTCACCTGGAGCCACTCATGAAGCCGTCTCTCATTATCGCCACCACCCTGCTTGCCTGTCTTCCCCTGTCCGCGCTGGCCGCAGACACCGACCCGAAGAACAGCGAAGACACCGCGCGGACCAAGGCACTGGAGGCGGAGATCGCGGCCCTGCGTGCCCAGCTGAAGGCGGAGGCACAGATCCGGGGTGAGGATCGCAACCGGGAGGGAGTCCACCGGGGTACGGATTCCGACACGGAGCACGCCGGCGACCACCAAGGTGATCGCGACGATGACGGTGGCCACACCTCCCAGTTCGAGTACGTCTATGAGCTCGATGGTGATCTTCGTGAGGCCCCGTTGGGAATGATCAGATCACAGCTTGGTGGAATGCCTGCAGGCAGCGAGTCGAGGATCATCATCAACGGCAAAGAGGTTTCACTGGAACAGTTCATGGAAATGACCGGCAATGGTCACGGTCATGAGGATGGGCGCGAAGGCGAGCATCGAGACGATTCTCACCGTGTCATGCACTTCGACCTGGGTGACATGACCGGCGGCGAGGTCGACGGCGAAATCCACATCGAGATCGCCGGTGACATGGACCGGGTTCCCGGCTTCCTTCCCGCACTGATCATGAGCCAGATGGACGGCCATGGCGGCCATGGCGGGCATGGAGGGCAACCCATGATGTTCCGAAGCAATGGTGGCCCGATGGGACCGGGCGGCAATCATCCATTCGTCGTGTTCGGGCCCACTGACGAACACATGCACGATGCGATGATGGACGAAGATCATCTTGAAGCCATCCACCTGGCGGTGATGGAGACCATGGACCGCCATTACCCCGATGGCCAACGCATGTTCGACGAGGTTCACGAGCAAATGGCCCGGCATGGCGGCATGGATCCGTTCGAGGCCATGGAACTGCTCATCCAGCGACTGGAGGAGCAGGGCCAGGATCCCCATCCCCTTATCCAGCTTCGCGATGAGATCATGCATGGCATGGGCGGCGGAGGTGGGCACGAGGACCCGTTCTTCCGCGAAGGCAGTGAGTTTGTCGGCAAGCTCGACATGGCCGATGAGATCGCCATACGACTGTCTGATTCCAAGAGCGTTGCGATCCTCTGCATCTGGGAAGCACGCCAGCACCTGGAGCCGCAGGAGCGACTCAACGTGCTCTTCCCGATCATGACCAACGAAGACATCGACATGAACGTTCGCAACGCGGCCGCGATGGTGGTTCGCGAGGCATTCGTCGAGTTGGGTGATCGGGAGAAGGCGCTCGAGACGCTGCAGACGCAGATCCGCCTCAACGGTCTTCGAATTCCGATGAACTGATCCGGGTTCAGTCCCGGTCCGCACCGTCGTTGATGGGAACGTGCTCGACGATCTCGAGCCCGTACCCGTGCAGTCCCGGATAGGGCCGCTCACTGTTGGCCAGCAATCGCAGTTTGCCCAGCCCCAGGTCCCGCAGGATCTGGCTGCCGGTGCCGAGTTCGCGTTCCTCGATGGGGCGGGATGAACCGATGCCATCGGCACGGGTCAGGTCTGGACGATCCGGGTCGTCGCGGTCCGGTCGCTGGATGCTCTGGAGCTGGTCGAGCAGTCCATCACCCATGTGCTCTGGTCGCAGGTAGACGAGTACGCCGCGCCCTGCATCCTGGAGTTGTCGCAGGCACGCTCGCAACTGGCGGCCGGTGGGCCGATCGGAGGCATCGAAGATGTCACCGAGCAGATCGCGTCGTTGCACGCGTACGAGGGTGGGCTCGTCCGGACCGTCCAGTTCTCCGGCGACCAGGGCGATGTGCGGCAGTGGATCGATTGCGCTGCGATAGGCGTAGAGGGTGAAGGGTCCGTAGGGCGTCTCGATCACGGTGCCCTCAAATGGTTCGACGCGCTCTACGAGGGTCTCCCGTGCCAGGCGGTACTCGATGACCTGCTCGACGCTGCACATTTTCAGATCGTGCTCGGCGCAGATCTGTTCCAGGTCGGGCATGCGTGCCATCTCGCCGTCGGCGCGGACGATCTCGATGATGCACGAGGCCGGCTTCAGGCCGGCGAGTTTCATCAGGTCCACGCTGCCCTCGGTCTGCCCGGTGCGTACCAGTGTGCCACCGTCGCGGGCTCGAAGCGGGTTGATGTGGCCGGGTCGGACGAAGTCGTCGGGACGCGACGTTTCGTCGGCCAGGAGCTGAATGGTCCTGACTCGATCGCCGGCGGAGATGCCGGTGCCGACGCCGTGGCGGGGGTGGCCGTCGACGCTGACGGTGAACGGGGTCGTTCGCAGCGAAGTGTTCACGGAGGACTGCGGTGCCAGGTCGAGCCGGTCGCAGGCTTCGCCGGTGAGTGACACGCAGAGGTAGCCGCCGCCGATGCGGGTCATGAAGTTGATCATCTCGACGTCGATGTGCTCGGCGGCGCAGACGAAGTCGCCTTCGTTCTCCCGGTCCTCGTCGTCGACGAGCACGACCGCCTTGCCCTGGCGGAGATCTTCGAGGATGTCCTCGATCGGTGACAGGGCCATGGTGCGTGCCTCGGTGATGTCGGGAGAGGGGACAGTGGTCATGTCAGTCACGAGCAGAGGCGATGCGGGCGACCAGCTCGACGCTCTGGATGTAGATCCACGCCAGGGCCACGAGCAGGATGAATCCGCAGAACCACTCCATGCGCTTGGGTGCACCGGACTTGATCTTGTTCTCGATGATGCCGAAGTCGATGATCAGCATCAGCGAAGCGATGACCAGGATGAAGATGTTGATGCCCAGGCCGATGAACATCCCGCTGCCGCTGGTGGGCGTGGTGAACACGGAGATGAACGGGACCTGGATGCCGAAGAGGTACAGCGGCAGGGAGATCAGGTACACCAGGAAGATGCCGAGCATGCAGGTCCCGACCACCGCCTGGAAGCGACGGGTCGGTTGGATGATCCGCAGGGTGTAGAGAATCAGCATCGAGGCGAGAATCGCGATGGTGATCACGAAGGCCTGCAGGGCGACGCCGCCGGCGACGGCGATATCCGCCGAGGCCAGCCACCCATCGATCATGCTGGTGAAGATGCCCAGGAAACACCCCTCGATGATCGCGTAGAGCGGAGCCAGTACGACCGAGGCCATGGGTTTGGCGATGGCTGCGAAGTAGAGCCCGATGGTGACCACCGCGGTGAGAATCATCACGCCGTACATCGCGCCCTGGCCGAGCGAGGGGGCGATCTTGACGCCGACGAGGCCGCCGATGACGGCGATCACGGTGAGCATGGCGGTCTTGTTGACCACGCCCTGGACGCTGGCGGTGTCGGCTCCACTGGCGGGCACGAACAGTTCGTCGTGCCGCAGGGCCGGGTTCGTGGATTCGGTCAGGCTGAATCGTCGCATGGGTATCTCCGGGGATGAAACAGGATTGGTGATTATAGACGGCTCGCTCCAGGATGGTTCCATGTGGTACAAACGGGTCATCAGGAGGGAATCGTGCCGCATACGATCCAGGATCTCGTTGCCGCCATGGAAACGCTCGCGCCCACGTGCCACGGGGCCCAGTGGGACAACATCGGGCTGCTCGTGGGCGATTCGGGCTGGGCGCTGCATACTGCCTTCCTGACGATCGACCTGAGCATGGAAGTCCTGCTTGAAGCCAAGCGGGCCGATGCCGATGCGGTCATCGCCTACCACCCCCCCATCTTCTCGGGCCTCAAGCGGCTGGTGGCCGGCGATCCGGCCTCGGCGGTCGTGCTCGAAGCGGCCTCGTCGAGCATCGCGATCTACAGCCCGCATACCGCGCTGGACGCGGCGCCCGGGGGCATGACCGACTGGTTGGCCGAGGGCGTGGGCAGTGGAGACGTTTCTCCGATCGAGCACGCGACCGAACTGGGGTCACACGAACAGTGCAAGGTGGTCTCGTACGTGCCGCACGATGCGGTCGACGCGGTCCGCGCGGCCATGGGCGATGCCGGGGCGGGCACCATCGGCGACTACACGCACTGCTCGACGAGCATCGAGAACGAGGGCACCTTCTTCGGCGGCACGGGCAGCGATCCAGCGGTCGGGGCGGCCGGGCAACTTGAGCGGGTCAACGAACGCCGCCTGATGATGGTCAGTTCGAACCGGAATCTGGCCGCGGTGCTCGCAGCATTGCGTGCGGCCCATCCCTACGAGGAGCCGCCGGTGCACGTGATTCCACTGGCGGATCGTCCGATGCACGACACGGGCGTCGGACGGTGCCTGGTACTCGCCGAACCGAAATCAACGGTGGACGTGGTCTCGTCCCTGAAGGCGCACCTTGGCGTCTCGACGCTGCGGGTGGCCGAGGGTCGCGGTGGTCCGGCATTCCATGAACATGTCGGGCTGTGCCCGGGCGCGGGCGGCTCGCTGCTGGAAGCGGCGGCGGCCAGTGGCTGCACCATGTTCGTCACCGGCGAAATGCGTCACCACGACGTGCTGGCGGCGGTGGATCGCGGCATCACGGTGATCCTTGCTGGTCACACCAACAGCGAGCGGGGCTACCTGCCGCACCTGCGGGATCGACTGGTGGCGGCGATGCCCGGCTGCGAGTTCACGGTGTCGACCCGCGACCGCACACCCTGGACAGAAGCCTGAGTTCTACGGAGACGTGGGAGCGGG
>JAQWPT010000009.1 GCA_029245245.1 Phycisphaerales bacterium
GATTCCACGACCAGGCGTCGGCCTTGTACTCACGTCGTCCATCGACGAGTTCGCAGCCACTGAAGAGCAGCAGCCGGCCGTTGTTTGCGCCGGCGACTGCGAGGATGCGCCCGCCTGCAGGCAGTGGTGCCTGCTCGATCCAGGCCCGCTTCGGTGCCGAGAGATCCAATGTCCACAGTCGATCCGAGGCGGTGGACGAGGTCGGCGCCGTGCGACCGCCGGCGATGCACACCGTGTCGCCCAGGAGCACGCCGGTGCCTTCGGCACAGGGGGCCGGCAGGTTCGGCAGGTCTTCGTACTGAAGGGCTCCGTTGTCGTAGCGGAGAAGGTAGGCCTGGTCGTGGTGCGTGCTGCCGTCGCTGCCGCCGACGACAACGATTCCATATGCGGAGTGGGTCAGGCTGACCGCGTAGGCGGTGGCCCGGGGCAGCGGGGTGTCAAGCGTCGTCCAGGTGCCGTCATCCAGGTCGAGCACGCGAACGGTGTCGTGCCAGGCCTTGTCCGTTTCCCATTGCGGCGTGCCCGGGAAGTTGGCGCCACCCGCGACGACGAGGTGGTCGCCGCTTCGGCCCGCCACCGGACCGGCCAGACCCGGGGCCTGTGGCCATGGAGTCAGTTCAGTGAACTCAAGCACCGACCCATCCCCCGAGAGGGCGGCTGCGAGCAGGCAGGTGGCGAAGGTGGGACACATGCTGCCCGGTAGTCTAGAGTGGTCGGGATGACACGTCTTCCACTGCTGCAGGGCCTGATCGCCGCCGCCCACACCCCCTTCGACGAGGCGGGCGAGTTGGCCCTGGACGTGATTCCGCAGCAGGCGGAGCTCTTTCGAGAGCAGGGGCTCATCGGTGTGTTCGTCGCCGGCTCCACGGGAGAGTGGTTCTCGCTGACTCCGCAGGAGCGATGCCGCCTCTTCGACGCCTGGATGCAGGAGGCGGGAGAGACGTTGCACGTGATCGCTCACGTGGGCGGCATCCCGCTGGAGGATGCCTGTTCACTGGCGGCCCATGCGGAGTCGGCCGGTGTCCATGCGATTTCCTGCCTGGTTCCACCGGGTTCCGACGTGTCATCGCCCGAAGAGGTGGTCGACTACCTGGAACCGGTCGCGGCCTCGGCGCCGGCCACACCCTGCATGTACTACGACATGCAGGCTCTGACCGGCATCGACCTGCCGCTGGATCTCGTGCTCGAGCACGCCAGATCCCGCGTGCCCACGCTGGCGGGAGCCAAGTACACCAACACGGATCTTGCCACGCTCACCCGGGCCCGTCTCGTGGGTGATGGGGATCTCCAGGTGCTCATGGGGCGTGACGAGATGCTGCTGGGGGCGATGGCCACCGGGGTGCAGGGCGCGGTCGGCAGCACCTACAACTACGCGGCCCCGGTCTACCAGCGCATTGCCGCCGCCATCGAGCGTGGGGACCTGGAAGCGGCTCGTGTCGCCAACGTCGAGGTCGTCCGCTTCGTCCGTGAACTGCTCAAGGTCGGTGTGCTGCCCGGGGCCAAGGCGATCATGCGCTGGATGGGCGTGGATGTCGGCCATCCCAGGCCACCGCATGCGGGTCTCGGAGCCGATGAATCACTTGCCTTCTACGATGCAATCCGCACCATGCCGATCTTTGCCCGGGAGTTGAATCCATGATGAGGCGTCTGCTGCCGTTCCTGTTGTTGTCCTCCTGTGCATCGCAGCCGGTTGCGCCAACGGATCGCGCTGACGACCGCTCGCGGTTCGATGCGTACGTGCTTGGTCGTACCCAGGACGGGGGACTGCCGCACGTGGGCTGCGAGAAGCCGTGCTGCACCGACGCGCGGAGTCGTGGTCAGGTCGAGACACCCGCCTGCATCGGCATCCACGATCGTGAGACCGATCAACTGGTCCTGATCGAGGCCACTCCCGGCATCGACACCCAGCTTCGGCTGCTGCACGCAAAGGCCGGCGTGTCCGGTCGCAGTCGCCAGCCCGTCGATGCGGTACTGCTGACCCATGCCCACATCGGGCACTACACCGGCTTGATGTACCTCGGACACGAGGTCGCCGATTCGCAGCTGATGCCTGTGCACGTTACGCCGTCAATGGCAGCGTTCCTGCGCAGCAACGGGCCCTGGTCTCAACTGGTCGAGCAGGACAACATCGAGCTCATCGAGTGCACGCCAGCATCGGTGGATGCGTCGGGGGCGCCCGGGGTCGTCTTCGAGCCCATCGAGGGACTGCAGGTGGAGGCCATCAACGTGCCGCACCGCGACGAGTTCAGCGACACGGTGGCGTTTCGCATCTGGGGTCCGGCCCGCACCATGCTGTTCGTGCCTGATGTCGATCGCTGGGACGCGCATCCGGGCATGCTGTCGCGACTGCTTTCGGGCGTGGACGTGGCCTACGTTGACGGGACGTTCTACGACGGCAGCGAATTGCCCGGCCGGGACCTCTCGGAGATTCCGCACCCTGCGATGGTGACCACCATGGATGTGCTTGCTGAGCATGCCCAGATGCATCCCGGGTCAATCCGGTTCATCCACCTCAACCACACGAACCCGGCACTGACGGATCCCGCGCTGCAGCAAGCCGTGCAGGAGCGAGGTTTTTCGGTGGCAGAGGTGGGAGAGCGTCAGCGGCTCTGAGTGTTCGTTGCCGTGCCAGGATCGTTCGTCACGTGGATTACCCCGGTCTGTTCGCGCAATCGGCGTCGAAGTCATATGGCGGAAGCAGGTCGTCGGGGACCACCTTGGAGAGGCTTTCCGCGAACAGAAGAAGGTTGGTCCGTGCGACAAGACCGTCCTGCATTGAAACGACAAGAAGCAGTCCACCCTTGAACTCGATGGCGCAGGGTATCTTGTTGGCCAGCAGGTACTCCATGAGTCCCTGGTTGACCCGGGCGAATGCCGCCTTGTTGTCCTTGGCTTTCACGGTCCACTGCCTGTTGAACTCGTTTGATTCGAACTTGACTGACTTGAGTTCATGGGGAATATGGAACCGACTCGCCATCTTGTGGTGGCAGAGGATCATGTCGGGGCAGGTTCCTCCACTGTCGGCGACGAAGTAGAGAAAATGCACCTTGTTCTGGCTGGCATGGTGCAGGCTTGCGCCACGATCGCCAAATCGCTTGCTCATGATGTTGCTTGCCGGCTGGTGCCGTGGAATCAGCACGGAGTGCTGTGCATCGGTACTGCGCTCAACCACTCCGTCCAGCAGCGGCATGCCGCCAGCCTTGAATGACCAGCCATGCGCTTCACACCATCGCTTGTACTGCAGTCGCTTCTTGGCAACAGCCAGGCCCCCGAAGTAACCAAAGAGTCCACCGGCAATGAAGCCGATGCAGCCGAAGACGATCGCAGCGGCGGGAGGCATGCTGTGTCCATGGTTGGAACCGCTTGCCCTTGCCCAGGCATAGATCCCACCGCCGATAGCAAAGAGGATCGAGTGAGGCAGCAGTTCGGGGTGAAACCCGGTGGTTTCACACCACGCGTCTGCCCTCTTTGCATTGCGAGCGTGCGTGCCGGCGTGATCGATCTCAGGCACCAAAGTCGACCTTTACAGCTTCGTGTGCTGAATCGTCGGCCTTGAAGAACTCGAACTCGCTGCCCTTGAAGCCGCCCATGCCGGCGACGAGGCTGCTGGGGAACATCTGGACGCCGTTCATGAAGTCGCGGACGTTCGCGTTGTAGAAGCGGCGGGAGCGTGCGATGCGAGTCTCGGTTTCGCTCAGTTCGTTCTGCAACTGCAGGAAGTTCTGGTTGGCCTTGAGATCCGGGTAGGCCTCGAAGGTAGCCACGAGTCCACCGGCGGCCTTGCCCAACTGGTCCTCGACCTTGGCTCGCTCGGCTGGTCCCTTGTCCTTGGCGGCGACGGCCTGGTTGCGGAGGTTGGTGACTTCTTCGAGGGTGCTCTTCTCGTGCGTGGCGTAGCCCTTGACCGTTTCGATGATGTTCGGGATCAGGTCGTGGCGGCGCTGCAGTTCGGTGTCGATGTCAGCCCAGGATTCCTTGCAGGACTGGCGAAGCCGGACCAGCTTGTTGTACATCGCGACCACGATGATGATCAGCAGGAGAATGCCGGCGCAGACGGCGATCGCGACGACGGCGCCACCGGACAGTGCGAGGATGGGAATCATGGTGTTCATGTGAATCTCCTGTCAGACGGCGGAGCCATCCATGTTGTGATGCTTGAGGTCTTCGGGAATATGCTGGAGGAACCTGGTGCAGAAATCCAGCTGGTTCTCAAGCTGATCCGGAGTCAGCGTGAACCAGGTGGAGACCATGACGCCTCCAGCGGCGATTTCAATGGTGTGCTTGCTCTTCTGGTCGAGCATCCACTCGATCATCTCCTGGTCAATGATCGCGAAGGTCCATTTCGGATCACGGCCTCGAACCTTGTAGGCCTTGTTGAAGGCGTCGAGTTCGAACTTCACAGTGTGCATCTTGAATGAGCCGTACCCCTCCTCGATCCCGAATGATGACAACCGCTTCAGCAGCGAGTTGGGGGTGATCAGTGCAGAATGCAGGGGCGTGTCGGTCAGGATGAGGATCGAACTGTACTCGCCTTCAGTCCAATCGGTGTCCTGGCCGGTGTGCAGGTCGTAGTACACCGTGTCCCAGGTGATGACGGTAAACCCATTCCACGTGCCCCAGCAGATGTTCTTGTCAGACTGCCAGTCACCACGGAATCGGTTGGCGGCAAACTGGTGGTAGGTCTGCTGGATCTTCGAAAGGCCGAACAGGCGAAGGAAGATGCCATGAGCCCTGCGGCTGTGGCCGGCGAAACCGGACTCATCGGCATGCTCAGCTGGATTCGCAGGCGGAGTGAACAACTTCGTGGTCGGTGCGAATTTGAGGCCCTTGCCTTCAGCCCATTTCTTGAGTTTCGAGGCTCGACTGCGATTCTTGAGCCAGAAGTACGCCGCCTGGGCGGGCCCAAGTACAGGTATGTTTCCCATGAAATTCCCCTCCCTTGTGGGGGGCCAGTCTACATGGATTCAACGACTCAGTGTTTCGTGTTTCGCGTGAACCGGTGGACACGCCCATGTGCGTTCCAGTCCTGGACGTAGATGTTGCCTGCGGCGTCGAAGCCCACCCCGTGGGGGGCGGTGGTGACCCCGGTTTTCCAGTCCGCCGGCGGGACGCCGTTGTTGGACCATTGGGACCGGTCCGGGTTGTCGCCGAGGTGGCCTCGCACGCTGTAGTCGCCGTCGAGGATCGTCACGCGCCCCTCGAGCTCGGCGATGGCGGCCACTCGTTGCCCTTCGGGCCCGCTCCAGAACGCGATTCCGCAGGGGCGGCGCAGGTCGGTCACGGGAATGTCGACATGCTTGCCGTCGAGGGTGAATCGCTGCACGCGGCGGTTCTCACGGTCACAGACGACGAGCATCGGCTCGTCACCGGAGGTGTCGATGGCCATGCCGTGGCAGGTGACGAACTGCCCGGGCTCGGAACCACGTCCACCGAAACTCGATCGGTACTTCAGGTCGGGTCCGAAGACGTGGATCCAGTTGCGTCCGTAGCCGTCGGCCACGTAGATGCGTCCGTCCGGGGCGACGGCGATGGCGGTGGGGTTGTACGCGTCGGGGTTGTCGTCGTAGTGACCGGACTCCATGGGAACACCGAGTGTCCAGACATGCGTGCCATCCATGCGCAGCTTCACGGCCTGCTTGCCCGGAAGATGCGCTGCGTAGAGGTAGGGGGTTCCGTCCTCGATGCGCAGCTGCATCCCGTGGATGCCGGGGAACCGTCCGGCCATGGTGTCGACATGGTTGCCGTCGTGGTCATGAACCATGATGGAGTTGCCGGTATCGGTGTTGTAGAGCACACGGCCGTCGGGATCCACGAGCACGCTGCCGTGGGTGTTGCCGATGGCCAGGTCCGGGTGCTGGCCCCAGTCCTCGGAGGCGACCCACGTCACGCCGTCGATGACGACCGGGGCAGTGTTGACGGGAGCGGCCGGGGCGGGGGATGCCGGTTGCTCGCCGGGGTCATGGAAGCCAAGCAGCACGGGCAGTGCGAGCAGGATGGTCGCAGCACGAAATCGATTGGTGTTGTGGGTGTTCATCCCGACAGGATACGCCGGAATGCTGTTCAGCCGCGAGGGCAGTCGCCCCAGGCGGAGATGATCGCCAGGAGGTCGATCACGTCCACACTGCCCGAACCATCTACATCGCTGTCACATGGGGTGTCATCACAGGGTCCCCAGGCGGAGATGACGGCCAGCAGGTCGATCACGTCCACGGTTCCTGATCCATCGACGTCACTGGGACAGTTTGATTCAAGACAGTCAATGGTGCCATCACCATCGCTGTCATCATCGGCCACGCCGCAGCCGCAGATGCCCGGCTCGATCTTGTTCGGATCGTCGGGGCAGCCGTCGTTGCAGTCGTAGGTTCCATCTCCGTCGGAGTCGTCGCATGATTCCACGAGGCAGTTGTCCCCGAGATCGTTGATCGTGCCAGGCCCAGCGAAGTTGTCCGGCGTGTTGCCGCACATCGTGGTGCCCGAGAGCGAGACGGTGCCATCGTTGTAGCAGCCGCCCCCGAAGCCTGCGGTGTTGTTGCGAATGATGCAGTCCTGCAGGTTGACGGTTCCGCTGGTGTAGAAGCCGCCGGCATAGGAGCCGTCGTTGTCCTCGATCACGCATTGCACGAGGGTGGCGGTGCTGTTGCCTGCGGCGGCGAAGCCGCCCCCGAGCCCGTACGATGGCGTCGAGTTGTTCCGGATGGCACATTGGTTCATCGTGATGTTGCTGCCGGCTTCCAGGTTCATGCCGCCACCGATGGCGTCGTAGCCGTTTTCAATGGCCAGGTATTCAAACGTCGTGCCTGGCGCACCCGCCTGGCAGTGAATCACCTGCGAGCCCTGGCCGTCGAGGATCGTGCCGGGGTTGCCGTCCACATCGAGTTCGCCACGGATGGTGATGTTCCTGCCGTTGGTGTCGATGGTTGCGTCGAGTGGGTGGGTGCCGGCGGCGATCAGAACGACGTCTCCAGGTGCCGCCGCATCGATGGCAGCCTGGATGGACGTGTACTCGCAGGGATAGGCGTGGATGCCGTCGTTGGGATCATCCGGCTCGCTGCAGTCGATGCAGTCGGGGATGCCGTCGCCATCCGAGTCGGTTTCGGGAGTTCCGCAACCGCAGGCGCCCGGCTCGATCTTGTCGGGATCGTTGGGACAGCCGTCTTCGCAGTCAAGCACGCCGTCGGAGTCGGAGTCGACATCAGGCGTGCCGCAGCCGCAGACGCCAG
>JAQWPT010000028.1 GCA_029245245.1 Phycisphaerales bacterium
CCCAGGGGATCGAGCTGATCCATCGGAACCTTCGGTGCTTCTGCCACGGGCGGCTCGGGTGTGGCGGGGGCTTGCGCAGGCATGGCCGCTGCGAGCATCTCCTTGCGACTGGAATCATCCAACGCATTCCACTTTCGAACGCAGCGACCGCAGCAGAACGCGACCTCCTGGCCGTCGTACTCGATGACGTTGTCCGTATCCGTGATCTCCTCATCGGGCATCATCGGGCAGACGGTGTTTACGGGAGCCGCCATTGCGGTGACCGCGAAGGCGAAACTGGCAAGCAGGCTTCTCAGGGGCATCGTGCATCTCCGTGTCATGGCTTCGGTTCCTTGGTTTGCTTCTTCGGTTCCAGCGACGTCGTCTCCGGCGTCATCTTCTCCAGCACCAACGCGTGCTGTGTCGTCTTGTTGTACACAAGATAGGCCGACACATGGCGTCGGGCCACGAACGCGACCCGGCCGACATCCTTGGCATAGAACACGAGGTACCCCGACCGGATGTTTCCCGGCCCGATCTTGCCCTCGGCCGTCACCACGATCAACCGGGCATCGAACGTCCCAGCCGGCACCGTGACCCGCCAGGCACCCTTGTCCGCGTAGATGAATTTCAGGGTGCCCGTGTATTTCTTGTCTTTCGGCTTGTGCAGATCGTAGACCGCGATCTTGGACTCCACGGTGCGTGACTCTCCGGTCTTGAGTCCCGCAAGCAGGACCGGCTCGGGCGGATCGAAGATCGTGGCCACGCCCTGGTTGATGTTGACCTCGGTCGGCAGCATCAAGTCTCCATCCTTCAACAGGAAGTACTTGATGTCTCGATTCGTCGTGTTGAGTGTCCACGCGCCTGCCGAGGACCCTGGTGGGTCATGGGGGTATCGATCCACGTGGGTCAGCAGGACCGTGACGGACTTGCTGGACTGACCAGAGATCGTCCGCTGGTAGGAACCCTTCTGGTTCTGCAGTGGGTACCAGGGGGCGATGTCCTCGATGCCCGGCTGATCCAGCGGCCCTACGACCACCCCGGGCCCGAGCAGGTCCAGCATTGTTCGATCCTCATCCGTCAGCAGCGGCGACGTCTCGATCGGGTTGGCTGCGATGGCCTGACTCACACCCAGCCAGTCCAGCAGGATTGCCAGCACGAGAACGAGACAAGCCAGGATGAGCAGCGGAAGGCTCAGGCCATGGCGAGTCGGCGGCTGGTTGGGCATTGCGTGCTCCTTGAATCTCAATACAGGGTACCGATTTGGAAGCCGGCAGGTCCTGCGAATCCCCCATGCCGCCCAGATCCACCCACGGAAATCCGAATGCCTCAGGTCATGCGAAAGAACACTGGAACCCGGGGATTGTCCCAGCGAGACGACACTCTCATGGAGATGACCGAATGCACCAGGATACGACTCGCAACACTCCCCGAACCGGCTGGTACCGAGCCATGAATCGGTCCAACGGGGCAACGGCGACCTTGAGTGGGGAGGCCGCCGCGGTGCCTCGCGTGAACCTGGTCGACATGGCCATCTATCTCACCTGGATCGGGATCGTGGCGACCATCTTCATCTGATGCCGAAGACTTGAATCCAGGAAGAATGATGCATCGCCCGCTGCCAGCGGGCGGTGCCCATGTCGTGATTTGAATGTTGCCCGAGGAGCAGTGCGATCAGGCGCTGAAACTGCTGCCGCAGCCACAGGTATTGGTGGCGTTGGGGTTGTTGAAGACGAATCCACGTCCCATGACCTCGTCCTTGAAATCGATCTCGGTGCCATTGAGGTAGAGATAACTCTTGGGATCGCAGACTACGGTGATGACCCGGCTGTCTTCGGACGCGTCATCCGTCTCACTCTCCGGATACGGGTATTCCCAACTCTCGTCACTGTCCTTGCTGTTCTCAGTGAGATCCAGCAGGTAACTGAAGCCACTGCAGCCACCACCCTTGACACCGACTCGAAGCCGGATGACTGCGGGATCGAGATCCTGCTGCTTGATGATCGAAGCGATCTCCCTGGCGGCGGTATTGGTCACTGTGACTGGCATTGAATCTTCTCCGGAAATCGTGGGGGGGGGCCCAACATGGGACACCCAGTGCAAGCACCTCATTCTAGACCTAATGAAGGTCATATGAAACCCGATTGGTCCCTAGAATCATTCCAGAAATGGCATTACAATGCCCGAACTGCCCATACGGCGTAGACCGCTGCGGCTCCTGGCCATGTATCCACCAACGCAATCCTTGAGGAAGCAGTTATGGCCAACGACTCAAACCAGATGCTCGATGCCTGGGCTGAGCAGAACGACTACAAGTGGGGGTTCGTTACCGACATCGAGTCGGAAACACTGCCACCTGGTCTGGATGAGGATGTCGTTCGTGCCATCTCCGCCCGGAAGAAGGAACCGCAGTGGCTGCTGGAGTGGCGACTCAAGGCCTACCGGCACTGGCTGACCATGGATGAGCCGGACTGGGCCCACTTCCCGGATCACGACTGGCGACCCATCGACTACAACGGCATCAGCTACTACTCGGCTCCCAAGAGCGACGACGATCGGCCCAAGAGCCTTGACGAGGTCGATCCCAAGTTGCTGGAGACCTACGAGAAACTCGGCATCCCGCTGGAGGAACGCGCCGCCCTGGCCGGAGTCGCGGTGGACGCCGTCTTCGACAGCGTCTCCGTGGCCACGACCTACCGTGAAAAACTGGCCGAGGTAGGCGTGATCTTCTGCCCCATCTCAGAGGCCGTGCACGATCATCCCGAACTGGTTCAGCAGTACCTCGGACGGATCGTCCCACCCAACGACAACTTCTTCGCAGCCCTGAACTCGGCCGTCTTCACGGACGGCTCATTCGTCTTCATTCCCAAGGGCGTCACCTGCCCGATGGAACTGAGCACATACTTCCGGATCAACTCCCTGAACACCGGGCAGTTCGAGCGGACGCTCATCATCGCCGAAGAAGGCGCCTCGGTGAGCTACCTCGAGGGCTGTACCGCCCCGATGCGGGACGAGAACCAGCTGCACGCGGCGGTGGTCGAACTGATCGCCCTCGACGACGCTTCCATCAAGTACTCGACCATCCAGAACTGGTACCCCGGCGACGAGAACGGCAAGGGTGGCATCTACAACTTCGTGACCAAGCGTGGACTCTGCGAAGGCGACCGAAGCCACATCTCGTGGACGCAGGTGGAAACCGGCTCGGCCATCACCTGGAAGTATCCCTCCTGCATTCTCAAGGGCCACGACTCCATCGGTGAGTTCTACTCGGTCGCCCTGACCAACATGAAGCAGCAGGCGGATACCGGGACGAAGATGATCCACATCGGCCGCAACACGCGAAGCAACATCGTCTCCAAGGGCATCTCGGCCGGCAACGGCCAGAACACCTACCGTGGCCAGGTGAAGATCCGGCCCAAGGCGACCAACGCCCGCAACTACACCCAGTGCGACTCCATGCTCATGGGCGACCGCTGCGGAGCCCACACTTTCCCCTACATCGAGGCGGACAACGACACCGCCATCGTCGAGCACGAAGCCTCGACCTCCAAGATCGGGGAAGACCAGATCTTCTACTGCAACCAGCGCGGCATCTCCTCGGAGGACGCCGTATCCATGATCGTCAACGGGTTCTGCCGCGAGGTCCTCGCGGAACTGCCCATGGAATTCGCCGTCGAGGCGAAGAAACTCCTCGAGGTCAGCCTCGAGGGAAGCGTGGGCTGACCCCCCCGACAGGAACGAGACATGCTCCAGATCACCAACCTCCATGCATCCGTCGAAGGCACCGAGATTCTCCGTGGCATCGACCTGACCATTCCCTCCGGCGAGGTGCACTCCATCATGGGCCCCAACGGCTCCGGCAAGTCCACCCTCGCCCGTGTGCTCGCCGGCGAGGAGACCTACGAGGTCACCGAGGGCTCGATCACGCTCGACGGCGAAGATCTGCTGGACATGGATCCCGACGAGCGTGCCTGCGAAGGCCTGTTCATGGCCTTCCAGTACCCGGTGGAGATCCCCGGGGTCAGCACGAAGTACTTCCTTCGCGCCGCGGTCAACGCCGTGCGGGCGCACCGTGAACTGAGTGAGCTCGATGCCTACGAGTTCCTGCAGCTGGTCAAGGAGAAGGCCCAGGCCCTGGCACTGGACACCTCCCTGCTGGATCGCTCCGTCAACGAAGGGTTCTCCGGCGGCGAGAAGAAGCGAGCCGAGATCTTCCAGATGGCGATGCTCGACCCGAAGATGTGCGTGCTGGACGAGACCGACTCCGGCCTCGACATCGACGCATTGAAGGTCGTCTCCGACGGCGTCAACGCCCTGCGTGACGGCAACCGCAGCTTCCTGGTGATCACCCACTACCAGCGCCTGCTCAACTACATCGTTCCCGACGTCGTGCACGTACTCGTCAACGGACGAATCGCCCGCACCGGCGGCAAGGAACTCGCCCAGCTGCTGGAAGCCGAAGGCTACGCCGGCATCGAAGCCGAGAGCGGAGTCGCCAACGGCGCCTGAACGGAACACCGATGACCACCGACACCATGAACGATCAACACCTGTTCGAATCCGAGTTCACCCGCCTCGTGGACCTCGGCGGCCCGCTTGCGGGCCTGCGCCGAGAAGCCTACGACCGGTTCATCGAACTGGGATGGCCGACGATGCGGGGCGAAGCCTACCGCTACACCGACTGCCGACCCATCGCCGAGGCCGACCTGCAACTGGCTTCCCCCGATGTCGAGGTCGCGATGGACGAACTGCGATCCCACCTGCTCGAGGGCGTACCGACGCACCGGCTGGTCTTCGTCAACGGCGTGTACAACGACACCCTCTCCGACATCGGCACGGTGCCCGGTGGCGTCACCGTCACCCGGCTGGCCAGCGCGATCGAGGACCAGGAAGACCTGGTCACCCGGCACCTGGGCACGACCATCGACTGGAAGAGCGATGCGTTCGACGCCTTGAACACCGCCTTCGTCGAAGACGGCCTGTTCATGCACGTCCCTGCCGGCGTGCACCTGGAACACCCCGTACACGTACTGCACGTGACCCGGCCCGGCGCGAAGCCGATCGTCTCGCACCCACGAGCCCTGATCGTGGTCGAGGACGGCGGCCGAGCGACCTGCGTCGAAACCTGCTGCGGCCTCGGTGACGAGCCGTGCCTCGTGAATCCGGTGACCGAGATCGTCGCCGGACACGACGTGCACGTCGACCACTACCGCATCGTCCGCGAAGGCGCCGGCACCTGGCACATCGGCGGCCTCGGGCTCATCCAGGGCAATGGAACCAACGTCAACTCCTGCTGCATGGCACTCGATGGCGCGCTGATTCGCAACGGCATGACGGCCACGCTCGACGGCACTGATGGCATGGCCAACCTCCGCGGCCTGGCCCTGGTCGACGGCACCCGGCACGTGGACAACTTCCTCCGCGTCAACCACATGAAGCCCGACTGCAACAGTCGTGAGTACTTCAAGCACATCCTCAGCGACAAGGGATCCACCTCCTTCACCGGCCGGATCTACGTGGAGCAGGATGCCCAGAAGACCGACGCCGTGCAGACGAACATGAACCTGCTGCTCTCGGAACAGGCCCGCGTCCGCACCCGACCCCAGTTGGAGATCTTCGCCGACGACGTCAAGTGCACCCACGGTGCGACCATCGGCCGACTCGACGAGCAGGCCGCCTTCTACCTGCACGCCAGGGGCATCGGCCGCGAGGCAGCCCGCAGCCTGCTCACCTTCGCCTTCGCCAACGAGGTGATCGAGGACATCGAGCTGCTGCCCCTGCGTCGCAAGATGGAAACCCTGATCCTGGAACGTCTCCCCCACGGCGACCTGCTCCAGTCGATGGACAGCGTAGACTGATGGGGCACCCATGAGCGCCTCGACCGGACAAGCACTGGACCTCGATCGAATCCGCAGGGACTTCCCCCTGCTGGATCGACGCGTGCACGACCAGCCGCTGATCTACCTGGACAACGCCGCGACCACCCCTCGGCCGCAACCGGTGATCGACGCGGTACTCGGTTTTGAAACCTCCTACACGGCCAACGTGCACCGGGCAGTGCATGAACTCAGTGCCGAGGCGACCGATGCCTACGAGGGGGCGAGGAAGACAATCGCTTCGTTCATCAACGCCCCGCGACACGAGGAAGTGATCTGGACCCGGGGCACCACCGAAGCCATCAATCTCTTCGCCAACTCCTGGGGCGTGGCCAACCTGGGCGAGGGCGACGAGGTCCTGCTCACGGGCATGGAGCACCATGCCAACATCGTTCCCTGGCAGATGCTGCGGGATCGACTGGGCATCGTGCTCAACGTGGTCCCGGTCGAAGATGACGGCACCATCACGCTGGACACCTTCGTCGAGCACATGAACGAGCGTACGAAACTGGTGGCGATCACCTGGACCAGCAACGTGCTGGGTACGGTCAACGACGTGACGGCGATCTGCGCCGCGGCCCGCGAGCAGGGCATCACCACCATGCTCGATGCGGCCCAGGCGCTGCCGCACACCCCGGTGGATGTCCAGGCCGTCGGCTGCGATGCCCTGGCCTTCTCCGGGCACAAGATGTACGGCCCCACGGGCATCGGCTGTCTCTGGGCGCGGCACGAACTGCTGGAGTCGATGCCCCCGTGGCAGGGTGGCGGCGACATGATCGAGAAGGTCACCTTCGAGCAGACCACCTACAACGACGTGCCGTGGAAGTTCGAGGCGGGCACGCCCAACATCTCCGGTGCCATCGGGCTCGGGGCCGCGGTCACCTGGCTGAAGAACCTCGGCATGGAAGCGGTCGCCGCCCACGAGCGTCACCTGCTGGTGCACGCGCTGGAGCGACTGCAGGCCATCGACCGCGTTCGCATGATCGGCAATGCCCCGCACCGCGCCGCGGTGATCTCGTTCCTGGTCGACGGCATCCACCCCCACGACCTGGGAACGTTCCTGGATCGCCACGGGGTCGCCATTCGCACCGGCCACCACTGTGCATGGCCCTTGATGGACCGCTTCGAGGTTCCCGCCACGGCGAGGATCTCCATGGGCGTCTACAACACCACACATGAACTCGACGAGTTCGCCGACCGGCTGCTGCGGGTCATCGAAGTCTTCGGCTGAGAACGAGCACACGCATGTCCACCATCACCCCGGAAGATCATCCGCTGGCCAACGCCGTGCGCAAGGCGCTCAGCAGCGTGCGTGATCCGGAGATACCGGTGAACATCTTCGACCTCGGGCTCATCTACGAGGCCCGCATCGACGAGCACGCCGGGGTGCACGTGACGATGACGCTCACCACGCCCAACTGCCCCATGGCGGAAGTCATCCCCGGCCAGGTCGAGCAGGCCGTGGCCGCGGTCGAGGGTGTGACCGGCGCCGCGGTCGACCTCACGTGGGAACCGACGTGGGACCCGCAGATGATGAGCGAGGCCGCGAAACTCGAACTGGACTTCACCGGCAAGTTCGATCCGGCGAAGTTTGCCCAGAAGAAACCCACCCCCATGACCTTCAACCGCAAGGAGCGGCCACGCGACTGACGCGGCCGAAGCACCATGTCCGATTTCAAGCGAGTGGCAATGCTCACCGACGTGCCGTCGGGCACCGTGTACGGGGTCGACATCGACGGCGATCGCATCGCCATCTGCAACGTCGATGGCGAGATCACGGCACTTTCAGGCACGTGCACCCACGCTGACGCGGACCTCTGCGACGGCGACATCGAGGACGGCTGCCTGGTGTGTCCGCTGCACTACGCGTCCTTCGACGCCCGCACCGGCCACCCCATCGAGCCGCCCGCGGACGAACCGCTTCGCGTCTACGAGGTCAAGATCGAGGGCGAGGACATTCTCGTCAGCGTCGGCTGATGGAACTCGATCGCACCAAGACCATCCTGGTGTCGCATCCCCGCAGCGGGCTGAACTGGCTTCGCTACTGCATCGAACACTTCTCCGGTCGTCCTACGCCGGGCTTCGGCAAACTGGTCTCCGAGGGCGACCCGGTGCTCTACCGCACCCACGACGTACGCAAGACGAGCGGGCCGGAAACGAGTGACTGCATCTTCTACGAACAGGGCCGGTACCCGCTGTTCGTGCGGCAGGTGCTGTCGCTGTGCGGGCGGCGCTTCACACCGATCTTTCCCCGCATGGTGCTGCTGGTGCGTGACTACCATGCCAACGCGGTCCGCAGCGAGTGGAACCCATCGCGGTACGCGGTGAATGTGCGGGCCTACGACGCCTTCGAGGGCGAGAAGATGATCCTCTACTACGAGGACATGAAGGACGACTTCGCGCAGGTCGAGCGGTTGCTGGACTTCCTGGGCATCGCCCACGAGGAGCCCTTCGACGTGGAGGCGCACCGCGAGAAATCGCTGTCGTGGTACGACACCAAGGGCATCGGCCTCAGCGCCAAGCCCGGCACGCTTGACGATGACCAGCGGTCCCGGCTGCAGTCGGACATGCGCCGCCGCATCGGCCCGTGCATGGACACCCTGCTGGGACGCTACGCCCGCTGAATGCAACAACCCATGCGGGGACGAGGCACCCTGCCCCTTCACCTGTCCAAGCGACTGGCTCCGGCCGGGTCGGCAAGGGTTTTGAAAGAAACCTGTTCTCAGGCGGCAGGAGGTCACACCGGGCCTCCGAAACCATGAAATGCGGTGATCACCGGTATATTCAGGGACCAACAATGGCAGACCAACCCAAAGGAAATGTGACGATGTTGCTGCACTCGGCCGCCGAAGGCAATGACGCTGCGGCCGAAGCACTCTGGAGCACAGTCAATGACGAGCTTCGCCAGATGGCTGCCAACCAGTTGCGCCATCACAAGGGCGGAATCACCCTCACCCCCACAGTCGTACTCCAGGAGGTCTACCTCCGAATCGTGGATGACCAGGGCACGATGCCCCAGTGGGACAACCGACGCCATTTCTTTGGAAGCGTCGCACGCGCAATGAGCCAGTTCCTCGTCGATCATGCCCGCCACCGAGGCCGCCTCAAACGGGGTGGCGATCGCCAGCGTGTCCCTCTGGACATCAATGCGGGAGAACTGGTCTCGACACGGACCCATGGTGGCGAGGAGTTGGCGATGGCGATGGTCGCATTTCAGCAACTGCAGACGCATTTTCCACAACAGGCCACAGTCGCATGGCTTCGATGGGTGCAGGGATGGACCATCGACCAGGTCGCCGAGGCCCTGGAGATCTCTGCTCGTACGGTGACCAATGAGTGGCGGCTGGCCCAGGCCTGGCTGCGTCGAGAGTTGAAAATAGACGAAGAAATATGATGCAGATCACGCAGGGCACCTTCTCGATGACGCATGGATTCAGTGGAGCCAACCCATGAACCACGATCCAGACCGTATCCAGGAACTCTTCGATGCTGCTGTACAGCTCACTGGTGAACAGAGAGCCAACTATCTCATGGAAGCCTGCGGCGACGACCTTGCCCTGCTCAAGGAACTCGAGTCGCTGCTGGACAACATGACCTCCGACGAGACGATGCCACATGCTCCACCTGGAAGTGAGAAGCACGTTGTCCACGATCGCATCGGGCCGTACACGATTCTCTCGACCCTCGGAGAAGGTGGCATGGGCGTGGTCTACCTGGCCCAGCAGGAGGAACCGATTCGGCGGAAGGTCGCGCTGAAGATCATCCAGGCCAGCAAGGATTCATCGAATTTCATTGCCCGCTTCGAGGCCGAACGACAAGTGCTGGCGATGATGGATCATCACTGCATCGCCAAGGTGTATGAAGCGGGCATGACGGATGATGCCCACCCCTACTTCGTCATGGAGTACATCGAGGGGCGAACCATCACCGAGGCCTGCGACGAGGACGAACTCGATATCAAGCAGCGACTGGAGTTGATGGCAGATGTCTGCGATGCCGTGCAGCATGCCCACTTGAAGGGCGTCATCCACCGCGACCTGAAGCCAGGCAACATCCTGGTCTACCGGGATGATGACGGGCGATTGCGCCCCAAGATCATCGACTTCGGTATTGCCAAGGCCACCAGCCAGGATCTCTTTGAATCACCGGACATCACCCTGCAGGGGCAGATGCTTGGAACACCTGCCTACATGGCCCCGGAACAGGCCGACGCCAGGGCGAGCGACATCGATACCCGCAGCGACGTGTACGCCCTTGGCGTGATCATGTACGAGGTGATCGCCGGGCAGCCCCCGTTCACTGAACGATCGCTCCGGCAAGCTGGTTACGACGAGATGCGCCGAATCATCTGCGAGGAGGACCCGCCGCGGCCGAGCACCTGGCTGGCGAGCACCGGGGGCGAGGATGCGTCACGAATCGCCCATGCCCGCCGTACGGAGGTCGCCCCGCTGTCGCGCATGCTCAGCCGGGAACTGGAGTGGATCCCGCTGAAGGCCCTTCGCAAGGAACGCAGCGAGCGGTACGGCTCGGCCAGTGACATGGGCGAGGACATCCGCCGGTACTTGACGGGTCAGCCACTTGAAGCAGGGCCAGAGTCCGCGATGTACCGATTCCGCAAGAAGGTTCGCCGCAACAAGGGTGCCTTTGCAGCCATTGCCATCATCATGCTGATCCTGATTGCGGGTGTCGTGGTGTCGTTGACCTTTGCGATTGAGGAAGATCGGCAACGACAGATTGCGCAGGACAAGGAAAAGATCGCTCTTGAAATGGAACACGAGGCCGATGTAGCGAGAGAAAAGGCCGAAGCAGCTCTCGTAGATGCAGCTCGTGCCGCCTATGACGGCCGGATGTCCCTGGCCGCAATTCGACTGTCATCAGGCGATAGAACCAAGGCCCTCGAATACCTCAGGCATGCAGCATCGGTCGATGATGTCTTTGACCCTGCCGATCCCCCGATGCCCTGGCTGGCCATGCACTCGGCTGCTTCGAACAGCATCCTAGGCATGGATGACGTTGAGTTCACCCCCTACCACGGATCATCCGACCTCTCGTATGTAGATGGAATGGGTCAGAGTTGGCCCAGCAACACTGACACGAATCTCATAGCGGCTTCCATGATCAAGTGGAATGAAAACAATTTTTCTCGCTCGGAACTCGTCATATACAACAAGGAGAACCAGGGCGACGGGAACCTGGGAATCATTCACACCTTGTTCAGCAGGCCTACTCGCGAAGGGGCATATTCGGCCTCCTGGACGAGTGATGACGCACTGTTGATGGTATTGAGAGACAAAGGAAGTGATGCGACAAGTTCAGTCATCGAGTGCTGGAACACCGCCACGGGCGAACTGGCATGGCAAAACGAGATCGGGAAGTTGACGTACAAGGATGTCAAGCGTTTCAGCGGTGATGGAACACTGCTTGCCGTCCTCGAAGGCGCAACCATCGTGGTCTCTGATGTCACGAATGGAAACGTGCTGCATCGGCTGCACGCCGATGAAGACGTGGCAACCATCGCTTTTGATCCTTCAAGCAGTCATATTGCAAGTGGCGGCACGAATGGAATGGTGCGAATGTGGAATCTCTCGTCTGGAAATACACAGTGGGAACTCGAAGCACTCGGCGGGATAGGGACTGCCATGTTCAGCTCCGATGGCAGCATCCTGAAAACAAAAACCAATGACGTGGTACCGCATGACGAATACTGGACCGTGGGCATGCAGCAGTGGGATATGGACCAGGAGGATGTGCTGGAGATCGCCGGTATCAAGCAGCGGAACACGGAACTCCAGCAGTTGGCGGTCGACAATATCATTCAGGCAATTGATGCCCAGGTGGGAATCAGACCCGGATCACCAGCCCAGGTGTCCGAGTTGACCATGAGCCCATATTCATTTCACGTGGCGAGCATCGAGGTGGAAGAAATCGAGCCGGGGACCAGTCCATCGCCCTGGTCCCTGGAGTCCAAGCCAGCACGACACGACAGCACGATCTCGATTCTAAACATCCTCGATGGATACCCCGTTGATGAACTGCAGTTCGTAAAATCGATGCAGAAAACGGTAGCCTTCAGCCCGGATGGCCGGCACATGGCTGTTGCCATGCCACCAAGGACCCATCTATCGGCGGGTGACAAGGTGTCACAACGCCGAGGGCTGCCAGCGGCAGAAAAGCCACAGGGGCCATCTTCGATCAAGATCTGGGACCTGGAGAAGCGAATATGGGTCGAGACACACGAGATTCCAAAACCTGAACAGTACTACGGCGCACATCCCGCGGCCATTTCCTACAGCCCCGATGGATCTTCGATCGCGATGCTCAGCAATGCAGGTATAAAGAACCGCCGGGGCGATGGCTTCATCCATGTGATTGATGTCTCCACCGGAGAAATACAGCAACAGTTTTCGAAGCGGGAATGGCTTCTTCAACGCCCAGATGAAAGATATACGTTCAGCAACCTTGCCTACAGCCCGGATGGCAGCACCCTGGCTGTCAGTGACAATTTCAATCGCATCCTGTTCATCGACCTTCTTGAAGGGCAAGGAATATCACGCGAAATGGCGATCGTGGAGGATGACATCGAGCGATTCGGCTTTACAAAGGATGGCTCCATCCTGGTCGCGGTCACGGCCGAACGCTTCATTGGCTGGAACCCGGCCTGGGAATCGAAATGGGATACGAAAGAACGAGATCCCGTTCTCGACATGCCCCGGACGACCGAGCAGGCGGTCATCTTCACCCGGTCCAGGGGAGAGCGGTTTGTTCATTACGCGAAGGCCCGGCAGGAACTTGCAGACATGGTGAACGAGGCCGACGAATGGATGCCGAGCCACGATGGTGATGATGTAAGCATCCTTGTTGATATGAAAGCAGCTGGCCGAGACGACACACACGTGGAGATCATGAAAAATCTCATCATGCTCAAGTTCATCGAGCGACTGGAAGAGCCAATCGATGCAGCGACCGAGATGCTGGATTCGATGCGAACAACGCATGGCCCTGAACACCCGAAAACACTTGAAGCAATGTATCGACTTGGCTATGCCTTCTATAAACAAGGCAGGTACAAGGAGGCGTTGCCGTACTACACGGAGGCCCTTGAAAGCCGACGCCGTGTCCTTGGCGATGAAGATCCCGACACTCTCAACTCGATCTTCATGGTAGGCACCGTGCTCCGCATGCAAGGAAAGCACGATGAAGCCATGGTGTACTACATCCAAGTTCTTGAAGGGCGTCGCAGCGTCCTGGGAATGGAGCACCCCGAGACACGTGCTGCCCTCAAGCCAATCACGGATTTGATCAAGCTCTACAGGCAACAGAAGAATTACGACAAGGCGGCAGAGTACATCAGGCTGCTGGGCAGCGAGGATGAGCCGGCGCCATCGCCAGGCGAACCCTCCGCTGAGGAGACCGCAAACGCGTCACCCTGAACAGGTTCATCGATCGCGGTCTCCACACCATCCCCAGGCATCAAGCACCTGCAGCAGGTCGGTCGTATTGACCACCCCGTCGCCGGTGGCGTCGGCGGGACAGGGCGGGGGGCACGTGTCGCCCGCACACGCCACGTGCTCACCCCGCCACTGTCCACCAGCGTCTTCACAGGCATCGATCGTCGTCATGACGCAGTACCCGTGAAGACAACACGCCCCGGCCGGTCCGCAGTCATCGCGGACCGTGATCATTCCCACATCGCTCCAGCCGATGCCGTCGCCCTCGAACCCGCAGCGGATCACCCGCGGCTCGGCCCCGTCGCAGTCGATCTCCGGACTGCCCGCGTTGCGATAGAACCAGCAGTCACGCAGCGTCGGGGATCCGCCGGCGATGTACATCGCCGAACCCGTGTCCGCCTCGTTGCCCGTGACCAGGCACCGGCTGATGCGGGGCGATCCCCCGAGAATGCGAATCGCTCCCCCGCGTCGCACTCCCGAGGAATCAAGATCCCCGCTTCCCCCGGTGATCGTGAACCCTTCGACAAGCGTTGAAGGGCCTTCCCCATTCTCCATGCACACCACCGAACCGCAGCCATCGGCCGCCAGCGTCGTGTACTCCGGACCTCGCTCGCTGCGAAGCGTGATGGCCTTGCCCAGCAGGTCGATGCACTGCACGTACCGGCCGATGCCCACAAGCACCTCGTCACCGTCGCGCGCCGCGTCGATGGCGGCCTGCACCGTGGCGTATTCAAGTGGAACGCGCAACACCTGCGCGTCGACTCCCCCCGGGGCCCCACCCCCGGCCAGCAAACACACCATTGACAATGACTGCAGCACCATTCGAGGCACCGTAGTGCCGGCCCTTTCCACTCCCGCGGGAATTGGTGAAAAGCCGATGATCGACATGAAGGCAGTCGCCTGCTCTTGCGCAGTACGGCCGCGCCATTCCGAGTTAATTCCAAGGGGATTTCCGGCTTTCGGGGCCATGATCAAGTACCTGGGATCAAAGCGCACGCTCATTCCCTCGATCCTTGAACAGATCGAGCGCGTACCCACATGCACCAGCGTGCTTGATCTCTTCTCAGGGACCTCTCGTGTCGGCCACGCGCTCAAGCAACGTGGCTACCGCGTGATCTCCAACGATCACAACGAGTACGCACATGCCCTGGCCACCTGCTACGTGCAGGCTGATCGCGGTCGGCTGCTGGCCGACGTCGAGCGCCTCGTGGACGAGTGCAACCACATCGCCCCCGATCCAGGCTGGTTCACCGATACCTTCTGCATCCAGAGTCGATTCATTCACCCTCGAAACGGGGCTCGGATCGACGCGATTCGCGAGCACCTGGAAGGCCTGGACCTGGAACCCGAACTCAAATCCGTCATGCTCGTCTCCCTCATGGAGGCCTCCGACCGGGTCGACTCGACCACCGGCGTGCAGATGGCCTACCTCAAGAAGTGGGCGGCCCGGGCCCTCAAGGACCTGCAACTGCGGATTCCCGATTTCCTGCCGCAGGCGGAGGCCGGAAAGGGCGAAGCCCACTGCCTCGATGCCGCTGAGGCCGCCAGCCAATTCACGGTGGACGTCGCCTACCTCGATCCTCCCTACAACCAGCACTCCTACCTGGGCAATTACCACGTCTGGGAGAGCCTCGTTCGCTGGGACAAGCCCGACGTCTACGGCATTGCCTGCAAGCGGACCGACTGCCGGACCCGCAAGAGCCCGTTCAATCGCAAGCGGGAGATCCGCGACGCCCTCCAGCTGGTCATCGATTCGGTCAATGCCCGCTCGATGGTCGTCTCATTCAGCAATGAGGGGTACCTGCCACGCGAGGAGCTAGAGGCCATGCTCGCCAATCGCGGTGATGTCACCGTCCTGGAGCATGACTACAAGCGGTACGTGGGAGCCCAGATCGGCATCCACAACCCCAAGGGCCGCAAGGTCGGCACCGTCAGCCACACCAGGAACAAGGAGTTCCTCTTCGTGGTTGACCAGATGGCCGCCTGACATTCCACGAATCATCATTTCAACGGCTTCAGGGCTGCTTTTTTAGCAGACTTGACCATTTGAAGCCATTTTAGACTACTTCATGTCGCTAACGCACGCGAACATGCGTCTAAAATACGCGATCGTGCAGCGATCTCCATTAGTTTCATGAATGTGCAACCGAGTTCACAAATCGATGCGAAATGAACAAGACCGATCACATAAATCTCTTCCAACGAAGTAGATGGAGAGCAAGCGGTGAAAGGATCCATGACTGATCTGGTTCGAAACCCGAACTCCCCACTGCGTCATTCCGGTCAAACGACCGCACCCTGTTATTCCGTCCCTGGCGTGCCGTGCCGCACGCCAGGGGCGATTTTTTTGGCGAACATGATGGCTTCAGTCGCTAAATGTTGCGATCATGCCGGCTTCTTGCTGGCTTCTTGGTCAATCTGACTCGATGATCTGGCAGTGTGGCCCAAGTGTCCACACTCGAGCACTGTCACCTGAACCCGCCTCCCTGACCTCCACGACCCAGCCCGCGGGCTCAACGCTCAAAACCGGGGCCAGGAGGGCGGGATCACCCAAGGGGGTCCAGAGTCCATCGAGGTCATCCATCGACGCGGGCGAGGCTCCATTGGCAGCCGAGTAGGCCACGATTGCCGCGTGCACCCTTCGAAGGGTAGTTCGGGCCGACTCGTCACCGGCAGGCACGTACCCCCGGGTCCCCGGCGGTGCATTCACGAAGAGCACCCGGCCCCAGTACTGGGGCCGGTGCATGTCGATGGCATCCTGCTGGGACCAGACCCAGTTGTCCTCGCGTACACCCGGCATCCGGGCATACACCCCGTCGTTCAACACGTGCTGCCACTGCACCCGGGAGAAGTTCACCCACCACTGGTCACCTCCCTCGGGAGGAACGACCCTGTTGGCATGCGACGCCAATGAGGCCCAGGGAATCGCGATCTCCATCGTCCAGGCCCGGTCGCGGTCCGCCGGGTCGTTGAGCGTCCCATCAATGTCCACCGCCGTCTGCAGGCCGCCAATGTCCCAGCCGATGTCATACGTCCCCCCGCAGCGGTATGGCCGCGTGAGCATCAGGTCGAACTGCGTGTTCAGCGCGTTGACCTCAAGTTCGTAGTAGTCATGAGCATCCCCGTCAGGATCGATGAACACCTCGAAATCGTTGTCGTTGTAGATGATCGAATCACGGGCCTCGAGGGTGCCCCAGACATCGGGCTCCTCCATCCATGCCGCCACGTAGAAGTTGGCATCGTCCCAGGTCATCTTGGCCCGGGTCCGGAACCGGGGAGCCGGCTTCCCTGGCCCCTCGATGTCCTGGAAGTCCGCCGTCCACGGGGCGGCGGCCCAGGCCCCGTCGTCAAGGCGACCGTCGATGACAGGTGGCTGGGCGACCTTCCCCGCCACGTAGGTCCGGGGCAGGTCGCTCGTGGCGCAGCCCGTACCCGGGATCAGGATCAGCAGCAGGATGCACCAGCGAACCATCATCGCCGGCAGCATACCGCCACCGCCTATCATGCACCCGCCCATGACCACCGCGCTGCCAGTTCTTCGTCCCGACCTCGACCCGCCCCGGGCCCCCCACGCCCCGGCCCACGCCCGTCGATCCGGACACCTTCTGGACAGCCACGGGCGGCGGATCCAGGACGTGCGGCTGAGCATCACCGACCGCTGCAACTTCCGCTGTGTCTACTGCATGGAACCCGGGGACCGCTTTCTTCCCAAGATGGAGCTGCTGGACCTCGGCGAATACCTCAGGCTCGTGGACGTACTCCTCGAGCTTGGCATTCGCACCCTCCGACTCACCGGCGGCGAACCCACGCTTTATCCCCAGCTGGACGAACTGATCGAGGGCATCGGCCAACGCGATCTCGACGACGTGGCGATGACCACCAACGGCTCGCAACTGGATCCCGAGCGACTCGCACACTGGCGGGCGCACGGACTGCGGCGACTGACGTTCAGCCTCGACACCCTGCGCGAAGACCGCATGGCGAACATCACCCGATCCCGCACCACCGTTGCCCACGTGCTTGAGGCGATCGAGCAGGCGAGGAATGCAGGCTTCCCTCGCCCCAAGGTCAACGCGGTGATCATCCGCGGCGTCAACGACGACGAGGTCGCCGACTTCGCCGAACTGGCCCGCCGCCGGGATCTGGACGTCCGATTCATCGAGTTCATGCCGCTTGATTCCAATCGGGCCTGGAACCGCGATCACGTGGTGGACGCCGACGAAATGCTTGCAAGCATCCAGCAACGGTTCGAGCTGCAGGCCGATGCGCACACCGGCCCGCATTCGACCTCGATGAACTGGACCTTTGCCGACGACGCGCCGGGTCGCATCGGCATGATCGCCCCGGTCAGCCGCCCCTTCTGCGGCGCCTGCAACCGACTGCGCATCACCGCGGAGGGACGAATCCGCCCCTGCCTCTTCAGCCACGAGGAATGGGATATCCGGGCCCTGCTTCGGGATGATTTGGACGATGCCGCGGTCGCCGCAGCCATCGTCGACATGGCGTGGACCAAGCAGGCCGGCCACGGAATCGACCAGACGGACTTCATCCAGCCAGCGAGAACCATGTCGGCCATCGGCGGATGATCAGAGCGTGCAGTTCCAGTTGGCGATGACGATCAGCAGATCGCTGACGTTCACGATGCCATCACCGTTGACATCTTCCGTGCAGCCTCCGGGCTCGATCGAACAGTCGGTGTTCCAGGCCGCAATCACCGACAGCAGGTCGGCCACGTTGGTCGTGCCGTCGCCGTTGGTGTCACCCGGGCAACCCGGGGGTGTGATCTGGAAACTGCCGATCCAGGTCTGCCAGCCGCTGCTGGACGCCCACTCGCCGATGTACCAGAAAGTCGTGTCGTCGACGGGGTCGATCACCATGTCGAAGTAGTCGCCCCAGCGGCCATCGGCCCCCGAGGGACTTTCGACCACGATCTCGGGAGTGCCCATCGTCCCAGGCGGATCACTGGCGGCACGGCCGGTGATGCGCACACTCGGGTTCGTATTCGACTGGCAGTGCCCGAAGGCAAGCCCGATGTCACCGTGGACATTCATCGCCACTGCGGGATAGAACCCGTCCTCGGATCCGGGCAGATCGATGGCTCCGGCCTGGACGAGCGTGGGCTGCGCCGGCGCCGGACCGAACTCGCCCGGCCAGTCACCGGTATCGAGGTGGTACCAGCGGCACTCGCTCTCATTTCCGGATTCCACCGCGTGGGCGAAGACCAACTGCCCGTCGCGCCAGTAGACGTTCATCAACCGGCCGTCGAGGGTGTCGATGCTGCCCCCGGGGTTCGGTGCATTGGGAGGCGAACCACTATTCGAGGGAACCGAGATGGATGCCGTGAAGAGTTGCGGCTGGACAAGGGGGCTTCGAATCGCCTGGATGCGCATCGAGGACTGGCTTTCGACGGACACGAAGAACGGTCCGACCGGTTCCCCGTGGTGCACTGCGCACTGGGCGCTGCCCGCGTCGTACGTGAGATCGCTGAAGGTCACTGGATCACCGGAGAGCATCGGCGTCTTGTTGAGGACGCGGTACAGGATGCCTCCGAAGCCTGGTCCGCTGCCACCAAGTTGGAAGAGATTCGAGGTCACCGTGAAGGCACGATGGTCGAAGCCGAACCCGGGGTAGTCCACCCAGTAGGTCGCGTTGCCGATGCTGATGATCGCGGGAGTGCGGTACTTGTACCAGGAGCCGTTCGGGTCGCTGTCGTCGGATACCGCAATGGTGATCCAGGATTCATCCGGGTAGTACTCCAGTGCCAGGATCACGAATCGTTCCGAATCATGGTCGTAGAAGCACTTGGGATCGAAGGTGAAATCACCACCACCAATCTCCTCGAAGAAACCCGGGGAACCCGTGCTGTCGAGATTCGCGAAGAACTGCTCGTTGCCTTCCTTGTCGTAGAAGGCCACGGCCATGTTGACGGTGGAGATGATGTGATCCGGCCCCACGGCAAGCGTCGGGTCGGGTGGTGACCACGCCGTCTGTGAGATTCCCGGGAAACGCGGCGCGGCCTTGACCACCGCCTTGTTCGTGATGCCACCGAGAGGCAGGTCCTCGCGTGGTCCCTCCGCCAGTGACTTGTCCCGGCCATGCTTGGGCAGCAGTTTCCCAGGCCGGGCGGTCGGGCCCTCCCAGGGCACGTTGGGCTGGCGCTGGACGGGAAACTCCCTGGTATCGATGACCACCGGAGTCACCGTGGTTCTCGTGACATCACCATGTTCGTCGATGCGGATTTCCGGCAACGGCTGCGTCCGCTCGTGGTGGTGGGATGGCGTCCAGCCCTGCGGCCAGTTCGGGCCGTGCGCTACCGGCTCAAGCAGGCGTGAATCCAGTGAAGAATGCGGCTGGCAGGCACCAATGGCGAGCACGACCGGGAACAGTGTCACGAACAGGGAGCGAGCGTGCATGGAAATCGAGTCCTTTCCTGATCCCCACATCTTGCGATCACGTACCGATGGTCAGAGTCACTTTGCAGGCGTTCTAGGGACAGTCGAAGCTCGGACAGTCCCCATTCCACCACGAGAGTACTTCCAGCAGGTCTTCCACGTTGATCTCGCCGTCAAGGTAGAGATCCTCGTTGCAACCCAGGCAACTCTGGCCCCACTTCTGGATCACCGCCAGCAGATCATCGACTGTCACGTACGTATCCCGATTGGCATCACCAGGGCATGAACACCAGGCGTTGAGCGTGCAGGTATTGTCCTGGTTGTTCCAGGTGCCGAAGGTGTTGGCACAGACGTTGGGGCCCAGGATGTTGTGGCAGAAGTCGACATTCGTGAGGGTCGGCCCGAAGGGGCTGGTGCTCATCATGCCACCAGCGAAACTCTGACCGACGTTCTCTCGAACGATGCAGTCGAGGATCACGGGCGTTCCATTGACCCGGATGCCGCCGCCCGCTGGCCCGTAGCCACGAATGATCGTGAATCCCTCGACAATCGAGTCCTCACCCTCTTCATTGAGCAGCTCGAGGCACGGTCGCGCCAGTTCGCCATCGATGATGGTGACTGCGGGGCCACCACTGGAATGCAGCCAGATCGACTTGCCGGACATGTTGGCGACGGCATCACCCGTGTCCCGGTAGAGACCGGGACTCACGAGAATCTCGTCACCATCGCGTGCGGCATCGATCGCCAACTGGATGGTTGGAAACTCCTTCGGCACCTCGATGATTCCGTCGCAGTCGAGGACGTCGCACGATGAATCCACGCCGAGGTAATCGCCACCGGAATCCTCACACGACCCCTCCGACACTCCATCGGTGCAGACGGAGTTGATGCAGCAGGCGCCGTACCCGGGCGAACCATACATGTATTGCAGCGTCGCGATGTCGCCATCACTCAAGCCGTCCCGCTGTCCCATGACATCCTGGTATTCCTCGTATGGAGGCAGGCACGTCATGGTCGGGCAGCCCGTGCTGAATCCCCACTGGCCGTAGTGCATGACCGATTCAAAATCGTACCCGCCGTGGTTGGGACATTGTTCGCACTTGTCATAGTTGTAGGAGTTTTCGGGATCAATGCATTCATAGTTGACCGTGATGTAGTCATCGCGGTCCGATCTGCTCTGCTGGTGCAGGCGTCCCAATGCATGAATGAGCTCGTGGCAGATGATGTACTGCTCACCCCAGTTGTACATGCTCAAATTCTGACTTCCACCCTGCATGCCGACGGCGGAAAAGTTGCCGCCACCTTCAAAGATGAAAATGTAGTTGGATTCGCTGGTCCAGGGGATGAAGAGCACCCCGATCTGGGCTTCGAGAACATTCATCGCTGCGCGGGTTCGATCCTGATTCGTCTGGCTGATGCCCTCGTCGAAGGTGTAATAGACGAGTCCATTGGGCCATTTCTGCCCTGCCATCGTGCCACGGTTGCCCGGTACACGACTCAGATCGCACTGCCTGATCTCACGCTCGACGCCGAGATCTCCACTGGAGCGAGCAACGTGACTCGTCTTCGAAGCCGACGTTTCCACCGGGGCCTGCTGCCCGACAGCCATTCCGCCGAACATTGCCATGACGAGGCTTGCCAGTGCCGTGATTTCAATCGATCGAAACATGATGAAACTCCATTACAGAACGCATATTCGTTGCAAGCAGGACTCGCCTGCCACACTGGATGTCGCACCCACTGCAGGGCGCACTTGGTCGGTCACGGACAATCGAAACTCGGACAATCTTCATTCCACCACGAAAGCACTTCCAACAGGTCATCCACGTTGATCTGGAAATCAAGATACAGATCCTCAGGGCAACCCTCGCATTCCTGTCCCCACAACTGGAGAACGCCAAGCAGGTCGTCGACCGTCACGGCCGAGTCCCGATTGACGTCACCCGGGCATGAGCACCACCCACTGAGGGTGCAGGTGCCATCGTCATCGACCCAGGTTCCGTAGGTATTGGCGCAACTGTTGAAACCCACGGTGTTATGACAGAATTCGACATTTGACAGAATCGGGCCGAACGGACCGGTGCACATCATGCCGGCGGTGAAGTTCTGGCCATAGTTGTCACGGATCACGCAGTCGAGGATCACGGGCGTTCCATTGACCCGGACGCCGCCGCCGGCCGGTGCGTAGCCGCGGACGATCGTGAACCCCTGGACAACCGTTGACTGGTCCTCTTCGCCGAGCAGTTCGAGGCATGCCCGCTGCAGTTCGCCATCGATGAAGGTCACATCGGGCCCGTCACTGGAGTGCAGCCAGATCGACTTTCCTGAAACGTTGGCAACGGCCTCGCCCACGTCACGATAGATGCCGGGAGCCACGATGATCTCGTCCCCGCTGCCGGCAGCATCGATCGCCAACTGGATGGTCGGATAGTCGGTCGGCACGATCAGGACATCGTCCGTGGAACCCACGTCGATGATGACCGTGGCCCCGTGACCAGATTCAAGTTCGTATTCGAACGTATCCACGGTCGAGAATCCCAGGGGGGGACTGTACCGAAGGCGATCACGCGGGTATTGAGGCGAAGACGGCACCAGTACGATCGTGCCTCCATTGTCCGTTTCGGTATCAAAGGTGCCCAGTGCAATCGAAGCGGGATCACAACTGGCACCCATGTCGTTCAGCAGCACGTCGCAGTCCACTGGCTGGTTCACGCTCGTGAAGATGTTGTCGTCCACAGCGGTCGTGGCCGCGCCGGTCTCGTCGCAGCTCACGGAATCAAGGTAGGAGTACATGTACTCCTCGATGGCCGGATGGAACTGGAGCACCATATTGCCGATGCCACCGCTGCAGGTATGGCAGTAGCTCATCATGGTGGCACCAAAGGCGTCATCACAGTCGCCGCCTGCGCAATTGTCGATGCCGATGTCGTGGGTATGCGGGGCGCCGATGTTGTGGCCCAGTTCATGCGACATGACGACCAGGTCCCAGTTGCCGCCGTTGTTGTCTTCAAGCGGCACGGGGAAGGATCCCGAGAGGTAGCCGGAGACCGAATACCCCCAGTTGTTGCTGCAGGTCGTGCCGCCGAATGCAACGCCCCCGTACGGGAGGTTGTCACGGCCACTGAGGATGTGGGCGACATCGCGATCGACGAACCCCATGTCCGAGACCCAGTGGTCCCTGAACTGATCCAGCATGTCGATCCCGTTGGTGGGATCGTACGGATCATCGTTCTCTTCCCAGACCCGCACGAAGTTGATGATGTACTTCACCCCGATCTCGGAATAGTAGATGCTCGAAACCGCGGCACCAAGAGTGACCATGTACGAGGCCGACGCCACGGTGTCGCCACCAAAGGTGACGTTGCTGTACTCGAAATCCGACTCCAGGGCGATCTCGAGAACAACGCATGTGCCTGAGGATCGATCCGAAGCAGCACCCTGAGGTGCGAGTTTCTCGATGTTGTTGGCGACGATTCCGCAGAACTCGACACCCTCGATATTCCATGCCGGGATATCGCGGGAATGCGTCACGAGGAGTTCCAACTCCGCTTCGGATTGCGAGCGGGTGGTGGCCATCCAGTAGATGCCATCGTCGCGACTGATGAATCCATTGAGTTTTGAATCCGTCACGGACACGAACACCTTGCTGTCGGGTTCACCGACGACCGAACCGCGGTAGGTGTGCACGATGTCCTCCGGCTGGAGGAAGCGACGCCCCTTGGATCCCTCGACGACGATCACCCCGTCATCAGCCATGGCCGTAAAGGGCACCAGCGACAGGTCAACCAAACGGGTGGCATCAAGCTCGATGCCCTTGAGCATGCAGGCCGTGCTCGCCTGTTGGAGATTCATGATGTCCTTCCACGTTGTGTCGACCGCTTGACCGGCAGCAAGTGGGGATATCAAGCCTGTGGCGAGAGCCACAGCACCAATGCAATGACGGATGTTCATGTTCTTATTCTGCTCCAAAGTGCGCCCAAGTCGTGTACAGCCCTCCAATTGAGCACGAGAACACACATTTCTCAAGCGAAATCAGTGGTTCTGGTCCGCAATTAACGGACCCACTCATGCCGAAACGACCTTCAGGGCATCAAGAGCAAGGATTTCAGCCAGGAGGTGAGAGGCCAGCAGGGCCGTGGATCCGGTCGGATCGCGGTCCGGAAGCACCTCCACGAGGTCCGCTCCGGCCAGGCGGATGCCCGCGCAGCGACGAATGAGTTCGAGCGCCTCGTTGCTGGAGAATCCACCGGGGCACGGGGTGCCGGTCCCGGGAGCAAAGGCCGGGTCGACGCAGTCGATGTCGAACGTCAGGTACACCTCATCGTCGCCCAGAGCAGCGAGAAAGGCATCCATTCGCTCGGGCCCCTCACCGGTCTCCCATTGACGACACGTGATGATGTTCACCCCGTGGGTGCGGCCATAGTCCAGATCGGAGGAAGTATTCAGCGGGCCGCGGATCCCCACACTGAGCATGCGCTGTGGATTGATCAGTCCATTCTCGATGGCGCGGATGAACGGAGACGCATGCGTCCACTTCTCATCCCAGACGGTATCCGCCGTATCGAGGTGGGCGTCGAAATGCAGCAGTGGCAATCCACCCTCGGGACGACCACGTCGCTCCCAGGTCGCCTTGATGTTGGCGTAGGCAATGGAGTGGTCCCCTCCGATTGCGAAGAGTTTCGTTCTCGCAGGATTGCCGAGAGATGACGCGAAGGCCGCCGCACCCTCGAGGGTTTCCCGGGTCGAGTAGGGACGAACCGGGGCGTCACCGGCATCGGCCATGTGCAGTCGAGCCGCGATGTCCACGTCGAGTTCCAGGTGGTAGGGCTTGACGTACTGCGATGCGGCCCGGATCGCCCGGGGGCCGAACCTGGCGCCGGGCCGGAAGGTCACGCCCCCGTCGTAGGGGATCCCGTAGAGCACCCAGTCCAGCGCATCGACGTCGGTGGAATCATGCTCGAGCAGGGGGAATCGACAGAATGTCGTGACCCCGGCGAACCGCGGTGTTTCTCGAGCATTGGGAAGGCTGGTGCCCTGATAGTCGTCTGAAGCCATGCGACCATGTTCACGGGTCCGGGTCGGCTTGGCAAGGCCGACAAGAAGACACCCCGGATCGAGAGCCCGGGGCGTCTTCCTGACCTGGTGGAATGGCGACGAATCGCCATCATGACCAGATGGCTGCATCGGCATGACACCGGACCGGGCTCCAGTAGAACCAAACGGGGATTCAGACGGCGGACCCATATCCCTCGGGGTGGGTGCACATCCAATTCCATGCGGTCTGGACGATCCCGTCGAGCTCGACATGCCGGGCCGACCAGCCCAGATCGTCGCGAATCCGCGATGGATCACAGAACAGGGACGGAGGATCACCCGGCCGCCGTTCACCCTGTATCTCGGACACATCCACTCCCGTCACACGCCGGACCGAGTCGAGGATCTCACGCACACTCGTTCCATGGCCCGTGCCGACGTTCCAGACCCGGTCGTCGCCGTCCTCGAGGGCAGTCATGGCTGCCACGTGGGCATCCACCAGATCACTGACGTGCACGTAGTCACGGACGCATGTGCCGTCGGGTGTGTCATAGTCGGTGCCGAAGACGGTCACCGCATCACGACGCCCCGCCGCGGCCTGAAGGCAGATGGGAATCAGGTGCGTCTCGGGATCGTGGTCCTCCCCGACGCGACCGGCCGGATCAGCACCCGCGACGTTGAAGTAGCGGAGACGGGCACAGGCAAAGGGGCGATCAGCCTGCTGCCGCTGGCGGGCGACGGCTGACAGCGCCTGTTCCACCAGCAGTTTCGATCGCCCGTAGGGATTGATCGGCTGCTGCGGGCAGGATTCCGTAATGGGCAGGTGATCGGGCCCCGGTTCACCGTAGGTCGAACAGGTGCTCGAGAAGATGAAGCGGGAGACCGCCGAATCCGCCACCGCCATCAGCAGGTGCATCGACGCACCGGTGTTGTTGGCGTAGTAGCGAAGCGGCTCCTGCACGGATTCGCCCACGTAGCAGTAGGCGGCGAAATGCAGGACGGTATCGACCGACTGTTCCTGGAGCAGGTGCCGAATCGCGTCCTGGTTCCCGCAGTCGGCCTGCACGAAGTGCAACTCGCCATGCCCTCGCAGTGCCTCGACCGCTGCGAGGTGGCCACGCGCAAGCGTGTCGACGATCGTCACCCGATGGCCCGCTTCCAAGAGGGACAGGACCGCGTGGGAACCGATGTACCCGGCTCCACCGGTGACAAGGACACTGGATGGTTCAGGAAGAGACGACACGTCGAATGCGGGGTATCGTACTGCAGAGCACATCCACTACGGAATTGATGAACTTCTCGAACCCATGCCCCCTCCAGTCACCCCTCCACCGACACGCGGCATCGAGCCACCTCCCCTGGTCGGGAGCACGATGGCCCGGGGATGCTTCGGCGGCATTCTCATGGGACTGGCGAACCTCGTTCCCGGGGTCTCGGGGGGGACAATGCTCGTGGCCACCGGCGTCTACGGGCATTTCGTCAACGCCGTGGCTCACATCTCCACCCTCCGATTCCATCGGCGGTCCGTGGCCATGCTCGCGATCATCGTTGTCAGTGCCCTGCTGACCATCGTCATCGGGGCCGGCACCATGCGAACCCTGGTGGTGGAACATCGCTGGATGATGTACAGCCTCTTCATCGGACTGACACTCGGTGGCGTGCCGCTGCTGTGGTCGATGGTTCGCCCCATGAACGCCCCGGCCGTGCTCGGCGCCGCCGCGGGACTGGTCGCGATGATCGTGCTGGCCGGGCTCGAGTCAACCACTGGCGGGTCGGCCGTCGGCCAGGGCGGCGTCATCATGCTCGTGATCACCGGCATCGCCGCCGGCGCAGCCATGGTGCTTCCCGGTGTCTCCGGCATGTACCTGGTACTCGTACTTGGCCAGTACGTGGTGATCCTCGATGCCCTCGACGGCATCCGCAACCGAGAGTTCGACTCCCTCCTGTCGGTGATCCTGCCCGTGGGCATCGGCGTCATCATCGGCGTGGTGGTGATCAGCAACATCGTCTCCAAACTGCTCGTCCATGCCCGCTCGGCCACGCTGGGCGTCCTGCTGGGACTGCTCGTGGGCGCCGTCTTCGGGCTCTGGCCCTTCCGGGCAACGCGCAGCCCGGTGGTTGGAGACATCGTGCGGGGCCAGCTGGTGGAAACGGATGCCCAGGCCCAGGCGATCAAGCCCTCGAACTGGCCCATGGAATCCTTCGACCCGGGTCTCGGCATGTTCATCGGCGCTGTCGCGCTGCTGCTGGGCGGGTTCATCGCTTCACTGCTGATCACGCGACTTGGTCGACACGAAAAGATCTGACGCCACGAGCCGACTTTCTATCGGACGTCGCCGCGCAAACATTGCCTGCAATGTCCGCGGCTCATCTCCACCGACGAAAACGAAAGTCGGCATGTGAACTGGACCGAATTACATCTGTTCACACGGCTTGTTTCGCAAGGAGAAGGCGTGATCGCTCTCGACGACATTCGAACGGAAACCGACCTTGTCACCTGCCTGCGGATGCGTCGTCAAGCCGAAGCACTCCTGGACCGACTCATGAAGAACCGAACGCGAACCGAGCAGTACCACCGGGATCATGGAACGATGGATCCAATGCGGACCGTCACTGGCCGGACCGCCATCGACAACGCGATCGACCATACGAAGGAGATCCTTCGAAACCTCGATCGCGTCATCCAGTCCGATCAGGAAGCAGACTCATTTGAAACGGATTGTGCCGGGCTGTCGCGACTTCGTCGACGAGCCTGAGTCAGCGACCGGTCGAACCGAATCCGCCGGCCCCGCGATCCGTCGCATCCAACTCCTCGACGTCCTCGATCCCGACCCGGCTGACCGGGGCGATGACCATCTGCGCGATGCGCATGCCGGGCTCGATGACGAAGACCTCGGCCCCGTGGTTGATCAGCGGCACGAGCACCTCCCCCCGGTAGTCCGAATCAATGGTTCCCGGAGCGTTGGGAAGCGTGACGCCATGCCGACTGGCCAGTCCGCTGCGGGGACGCACCTGCGCCTCGAACCCGTGGGGGACGGCCATGGCGAATCCGAGAGGGATCGGAACGATCGACCCGGGCTCCAGTTCGACTGCCGACTCGATCGCGGCGTGAAGATCCATTCCCGCGGCACCCGCCGTCTGGTAGGCCGGCAACCGGGCATGCTCCGTCAGCCGCTTGATGAGAAGGTTCGGCATCGTCATGACTCCGTCTCACCAAGACCCACGATGGACGAGAGGTCGACCAGCCCGAGGGGTTCACGGGTGAAGAAAGGCTCACCGGCATCGGTTCGGATGCGGCTGCCGTAGAAGGTGGCCGATGACTTCATCCAGTCGATGATGCCACGGTTTCGTTCCGGTACGACGAACTGGCTCTCGTAGGCGAGTATGGCGTCCCACTTGCGCGAGGTCTGTCCGGTGATGTCCATGATGAACGACGGGTCGGGAACGTGCCGAAGGTGGGTGCAGTAGTAGTAGATGAACCACGTGGGATAGATCGGATCACCTGGCAGATCGCTCTTCGTCAACTTGGCATCGAACCTGGCGTCCTCGACGATGCGGGTCGTCGCGACGTGATCGGGGTGCGCGTCCTCGAAGTACGGCGCGAACACCACCTGGGCCTGGTGACGGCGAATGGCTCCCGCAGCAAGGTGTCGGGCCTGGACGGAGTGCACGACTTCCCGGTTGGGCAGCCCAAGCTGTTCGCGGCGGACGCCGAGGATCTCCGCTGCATGCTGCGCTTCGCGAGCACGGGTCTCCCGATCACCATGTGGCGTCGGCTCGCCGTCGGTCATGTCCACGAGCAGGACATCGTGCCCCTGGTCGACGAGGCGGGCGATCGTCCCACCCATGCCGAGTTCCTGGTCGTCTGGATGGGGTCCGAAGACGGCGATGCGTGTCATGAGGATGGAAAGGATACTCCACCGGACCGGACGTCACCCGGGGCCCAGCCGCCCACGCAGTCTGCGTGCATGATTGGCGGCATCCCTCTCCATCGCATCCGCTTCATCGACGAATCCAGTACGACGGGCTGCTCCGAGTTCGAGAATGGTTCGGGCCATGACCGCCAGGTCTGCGCGGTGCTCGAGCATCCAGGCGTCCTCGGCCGGGGACTGGGCCAGTTGACCGACCAGTCGCATTCCCGCATCACCCTCCGGCGTGGTGCCGGGGCGTCGACTGCGAAGCATCGCCAGCAGCTCCAGGACCTCCAGGTCCTGTTCCGCGCGATCCAACTGGGCCGAGGCGATGCCGGGTTCGGATTCACGCAACGCCGTGGCCGCGATGCGCAGGCGAACCACCAGGCGCTCCTGCCATGCCCCCAGGACACCCGGGGTCGCATACCAGCCGGCCCAGTCGTTCAATGAATCGATTTCGTCATCGACTGCCAGCAGCACGGTCGTTCGCTGCACGGCGGACAGCAGTCGGCGCTGCAACGCCATTCGACTCGCGAAGCGCCCATCGAATCTGCCCGCAGAGGCCTCCTGCACCCACGCGATCCGAGCCGCCACGATCGCCTCGGCAAGGTCATTCTCCGTACCCGCCAGCAGTCGGGAACGGAGATCGTCTGCATCGCCCAGTTTCGATTCCAGCGGCATGGTGTGCATTCCATCAATGACCGCTCCCATCACTTCCAGCGCATCGATCGCTTCTTCACGCTTCTGCATGTCTCCGAGATCCCGCTGCAGCACGGCCACCCGCCTGGACCAGCCTTCGGCCGAAGGCGGGTGGACACGACGAATCTGCTCATCCCATTGTGGAGAACGAGCCAGCAGTGCCAGCATCTCCAGTGGTTTCGACTGGCTCTGGATCGACGCCACGATGCCCGGATCGGAACGTGGTGATTCCGATTCAAGCATCGGCAGGATCTGCTGGAGCATGGCACGCTCGCCTTTCTCATACTGGCGTGAAAGGCTCGCGTACAACCGGCGACTGGCAAGGGACAACTCCCGCGGCATCACACTCGATCGGTATGCATGCATCCGCTCGATGACCCGTGCAACCTCAATGAGTGCGGCTTCGGGAGGCAATCCACCAGGGTCGAACTCGAGCACTTCCATGAACCGATTACCAAGTCGGTCGGCGATGCCGCGCCCTCCCGGGAGTCCACGCACCGCATCGATGGCGATCACCACCTGCAGCAGGGACTTGATGCGTCGATTTGACGCGTCACGTTCTCCGGCCGCGGTGAGCCGCTCCGACAACCGCGCGCGATCCCGGTCACCGAGCCAGTCCGCCGTCGATGCCCGGGCCATGAGTTCGTTCAGGACATGCGGGTGCATCACCGGCCCCGGTGTTTCGATCATGGACCACCACCCCGATGAAGGAGTCGCCCCCCCGAGCCGGCGAACGGCCTGGACCAGCGGGCCCAGCAGTTCATGCATCTGCTCATCCAGTCGGTCCGGATCCGGAACGGCCAGGGTGCCCAGCTGCTGCCGGGCCTCACGCTGGAAAAGTCGCAGGGCATGCCGGGCCGCGGCCCGGTCTGCACGCGGGATGGAGCCGTCGGCCAGGCGCTGCAGCATCCGCTGGATGCGGTCGAGGCCGTCGGCCAGTTCAGCGCCGGCGATCGTGGCGTGGCTCGAGTCCGCACCACCTCGATCACCGCGGACCAGCAGGCTCGTGGCGACGAGCGACAGCGTCTGCATGGAATCGTAGACGAGTTCCGCATCCGGATCGTCGGTGACAGGCAATGGAAGGGTGCTGCTGAAGTGATCGAGTTCCAATACCCGATTGTCCGCGAACGACGGCAACTCCACCGTCGGCTCCGCGGACGCCATGGCTGCACTCGAAGCCGTGATCAACGAACACAGAATGTACGAGCCGATGCGCATCGCCACGCTTCCGGTCCGGCGTCAGGGTGCGCCGTAGTCGATCCACATCAGGCACAGGCCCTCCGGCGACAACGTCGGTCCCGCAACCGAGCGGTCGGCCCGCAGGAGAATGGTCGGAATCGCGTCGGGATCGATGCGTCCACGACCGACCTCCAGAAGCGTACCCGCGATGATGCGTACCATGTTGTAGAGAAATCCGGTGCCACTGACATCGATCCTGCAGCAGTCCGTGCCATCCTCCTGCACGGCACAGGACGTGATGGTGCGAACCGTGCTCTCGCGGCCATGATTGACCCGCGTGAAACTTGCAAAGTCGTGTTCTCCCACCAGCAGGGCCGCGGCCTCGTGCATGCGAGGAATGTCCAGTTCGTACGGCGTCCAGGCCAGTACCCTTCGATCAAAGAGCGGTCGCGTCGCGGCCCGACGACGGGCGTACGCGAGGCGATACCGGTAACCCTTGTGCACGCAGTCCTGAATCGGGTCGAACGCCATCGGGACGATCTCGACGTTCAGAACCTGGACATCATCGGGGAGACGGGAACTGACGGCATCACGCATCCGCTCGGGTTCGAGCACCGCATCGCAGCTGAATGCCGCAACCTGGCCGTGCGCGTGCACGCCTGAATCGGTTCGGGACGCTCCGAGGACATGCACGTCCTCGCGCACGACGGTCTTGACGGCGATCTCGAGCACGCCCTGCACGGTACGCAATGGTTCCTCGCCGGGCGGGTGCTGCTTCTGCCACCCGTGAAACTGCGTGCCTTCGTAGGCGAGCGTGAGCTTGTAGCGAGGCATGGAACGTGCCCGTCAGTGGCCGAAGAGATTGCCGGGAGCGAACATGCCTTCGTCCTTGAAGTAGGCAAGCGCCTCGTCCACGCTCGAGAAGATCTTCGTCGCGGTCTCCGTGATGAACGGAGACGGGTTCTTCTTCGGCTTCCAGACCACGTAGACTTCCTTGGTGTGTTCGAAGGCATGGTGCAGTTCACGCTCCACGCCGCTGGACAACCCGGGAATCCCACCGGCAAGTTCCGGCACCAGGGACACGATCATGTCCGACTGGTCGACGAGCTTGAAGTCCCGCATGTAGATCTGTCCGTCGACGTCCCCGGCGATGTCGAGGATCTCGCGGACATTGACCCGGATCATCTCGTCGGTGTCGCGACCGCCAAAGGCGTGCGGTTCCACTTCGATCCAGTCCCGTCCCTCCTTGGCCGCGGCGATCCCGTTGTCCAGCAGCAGCTTCTCATCCACGTCCGCAGGATCGAAGGTGATGAAGTGCTTGGCCAACTCGGCTCGGAAGGACTCGATCTCGGCCAGGACATCGGGCATGTCCATCACGTGGCTCATCGGGAAGCTCGGGTAGACCTTCCGCATCTCCGGCCTCGTCACGAGGCGAAGCGCCGTCTCGGCGGTGTCCTGGTGCCGGCCACGGCTGAGAATGTAGAAGTCGTTGTGGCATCCCATGGCATGGGCCAGGAGTTCGGTGACGATGATCTCTTCTTCCCTCCAGACCATGCAGTCCTTGAGGGTCGCCTCGATATCGTGCTCGCTGTGCAGTCGATGGTGCACGACCTCCACGTTGTCGAGCAGGCAGATGAACATGTTCGGCTGCAGAGCGTTCATCTGGTCGAAATCGAACGCGCTGAAGAGCCCATGCCGCCAGCGGAAGGTCGCGTGGGTGTTGACCACCAGGTCGGGGTGCTCCTCCACCGGCGTGGTCTGGGAGATGATGTCCTTGAACGCGGCCCGCCGAAGCGAGGACAGTCGACTCAGGGGCAGGTCGAGAATGCGGCCGGGCCGGATGTCCGGACCTTCCGTGTACATCATGTTGCCGACATGAAACATGTCGAAGCCCTTGCCACGCTGCCCGGCCAATTCAGCCACTGACTTCAGGTAGGGCTTCTTGTCGATTCCGATCTGTCCAGTGACAACCGCTCGCATGGGTGCCTCCCACCTCGGCCCCGGTGAATCACGGGGCCCGGAAAGATGGAGAGTATACGGTGCAGGCCGGGCCACAGGCTCCCGCCCCTGTTTCCAGTCAGCGAGGGGGTGTACGGAACTGCCGCAGCCACCGAGCCTTGGCCCTGGGAGGCGGAGCTCCCTGCAACCGGCTCCGCCGCCACAACCACACCACCACGATGATCACGCCCAACAGCAGGCCCAGGCCCACGAAGATCTGGATCATCTCGAACGTGCTTCGGGAAGCAAGCCCGAGGCCGATGAGGTAGCCGACGCCGACCTGGATCGGTGCAGTGATCAATACGCAGACACCCGTGGCCAGGCCGAACTTCCAGAACGGCAGGTGCAGCATGCCCGCGACGGTGATGGCAGAGGTCCGACTGGCTGGAATGAACCTGGCCAGGACGATGAACCAGGCGCCACGACGATCGATCTGGTACTTGGCGCGCAGCAGTCGCCGTGGATGCATGATGCGCTTGAACCACCGGATTCGAAACAGGCGGACACCATAGCGCGACACGAGCACGAACCAGAGGCAGTCACTGCAGACGACACCGAGGTATCCAGCCAGCAGCACCGACCAGAGCACCATGTCTCCCTCGGCCACGAGAATGCCCGCGGGGATGTTGACGATGTCCTCACCGATGGGAATGCCGACGCCACTGCCCATCAGCAGCAGGAACTGGATGATGGGGCCGTAGACCGGGCCGTATTGCAGGAGAAACTCGTGCATGGGTACGCTCAGTGATCGACTGACGGCTCCCTGCGCCCCGTCGCTTCCAGAAGCCAGGCCATCTTCGCCCGGGGCCGCCGCTTGGCGGCGTGGGTCGAACGGTACCACCACCAGAGTGCCGCGAGGACGAGCAGCACGATCATGCCGATCCAGATGGCATCACGGACGTGCCGCGCCTCGGGACCTGTCCCGGTCCCCTTGGCGGCCAGGTACCCGATCCCCAGCTGGCAGATCACGGTGGGAATCGCACTCATGGTTTCGGCCAGGAGAAACTTCCAGGTGCTCATCTGGGCGATGCCGGCAGCGGTGATCACCGTGGTTCGGCTGGCGGGAATGAATCGGCTGATCACGATCACCCAGATTCCGTACTGGTCAAACTGGTGCTTGATCTCCAGGATCCGGCGTGGATGCATGAACCGGCGGAACCACCGGATGTTGAGAATCCGCTTCGACAACTTCTTGCACACCATGAGCCAGAGGGTGTCGGCCATGATCACGCCGAAGTAGGCGGCCACGATGGTCCAGAAGGGATCCATGATCCCCTTCTCCATCAGGTACCCGGCGGGAATGATGAAGATGTCTTCCCCGATGGCCACCCCGACCCCGGAAGCCATCAGCAGCAGGAACAGCAGGATCGGCCCGTACTGCTTCAGGGCCTCCTGGACGTACTGTTCGAAGGCATTGGCTTCTGCATGCCATGTACTCAGGGCCCACCAGATGCCGAGGCCAACGAGCAGCACGGCAAGGTAGATCAGGAGTCGCCTGGGGCGGAGCATGCTCTTGTTCAGCATGCCCGGCAGTGTAGCGATTCCACTGCCCATGCCGCTCAGAGCAGGAGTGAACCACCTTGATCCACGTGGCCGGGCAACTCGACGCCAGCAAGATCCTCGGATCGCATGGCGGTCAGGGGCCCGATCTCGATCGACGCCGCCACGTGCCCCGCTTCATCCCACGGCAGGTCCACTCCCTGTTTCTTGAGCCAGCCTCCATAGAGGTCGCTCTGGATCTGCTGTGAACTGGCCGCTGAATCCTGCCCCGAGGCATTCTTGATCGGAGCGAACTCGCACGCCCGGTGCGTCTGCAGGATGGCGGATCGCCGTGCCCGCGGCAGCACATCGAAGATGAACCGCTCCAGTTTCACCACATTGGGCTCAGCCGGATCGATGATGGAGCCGGTCGCGGGATCCCACCACGACGACTTCTTGCGTGCACGGTGCCAGGGCAGTTCGTCGGCGCCCGGATCCGTCAATGACGCGACGAATTCCACCGAATAGAGATGGATGGCGATGTTCGCCGCCGCGAAGCGGAGGGCTCCGTCGACTTCGCTCGCCACAGCGAGTTCCTCGGAAAGGTCCGAATACTCGACGACCCTGGTTCGGCCATCGACCTGGCAGAACACCCCGACCGGCTCCGTCGGATCCACCTTGGCCACCATCTTGCTCGAAACCTCACCCGAGGAGTGGTCCGGACTCTCGTGCAACCCGATGAAGCACTCATCGATCACCTGCACGAGGGGGTTGTCGACCTGGAATGCGCTGATGATCGTGATGCCCCGCGCCTGCATGTCGGCAAGGGCGCCGCTGCGGGCCATCGCCGTCAGGGCGCCGCCATGCCCGTCGGGGTTCTCCGCCACCCGCCCGGGATCCGAGAGCATGAGCATTCCGGTGTTGGCATCGAAGCTCGGCATCGTGCCCTGTGGAAACATCATGATGTTGCTTCGCTGAAGCCCGAAGCACTTGTTGTCCAGGAAAAAGGCCCGTGTCGCTGCATCATTGACCGGGCTGGTCATGATGTACCAGGGAATGGTCACTCCGTAGCGACGCTGGGCGGCAAGAATCTGCTCGGCAAAGATCGCGAACAGCGGCTTGCCGCTCACCGGCGTGGCGGGATAGGTCCCCTTGGGGCCGTTCCAGCCGAGCCGGGTGCCCTGGCCACCGGCCACGGTGAAGGCGGCGACACGACCCGCCTTGATGGCGGCGATCCCGCGTTCGGCCATGGCCGCCGCTTCTTCCGGGGTTGGATCACAGACCACCGGCGGCTGCAGATCCTGCGGCGGCGGGTTCGAGTCGACCCGGTGCACGATCGACTCGCGTACCACGTCGATGGTGTCCCAGGGAAGCAGTTGGAGTTGATCGAGCAGGTCCGCCCGCGAGGACTCATCCAGTTGATCCCAGCCCGACAGCAGGTGGCCCTGCTCGTGGGCATCCAGGAGTTCACGGATCTTCGCGAGTCGTTCCGACATCACGGGTTCAGGCATCCGGCAAGGACGGCTCGGACCAGCCCGAGGACAGGTGCCGGACGACCTTTCCTGTTTCCAGGTAGATCAACTGCTCGCAGATGTTCGTGCAGTGATCCGCCATGCGTTCAAGGACGCGGGTGAAGTCCAGGAGGCTCATCGCCAGTGGAACGCTGTAGTCGCCCGATGCGAGCTTGTTCTGCGCATCCTCCATCAACTGCAGTTTGAACTGGTCGACGGTGTCATCGAACGAGAGCACACGCTGTGCGAGGTCCGTTTCCCTGGTTCGCATCGCCTGGTTCGCGTCACGGACCATGCCGATGACACTGTTGGCCATGACTCGATATGTCCCCACCACGGATGAGTCGATGCTGTCAGGCGAGAGGTGCTCTGCGATCGCCACCGCGCCGTCGGCGATGCGCTCCAGTTCGTTGTTGATCTTCACGATCGTCAGCACCGAACGAATGTCGTAGTCGGCCGAAGGCTGCAGGCCCAGCAACTTGATGGAGGCCCGCTCGATGTCAACGTCCACCTGGTCGATGACCGTGTCCTGCCTGATGACCACTGCCGCCTTTTCAGAGTCGCGTTCGAAAAAGGCGACGCAGGCCTGCATCGTCATTTCAACCACTCGATCTCCCTGAGTCAGGAGATCATCATGGAGTTGTGCGTACTTGCGTTCGAAGTCGTTCATGCGTGGACTCGAATCAACGGGCTGGTCGGAGGGAGTATACTCCTGCCCCTGCTCATCGGCATAAGGGGAAGCACCCCTTGCGTCACCTTTTCGACACAACCAAGGATGCGTGAGATGGCCCGACTCTGCGTGAACATCGACCACGTCGCCACCATCCGGGAGGCTCGGCGGATCGACGAGCCGGATCCGGTACTGGCCGCCCTGGCAGCGCAGCGAGGCGGAGCCTCCGGGATCACCGTCCACCTTCGTGAGGATCGCCGACACATCCAGGATCACGATCTCCAGCGACTGGCGGGCGTAGTCGAGCGACTGAATCTCGAAATGGCGGCAACGGAGGAGATGCTCGGCATCGCCCTGGCCACCGCCCCACAGATGGCCATGCTGGTGCCTGAGGGCCGAATGGAGGTCACGACCGAGGGGGGACTGGACGTGGCGGGCCACCTCGAGCACCTCAAGGACCTGGTTGCCAGGCTCCGCAGTGGCGGTGTCCCTGCCAGCGCCTTCATCGATGCCGAACTCCACCAGGTCGCCGCAGCAGCAGAGTGTGGATTCGAAGTCTGCGAGATCCACACCGGCCCCTGGGCCCATGCCCATGCCGACGCTGATGGCCGACTCGATGATCCAGCCGTGACCGAGGCACTCGCAGCCGTCATCGAGGCCGGACGGGCGGTGCAGGCGGCCGGAATGCGGTTCAACGCCGGGCATGCCCTGAACTACACCAATGTCATCCCCATCGCCGAGATCGAGGGACTGGATGAACTGCACATCGGACACAGCATCGTGAGCCGCTCGGTCTTTACCGGATTCGAGGCCGCCGTTGCCGAGATGCATGACCTTGTACGCACTGCCGGAGCACCCGATGGCTGAACATCGCGACCCCCAGACCGTTGTCAATGCCGCATCGAGCCAGCAGTTGCCCTACCGGATCGCGGTGCTGTGCTACCTCGAGGACACCGAGGGCCGGCTGTTGATGCTGCACCGGTCCAAGAACCCCAACGCGGGCATGCACTCGCCCATCGGTGGCAAGCTGGAAGTTGGCATCGGGGAAAGCCCCCACGAATGCGCACGACGGGAAATCCAGGAGGAAGCGGGGCTGGACATCGATCCGGACGACATCCGACTCATTGGCATGGTCTCGGAAGCCGGGTACGAGGGCGATGGGCACTGGCTGCTGTTCTGCTTCCGCGTGACACGCCCCATCGGGACCTCGGAAATACCCGTCTACGAGTTCGAGGAAGGCACGCTGGTCTGGGTGGAGCCGGATGCCATCGAGTCACTGAACCTGCCCGAGTCCGACCGCACCGTACTCTGGCCGATGGTGCGAGCGCATGCCGACACGGTCTTCGTCGCCCACATCGACTGCTCCCAGACTCCCATGCAGGCCACGATCCACGAACCAAAGGCCTAGGCCATCGTCCAACCCGCCAGGTCCGCAACGGTGGCAATCAGTTCCTCCGCCACCTTCGCTTGAGGCGCCTCGGAAATGATCCTCGCAATCGGCTCGGTATTGCTCGCCCGTACGTGGACCCATGCATCGTCGAAATCTATGCGGACCCCGTCGCTGGCATCGATCGATGCGGAGGCGAAGTGAGATCGAACCGCCTCCAGAACCGGAGCGACCGCTCCGGGACCCCCGGATCCGGGCAGGGCGCAGGACCGCTTGATCATCGCGTAGGACGGGATGTCGTCGACCAGTTCCTCGAGCGATCGGCCCGTCTCGGCCATCGAGGCGAGCACGAGTGCCATCGCCCCGAGGCTGTCACGGATGTGGCAGACGCCGGGAATGATCACACCGCCGTTGCCCTCCCCGCCGATCAATGCATCTTCGCGGCGCATCGCCTCGACCACGTTGGCTTCCCCCACCGGGGTCCGGACGACCCGCCCTCCGTACCGGGCCGCAATGTCGTCCACCATCCGGCTCGTGGACAGGTTCGTGACGACCACACCGCCCTCCCGCTGCCGCAGCATGTACTCGGTCGCCAGGGCAAGCGTGTATTCCTCGCCGATGTAGCGTCCGTGGCCGTCGACGATCGCCAGCCGGTCGGCATCAGGGTCCTGGGCGAACCCGATGACCACGTCCGACTCCGCGGCGACTTCCATGAGTGAACCGAGATTCGATTCCCTGGGTTCCGGAGTGTGGGCGAAGTCTCCGGTGGGATCTCCGTTGAGGTGCAGCACATCGCAGCCGAGCAACTCCAGGAGTTTCAAGCCGCTGCGGCACCCGGCACCGTTGACCGAGTCGAGTACCACCCCGTAGTTCTTCGCGCAGATGGGAGCCGGATCGATCTGACCGAGCACCCTCGCGATGTGGGTATCGTCACCACGGGATTCCATCGACAGCGTTCGCTCAGGATCGATCGGAGGAAGATCGCCCTCGTGATCCCGAAAGCCGGCGATCACCTCCTCGGCCACCGCCGCCGGTGGTGCGGATCCTCCGGGCCCGATGCACTTGATGCCGTTCCACGGATTGGGATTGTGCGACGCGGTGATCATGATGCCACCGCCCGATGCCGTTGCGGTGACCATCACTCCGATGGTCGGCGTGGCGACGACACCGAGATCGATCACGTTGCAGCCGGCGGCCATCAGTCCATTGGCAGCAGCCTGGGCGAGCAGTTCGCCGGACACCCGGCTGTCACGGCCGAGGCAGGCGGTCGGGATGCCTCCGGACGTGGAGACCAACCGCGATCCGAAGACGCTGGCGAATCGCGCTGCGACTTCCGGGGTCATGCTTTCCCCGACGATGCCGCGGGCACCGGAGACCGAGAGCATCAATGGTGCGTGGTCCGTCATGCCTGGTTGGTGTCCGAGTAGTACGTGGCATGGCAGCCGGGAGCCTCCTCGACGGTGGCTCGCCCGATCTCGATGCGTCGGCGTGCCTCCTCGGGCAACGACTCGTGCACGATGGTGGTGATGATGTGCCGGGCGATGTTCTCCGCCGACGGATTCCATTCATCGAACGGTGGTGTGCCGTTGAACGTGCTGTCCGTGAACGGCGACAGCACGTCCTCGAGCACCGCTTCCAGCAGGTGGAAATCGATCAGCAGTCCCTCGGCATCAAGGGCGCCGGCCACTTCAACCTGCACATGCCAGTCGTGCTCGTGGAGCAGTTCCTCCACGCCGCCGATGGTCACGGCGTGCCGTGCCTTGAATCTCCGCTGGACGGCGATGCTCGGAAAGTTCGAACCGAGGTGCTGCATACCCGGATGGTAGCCGGGACAGGTCCGTGAAGGCTACTGCTCCCAGGCCGTGGCCCGTGGCATGGCCGAACCGACGAGGCGAAGAACAGGAACGGCCTGTCCCTCGATCTCCATGCCCTGGATGTCGTCGGGTACCACGCAGAGGTCGATCGTCGCTCGATGCAGGTGGCGACCGCGATGAAACTCCAGCGCAAACGGGGCGATGGGCGTACCCGATCCCGATGGCTGCTGGGTGACGCCTTCAAGCACGACCCAGTCCGAACCGTCTTCCTGCCAGTGCAGTGACTGCGTCGAGGGCACCCAGGCCAGCGTGATCCAGGTCCCGTCGGGTCGCTTGATGTCCAGTTCATTGCTTTCCACGACCGTACTCACAAGCGTGCCCGGGTAGGGAGCAAAGTCCACGCCGGTGCGGACCAGTCCCTGAATACGATCCATCACGATCCGGCCGATCACGCCGGTGGACGCCGACTCGGTCGTCTGGCGATAGGCATGGAAGGATGCACTGAGCGCCACCATGACCGCGGTCAGAAGTACGGCGGTGATGGCGGTCGCGATCACCAGTTCCACCAGGTTGAATGCGCGGCGTGTCACAGGGAGCCACCTTCCCAGTAGGTGCCGGCTTCCGGCTTCAGGGTGACGGGCCATGGAATGCCGTCGGGCAGCTTCGCATTCTGGTCGTACCGGAGGACGATCTCGCCGAAACCGGGGAATTCCGGGCTGTTGGGATCGGACCCTTCACCGTCGCCGTCATCGGGACCGAAGTAGCCGATGGTGGTATTGAACGCGTCCGTCGAGCCGCCGTAGAACAACGGGCCGGTGCTCTCCGTGGCCCGGAAGGTCATCAGCAGCGTGCCGTCGACCAGGGCCGTGCCCCGGATGTCCATGACCCCGGTGACAATGGTGCCGGTGAGCTTGACCCGGGAGTCCGTGTCGTTGTCGAAGTTGCCGACGTCCACCGACCAGCCCGGCAGGAGCACCGAGCTCTTGGCCAGTTCTTCCAACGTCGACTGACCCATTCCCACCAGGTCCGCAGCCAGGCTCGTGGCATCGGGCTGCTCAAGCAGATCGACGTCCAGCGGATCCACGTAGAACCGGGAATTGCCGGTGAGCTGGATCTTGTTTCGCCAATGGGTGAACTCCACGGGCTTGTCGCCGCAGATGGAACCCAGGAAGGTGCAGTCGTGGAATCGCAGGTTGTTGGAGGCGGACCGGGTGTCCGTGAACTGGTTGCCGCCGCTGGCCGCGGTCATCTCCGGGAATCGATCCTGGAATCCCCCGTTGCCGTCAGGCTCGATCGAGCCGGTGTAGTTCCAGTTTGGATCACCGCAGACCTCCTCGGTCTCGATCCATGTCACCCCCAGGAAGCGGCAGTTCTCGAAGAGGGCGTTGGTCCCCATCGGGATCCGGACATTCTCGAACGTCATGTTCCGGTAGATGGGTCGCTGGTACCAGTCGTACGCTCCACCGGATCCATACGGCACGCTCTCGTAGCTCTGGGTTGATCCATCGATGAACTCCGCGCCTTCGCCCTGGCCGATGTTGTCCGCAACCTGGCCGGAAGACGTGTCCCCGAAGGGATCACCGTCAAGCGACTGATCATGAAACCAGTTGGCGGCATTGAGGAACATCTCGGTGGTGACTTCCACGAGTTCGGGCTCGGTCACCTCGAAACTTGCCGGAGCATGGTCGCCCCAGGTCTGGACCGGCCCCTGAACGATCGACTGCCAACCACTGCCGTTGGCCTCTTCCCAGCTTTCCTGGTCGACGGCGAAGGCCAGTCTCCCGTGCACCTTCCCGTAGAGATCGCGTGCATCCAGAATGCCGTCCTGGTAGCCCAGCGCGCGGTCGGTGCCCGTTGCCGTCACCACGCCATCACCGTCACGATCGGGCACCGTCCCATCGATGAGACTCGCCAACTGGTCGTCGATGTCGAACTCCACGACCAGCCCGGTGTGCCCGGACTCGATCGCCATGGCTTCGTTGTAGACAATCATGCCGTCGGCATCGGCGTCGAACACGCCAAGGAAGAGATCAAAGTCGTCGATGTACTCGTTGCCGTCCCAATCCTGGAGTTCGGGATGGCCCACGAGCCCGCCCGATTCCACGGGATGATTCGGGCGCAGCCGGTTGTCGCCATCGGCATCCCACGCCGCCAACTGCTCGTAGAGCGTGTCGAGCTGCTCATCCAGTTCATCCGGGTCCAGGTCGTAGAAGTCACTTCGAAGCACGAGCGGATCGCCGTTGTCTGAATCGAGTTCGCCCTCGACAAGGCCGTAGAGCGATCCGATCGGACCCTCCACCAGCACGTTCTTGCCGATCATGATCCGGTTGGGACCCAGTACGGCGTACTCGATCCGCTTGTCCAGGAGGTAATCCATCTGGATCGTCCGGCGGATGGCGCCATCCACACCCTGGCTGGTCACACGGACGTAGCGCCCATCCTCAAGCACTTCGTAGCGAAGCAGGAAGTAGGGATCCGTCTCGAGAATTCCAATGCGGATCGGGGGTGACACGATGGTGCCGGCGGTGGTATCGAGTTGGAGCGGAATGACCACGCCATCATCCAGGATCACCGGGTAGGTGTCCTGGTACTGGTGGGCATCATGGATCGCGTGCATCAATCCCTCACCCGACGGAGTGGGAACGCTGTAGCCGTCTGGATCGAGAATGGTGACCACGCCATCCGAGGGATTCGTGGTGCCGAACCAGAGATCTTCTCCGAACGACTCGTCGATCTCACCCTTTTCCACGATGAAGCGTGCCGCTTCCCGTGCCAGGCGTCGGGTAGCGAACACGAGTCCACTTTCGGCAGCCGACAGGCTGCGTGACACCTGAAGCGATGAGTGGGCGGTTCGCATGTTGCCCTGGGCCACGACTGCCATGGTGGCGGCCAGGGCCCCGAAGATGACCAGGAACATCATCGCCAGCACCGAAGCGACACCGCGGCGGCGATTGGAAATAGATGATTGGTGATGCAATGCCATGGCCATGCTCCTGTTCAGTTCGGCGCGATCCAGTCGACGCGCGTGATGCTGACAGGCGCCGACTCCAATGGTCCCTGCCAGTACACGAGCACTTCCACCCGCATCATGTCGGAGGTTCCGTCATCGAGGTCGAGGTTCACGTTCGTTGGATCGATGTTGTGGACGCGGACCTCCTGCGACCAGCCTTCCATGCCGGGAATGACTTCGCGCAGGGCGTTCAACGGCCCGTTGCCGAGGCTGTCCGAGAGAATCAGACCATTGCCGGCCACGCCATCGAAATCATCGAGATCGTCGTAATCCAGGACAGTAACCTCGTTGGGCTCCGGTCCCCACGTGCTGGCGCCGGTCACCGGGTCGTGCCGGACGATGTTGAACGTCATCTCGCGGATCTCGTTGCCCAGGCGGGTACCGATGGCCGCCCGCTCAGCCCAGGCGTTCTGCCGATGCCAGGCCTGCTGCGCCGCGACCATGCCGAGAATGCCCGTCCCCACGATGATGGTGGCCACTGCCGCCTCGATGAGGGTGAACCCCCCACGATGCGGTCGACGTGAACGTTGATGCGGTGATCCGTGATGCATCGGTGACTCCTCAGCCCGAAACGATCGAGCTCATCTTGAAGATCGGAAGAATGATCGCCATCGCGATGAACCCCACGACACTGCCCATCACCACGATCAGCAGCGGTTCGATCATGCTTGTCAGTGTCTTCAGCGCGTTGCGAAGCACGCTGGCGTAGTACTCGGAGATCTCCTGCAGCACCTCCGAGAGCTTTCCGGATTCCTCGCCTGCACAGATCATCTGGTTGACGGACTTCGGCAGGAGGGATGAGCGATCAAGTTCGCTGTGCAGTTTCCTGCCCTGGCGGACCGAGCTGTGCACAGTCGTCCACAATCGCTTGTAGTGGATGTTCCCCGTGATGTCCGCCGTCACCGTAATACTGTCGAGAACCGGTACGCCTGCGTTGAGCAGTTCTCCCATCGTCTGGAGTGAACGGCTGACATACAGGGCACGGAACATGCCGCGGAACAATGGCGTCTTGAGCTTGAGGTGATCGATCCAGAAGCGACCCGTCTCCGTCCTTGCGTAGAAGGAGAGTCCGATGATGCCAAGCACACCGGCGACGATCAGGACCCACCAGTAACTCACCATCCACGTGGACAGTCCCATCAGGAAGATCGTCGGCCAGGGGAGCACATCCTCCTTGCCCTCGAATACGCCGGCGAATCGCGGGAGCACGAAGGTCAGCAGGAAGATCGTGACCGAGATCGCCATCACCGCGATGATGCCCGGGTAGATGCTCGCGGAAACAACCATCTTTCTCGTTTCCATCTGCTGGCTCATGAAAGCGGCGATGCGATCCAGCATCTTCGCAAAGGATCCGGACATCTCCGAGGCACGGACCATGTTGATGTACAGCGGGTTGAAGTAGCGTGGGTACTTGGCAATCGCTTCGGAAAACTGCTTGCCGGATTCGACATCGAGCTTGATCGCCTGAAGCATCTTCTGGAACTTGGCGTTGGTGACCTGGTCCGCAATGCCGTCCAGTGCCTGGCGCAGGCTGATGCCGGCACGGATCATGACGGCCAGCTGCGTGGTGAAGTCCAGGATGTCACGGGCGGTGGGACCCGAACTCCAGTTCACCGCTCCCAGTACCTGGTGCAGCGAGGACTTGCCCGGCTCGCCCAGCGGTACCAGTTTGAGTACATGGCTGCCCTGGTTGCGCAGGATGGAAGCTGCCGCGGTCGCGTTTTCAGCGACGAGCAATCCACCCTTGATGCGACCCGACGTGTGTCGAGCCTGGTACCGATACTGTGGCATGAACATGCCTCCCGGGGCAACGGGTTTCGAATCGACTCATGCGGCGATCTGCCGCACCATCTGTTCCGGACAGGCCGACTGCGCGACCGCATCTTCCCGGCAGATGCATCCATTGAAGTAGAGCTCGCTGATCGATGAGTCGAGGGTGACCATCCCGATGGCTCGACTCGTCTCGATGACATTCGGGATTTCAAAGGTCCGCGATTCACGGATGATGTTCCGTACCGCCGGCGTGCAGAGCAGGATTTCGACTGCGGGAATCATGCCGTTGCGATCGACGCGTCGGAACAGGGTCTGTGACACGACCGCCTGCAGCGTGTTCCCGAGCATGGACCGCACCTGGTTCTGCTGCCCCGCCGGGTACATGTCGATGATGCGCTCCACGGTCTGGGCGGCATCCACGGTGTGCAGGGTCGAGAGGACCAGGTGTCCGGTCTCCGCCGCCGAGAGTGCCAGAGACGTCGTTTCCAGGTCGCGCATTTCGCCGACGAAGATGATGTCCGGATCCTGCCGCAACGCGTGCTTGAGTCCGGAAGCGAAGGACGGCATGTCGGCACCGAGTTCACGCTGCTCGATGAGGCAGGCGTCGGACTCGAGGCTGTACTCGATTGGATCCTCGAGGGTGATGATGTGCCGTTTCGATCGACGATTCATCTCGTTGATCATCGAGGCCAGCGTTGTGGACTTGCCCGAACCCGTATCACCGGTCACCAGCACGAGGCCACGCGGCAGGCGGGCGAGACGAGCGATGGTCTCCGGGAGATTCAACGCTTCCAACGGCGGCACGATGGACTTCACGAGTCGCAACGTCAGGGCGATCTTGCCCCGCTGGCGATGTGCATTGACTCGGTACCGGCCCAGTCCCTCGACCTCGTAGGACAGATCGAGATCCTGCTCGACTTCAAACCGCTCCCGCTGCACCGGCGAGGTCATCAATTCGAATGCCTCCTGGACATCCGCCTCGACCAGCATCGGCTGCTCCACCGGCTCCATGAGGGTGTTGACCCGGAGCATCGGCGGGTGGTCGGGCACGAGATGAAGATCGGATGCCGACTCGGCATCAGCGATCCGGAGCATGTCGATGAGGTGCATCGGAATCTCCCGAGCGGTGGGCATCACCGCCGATGCAACGTTCATCGGCGGACTCCCGGGGCACCGTCAGTGCCTGTCGCCGGGTTTCAGTACCACGGTTCGGGCTGCAACGGTTGCGCAGGACGCCGCGACCAAACGGTCCAGTCCATCTGTAGGATGTCGATCAGTTCGGTGGCTCGAGCACCAGTTCCCCGGAAGCGGAGAAACCGACCGTTGGCCGGTACCCCATGTCCAGGAGCGTCTCGGCCAGCACACCCTCGCCGAGGTAGAGCAGGCTTCCGGACATCGACCAGTTCGAGGTGTCCGGCAGGGACTGGCTGTCCCAGCCGAGCTCGGTGAACGGGAAGGACGCGGGAAGCATGATCTCACGATTGGCACCGGGAATCAGGGTCATCTCGGCCGCATGCCGGCCCTGGTAGACGGATCGACCGGATATGGAAAGCCTGTAGTCAAACTCGAGCAGGCGTGTTTCTCCGCCATGTTCATTGGCCACCGTCCCGTGCAGGGCCACCGACATCGCATCCTTGTTGACCCCGGTCACCTCGATGGACTTGATGACGACCGCGGGAGGATCCAGGGCCAGGCACCCCGGGAGCCCGAGCCCCATCAGGCCGAGAAACACCATGTTCAGCAGAATCCGCGTCATGCCCGCACTCTACCATCGAGCCCCGGATCCCGATGGTTCCCCAAGGGGCGGATCCGGGATTCAGCACGCGATTCCTGTTGGATTCGAACGTAGAATCCGCTGGGGGACTGACACCATGAACGGGACGCCATGAACGGTTCCATCACCAACCTGCTTCGACTGTTGTGCCTGGGCATGACCGCAATCGCTGCGGGCCAGGACAACCCGGTCTACATCGATGAATCCCACGGGGCCCGACAGGTCCTCGAGCAGGCCGACGCAGCTGCGGCCAGCAATCCCGCGGAATCCGTCCGACTGCTGCAGGAACTCCTGGCATCGTCCGGCCATCAACTCGTGGCCACCATCGAATCCCCGAACCCGACCCAGTTCCGGTCGGTCCGGGAGATCGTCAACCAGCACTATCGATCCAATCCCATTTTGCTGGAGACCATGCGCCGACAGTACGACGAACCGGCTCAACGACTTCTGGAAGCTGGCATGCTGCAGGACGTGGTGCAACTCCACGCCCTGACCAGGCCGGGCCTCGAAGCACAACTGCGCCTTGGCCGCACGGACATCGAACTCGGTGCCCTGCAACAGGGCGTGCGGCGGCTGGAACTCGTCCTGGAACACCCTGATGTCGAACCGGCGTCACGCGCTGCAGCCCTGTATGGACTCGGCGTCGCATCGAGGCTCCTGGGCGATCTGCCGATGCAGATCCAGGTGGATGCGGACCTGGAAGCACTCCCCGTGGAAGGAGCAGCATTCCGGGACGCACTGGCTTCCATGAAGGTCACCGAGGGTGCGTTTCGAAACCACACCGTCATGCGAACCGGACCGGAGGCCTCCATCGAGGATCTCGTCGTCCAGTCCATCTGGTCCGTGCCACTGGAACACAGTCTGCTGAACCAGCGGATGGACCACCCCAGCACCATCAACAACCTGACCAGGGGGGAGTTGGAAATCCAGTCGGAAGGCGGCTGGTATTCGACCGTCGTTCCAACCGTCCGCGACAACCTGGTCTTCATCAACCTCGGCGAAGTGGTCATCGCGATGGACGCCCTGACCGGTCACCCCGTATGGGCTTCGCATCAGCAGCAACCGGAGTTGCGCCTTGATCCCACCGAACGACCCTCGGGGGTGAACCTCATCGAGTTGGAGGGACGATACCTGGTGACCGCCACCGGTCATCTCTACGCGACGGAACGCTCTGGTGACGGTCTTCTCCTCTGCTTCGATGCCCCCACCGGGCAGCTTCGGTGGGGAGTCCAGGTCAACGGACACCGGGACATCGACCAGTCCGAAGGCCTGTTCATCTGCAGCCCACCGACCATCCACGAGGGAACCGTATACGTCCAGGCACGCAAGATCAGCCCCCAGCAACTGGTCAGCGAGGTGCTGGTGGCCATCGACCTCGTCGAGGGCGACATCCTCTGGTCGAGTTGGATCTCATCCGCCGGCCGTCTCCGGCGCAGCATGACTCCGAACACGACCGCTCCGCTGGCCATCGGCAGTCGAATCTTCGTCGTGACCGCCACTGGAGCCATTGCAGCCATCGATTCCACCAATGGAGACCTGCTGTGGCTCCACCGGCTGCCGACTCCCAAAGCCACGAACACACCCTCCGGGGCAATCCGTCCATACACCCACCTGCAACCTGTAATGGCCGGTGGCTCCCTGATCTGCATCACGCCGGATGGAACCGAGGTCCTGGCGATCGACCCAGAAACCGGCGTGGTGCTGCAGTCGATTTCCGCAACCCAACCGGAACGATGGAATCACCCCGTGTACATGCTCAGCAGTGGAGACCGCATCGTCTCCGTGGGACGTGATGTTCGCTGCTTCGATGTCGACCAACTCGAGACGCCCCACTGGATTCTCGAGACTGCCGACCAGATCGCTTCTCCCGTTCCCGTCGGCCGTGTGCAACTGCTTGAAGACAGCCTGATCATTCCGGTCCGGGATCAAGTGCTCCAGGTCGACTTGGAATCGGGACGCATCCTTCGTTCACTCACGGTCGAACACGACGGAAATCCTCTCGTAGCCGGGCCCCAGTTGCTGGTGGCGTCCTCCACCCACCTCGACGCATACACCGCTTTCGACCGGGCCCGAGGCGTCCTTGAGGAGCGGATCGCAACACGTCCCGACATGGTCTCCTTACGGCTGGATCTCGTACGACTTGCTGCACGGTCCAACCAATCCGAACTGCTCCATCAATCAACCCGAGATCTTCTGAACCTGCTTCCCACGGTCGATGAGCAGGCCTCCGAATCCGCTCGGGACCAGTTGATGCGATACCTGGTGAACGCCATCAAGGCTCAACCCGGCATCGATGGCGAACACGGTGCAGCGCTGCGCGACCTGCTGGTCGAGACCGCGGATCGTCCACATCGTGAACTGGAAGCCCTGCTGGTGCTCGGAGACTGGATCCGTGCATCCGATCCCGAAGAGGCAGCCGGCCTGTGGCGACGCATCCTGACCCGGGAATCCCTGTCCAGGGCCTGGTACGAGCAAGACACGCTCCATGCACCGGGAGCCGACTGGGCTCGCCGCCGACTGGCGACGATCGATGTCGAACCGGATCCGTTGGACTCCGTGGCCTGGAGCGATCCGGTGGACTCCGGAGACATCGAGCATGTCCTGGGCAGCGCACGCGACAACCTCCGCACGAACCAGGACCCTGTGAAACTCGCCGCGATGTTTCCGGAAACCATTCACCGGCTTGTGAATGCCGATCGCATGGATGCTGCGATCGGCCTGCTTCATTCCTGGGACACACGCTTTCCGGGAGAACTCCTGCTCGATGAAACCACGCTGCGATCCGCACGGAAGTGGGCGGATTCACTCCCCCCCATGACGGAACCAGCCATCGAGGAAATCCCCGCAGCCGATGGGATCATCGAACCACCCAGCCGCATCAGCGGCACACTGCTGCCGCTGGCCCAGGGGAGCGTGATCAAACCCCCACCCATGTCTCCCCTGCTGATGCGACGTGATTCAATCGGAAAGTTCGATACCCGGACGATGGAGCAGGCATGGACTGCCAGGACCACCGGATTGAACAATGTGCTCCTGCAGCAGGATGAACAGCGAATCGCCATTCTCGTCGAACACGGGGATTTTCGACCCGACCTGATTTTCCTCGATGCCGGCACCGGCGAGGAACTGGCACCACCCATCGATCTCGCCTCCCTGTTCAAGGGCATGGAGCCCGCCGACTTCGGACACCAGTCCATCCTGCCTGATGGAAGAATGATCGAGCTCGACGAACTGCTCATCTGCTCCAACCCGGAGTTCATCGCCCTGGTACGCCGTGACGGGCAACTCATCGGCCTCGGCGGAGACGAGGGAAGCGAGATCCAATGGCAGCAGAAACTGCCACTGCGCGTCGTGCACGGCATTCTGCCCTGGCCGGATGGCTTTGTCGTGATCGGACCGGATCCGGATGTCGATCAGCCACTGGCCGTCAGCAATGCCGATCCACTCCTGTTCCATGTCGATCACCGAACGGGCACGTCACGCCGATTGCAATGGCCCGATGCCATCGGTCGCTTCAACTGGATCACTCGATCCCCGCTGAACGACCTGGTACTCGGAGGCGAAGAGGGCATCGCCTGCATCACATGGCCGGACCACACTCCCCGCTGGATCACCACTGATCCCCTCTCCAAACAGACACGACAGGGGTGGGCAAGCTCCGAAGCCGTGCTCGTGATGGATGACAAGGAAGTCCTGCACCTGCTGGACATTGAAACCGGCGAGGACTCCGGCGACCTGGAACTCCCGGAATACCGGGACATGGCCATGATCAGGGAACTGCAGGCGGATGGACGTGGATTCAGGATCCTCCGGGAAACCGGGGTGGCCATTCACGACCCGGTGGGCACTCTCGTCGGCACCGATGGCATCCCCCGTGAGTACCAGTTCGAACACCTGCTCTCCGATGGCGGCCTGCACGTGCTGCTGGCCCACCGGCAGACCGTAACGGGGCTGGCCGGAAGCAGCAGGGCCGGCGGCCGACGTCACCTGTACCGGATCTCGATCCTCGACGACAGCGGCCGGGTCCTTGATCTACTTGACCTCTTTCCGCTCACGAGTAGAATCCGCGCGGCACGCCTTCACGGGCGAACACTGATCATCGAGACGGACGAAGCCGTCGACATCATCACCCTCCCGCCTGTCGACACCAGGTGACATCGGAATCCTCCCCTCGTCCGGAGTACGAGGGCCGCATCAACCGGACCAGTTCTCATGCCTATCCTCGACATTCCCACGACAGACGAATCGCTCCCCACATGGCAGGACGAGCAGTCCATCCTCGCTTCCAGGCCCATCGAGGATGATGACGACTACTACCGCGACGGCGAAGGCGATGACGAGGATGAGGATGAGGACGAGGACGACGACTACAACAGCGACGATGGCGTCGACGCTGACGATGGCGACGACGATGGCGACCTCGACGACGACGACGATGATGACTTCGATGAAGATGACGACGAGGATGACTTCGATTGAAACCGCCTGAGCGGTGCCGATCGTCGAATCAACTCTCGATCTTGGCCCACTTGTCGTCGGCGCGACTCGCTTCAAGAGCCCGCCCATGGGTCCCCTCGGCCGAGGCCACCAGAGATCTGCACAACACCAGCACCGCAGGCACCGAGGCGTGTTCCGTCTGCAGCAGTGGAATCTGCTCCGATGTCGAACCGTTGCTTCGGAACAACCGTCGGAAGGCATCCTTGATGGCGTCGATGTGCAGTTCGTCGAAGCCACGGCGTGCAAGGGCCACCGTATTGACCGCTCGAACCTCCGCTGGATGCCCTTCAACGATCATGTAGGGCGGCACATCCCGGGAAATCCGGGCCAGGCCTCCGACGAAGCAGCATGTGCCGATGGTCGCGAAGTGATGGATCCCAGCACCACCGCCGATGCTCGCCCCATCGTGAACGGCGACGTGTCCGGCCAACATGACCTGGTTGGCAATGACCGTATCGTCGTGCAGGTGGCAGTCGTGCGCGACGTGGGATCCGACCATGAGCAGGTTCCGGTGACCGATCCTCGTCACCCCGCCACCGCTTCCGGTGCCGCGATGAATGGTCACATGCTCCCGGATCTCGTTGTCGTCCCCGATTTCGCAGGTCGTCTTCTCACCTGCGTACTTGCGATCCTGCGGGTCGACGCCGACCACGGAGTACGGATAGAAGCGATTTCCCCGCCCGATGACGGTGTCCTTCTGGACCGTGACATGGTTCATCAGCTCCGACCCATCACCGATCTGTACACCTGGACCAACCATGCACCATGGCCCGATCGTCGCACTCTCGGCGACGGTGGCGGATGGATCGATGATGGCAGTGGGATGAATCGTCATGGTGTCGTCCAACTGATCCTAACGGGATTCCTGTTCTGAATCGATCATCATGAACCGGATGTTCGCTTCTGCAGCGAGGACACCGCCGACGGTTGCCGTGCCACGGATGGATGCGGTGCGGGAACTGGCACGGATCGTCTCGACTTCCAATGTCATCTGGTCCCCGGGAGTCACCGGGTGTCGAAGCTTGACTCGATCAAGGCTCAGCAGAACCGCGATCTTGCCGGTGTGTTCGAGTTTCTGGCTCAGCAGCAGGCCGCCCAACTGGGCCATGGCCTCGACGATCAGGACGCCGGGCATGATCGGAGTGCCGGGGTAGTGTCCCTCGAAGAAGGGTTCGTTGATGGAGACATTCTTGACGCCCACCGCCCGGCGATCTCCCTCGAGCGTCAGCACCCGGTCCACCAGCAGCATGGGGTACCGGTGCGGCATGATGCGCTGGATCGATCGAATGTCCATGGCGGCCCGGGCCGGGATGTCTTCGGACTGCGGCTGCGAGCGGTTCTGCTCGATGATGCGGCGGCACATCTGCCGGTTCAGGGCATGTCCCGAACGTGACGCGACGAATCGCCCCTGGATCTCTCCCCCGATGAGATAGAGATCGCCGATCATGTCGAGCACCTTGTGCCGCGAGGGTTCGTTGTCGTAGCGATAGGCGTTGTCGATGGGACCGTCTTCACCGATGACCAGTACTTCGCTCGGACTCAGATGTCGACACAGGCCCTGGTCCCAGAGCGCCTGGGCTTCCTCGTTGAGGCTGAAGGTCCGGGCGGGCGAGATGTCCTTGAGGTAATCGTCCCGACCGAGTGCGAACCCGTAGGCCTGCCGACCGATGCGATCCGTATTCGGACCGTAGTCCAGTTCATAGAGCAGCTGCATCTGCCGGTGGTCGCAGGGAAACGCAGCGAGTACCGCCCCGTCTTCCTCGATCACGATGGGCTCGTGCACCTTGAAGAGCCGCCGCTCCGCGTCCTGCTCCACGACACCTGCTTCCACGATGGGTTGCGTGTACGGACTGGCAGAACCATCACCAAGCGGGAGTTCGGGACCATTGATCCGAATCAACGCGTTGTCGATGCCCATGCCCGACAGGGCCGACATGCAATGCTCGACGGTTTCCACGACGCCAGAACCATTCTGCAGGGTCGTCCGCCGATCTCGATCGATCGCCTGCTCCACGAGGGCCGGAATCCGTACCGGTGGATCAAGGTCGATTCGCTCGAAAACGATGCCGTGGCCCGGAGGTGCCGGCTCGATCGTCGCGGTCGCCAGCTGGCCGAGCATGAGCCCGGCCCCTGCGATGGATGCAGGAGCCTTGAGTGTGTGCTGGCGAGTGGATCGAAAACCCGATCCCAGCACGCTGCCGGAAGCGTGATCCACTACGCCTGACTCCACTGCATGTCCAGACACGCCGTCGCCTCCACCCGAACCATGAGGTCCCCACCTCTTCAACGGCTCTGCGAACGATGCATCGCCATGAATTTCGGTAGTTTACGGAGACAGGAGAGTTGACGCAAAAAGATTCTGTCTTCAAAGGCTGGCGTGCCCAGAACGGAGGTTCCAGCCTCCACATCACGCATGACCCCGGTCTTGGCACCAACCCGCGCCCCCTCACCAATTCGCAGGTGGTCCGCGATCCCCGCCTGGGCCCCGATCTGGGCCCAGTCTCCCACCTGGACCGAGCCTGCCATGCCGGCCTGGGCTGCGATCACGCAATTGCGTCCGATACGGACGTTGTGTGCGACCTGCACCATGTTGTCCAATTTCGAACCGTCCCCGATGCTGGTCGCGCCGAACTTGCCCCGATCCACACAGGTATGTGCTCCGAGATCAACGTCATCCCCGATGTGCACCGTCCCGTTCTGGGGGACCTTCTCCAAGGCGGAGCCATCGGCATTGGGGCGGTAACCGAACCCGTCGGCGCCGATGCTGACGAACGGTTGCAACTGGCATCGCATGCCGAGCACGCATTCCCGCCCGATGACCGATTGGGCACCGATGATGGTGGCGTCACCGATCCGGGCACCTCGTCCGATCTGAACCCCCGCAGCCAGGACAACGCCGTCGCCGATGACGGCTCCGGCCCCGACGATCACACTGGCTCCGATCCGCACGCCGCCTCCAATGGTGGCCGCGGCATCGATCATCGCCGTTGGATGCACTCCAACCTCGGGCCAGTCCGGCTCGGGAGCGAAGAAGTTCAGCACGGTGTTCATCGCCAGTTCGGCATCATCCACATGCACGAGTGCGCGGCTGCCGGCATCATGTCCGGGCACCTTGATGCCACACGACACCAGGGCGACACCAGCATCGGCTCCTGCCCACTGGTCGGCGTAGGCATCGCTGATGATGAAGCTCACCATCTCGCGTCCCGCGGACTGGAGCGTGTCGACGCCGCGGATGACCAGGTCGGCCGGTCCGTCGAGTTCACCGCCTACGAGCTCGGCGAGCGCCGAGGCCGTGAGGGTCCGAAGATCCTTGGCGTTGTGGCCCATGGCCTCAGTTCGCCGCCGTCGACTTCTGGTACATCGTGTTCATGGACTCGATGAGCTGGTCGGTCACGTTCATCTGCTCGCGAGCAAAGAGGACGCGGCGACTGGAGATCTGGGCGAGGATGTTTTCGGAGTTTTCCGGAATCTCGACCACCGAATCATCGACGAGGATGATGTCGTACCCCTGCTCATCGGCAAGAGTCCTGGCAGCAAGTTTGATCTTGTCATAGAGGGCGAAGATCGTCTGGTCGTTGAACCGCTGGTGCTTGCGCTGCTGGAACTGGACGTACCCCTGGAGCTCGATGGCCGCCATCTGGTACCGCTTCATGGCTTCCTTGAACTTGGCACTGCCCTGGGGGTAGTCCTCAAGGTCCGTTTCCAGGGATTCCAACTCATCCTGCCGACGCGTGATCTCTTCCTGCATCTGATCGGCACGCTGGGTGAGCGACACCTGAACCTGCGACCACTCTTCGAGCCCGTTGAACGTCGCCTCGAGATCGACCGTCCCGACGACCGTCGGGGAAAGAAGTGGCAGGGCGTGCACGGCGACAGCCTGGACTCCCACCAGCAGTGCTGATGTCAGAAGCAGGCCGGCGGCGAAGAGGATGACACCTGGACGGAAAGGGGTACGGTTCATTGGCAGTGCTCCGACAGTGGGGCGGGTTTCTGGTTCGTACGACGGCGGGATCAGCGGGATCCAGCCGAGGCGGCGTACTCGTTGTTCATGCGGATGATCAGGTCATCACTGATGTCGATGGCCTTGGCCCGATACAGCACCCGACGCATGGCGATCTGCTCGCGGATCTGGTCCTGGCGGGTGATCTTGAGACCGCCGGACACCACGAACTCGTCATCACCATCGTTGATGATGATCAGGTCGATGCCCTCGATCTCGGCCAGTTTCGCCGAGTTCTCCTGCATGCTGCGGTACAGGTTCTCAAGCATCAACGACTTTTCGATGTCGATCTCCTGCTGGATGAAGCGAATCCACGCCATCTCCTGCAGCAGCTTGAGATCAAGCTCCTCCTGCAACCGGGTCTGCTCGGGCCCCTCGACCATGTCCTCAAGCTCGGTGGCGAGTTGCTCGATCTCACCCTGGCGTTGATCACGCTCGGCAAGGATCTCCTGGCTCTGCGCGGTCAGGGCGGCCTCGAGATCGCCACGCTCCGCGAGGGAGTTCATGACCTTCTGGAGATCGATGGTCGCCACCACGGTGGGACCGAACGACGCCATGCGGTTGGCCTGTGCAGGCCAGGGCGCGACCAATGCGAGCACGAGAATGCTCAGGAGAAGAGGTAGTGTGCTTCGACGAAGGCACTCGGACATGGTGCGGCTCCTGGGAACGTTCGGACAACGGAAGTCGGGAAGACCCGTCAGAAGGGCAGCTCCGCCGAGAAACTGAAGACCTCCGTCTTGTCATTCTCCTGCTTCATGAGCGGAAAGGCAAAATCGAAGGCCATCGGCGTGGGGCCGAGTTGGGGAATATACACGCGAACCCCCGCGCCGACCCCGATCCGGTACTGATCAAACCCGGGAGAATCGTTGACCGTGCCGGAATCGATGAAGAAGACCCCATCGATGAAGGTGGCGATCAGGGGGAACTGATACTGGGCTCCGAGGAACAGGAGGAAATTGCCGCCGATGGGAATATCGGTGGGTCCACCCGGCTTGGAGGGGATGCCCTTGGGACTGACCTCGCGGTATGCGAAGCCACGGAGGTCCCGGCCACCCAGGTAGAAACGCTCGTAGGTCGGAGCGGTGCCGCTGAAGATCCAGCCCACGCTGGCGTCGAGACGGAGGGTCGAGGTCCGGCCCAGGAAGTCCCGGCTCATCGTCAGGTAGGTCGTGTAGTCCACCCGGGCCCGGTTGAAGTCCACATCACCGGCCACGGCCCCGTAGTTGGCGTAGTTGAACTCCAGGCGGCTGCCGCTGCCCGGCCGTGTCAGGGTGGTGATGGTCGTCCGGGTGATCTGTGTTTCAAATCCAACGAGGTTGTCCGGCCCCCGGTCCTGGAAGATCTCGATGGGCGCATCCGCCTCGATGTCCTCCAGTTTCACGTTGGCGAGCACGAGCCCCCACTGCCCTCGCCAGATGTCTCCGAACCGGCGGCTCACCGACGCGTTGGCGTACAGGCGTCGCTCTGCGTAGTCGCGGTAGATGCGCCGGTAGTAGCCGGCATCACCACCGAGGGTGTAGACCGTCTCGAAGATGTTCGGCTCCGCCAACGAGATGTCGTAGGCGAAGATCTCGCTGCCCGGCTGGAAGTTGATCGCGAACCGCTGGCCCGCACCCCGGAAGGCTCGACCCTTGAACAGTTCACCGATGGTTTCCGGCACGTCCGCGACATCGAAGTTGTTCTGAACGAGCGAAATACTGCCGAGTACGCCGGAGTCGGAACCGAACCCCACACCGAAGTTGAACGAACCGGTGTTCTTCTCCTTGACCTCCACGAGCACGTCGCGATAGCCGGGGTTCTCTTCATCTTCCTTCTGCACGGTGAGCTTCGCGTCGTTGAAGAGCTGGGTCTCCATGATCCGCTTCTTGGAGAGTCCGAGTTCGGTCACGTCGTATCGGCGACCGGACTGCAGCTTGATGTGGCGACGGATCACCTTGTCCTTGGTCAGGAAGTTACCGTTGATCTGCACCAGGCCCACGTCGGCGATGCGACCCTCGGTGATCTCGATGATCACGTTGACCTCGTTGGTGGACTTGCTGCGAACCGGCAGCAGTTGGACCCGTGCATCCAGGTAGCCAAGCACCCCGTAGGCATTCTCAAGTTCGAGCCTCGACCGTTCCAGGATGTCCGATCGGAACACGTCGCCACTCTTGAGTTCCATCAACGAGGCGAGTTGCTCCCCGGAAAAGACCTTCAGGGGATCGTCTTCGTAGGGCGAAGCCGCGGAAATGGCACTGACGGTGAATGCCGGTCCCTCTTCGATCAGGAAGATGACCTTCGCTTCCTTCTGGTTGGGACTGATCTCGATCTCCCGATCGATGCGGATATCAAGGTAGCCCCGATCCTTGTAGTACTTGTCCAGTGAAGCGATGTCGCCCGTGAGCATCTCGGTATCGAGTTCGCCGCGGCGCAGGAACGGGAACCATGTCCGGGTCTTGATCCGGGGATACAGGAGCTTCGAAGAGACGGCCTCGTTGCCGACAAACTGGATCTGGCGGACCCGAACCCGGGGCCCCTCGATGACCTCGAAGATCAGGATGTCGTTGTCCTTCAACTGGGCAACGTCCATGGAGATCTCGGCCAGGTAATAGCCACGCTTGGCATAGAGTTCCTTCATGTCGCGGATGGACCGCTCGATCAGGAAATCATCGCGAGGAGACCCTCGACGCATCCCGGTGGGGCCAAGCAGTGCCTGGTCGCTGAGCACCCGGTTGCCGACCACCTGCACCTCGGCCAGCAGTTGCTGCTCCGAGAAGACGTAACTCAGTGCAACGGTACCGTCGGCTTCAAGCGTCGCCTCGACATCGATGCTCTTGAAGTCACCAAGTCTGGTCAATCGTTCGACGTCGCCCCGAGCCGTCTTTGGATCGTAGGGGCTGCCTACAGTGGACCGGATGTTGTTCCAAACCTTCTGCTCGGACACTCGGCCGAGCCCCTCGAAGGTGATCGAGGACACCGGGCGATCGGCCAGTTGCTCATCCTGAACGGCGGCTGCCATCGCCACGGAGGCCCCAGGCAAGAGCCGAGGGACCGCAGCGACCGCGAAAATGGCCACGACGATGAAAAAGCACCTGGACATGCGGTGACGGGAGGATACACCGAGGTCGAACCTCCTGCCCAGTCACGCCGGATTGACCGACATCGTAGGTGAAGATAGTGTCCCCACGGCCCTCCCGGGAATCCCGGGATCGCCGGAGGTCCCCATGTCCATGACACTTGCACAACTGGCAGAGCGATTGGGAGCGACCCTCGTTGGGGATGGCTCCCGGACCGTGAGCAGTTGTGCCGGAATCAACGAGGCCGGCGAGCACGATCTCACCTTCCTGGCCAACCCGAAGTACAGCAAGTATCTGGCGACCACCCAGGCTGCCGCGGTCCTGGTCCGGGCACTGGATGAGAACAGTGGCGACCTGATCCAACTGGTCTGCGACGACCCCTATTTCGCGTTCCGCAACGCGATGATGGAACTCCATGGCTTCCGGGATCATCCCGACCCCATGGACGCCGGCGACGGAAACACCAGTGAGTCGGCCCGGATCCATCCGGGTGCCACCGTCGGGGAAGGCACCCGGGTCCACCCCAACGTGACCATCGAACGCGGAGCACGGATCGGTTCCCGGTGCCACCTGTATCCCGGCGTCTTCATCGGCGAGGACGTGGTGATCGGAGACGACTGCATCCTCTTCCCGAACGTCGTGATCTACGACCGGTGTCGTCTCGGCAACCGGGTCGCCATCCACGCGAACACCACCATCGGACAGGACGGATTCGGGTACGCGACCCACGCCGGCGCCCACCACAAGATTCCCCAGGCCGGAATCGTGGTGATCGAAGACGATGTCGAACTCGGCGCGGGATGCGCCATTGAACGGGCCACGATGGGGGAAACCCGCATCGGTGAAGGCACCAAGTTCGCCGACCTGATCTCGATCGGCCACGGCACGACCATCGGCAAGCACTGCCTCTTCGTGTCACTGGTCGGCATCGCCGGATCGGCGACCATCGGCAACTACGTCGTCCTCGGCGGCCAGACCGGCGTGTCCGGACACCTGACCATTGGTGACGGGGTACAGGCCCTTGGCAAGACTGCGATCGTCTCGGACATCGAGGCCGGTCGCAACATTGGTGGTGTTCCCGCAGTCGATGCCGACACCGCCAAGCGCAACGCGCTGACCGCGGCGAACCTGCACGAACTCCACAAGCGGGTCAAGAAACTCGAACGCAAGCAGGCGGACTGATCAGGGCGACGTGTAGAAGGGCAGTTCGACGACCTCGGCCTCATCCGTGGCCCGTCCAAGATCGACCGTCAACCTGCGACCGATCTCCGTTGCACCGCGATCGACGATCGCCATCGCAATGGAAGCATCGAGCGTGGGGCTGAGGCAGCCACTGGTCACCGCACCGACTGCGGTTTCACCGTCGAGCACGCTCATCCCCTGGCGAGCCGACCGACGTCCGGAAAGCCTGAGGCCGATCAGGCGACGATCCGGGCCGTCCCCGGATGCGATGTCCTTGAGTGCCGACTGACCGATGAAGCCCTCGTCCTCTCCCTCCTTGTCCCCCTTGTCCAGGGCCACGGCGAAGTCGAGACCCGCCGTCAGCGGATCGGTCTCCTCATCGATCTCATGGCCGTAGAGCGCCATGCCTGCTTCCAGTCGCAGTGAATCACGTGCTCCCAGACCACAGGGCGTGATCGCCCCCTCACCCATGTTCTTGAGAATCATCTCCACCGCCTTGCCGGCCATTGCCGCGGGCAGGATGACCTCGACCCCATTTTCGCCGGTATACCCGGTACGCGACACCATGAACTTGGCGATGAACAGGCTCTTCTCGGTGAACCGGTACCGCTTGAGCGTCGGAATCTCTCGCGAGAACCCGGCGAGTACATCCATCACGCCCGGCCCCTGCAATGCGACCATGGCTGTCTTCTCAGTGACATCGCCGAAGCGGTAGACGAGGTCGCCCTTGCACTGGGCGAAGTGTTCAATGAGTTTCTCACGGTTGGCGGCATTGCAGACCATCGAGAACTCGCTCTCGCCGTGCCGGTAGACAAGCACGTCGTCACGACAGCCCCCCCGCTCGTTGCACACCAGCGAATAGCGGACCTGTCGCTCCTGCATGCCAGCGATCCGTCGGGTGCACACCCGGTCCAGGAAGCGAGCTGCATCCTTTCCCTTGAAGGTGAATCGACCCATGTGGGAGACATCGAACAGGCCGCCGCGTTCGCGAACCTGCTTGTGCTCCTCGATGATCGAGGTGTACAGCAGCGGCATCTCCCAACCCGTGTAATCGACGAGTTTGGCGCCATGCTGGACGTGGTACTTGTAAAACGGTGTCTTGCGGAGTGTCATGGTGCTCATGGGACGGCCATGGTACGCGAGCAGTGCGGAGCGTGCTCAGTCCTTCATCATCTTCAACTCATCGCGAAGGATCGCGGCAAGTTCGTAGTTCTCGGCATCCAGGGCGGCCTGCATGCGTTCCTCGAGTTCGACCCGCTGTGAAGACGGCAACTTCGGAACCAGCATCTCCCGCATGCCCCGCAGCAACTGGACCTCGTTGCTTCGCGGGGCTGCTTCGGAACCAAGCATGGATTCCAGTTCGACCAGCCCCTGGTCGATCGCGCTCATCGCCGCTCTCGGCTGACGATTGGCCATGGCAAGTTCTGCCGCGGCCCGCACCTTCATGGTGAAGATCTGGGGCCGAAGGTGCTCCAGGCGATGTCGATCCTGATCGCTCGAAGCATGATCACGACACAGGTTCAGGCAGGACAGCGCGTGATCCGCGTCCCGCATCACGGCCTCGAAGCGATTCAGGTTGAAGTAGGCCACGTAGCGGTGATAGAACTGGACCGCCTCGTCACGGATTGCCCGGCACTCTCCCTCGTCGAGGCAGAAGTCGGCCCCGCCCTGCTGCTTCTGCGCCAAGGCACATTCAAGCAGTGTTCCGTGCCCCCCGGGCCGCTGGCCATCGGGTCTCCCCTCGGACTCCATCTGGATGGCCCCGAGGTCGATGCGGACCTGGATGATCAGGCGGCCATCATCGGCCTGCAGTTCGCGAACCTGGAACTGGCCCCTGTTGCGGGGCCAACTGCTGAAGAAATGGGAGAGATCGGTAAATGTCATGTCGTGGTGAACAGCCGGGTTGCCGACCCCACGGCATGAAACCGGGGGCCAAAGCCGCTACCCCACCATACCCCCATCCAGGGCCGGTTCCTCCTGGTTCCCCATCTTCACCCCATGGTCGCCAGGAATCCCGATTCCTCCCATACCGGACCTCCCCAGGTTCCAGTCCTGCCGTCTGCACCAATGATTTCGGGCCTCACGACACCATGCACCCCCGTTGGTGACTTCCCACTTGAACATGCCCTCGAAGGTGTCCGAATAGCGACAGGGCCCACGGTTGTTCCGTCGGGGCCAAAGAGGCCATCCGTGAAGGGTCAAATGAAAGTCCGGAAATTGTCCGGAAATTCCAAGCGTCGTGCAACCAATCGGGGCAATGCCACGGATTCAAGCACGGGTAGAGAGGGGTGGTTCGCCGCCCTGCACATTACAAGGCATCGCTTCCGGAGTTCATTCGGACGATGCTGCAAGGAGCAGCGGTCCTGCCGGGCACACATGGCAGATCACTGGTAAGCAAACCATGGCGAAGCGAACTTCGAACCGAGATCTCGAACTCTACTTGAAGCAGATCAACCAGACCGCTCTGCTGACTCCCGCCGAAGAAAAGGAACTGGGCTGGCGAGTCATCAATGACAGCGACCTGGAAGCCAAGGATCGAATGATCCGGGCAAACCTTCGCCTCGTCGTCTCCATCTCCAAGCACTACACACACCGCGGACTGCCGCTGACCGACCTCATCGAGGAAGGCAACATCGGACTGATCCGTGCCGTGGAGGGTTTTGATCCGGCCCAGGGCGCGAGGTTCTCGACTTACGCCTCCTGGTGGATCAAGCAGGCCATCAAGCGAACCCTCATCAACGCCCTCCAGCCGATTCACATCCCGGCCTACATGGTCGACCTGATCTCCCGCTGGAAGCAGACCCACCGTCGACTCGAGGAAGATCTCGGTCGCACCCCGAACAACTACGAGGTCGCCCACATGATGGGCCTCCCCGAGAAGAAGATCGGCGTCGTCTTCCGCGCCATGCGTGCCTACCAGTCAAGTGGCCAGGCTCCGCGTGGTGAAGATGGTGAAGCCATGGACTTCTCCGACATCGTCGAAGATCACCGCAACGAAGCACCGCAGCGAACCGCGGTGCGTCGCGAGGAGATGCAGGCCGTCCTCGGCATGCTCGACGAAATGGAGGAGCGTGACGCACGCGTCCTGAAGCTCCGCTACGGGCTTGAGGGACAGGAGCCGCTGACGCTCAAGCAGATCGGGGCGGAAGTCGGCCTGACCCGCGAGCGTGTTCGCCAGATCGAGGTCGACACCCTGCGCAAACTGCAGGCTCGACTCAAGGGCGACAGCCGCAGCCGTGCCCTGCTCCGCAACTTCCACATGCGGAACCCGGTCCCGGCCACCAAGGCCTCCTGAGTACGTTCCAGACCTACTGGTACTTCACGAGCAGCCGCTCGAATGCGCGGCGGGTATCGACGCCTCCAAGCAACGGGTCCTGCTGCTGCAGGCGCCGGATGCGTGGAGCGATCTGATCGGTGTTTCGATCCATCAGGTCGAGAATCTCCAGCATGCGAAGCTGGGAGATCCACCACCGCCGTGGATCCGATTCCACCCCCGCGGAAGCCAACCGCCGGTAGAGACTCATCGCCTCACCGAGACGTTCCGGCCCCCCCGCCGCCACGAGCGCCTCGCCCCGACCCGCAAGCAGTGAACCTGCGTTCGGATGCATGACCAGCAGGCGATCGTAGATCACGATTGCGGCCTGGGGATCACTGCAGCGACGCCGGGCATCGGCAACGAGTGACCAGGCTGCAGCATCATCGACTTCCTGCAACTGCAGCCACTGCTCCAGGGCCTCAGCCAGCGGAAGCAGATCGCGTTGCAGTACCGCAGCATCGGGAATGGCCCCTTCCTCCCGGGCCGCCGCATCGAGACGAGACAACGCCGTACGCAGCGCCGTCACCAGTGAGGAACCGCCGTCGGCGGAACCTCGCTTGGAAACCGCCACCGCAGCAGCAGCCAGTGCTCCCGCATCTCCCTGGGCGCTTCGAAGCATCAACTCGTCGTACCTGCCCTGCCCCGATGCATCGAGCTCGGCACGGACGATGCCCTCGATCACCGCCGACGCGTCCGAACTCCGCCCACCATCCAGGAGGAGCGCCGCGATGACCAGTCCGATCTCGCTGGAACGTGCCCCGCCCTGTTCCATCTGCAGCCGGCGCATGGTGGCCAGCGCGGACTCCGCGTCGCCCGTCGTACGGGCCTGGAGCCGAAGCACCTCGGCCAGTTCCATGATCGCGGCCAGCCGGGGTTCGACACCAGGGGTGATCGATTCAAGAAAGACGCGTGCCGCTTCAAGATCATCGTCCTGGCGGGCCACACGGGCCGCAGCAAGACGCCAGTCGTCGATGCCCTGGAGTTCCGGGTACTGCTCGCAGAGGAGTGCCAGTGCCGAGCGGGCCCGGGCGCGGGCCGCCGGGGACGATGCGGATTCACCCAGCAGCCGCATGGACAGCCGGGCCGCACGCTCACTGGCCAGGGCGCCTTCCATGACACTGCCACCACTGGAGGCGGCCTCCAGGGCGATGTCGGCTGCACCGGGGAGCTGCCCCTGCATTTCAAGTTGTTCGCTCAGCAGCAGCATCGCCCGCACACGTGTTCGTGTTGACAGGCCCTCACGCCGAAGCAGGGACGTCAGCTCGCTGGAATCCGGCTGGCTCCGCATCTGCATGAGTACCAGTTCACCGGGCAGGTGCTCCGAATCGCCGCTCCCAACGGGCAGATCAAGCAGTCGCTGCTCGATGAAGGCCTCCACGATCGCGGGATCGACTCCCTCGGCCTCGAAGCTGCGGCCCATCTGCAACCACACCTCCACGGCTGCGGCTTCGTGCTCCAGTCGATTCGATGTTTCTGCCGCCTCCAGGTGCAACCGCGCCGACATGTCCGCAATCAGGATCCGTTCGGGCCGCTCCCCGGGCTCGGTGTAGCGACGAGCAAGTGATTCCAGTCCCCGGATTCCCCGCTCCGGACCACCGGCGATGACACGATTCGAGACTCCACCAAGCCGGGCCGCCAGAAGATCACTGCGTGATGCGGCACTGTCGGTGGCCGCATCACGGAAGTGCGCCTCCGCGGCATCGAAGTGCCCCGAGTACGCCTCAGCGAGCCCATGCAGCCAGGCCGCCTTGACCCGAGCCGATCCATCCAGTTGTTCATGAAGATTGCCGAGTGCTTCAAGCGATTCCCCCACCAGGCGTCGTCGCTCCTGCTCATCGGTCTCCATCACACCGGCATGCACGAGGGCCATGCTGCGCAGCAGCGGAAGCCTCCGGTCCCGATACGTCTCTCGCAACTCGACAAGCTGGTTCCGCTGCGCAGCGGTGCGCTTGGATGCAGGCGTCTTCTCCAGTTCCCAGATGGCCTTCTCGATCGCGATCTCGGCCCGGGTCAGGGTCTCCCGCGCGCCATCGACGTGGGCCTGCGCCAAGGTGAACCCCTCCGGTGTCGATCGCCCGTACATCGCCGCCAGGCCCATGTACTCGAACCCCAGTCCCACCAGCAGGTGATCCTCGGCCTGCTCGACGCGCCATGCCGCCTCCTGAGCCGGCGACATGGTCTCGCCATCGAGCACCTGCTCTCGCAGTTCCAGTCGGCGGTCCAGCAGTTCCCGACGGGTGGTGATGTCCACCTGTGGATCGCGCATCGCGGCTCCCAGCGCCGACACCTGCAGACCGGCGGCAGCCAGCGGGTCGTCGAGTTCGCGGGTGGACAGATAGGTGTCCATGACCTCCGTGAGCTGGAGTCGACTGAGCGCTTCCAGGTATGCAGTTTCGTCAAGGCGTTCGGAGAAGGGGTCCGGCGACGCAGCCGTGCAGGCGAGCAGGAGCAGCAACGGGCCTCCGGTGATCACGAGGAGATCTCCTTCAGCGTCACGTTGACGTATCCCGCACGCACGGCGGCATTGAACGCGTCGATCGTGTACTCCCAGTGCACGGTGGCATCGGGAATGATCACGATGGGATGATCGGTCCCGAAGAGGCCGCCACCCATGCCATCGACCTGCCGGGATCTGAGAAACTCGTAGAGCGACTGGAAGTCCTGCACCGGATCCCATGGGCCATCGAGGCCCAGTCGATAGGAGTCGCCGCCGGAACCGGACGTCCGCACCAGCACGAGCAACGGCTCGTCGTCGAGTTCAAAGGGATCGACCGACATTCCTTCGGCCCGCTCGGGAAGATCCAGCGTATAGACCTCCTCCGCCTTCCTGAAGTCGGTCGCCACCATGAAATACACCAGCAGGAGGAACACGACGTCGATCATCGACGTGAGGTTCAGGCCGATGCTCATCGGCGTACGAATTCGACGGCGTGCCGGAGGTGTCTCCAGCACGTCACGAGGATCGAGTTCGGTCGCGGAGCGCGCCATGGTCAACGGTCCCCTCCCTGCACCACGAGATTCAGTCGTGCCGAAGCAAGACCTGTCCCGGACAGTCCCGCCGCCTGGCGAACCACCTGCAGTACCGGCGAGACCCACCTGTAATCGGTGGCGCGATCCGCGCGAAGATTCACGCGGAGTCCAGGGATGTCCTGGTACAGAACCACCAATGCTGCACGCAGATCTCCCAGGCCGTCCGACGTGACCGGGTAGTCCCGGCCCGCAAGGCGATATCCGTCGCACTCCCCATCGTCACCAGGCAGCACGTTCAGAACCGCCCGGGGCTCCTCCTCGGGCAAGGCCGTGGCGGGGTGCTCGGGCTCCGGCAACTCCATGTCCACCGACTCGAGATCGACGATCTGGGACACGAGGACGAAGAACACGATCAACAGGAACACCACGTCGATCATCGACGTGATGTTGGCCTGCGGTCGGGCCGGTCCTCGCTGGAAGATCGTGCTCATCAGCGGTTACTCCAGCGGAAGATCGCCGCCGGCATCGGTTTCCGGGGCGGGGTTCTTCGAGGTCTTCTTGCGTGAGGACGGACGACCCGGACGGAACTGGCCAAGCAGGGCCTCGGCCTCGAGCGTGGCCTCGGTCGTCGTCTCGTCGATTCGATTCCGAATGATCGCGTACCCGGCCAGTGCCGGTATCGCGACGACCAGCCCCCAGAAGGTCGTGGTCAGCGCGGTGCCGATGCCACCGGCAAGCATCACCGGATCTGCATTGCCGCCGCTGACGACGATCGCCTGAAACGCAAGGATCATGCCGTAGACGGTGCCGAAGAGGCCGATCATCGGGCTGACCTGCCCAAGGACGTTCAGGAACTCGATGCGACGGAAACGGATGGTGGTCTGCTCGTCGGCAGTCTGTTCCAGTCCCCGGATGATCGCCCCGTAGCCGTGGGGCGACTCCTTCATGCCTGCGTTCATGATGCGACTGAAGAAACTGTCCTCCTTGCCCGTGACCTCGATGGCTTCGGCATAGCGACCCGAGGCGAGGTGGGTCCGGACAACTTCGACCACCCCGTCGGGCAGGATGGTCTTTCGCTGGTTGCTCATCGCCATCGAGATGATGAGGCCGATGCTGACGATGGAAAGGATGAGCAGCAGCCAGATGATCAGGCTTCCCAGCAATTCCAGGCTGTTGTCGGCATTCCGTGATATGAAGAACGCACTGGCGAAACTCCGTTCAACGGGGCCGGCATCGGCCGAAGCCGCGGTGGGTGTGATCTGGACAAGCAACGTGATGATTGATGATCCGCTCATGGGCGTGATCCTCCTTGGTCATTCGATTCAAGCAGCGCGGCGCGGGCGAGATCTGTGATCCTGGTATTTCCCGATCGCTCGGCGACCCGCAGCGCTTCTGCCCAGAGTTGTCGTGATGCCGTCCCCGTGGGCCAACGGACCGCGGCCAGTTCCGCGGCCGCAGCAAGGCTGGGAGCCGCGGTCGAGGCATCGGGAAAGAGCAGGCCGCTGCGGGTGTAGGCGATGATCGCCTCTTCATTGCGACCAAGCCCGCGATTGGCTTCGCCCACCTGCCAGAGCAGTCGTGCCATGCTTCGTCGGTCCTGGGCTTCGGCTGCGGCCACACAGGCCTGCAGGGCAGGCTCGTACGCTCCACGCGAGAGCATGGCATCAATGTCATCAGCCGAAGTCAACGATGTCGTCGAGGATGCACGCACCGGTTCCACCGCGGGCTCGGAAACCGCCGCGGTTCCGCGGATCACGTCCTCGCCGATCCCGGAATGACTGCCCGCAACTTCGGACTGTTCCATGTCGGCAAGGTGGTTCATCACCATGTCCAGGGCGACACGAACATCACCATCCTCGGCCCGGGCTCGAGCACGCCGGACCTCCTTGATCGCCTCCGCCGCCGCAGCGGGTGTCGTCGGGGCGGGCGAGGTCGCGGGAAGAATCCGAAGCCAGGCCGGGTGTGGGTCATCCGCCAGCAGACGGGCGAGGTGGGCGACCGCCTGTGGATACTCGTTTCGCTGGTCGTGCACCGCAACCAGTCGGCGCAGGATCCAGCGGCGACTGGCATCGCCGGGCGCATCCAGCAGGGCCAGCAGCAGCAGCCGAATCCCCTCGTCATCCGTGCCGGCGGCCAACCTGGCCTCGGCGACATCGAGGGGAGCGTACCCCTGGAAGGACAGCGACTGGATTTCCTCGATGCCGCGTTGTCGCCGTTTGCCGGTGAGATCGATGTAGACGACCCGGCCTCCGGCAAGGACATCGATGGTGCTGCCGGGCAGTGGAGCCGCGGTACCCACGACATGCACCGCATCGGCCAGAGCCGTGGATGCCGCAAGCAGCAGAATCGGGATGGACAGGGCGAACCTCATTCTCCCAACCCCATCGCCGCGCGGTCGTAGACCTTGTACCCGCCTTCGCCACCGTGGAACTCGGCGATGCTGCGCATCGTCCCGAGTCGATCCTCGTCCTCGGCCAGGAATTGGATGCAATTGATCTGCACCGCTCGTCGACCCGTTGCGCCGTCGACGACCGGGTTCAGTTCCTCAAGGGCATCAAGCAGTTCTGCGCGATCGACCTCGTAGGCTCCCGAACCGGTAATGCTGTCACTGAGCAGGAACACCACCTCGGGGTGCAGGTCGAACGCCATCTCCAGCGCCGCCAGCGGATTCGATCCGCCACCGGGCACGACGTTTCTCCCGGAGTTGATCCAGTCGATGGCTCGACCAACAGCGGCGTCGGTCGCCTTCTGCAGGCGACCCCGCGGTGGCACCGCCAGGGCACCTTCCTGCTGGAAGAAGATGATGGCGAACTGCTGTCGGTCATCGAGTTGGCGCAGCGAACGAAACATCTCCTCGAGCACGATCTGCAGGTAGGGCGTGAGGCTCCCGGAGGCGTCGATGACATAGACGATGCGATTGGCGTTGGACGCCCGCGAGCCGGCAAACTCGATGACCGGGACCGTCCCGTCGGCGGATGCGAACAGTTCATCGAACGATTCCACTCCGGCCGTGGAGGTCAGTTCGGTGGTACTGCCCAACGGAGCCGCCTCGACCGCCGGAGGCTGGGGCACGGCGGGAGCCGGCACCGCGGTCTCCAGCGTCGACTCCAGTTCCGTGTCCTGGAACTCGACGACCGGCTCATAGGTCACCGCGTTGAAATCAGCCGTGATCTTCCGAGGCGCCTCGGCCTCCTGGGCCAGAATCACGGTCCAGGTGATGATCAACCCCAGCGCAACGAGTCCGATGTGCAGCACGGCCGACACGATCCATGGCGCAGCCTTCGAAGCTGGATCGCCTTCGTGTCTGCTTGCTTTGATGTGCCGAGTCTGGTGCATTCGAGTCGAGTGCCTCGCCCCTGCCAGGCCACGGACATCCGCGGCGCGATCAGTCTATGCGATCCTCGACACCATCCCTCAATGGCGGCCATCAATCCCCCCGGCGCAGTGGGCGATCATTCGCCCGCCTCGCCCTTCTTCGTCTTGGTTGCCGTGGCACCATGATGCTGGCGGTTCCACAGAACCCGGTCCATGCACATTGGTCCACCACCAGTGAGGAGCAGGCCGATGGCGAGCACGAACAATGCCGCCTGGCTGATGATCGCGTACCACATGCCACTGTCGAGTCGCCAGTGGAACGGGTTCATCTCGAACATGCCGTTCTGACTGAGCGTCACCTGGTAGAAAGCACCGGCGATGAGTACCGCCAGTCCGAGGGCGGCAATCCGGGTCAACAGGCCGAGCAACATCATGCCGCCGGCGAAGAGTTGGAAAATAGCCGTCGCCCATCCCAGCGGTTGAGCCCAGTTGTCCAGGTCCCAGGCATGGAAGTGAAGGATCAGGCGATTGACCGCCAGAGCCCTGTCCGATGACGAGTCACCCGATGCGGGCGCATCCGTTGAGGCAAGGCTGGTGCCCTGGAAGATTGCCATGTCCTGGGCCGAAAAATCGATCTTCTCGAAGCAGAAGAACCAGCCACTGAGGATGAATGTGATGCCCAGCACGATGCGGCTGAGAGTCGGGACCAACGCTGTACCTGCCATAGTCTTGATCTGCATGGAAATGCCTTTCTTGGGGGAAGGCGACAAGACGGGTTTGCCCCCCGGGGATACGCACCTGATAATCCTACCTTGTAGCCACCAACCCCCGCGGGTGTGGCGGAATTGGCAGACGCGCTGGATTTAGGTTCCAGTGGGGCAACCCGTGGAGGTTCGAATCCTCTCACCCGCACTTTATCGGCCCCGAACCCCGGGGCAGCCACCTCCAGCCCCTTGCGGACGAATCGAGAAGCCATGGCCGAATGGACCCCGACAAGCTGGTGTGACCGACCGATTACCCACCAGCCCGAGTACCCGGATTCGACCGCGCTGGAGCAGGCGTCCAGGGAGCTCGCTTCCCTTCCACCCCTGGTGACCTCCTGGGAAGTCGAAAATCTCAAGTCCCAACTGGCTGAGGCGGCGCGAGGTGAGCGGTTCCTGCTTCAGGGCGGAGACTGTGCGGAGCAATTCAACGCGTGCACCCCGGAGGCGCTCACGAACAAGCTGAAGATCCTGCTGCAGATGTCACTCGTGCTCGTGCACGGTACGCGCCGCCGGGTCATTCGCGTCGGACGATTCGCCGGCCAGTACGCCAAGCCACGGTCGTCGATGACCGAGGAACGGAACGGCCAGACGTTGCCGAGCTACTTCGGCGACAACGTGAACGCCGCGGCGTTCGACGAGACCGCACGCCAGCCGGATCCGCGCCGACTGATCAATGGCTTCGAGCGAGCCGCCCTGACATTGAACTTCATCCGCTCCCTCGTCAGCGGTGGCTTCGCGGATCTGCACCATCCCGAGTTCTGGAACCTCGGCTTCGTGCGCCATTCTCCACGTGCCACCGAGTACCAGGAGATGGTGCAGCGCATCGGAGAATCCGTCCGGTTCATGGAATCACTCACCGGCATCTCGGCCGGCGACCTCTCCCGGGTGGACTTCTTCACGAGCCACGAGGGACTGCTCCTGCCCTACGAGTCCGCACTCACCCGACAGGTTCCACGCCGCAAGGGCTGGTACAACCTCTCCACCCACTTCCCCTGGATCGGGATGCGCACCGCGGCCATCGACCATGCCCATGTGGAGTTCTTCCGGGGCATACGGAATCCGCTGGGGGTGAAGATCGGTCCCGGAATCGATGCGGATGCCCTGCCGTCGTTCATCGAACAGCTGCTGGACGTCCTGCACCCCGAAGACGAGCCCGGCCGCCTCACCTTCATCCACCGCTACGGTGCCGACAAGGTCGAGGAGCACCTGCCACGCCTGATCGAAGCCGTCCGTGCCACGGGACGAACCGTCCTGTTCGTCTCCGATCCCATGCATGGCAACACGGTCAAGACCGACAGCGGTTTCAAGACACGCCGGTTTGACGACATCCTGCGTGAACTGGAACTCGCCATCGACATCCATGCCGCCAATGACAGTCTGCTCGGCGGCGTGCACTTCGAACTCACCGGGGAGAACGTCACGGAGTGCACCGGTGGAGCACGTGGACTCTCCGACAAGGATCTCGGCAGCGACTACCAGTCGCTTGTCGATCCCAGACTCAACTACGAACAATCACTCGAGATGGCGCTCCTGGTGGCGGAGAAACTCGGGGGCTGAGTTTCATCGGAGACACGAATCATGCCTGCCCAGATTGCTGCTGCCCTGATCCTGAGTTCGCTCTCCGCGGAAGCCGGAACACCTCGGTTCGAAGCTCCTGTCCGGATTGAAGCCGCAGGCAAACCCATCGACGTGACCACGGGTCATGCGGCGCCGTACCTGCGGGACATGGATGGCGACGGCAAGCGGGACCTGCTGGTAGGCGAGTTCGGAGACGGCACCTACACCGGGCCAGTCCACGAACCGGGGACCCCGGGACACGAGTGGGCCAACGGTCGACTTCGGATCTACCGCAACCATGGCGAGAACCGGAATCCGCGGTTCGAGGACTTTGAATACTTCCAGGCGGGGGGAACGGTCGCGGCCGTCCCGATCACCTGTTGCGTCAGCTTCGTCCCCCAGTTCATCGACTACGACAACGACGGAACCATCGACGTGCTCTCGGCCTCCTACCCCGGCGACATGTACCTGTTCAAGGGATCAGGCGACGGAACCTGGGCCAAAGGAGTGCCGTTGATGAATGCCGACGGTGGCGTGCTGCTTCCCTGGAAGATGATCCCGGAAAAGTACCGAAAGCCCGGCAAGCCGGATCGACAGGATGTCCATTCAACGACCGCTGAACTGCACGACCTCGATGCCGACGGCGACCTGGACCTGCTCATCGGCTCCCGCCTCGACGGGTGCTTCAGCATCGAGAACACCGGAACCCGCTCAGAGCCTCGATGGTCGACGACCACCGTCCCGCTCACCACGATCGAGGGGACACCCATCGGTGGCTGGGACTATGGCTCCAATGTCCATGTCTTCGACTGGGACCACGACGGGGCCAGCGACATCCTCGTTGGCAGCGAGGATGGCGGCGTCTTCTGGCACCGCAATGCAGGCGCCGACGACAAGCCACTCTACGGCCGGATGCAGGTACTCATTCCACCCATGACCCGCGACGAGATGTTTGCGAAACTCGAGTTGCCTGTCCGCAATGGTTCGCGCTGCAAGGTCCACGCCACCGACTGGGACGGAGACGGTCTCACCGACCTGCTTGTCGGTGATTTCGGCTCGACCTGGCACCGGATCCGTGAACTCACTCCCGAGCAGGTCCAGGAGCGTGAACGGATCGAGGCGGATATCAGCGAGCTTGGCGAAGAGGCCATGCCCCTCTGGAACGCAGACTCCCCGACCCCGGAACAGGCGACGCGGCGCGACGAGATCGATGTGGCCATGAGCCAGCTCTACGACCGGCTGGAAACACTGGAAACACATCGTCATGATTCACATGGATGGGTCTGGCTGTACCGGCAGCTCCCGGCAGCCACTCCGAATCAAGAGAGTGAGCCCACCGCCACGAACACGCACGGGCATGTCCGCATGACCTGCACGGCGTCCGCACCGGGAACGGGAGATCATCGGGTACGCTCGATCGATGTCCAGTTTCTCGTCGATCGGGGGTGGACGATCGCGCCGGCAACCGGGGGTGGGTGGTCCATTCCCACCGAACTGGATGTCTCGCTCTCCAAGGGCTACACGGTGCAATCCATCGACTGGCCGGAACCGCGGCAACAGAAGATCGACGGCGTGATCACCAGCGTGTACGAGGGGCCAATCACCATCAAGGTGCAGGTGGCCGCCGAAACATCCCCGGCTCCCGCCTCCTGCAACTACACGATTCACGGCAGTTGGCAGGCCTGCAGCACCCGGACCGGCATCTGCGTCCGTGGATCGACGGTGGTCACTGCCGGGTTCTAGTTGCGTTCAGTGCCCGAACACCATCGCCAGCAGAAGTGAGAAGACGAATCCCACGAAGAACATGGCGGACCCGACCGTGGTCTCACCCTGTTCGTGCGCCTCGACGAGCAGTTCCTCCGTCACCAGGTACAGCAGGGCCGCGGCACCGAAGGAGAGGATTCCGACCCGCCAATCGGCATCCAGTACCCCGAAGAGCAGGGCACCGGCCACGGCTCCGACCGGCACCAGCAGCCCGATCGCACACAGCCACGCACACGCACGGGCCTGGCCCAGTCCCCGGTTCGACAGCGTCATCGCCAACGAGAGACCAATGAAGAGCACCTCGAATGAAATGGCAATCGTCAACATCCACCCGCTCGATTTCGCGAGTCCAAAGCCGATGCCGACGAGAAATCCATCGATCAGCAGATCCACTCCGGTGGCCATGAGCAGTCCCCTGGATCCACGGGGCGTTCCGCCAGCAGCGTCCTCTCCGCCCCCACGCTCATCGAGCATGCGGATCCCGAGGACCAGGCAGACACCGATGATGAATCCGATGAGCATCGGGCCCACACGGCCACCACGAATCATGACCGGCACCAGTTCAGTGGCCACGGCGGCAAACACGATGCCACTGGCAAGGTGCTGCATGGCGGAGCGGACCCGGACTCCCGGCGGCCGCCAGAGTGTCACCACGCTGCCGGCAACCATCGCGAGCACGGGAATCGCGGTCACAAGCAGGATGTCACTGATGGAGGACATGTCGCCTTCGTGCTCCTGATCCCCCGAAATGCTCTCTCCTGGGGCCGCAGGCTACACTATCGCCTCATGCGACGGCGAACCGTCATTTCCGGAGCAGGACCCATCAGCGCCCTGGGCGTCGGGCTCGATGCCCACTGGGATGCGATGTGCTCGGGCCGCAGTGGACTGCGACCCATGACCACCTTCGACCCGCAGTGGTATCCCTGCCACGTGGCGGGTGAACTCGATGCCGGCGCGTTCAAGGTGCGATCGATCGTACCCAAGTCCTACCGCAAGGCAGTGAAGGTCATGTGCCGGGATGTCGAACTCGCCATCGGCGCCGCGGCGGAAGCAATCATGCACGCGAATCTCCAGACCCCGGGCGTGGACCACGAGCGTGGATACCCGATCAAGTCGGAACGGCTCGGATGCCACATCGGTTCCGGACTCATTGCAGCCGATGTCAACGAGTTGACGACTGCCTTCGTCTCCAGTCGCGGTGATGACGGAGAAGTCGATCTCAGAGCATGGGGCACCACCGGCATGGAGAACCTCACGCCACTGTGGCTGCTGAAGTACCTGCCGAACATGCTGGCCTGCCACGTGACGATCGTGCACGACTGCCGTGGCCCCAGCAACACCATCACCTGCGCCGAGTCCAGCAGCGCCCTGTCACTGGGTGAATCGATGCGGGTGATCGAGCGTGGTGCCGCCGATGCGTGCCTGACCGGCGGTGCGGAATCAAAACTCAACCCCTTGAACTACTACCGCCAGTTCTGCGCCGGGCGTCTCGCCGAGGCCCGTGGCCTGGAACCGGACGACGTGGTGCGACCCTTCGCCAGCGATGCACTCGGTACGGCCCTGGGTGAAGGCGGAGGCCTGCTGGTTCTCGAGGACCTCGAGCACTGCACGCAACGCGGCGGCACGCCCCTGGCTGAAGTCCTCGGCTATGCAGCGACACAGTCACCGGATCATGATGGCCTGGGCGCCACGGCCGAGGACATCGCCGCCGCCATGACCCTGGCCCTCGACAGTGCCGGGGTCGACCCATCCGGTGTCGACGCGATCGTCCCCTTCGGCTGTGGTATCCCTGCCATCGATGCCGCCGAGGCCGAGGCGATTCAAACCGTCTTCGGCGATCGGGCCTCCGACATCGAACTTGTGCTCACCGTGCCCTTCACCGGCAACTGCAACGCCGGCAACGGCACGATCCAACTCGCCGTAGCCACTCGATGCCTGCAGGCACAATCCCTGCCGGCAAGGATGAACACCGGTACGCTCACCGGGGACCTGAAGGCCGGTCCCTGCGATGCCCGTGATGCGGCGTTGCAGACCATGCTGGTGCTCAGCGCCAGCCAGGGCGGCCAGAACACCGCCGTACTGCTGGGGAGAACCGGATGAGCAAGCGATCTCGAATCGTGGTCACCGGCGCCGGCTGGGTCACGCCCATGGGGCACGACCTGGAATCGGTCTGGACGCGACTGCTGGCCGGTGAAACCGACGTGGCGACGATCGACCGCTTCGATGCCAGCACCTTTCCAACCACGTTCGCTTCACAGGTCCGCAACTACGACTGGACCGGGTTCGTCGATGATGCCGCCCTGCACGGTCATCCCGGCAAGCACACCCAGTTCGCTCTGGGGGCCGCGCGGCAGGCCTGGGACGCCTCCGGGCTCGGCGATGTCTCGACGCTCAACCGGCACCGCATCGGCATCTACCTGGGCGCCGGCGAAGGCGTGCTCGACTTCACCAGCTACCAGCGGGCCTCGCTGGCAGCCTGGCAGGAGGATGCAGGCGTGGTCGACACCGTCCAGTGGGGCGACGCCGCCAGCCGCTTCCTCGACGGCATCGGGGAAGTCGAACAGGAACCCAACATGCCTGCCTCGCACATCTCCCGCGAGTTCGGCCTGCGAGGCCCCGTCTACAACTGCCTGACGGCCTGCGCCGCCAGCACCCAGGCCATCGGCGAAGCCGCCTCCATCATCCAGCGAGGCGACGCGGACGTGATGGTCAGTGGCGGCACCCACACCATGCTGCACGTGCTGGGGGTGACCGGCTTCAACCGGCTCACCGCCATGTCCACCCGCAACGACAGCCCGACGACCGCCTCTCGTCCCTTCAGTCGTTCACGCGACGGATTCGTCATGGGCGAGGGTTCAGGCATCATCGTCATGGAAACACTCGAGCATGCCGAGGCGCGGGGCGCAAACATCCTCGGCGAGATCCGTGGCTTCGGATCCACCGCCGATGCCTATCGCATCACCGACATGCATCCCGAAGGACGTGGACCCGGCGATGCGATTTCCCAGGCACTTGAACATGCCGGCATCGATCCGGAGTCCAGACTTGATGATGGTCGTCCGCCCGTGCAGTACATCTCCGCCCACGGCACGAGTACGAGCGAGAACGACTCCATTGAGACCAGGGCCGTGAAGCGGGTCTTTGGCGATCTGGCCCCGGAGATCCCCATGACGAGCATCAAGTCGATGATGGGGCACCTCATCTGCGCCGCCGGCGCGGTGGAGTTCATCACCTGCCTGATGATTCTTCGTGACCACGTGATCCCCCCCACGATCAACCTGCAGGACCCGGATCCGGAGCTGGATCTGGACTACGTGCCGAACGTCAAGCGTGAAGCCCAGGTCGACACCTGCCTGAGCAACTCCTTCGGCTTTGGTGGCCAGAACGACACCCTGGTCGTCTCCCGCTTCTGATCTCGTGGAACGACTGGACACCATCGAGGAACTGGCTGCCCACCACGGATGCGGGCTTGTTCCCACCATGGGCGCCCTCCACCAAGGACACTGCTCGCTCATCGAGGCGATGCGGCGCGAGTCCGACGACGTCGTCGTATCCGTGTTCGTGAACCCGACCCAGTTCAACGACCCCGCCGACCTCGACCGCTACCCTCGCACCCTCGAAGCGGACCTTGCCGCTGCAGAAGCCGCGGGAGCAACGGCCGTGTTCACACCACCAGCCGACACCATCTATCCACTGGACCGGGAAACCTGGCAGCCACCCCTTCCACGGGTTGCAACTGCGCCGAAACTCGAGGACGCCTGTCGACCAGGTCACTTCGCGGGCGTGTGCAAGGTGGTCGCCCGACTCTTCGACCTCGCCCGACCGTCATTGGCCGTCTTCGGTGAGAAGGACTGGCAGCAGATGCTGGTACTCGAGGCGATGGTGGCCGAGCATCCCGATCGATGGGGTGCGTTGCAACTGCGGCGCGGTGCGACGATCCGCGAACCGGATGGCCTGGCGTTGAGCAGTCGCAATGCGCTGCTGTCACCGGAGCACCGTGAACGCGCCCTGGGCCTGTCACGCGCCCTGGCCGTCGCCGACGACGGCGAAGCCGCCATGCGGGCGGTACTGGACGACCACGGACTTGAGACCGAGTACGCGGTGATCCGCGATGCCACGACGCTTGAAGCGACGCAGGTGGATCGACCGGTCCGGGCGCTGATCGCCGCCGGGCTCGAAGGCATCCGCCTCATCGACAACGACGCCTGCTGAGAATCAGTCGCTGGCGAACGCATCCCGATGCGCGAGGGTCCACTCGTAGACCGAGGTGGCCGGGCGACCGGCCAGTCGCTGAAACGTATCCGTCACCAGGTCGGCCTTGCCATTGCGCATCTGCCGGAAGTGGCAGAGCACCTGGAGTTCCAGGTCCTCGGCCGGGAAACCATACTCGATGAGCATGGCGGCAAACTCCTTCTCCGGCATGTCGACGTAGGTGATCGTCTGCTCAAGCGCCCGGCCCATCTCGGCTGCGACCTGGGCGTAGGTCAGTGCCTCGGGACCAGTGATCTCGAGGTTTGCCCCCATCCACTTCGCGGGATCGTCCTGCAGCACGATCGCCGCGGCATCGACGCAATCACCAAGTGCCACCATGCCGATGTGGCCTTCGCCGGCGGAACCGTACATGCTCTGTTCTTCCCGGATTCCTTCCACCTGACTCAGCAGGTTTGTCTCCATGACAGTCTGCGGTGACACGAGGGCCCACGGCACGCCGCTGGATGCAAGCGCTTCGATCGACGCCTGGTGCTGGATGTCGAGTTGATCTCCCTCGTGCCGGACCGCGCCATAGAGTTTCACGACCTGATCGATGCCAGCCGCCGCCGCCGCCTCGACGGCCGCGATCTCGCGCCGCCCCAGTTCCGGATGCATGGGGCTGACCAGGAACATGCGATCGGCACGTTCCATCAGGGCAGGCAGCGATTCCGGATCGTCGAGATCACCGACCACCCCGGTGACATGACCCCGGGTCATCTTCTCTGCGCTGGATTCGCTGCGAGTCATGGCCAGGACGTCCGCGCCGGCACGGTCGAGTGATTCGACCACGCCGGATCCGAACATGCCAGTGGCCCCGGTGACAAGTACCGTCATTTGCGTCACTCCTTGCTGAGAAGGTACTTCATCTGAAACCGGCTCGTTTCCCTGCAGGGGAACGGGCCGGCTTCTCCATGCTGGAGAAAGTCCGGAGCGGCTCACGGAAGAAGACGATGTCTTCGCCAGCGTTGCCGCAGAAGGTGTTGTCCATCAGCACCGGGGCATCGTCCAGGGAACTCACCGACATGCACGAAACTGCCGTAGGAACCGGGCTGGAGCAGGATGGTGTCACCGTTTGAGGCCGCGTAGATCGCGGCCTGGATTGTTGGATACTCGGACGGTACTTCCAGGAGTGAGTCGTCGAACCAGGGCTTTCCCTCGTCGGCGGGATCTTCCTTGCCGGGCTCCGTGTCCTCATCGAAGAGGCCGGGGTCGGAGGGAAGATCGGTGTTGAAGAAGGACCCGTCAGCCAAGGCATGCTGCCCGGCGAACCCGAAAAGACCGATAGCGAGGCCCAGTGCCCGCAGGCTGGTTTGATGATCGCGTTTCATGATATTGACCCAAGGTGGTTTGCCCTTGCACCCACAACTTGGCTGCTTGGGCCGGCCCGTGTGCTGAATCCAACGAAATTCCGCTGGACGGTGGATCAGGCTCATACCCGCAGGAATACGCACCCATGAATGCTAGAATGATGGATCACCCAGTTGGCATTCCCCGGAGATTCCCATGACCACGGCAACCACCAGCACCCTTGAATCGATCAATCCCGCCACCAACGAACCCATCGGCTCGGTACCCGTCACCCCCGTGGGTGAGATCGATGCGGTCGTCGCCCGTGCCCGCAATGCCCAGGCTGCATGGGCAGCACTCTCGACCGCCCAGCGGGTCGAGATGCTTCGCCCCGTGGCCAAGGCCATCGAAGCCCGGGCCGATGAACTCGGCGACCTGATGACCGCGGAGATGGGCAAGCCGCTGGCCGAAGGACGCGGTGAGGCCGCCTACGCCGCATCGTGCGTCCCAGGCGCACTCGACTCGATCATGGAGTCTCTCGCCCCCGAGCACCTCGAGGACAAGGCGGTCGAGACCACCCTCTACTACGACCCGTTCGGTGTCTGCGGTGTGATCACACCATGGAACTTCCCCTTCCTCATGCCACAGCAGACCGTGCTGCCCGCCCTCGTCGCCGGCAACACCGTGGTGATGAAGCCCTCGGAGGAGACGCCACTGACCGGCCAGGCCTTCGCGGACATCTACAACGAGTTCCTGCCCGAGGGTGTACTGCAGATCATCCACGGCGACGGAGAGCAGGGCCGGGCCCTCGTGCAATCGGACGTGAACCTCATCGCCTTCGTCGGCAGCCGCGCCACGGGACAGCACATCCTGCAGTCTGCCGGTGGTGGACTGAAGCGGGTCATCCTGGAACTCGGTGGCAAGGACCCGATGATCGTGCTCGATGACGCGGACGTCGATGCCGCTGCGGACTTCGCCGTCTTCAACTCCTTCCGCAACTGCGGCCAGGTCTGCGTCAGCACGGAGCGGATCTACGTTGAAGATGGAATCGCCGAACGATTCGAGCAGGCCGTGATCAAGCGAGTCGGCGACTTCGTCGTTGGCGACGGGGCCGATGAGGCCACCACGCACGGACCGATGGTCAGTACCCGGCAGAAACGCATCGTGGTCGATCAACTGGAAACCGCCAAGCAGCAGGGCGCCGTCGTCGCCTGTGGTGACACGCCCATGGACGGCAACTACGTGGCCCCGACCGTGCTGACGGGCCTGAACCATGACATGGACATCATGCACGCCGAAACCTTTGGTCCCATCGCCTGCATCATGCGGGTCAAAAGCGAGGACGAAGCGCTGCAACTGGCCAACGACACTCCCTACGGACTCGGCGCTGCCGTCTTCAGCGAGAACATGGAGCGGGCCGGCAACGTCGCCCGGCAGATGACTGCCGGCATGATCGGCATCAACAAGGGATGCGGCGGCGCCAAGGGATCTCCATGGGTCGGAGCCCGGCAGTCGGGCTACGGGTTTCATGGTGGCACCCACGGAAACCGGCAGTTCACCCAGGTCCGCATCGTGAGCGTCCCGAAATCCTGACCGGCTGATGAACGACACGGCGACCATCCTGCTTTTCGGTGGCACATTCGATCCGCCAACGCGGGCGCATGCAATGCTGCCGCCAAGGGCCGCCGAACTCATCGGCGCCGAGCAGCTTCTCTACGTGCCCGCAGCGATCAGCCCTCACAAACTCGACCAGGTACCGACTCCGGCTGACCATCGAGTCGCCATGCTTGGGCTCGCCCTGGACAAAGTCGAGAATGTGCAGGTCCGGACCATGGAACTGGATCGCGATGGCCCCAGTTACAGCGTGGACACGGTGCGCTCGCTTCGCGAGGAGTTCCACGACGGCACGGTGCTTCGCCTGCTCATCGGTGACGACCAGGCCGTAGCCTTTCACCGGTGGAAGGACTGGAAGGCCATCATCGACCTCGCCGAACCACTGGTGCTGCCACGCGGATACGACTCCCCCGAAGGGTTTGCGGATGCCATGCGTGCCTGCGGGGGCGGATGGAACGACTCGGAGATCGAACAGTGGTGCCGGAGGCGACTGGATCTGCCCTGCATGACGATGTGCTCCCAGGAGGTCCGGTTTCAACTGGAATCCGGTGGAGAAGCCGATGAAGAACTCGACCCGGATGTCAGGAAGTACATTCGGGACCAGGGTCTCTACCGATGACGACCACCACCATCCAGCGCATCGCCTTCGTCAGCCTCGGCTGTCCGAAGAACCTCGTCGACTCGGAAGCGATGCTCGGCGAACTCGCCGAGAGCGGCTACGAACTTGTCTCCGACCACGAGCAGGCCGATGCGATCGTCATCAATACCTGCGGTTTTCTCGAGGCGTCGCGCGATGAATCGCTGGACGTGATCCACGAAGCGATCGCTCGCAAGGAACGCGGCGAGCTGCAGCGGGTCGTCGTCACCGGATGCCTCGTGCAGCGGCATCGCGCCAAGATGCTCGAGTGGGCTCCCGGCATTGATGCCATGCTCGGCGTGTTTGATCGGGACCGGATCCGGGATGCCGTCTCGGGCCCGCCGCCCGCCGAGGACGTCGAGGCCGATGCTCCCCCCTACTGGATCAGCGGCAACGCCCTGCAGGCGGCCCGCGAGCGTGGGCTCGATACCGTCGATCTGACCGTGCAGGGCAAGGACGGCAAGGGCATCGGATACTGGGAAGGCGACGGTCATCGCTTCCGGCTGACCCCGAGACACTGGACCTACCTGCGAATGAGCGAGGGGTGCAACCAGCGCTGCGCGTTCTGCACGATTCCGTCGATTCGCGGCAAGATGCGGTCGAAGCCCATCGACAGCCTGCTGTCCGAAGCCCGTTCACTGCTTGCGTCCGGGGCCTTCGAACTGAACCTCATCGGACAGGACACCACGAACTACGGCCGCGACATCGGCTGGGCCGAGCCGGATGCCGATGATCCCCAGGGCCTCATCGGCCTGTTGACCAGGCTTGATGGACTGGCTGCGGAGCATGGAGGGGGATGGATCCGGCTCATGTACGCCTATCCCACCAACTTCACCGACGAGATGATCGATGCCATCGCGGCACTTCCGAACATCGTCAAGTACATCGACATCCCGCTTCAGCATGTTTCGGACCGGATGCTGGACGCGATGCGGCGCAATGTCACCGGCGACCAGCAGCGATCACTCATGGAACGGCTTCGTGAACGCATCCCCGGTGTCGCCATCCGGACCACCTTCATCACCGGCTTCCCGGGGGAAACCGAGGAAGATCACCTTGAACTTCTCGACTGGGTTCGCGAGTTCCAGTTCGACGCGATGGGCGTCTTCCAGTACTCGCACGAGGATGGAACTGTTGCGGGAACGATGGACAGGAATCCGGATCTGCATGTGCCCGACGAGGTCAAGGCCCGTCGCGAAGAGGAACTCATGCTCGCTCAGCAGGAACTCGCCTTCGAAAACACGGCCTACCTCGCCGAGCAGGAAGCGATCTTCGACGTACTCATCGACGGTCCCGGCCGTGACCGCGACACGAACGATCCGAACCTGACGGTGTTCACGGGTCGCTGCTACCACCAGGCACCGCAGGTCGACTCGTGCACCTGGGTCCTGTCGGAACGCGAACTGTCTCCGGGCGAACTGGTCCGCTGCACCATCGTCGACAGCGATGGATACGATCTTGTCGCGCGACCGTGTGATGAACTGGAATCCGGCATTTCGCTGCCGGTGATCGGAACCTGACCCCATGCCGACACTGCAGATCCTCGATGGGCACAACGACACGCTGACCAACATCTTTCCGACCGGTGACGACACATCGACCTCGATCGTCGATCGGGACGGCCATGGACACATCGACCTCGTGCGGGCTCGCCGCGGCGGACTGGCCGCCGGCTTCTACGCGGTGTTCATCCCGGGTGGCGAAGTGGAACGCAGAATGATCACCGCCAACGACGGCACGAGCATCGAGGCCGGCTGCAGCGAACCGGTGCTCCGCGACCAGGCCAGGCCGAAGGCCGACAGCGTGCTCGAACGAATGGAGCGGATGCTCGAGCAGTACGGTGACGACATTCGACTCGTGCGCACCGTCGACGAACTGCAGCGATGCCTCGACGACGAGGTGATGGCGATGATCCTCCATTACGAGGGTGTGGAGATGCTTGAGACGTCGCTCGATGACCTCGAAGCGGACTACGAGCGTGGACTGCGATCGCTCGGCCCGGTCTGGAGCCGATCCAACGCCTTCGCCCACGGGGTCCCCTTCGCCTTCCCGTGCACACCCGACATCGGGCCCGGGCTGACAGATGCCGGAAAGGAGCTGGTGCGTCGTTGCAACGGGCTGGGCATCATGCTCGATGTGTCGCACCTGAACTACCGTGGCTTCATGGACCTCGCCGAAGCCACCACTGCGCCGGTGGTGGCGACGCACTGCGGAGCCCACGCGGTCTGCGCCTCCTCGCGCAACCTGCTCGACGACCAGTTCGACGTCATCCGCGACAGCGGCGGCCTCGTGGGCGTGAACTTCCACGTGGGATTTCTCCGTCCGGACGGGACCAACGAAGCGAACACTCCGCTGGACGTGATCGCGGATCATCTTGACTACATGGTCGACCGGATGGGCATCGAGCACGTGGCCCTGGGCAGTGACTTCGACGGCGCCACCATGCCGACTCCCATGGGAGACTGTGCCGGCCTGCCAAAACTCGTCGACGTGCTGCGTGGGCGGGGCTGGTCCGACGACGCCCTGCA
>JAQWPT010000002.1 GCA_029245245.1 Phycisphaerales bacterium
GACCGGGCCAACAATCGAGTCAAGGCCATCGCCTACGGGTTCTTCTCCCTGGGCTGGCGTGGCAGCATGCGGCACTGGCACCGCTACGAGCGGGCCTACCTTCTCCTTGCCGCACTGGCCACCCCGCTGGTGCTCTCTGTGCACTCGGTGGTGTCCTTCGACTTCGCAGTGTCCCAGCTTCCCGGTTGGCATACGACGATCTTCCCGCCGTACTTCGTGGCTGGAGCCATCTTCTCCGGCTTCGCGATGGTGATGACGCTTGCGATTCCCGCTCGACAGATCTGGGGATTGAAGAACTTCATCACCATGCGGCATCTGGAGAACATGAACAAGATCATTCTGCTGACAGGCTCGATGGTGGGTTATGCCTACGCCACCGAGTTCTTCATCGCCTGGTACAGCGGCGAGCTCTACGAGAAGTTCGCCTTCATCAACCGGGCGTTCGGCCAGTACGCATGGGCCTACTGGATCATGGTCTCCTGCAACGTGCTCTCGCCGCAGATCTTCTGGTTCAAGAGAGCACGGACGAGCATCTGGCTGATGTTCATCATCTCGATCTTCGTGAACATCGGCATGTGGTTTGAACGCTTCGTGATCGTCTTGACCTCGCTGGCCCAGGACTTCCTGCCCAGTTCATGGGGCTACTACGAACCGACATGGGTTGACGTCATGACCTTCGTGGGCAGCTTCGGACTGTTCATGACACTCTTCCTGCTCTTCATCCGCTTCCTCCCGGTCCTGGCGATCTCCGAGATCAAGGGCGTGATGCCCGAAGCGGATCCCCATGGTCATGACCACGATCACGAGGAGGTGCACCCATGAGCCAGGCACCTCACCTCAACACCTCCGAGCAGATCTGGGGCTACGCCGCCGAGTTCACCTCGCCCGCAGCGATCACCCATGCTGCCAGGAAGGTGGCCGATGCCGGATACCGCTGGTGGGATTGCCATACGCCATTCCCCGTGCACGGCCTGGATACCGTGATGGGGGTCAAGCCGACCATCCTGCCGATCATCGTCTTCTTCGGCGGACTCACCGGAATGATGCTCGCGATCTTCCTGCAGGTGTTCACCAACTCGCTGGAGATCGACCTGTGGGCCATCGTCCCCGTGATCGGCTACCAGTTCGAGGTCTCTGGCAAGCCGCTGATCAGCGGTCCTGCATTCGTCCCCGTCATGTTCGAGTTGACGGTTCTGGTGTCGGCGTTGACGACGGTCGGGGCCATGCTCGTGCTCAACGGCCTTCCCTGCCTGTACCACCCCGTGCTCAAGTCGACGAAACTCGCACGGATCACAGACGACCGGTTCTACATCATCATCGAGGCCCGCGATCCGAAGTTCACGGATGAGGCGACTCGTACGTTCCTTGAATCACTTGGCCCCGAATCCATCGAGTCACTGGAGCCCTGACCCCCGATGTCGCCCTTCGATCACAGGATGCTGCTGAAGGACATGCCCAAGGCGTTCGTCTGGGTTGGCCTTCTCGTGTTGAGCCTGCTGCTCGTGCCGCCGGCGCTCATCCTGCGCGCCAGGGCGGTCCCCAGTGAACATCGACGGATCCACATCATCCAGAACATGGACAACCAGCCCAAGTTCGTCGATCAGCAGGAGAACATCCTCTTTGCCGATCATCGTTCCATGCGGCCGCCGGTTCCCGGAACGGTGTCTCGTTCGCAGATGGTCGGTGACACCCACCTGTTCCTTGGAACAGTCGACAGTGAGTTCGCCACGTCCTTCCCGGAGCAGGTGACGATCAACGAGGCACTGCTCAAGCGTGGGCGGATCGCGTTCGGGATCTATTGCCTGCCTTGTCACGGAGTCAAGGGTGAAGGCAATGGGATTGTCCACGAACGTGCGATGGTCCTGCTGAATACGGGTGCCAACGGCACGACCTGGGTGCAGCCCAAGAACCTGCACGAAGAGGCCATCGCCGAGCAGCCCGTCGGCCAGATCTTCTGGTCCATCACCAATGGTGTACGGAACATGGCCGGCTACGGTTCCCAGGTGCGTGTCCAGGATCGCTGGGCCATCGTGGCCTGGGTCAAGGCCCTGCAGTTCTCACAGAACGCACCGTCGGACATGGTGCCCGGTGCGGATGCACTGCCGGTCAGGACCAGGGTCGCCCCCGGCGAGGAAGAGGAGGGTGCGTCATGAAGCGTATCGACCTCTCCCGGGACAACCTCGCGCTCGGCTCATTCGGTGGAACCGTCTTCGTCGTCTCCGGCGTGCTTGGCCTTGCCGGGCTCGGGGCGTCGTATGGACTCAAGGGCATCGGTGGATCCGATGCGTTCATGAAGTCCTGGCTGTTCGCCTTCCTGGTGGTCCTCGCGGTCTGCCTCGGTGCGCTGTTCTTCACGATTCTCCAGCACCTGACCAAGGCTGGCTGGTCGGTCGCCGTACGCCGCATCTCGGAAGGCATCGCGGTGAACCTTTCGTGGATCTGGGTGCTCTTCATTCCGATCTTCGTGCTCATGGTCACCGGCAACGGGGGGCATCTCTTCCCCTGGGCTGATCCGGATCTCGTCGCCCACGACCACCTGTTGCATGAGAAGGCGCCGTACCTCAACGTCACCTTCTGGTCGATCAGGGCGGTAATCCTCTTCGTGATCTGGGCCCTGCTGGCTCGCTTCTACTTCGGACTCTCCTGCCGCCAGGATTCCACCGGTGACGCTCGATCCACCACCACCATGCAGTGGTGTGCGCCGCTGGCGATGATCCTGTACGCCCTGACGCAGACCATCGCCTCCTACGACTGGATCATGTCGTTGCAGCCCAAGTGGTTCAGCACCATGTTCGGGGTGTATTTCTTCGCGGTGTCCGTGACCGGGTTCTTCTCGTGCATTCTCGTGCTGATCTTCTTCCTGCAGAAGTCGGGGCGGGTCCGGGAAGCAATCACCCGGGAGCACTACCACGACCTCGGGAAACTGCTGTTCGGGTTCGGCGTCGTATTCTGGGCCTACATCGGCTACAGCCAGTACATGCTCATCTGGTATGCGAACATCCCGATCGAAACCTCCTGGTTCTTCCCCCGCCAACTGGGTTCCTGGTACTGGGTGTCGATGCTCCTCATCTACGGCCATTTCATCCTGCCGTTCCTGCTGCTGGTCACCCGGTGGACCAAGCGGTTCAAGGGCTCGATCGCCCTGATCGCCGGCTGGATGATCTTCATCTTCTGTGTCGATGTGTACTGGCTGGTCATTCCGTCCGTACCCGAGGTCGCCTTGGCCGGAGCGGAGTCCTACGATCAACTGGTCGAGGCCGTGACACCGGCAAGCCTCGGGTGGCAGCTCAATGCCGTCGACTTCCTGCTCCCCCTCAGCATGCTCAGCCTGCTGCTGTCGGGAACAATGTTCAGCCTTCGTCGGTGCAGTCTCGTGCCGATCTCTGACCCCCGGCTGGAGGAATCCCTGGCCTTCGAGAACTTCTGACCCATGTCGCACGACCACTCCATCCTGCCTGACGGCCAACTCTCCGGAGACACCGAAGATCCGCGCCCGATGTCCACCTGGATGATCGGGTTCTGCAGCATTGTGCTGCTGGCCGTGGTCTGCCTGGCGGTGGCGGCCATGTACTACGGCGCCGTTCACAGGGAGACCAAGCGGAAGGTCGTGAGCGTCCGCTCGCAGTCCGCCCAGTTGATGCGGGAAGCAAGGCAACTGGCACTTGAGCAGGACCCCCATTGGGAAGCCTGGACAGATGTCGACGGTGAACTCAACGGTGAACGGACCCTCAAGGTCCCCATGGACCAGGCCGTGCAACTGGTGATCCGGAACTATGGCACACAGGAGCAGGGCACTACTCCATGATTCGATGCGTCATCCCATCCCGATTCCTGCCGATCACCGCCCTTGCGGTGCTGGGTGCGACGTCCTCCCTGTCGGGGCAGCCAACGGTGCTGCCGGGCCAGGAAGCCGCCGAGATGGAGGGCGTGGGCATCGATCAGAAACTCGACCAGTACGTTCCTCGTGATACCCGGTTCGTCGATGAGCACGGCAAGGCCGTCGTCTTCGAGGAGTACCTCGACCGCGATCGGCCCGTGATCCTGACGCTGAACTACTACCAGTGTCCGATGCTCTGCAGCCTTACCCTCAACGGGATGCTGGACGGGCTCAAGGAACTGGAATGGTCCGCGGGCGAGGAGTTCGACATCGTCACAGTGAGCATCAATCCCGATGAGGGACCAGAACTGGCCAAGGGCAAGAAGAAGTCCTACCTCACCGAGTACGGGCGCGAGTCGGCAGCCAACGGCTGGCATTTCCTGACCGGTGACGAAGAAGACATCAAGCGACTCGCCGACGGGGTCGGCTTCGGGTACCGCTATGACGATGTGTCCGGCGAGTACGCCCACACCGCGAGCATCATCTTCATCACGCCCGAGGGGCGGATCTCCCGTTACATGAACGACGTGGTCTTCCAGCCTCGCGATCTTCGACTGGCGCTGGTGGAATCCTCCGAAGGCCGGATCGGTTCCGCGTTGGACACCCTCCTCCTGTTCAACTGCTTCCAGTGGGATCCCGAACGAAACAGTTACGTCGCAGATGCGTGGAAGATCATGCGTCTCGGAGGCGTTCTGACAGTGGTCCTCGTCGCCGGCGGGCTTCTCGTGCTCGGATTTCGATCGAGGCATTCCGGAGGCGGCCCGACGGGCGGCCTGGAAGCGGGAGGTGCATTGTGATGCAACTTCTGCTTGAACCGATCATCATGTCCACCCTGGCCGAAGCGACGGGGAAGACGTTCTGGATGCCGGAGGCGGCATCGTCGGTGGCTGGAGAGATCGACTGGATCCTCGAGTTCATCAACATCATCTGCTACGTGTTCTTGGCCCTGATCACCGGGGTCCTCGTCTGGTTCGCCATCAGGTACCGGCGCGATCCGAATGAGCACACGGTTTCAGCCGAGGGACCGACCCACGGGCTCGCGTTGGAACTGATCTGGACGATCATTCCCACCGGCCTCGTGGTGGCGATTTTCTGGGTCGGAATGGTCGGCTACATCGATCTTCGTGAATCCCCGACGGATTCCTACGAGGTCAGCGTCACGGCGCAGCAGTGGTCCTGGACCTTCAATCACCCCGAGTATGGTGTGATCGAGGGCAATGAACTCCACGTGCCGCTGGACCGCCCGGTGCGGTTGATCATGGGATCCACCGACGTGCTGCACAGCCTCTTCGTTCCGGCGTTCCGGGTGAAGCAGGATATCGTCCCGGGGCGCTACTCGACGCTCTGGTTCAAGGCCATCAAGGCGGGTCACTACCAGTTGTACTGCACGGAATACTGCGGCAAGGATCATTCCAAGATGCTGGCAACGGTGTACGTGCTGCCTGAGGACGAGTTCCAGGCGAAGATGGGCAAACTTGCCAGCGAGTACGAGGATCTGCCGGATACCGATCTGCCGGTGTACGCGCTGACCCGGCTCTACAACCGGTGTTCATCCTGTCACTCGCTCAACGGCGACAACTCGACCGGTCCATCGTTCAAGGGGCTCTGGGATCGGGTGGAGACGGGGGACACGGTGTTCACCAACGGCAAGACCCTCAAGGACTACATGGGATCTGGCGGCGAGTTCGAGGTGCCCGAGAACTACATCCGGGAATCGATTCTCAACCCAGGCAAGCTCGTTCGCGAGAACTACGCGAACGTCATGCCCAACAACTTCGCCTCCCAGCTCAAGCCAAGGCAGGTCGAAGCATTGGTCCTGATGATGAAGAACCTCGACAAGCTTGCCGACGAGGGGTGGATCGACGAAGACGGAAAGGTCCAGACGCCCGAACAGCCTGCAGCCGATTCATCGGCCACGGTGGATCCTGGTGCGACGGAAGAAGGCGGATGACATGACGACACTTGGAATCAATCCAGAGCAGCCACAGCTCGTCGACGACAACTACCTCAACCATACGCGAGGCGCGTGGTCCTGGCTGTTCACCCTTGATCACAAGCGCATCGGTGTGATGTACCTGATTGCCGTGCTTTCCGCGTTCTTCGTGGCCGGCGTCTTCGCACTCCTGGTGCGGACGCAGCTGCTGACGCCCGGCGGCACGATCATGGATCAGCAGCAGTACAACCAGGCCTTCACGCTGCACGGCGGCATCATGGTCTTCCTGGTCATCATCCCGAGCGTTCCCGCCGCCCTGGGCAACTTCGTGCTCCCAATCATGCTCGGTGCCAAGGACGTGGCCTTCCCGCGGCTGAACCTCTTCAGTTTCTGGCTGTGGATCGCAGGTGCCCTGTTCTTCGTGGGCGCCCTGCTGACGGGCGGACTTGATACGGGCTGGACCTTCTACACGCCCTACAGCGTCGACTCCCGTCCCGAGGTGGGATCGATGGGTGGCGTCATTCCCGCCGTGACCGGTGCGTTCATCCTCGGCTTCTCCTCGATCTTCACGGGCATGAACTTCATCGTGACGATTCACCGGCTGCGACCACCGGGCATGACCTGGTTCCGCATGCCGCTGTTCCTCTGGGGCATCTACGCCACGGCAATCCTCCAGGTCATCGCGACCCCGGTGCTCGGCATCACGCTCGCGTTGCTGGCCGTGGAGCGTGCGTTCGGTATCGGGATCTTCGACCCGACCCTCGGTGGGGACCCGGTGCTCTATCAGCACTTCTTCTGGTTCTATTCCCACCCGGCCGTGTACATCATGATCCTGCCGGGCATGGCGATCATCAGCGATCTCATCGCGGTGCATTCGCACCGCCACATCTTCGGGTACAAGTTCATCGCCTTCAGCTCGATTGCCATCGCCCTGTTCTCATTCCTCGTCTGGGGCCACCACATGTTCACGTCCGGCCAGTCGGCCCTGGTGAACGTGATCTTCTCGGCCATCACCTTCTCGGTGGCGATTCCGTCGGCCATCAAGGTCTTCAACTGGCTGGCGACGATGTACAAGGGGTCGATCAGCTGGAACACGCCCATGCTCTACGCGATGGGCTTCATCTTCATCTTTACCATTGGCGGGCTGACGGGCCTGCACCTGGGCACGCTCGCCACCGACGTACACCTGCACGACACCTACTTCGTGGTCGCCCACTTCCACTACGTGATGATGGGAAGCGCCCTGATCGCGATGATCGGTGGACTGCACCACTGGTGGCCGAAGATCACCGGCCGCATGTACAACGAGAACTGGGGCCGCCTCGGCTTCGTCCTCGTGTTCATCGGGTTCAACGTGACCTTCTTCAGCCAGTTCATGCTCGGCAGCCAGGGCATGCCCCGCCGGTACGCGACGTATCCGGAGGATGCCGGCTTCCAGATCTACCACATCTACTCGACGGCGGGGTCCTACATCCTCGCGATCGGGTTCTTCGTCACTGCCGGGTACCTGGCCCAGTCGATCTTCGGTGGTCGCCGGGCACCTGCGAATCCCTGGGGTGGTCGTAGCCTTGAGTGGCAGTGCTCGTCACCTCCGCCGTTCGACAACTTCTCGGAAGCGCCCGCCGTGGGTGATTGCTACGACTTCTCGGTCCTCGAATGGAAATCCGAGGAAGAGGGGTACGTCTGGCGTTCCGATCTTGCCCGTCCTGGAGAGGAGACCCCTGCGGGCGCCTGAGGCCCGACGGAGAGAATCGACGTGTCCCAACTCGATGTCCAACCCGATTCCCACGCCCATGATCATGGTCACGACCACGATCACCCGCCGCATCTCGGGCACCACTGGGAAAACTCCAAGCAGCAGTTCGAGGCTGGCAAGCTCGGCATGTGGCTCTTTCTGGCCACGGAAGTACTGCTCTTCGGTGGCCTCTTCTGCGCCTACGCGGTGTGGCGGAGCAACCACCCCGAGATCTTCAAGTATGGCAGCCAGTACCTGGACACCTTCTGGGGTGCCCTGAACACCTGCGTACTGCTGGTCTCGAGCATGACCATGGCCATGGCCGTGACCTTCGCGGCTCGAGGCAGGAACACGGCCGTCGTCATCTGCCTGATCCTCACGCTCTTCGGGGCCGGTGGATTCATGTGCATCAAGTACATCGAGTACAGCCACAAGTTCCACGAGGGCCTCCTGCCCGGCATGGCCTTCTACGAGCAGCCCAATGCATCGCATCTCTGGCTTCCCATCGACGAGGCGGGCAAGCAGGCGCACGAGCAGGAACTCATGGTCACGGCGGCCTCCAACGAGGCGTTCGCGGCCGAGACGAAATCCCGCGACGAACTGCCTCCGGCACCTGCCACCGCAGAGCCGTCGGTGATTGCTCCCGCCGGCACCGGGGTCACCGGGCTGACGACCAACGAACTGGACTGGGAGAAGTCGGAGTTTGGCGTCTTTCTGCCTCCGAAGCTCGTCGACACGCTCGAGGATCAGAAGCCGATGCTCGAGTTCGCCGAGGGTGAGCATGCACCGGGGGCCGAACCACACCTGCCGCATCCTCTGCAGGATCCGGAGCGTCCCGCCAACGCCCAGAAATTCTTCACCATCTACTTCCTGATGACCGGCCTGCACGGAATCCATGTGATCGCCGGCGGCTTTGTCATCGCCTGGCTGTTGCTGCTGACCCTCCGGGGGCGCTTCAGCAAGGGGTACTACACCCCGATCGACCTTGGGGGCCTGTATTGGCACATCGTCGATGTCATCTGGATCTTCCTCTTCCCGCTGTTCTACCTGATCTGAGGTTCACGACATGAGCGATCATCATGACGGACATGACAGCGGTGGACATGCGGTTCCCCACAAGATGCTCATCATCACGTGCGTGGCGCTCCTGCTCCTGACGGTGGTGACGGTCTGGGCATCGAGTCTCGACTTCGACACGCTCCAGATGCCGGGCATCAATGTCTTCCTCGCAATGGCGATCGCGACGGTCAAGGTGCTCATCGTGGCCCTGATCTTCATGCACCTGCGGTGGGACAGGAGTTTCACCGGGCTGCTGTTCGTATCCTCGATCTTCTTCGTCGCACTGTTCATCAGCTTTGCGATCACCGATACGAAGGAGTACCAGCCGGAGGTCATCCAGACGGACTCCGAGGAAGTCCAGCAGAAGGTCAACGAGCTTGACCATTCACTGGACGGCTCTGGCGGCCATGGCCATGGTCATGGCCATGGCGGGAGCGAGCACTGACGCCCTGGGGCGTCCGGGTGTGTCCCCGTGGTACGCGGGATCTTCCAGAACGAAGCACAGCACCGATCCGCCCGGCGGTTCGGGATGTGGTTGCTGCTGTCGTCCCTGGCGGTGCTCTTTGCTTCGGCGGTCCTGGTGGTGATCGTCATTCGACTCCAGGCCCAGCAGTGGCCTGATTCACTCCCGCCGCTCCCGGCGACGCTCTGGATGAGCACGGGCCTGCTGCTGGCCAGCGGGTTCTGCATGGAATGGGGGAGGTACGCGATCCAACGTGGTCGAGCGCGCCGCTGCACCATCGCCCTGGCGTGCACCTTCGTACTGGCGGTGGGATTCCTGGTGCTGCAGACCGTGGCCTGGTTCCAGTGGACCAACTCGATCGAGGAGGCGGATGTCCTGCAGTCCACCCATCAGATTGCCAGTTCAACCTTTCTCATCCTGACGGGGCTGCATGCAGCGCACATCATCGGCGGACTGGTGCCGCTGGGCCTGATCCTCTGGTACGCATTGCTGCGTTCGTACTCTGCGAATGTTCACGTGGTCATCCGGGACACCGCCATGTACTGGTATTTCCTGGACGTGGTGTGGATCCTGCTCGTGGTCTTCATGCTCATCGTGCTGTAGGCACGCTCCTCAGAATTGCCCCACGCCCGCTTGAGGAGCAATGCGGGCGTGGGGCCATGAGGGAGGAGAGAGATCAAGACGCCTGGAGGGGGTCATGGCTGGTGTGTTGTCCACGATCACCACGAAATATGGACAGGACCAGCGGCGCCTTGCTCATGGGTATGTTGTATGCCCACATTTTGCTTGTTGTGAAACTGCCCCCACATTTCAGGGGGATGCCTTTTGGCAGGATCACTGCGAAAGGGCCGACCCCTCGTGCGTGACATCAAGAGGCCCCTTGGTGGCCTGCATGGTGCACCAGAGGCCGTGGAGTGCTTCCAGGGGCTCCTGGGTTTCCGCATCCAGAACGATGACCGTGTCGGGATCGGTGGTCACCAGGAACTGCAGCCGTTGATCGCCAAGGCTGGCCTCGGCGACCCCATTGACGGCCTGCGCCTGCAGCCAGGGCCAGGACCAGGCTCTGGTCTGGCCGTCCAGTGCCACCACCGTGACCCAGGTCTTGTCCGAGGGGCCGCTGGTGGTCTCCAGTCCGGAAAACATCAGGCGGTCATGCTCGTAGTAGGTGAAGGGGCTGGATTTCTTGTATCGCTTCTTCAGGCCCGGGTCCGGGGCGATCGCCGTGGTGTCCTGGTGCCGTGTGGACCAGTCATCCCATCGGGTGAACTGGTGCGGAAGGGTGCCGATCGCCGCGCCGGCATCGGGACCGGTGATGGTCTGGGCCAGCACTTGGGAATGCAGGGATTCGCCCCCTGGTGCCATGTCGTCGTTGGGCTCGTAGATGAGACCGGTGCCGCCTACGACCAGGCCACTGACGCGAAATTGCTGTTGGGCGTCGCGGCGGACGAGGACGCGGGCTGATGCTGATGGCCAGTGCCAGGAGACAAGAATCGGCGTGCCGCCGAGTTCATCATGCACGAGTTCGTGGACATTCAGGACCGAGAGGGGGTACGCGCGGGATTCGCCGCCGTGCTCGACGCCGATGACCAGGTCACTGGGAACCAGGTACCGCGTGCTGCGATCGCTGTTGCGTTTCTCGATGTCCTGCATGGTCAGGATCGTGGGCTCGTTCATGACCGGGACCATGTCGCGATGGAGCATGGCTGGCTGCAGCATGCCCGTGTCGACAATGGGGGTGCCAAGGTTGAATTCGTAGCTTTCGATGCTGGTTCCGTCGCCGGGAGGGCGATCCACCAGTCGCAGCACGGCGGGGGCGAGCGCCCAGGCCGCCAGGCCCAGTGAGAACAGCAGTGCGACGCCGAGCACCCACCACCCATCGCGGAGGCGGAAGCCCGAGGCGCTGGTGGTCGGACTGTCAGGATCCATCGGGTCGGGATCCATCGGGGCCTGGTGCCGGTGCAGTTGTATTGACCTCATCCACTTCCTGGAGGGTGAGGATCGCGGTGCGTCCGGCGGGTGGACCGTCTCCACGGTCGGCGATCATGATGCCCATCAGCAGAGGAAGGTAGAGCAGGCTGGTCAGGAAGACACGGCGAGCCGTTGCCCGGGTGCGTTCCTTGAAGAAGCGGATCGCCGGCAACGTGAACGCGATGCCCAGGGCGATCGAGCAGAAGGCGTAGATCACCCCGGCGATTCCAACCATGGTGGCGGTCAGCCCGAGGGGGATCAGCAGCAGCGTGGTCAGCAGCACCACTTCGCAGGTCGTATGTTCGCCACCTGGAATGCCCGGGAGCATCTTGAAGCCCGCATGGGCATAGTCCTCGCGGTAGAGCCAGGCCAGCGACAGGAAATGCGGCAACTGCCAGACGAAGAGGATGGCCGCGAGAATCCATGCCCCGGTGGTGAGAGTGCCCGATGCCGCAACCCAGCCGATCATCGGGGGAATGGCGCCGACAATCGCTCCGATGAGGGTGTTGAGGGTGGTATGCACCTTCATCGGCGTGTAGAGCAGGACGTAGGTCAGCATGGTGACCAGTGCGAGGCCGGCCGCGGGAAGGTTCACCAGCAGGGCCAGCATGCAGAGTCCCCCGTAGCCCAGGATCATGGTGACGATCCAGCCATGCTGGGGACTCATCGCTCCGGAGGGAAGGGGACGATCCTTGGTTCGTGCCATCATCGCATCGCGGCGATTCTCGATCACCTGGTTCAAGCCGTTGGCCGAGCAGGCGCAGAGAAGGGTACCCAGCACGGTCCACAGCAGCGTCAACCAGTTCATCGGTCCGGTAGAAGCCATGACGTAGCCGACGGCGGAGGTCATCACTACGAGCAGGCTCAGTCGCATCTTCACCAGGACGGCGTAGAGCGAGGGCAATGCCTGGATGGCAACCGGAGCCGAGTTGGTGGCGATGGGGCGATTCATGGTCAGGCGGCATGCCAGGCACTGAAATGCAATGGCGCCATTGTCTTCTCTCCTGCCCTAGTATACCGCATCCCAAGGGTATTCCCGATGAACCAGCAGGATCAAACCGAGCACTCCCTGACCGTTTCAGCCGCCGTGGCCCGTGCCTTGGCGATCGGGTTTGGTGCCACCGCATTGATGTGGGTTCTTTCCTACATTGCGATGTTGCAGCCCGGAGGATTCATCGGCGATGCGATCTTCGGCATCACCGTGCTGGTGCTCATGTTCGGTGGTTTGACGGCTGCGATGGCCGATGTCGATGGGCGCGGCATGACCAGGGGACTGCGGCGGGGCGTGGAGGTCGGCATCGTCTCCGCCTGCATCAATCTCCTGCTCGTGGGCAGCCTCATCGATGCCCAGGGAACGTCCTCGCTCACCTGGTTCATCGGGCTCTTCGGCGCATCGATCATTCTCGGCGGCGTGGGCGGTGCCATCGGGTCCGTGATGCCGTCGCTGGAAGCAAGGCGTGTCAATTGGGTCGGCGTGCTGGCTGCGGTCTGCACCGCGATTACGTTTCTGATGATCATTTCCGGTGGCATCGTCACCGGGTTCGAAGCGGGTTTGGCCGTTCCCGACTGGCCCAACTCCTACGGGCACAACATGCTGCTCTACCCGCTCTCGGAAATGGTCGCCGATCTCGACAGCGGTATCTTCTATGAGCATGCGCATCGACTGACCGGCATGTTCGTCGGCTGGGTCTCGATCGTCCTCTGCATCATGCTCTGGTGGGGAGATCGGCGGATGAGCCTGGGCGTGCTGGGGACCGTGATCCTGCTGATGGTCATCGGTCAGGGCGTGCTGGGTGGACTTCGTGTCACCGGTACGTTCACGCTCACTGACAACCCGGAACTTCTGTCACCCAGCACCGCACTGGGCATCGTGCATGGGGTGCTCGGTCAACTGCTGCTGGGGTGCTTCGCGTTCGCGGCAGCCCTGGCGAGTTGGACATGGTTGCGCGGACCCGCGCCGCGTCCCATCGATGCCGCGGGCCCTGCCCGGTTCATCGCCTGGGCCCTCTTGATCGCGCTCGTGCTGCAGCTGGTCGTCGGGGCGATCTACCGGCACCTGGCCAGCGACCTTGAGTTCGAGCCGAGCCGGACCACGCACATCCTCATGGCGCACATCGCCCTGGCGGTCCTCGTTGCCCTGCTGGCGATCGTCAACGGAATGCGGGGGTTGATGATGGAAGAGGGGCAACCCGTCATGCGGCGCATCGGCCTGGGACTGCTCGTTCTGGTCGTGCTGCAGCTGGGACTCGGGGTGGGAGCATTGCTGCTCGTGCTCAAGCATCAGCCGGGAGCACCGGTGCCGCCGTTGGAGGTCGTCGTGACCAGCATGCATCAGGCCAATGGTGCACTGCTGCTGGTCGTTGCAGTCCTCATGACCGCGTGGACGCATCGACTGACGACTGCTCCAGCATCTCGCGGGCAATCCCACGTCGCCGCCTGAGGTTCATGAAGTTGGAATGATCGGCTCCCGGCACGATCAGGATCTGCGCATCACTTCCGAGTTCAAGGAGCGTCTGCTGGAGTCGCTCCAGTGCGCCTTCCAGATAGAACGTATCTTCGCTTCCGCCGATGACGTGGATCTTGCCGGCGAGGTCGGGGCCGATCGCATCCCATCGTTCCTGGAGAACGAGGTTGATGTCGGAGCGTTTCCACGCCTCCGCCACCTCGGGATCTACGGCCCCGGTCACCGGGTCGATCAGTCGTCGTGCTCGGCCGGATTCGTCCAGAGGACTGAACGTCCAGTCAAAGGAACGGATCTGGCCACCATCGCCGAGGACCCGTTCCATCTTCACGAAGTCGTCGTACCAGATGAGCACCCGCCCGCGGGCCCGTGCGATTGGACGCCGCTGCTGCTGCTCGTCCATGAAGGCGTTGGCACCATCGGTGTAGATGTCGATGTTCTGAAAATCACGGAAGTCGACGGGGTCCGGGGCGGTTGACCAGGTGCCACCGAAGAAGGTCGGCCAGTTCACCTGCAGCCAGAGGCTGGACCACCCGCCGGAAGAATGCCCCGTCAGCAGGCGGCCCGCAGGGTCGGAGCGCATGCGCCATTGTGATTCCAGGTGGGGAATGAACTCGGTGACCAGCGCCGTGCCGCGTGGTCCGTTGCCGGGTGAATCAACGAAGGCGTGATGCCCGTTGACGCACTCTGCATCGAGGTGCACGATGAACGCCTCGTCGGCCAGGTCTGTCTGCCCCCACATCCACTTGGTCATCGTGGCGGCGGAGAGTGAACCCGGAAAGCCGCCGATGACGTACACCGTGGGCCAGGTCCCATCGGCGTCCGGGTCGTAGTTCGATGGTGGCATGACCGCCGCCCTGTGCATCACCGGTTGGCCGAATGCATCCAGATGCAGTGTGCTTGGGAACTCGACCCACTCGATGCCGTCCACCTCGGGCAGAACTTCGTCGAGTTCGACGTGATCGAGTGACAGTCGGATGTCACCGTTGGCAGGGCCGAAGTGGTGGACGGTCGTGGCTCCGTGTGCCGTGCCCGGTCCCGAGCCCGGACGGGACGTGCCTGGGCCGCGAAGAACGGCCTGCACGGACCAGTCCTGTTCCGGCAGGGACGACACGGGGCCCGGGTATCCCAGGGACTGTTCGTCGATGACAAGTTCTGTCCGCGGGTCCCAGTCCTTCACATCGAGCGCGAAGAACGGCTGAGGCTGGAACCAATCCGGTCCCTGTCGCGGGGTGCGGCCTTCGGGATCACCCAGGAATACGTACACGCGACCGGTGTAGGTGAATGAATCGGGAATGCATGTCGCCTCGGCCGGTGCCTGCACGATGAATCGTGTCGGCGCAGGTTCAGCCGGTGGTGAGAGAACCAGCAGCGTGCACAGCAGCAGGTGGATCACGGCTCGACCTGTTCAGGCGATGCGGTCGGATCGGGCTTGAGGAGTTCCTCCAGGGCAAGCAGGGCGTAGACCGTGGCCAGTTCCTGTTCGCCTTCCAGCCATCGATCTTCGCCGTTGCGCCACGAACCGTCGGTTCGCTGCCGCTGGAGAATCGCCTCCGCCAGTTCACGTCGCCAGTGGTGTGGTGCGCCTTCGGCATCGGTGATGACAGGTTGCTGACCCGCTCGCAGGGCGCGGGCCATTGCAAGCCAGTAGTAGTACAGCCCTTGCTGGCCGAGTCCCGGATTTTCGTCGAATGTCCAGTGGCGCCGGATCCAGTCGTACGCGGCGCGGACTCGTGGATCGTTCTCATCGAGTCCGGCGTAGATCAGGCTCTTGAATCCGGCGTAGGTCATGGAGCCGTAGCTGCGCAGACTGCGCGACTGGCCGGCGGGAACCAGTTCGCCGTAGCGTCCCTCGCCGGCATGCTCGGAGCCCATGGATTCCCCACCGTTGGCCGGGGTGTACACGAAGCCGCCGTCGTCGCCGGCCCACGTTGATTCGTTGACCGCCTTCAGGTTCTGCGTGCGACTGAGGAAGACCACTGCTTCCTGGAACGCTGGTTCGTCGGGGCTCATGCCCGAGTCGTAGAGCGCCTGCAGCATGGACTGGGTGTTGGAGAGGTCCGGGCGACCACGGTTGCCGTAGCCGGCGCCGCCGAACCAGTCGGCACGCACGCTGATTCCCTCGTCCCGGTCCCACTGATGCCGGGCCAGCGACTCGACGCCGTCGGTGACCGCGTCGCGAAATCGGTCGTCCTGGAGGCTGGCGAGTCCGCTGACCATGGCGGACCGGATGTAGTTCGAAAGGGGGGTCGCCAGCAGGTCTCCCTGTTCGCGGACGCCCATGATCGCGATGACGGCCTTGGAGAGGGTGGGGTCGGTGTCCGGGTCCAGACCTCGTTGAGCGAATGCTTGCAGACCCATGGCGGTGATGGCTGCCGCAACAGGTGTCGCTTGCTCGGGTTGGTCGGTGGGCTGTGCGTCCGTCTGCATCATCCAGAAGCCGTTGCGGGACTGGCGGGAGCGCATGAAATCGAGCCCGCGATCGATCGCGGCCACGGTGCGAATCCACGTGTCCTCGTCCACCGGTGCGTCGCCGGCTTCCATCGCGATGCGGAAACCTGGTGGCATGGGGGCATGGATGGTGTTGGGCAGCGGGGGCAGCGGCGTCTCGGTGATCCGAGCCGGATCGATCCGCTGGTCGATGGGAACCACCGGCTGCTGCTGCCAGGACGGAGGTGTTGCTTCGTCGGTCGCGCCGAGTGTTCCCAGAGGGAGGATCAGGAGCAGGAAAGTGAGTGTTCGATCGTGGACCATGCCCTATCCTACACACGGGTGAACACGCGAAGGCATGAGGCGGCACATCGATGAGTGAATCCAGCTCCGAAAAAGGGCCCTATGACATTCAGGAACACGGGGCTGGTGCTCCTCCTGAACTCTGGGGTGAAATTGCGGTTCGTGACTCGGCCGACGACCTGCTGGATTTCCTGTCCGCGGAGTTGCTCATCGAGGCTCAATCGAGGATCCGGGCGCACGATGCGTTCCATCTCGCCATCGCCTGGACGGACACGGTGGCCCGGTTCATGGAGCGGATGATGTACGACCCGGCCATCCGGCAGTTTCCATGGGCTCGGACGCACTGCTGGCTCTTGAACGACACCCGCACGGACGACTGCTACATCCGGCTGCGTGACATCCTCGTGCCACATTCAGGCATCGACGAGGCGAACATGCATGGCGCCGATGCCAGGGAAGATGGCCCGGTGTTCGATTACGCGATGCTTGATGTGGGACCCGATGGTCGTGCCGGAGCCATGGGCGACGAGGTTCGGGACAGCGAGGTGCTCGTTCCCCTTGACCGGATCAACCGAACCGGATTCGTGGCCCTGCTCGCGATGGGATCCGACGTCCAGGCGACGCTGCAGTCCCTGGAGAAGGCCAGCGGCGTGCTGCCCGTGCAGTCGGTGCGATCGGACTCCGGGACCACTCGCTGGTACCTGTCACCGACGACCCCGGATGATGAAGCCGAGCCGTTCAAGGATTGACGCAGCCATCGCGTGGCAGGGCGAGTCAGTCTTCGGACTGCCCCTTGGCGATCGCATCAAGTACGACCCACCGCGCGTAGAGGTCCTTGACCTGCTTCTGGGCGTTTGACAGCGATTCATACGTTCTCTTGGATCGAACGTGGTCCTCGGCCAGGGTGGGATCCGCCACCTCCGCTTCCAGGCGATCCACTTCGGATTCGGCTTCCAGGATCGCCTTCTCCATCGAGTCGTATTCCTTGCGTTCGTTCCAGTTGAGCTTGCGCTCGGCGCTGCCCTGTTTCGCCTGCTTCGTCTTCGTCCGTGCCTTGCCCGCTTCCTGCTTCGCAGCCTTGGCGGCCTTCCTGCGGGCAGTGACCCATTGCTGGTGGGTCTGGAAACTCCTGACGCCGCCGGAGTCGTCGAGACCGATGTACTCGGTCGCGATGCGTTCGAGCATGAACCGGTCGTGGGTGATCAGCACCAGGGCGCCGGGGAATTCGAGAAGAGCCTGTTCAAGTACTTCCAGTGAAGGAATGTCCAGGTCGTTGGTGGGTTCATCCAGCAGAAGCACATCGGCGGGCTCGAGCATCAGGTTGGCGATCAGCACTCGCGCCTGTTCTCCACCGGAGAGGTTGCTCACCACGGTCGCAAGTTGATCGGCCTCGAACAGGAATCGTCGCGCCCACCCGGTGACGTGGACCTGCTTGCCGCGGTAATCCACCATGTCGCCGACCGGACACAATGCCTCCTGCAGGGTCTGGGTGGCAACCAGTGTTCCGCGATGCTGGCTGAAGGTGACGATGCGCAGTTCCGGTGCCTGCTTGATCGTGCCGGTGTCGGGTTCAAGTTCCCCGTTCATCAGTCGAAGCAGCGTGGTCTTGCCGGCCCCGTTGACACCGACGAGGCCGATGCGCTGGCCGGGAGTCAGGACGAGGTCAAGTGAATCGAACAGCTGCTTGCCGCCCATGGCCTTGCCGACGCTGTGCATGGCAAGCAGTTTCTTGGTCTTGCGCTGGGTGGCCTGGAAGTCGATGCTCGTCGTCTTGGTCGGCGCTTCGTTGCGAGTGCGGGTCTGCTTCAACTCCTCGCGACGATCGGCGGCGGCGGTCACCTGCGTCTTGTTGCGGGTCTGCCGCCCCTGGATGCCCTGCCGCAGCCACGCCGTGTCACGACGCACCTTGTTGGCCAGTGCCGACTGTGCGGTTGCCTGTGCCTCCAGGAAGGCGTCCTTGCGGCGGAGGAACTCGCTGTAGTCGCCCTCGGCCTTGAAGGTGCCCCCGGGATAGGCCGGTGACAGTTCGATGATGCGATTGGCCGTGTTCTCAAGGAACATCCGGTCATGGGTCACGAAGAGCATCGCCATCGCGGACTGCTGCACGAACTGTTCCAGCCAGAGCACGCCTTCAAGGTCCAGGTGGTTGGTCGGTTCATCCAGGAGCAGGACGTCCGGGTCCTGGGCGAGGGCGCACGCCAGCGAAAGTCGCTTTCGCCAACCACCCGAGAGGGTGGCCACTGCGCGATCCAGGTGTTCGAATCCAAGTTTCGACAACGCGATGGCAGCCTGCGTATCCATGTCGACGCGGTCGTCCTCACCGGGTTCCAGCGAGGCGAGCACCGCGGACATGGGCGTGGCATCGTCGGGGAACAGGTCGTCCTGCTTCAGGTAGGCCATCTTGAGACCGCGGCGACGGGTGATCTCCCCCTCATCGGGCTCCTCGAGTCCGGTGAGGATCTTCATCAAGGTCGTCTTGCCGGCGCCGTTGGGGCCGATGAGCCCGATGCGATCGCCAGACTCCACGTGGATGGCGACGTCTTCGAAGAGCGTGTTGGCCGGGAATGACTTGCCCAGGTTGCGGGCGGAAAGAAGTGTGCTCATGGTCGACCGCCAAGGAACTCCTCGAGAATGATCGCCGCGGCGATGGCGTCGTCGCGGCGTCCCCGCGTCGAGCCGGTTTCGGCAAGGCGGCGCCGGGCCGCGTCGGAGGTCAGCCGCTCGTCCTGCACATGGACGTCAAGGTGGACATGGGTGGAGATCCGGTCGGCCAGGGCGCGTGCCGCTTCGGCAGGCTTGCCCTCGGTGCCGTCCATGTTCAGCGGCAGGCCCACGACGATGGCATCGGGCCCGTGGTCACGGATCTGCGTGTCGATCGCGTTCATCAACGCCGCCTCGTCGGGCGTGTCCACGACTGCCACCGGCAGCGCACTGCCGGTTTCGTCGTCACCGACGGCCACGCCGGTTCGTTTCGTTCCGAGATCCAGTCCGAGGTAGCGCACGTCAGTCGTTGCGTCCGGCGACCCGATCGGCCATCGCCTTGACATCCTGGTCGCGATCACGGGGAAAGACCAGCGTGGCGCCCGGGGTGTGCACGATCACGAGGTCGTCGCATCCGATGGTCGTGATGAGGTGATCCGGATCCTCGCTGACGGCCAGGACGTTCCGGGAGTCCATGAACTCCGCCGGACCGCTGGCACGATTGCCGTCGCCGTCGGCATCGAGGGTCTCGCCGTAACTGGGCCAGCTGCCCACGTCCGTCCACTGGACCGCCATGGGGATGGTGCAGACCTTGAAGTCGTCGCTCGTGGAGGCGGGTTCCATGATGCCGTAGTCGACGCTGATGCGGGGCAGGGTCGGGTAGACGTTCGAGAGTACGGTCTCCCGCTGCGGTCCATTCCACGCGGCCCCGATGCTGGCGAGCCCCTCGGCGGCTTCGGGGGCGAAGGCGGTCACGGCCTTGAGGAAGGATGCGGCCGAGAAGATGAACATCCCGCTGTTCCAGGCGAAGTCCCCGGACTCCAGGTAGGAGCGGGCGGTGGCCTCGTCGGGTTTCTCAACGAACCGGACGGTGCGGTGGGCGCCGTCGAAGCCATCGACGTCGTCGCCGAGTTGGACGTACCCGTACCCGGTGGCGGGGTGAGTGGGGGTGATGCCGAAGGTCACCATGCGCGAGGGGTCATCGCTCACCAGGTCGAAGCCCAGCGTCATGCAGCGGGTGAACTCCTCCTGGGGCGTGATCAGGTGATCGGCCGTGAGTACCGCGAAGATCGCCTCCGGATCCTGTTCAGCCAGGACCGCCGCGGTCAGGCCGATGGCGTTGAGCGTGTCACGACCAACCGGTTCGCCCAGGAGTCGATCGTCGGTAAAGTCGGGGAGTCGCTGGCGAATCACCTCCAGGTGATCACGCCCCGTACAGATGAGTCGGCGTTCCATCGGAACGACACCCTCGAGTCGATCGGCGGCGATCTGCAGGAGCGATCGTCCCCCGATGAACGGGATCAACTGCTTCGGTTGCGCCGGTCGGCTCATCGGCCACAACCGCGTTCCGGCGCCGCCGGCCATGATCATCGCGTATCGACTCACGTGACGGGTTCCTTCATGGTGTAGATGACGGCCAGCAACTGGTCGGGAGCATCGATGTCGGGATTGGCGGCCAGGGCGTGTTCAGCCCGGCGACGGGCATCGGTCATGGTCTCTCCAAGAGCCGTGAGCATGGCCACGGTGTCGGCGATCAACGGCACGGCCGGTTCCACCGGGGTGACGCGGCTGGTCGGATCGACGATGCCGTCCAGGAAGGCGTCCACCTTGCCATGCAGTTCGGCGATGATCGTTTCGGCCGAGCGTTTACCGATTTCCGGCAGGCTCGTGAGAGCTGCGGTGTCCTTGGCGGCGATGGCCGAGGCGATTTCACTGCACGGTCGTTGCAGGGCGCGCAGGGCCTTGCGGTACCCGATGTTCTTGACGGTGGTGAACAGGACGAAGAAGGACCGGTCCCGGTCGCTGGAGAACCCGATCAGGCGAGGGAGCATCGATGCTCCCTGGCTCTGGCCTTCAAGGTAGTGCAGCGTGTGGAAGACGATCTCCCGGCCTTCCTTGCCATTGAGTTCGGCGATGTCGGCGGCGGGGACCAGGACCTCGTAGGTGATGGGGCCGCTCTGGAGCATGGCTCGTCCATCATCCGTGACGCATTCCAGGGTGCCTGACAGCCGACTGATCATGCCGGCAGTCTACCACCCAGGATCGATTCACAACGGCTGCAACCCGTACAGGACAAGGAGGAGCACGGTCGCCCCGGGATTGTTCGCGAGGTCAATGAGCCTCTGCGTGCACTTCAAGGGGCAGCCAGATCTCGATTTCGTTGTACATCGGTGGGGCAATTTTCACGGATGTGTAGGACTCCGGGTAGGGGTGGTCATCGGGGTCCTTGATCGTTTCCGATCGCCATGTTTCGTAGAACGAGGGTCCGGCCAGGTCGATGCAGTGGGCCAGGTAGTTCCTGGCCAACTCGTGCTCGCCAGCTGCATGCAGTTCGAGGGCGAGTCCGTACTGGCTGTTGAGAAAACTGCACCAGGGCCTCGCGGAGTCCGCCCAGACCATCTGGTCACTGCTCGGTTCCGGCCCATAGACAGTCAGGAACCGGGACTCCCAGTCGGCATCATCGCCGCGGTAAAACTCATCTCGGCTGCGATTCCACCTCTTCTTCAACTTCTTCAGCTGGGACGCACTGATCGGATGCAGGAGTTCGCCTTCGTTCAGTGTCATCTTCTCCTGCAGTTTGGACCAGTTTTTCACCTTCCAGTTCGCGATGAACAGGGCCTGCCCGTCTTCTGGAAGAAGTTGACGAACAAGTTCGGGATGATCCTTCCAGGCCATGACATTTCCTGCATAGCTGGCGGCCATGTCATTGAATGGCTCAGGAAGCACACCAAGATCCCTCTGCATCTCGATCAGCCGTTCGATGGCCAACGTTTTCTGGTTGAGGTTCTCCTGGGATTCTTTCCACAGTTCGAACTTCCAGGCATTGGGACGTTCGACCGAAATGGCCGGCGTCAGCCGATCGATCTGTCGACGGTGCGCCTCGATGAATGCCGCTTTGCATGGCCCCCAGTCCCATCCAAAACTGTGACTCATGTATGCAAGTTTGATGTCATTCCACTGATCCGGAAAATCGGACAGGGTGGCGAACTGCTCAAGTAGTCGGTCAAACTCCGCCAGTGCAGTATCGCATTGTTCTTTTTCGAACGCCGTATTGATCTTCTCCATGCTGCGCTTCAATGCCATCATGCCGAACAAGCCGATGTCGTGTGACGCAGCATGAGCCTTGGCGGGGAGCTCCACCATCGCGATCTCGATCTGTGATTGCCAGTCCTCCGGTTCGATCAGGCCCCGGGATTCAAGTTCGCGGCACGACAACTGCATGAGCACGACGAGGCCCTGCGCCGTCGGGTGGAGGCCATCTTCCTGGATCAGTTCGTCCATCTCCTCGCGGCTGTACATCCGGCCCATGATTTCCGTGGGTGTCCCGGTGTAGGCAGCCTGAACGAATTGCCCGAAATCGACCATGATCACGTTCGGATGTGATTCGGCCCAGGTGGCAATTCGACCATTGATCTTCTCCAGCACCTTCTCGGGCGGTATGCGGTTGGCAGCGACGAGGGAGGTGCGTTCTTCTTCGATCTTCGGTACGAAGCCGAGCACCATGGGAACGTCGATCACCTCCAGTTGGTCAAGTACCTCCTCAAGTGACGCGAGTCGCTGCTGTGCTTCACGCTCCGTGTCACGGTCCTTGTCAGCCACCCGCTGGTATGCCGACCAGAACAGCAGGTCGATTGCAATGATGCAGGTGGGGTTCTGCTCCGTCGCTCGATGCAACTGTGATCGCGTGCTTGCTGTCGGATCCCTGAAGTGCCCGCCCGAAGCCAGGTTCAACGGCTGGGCGTGCGGAGCCAGGACGACGACGTCATAGGCCGCCTCCATGTCCAGGGGTATGGGATCGGCATTGCCGTGCCCTTTCGGATCGGGGACCTCGACTCCAACGCCGCTGGACGCACTTGCGCCCATGATGACCGGCTTGCCAACCACCGGGTGGTGACAGCCAAGCAGCACGGACGAGCACCCAAGGACCAACCCCACAAGAACAGCGGTGTTTGAACGACTCCGAGCAGACCAGCGCATTCCGGCTCTCCCTAAATTGGCAACCATGGCAGCAGCACGCTGCTTCCACGAGAGTACGGTTTATCCAATCGAGACTGGCCAATGGATTGTCGCACTGGTTGTATTTGTTTGGCAGCACCGTTTCGCTGGCCGCAACTGCGACCAGAACATTCTCGCCTTATTTAGAACGGCAGCACTTCCGGCAGAACCAGGGGCAGCGATTCGTCGTTGGCTTTCCAGCCACTGGCGGCAAGGAGTTTCGAACGCAGTCGCTCGGTGATGACCACGGGGTCCCGTTCACCGTCAAAGGGAATGTGTTCGATGAAGTGCACCTTCGAGTGGCTGGGTGTGAACAGCGAGGCCATGACCTGGTCGGTCACTGGTGTGCCTTCGATCCAGACCAGGAGAGTGTCGGCCTTGGATCGGGCGATCAGTGCGCCGACTCCTTCGAAGAACGGCCGGATCTCTCCCCGGGGAAGCGAGATCCGGCCCTCGGGGAAGATGCCCACCACGCCCCCGTCACGTAGTGTCCGCAGTGCCTCGCGAATGGCCACGGGGCGATCCCCGGTGCGGTCAACGGCGATCAATCGGAGCTTCTCCCACAAGGGGGCCATGCGATCCCACATCATGTCGTCGCCCATCATCCAGCGGATCATGAAGGGGCACTGGCTGGAGATCAGCAGCGGGTCAAGCGAGCCCGTGTGGTTGGAAACCACCACCAGCGGGCCTACTGGTTGATTGGTGGGCAGGCACTCCTGGCCGGTGACCTGCAGGTGGTGGATCAGTCGATTGCCGATCTTCAGGGCGTACCAGGCCAGCCCCAGGCCCGGATCCCCGGCAGGACCTCGGGTCAGCGGAGGCAGAACCAGGACCCGTACGAGGGTTACGAGCACGATCCATGTGCCGAGGGCCACGGCGATCCATCCAAGGGGTCCCATGCAGGGAGCGTCACGAATGTCGCTGTCGCTGTCAAGAGCCGCAGGGAAACCAAGTTGGGTCTTGCGTGGGAGTGGTCATGAGGGATACCATGCGTCAAATCGAGGGTTGAAACGGTCCATGCCGCGCCGCGACGACATCCACACCATTCTTGTACTTGGCTCGGGACCCATCGTCATCGGGCAAGGCTGTGAATTCGACTACTCCGGCACGCAGGCCTGCAAGGCCCTGCAGGAGGAG
>JAQWPT010000004.1 GCA_029245245.1 Phycisphaerales bacterium
GCGGGCTCGGGCATGCCCCCGTCGACGGGGACGGACCAGAGTTCCCGTCCGTACAGCGGATGTGACCGACGGGATGCGAAATAGACGTGGGTGCCGTCGGGAGACCAGCCGACCACGAGGTCGTCACCGGGATGAAACGTCAACTGCACCGGTGACCCACCCTCGGCAGGCATCACGTGCACGTCGGGACTTCCCCCGTACCCGCCGGTAAATGCGATCCACCTGCCGTCGGGAGACAGGTGCGGCCGCGATTCGCTGCCGGCGTGGGTCGTGAGGCGGTGCGCCGTGATCGGGTCGGTTCCGCCGTGCACCTGGGCCGAGAAGAGATCACCCTCGCTGACGAAGACGATGTGATCTCCGTGGATCGTCGGCTGGGTCGACCAACCCGCGTCACCCGCGATGGCGGGCATCGACACCGTCAATGCAGTCAGGATGATGAACAGGCGGCGATCAAACATGGCGTCCTCCTCGTCCCCGACATGGGGAAGATGGAGTCTACCTGCCCGATGATCAGGGGGAGCCCGACTCGTCCTCGCCCTCGTCCTCGTGCAGCAGGGCACGATTCACGGAGAGGATGTTCATGCAGACGAAGCACACCAGCGACACGCTGAAGATCAGCAGTCCGACCCATGTCACCACGCCACCATCTCCCAGGGCGATCATGATGCACCCGCAGATGGACAGCAGCACCAGGAACATCCAACTCAGTCGTGGCACGAAACTGCGGGTGTGTTTCGGATCCCATTTCGACTCCGGACGAAGCAGGCCGAGTTTCTGAAGATCTGACACGCTCATGCCTCGGGCTCCCGTGAAAGGAAGAAGTCGATGACCTGCTGGGTGGCGAAGCGGGCGCGACCGCTGCGGAGTTTCACCAGCAGCAGTGGTCCGTCGTACCGCGATGCCACCGTAGTGTGCAGAGTGGAGAACGACCGTCGCCGCAACCACGTCTCCTTCGCCGCACCAAGAATCACAAGGTCGGCAAGGGACGCCGCCTCGACGATCGAGGGGATCACGTGGGTGCTCACCTGCGTGCGCACCGACACCTCGATGCCACGGCGCTCGGTATAGACGCTGGGCAGGTCCGCCATGTCCTCACCGAAGATGCCGCCCATGAGCGCCTGCTGGGAGGCCTCGGCATCACGCTGGTGCCGGACAATGTGCAGCAGTTCGATCTTTGAACCAGGGCCGGCGACCGCCTCGGCGACCGCTACCGCGTAACGCGACTGCCGGGGATTGGCGGCGGGAATGATGATGTGCCGGGGTGCTTCGGGCAGTTCGCCACGCAGCACGATGGTGTTCGCATCTGCTCCACTGAGTACGTGATCAATCTCGGTTCCGATCATCAGGGACCGAACCGACCGTGCGCGTCGCGGTCCACCCCAGCCCATGACCAGAGTGGTGATGTCACGCTCACGGATGGTCTCCACGATCGACTGGCCGGGACTGCGACTGAGCCGGAGGAGTCCGGATGTCGCCAGGCCCTTGCTGCGAGCCTGCTCGATGGCCTGGTCGACGACGCGCCGGCCGTCCTTGGTGAAGCGACCCGCCGAGGCGTAGGGCAACTGCTCGGGAATACCGACTACGTGCAGGGCGGTCACCTCGGTCTCGTCGATGGTGGCCAGCCGCGAGGCCAGGTCGATCAACGGCGCCGTGGTGGTGGGGTTGGCCACCGGCACCAGCAGTCGCTGGGGTGCGTTGGATTGCGGGAGGCTTTCCTCGAACAGGACTGCCGAAGCGCGGTACTCGTGCTCCTGCCGCCGGGAATAGAGGTAGTAGATCAGAAGACCCAGCACCACCCAGCCACCGGTGATCGCCATGGAGAGTGGCTCGGCGAAGAAGAGGAAGACCGCGATGGCAAGTTGGCCGACAGCCGCGACGATCGGAACGAGCGGGAACAGGGGGACCACGTATCCGTAGCGAAGCTTGTCCCCGTACTTGCGGCGAATGGTGATCGATGCGATGTTCACCGCCGCGAAGACCAGGAGGAACATGACACAGGTCGCCGCAGCGACCTTCTCCACCGGCAGCGTCACGGCGACGACAGTGATGAGCACTCCACTGGCCAACAGGGCCATGACCGGGGTTCGGGTGCGGGGGGAAATCGTCGCCATCGCCTCGGGCAGGTAGTGATCGCGGCCCATGGCGAAACTCACCCGCGTGGAACTGAATGTCGTAGCGTTCAATGCGCTCATCGTCGAGAGCACGGCGCCGATCACGAGCAGGATTGCGCCGGTTCCCCAGGGCATGAAGGTGTTCGCTGCGACGGCAACGCCTGTTTCGCCCAGGCCCGAGAGGTACCGCCACGTCTCCGCCGGCTCCCACAACGGGTTGAGGTCCAGGACCGCCTGGGGAATCGTCAACGCACCCAGCGAGACGATCGCCACGAGGATGTAGATCGGGATCACGATCACCAGTGACAGGAAGATCGCCTTGGGGATGTTCCGCCTGGGATCCTCGACCTCTTCGCCGGCCTGCACGATGATCTCGTAGCCCTCGAACGCGATGAAGGTCAACCCCATCGCCACGAGCACCCCGGGGAACCCGTTGGGCATGAAGGGCATGAATCGCTCGCCGATGGTCGGGTCACTGGCTGTTTCCTGCGCGCCCCCCTGGAGCATGGCCACGAGCCCGGAGATGATGAAGATCGCGATCACGATGACCTTGGCCACGGTGATGACGTTGCCCACCTTGCCGGTCTCACTGGATCCCCGGTAGTTGATGTAGACGAAGGCGAGGCAGATGAAGACGGTCAGGCCCTTGGCGAAGGGCCAGGCCTCCATGCCGAACAGCGTCCCGAGATCGCCGTGCTCGGCGCCGGTGGGGGGGATCCCGAGGCCGAAGATCTGCTGCAAACCCCAGACGATGTACGCCCCGAAGATCACTGCATAAAGCGAACCGGCCACCGCGTGAGCCAACCAGTCCATCCAGCCGGCCAGGAAGGCGCAGGGACCCGGCAGGCCGAAGCGTGCCCAGAGGTACCCGCCACCGGCAGCGGGTATCGCGCTGCCGACCTCGGCATAGACCATCGCGGTGCCGAAGGTCAGCACTCCGTTGAGGCAGAACGCGAGAATGAGAGCCGGACCGGCGATGCCCGCGGCGATTCCGGTGAGGGCGAAGATGCCGGCGCCGATCATCGCCCCGACACCCACCATCGTGATGTCGAAGAGTTTCATGTCCCGCGCAAGTTGTGTAACGGCCTGTGATGGGGCGGCCGGCGTCACGTTCGCTTCCTGCGTGGACATCGATTGCATGGTACCGGCTCCAACCGCGGACAGCGGTCAGAAGAGCAGGTCCACCAGTTCGGAAATACCCTGGCCCTTGGTGGCGATGGTTTCGCGGATCTCACGACCCTCGGACACGTCCAGCAGTTCCCGGACCAACTTGCTCTCACCGGCGAAATCGGCCTTGTTGACGACGAAGACGTCGGCGATCTCGAGGATGCCGGCCTTGTCCATCTGGACCGCATCGCCCATGCCGGGAACCACGACGACCACGGTGGAATCGACGAACTCCCGGATCTTGACGTCGCTCTGGCCCGAGCCGACCGTCTCGACGATCACGTCGTCGAAGCCGGCTCCGCCGATGAGTTCGAGAATGCCCGAGAGGGTTTCGTAGTCCTCGCCGATGACGGCGAGGCTCCGGTAGAAGACCGCCTCGTCGACCTGGTTGAAATCGACGCGAAGCCGATCACCAAGCAGGGCACCCGAGGAGATGGGGCTCATGGGATCGAAGGCGATGACCGCCAGCCGCCGACCACGCTGCACGAGTTCCGAGGCCATGCAGGCCACGAGTGTCGACTTGCCCGCTCCAGGTGAACCGGTGAGCCCGATGACACGACCCGGTCGACGGCGGGGGGCCTCCTGAACATCCCGACCCAGTTGCAGCAGGCTGATGTTCCTGGCCAGTTGCGCCGTGGTCCCGTCGGTGGGAATGTCCGCGAAAGGCAGGGTGCTGGTGCGGACGCAGTTGACGATGTCCTGCATGCTCGTGCCAGTGTGGAAGACCTGCTCCACACCCGCATCAAGCAGGTTCTGGACATCCTCCTGCGGAATGATGCCCCCCACGTGAATTCGCATGTCCGGACGACCGACCTTCCGACATTCCTCGATGAGATTGGGAACAAGTACCAGGTGCGAGTTGCTCATCATCGATGATGCGATGCAATCGACGTCCTCATCGCGGGCACTGATGGCCAGGCTGCGCGGAGTCTGCCAGAGACCGGAATAGATCACGTGGATCCCACTGTCACGCATCGCCCGGGAAATGAGCTTCACACCTCGATCATGGCCATCAAGGCCCATCTTCCCCAGCAGCACGCGAGGCCGGTGGTCCAGATCGCCGCAGCGATCGACCTTCTGGAGAACGGATGTTGGTTCAGTCGTGGGGTGTGCCATGGGGTTTTTCGAAGAGACATGGTACCCCAATGCGGGGCTATACTCGCCACCATGGCCTCCCCGATACATTCTTCCCTGCCTGCAGACCCCTCAGCCGCCCTTCATGAGCGGTTCTCGGACGCAATCGTCAGCGTTCTGGGCGAAGATTTCCGGGAGGCCGATCCCGTGATCCGAGCCACGACGAATCCCGAGTTCGGCGATTTCCAGGTCAATGCCGCGATGGGACTGGGAAAGCGGCTGAAACGGCCGCCTCGGGAAGTTGCCGAGGAACTCCTCGGCGCGGTCAACCTCGAGGGCCTCGCCGAGAAACCCGAAATCGCCGGACCAGGCTTCATCAACATTCGAATCCAACCCGCCGCGATGATCAGCGCCCTGGAAGCGATGGATGACGACGAACTGGGCATCACGCCCTCGACCGACACCCACCCGGTGGTGATCGATCTCTGTGGCGTGAACGTGGCCAAGCAATTGCACGTGGGACACCTTCGATCGACGATCATCGGTGATGCACTGGGACGGATGCTCGAACGGCGCGGTCGAACCGTGCTCCGGGAAAATCACCTCGGGGACTGGGGACTTCCCATCGCCATGGTGCTGCATCGACTGCGCATCGCCGGCGTCGATCTGGACACGCTGAAACTCGTCGACCTCGACTGCGCGTACCGGGACGGGCAACTCGTGACGAAGCGGGACGATCGGGGACTGGCCGTCGTCACCGAACGGAACATCGGCTCCCACCGGATCGCGGAACTCGAAGCACAGAACTCAGGAGCCCAGGAACAGCGTGACGCCGCGGCAGAGACCCTCGTGGCACTCCAGCAGGGTGATGAAGAGCTCGTCGCCGACTGGCACAAACTCATCGACTGCACCATGCGGGCGGTGGTGGACATCCTGCAAAAACTGAACGTGGCCCTCGGTCCAGAGCACAATCGCGGCGAATCCTTCTACCGAACCCACCTGCCGGACATCGTGGACACCTTCATCGAACGCAACCTGGCCGAGGAAGACGACGGGGCCCTGGTGGTCCGGTTCCCGAACCGGGACCGTCCCATGCTCATTCGGAAGTCCAACGGGGGATTCCTGTACGCCACCACCGACCTGGCTGCGATCCGGCACCGGGTCGTCGACGAGAACGCCGATCGGCTCATCTACGTGGTCGACGCCCGCCAACGTGATCACTTCAAGGACGTCTTCGATGCTTGCCGCATGGCCGGATGGGGAACGACCCCGGACGGACACGACGTCGACATGGTGCACATACCCTTCGGCTCGGTCCTTGGTGTCGACAAGAAGCCGCTGAAGACGAGAAGTGGCGACAACGTCAGCCTCGCATCGCTCCTGGAGGAAGCCATCACCCGCGGACAAACTGAGGTGCACCGACGCGCCGCGGATGAGAACGCGCCGACCCACGGCTTCTCGAAGGAACAGTTGGATCGCATTGGAGAAGACGTCGGCATCGGCGCGATCAAATACGCCGATCTCAGCAACGACCTGGTTCGCGACTACGTGTTCGACATGGATCGAATGATCGCCTTCGAGGGCGATACCGGTCCCTACCTCCAGTACGCCCACGCGCGGATCTGCTCGATCATCGCCAAAGCGAACGAGAATCCCGCCGACGTGGCCGGAGCCGAACTGGTCCTGGATGAACCAGCGGAACGAGCCCTGGCCCTCCAGCTCCTGAGGTACGGACCGACCGTGGGTGGAGCCGCCAAGCACCTGGAGCCACACCGGATCTGCACCGAACTGCATGCGCTCGCCGAGACCTTCAACGGCTTCTACCAGCAGTGCCCGGTCCGAAAGGCGGCCTCCGATACCCTCCGCCGATCCCGGCTTCGGCTGTGCGATCTCTCACGGAGAGTCCTCGCAGATGGCCTGGGACTGCTGGGAATCGAAGCAATTCAGACAATGTGATGCCGCCCATGGGCGTATACACTTTGAGGCCCCGATCACGGGATACAGGTGTGGAACGCCGGTGCGCCGGCCCCAGGAGAGGTTGAACATGGCCAATTCCAAGAACGCTGCGAAGGAAATGAGTCCCGCCTCGGACAAGGGACCCAATGCGGTCCTCTGGCCACTGGGAATACTCCTGCTGGTGGTCGCTGTCGTCTTCTCCGGAGCGCTTGTCCTGACGAAACTGGGCCTGATCTCCAGCGGCCTTCCCGGCTGCGGAGCCGAAAGCGACTGCAGCAAGCTCGCCGACAGCGTCTGGGGAAGCATTCCCGGAATCAACTGGCCGGTGTCCTACGTCGGTTTCAGTTATTTCCTCGGCATGCTCGTCGCCTGGACGACGACGGCACGTGGCGGAGTATCAAATGCCCTGCGTTGGATCGCACGGCTGGGAGCGTTGATCTCCTTCGGATTCATCATCGTGATGATTTCGCTGGACTCCTTCTGCCTCTACTGCTTCATCGCCCACATCGCGAACTTCGCGTTCTGGATCACCCTGGAGATGATGCCCCGACCCGCCGGTGACCATTCCTTCAACGCATTCATGATCCTGGCCTTCTCCTTCCTCGCCATCAGCGCGATTGTCGCCCTGGGGCAGATTCAGAAGCGCGACATGGACGTGGCCACCGGAGAACAGTTGCAGGATGAACTGGCGGCGGCCATTGCCAAGCAGAGCCAGCCGAAGCAGGAGCCACCGGCACCAAAGCTGTCGCCTGCGACTGCACCGGAACCCGCCGTCACCACGGCGACCGAATCTCCCGAACCCGCACCAGCACCGGCACCGGCACCGGCGTTCACCGGTCGGTACCTCCTTGGGGACCCGAATGCCCCGGTCAAACTGGTGATCATTTCCGATTACCAGTGCCCGGACTGCTACAAGTACGAAAAACAGGTGATGTCGATCCTCCAGAGTCGTGACGACGTGTCTCTGAGCGTCAAGCACTTCCCATTCAACTCCGACTGCAACCCCCACATCAACACCCGCAAGCACGGCAACGCCTGCTGGGCCGCACGTGCAGTCGAAACGGCCGGCATCCTCGGAGGCAACGAAGCCTTCTGGAAGATGCATGAATGGCTCTTCGAACAGAAGGGCAACTTCACCAACCAGGAGATCACCGACTTCGCCCGGTCCATCGGACTGGACACGATCGAATTCACGAGGATGATCAGCAGTCCCGAGGTCGATGCCCTCGTGCGAGCGGATGTCGATGAAGCCTTCGGCTACGGCGTCCTCTTCACCCCGATGATCTTCATCAACGGTGTCGAAGTGAAGTGGTACCACATTCCCCAGAACCTCAGTTCGACCATCAACAAGGTGGCGAGTGCCATTGCAACCGGACAGGCTTCTGCTGAAACCAGGCTTCCTCCGACCGCCAGCGAGAAACTGATCCTTGACTGGAAGGATGGGCGGATGCGCAACATCTCCAAACCAGCACACGCCCTTGTCCAGGGTGTGAACGACGCGGATATCGATGTCGTCGTCTGGGGTGAGTACACCTCCGAGAACTACATGCAGAGGGTTCATGAGAACCTGATGCCGCTGCTGAAGAACTACCCCAACCATTCCTTCTCATACCGCGTCTTCCCCATGAGCTCGGATTGCAACAGCAAGGTCAACGAAAAGGTCACCGGGTTCCCCTACGCATGCATGACGGCACGGGCGATCAAAGCCGCCACGCAGGTCGGCACACCCCAGCAGGCGTGGGCATTCCACGAGTGGCTCATTGAATACGGCCCGCAGATCGACGAACCCACCCTCATGGTCGGCGTCGCCCAGACCGGCATGGATACGGTTCGCTTCCAGGAAGCACTGAACAGTCCCGCCATCGCAAACATGGTCCAGGATGACGTACGCGACGGGATTCAGGCGTCATTCCGCGGACCTCCTGCGATCTTCGTCAACGGACGCTACGTGCCACGGTGGTCGGAGGATGCCGGTGACCGTGTGCTGGAACGCGTTCTCGAAGAAGCAGCCCGGGAGCAGGAAGAAAAGAACTGATGCGGGCTCATGGTGGACGTCGTACAACACTGCATGCCGCCTGCATCTCCTTCCTGTTGATGCCCGGTGGCTGCCTCACCGCGGCACGAAGAGGCATCAGCACCACCGGGGCCCCTTGCCAGGGGCATGTCCGAGTGGATTCGATCCCTGTTTCCTGATCCCAAAACAAGCGACGCCCCGAGGTGCGGCCCGGGGCGACGGTGAGAAACGCGATCTCGACGGCTTGTTCAATCGAACACCATTGCAGCGGTGGGAAGCGTGGATGTCTTGACACCCACGACACGGATGCTCGCCTTGATGTCACCGCCGCCCCCGGGGTGCGTGGGCTTGCTGAAGCGGAACTTCCGGGCCTCGTTCACCCCGAGATCGGACAGATCGACGCCCAGTGCCCGGATCTCGTAGTTGCCACAGAGGGGATCACCGTTGTTGGAGTACTTGCGGGTATACAGGCGATCGGGATAGACCTTCTTGTAGTTGCCGACGACGATCGGGGTACCGATGACGTTATTGTCCTCATCCATCGCCTCGATCTGCAACCAGCTGTTGCCGGACACCTCGAAGACGATCAGTTCGCCGATTTCGTCTTCCAGGGGGCTGTTGTCCCGGATCGTTTCCTCGTACTCCACCACGCATGAGAAATGATCCTTGGAACGGCGGTGGATGTAGGAGTTGATGTTCTCGTGGTTCCACGCGTTGAGAATCCGGTCTGCGAACAGTTCCTTGTCCGTTTCACTGATCGAGTTGCCGTCACCATCCTCGTCCTGGATGCTGAAGACGCCTGGGGTCCCCACGGCGCTTTCGTGGGCCGTGATGATCCGGAGCTTGTCAGCGGTCCCCTCGTACTCGACGTCCGAGACGCCGGAGGCGAAGATGAACTGGTCGAACTCCGAGTCGTCATCCCAGACGACCGAACGGATGAGTACATCGCCGTCCCTGGCGTCGTATGGGCTCCCACAGCAGGGCGTCTCGACATGGATCTCGATCGTGTTGCCACCACCACATCCACCAGAACCAGTGGTCTGGCTGCAGAGAACGGCCGTGGTCACGGCGATCGCGGGAGTCAGGAACCCCTTGGTGGCCAGGCGATGTCTGGATTGGATCATGATTGAACTCCATACGTATTCAAGGCGGGGCGGAACACCCTCAACGTCGAATTCACGGGGCGGTGGAGCAAGCCCCTATTCAGGAAAGGTGGCCGGGTGTGCTGTTCATGTGGGATATCGGGGTCCGAGCCTGCGAACGAGGATGTGTCGGAGTTTCCAGCACGACTCGCGCAACCCGAACCGAACCCACGCTGCAACCAGTGCCAGGCCGAAAAGCATGGCTGGTGCCGGGATTCTTCCCGGAGCCAGGGATGACCCCGGGAGTGAATCTATGGCGGTCGCAACCCAGAGAACCAGTTCCAGAGGCAACTCAAGCAGTGGAGCTGGCATGGCCCATCCCAGTCCGACCAATGCGAGCCCGAGTCGCAGGAAAGCGGCGACCAGGACCAGGACCACCAGTGGAAGCAGGAGCAGGCTTGCAATGATGCCCAATGGAGCCACGGTACCGAACTGGTGCAGCACGATCGGTGCCGACGTCAACCACGCAAGCACCGCCACGGAAATGGCTGACCGGACTCCATCGATCGCAACGGATGACCACGACATGTTGAGGCGATTCGGAAGGCCGAACCATCGCCTGTGAATTGTTCCGAAGCCCAGGATCAAGAAGGCAACTACCGCAAAGCTCAATTGAAATCCCGGGAGAAACAGGTCGCCCGGATTGATCAGCAGAAGCACGATGGCTGCCAGGGCAAGAAGGCCCGTGGAACGCAACCTGCGCATCGTGCACAAACCCGTTGAAAAAAGGAGCACCATCAAGCCCGCTCGCAGCACGGGTGCCCTCCATGTGACGATTGCCATGTACCCGAAAACAACCACGATCATGACCCATCCGGATCCACGACCGGGCCGACCGAGGAATCGAATGAGCAACATGAAAAAACCGACCACGATTCCGAGATGAAGTCCGGAAATCGCCAGGAGATGAGCAACACCTATTCTTCGGAAGGGAGCGGCAATGCGATTCCAATCCGTGCCCTGCATGCCGAGTGTCAGGGCAAGCAACAACGAACGGGCCCGGTGGTCGTGTACGCCCGACGCGACGACTTCCGCGCAGTGGAACCGAACTGCTCCCCTCCATTCGTGAAAGCGGTCCATGAGCCCACGTGGTTTCAGACGGCGTACGAGGCTGTTCTCCGGAACAACAAGTCGACCCCGATAGCCACCAAGACGGGCCAGCCTGGTCCAATCTGGATCACCAGGCACGGAAGCACCCCCTGACGTCCCCGGGGGATGCAACCATCCAAGCAACTCGAGGCGCTCTCCTTCACGATACCGGCCGATGGAATCAAGTCGTGACACCAGCCGGCCTCGCAGTGGCCGAACCCCTCCGGAAGGTTCCACCAGTCCACACGCTTCCAGAACCACCCGGCCAGAAGTCCCTGGAAATGGATCAACGTGCTGAACCCGAGCCACCAGTTTGATCAGCGTGGGGGAAGAGTTGACCCCGCTCGAAAGCACCACGTCGTGAGGGTCGACGGACTGAAGACGGACTGTTGCCCACCCGGCTCCCAGAAGAAGGACACAGAACAGAAAGAGCGGAAAGGACCGTTTCGTGGCTACAACGATCAGTCCCGGAATCGCGCTTCCAATGGCGGCGGCAAACCACCACCACCAGGGAACGGAAAGAAGTTCCGCAGCGGTAATTCCCATCGCGAAACTGATCGCGACGTATGCCAGTCGTGGGCTGGTTGATTCACTCTCATCGATCATCGAAGCAGGATCGACGAGGATTCGTGTTTCGAGACGGACAACCGACAAAGCGATGCAGGTGGCTCAATGGCGCGTGCACCGGGGATCATGTCAAATGAAACACCGGCGTCCCCCCGGGGGGGGGACGCCGACGCGTTGGTTGTGAGAACGTTCTACTTGTCGCAGTCGCCGAGCGTGGAAAGTACCAGGATGAAATCGTTGTAATCCACGGACCCGTCTCCATTGAGATCGTACGGAGATCCCTCCTTGGCGGGACCGAAATGGCTGATCACCTCGATGAGGTCGGCCTTGTCCACGGAGCCATCTGCGTTGACATCCGCCATGCAGATCGGATCGCACTCGACGAAGATGTTTCCACCCCGATCCAGCCAGCTGCCGGAGACCTGGGTGACCGTGTTGCACTCGTAGTAATCGCCGCTGGCCTTGAGCAGGGCTGCACCTTCTCCATACACAGCACCACCACCATGGTCGGCGTGGTTCTGAATGAAAACATTGCCGACGGTGTACGCGGCCTCGTCGGCATCGGAGTTGGTGATGAACACGGCGCCACCCATGCCCACATTCCACTTGCTGGACGTCGCTGACTCGGCTCGATTGCCGCGGAACATGTTGTTCCTGATTTTCACGAGATCCATGGACTCCGTATAGACGGCGCCGCCGCGTAGTTGATCTGGGCGGGTCGTGCCGACGAGATTGCCAACCGAGTTGGCCTGGAAGTGTGAATCCTGGATGAGCAGGCTGCCCTTTCTTGCGTAGACGGCCCCACCCAGTGCTGCCGTAGTCGCGGCCTGTGCACCGTTTCCATCCGTGGTGCGCACGTAGTTGCCCTGGAACGCAGAACTGATGATCTCAAGATCACTGTCGAAGGACCGGATGGCGCCTCCCTGAATCGAGGACAGGTAGGTCTGCCTGGTATAGGTCACGCCATTACCTACGAAGTTGCAGTATTCAAAGCGTGCGTTGCAATTGTGGATTTTGATGGCACCCACACTGTCATGACCATGTGGACGCTGATTCTCGAAGTAGTGGCTGGTGATGTTTCGGAAGTCGCAGTTGCGGAAAGTGACTGTGCAATGGGAGATGGTGAGACCGTCCATGAACCGGCTTCCACTGGCATTGGCTTCAAACGTGAGGTTCTCGATCGTGTACCGAACCGAGTCACGTCGATCTTCCCCGCACACTGAACCGGAAACAGGAAAGCGTCCGTTGTCGATCCGCTTGAGAACGGTCTGCGAGGGGTGCCCGGTTCCACGAAGAGTGAAGGAACGGCAGCCATCACTGCCCGTCATCCAGAAGTCCTCGACATGCACCCCGGGAAGTACCGTCACGACATCGCCATCCTCAGCCGAGGTCATGGCTGACCGAATAGTCGGGTACTGCTCGCTGGGAGCAACAAGTTCGGCCCCCATGGCACTGGATGCCGTCATGAATCCCGCTGCCATGAGCACGGTGTATCGAACTGCCTGGTTGATCTTCATGTCATTCCATCCTGTCTTGCAAAGGCACGTCTCTGGCGGACCTGCACCCGCCTGTCGTCACCATTGCGACGGAATGATCCGTTTCTTACAGCAGAATCTTGTATTTCAGTGGGACCAGGGAATATCGTCTGAAAGCAGGGCGGTCGGCATCCGGGATCCCGCGAGGGACCCCCTGGGACACGTCTCCACGACCTGGGGCTTCACTGGATCCGGACTGGACTTCTGCGGCTCGATCGCGGCAAGGGATGTGGCAGCGGTAAGTCCCAGCAGACTGCAGATGACGATCCACCGGGACCAATCCGCACGGGGGGATGAAATAGGGTTCATGGGGGTGCGCTCAGCCGAATCCCATGCGCGTGGCCATGGGCTGGCAGCAACTCCCCCTACACCCTTGGAGCGGGGATGTGTGCCCTGGAGAGCAATTTGAATGGGCCACCGCTTGACGCACACCCGGACCCGAGGTCGAATGGTCCGTTCATGGGCATCATTCTCGGCCACGATCGACCACTGACTACCCTCCGCACCGCGATGGGGGGAGATCGCATGCATCACGCGTGGATCTTCTCCGGTCCCGTCGGGGTCGGAAAACGAACACTGGCGGAAGAAGTGGCCCGAATCGTGCTCGACCCCGCCCTCGGTGCCGGCAACCTCGGGGAACCGGAGCCCGTCCTGGCCACGGATGCCGGAACACTCCTCGCCGCCGGAACCCACCCGGATCTGCACCTGATCCGCAAGGAAGATTCGGTCTACTCCGACAACCGGCAGCTTCGAGAGCGAAAGCAGTTGAATATCCCCCTGGATCTGTTGCGAGAGCGCATGATCGGAGGGCGAACCTCCGATGGAAAGATCAAGGACGCTCCCGCCTACCGAACAGCATCCATGGGCCACGGCAAGGTGTTCATCATCGATGAGGCGGAACTGCTCGACCGCACCGCTCAGAATGTTCTGCTCAAGACCCTTGAGGAACCCCCTTCGGGCACGATCATCATTCTCGTGACCTCACGACCTGAACGATTGATCCCTACGATTCGGAGCCGGTGTCAACAGCTTCCCTTCGGAACTCTTGATGCTGAGGCAATGAAGCAGTGGATTGCCGAATCAAACCACGATGACAATGGCGCATCCCTGGACTGGCTGCTTTCGTGGTCCGAAGGATCACCGGGGCGATACGAAAATGCGCAGCGTCACGACCTTGTCCAATGGGTCGCCACACTCGAACCGATGCTCGCCAACAGTGATCGTGGCCAGTTTGCACCTGAACTTGGTGCGACCATGGTCGAACTCATCGAACAGTACGCCGAGGTGGAGCTGGCGGAGAACCCAAAGGCGAGCAAGGAGGCGGCGAACCGGGCTGGCGTCCGGTCGTTGATTCGACTGCTTGGACACCATCTCCGGCGACAACTTGCCGCCACTGATGATGATGCACTTCGAAATCGCTGCTGTACCACGATCGACCTGCTCGCACAGGTCGAACAGGAAAGTGAAAGTCATATCAACATCAAGCAGTTGATGGAATCGCTGTCGGCGAGTTGGACGAACCCCGAGCCGGTCTACACGGCCACCTGATCAAACGGTGGCGGGGGGTGGCGCCTGGTCTGAACGCCCGGGTCCTGCCAGGCCGCCCACTGGTGTTCCTCGCCCGATCGAACAGAGCAGGATCAGGAAGAGCCCGGCGAGGACCTGGATGATGCTCAACTGCTGACCGCGCGAGAGTCCCATGAACAGGGAGACGCCCTCGTCAGGCTGACGGAAGACCTCCGTGAAGATGCGCATTGCACCGTAGAAGGCCAGGAAGGACCCCGCGATGATCCCGGGTTTGCGAGGCTTGAGCCACACCAATGCCAGCAACAGCAGCAGGATGGGACCATCGGTCATCGCCTGAAAGATCTGAGATGGAAGGTACGACGTGAGTTGGGGCTCCAGCACATCGATCACCTGCTGGTTGCCTGCATACGCTTCTTCTACCACCCGATCGTAAAATGATGCATCACCACCAAGCGATGAACGCAACGGCGACAGATCGATCTCATCCGGGCGCAGGTAGATCTCGGTGGGATACTTGACTGTCCACCATGGTGCTTCTCCCTCTCCGGACCATTGTTTGCCCCACAACTCGCCGTTGACGAAATTCGCAATACGACCGAGGAAGAGTCCCGGGGGCGCAATGAATGCCCCGATATCGACCGGGTGCAGCGGGGGGAACCGATGACGCATCCCGAAGATCAACAGGGCGATGATCACACCCAGCATTCCCCCGTGGCTCGCCATGCCCCCCTTGTAAATCGCCAGGAGATCCCAGAATGGGAATGAGCTGGAAAACCCGATGAACAGGTGAGGGTCGTAGAAGAGTGCGTACCCCAGGCGACCCCCTAACAGGACCCCGAGGATGATGTAGATCATCATGTCACTGACGGAGTGGGGCTCCACGAGGCAACGACGTGATCTGGCCATGGACCAGGTCATCCACCAGGCGATGAGGAAACCAATCACGTACGCCAGGCCGTACCACCGCAGCCCAATACCACCACCGAAATCGACCGCGTACGGATCGAGCGAATGAAGGTAGGATTCCGCGAGAAGGCTGTGCACGCCATGGGTCCTTGTTGGATTCGATCCTGAAGCGGCGTCATCATACGGCAGCCCCGGAGAAAGCCGAACATCCATGGCCAAAGAACCCGAGAACACCACACCTGCTCCCTCGGAGTTTCCCCGGACCGACCAGGATGCGGACCTGACGCCCTTCCTGCAGATCCTCCTGTCCAATCGATCCCTCTCCGAGGAAGAATCTGCCGCCGCATTCGACGCGATGATGAGTGGGCGAGTGCACCATGGTGAAATGGGGGCATTCCTGGCCCTGTTGGCGACACGGACACCGACCACTGATGAACTGGTTGGAGCCGCCCGGGTCATGCGCAGCAACGTGACAGGTATCAAGGCCCGGACGCCGGTTGCCGACATGCTCGACACCGCCGGCACTGGTGGCGCGCCGAAGACCTTCAATGTCTCCACGGCGGCGGCCTTGATCGCAGCTGGGGCCGGAGTTGTCGTGGCCAAGCATGGAAATCGTTCGCGGACCGGGCGGGGATCGGCCGAGGTTCTGCAGACACTGGGTGTGAATGTGGATGCCGATGCTTCCATCCAGGCTGCATGCCTTGATGAAGCTGGAATCTGCTTCTGCTTCGCCATCCATCACCACCCCGCGACCAGGCACGTGATGCCGGTACGCAAGGCACTTGGTGTACCGACGATCTTCAACCTCCTTGGCCCCCTGACGAACCCCGCGGGGGCGGGGCGGCAGTTGATGGGTGTCTACGATGGTCGGTTTCTGGATGTGATTGCGGAAACGCTCGATCGACTCGGGACACGGCGTGCCGCCGTGCTTCATTCAGAGGATGGCCTGGATGAATGCTCCATTTCCGCTCCGACGACGATCGTTCAGGTGCATGAAGGCGAAATCACGCGAACCGTCCTGGCTCCAGAGGATGTGGGGCTCACCAGTGCTCCACGAAAATCAGTCACTGCTGGTGATCTTGATCACGCCACATCGATGATCCGTGGAATAGTGGATGGTTCACTCGGAGGTCCCCCGCGTGACATGGCCCTGCTCAATGCCGCGGTCGCTCTCATGACGTGCGACCGCTGTGATTCCATCCGGGATGGTGTGGCGCTGGCTGCGGAATCCATTGATTCCGGTCATGCCATGCAGACACTGGAGACCCTGGTTCGCTGCTCACGGGGGTGAACTCAGTCCGGCAGCAACAGTGCATACTCGAACCGAAGGTGATCCTGAACCGGGCCATTGAACCCGGTGAGTATTTGAAGTTCGAGCGTGTCACCTTCGATTGGAATGTCAAGTTGTGACACAGTGTGCCCGGCGTTGAACCGGGACTGGTGCACCTGGACACCATCGACAAGCAGAACAAGTTCGCAATCACCCCATTGCTCTGATGAGGCGGGCAAGCGCACCGTGGAGTGAAACCGATGTGGACCCGACGGAAGTGTGTACTTGATTGAGATCGGACCACGTAATTCCACTGGTGAAAGTCCAAGTGGTGCCGAACGATCGGTTACCAGCGGCTTCGCTGCCGGGAGCCTGGTCGGCGGAGTCGATGTGGTGATCGGAACAAGGCTCGCCAGTGATGTGATGGTTGAACCTGACAACGACATCGCATGCACACGACGAAGTCCCGGGCCCGACAACCTCGCGGCGTCCCCCTCGATTCGAAACTCATGGTCACCGATGCGGAGGTAGGAGTCCTCGGTGAGTTCCAATACCGAGAGCGTCGCCACGGTTCCATCCATTGTCCAGACTCTGGGATCCCGCATCGGCTCCGGCTCACCAAACAGGTCGATTTCCCGGATCCGATCCAGTGGAATCGAGGATTCAACAGTGTCCTGCTCCTGGTCGATCTCGATTACAACAGGATCAGAGATGCTGGTAACGAATCCCTCCACGACATCTCCATTGAGCAGCCGCACCACGTCCAGATCAGAGGGAGGTGGGGGGGGAGTCACACCGACAGAGGCTTGTTGCAGGCGCATCGTGATGCGATCAATGCGATCCATCGGTACACGAAGTGGCCCCAGCCAATCGTGCTCCCAAAGTACATGATCATCCTCCCACACCTTGACCAGTTGTCCGGGAAGAACCTGTCCATCGTGAAGGTGGAGCATCGGTTTCCTGGTGTTCACGGGTGTTGGTGTGGGCCGAAGAAAGGCAATGCATTCGTTTCGGGGAAGAACGGAAAATCCGGACTGTGAGTCCAGGATCTCGACTTCGCCCGGGCCAATCACCGTGAGTTGAACCGGGCTGACCACACCATCCTGATCGAGCAGCATGAATGTCTCCGCCCCTGCACCAGAGTCCATGGCGCATGACATCAACAATGACAGGATCAGAATGATTCGTTTCATCGTTGGAAGATGGGAAGGTATCGCTTGGGCATCTGGAGAACAATCAGGGCCATGGAAGAAGCATACGCACCACCGACATGGTGGTCGAGCCAGCCACCATTTGTGGATTGGCGATCAAGCAGATCCCTTCTGACACCGAGCCACCATCGCTCCCACCTGGATCCACCCGCCATGTACATCGCCTGCACTGCGTAGTACTGTCCGTAGTAGTAGTGGGATTGGCGGACACCTTTTCGACCGGGCATCGCCGTCTTTTCAAGGTAATCCAGGCCCTGCTCGATCGCAGTACCTCCGTGGATTCCAGAGTAGAACAGGCTGGCGAGACCCGCGGCGGTTCGTGGCCATGCCGAAGCCCCATCACGTGCCATGTAGCGGAACCCGCCATCTGCGTTCTGGCAATGCTTGACATATTCGATGGCGCGATTGATCGTCGATTCAGGCACCTTGATGCCCGCGTTCCGCGCACTGCGCAGGGCCATGACCTCACAGATGGTCACTGAAATATCCGCATCGGATGGGACAGGCTGGTAGCGCCACCCACCCTCATCGTTCTGGGTCCGCACGATCAATTCCACTGCCTTCTCCAGGGCTGTACGCACACGGGCATCCCGGTCGGTCATGCCGTAGATCTCACCGAGAAACAGTGTTGCAAATCCATGTCCATACATGGGTCCGTGTGATGTTTCAGCGGCGATCAACCCTGTCTCCGTAGCGTGCTGGAGTATGAAGTCCAGGGCTCGTGTGACATGTTCACCGTAGGTGCCACGTCCAGGCAGGTGTCCATCGGACATGAAGGCGATGGCAGCAAGTGAAGTGATCCCGACGTGATCGGCAAACCGACCACGGCCAAACGAACCATTCTCGACCTGTTGGCTCGACAGGTATGCGAGGCCGAGTTTGATGGAGTTGTGAAGATGCTCCGTCATCTCACCGACCACCGGGGCATTCTCGGCGCCTTCCGGAGCCGGACCGGTTTCATCTGGTACCAACGCGGGATCTGGTTCGTCTGGAGACGGTGGAAGTTGAGGAGCGGGGGCTGGCTCCAACAAAGGTGTCGCGGGCGAGGGAGTGAGTTCCTGGGCCGACGACATACTGATCACCATGCAGCAGTACAGGAGAGCATGAGGAATGCTATTCATTTCCAGCCTCCCGCGCCAATCGGCGGTAGTACTCGATGGTCATGCGTTCATACAGTGAGGAGTATGCATCCTGTCGGCCCTGTTGGAGCATTTTGCGGACTCGATCAGGCAGCGTACCCCATTCGGCATCTGCTTCATCAATGACACCACCCAACATGGGATCCAATCCATCCATGGTGGGGGGTGTTTCTCCGGATTCTCCCTGTTGTTGTTGTGAACCCTGTTGATCCTGTTGGCCAGCCTGTGGTTCTGATCCAGGCTCAGGGCTGCTGCTGCTGCTGCTGCTGGAAGATTGTTGTTGTTGTTGCTGCTGTTGTTGTTGCGCCATTTCGATCAGTTGATCCAGGTGGTAGATCACGTCTTCCTGAAGACGTTGGGTCTGTACACCGGTTGAATCAATATCAAGTCGTCGGGCTGAAGCATGCATGCCCTCGATCGCCCGGGTCAGTGGCTCCAATCCCTCCACGGGATCTTCTGGAATATTCAGCACGGGATCCGTATCCGGCGCAGGATCCTCTTCGGAATCTAGGCCAAGCAGTTCATCAAGATCTGGCAGATCCTCGTTTTCCGTCTCCGTCCCAGTGCCTTGGTTGAGGGGCATTGCGGAGGGAGGAACACCTGGTTCAACGGGTGTCGTACTGGTTGGAACACCTGACTCGGCTGCATCCCGCTGCTCCTGCTGCTCCTGCAGGTCCTGAAGCATGTTCAGACCCAACTCGGCAAGTGCTGATTGCTGGGTGGCAAGATCACTCATGACTCCTGAACGCAAGTCGCCGAATCGATCTCCTTCGATTTCCATCGCACGTGTTTCGCCAAGCAGTTCAACCTGCATGCTGCGAAGCAGTTTTATCTCCGCGATGGGGGGGACCAGGCCCTGTTGTTGAGAGGGTGATTCTTCAGATGAACCCCCTGATCCGGATGTGCCATCCGCAAACCGATCCTCATCTCCACCCTGCTCAAGGGATTCAGCCAGTGATGCAAAATGCTGGAGCATCATCTGCTGGCGATGTGTAGTCAGGTTGGTGATTCGGCCATCCTTCAGATCCGCGGAGATATCCCGTGACAGTGCATCAAGACGATTGTGAACATGGTGGAAAGTTGCCGACTCAAGAATTTCCTTGTTTGTTGATGTCAGCTCCAGAAGTGCGATACGAATTTCTTCCTGTGTTCTCGACAACCTGCGTGCCTCGAACCGGGCTCTTCGATCAAGATCCTCCAACCCAAGAAGTTCCTCGGTCTGTCCCATGACAACTGATTCCCGCTCCGCAAGGGCCTTGTACAAGGAAGCCAGTTCGTTTCTCGCTCCGGATTCCATGTCCTGCCTTGCTTGTTCGGCACGTGCACCGGTTTCTTCGAGAGCGGACTCGAGCAATTGCAATGATCGCTCCTCGTGTCCACGTACAAGATCAGCAATGATGGGATCAGTACGAAGTCCACTAATGGCTTCAACCTGTTCACCGGCAGCCTGGTCCAATATTCTTGAAATGGATCTGGTCTCTTCTCCGGTTTCTCGAGCCTGCTTCGAAACAGAAAGCGTATTGGTGCGAAGGCGGATCAACGGGGTGTCCCGACCGGTGAACACCTCATCCTTGATCGCCACATCGAGGCGAAGGAGTTCTCTCCGCTGAAACTCCACAAGTCGATTGATCGCCTGTTGCAGGGCTTCGAGTTTTCGAACCAGGTCCTTGACATCAACCTTTCGACTTTCATCCAACATGCTCTGCATCTGTTGGAGTGTTTCAATTACCTGCTGCTGGGTGCGGGTTGCAGATTGCATGAGTCCGTCTGAAACATCTTCTGAAGCCTCCCGGATGCGCTCAACAACACGCTCCTCCCTGGCCTTCTCGGCCGCAGCACGCATAGCCTCGGACTGGGTGGGGTTCACATCACTCATTCCACGGGATCGTTCCACAAGAGCTTCAAGGAGATCACGAGCCGAGCCAGTCAACTCCAGTTGTTCGCGGGAAACATCCTCGAGCGATTGCTGTTCTTCTTCTCCCATGTTCTCACGGGTCAACCCAAGTGTTTCGCGGCCGAGACTGGAGGTCCGGTTCAGAAGATCCCGTTGTTGTTCGATCAACTGTTCGACTTGTCGAGAGACCAACCACGATTCTTCATCCTCTCCGAGCATGGATACGAGCTCGCCCAGTTCAAAGCGAACCTCTTCCTGACCCTGCAACACCTGCTCGCGAGCCGGGGAACCGGATTGCATCGATTCGACCGCCAGGCTGGATGCTGATGCGGCACGCTCCAGTGATTCAGATGAGAAGGAAAGCAGGGCCTCTATCTGCTGGTCCTGCGATCGGTTCATCTCCATTTCGTCCCGGATGGAATCCAACTGCTTGCGTTGATCCTGCAGCGCCCGGCCTATTGCCGCCTGTTCACGCTGGTCACCGGTGGTCCATCCACCTGAACGGACGATTCGCTGCAACTGGGATTGTCGCTCATCAAGTTCTTTCGCTCGTTGTTGAAGAAGCTTGAAGCGGTTTCGGATCATTGAGAGGAATCGAGACTCATCAATGATCTGGATTCGCCGGGGCGCGGCATTGGTCACCCGATCTGAACCAAGCTCATCGCGATAGGTGTCCCACACCATTCCCTCGAGCAGCAATGTGGTTCCTGGTTCAAGATCCCATGTGGAAAAGTCCAATGTCGCATCCATCGAGTGTCCGGTTGAGGCAGGCTCAAACTCGGATTTCCACTTGTTGGTTGAGGATATTCCTTCACCATCAACAGTGGTTCGTTCAATCTGAATCCGCATTCGCTCCAACTGGATGTCATCAGAGGCTGTGAGCCTTGTGTTGAGGGATGCTCCTGGGAGCAGGGACAGGTCCCGAGTTGGTTCCTCGAAGGCGACTGTGGGCTCCTTGTCAGGGGTCGACTCGATGTACAGACTCCATGGATCCAGTGATTGCAGGCCATCTCCGTCACGAAGTTGCACGACTTGCCTGACCGGGTCGGTGAGCACCCATGACAACTGGAAATGGTGAGGGTCATCGTGGTCTGGATGAAGTCTTGGTGAAGGAAGGTGTGTCGAGATGACCGTATCGGACAACCATTGTTCCTGGTCCACTGGTTCGATGGGGATTTGGAGTGGATTGTTGGATGTAATATCCAGGGTTATCTCTGATCCCTTGAGGATGGTCTCCCCAATGCGGCCACGAAGTACACCACCTTCAAGCAGTGGTATTGAACGTGATTCATGGGTGCCTGATGTGTATGCGGGTGGTGATATGTGCAGTCTGGCGTCGGTAATTTTCGGGAGATCAACGACCCGGATTTCCTGTGTTGCTGTTGAAGCGTCATCCGTCCTGAATCTGAACTCGATCAGATCGCCACCTGGATCAAGTACGCGTTCATGAATCCCCGTTCCCTGGTGTGTCAACAACAACGAGTTCCAGCCATCACCACCACCGTTTTCGTGAATCTGGTAATCGACCCAGACTGATCCTTCTGGAATCCCAGGTGTGTCATTTCGGGCTCTCATCAACAAAGTGGTACCACGGCCGTGCACCATGTTCGTTGATGATGGATCCATGAGTGATGAAACAGCGGTTCGTGCCGGCCAACTGGTGTCTGACAGTGGGAGAATGATTCTCGTCAACCCTGTTGAGGTGGTGCTGGGGATCAGGAATGCTGTCAAGCCAACAAGAGCAAGCAGGATGATTCCACACACGAACCAACTCGTGGCACCTCTTGGTCTGAAAATGTCACGGGTTGGTATCCGGCGAAGCGCCTCTTCGGCTTCGCTAATACTCGCTCCAGCCATGGGGTGGGGCTCTGCATCGGATTCCATGAATTGGCTTGCTGAAGCTATTTGGCCATCCGCGTGGTCGTGGTTGTGCTCGATTCGAAGTGCAATATCGGTTCTTGATGGGTTGAACCGGATGGCGGGAAGGAGAACGCGCACCAGCAATATTGAAACCAGCAGGATGATCCCCAATAGAAGAAACAACCGGAACCATGGGTCGAAGCGGATGAACCAATCAAACAGCACCACCAGGGTGAGTGTGATGAGAAACAGGCATGTCAGAACACTTGATCCACGAACAAGCAGCAGCCGCCTGGCTGTTGTTCGAATTCCATCAAGTCGTCGATTCAGGTTCATTACACCCTCATTGTCCATCACGGGAACCGGCTCGACCACCGTCATTCCGTGTTTTTCACCCAAGTCATGCCAGACGGAACACCCGACGACCCGACCATTCCAACCCAAGCAGAGCTATTGGGACCAACAACAACCAGATGTTGTCCCAGATTGTTTGTTGTTGTGTGTGGATGGTGGTGATTGATCGATCTGGTATGAGGGTGGGCAGTGTGTCCAGATCACCGGGCTGGATGACCGCTCCACCTGTTTCAGCCGCCAACTCTCGCAGCAACTCGTGGTGTGTGGCGGGGTTTGCCATTTCACCTGCGGGATCAATGATTGTCGACTCCCGTGCTGTTCCCTCGCCATGGGTCGGCAACAAGGGGTCCATGGTGAGGCGTCCGGCGGTCATGGGAATCCAGGTTGCCGACCATGTGTTGTTGTTCGACCCCTCTCGAAGCAGCTCGAGTTGATCAACACCTCCAAATGGGGTGGTCACCTCGACCTGGATGATGTCGCCTGCCGTGGAAAGAATGGATTCATCAAAGATGTCGACACGGATACGCTGGGGCTCACCAACCTCCACAAGGGGTGGGGATATATCGAGACGAACACCCGTATCAAGTTGATTCATCCCGTTTCTTGCCAGAGAACGAATAATCTGAATCCAGAACTGCTCATACAGTCGTTCTCCACGACCGTGGCGCCAACGCCAGATTTCGTCTGTCGCAACATAGATTGATCTACCTGCTCCATATCGCATCGCAAGCAGAATAGGGTGGTCGGAAGACGGGTTTGAATCGGATTCGACAACCGATGCAAGTACCTGGGCGGTTGGTTTCAGTGATTCAGGTTCGATTCGTTGCATCCAATGGAATGCCGACCACGGAACACCCTTGTTCGAAAGAACTTCTTCCCATGGGTCCTCTTCCTGATCACCGAATTGAAGAACACCAAGTCGAAGCGCCTCATCGGTCGGTTTCATGTGAACAGGTTGAGTGAATTGTTTTGGCTGGATTGATGCCTTGAAGGGAAGTGTGTTGGAAAGGGTTGTCGAGTCCCATTTCGCAGGAGTCCATTTTGATCCTCCAACCCAGGCGATTCCCAGTTCACCCTCAACCACCAGATCATCGATGATCTCCTGTTGCTCACTTGATAGTGTCGATGCGGGAAGATCACCAATGATGATGACATCAAAATCAAGAAACTCCCTGCGTGTGGATGGCAGCCGTGTGATCGGCCGGTTGCCCTCCTGGGCGTAATCCTTGTCGGCAGACAACAACATGATCGAGCTTTCAATCGACTGTTCCCTGATCAGAAGATTCTTGAGATACCGGTATTCCCACCTCGGATGTCCCTCCACATAAAGCACCCGGAGGGGTTGATCGGTGAGTTCGATCTGAAGATCCCTGGTGTTGTTCATTGAAACAAGGTCTTCTCCACTTGGAACGATTTCAACGATCCAATGTGCGTCTCCCTGGAATTGAGGTTCTCCGACAAGGGTGTATTCAGTTTGATCGATCTCAATCGGAACACGATCCATGTCCTCACCCGTATCGCGACTCCGGAGAATTATCTCACCACCCTGTTGTTGTGAAGGATCGAAGTTGTGCTCCAGCTCAACAACGATCGGTACCTTGTCTCCAATGAACGCGAACCCTGGTGATCGTGTTGATTGGATACCCACATCCACACCACTTCCATCTGATCCAAGCAGTATTGAGTAGATCGGAATGCCTCTTGATCGAAGATTGGTCGTAAACCCACGCGGAACAGGTTGTGCGGATCGACCATCACTCAGAAGGATGATGGCTGAGGTGGGGTTCATCGAATTCACTTCGGTAATCTGATTGATGGACAGTGGAATATCCGTGGTTGTCCCACCTGGGGGTGGGAGTGGTTCACCAGACCCGACCTGGTCCTGGAGTGAAAACCCATATCCATGGAACCCGACCCAATCCACGATTCGGTCCCTGGACACTTCCTCCCATGTTTCACTCATGGCAAGAACATCGGCGAGTTGCTGGTCCCGTGATACAAGGGCTCCATCAAGTGTGGCGACATCAACAGTGTTCATGGAACTGCTTCGATCCAACAGGACGATGACCTGGTCTTCAACATGGTCTTTGTGTGATGTCTCGATCACTGGACCGGAAACATAGATAAGCAGAATCACGAGAATCATGAACCGAAATGATCCGAGAACCCACCGGGACCAGGTGGGAATGACGAGAGATCGATAGACCCACCAGGCCGCCAGAAGACAAAGTCCTATCAGGAACACCCAGACCCACAATGGCCATGGGTGCAGCCAACCCATTTCCTGTGCAAGTAGTGGAATCACATGTGACTCCCCGGGTTGGATTGTGTTGTGGTGTGTGTAAACAAGCGGGAAAGAATGGTTTCAGCGACGATCAGTGCCAACAGGAAAAGAAGAAGTGCTCTTGTCAATGAACCCCCAGGTCCGGCGGTCTTCCTGTTTCCATATCCATCCTGAGCCAACTCGATCCAGTGCTCCGGTTCACCAAGCAGTGTTGGTATTTCAGAAACATCCGTGACCCCTGTATTCGTAGATCCAGCCCTGATGTTGACTGAAACCGTACCAACCGACTCGCTCATCTTGTTTTCGATCACCCAATGTCCGGGATGTTGTGGAGTCGATACGGTCTCGTTGGTATCAATGTCAACAGGTATCCGATGACCATCCCCACCAACAAGAGTAGACCCGGGAACCTCGAACACATCACCAACAAATCGTTGTCTGTTCATGCGTTGGTTTGAAAGACTGTTTCGGACCAACTCCTGAAACAACGGAACCATCAATGGTTTGGTTGGAAGATCGGTCCAGGTTGGATCCATCGGGGTGGTTATGTGGATGACGGTTCCCGGGTTGTCATCACCATGTGCCGACACCACCAGTAATGGTGAACCATCCCCAATGGTGAGGAGAATATCCGCACCCGTTGAGGGCACGAGCTCCATGGATTTTTGAACACGGATTGATTCCAGAAGGACGGGAAGATCCCCGGCGATTGGTGCGAGGTATTGGCCTGCAACATCTGTTTCTTCAATACCAACGGGCTCGATGAATGTCCGGGTCTCTTTCCCCCAACTCCACGGCAGTCCAAGATTCCGCTGCAGCGAGGTGGTCCAGTGGTGAATTTCCCTGTCTGCGGGGGGAAGTAGAATTACAATTCCATTCTCTTCGAGAAATTCACCGACGAGTTCGATGCTCATTTCCTGAAGAAGATCCGGGCGGGTTATGACCAGTACATCCAACTGATCCAGGTCTGAATCGATTATTGCCATCGGGTCCATCACCCGGGTCTCAAGTGATTCCAAATCACCAGGGTTCAGAGCGAATTTGATCCACCGCGATTGATTTGAATCAATGGATTCATCACCAACGCGATCAAGAATCAAAAATCGAAGTTGTTCAACGGTATCCATGGTGAGGTACCAGGAGTTGTCGTTCATGTTGGCGTCGACATCGTCAATGGTCACTTTGATTGTTGCTGATTCGTCGCTGGCAGAATCGATTGGGAGCTGAAGTTCAACCTCGGCCCGTTCTTGTCCTGTCTTCCATTGATATGTTCTGTGGGTTGTCTTTCCGTTCAGTGATGTCGATATTGATGTCTGCTTCGAAGGAAGTTCCGCCCCATCCCGAACAAGAGATGCCATGGCGGTTCGACCGAGTGAACTCCGCCCGCTTTCTGTTTCGTTCTTGTCTCGGAGGATGAATCGTCTCAGTGGTTCAACAGATTCGAACCTGGTGTTCTCCAGGTTCGTGATGGTGGGCGTGGAAAACTGGAGTACTGATCCAGAAGGGGGCTCCAACTCGTATTCCTTCATTTTCCCAAGTGAACCTGAACGAAACGGGCTGAAGATGGTTACCTCATTACGCCCGCCACTGGTTCCATTGGAAATCACTCCAATGACCTTGTCGAGTGATTTTTTCAGGTCTGATTCGATGAAACGCGACCCCATTGATTCAACATGCAGGGCAGCCTGTTCAAGGTCACCTGTTGAACGTGGTGTTTTCAGGGGATTGGTTGATGAAACAATCGTGACCAGATCGCCGGGGTTTCCAGAGCGTATGAAATCGGAAGCCTGTTCCTTGAGTTGTTCGAAATCGGTTTGCCCGTTCGTGGATGTTGTTGTGGTTGAAACGCCATTGTCGATGATGATGTAATGGTGTGTTGAGCCCGAAAACCAGTTTCCGTCTGCCAGGAGTGGTTGGGCAAGAGCAAATCCGAGAACCAATGGCACAAGACACCGAAGTGTGAGCAGAATCCATTGTTCCATACGGACTCTTCTTCTTCGTGCCGCCCAGGCCTGGATGACGAACTGCATCGCTGCCCATTCGACAGGCCTTCGTCGTCTCCTGAACAACAGGTGAATAAGCAGGGGCACAAGGATGGCCAGTGCACCCGCAAAGGCCATCAATGGTGTCGAGATGATGAATCCAACACCAATCTGGTTTGATACCAGGTCAATGAGCATGATGCTTTCTCAACCAGGCGGACCTCCTGGCGACGAGATACGCCAGGGCTGGACCAACTTGTTCGTGTGAATCCATGGTGTGGAAATCAAAACTGAAACCAGAGAGGATTCTGGAAATTTCATCCTGGTTCTTCTGAAATGCATCCAGGTACGCGTTTCGGATGGCTGGTGGATCTATTCGAATCCGTTCTTCATCTTCAATTCCAATGAACAGGGATGGATCCTGGAGTTGGAATTCCATTTCTTCATGATCCAGAATGCGGAGACAAATTACATCGTGCTTCCGGTGGCGGAACCTGGCCATTGCCGAACGGATCTCAGTCGTGTCCTGAAGGAAATCTGAAATGACTATGAACAGGGATCGATTCGTAATGGTTGAAAGCACTTGATCGACGGTCTTCTCGATATTCGTGGCCTGATCGACTGGTTGGTTGGACAGGATTGAAACAATCTGTTTCCACTGACCAATATTGCTGCTTCGTCCGATCTGCTCGATGATTCCATCAGCGAAGAGTGTCAACCCTACTCTGTCTGATTGCTGCAGACACATCCAGGCAAGCGCTGTTGCTGTTGCTGTTGCGTGGTCGAATTTTGTCCATGAACCTGTTTCTTCGCTTGCACGGGTACCACCCCATCCACCCTTCACCCCGAGGGTTCCAAATTTCATGGAAGCGGAGCAGTCGACAAGAAGTATTACATCAAGAGTCGTCTCTTGTTCATACTGCTTGATCGCAAGACGATCAGAACGGCCATACACCTTCCAATCCAGATGGCGAAGATCGTCACCTGGTACATAGGGTCGGTGTTGTTCAAATTCGACGGACATCCCCCGCAGGGGTGAGGTATGGGAACCACTTCGAATTCCCTCGACGATCATCCTGGCCCGGAGGTCGAATGGTGCGAGTTGCGAGAGAGTCTCCGGGGAGAGATAAGACTCTGCCCGCATGGTTCCTCGCTCTGTCATCCCTGGATTCTCCAAGTACTCAAAGAGAGTGTGGTGATCAACGCATCACCTGGTCCATCTGCTTCCGGGTATCTGAATCCGTGTCATCAAGTGGCAACCATTCGAGTAGTTCATTGATGATCATTTCGGTGGTGATACCGTCCGACTCTGCATTGAAGTTCGTCAGAATCCTGTGCCGGAGCACAGGTAACGCAACATCCTTGATGTGTTCACATGTCACGTGTGATGAACCACTCAGTACCGCCTTTGCCTTGGCGGCAAGCGTGAGGTATTGGCTGGCCCGTGGACCAGCTCCCCAGTTGACGTACTCGCGAATGATGGATGGCAGTGGTGTGGAATCTTCCGCCTGGTCGACCCGGGTTGATCGAGCAAGACGAATGGCGTAGTTGATCACGTGATCCGCAATCGGCACCTGTCGAACGATTGATTGAATCTCCGACATCCTGGTTCCATCGATCACCTGTTTGATTTCAGGTACTTCGGTTGATGTTGTTCTTCGAACAATTTCCTGTTCTTCAGCTGCCTGTGGATACGAAATCCTGATGTTGAACATGAAGCGGTCAAGTTGCGCTTCGGGAAGGGGGTAGGTTCCTTCCTGTTCGATTGGATTCTGGGTAGCGAGAACGAAAAAAGGGTTTGGAAGCTCGTAACGGGTACCACCAGCGGTCACCTGGCGTTCCTGCATGGCTTCCAGAAGAGCTGCCTGTGTCTTTGGTGGTGTACGGTTGATCTCATCCGCAAGAATCAGATTCGAGAAGATTGGGCCCTTCACAAATCGAAGGGATCGTGCCCCGGTTGCCCGATCCTCTTCCATGACCTCGGTTCCGGTCATGTCGGATGGCATGAGATCCGGAGTGAATTGGATTCTTGAGAATCCTAGATTCATGGTTCTGGCAATGGTTGAAATAAGCAGGGTCTTGGCAAGGCCTGGAACCCCGACAAGAAGTGCGTGTCCACCACAGAACATGCACAGGAGAAGTTCATCGATGACTGCGTCCTGGCCAACGACGACCTGGTGGATTTCATTTCGAATCCGCTCTGCGGCACCAGCCAGATCACCGACACTGTTCAGTCCATCAGTTGACATTCGACCCACTCCTTGGAAATACCGACCAGTCACGAAAGTATACCCATGGGAATGGGTGGGACCACATCCCTACCCCTTGAACCACCCCTCTGATCACCTGGGTGCAAGGTTCGGTATCTGCTCGACAAGAGATCACCCCTGGAAGATAGGAAAATCCACCAGGGAGCACATGGTCGGTAATTGTTGATCCTGTCTGTTGATCGTCCGGATGATTCCGGAATTCCGGTATCAGTAATTTAAATTCATCATCATCTATCTAAGCCCTGTCGACAGGTGGACAAGGTCTCGCCAGGGATGAAATTCAAACAGAAACAGGTGAAATACCGTTACCCACACCATGTGGAATTCCTGACACTTGACCTTCCTGTTCCTGACACCGACTTCCAGACCATATTCACGCCTGTCACAAGGACCAGGAGTGGCCCCGAAGCGGTGACAACAACATGGAATCCCGAGACAGGATTTCCACACCCCCGACACATTGGAAATTCATCAGGAATAAGACCCGATTGGATCGATCGTGGAGCCCGTCAGCTCTTTTTCAAGGATCATCAGGTCCTTGTCGAGGATGGCATCTTCACCTCGCCGGGAATCAATGGTCCGGACGGCGTGCATGACCGTGGTGTGATCACGACCACCAAAGTAACCACCAATCTCTTCAAGACTGAAACGGGTGTGTTTCCTCGCAAGGTACATCCCGATCTGTCTTGGAAGTGAGATGGATTTATGCCTTCGTTTGGAAAGAAGGTCTGCGAGTTTCAGGTTGTAGTAGTTGGAAATCGTCTCAATGATTCCCTGGATCGTCATCTGTGTGGTGTTTACATTCGAGATGCGTTCACCAATAGCCTTCTTTGCAAGAGAGAGGTCTATCTTTGCCTTGTTGATCACCGAGAGTCCCTGGATTTTCGTGATCGTCCCCTCGATCTCACGGATATTGGTATCGATCTTCGCGGCGATATAACTCACCACGTCGTCCGGGAGCTCAATTCCCTTCAATCCAGCCTTGCTTCTGATGATTGCAACCCTGGTTTCATAACAGGGCCGATCGATGTTTGCGACCAAACCACAGTTGAATCGGCTGATGAGCCGTTCTTCAAGTTCTGGAATTTCATTTGGTGGAGCATCTGAACTCAAGACGATCTGTCGACCACCCTGGTAGAGAATATTAAAGGTGTGGAAGAACTCTTCCTGCGATGGACCACGCTTGGAGAGGTCATGGATGTCATCTATCACCAACAGGTCATAGGTTCTGAACCTGTGACGGAAAGTACTCATTTGTCCCGCCTGGACAGCATCGAGGAACTGATTCATGAAACCATTACAGGATGTGTAATAGATCTTCATGGACGGATGGTTGCGCATCGCCTCCTGGCAGATTGCCTGGAGCAGGTGGGTCTTGCCAAGTCCCACACCCCCATAGATGAAGAATGGGTTGTATGCCTTGCCGGGCTTCTTTGCCACAGCTACCGCAGCCGCGTGGGCGAGACGGTTGTCTGGTCCAACAACGAATGAATCAAAGGTGTAGTCAGGGCTCAACAACATGTCTTCTTCAAACCCAGATTGGGTGAATCCAGCATGGGCCCATTCCTGGTTCTCGCCATCCCCGGTATTTCGCGCCGTATCCATGGCTTGTTTCTCACTGATGAATTGAACTGCCACAGGGCGACCGGTTGCAAATTGTGCTGCTTCTGTGAAGTAGTCGGAACAACAGCGTTGGAGATATTTCAAACGAACCTGCTCGTCGACGACAACCCTCAGGACATCATCAATGATGTCCAAGGCCTTTATTTCCTCAAACCAATGTCGACATATGCTGTTGTGGTGCTCGCGCAGGTGGTCGAGCATTGAATCCATGATCTTGGTTTCACACTTCATCATGCCAACGGATTCCCCAACCAATCAGGTTGGATTTGGAACCACGCCATCCCTGCTGTTGTTCGATTGGTCAACCCCTCCTGGGTGACCACCCCCCCATACTATCCCGGAATAAATCCCCTGAGCAATCAACCTACCGAAACCCCAAGCAGGTCGTCAACCATTTCTTGGTGGTTCTGACCCTTCTTTTTCTCCCTCCAGGCTGGATTCCTGTTCATCGTATCTCAACTTGTTTCGGTGGTGATCCATCAAGAAACAGACACGTTGGGCCTCATCTCCCAGTACTTCTTCCATTTTTCGTCGAGAAGCTTCCAAGTGTGTCCTGCGGGATGTGTGGATGATGACCACCATTTCAGCCCTCCAGGACTGCATCAACTCCTTGAGCTGGTTGATATGGAGGTGTTTCCCGACCTTTGCACGATCTACATGTTCATCATCAAAGAATGTGCATTCTGTAATCACGATTCTGGCATCGTTAAATGGTGTGGAAACAAGGTTTTCATTCATTTCCGTGTCACCAGAATAGGCAACAAGTGGAACCTTGAGCACCTGGGTGATTTCCCGTCCTTCCTCACGGATCCTTCGAAGCTCCGATTGAGGCATTCCAATGAATTCCTCCCTGAGTTTGCTCCGATTCTCAATGACCGCAAATGACAATGCGGGAACAGTATGCTTGGCCTCGATCGCCCTGAGTACGATCGAGGGTTTGATCTGAATCTCATCACCCGGGGCCAATGCCGTGATGGTATGGGCTGTCTGCTGGTTTTCGACCCGGATCCAGCCCTGCATCATGGTGTTCAGTGGCCCAGCCAAATCCGGATGGCACACACATGTCCCGGGTGTCATCTTCATGAACACCCGTTGGCTGAAGTAGTAGGGAAGAGCGGCAACATGATCCATGTGGCCATGGCTCAGGGCAACGAATGGGGCGGTAATGGCGATCCTTGGAGCCAGGCCGATATCGAAGTTCAACCCTAATTCCGGGACCTGGACGATGGTCTGCTCACCACCAATACTGATCCCCTGGATCCGGTATGGCGGTGCATAGATGAATCCCACCCGGTGATCACGGGGGGGTCTTTTTGGCAACATCGTGAATCCTCCAACAACAACGTTTTCACGCAGCCGGGGACAAATTTCCAACCCACATGCTACCCCCCCTTTAAAAGTCTCTCAAGGCTCCCGAACATCAATACGGGGCCAATGAAGGGTGGTGCCCCGGAGTGGGAGATTCATGGAATCAAGGTCCATCACCAGATTCAACCCAAGTCACCACCCGGAGCATCCGATCAGATTGCCATGTCCAGAGGACGAGATCATGGAGAGAACCCCCGTCGCGGGATCGGTCGTCAGCGAAGCGAAGCCTTGATTCGCTCCATTGAGGAACTGTCACATCGTCACGGCCGGCGTCTTTCCAGGTGGATGACAACCTGGGATGCAGTTGACTGCTCCCTGCTCAACCGGATGATTCTTCAGGCTGGTGAGACACGTTCGGCATCACGGATTATCCCGACGTCGATTCCATTGTTGAATCAGATTCAACAACAAAGTGAGCGTGATATTACATCTGCAATCGAGCGGGTTGAACATCTGATCGTCATGTGCAACCAGGCCTCGCCCGACAACGGGCAGGAAGACCCGAATCAATAACGACGCTCAAGGATTCCATCCGCGAGCACTGCAAGCAGGTTTCGAGCAGGAGTTTCCGGAAGATCCTGCAATTCCGACTTGGCCTGTTCCACGAGCGACGCAGCCTTCTTCATTGCCTGGTCAATGGCCCCACTTTCATTCACAGCACAACGCAGCCCAACCAGGTCCCGTGACTGGATCATCTTGACAAGGTGTTCATGAAAATCAGCGTCAGCATCACCAAGGGCGTAAATGATGGGAAGTGTCAATTTCCCTTTTTCCAGATCCCGCCCAACTGATTTTCCAACAACATCCTCTTCACCAACAAGATCCAGAAGATCATCAGTGATCTGGAAGGCGATACCAGAAGCAACACCAAACCGCTCCAACCTGGAGGCGGTGTCCTCATCATCATTCGTAAGTGCGGCACCAAGTCGGCAAGAGGCCCCGATCAAAGAAGCCGTCTTCTTCTCCACGATCGTGAAATACGTGTCTTCCCCGATATTCAGGTTCTGCCGGTTGCCCAATTGGATCAGCTCCCCCTCACACAAGGTGTTCGTGGTGCTTCCAAGCAATAAATTCACTTCCGGCCGATTGATCGATGAACAGAGGTGGAAGGCGTTGGAAATAAGGTAGTCACCAAGCATGACCGCCATTTCATTTCCATGAAGATCATTGACTGTTCGTCCACCACGCCTCGTGTCAGCTTCATCCAGAACATCATCATGGACCAGGGTGGCCATGTGGATCATCTCGACAACGGCCGCGATGATTCGGTGCGACGCGGACATTTCCTCCACCCCCGAAGCCAACGCAGACAGGAGTACGAGTGATGGGCGAAGCATCTTGCCCCGGTAGGATTCCACGTGTCGGCAGATCTGGTTGATGATGTCGTGTTCACCCTCGAGTTGCGACTCGAAGATTCCACTGATCTCATCAAGCTCCTCCCCAAGGAACCTGGCCAGCCCATCATCGATTGAGATCATGTTGATCAACGACACGTGTTCAACTCACGGAGCGGTTATTTGATTCCAACAATGTAGGCGACCCAACCCTCACAGGCTTCGCCCCGCTCTGAAACAGCCCATTCACCATCACCCTCTCCAGTGTCTTCTTCGGTTCCTTCCCAGTAGACAACCGTGTTGGAAAATCCAGCCTCCAGAAGCAGTTCCCTGATTTCAGGAAGAGTCCAGAGCCGCCATTCATATGTGAAGGCCTTCTTGATCTTCGTTCCATCCGGGAACTTGAAGTGGATGTGGTTGGTGACGTCACCAGTGATCGGATCATAGAAGTTCTGATCCCAGGTATAGGTGAATCCATCAAGATCACGGTCCTCGGTCATTTCCTTGAACGAGTCACTGCCGCCATAGGCATCCAGAATGAACAACCCATCATCAACCAATCCACTGAGCACCGTCTTGTAGTAATCACGGACCGCATCACGTGTCTTGAAGATGTAATAACTGAAGTTCGTCGCCAGGATCGTGTCACACTTCTTTGTCTCCGTTGAGAGCACATTCCCCTCGATCAAATCGATTCGTGACAACTGTCGGTCATCCAATCGATCTCCAAGGCGGTTTCTGGTCCACTCCAGAGTCGGTACATCAAGGTCAACACCAATCGCCTCATTGGCCTCCCGGCGTTTGACCCATTCAATCGAGATGGCGGCGGTACCACAGAAATCCTCACGAAGCAGGGTGGCCTCCCGGCCCCTCTGTTCCGACCAGATCTGGTCGATGATGTCGATTTCACTTTCCGGTTCCTGCACTGACTGCTCATAGAGTTCAAGCAGATCCGCACCCTTGGCGGTCTTCCAACCCTTTTTCTTCGGCAACTTGCGCTTCTTTGCTGGTCGGCGTGACATGGGTCACCCAGTGTATCCGAGTCGTGGGTCAGTTGGTGTTTTCCACGGTTTCATCCACGATGTCATGAATCCGGATCCACTCGAATCGTGGCCTCCACTCCTCGACGAGCCCGATGTGGTCCGGGTGTTGGAGGTACTCCATGTACTGCTCCTTCGTGTCGAAGGAAACAAAGAACCCAACGTCATACACGTCATCAACACCCGTCCGCCCGAAGTCACCATGCTGGCCGGTGAAGGCTCCCTGGACAGATGGGATGGTTTCAAGCCGACCCCTGCAGTCGTCCATCAGTGCTGGCGCCTGTGTTGGATCCTTGAGTTTCATGAGAACAACATGGTTGATACGCCCGGTACAACTCGGCTTTTGATCCCCAGCCCGACAAGAGGTGAGCCAGAGTAGGATGAGCAGGAGGACGGAAATTCCAGTGGTCTTGACCATGTTCATGGCGCGAGTATACCCAGCCGATTTCCATTCCTGATGAATGAAGAACCACCAAACCCGACCACGCCAAGACCTGTCTCCGTGGAGTCCAGGAACGGGGCTCGAGAAGAGGAAGCCAGCTCGATTTCCAGGCGGCTCGGTATTCCAATGCGTGGCGGCAAGAAAATAGAACCAGGTGAAATCCGCCTGGTTCTTCTTGAGGATCGGATCGAGGTGTGGGATTCCACATCCAGGCGCAAAGGTGCCCGGGTTGATTTTTCCGGTATCGATGTCCGTACGGGGTCTGGAAACCTTTCACGGCAGCAGCCGTTGGCCAGGGCGATCAGTGGCCGATCAGATCGTCGACTCGGAACACCATTGTCGGTCATCGATGCCACAGCCGGCTTCGGACACGATGCCTTCATGCTTGCCTGCATGGGGCACGATGTCATCGCTGTTGAGCGAGAACCACTGGTTCACCTGCTCCTGGAAGATTCCCACACCAGGGCTGTTGCCGATCCAGAACTTGGTCCCGCACTTGGCGGTCGACTCCGGGTCGTGCACGGCGAATCAACAACGAAATTGCTTGATCTGGATCCTGTCGATGTGATCTACCTCGACCCCATGTTCGATCTCTCGAAACGTTCCTCTGCACTACCCAAAAAGCGTGCGCAACTTCTTCGGGCACTGGTTTCCGAAGGATCCGGAGACCGGGAACTCTTTCATATTGCGCTTTCCCGGGCACGCAAACGAGTGGTGGTCAAGCGGGCATCCGGTGATCCTCCGCTCATGCCAACTCCCGATCTGCAGGTTCCCGGCAAGATCGCCCGCTATGACATCTACCTCCCCGGGAGTTCAATTTGAGGTCGCTGGAGCGAAGGGGATCCTTTCGATACACTCTGGGGAAGAGGTACACACCATGGATAAATCAACCAAGCGGGCCTGGACGATTCTCGGCGTCATTTTTGCCCTCTTCATGATCGGGTTGTTCATGGTTTCGATGTGGGGTGGCCCGTACCAGGCCGACAGTTCATGGCTGAAAGAGGAAACTCCCTCTTTCCCAAACTGAGTTGGAACACCGTTCCAACCCAGTTACCACATCGTTGAATGGAGCATATCGGGCTCGAACCGATGACCTCCGCCTTGCAAAGGCGGCGCTCTCCCAATTGAGCTAATGCCCCTTGACGTATCTGATCAGTCTACCGGAACAAAGGCGGTATTCGAGGCCATAAGGTCGACTCGTGACATGCTGATGATATTCACCTGCAGAATCGGGTCGTATTCAAGGTGCCCCATGACTCCAATATGCTGTCCAATCATGTCCGCAAAGGCCAGATTTTCCGGTCGCATGTATGCGAGGGTCCGGCTGGTTTTGGAATCCTGGATCCGGTAGAGCATGGGTCGATCCGTGCCATTGAAGACCGCTGAGGTGCTCAACAGGCCTACAACCTCGTAATCCCCGGTGTTGGCGATGGCCACCTCACGGTCGATGGCGTCTGTTCTGGACCGTTCAATCCGGGTGTGAAGAGCACTGATGACCTCATTCTGGTCTCGGAGGGTCGTGTAGACGTCGATCTGGTCGGCCCGCATCCTGGCGTAGCGGGCTCGAATCGGATCCTCCTCTTCCTCGCCGGCCATCAGGAAATCATCCCGAAGACAAGCCAGTTCTTCTTCATCAAGATCCGAGAGGTTCACACCTTCATATGCATTTTCAATCATCGTCAACAAGGTCTCCTGCTCGATGACGATTTCGACCGGTGTCTCATCAACCACATCTGCATCTGCAACTTCCGAGGATTCAACTTCGACCCATTGCGCGATGAGTGAGGGTCCAGTGGTTCCATTGAAGAGGATCTGGGCTTCAGTGGATTCAACGATCGTGCGGGAAGATTCATCCACCCCCAACACAAGTTCCTCGATGACGACGACGATCTCTTCCGGGGCTTCAACTTCAACAACTTCAACCACGGTTTCAGTTGCGACTTCCGTCGAAGGATCAACTTCGGATGCCATGGCGGGTCGGAGGTCCGCCATGTTCACCCAACCCTCCGCATTCACCGGGAGTGCAACACGGTGCACCGTGTGCGGGACTGCGTGAAGGCCATCCTTCTCCGCTGTCCATGTTTCGATGACCTGCAGGTTCTTGCCTCGGGGGAGAATGCACAACTGCCTCCAGGAGTGGGCGAGGTCGTTGGTGTTGAGATTCGGAGCCAGAATCGGTGTCGCGCCGAGCGTCTGTCCCATCTGGCCATCTTCAGAGAGATTGAATCGCCCCTCCTCGGTCGCGGGGTATTTCACATATCCATATGCCTCGTCGAAGACGTTTCCAATGGTCTGGACACGGGCATAGTTGTACTTTTCACCCGTGACGGCGACAAGGTCACCCTCCTGCGCAGTGGCAAAGGTGTAGTAGCTTGAATCAGCGCCACAACGAACCTGGACATCATTTTCCGTGACCACATACCACGTGGGTTCAGCTGCAGCCATCGCGGAGAAGGCGAGGCCGCCGATAAGGAAAATGGACGCATTGGATCGACGAACCATGGGAACCTCCTTGTGCCACAGGTCATGCAAACATCTGGAGTGGTTGTCAGACGCATCGTGCGAACCACTCGTCACCGAGCGTATCCGCAGAACCCGCCATGAGCAAGCATGAAACACCCCTCAATGGAGTTCAAGCGTCGTTTCCGGGGTTGACCCATCAAGTGCCGATACCAGGATCACGGACGATGGAAGCCCCCCTGTGGTAGGGTGTTGACCCTTCCTGGAGTGACCATGCAGAAGTATTTTCCCCATCTCACCCTTGTGCTGTTTCTCGTTTCCGGGTGCAGTTCGCCACTGGACAGCCCCGACGCCGGCCCGGTTCTGGACAAGAACCTCAATCAGGTCATCGAGCGGGAGATGCAGCAGGTCAATGGGTGGGAAACCGAGGTTGGAACCACGCCACCACCATCGGCAGTGGAGGAGGCGTTGTCCCACCGGATGGAGGAACTGGACGCCATCGTGCCAGTTCCACCCGGTTCCGATCTTGATTTCGACCTGGGGATCAACCTCAATGGTGATCCACAGGGGCAGCGCCCCATAGAACTGCAGGCCTGTGTTCGAATGGCGTTGATGAACAACCTGCTGCTTCAGAGCGCCCAGCTTCAGCCGGCGATCCAGCGGGAGCAGGTCATTCAGGCCGAGGCGATCTTCGACATCGTGCTTGGTGCCGGTTACTCGTACACCAGAAACCGAAGTCCGAACCAGATCGTCGACGTCGATGGCACCCTCTCAGACTTCAACGTGGATCCGGGAACAACGAACATCCGGACAAACGATGCCGAGGTCAGTCTCAGCAAGAAATTGACCTCCGGTGGTTCAGCCAAGTTGTCCACCGACCTGGTTCGAAGCAATGTCCGTGGCAGCGACGACATCACCTATGCCCCGAATCCATATTGGCAACCATCGCTCACACTGGATTACTCACAGCCGATTCTCCGTGGCTTCGGGGAGAAGGTGAACCTCGCCCAGGTCTACATCGCCCGCAAGCTCGAGCAGGAGGCCATCGAGAGCCTTCGCCAATCCCTGATCAACACCGTGGCCAACACGGAGGTTGCCTACTGGCAACTTGCCTACGCCTGGCGTGCACTGGGAATCCAGTTGTGGCTGATTGATGCCGCGGAAGAACTGCGGGACCTCATCGATCTTCGTCGCAATTACGATGCAAGTCTTGCCGACTGGGCCCAGGCGGTTTCCACTGTTGAGCAGCGCATCGCAGATGTAATCTCATTCCAACAGTCAGTGAAGGAGGCCTCGGACAACCTCAAGGTTCTTCTCAATGACCCCGGGTATCCACTGGCCGGAGAATCTGTTCTTGCCCCCGTCAATGAGATGGTGCACACCCCGATCTCACTTGATCTTCGTTCAGCCCTGTTGACTGCGGTTTCAATGCGACCCGACATCCGCCAATCGATCTACCAGATCGACATCACTCGAATCGAGGAGGTCGTGGCCGACAACGCCCGTCTCCCCGAGCTGGATCTGCAGGCCCAGGTCAGCACCACCGGGATGGGTGCAGATGCCGACAAGGGATATGACGCGATGGTCGGCGGAGATTTCATCTCCTATGTCCTTGGATTGACCTTTGAATACCCATTGGGCAACCGAGCCGCGGAAGCAGCGTGGCGGGAATCAAGGCTTGAACGGTCCTCGGCGATGGTCAACTACCGCACCGCGATTCAGACGGCCATCCTCGACGTCAAAACCACCATGCGGGAAGTGATTGACAACGCCCAGTACATCAACGCGACCCGGGTGGCCCGACTGGCAACCGCTGAATACCTCCGGGCCCTTGAAGTCGAACGCGAAACCCTTGCCAGCCTCACTCCGACGTTCCTGAATCTCATCTTCAGTGCCCAGGCGTCCCTGGCCACGGCCCGAAGCGACGAGTTTGAAGCCTTGTCCGCCTTCAACATCTCCGTAGTGAACCTTCACAGGGCGATGGGCACCATTCTCGACATGCATCGCATCGGGCTTGAGCAGGTTGATGAGGATTCCTACTGGGGCCCGGTGGTCGATTCGCCGACCCAATGAAGACTCGGATCGAAACCCCCTCCTCCAAGGTGATCACGGAAGCCGCTGAGCGACTCCGCCGTGGTGAACTTGTCGTGATGCCCACCGAAACAGTCTATGGACTCGCTGGTTCAACCCATGATCAAGGTGCGCTGAAGTCGATCTTCGAAATCAAGGGCCGACCATCTGACAACCCGCTGATTGCGCATGTGGAAGGCCCGGAAGGCGCCAAGAACATCGTCGCTGGCTGGGATGAACGATGTGACATGTTGTCGGCTGCATTCTGGCCCGGTCCCCTGACCATGGTGCTCCACCGGCACCACGATGTTCCTCCGGGAGCATCCGGCGGTCGCGATACATTGGCGGTTCGAAGTCCCGCCCACCCGGTAGCCCGATCACTGCTGGATGCATTCGGGGGTCCACTCTCGGCGCCGTCAGCGAATCGAAGTGGTTCTGTTTCCCCGACCACTGCGGAGCATGTTGCTTCGGATTTCTCCGAGTCCGACGCGGCAGGAACCCTCCTCATCATCGATGGGGGACCATGCAGTGTCGGCATCGAGTCCACGGTGCTTGATCTCACCACGGATCCACCCCGGGTTCTTCGCCCGGGTTCGGTTTCAAACGAGTCGATCATCGAGCTCATTGGAACGATCGAGATGTCGGTGGTGAGTGCCCAGGACGCGTCTCCGGGAACACGAAGCCGACACTATGCACCACTGACGCCACTGGCTCTCATCGAGGCGGAAGGCCTCGAGGCCGAGCTGGGTGATGACCCGTCACGCATCATCATCATCCGAGCCGGTGGTGAGCCTGGTGCGGATGGTCCACGGGAAATACAACTCCCCGGGGATCCCGCGGGGTTCGCCGAAGGACTCTATGACGCGCTGCGACGAGCGGATGGATCCGGCGCGTCGCGGATCCTGGTGGTGGTACCGGGTACCGGTTCACCATGGCGCGCCGTGCGTGACCGACTCGAACGGGCCGCAGCAACTGGTGGTTGAGGAGCAGACCGATGCCCACTCGTGATGATCTCCAGTTTCTTCTTCTGCAGGCCAGGGTTGAAGGCGATCCGATGCGGATCGAGGAACAACAGTCCTTTGCACGCCAACTCGCCGTCTCCGACGAACAGGTTCATGGATTGGACATCCTGGCCACACCTCCCGACGACTCGATGCTCCAGGATGTGCATGCGGTGCTGGTGGGAGGAGCGGGGGACTTCGGTGTCGTTCACCCCAATGATGCGATCATCCAACTCATGGAATTTCTCGCCCGGACCGCATCCAGGGGATATCCGTTGTTCGCATCGTGCTTCGGATTTCAGGCCCTGGTCAAGGGGCTCGGTGGAACAGTCATCGAGGACCATGGGCGTGCCGAGGTAGGAACAGCGGAACTGTCATGCACCTCCGCCGCCGCCCGTGATTCTCTCTTTCGCAACCTGCCGGATCATTTCGATGCGCAGGTGGGCCACAAGGATCGGGCCGATCGACTCCCCGACGGAGCCATCAACCTCGTTGAAAGCGGACCGTGTCCACACCATGCAATCCACATCAAGGGAACCCTGGCCTGGGCGACCCAATTCCACCCCGAACTGACCGGGGAGGACAACCGACGTCGATTTGAGAACTACATGGATGAGTACGGCATCCTGTTCGGCGCAGACGAGGCCCAGGCACGACTGAATGGATGCAGGCCGAGCCTGGAGTCCAACTCGTTGCTTCGGGATTTCGTTGAACTGCTCTCCGACTAGTCGATCGGCGACTGCTCAATGACAAGGTCGGCACGAGGGCCCTCGGTGGCATCTTCATCAGGTGGTCCAAGGCTGATGACCAGAATCCGTGCTTCCGGTGCCAGGCGGCGAAGCATCTGGACTGTCCCGCCCTCATGATCACTGTGGAATCGACCCAGGAGCAGGATCGACGCTCCGCCATCATGGGGCATGTTCCCGGCAACCGATGCCGCCATCGTGGCATCCCAGATCTGTTGAGCCCGGAAGAAGGCATCGGCGACCTCCGGGTCGATGTCCTCTTCGCCATGGGAAGACATGAGGTCCATGAACCGGCGGCGGTAGGCTCCTTCGATCTGTGGATCCGGCCAGTCGACCAAACCCCGCCGTTCGCCGGGGAGATCCTCGATCCGTTCGTACCCATCCTTTCGTGCCAACGTCACGTAACGACGTGGAGCGTTGGCTGCGATTACGCGGGCGCCATGCGCATGGGCGGTGTCGATGATCGGAAGGTACCAGTCGTCCCAACTTCCTTCGCCGGACCAGGATTCGGAAAACGTCAACTTCGTGAACTCGTCGGAAGTGATAACGCCGTCACGGTAGTCGTCGACCACGAGTTGTTCGTCACGTTCGAGCATCTCCATGGCGAGCACCGTGCCGGGGCGGCGATCGGAGACATCCTGAACGACGGCACGTTGGACGAGGTGGGCCACGTGATCATCATGAAGTTCGCCAAGCACGATGACATCAGCCTCGTCGGTGCGAACGATCAGTTCGGTCCAGGACAGTGATTCGTCGGCTGAATCCCGGATGGTGACCGATGTCCGAACCTCTCCGAATTCCATCATTCGCTCGGCGGGAGCCTGGCAGCCCCCCAGGACAAGGAGGACGAAGGTGCCCCAGAGCCAGGCCACACGATGTCGGGTTGACGTGGCGTGTTTCATCATGACCGTCGATTCTACGTCTTCAATGCCCGTGGAGTGGGTCCAGGTGCCCCCTGGATTGAGTGATGAGGAGGCCCCCGGTACACTGCATGGCTCGAAACAGGGTCCAGAACCCAGACAGGAGATTCTTCGTGGTGGCAAATGCAGGTGACGTTCTTGACACGATGATCGGTGGCGACGCTCCCAGTGGAAACACGGAGGAAGCAACCAGGATTCTCGAACAGGCATCCACGATGGATTCCGAGGGCGACCGCGACGGCGCGATCCAGATGCTTCGAAAGGCGGCCATGACCAATGGCCGACCGGAAGTCGTATTTCGCCTCGCCTACCTGCTGGATCTCGGCGGAGAAGAGGATGAATCGGTCGGCTACTACACACAGTTGACTCAGCTCGATCGCCCCCACATCAATGCCCTGCTGAACCTTGCGATCATCTTCGAGGATCAGGGAAACATCTCCCGGGCCGAGAAGTGCATTCGACAGGTGCTCGACACCTGCCCGTCCCACGAGCGAGCCCTCCTTTTCATGAAGGACATCCAGGCGTCTCGTGACATGTATTACGACGAGGAGCAGGCTCGAGACGTGGCCAAGCGAAACGCCATGCTCGATACGCCTGTCACCGACTTCGAACTTTCGGTTCGTGCCCGGAACTGCCTGAAGAAGATGCAGATTCGAACCCTCGGAGATCTTCTGAAGGTGTCCGAGGCGGAACTTCTGAGCTACAAGAACTTCGGCGAAACCTCGCTGGTCGAGATCAAGAAGATGCTCTCGATGAAGGGCCTTCGGCTCGGCCAGAACATCGAGCACCAGTACAGCCGAGTTCGCGAGGAAATCCTCGATCAACTCAAGGGTGTGGCGTCCGAGAGTGTTCTCAACAAGTCCATCACGCAGTTGGACCTGTCGGTCCGTGCCCGCAAGGCACTGCAACTGCTGGGAGTCCAGACGGTCGGCGATCTCGCCACCAGGACCGAAGCGGAACTGATGGGCGTGAAGAACTTCGGTGCCACGAGCCTCGATGAAGTCAAGGACAAGCTTGCGTCGTTCGGGCTCACCCTTCGCATGCTCGACTGAGTTGCCAACGTATTCCATTGCATCCCGGCTCCCCTGTGTTTCCAGGGCGGTCGCTGTGGTTGCATGCGTGGCGATTGTTTCCTGCGAGGGTGGAGACCCCGGGGATCACTCCAGCACCAGGCCCGCGCAGCAGCAGGCAGAACAGGCATCAGGCCCTCGACTGCACCTGCCTGCGATCGAGCCCGTGGTTCGTGTTCGGCTGGAAGCCGTACGTGGGCGCGGTGAGCAGATTCACGTGGGTCAGAACGGGGCGCAGATCCACATCCACGTCGGTGGTGAGCAATGGGATCCGGTTGACGGGCCGGTTCGAGTGGAACGATCCGACGGACACTGGGTCGTGCGCCACGGGAATGATGAAACCAGATCCCACGAATCGAATACCGCGCTGGTGATCTCGGCATCGGTCCCCCTGGTCGTGGGATCGAGCAAGAGTGATGCGCATCGGTTCAACGGGGATCTGCACTGCATGCCGAACGAAGATGACTCCGGGCACGGGTGGAATCTCATCGAGCATGTTTCCATGGAGGACTACATTCCAGGTGTGCTCATGGGCGAGTTGTATGCGGGCTGGACGTTCTCCTGTTTCGCGGCCCAGGCTGTTGCGGCCCGGAGTTTCGCCTGCATGGAGGTTCAGATGCGTTCACACCGGGACTGGGACGTGGTCGCCTCCCCAAGTTCGCAGGCCTACATCGGTGTGACCGATGACCGTACCGCTCATGAGGCGCAGGAGATGACGCGGGGCATGGTGCTGGCCTGGGGCGACCAACTCGTACCCGGGTACTTCAGCAGTTGCTGTGGTGGGCTGGCGGCAACCGCAATCGGCCGGATCAGTACATCGGCGGTCAACGATGTCCCTCCCCTGATGGGCCATGATGGCCGGGACTACTGCACCAACTCTCCGCTGTATGACTGGACCATCGATCGGTCGGCGCGGACACTCCATCGACGTGTGAATGCATGGGCTGATCACACGGGACACCGGGCGCTTGGAAGCCTCACCTCGTTGAAGTCGATCACCGTGCATGAATCGAACCGTCATGGACGGCCGACCATTCTTCGCATTACAGATCGCTCCAACCGCACCGCGGATGTGGATCTCCAGGACTTTCTCTCGGCCGCGAACTTCGATGGATCCGGTTCCCCGCCGATGCGTTCAAAACCGCTCTGGTCGGGCTGGTCCGAGGGGTCGGTCGATCGAGGTCGAGTCACACTGTCAGGCCATGGGTTCGGCCATGGGGTGGGGCTCTGCCAGTACGGGGCCCAGGAATTGGGAAGCCGTGGAAAGTCCTTCAGGGAAATTCTTTCCTGGTACTACCCCGGGGCGATGATCCACGCGGCTTGGTGATGTTCTGCCGGTTCAAGGCGGGCTCCTCGACTAGAATGGGTGGTGAGACATGTCTGAACACCCGGGAACACGATTGAGATCCTTGATGCGGGAAGGCACGGTGATGTGCCCCGGCGCCTTCAATGCGCTGGTGGGCAGGGCTGTGGCCGCCGCCGGGTTCAAGGCCGCCTACATCTCAGGAGGAGCGACCGCCAACAGCGCCGGTGTTCCGGATGTCGGAATGCTGACACTGACCGAAGTCTGCCGGACGATCCGTGAAGTGGTCGAGGCCAGTGGTCTGCCCATCGTGGCCGATGCAGATACCGGCTACGGGGAAGAGGAGATGATCATCCGATCCGTCCACGAGTACCAGCGGGCTGGCGCCGCGGGGATGCATCTGGAAGATCAGGTGTTCCCGAAGCGTTGCGGCCACCTCGATGGAAAGACGCTCGTGACCACGGACCGGATGGTGGAGAACATCCATGCTGCGGTGACAGGGAAGGGGCACGAGGACTTTCTCCTGATCGCCCGGACCGATGCCCGCTCGGTCAACGGACTGGATGATGCCGTCGAGCGAGGCCTTGCCTACCGGGAAGCCGGTGCGGACATGATCTTCCCCGAGGGACTGGCCAACGCCGAAGAGTTCGCCGAGTTTGCACGGCGATGCCCCGGCCTGCTGCTTGCAAACATGACCGAGTTCGGAAAGACACCGGTTCTTCACGTGGATCGGTTCTCGGAAATGGGTTACGACCTGGTGATCTATCCCGTGACCATGCAGCGTGTAGCGATGGGTGCCATCACTCGCGCACTCGCGACGTTGCGTGAAGATGGTGATGTGCAGGGAATCGTCGATTCCATGCAGACAAGGCAGGACCTGTATGACCTGCTCGGGTATGTGCCCGGTGAACCCTGGACGCATCCGAGTTCAACGGCGTCCAAGGCCTGAGGTCCAGCCCGACGCCAGGGTCTCTGATCCACTACAATCACGAGGCTCGAAACATCCACCGAACCACGGTGAGTGCTTTCCGAAGACCCCCTACGAAGATTGGATGCATATTCATGACGGCAACGACCAAGCAACCAGACACCCGCGGGCTCGCCGGCCAGACCATCGGCGACACACAGATCTGCTCGGTCGGGCAGTCGCACCTGATCTATCGAGGCTACGAGATCGCCGATCTTGCCGCCCATGCGACCTTTGAGGAAGTCGCGTTCCTGTTGATTGAAGGACGCAAGCCTTCCAGCGAGGAACTCGAAGCGTTCCGGGTTGAACTCAGCGAGTATGCCAATCCGGATCCCAGCATCATCGAACTCGTCCAGCAGATCGCACGCACATCTCCCAAAGCCCATCCAATGTGCGCTCTGCGCACCGCCGTATCAGCCGCTTCGCATCTGGATCCCGACTGCGAGGACAACTCGCCGGCAGCCGAACTTCGAAAGGCCAAACGGCTGGTCGCGTCAATTCCGACCATCATCGGGGCCCACCAGCGGGCTCTCGAGGGGAAGGATGCGGTCAAGCCGGATCCCTCCCTGTCCCACGCTGCAAATCTCCTGATGTGCATCACCGGCGAACGACCCGGTGAGATCGCGGCCAGGGTCATGGATGTTTCACTGATTCTCTATGCCGAGCATGATTTCAACGCGTCGACATTCACGTGCCGGGTCATCGCTTCAACCATGTCAGACATGCATTCCGCCGTCTGTGGCGGCATTGGTGCGTTGAAGGGTCCGTTGCACGGAGGTGCCAACGAGGCGGCGATGGAGATGTTGGCTGAGATCATGAAGTCGGTCGAGGGTGGAACCACGCCCGAGGCCTGGCTTGCTGATGCATTCGTCACCAAGCGGAAACTCATGGGTTTCGGCCACCGCGTCTACAAGAACGGCGACCACCGTGCCGGCATTCTTCGCGACTGGGGGATCAAGTACGCCGTGCAGGAGAACGCCGGCGCCAAGAAGTGGTTTGATCTCGGCGACGAGGTGCAGGCCATCATGCTTCGCGAGAAGAACATCCACCCCAACGTCGACTACCCATGCGGCATGACCTACTACGCCATGGGCATCCCGGTCCCGCAGTACACCCCGATCTTCGTGGCCAGCCGAGTGACCGGCTGGTGCGCCCACATCATGGAGCAGCACCAGAACAACCGGATCATCCGGCCTCTGGCCGAATACACCGGCCCTGAACTGAAGTCCTGGGAAGGCAACTGACCGGAACCCGGCGGAGTCACCACATGTCAGACGTAAGCAAATTGGCGGTCATCGGTGCAGGTACGATGGGAAGCGGCATTGCGCTTGTCGGCGCATCCAAGGGCATCAAGGTTTCCCTCATCGACGTGTCCGAAGAGCAACTGAGCGTTGCTGCGGCCTACCACGCCAAAACGATGGATCGCAACGTTCAGAAGGAACGCATGACCCGTGATGAGGCGGACGCGGCTCTTGGACGCATAACGGGCCTGTCGAACATGGCCGACGCTTCGGATGCCGACTGGGTTGTCGAGGCCGCAACCGAGAACGCCGATCTCAAGAAGAAGATCTTCACACAGATGCACGATGTCTTCGGTGAGGACGTGGTGCTCGCGACGAACACATCTTCGATTTCGATCACTGAGCTGGCTGAAGCTGTTCCCACCGCTGCCGATCGCGTCATCGGGATGCACTTCTTCAACCCGGTTCCGATCATGAAACTGGTCGAGGTCATCAAGGGCCGGGAGACCAGCGAGCGGACTACGCAGCGAACAATCGAGTTGTCTGAGGCGATGGGAAAGATCCCCGTACCTGCCAACGATCACGCCGGGTTCGTGAGCAACCGGGTTCTCATGCCGATGATCAACGAGGCGTTTCACGCCTGGGCCGACGGGGTCGCGGAGCCGGAAAATATCGACTCGATCATGACCCTGGGGTGTGCCTTCCCGATGGGCCCCCTGCGACTGGCCGACCACATCGGCCTCGATGTCTGTCGGGACATCATGCTCGTGATGCACCGGGGGCTGGGCGATGACAAGTACCTGCCGGCCCCGAAGCTCGTTGAATTGGTCGAACAGGGCCGCTTGGGCAACAAGACCGGCCATGGTGTCTACGATCACGGATGAGTCCCGGGTCGTTCCGCGGGTACGCTGACTGAATATCCACCCATCCAGCCCATGAATCCACTCAAGCTCATCTTCGCCTTCTTCTGCAGTGTTCGCGTTGGCATCACCTTCATGGTGCTGCTGTTCATCTACAGCGGCATCGGGTCGGCGGGCATCCCCATCCACTGGGAGTTGTGGGAACCAACCACGTGGTACGCCCTGCGCGAGGCGCGTGGACTGGAGATGACGGAGTTCGAGTGGTTCCATTGGTGGCCCTTCTACACGCTGATGGCTTTTTTCTCCGTGACGTTGATCGTCACCACCCTGAGACGCATCCGCTTCAATGCGATCAACCTCGGCGTCTGGATGATCCACACCGGCATCATCACACTGGTGATCGGCAGCGTCATCTACTTCGCGACCAAGATCGAGGGCGATGTACCCATCGCCCGAGCCCGGATGAACATCGAAGTGCCCGGCCAGGAGCCGGTGTCGATGCTGGTCATGCCCGGATCGACGGTCACCATTGGAGAGGGTTTGGAGGCCTGGTCCTTCCTGGTGACCGGGATCGACCCGGAGTGGGAACTGCTTTCGGGCGACGATGCGGGTGTTCGCGCCTATTCCGCATCCATATCGGTGCAGTCTCCTGAGCGGCAGTTCATCCGGCAGGTCATTCTCGGGTATCCGCAGTACACCGAGGATCTTGTTGCCAGTGGCGACCCGAATCAACCATTTGCTCGTGCGATCAAGGTCGTGGGAACTCCGGTTGTCGACGAATCGCTGTCGATCTCCCTGGTACCCGATGTCCGCGATCGGTTCCACGTCATGGGATCCTCCGCCATCTACCTCAGGGAGGTGGTCGAGCAGCCCGACGGTTCCATGGTGGGCGTGACGCCCTGGGTTGAGCGACCGGTGGAAGGGCTTCCGAGGTTCAACAACTACCTCTCCAGGTGGGGTACGACCTGGCCGGCCACGAAGGAGTTCCTTCGTACCCGCGTCGATCCCCTGGACATCCAGGTGGCATCAGTGCAGAAGGGCGATCCACTGGCTGACTCTCCGATCCGGGTGACCGACTACCTGCGTGCGGCCATGTTGGAGACGAGAACCGAGCCCGGAGGAGACACGTTGGCTCCGGCGGCCAAGGTCGATTTCGAAACCAGCGAGGGACGGACGCAACGCTACGAACTCTTCGCCATGGATCCTTCGTCATCGAACGCGGATCCCTCGCTCATGCAGTTCATGTGGATCGACGACGACGATCGGTTCGACTCGCTCATGAATCCGATCGGCCCACGCGTGGTCATCGAGGTGCCGGGTGGTGCACCGGGCACCTGGACGATTCCCATCGAGTCCCTGTCCGAGCTTGACCCGGATCTCCCCATGCAGCAGGTGGAGGGCACGGCCTACAGCTGGCGACCGGTGCGGTACGACGAACACATCTCGATCGAGGGACGGGACATTTCGATGCTCCGCGTCGAGATCGAGAAGGATGGTGATCGCTGGATGCGATGGGTCTTCGACGACCCGTCACTCAACGGAGATCTCCCCCTGCCTGTTCCTGGAGAAAAAGTTTCCGACCACACCGTTGAGCGACGGGACCTCGATGCGGGCATTGAGATGCGATTTGAACCCTCGACCCGTCCTGCGGCCCCGGTACTTCTGATCGCCGGCCCCGACGCGTCCCGTCTTCGACTGGTGACGAGTTTCAAGCCCGGCGAACCATCGGTGGCTCGCGACGTGATCGTTGGCGAAGCGATGGAACTCGTACCCGGCATCACCATGACGGTGCCGACCTATTCGGCCAATACCACGACAAGCACTCGACCGGCGATCGTGCCCCGGCGCCAATTGGATCCGGCCATCGGCAACCAGTACTCCATGATCCGAACCGAGGTGCCCGGTTCCGGCGGGCGGGAGGCGTGGCTCGCCTACCACCACTGGCCCTTCGAGTCCCGGGGCGAGGTCCTGCGACGGTTCCCCTGGCGACCTACGACGGTGCAGCTTGAAGACGGGCGCACGATCCAGTTGATGCTGTCCCGCCGCAGCGAGGCGCTTCCCGCTGCGGTGTCGTTGATCGGATTCGATACACAGGACCACATCGGTGGTTTCACTGGAAGTACTTCCAGTGTTCTGAACTGGACAAGCCTGGTTCGTTTCGACGATGCGACTGGATCGCACGAGGTCGATATCAGCGTGAACGATCCAGCCGAGCAGGACGGGTACTGGTTCTTCCAGTCGCAGTGGGATCCACCCGACCCGGCACGATTTTCCGGTGACATTCCGTCGTTGGGATTGAACTACACCGTGCTTGGTGTCGGCAATCGGCGCGGCGTGTGGGTCCAGTTGGCCGGGAGCATTCTCATGGTCATCGGGCTCATGTATGCCTTCTACATCAAGCCGGTGCTTGTGCGCAGGCGACAGGAAGCAGCCATTGCCACGGCGGGAGGTACGGCATGATTCGATGTCTCCTGCTGCTGATCACGTTGTTCACAGTGTCGCCCGCTCGTGCGCAGGACGCCGAGCCGCCGGCCGAGTCCAGGCCGTTTCCCCATGGTGTGGACATTGCGCCCCTGGACGTGGTCGCCGTCTGGCAGGATGGTCGCGTCAAGTCCTACGACTCGTTCGCCCGTTCGATCATGCATTCGATCACCGGTCCAAGGGAGATCGATGGTCAATCACCGCCACTGACCTACCTGGACCTCATGCTGCGTCCGCAGGCCTACCAGGGCGTGCCACTCTACTACGTCAAGAAGAAGCCGTTCCGGGCGCTGCTGGTGGATGCGGCCCTGGAATCATCGAGCCCGCCGGATCGCGACGAACTTGAGGCGTTCATGAAGAGCGGACTTGCCAGTGACAGGCTGCTGGAACTGCCTGCGGTCCAGCAACTCTTCTCGCGCCTTCGCTCTGACGTGCTTCGCTTCACCAAGCCGGTGGAAGCGGTGGAGTCATCAATGCGGCTTGCGGACCCGATGGTTCTGCGCCGCCTGCTGGTCCTGATGCCGCCATTGAGCGGGAAGTACTCGGATCCGTGGATGACGCTCGATGAGTACCAGGTGTCCTTCGCCCGGATTGATCCCAATGCGGCGTCCATGGACCCCATGGTCCAGGCCTGGCTTGCCATGGTTGCGGCCTGGCAGAAGGAAGACACTGTCGCGGTCAATGCTGCCGTTGCGCAACTTGGACAACTGCTTCCTGCCGCCGGCCGATCCGTACTGGCCGAGTATCCGTCCGAGCAGCGCCTGCATCTGGAGAGTTCCTACTTCAAGTGGAAGGGATTCACCTGGGTGTGGATGGTCTACCTGGTTTCGATCATCTTCCTGCTGATGGCGATCGTCTATGGGTGGTCGGGCGCACGGTGGGGAGGCATTGCCTTCTTCATCGCCGCCTTCGGCCTGCAGACGCTGGCCTTGATTCTCCGTTGGTACGTTTCGGGGCGATGGCCCAACACCAACATGTTCGAGGCGGTCACCACCTCGACGTGGTTCGGGGGATGCTTTGCGGTCATCATGGAGGTGTTCCTCGGGCGCACGCGGGTCAAGAACCTCTTCTTCCTCAGCAGCGCGACGGCGTCGATGTTCGCGTTGATGGCGGCGAGTTTCAACCCGCTTCAACTGTCGCCACACTTCAGTAACCGCATGCCGGTGCTGCATGATGTCTGGCTCTACATCCACACGAACGTGATCATCTTCTCCTATGTCCTCATCTTTCTCGCTTCGGTCTCGGCGGGCCTCTACATCCTGTACCGGCTCTTCCGCCTGTGCCGTGGCGAGCGAGGAGTGCAGGAGCATGTCGGATCCGGTGGCGTCGGTTCGCTGATCATCCGTCGTCGCGGCGGTGAGGCCGCGCTGCTGGACTCCGGAACGAGTTTCGGCGCAGTCCTCGACGGCACCACGATGATCCTGGTTGAACTGTCCTTCATTCTGCTCTGGGCCGGACTGGTCATGGGCGCGATCTGGGCCGACCACTCCTGGGGCCGGCCGTGGGGCTGGGATCCCAAGGAAGTCTTCGCGCTCAATACCTTCCTGATCTACGCGATTCTCATCCACGTGCGCATGAAATCGAGAGACAAGGGGTTGTGGACGGCGATCCTGGCCGTGATCGGGTGCGCGGTGATGCTCTTCAACTGGATCGTCATCAACTTCACGATTTCGGGCCTGCATTCGTACGCGTAAGGCTGGACATCCCATGAGCGAATCGAATCGAAGCACCCGGACCCGGCAACTGCTCGACGAGTGCGGAGCACTCATCACCGATGGGCACTTCGTCTACGCGTCCGGAGAGCATGGACCGGGCTGGATCGCCAAGGACATCATCAACACGAACCCGTCCCGGCCGCGTGAACTCGGGGCCATGCTCGCCGAGGCGGTTCGCGATGCCGGCATCGAAGCAGACGTGGTCTGTGGTCCGGCCATCGGCGGTGTCATCTGCGCCCAGTACACCGCGCTGGCCATGGGAACAGAGTGCGTCTTCGCGGAGCGTCACCATGAGTCGGGCAATGAGATCTTCGTCCTGAAACGACGGTACGACGAGGCGGTCATCGACCGTCGCGTGCTCGTCGTCGATGATGTGATCAACACCGGCCACTCGACGGGCCTGGTGCTCGACGCGGTCCGCGCCGCCGGGGGCGAGGTTGTCGGTGTCGCGACCTGGATCAATCGTGGCAACGTCGGTGCGCGGGAACTCGGGGTGGAACGATTCGTCTTTCTCGACGAAGTGCATCTGCCCTCGACTCCTGCCGTGGACTGCGAACTGTGTGCAAGGTCGGTGGTGGTGAACACGGACTATGCACATGGTGCCGAGTACATGGCCTCCAAAAAATGAACACGGGAGCCGCCTGGTGGCGACTCCCGCGTCGTTTTCCCCAATGATGAGGCGTCTGCTCAGCGGCATGAACCCCAGGTCTCGAAGATGGCCAGGAGATCCAGGACATCGACGGTACCGTCGTGGGCGATGTCGGCAGGGCTGTGCTCCTTGCCCCACTCGGCGATGACCATCAGCATGTCGCTGACGTCGACGTTCTGGTCACGGTTGATGTCCGCATCACAGTCGACGACCTCGTTGGCCGATTGGCTGCTCTCGTACTGGACACCGGCGTTGTCATACTCCTTTGCCGGCAGTTCCGAGGGCAGGTTGTTGCTGCTGCGAAGCATGCGGAAGCGACTCATGCTCGGATCAGTTCCGGGCGTGTCGCCGGCGATGTGGTCGTACATCGAGACATTGTTGAAGAGGTGATCAGCTGAGGGCACCCACTGACCCTGCTCGGTTCGAGTGAAGGCCTGGAGGGTCCCCTCGATTGCGACCAGCAGGTCGCCCTGATCGTCGAACTGGAAGCCGTGGATGGGCTGGTCCTCGTCGCCATGGATTTCAGACACCTCGAATACACCCTCTTCATCGAGTGCAAGACTCCAGATCTTGTTGGGGATTCCTTCGGACCAGAAGGCCAGGTTGCCGGTCTTGGGATCGATGTCCATCTTGCATTCACCCTGGAATGCAATCTGCTGCGGCAGGCTGGCAGTCCCCACCAATTCGATCTGGGAGTCCGGGCCGGCCGCGGAGTACCACCGCACGACACGTTCCGTCGGAGAGAAGGCGCAGATACCACCATCCCTGTCGGCGATCATGGTGGCGGGAGGACTCTGGAGATCCATGGACGCGAGCGCACGGAAACCCAGGTCGCCGATTTCGCTTGCACCTGTCGGGAAATCAATGAGATGCAGTCGGGTCTGCTGCCCGGGTGCGCCATCAACAAGCCACACGCGATCATGGGCATCGGGAGTGAATCGCATCGGACTGTCCGCGATGTTTGAAAGGGTCATTGGTTCAAGCGTGTTGGTGTCGAGGTTGATCTCAGCCATCCTGGTCTGTCCCTTTGGCGATTTCATCAGCGCCCAGCCACCGAGGCCGGTTGGACGGGGATGGAACTCGGCGATCTTCCAGTTATCGAAGACCGAAGAAGCCGCGACGGGTCCTGCTTCAAGGTTGGTGAAGATCCAGTCATTGGGAGCGTACAGCTGGAGTCCGTTGTCATGAGGACCCCAGGAGTAGAACCGGTTGGGAATGATCGAAATGTACCCGTCGAGGTATCGGCGGGAATCGCCGTAGTCGTTGTCTGTGCTGTCGGGTTCCCACAGGTAGCACTGGACGCGGTTGTCTCCATCTACACGGACATTGCGTTCTTCGACGTGCCAGGAGCGGCTTGAAAAATCACTCTGGTCGTGACACTCGTCGCTTGACCCGCCGGTTGCCGGGTCGCGCACGGTCAGGATCTCGGTGCCTTCCCAGCCCCAGCCCTGGCTGAACGTGGTCAGGTGACCGCCCTCGCGGTCAACCTTGTACCGGCCGCCGCTGGTCTGGCCTTCATCTTCGTAGTAGCCGTAGCGAACGAGCACCAGGTGACCGTTGATGGCGGATCGGCAGAGTCCCTTGAAGTTCGGGGAATACTCTTCGTCGGCAATGTACAACTTGACGACGAACTCACAGGAGAGTCGACTCCTGATCTCGTTGTAGTAGTCGTTGTAGTTCGTGCCACCCGTATCAGGCTCCCAGCCCGGATCGGTATCCATGTCATTGCCAAGTTCCTCGATGAACTCGCTGAAGTAGTTGTAATGGGCGTTCGATTCGGGGTTGTAGACGACTCCCGGTGCGATATGCGGGAACCCATGGCTGGCGATGTAGGAAAGGACGTTCGCCGTTGCGGTCGGTGCGCAGTGGTTGCGGCCGTCATTAGGCAGACCCTCGACGGATGGTTCCATGTCTTCGCACCGTTTCTGGTCGAAGTCGGGCATGTGGTTGATGTAGTAGTAGAAGTGTTCGTCGTCGGTCCAGTCGGCCAGCATCACATCGGCCATCGATGACGTGGCGGTGCCGATGAGCGTACCGAGGGCGCAGGCTGCAAGCGTACGGAAAGGTGAGCGGTTCATGGGTTGGTTCCTTGTGGTGAGGTGATGCGAAGGTGCCGGGAAATGAGGGTCCCAGCACCTTGAGTGCGTCCAGGTGGGGGTCGTTCTCACACTTCAAGAACCAAAAATGACAAGCCCGACGGAGCTTGCTGCTCCGTCGGGCTGCGAGGAGAGGTGAGATGGGTTATTTCAGGAGCCTGCTCTCGCCAGCAGTTTTTCCCGAACCCCTCCAGTGCGTATCAGGGACCGATCTGTTCGTTGCAGGGGTCTGCTTCGTGCAAATCGATGAGACGTCCCTGTGTCTCGTTGTCAGTGAAACGGCCTTATGGGTCCGGTATTGCGTGAATCATGCTTCTATTGGTAAATCGACCTAACCTTATATAGGGCAGTAATTTGCACGCAAAAAACACCGTCAGATGGCCAAAAAAACAGCATTGGACCCGCATACCATGCCCTTCCATGGCGAATCAGCCCATTGTCATCCTGGCAGAGCCCATTGAGGAAGCCCCCCGAGCCTGGTTGGCTGAGCGGGTGGATCTTCGTGCCTTGGCTCCGGGCGACCCGGGTTTCAATGAAGCCCTGGCGGTGGCTCATGGAATCGTGGTACGGACGGCGACTCGCGTGGATGCCGGCATGCTGGATGCAGCTCCGTGCCTCCAGGCGGTTGCTCGGGCGGGCGTCGGTCTTGATGGGATCGATCAGCAGGCGTGCCGGGAGCGTGGCATCGCCGTACTCAATACACCCGATGCCAACACCCAGGCTGTGGTCGAGTTCGTCATCGCCTCGGTGACACACGCGTTGCGGCCTCGTGACCAGGTGGAGGAGGCTCTTGATCGGCAGCAGTGGCAGGCGATGCGGGCATCTGATCGGGCGAGCGTCCAGATGGACCAGATGGTCTTTGGTGTACTCGGATTCGGGCGCATCGGTTCTCGAGTCGCGGAGGTCGCCTCAACCATCGGGTTCAAGGTCCTGTACCACGACCTGCTGGAGATTCCCGCTGCCGGTCGCGGCAAGGCATCCCCGGTCGAACTGGAGACGTTGCTGAGCGACTCGGATGTCCTGAGCCTTCACGTGGATGGTCGTGCATCGAATCGCCACCTGCTGGATGCGGGGCGACTGGATCTGCTCCGCGACACAGTGCTGCTCGTGAACGCTTCCCGTGGATTCGTGATCGATGAGGACGCTCTTGCTTCCCGCTTGCGTACGACATCCTCGATGCATGCGATTCTCGATGTGCACGACCGTGAACCCATACCAGGGGACAGTCCGATGCTCGGTCTTCCCAACGCCACTCTCCACCCCCACATCGCCGCCCGGACCCGGACTGGATTGGCGAACATGGGATGGGTCGTCCGTGACCTTCTCGAGCACGTCCAGGCCGAAAGTCAGTCCCCGGCCTGAGCCAGTTATCATTTCACCTTTCCACCTCACCGGAGTCAGGTTCCATGGAGTACGAGATCGACACCATCCACGCCCGTCAGGTCCTCGATAGCCGGGGAAACCCGACGCTCGAATGCGAGGCCACCCTCGTTGACGGATCCATGGGCCGGGCCATCGTTCCTTCCGGGGCCAGTACGGGAGAGCATGAAGCGGTGGAGCTTCGTGATGGAGATGATTCTCATTTCGGAGGCAAGGGCGTCACACAGGCTGTGACCAATGTCAACGAGGAACTCGCCCCCCAGATCGTCGGACTCGATGCCCGCGAACAGGAATACATCGATCAACTGATGATCGAAGCCGATGGAACGGCGAACAAATCAAATCTTGGCGCCAATGCCACACTCAGCGTGTCACTTGCAGTTGCTCGCGCCGCCTCCCTGGCCTCGGGCCTGCCCCTGTATCGCTACCTCGGCGGCACGTCCGCCCGCACCCTCCCGGCCCCGATGATGAACATCCTCAATGGTGGCAAGCATGCCGACAACACCGTCGACTTCCAGGAGTTCATGATCCAGCCCTGGGGCTTCGATCGATTTGAAGACGCGCTGCGTGCCGGAGTCGAGATCTACCACGAACTCAAGGGTGTCCTGTCCGATCGCGGGCTGTCCACCGCGGTTGGTGACGAGGGTGGCTTTGCGCCGAACCTCTCCGACAACGAGGATGCCCTTCGGGTCATCGAGGAAGCCGTGGGACGATCCGGCTACACGTTCGGCGAGCAGATCTTCGTAGCCCTGGATCCGGCCGCCAGCGAAATGGTCGACGCCGCGCGAGCCAAGGGCGAGGAGGGCTACTGCTTCTTCTCAAGCGATCCGGACCGGATCGCCACGACCGATGAGATGATCGATCTTTGGGAGGACTGGGCAAGCCGGTACCCGATTCGTTCCATCGAGGACGGTCTGGGCGAGAACGACTGGGACGGATGGGCCCGGCTCACGGAGCGCCTCGGCGACCAGGTCCAGCTCGTCGGCGACGACCTGTTCGTGACGAACGTCGATTTCCTTCGCCGGGGACTCGAGGAAGGGTGCGCCAACTCGATTCTCGTGAAGGTCAACCAGATCGGTACGTTGACTGAGACCTTCGAGGCCATCCGGCTCGCACAGCACAACGCGTACACCGCAGTGATCAGTCACCGTTCGGGTGAAACCGAGGATTCGACCATTGCGGATCTTGCCGTGGCCGTCAACGCGGGTCAGATCAAGACGGGTGCCCCGTGCCGAAGCGACCGATGCGCCAAGTACAACCAGCTCATTCGCATCGCGGAGGAACTGGGTGAACTGGCCGAGTACGGTCCCACGATGTGATCACATTGACGGGCGGAGCAGTGAATCAAAAAATTGATCGATCGCTTCCTGCCGTCGCCTTGCTTCATCGGGTGTGAAGAGCACGTTGTGGTCTCCTTCAAACTCGAGGTACTCGCCATCGAGTGCAAGTTCCTGCAGGCGCCGACCGTGATCAAGGGGAATGATGTGATCCTGGGCGTTGGAGCAGATGAGAATTGGAACATCCAGTTGCTGAACGGCCAGGTCGGTTCGGAAGGGGTGGCGCATCATGAACGAAGGAGCGCCGAATCGCCACAGGAACGAATCGATTCTCGCCGGCGGCACAAGCATGACGATTCCCAGCGGCGGCTGTTCCAGGGCGACCTGAGCCAGCACCGCGGTACCGATGGACATGCCCAGGTACCCGGTCCGTTGTCCGTCCACGCCGTCCTTGGCGGATGCCATCTCGATGAATCTTTTCGTGTCCGAAACCAGGCTCTTCTGGGTTGGTGAACCGTCCGAGCGCCCGTACCCGCGGTACTCGGCCAGAAGCACCGCGTACCCGCGATTCCGCTGCCGCCTCGCGAAGTCGATCCAGGAATCAACGCGTTCGGCGTTTCCATGGGCAATCACCAGCAGCGGCGCGGGGCTGCCGGTGTCCGGGGTGAGCAACCACGACTCGACATGACCACCATCATCCAGCGGCAGCAGCATGGCTTCCACATCGTCGGGAACCTGTTCCGCCACGTCCCGGTTGGCGATGAACCGGGGAAAGATGAACGTCTCCTGGAAGGCCCAGATCAACCCCAACCAGATGAGCCAGGCCACGACGACAGCGGGGATGATCATCACGAACATTCGGCGGATCCGGTTGCTTCTTTGCACCATGCGTGAGGTATCGGTGGTCTTCATCCGAGTTTGATTCGTGGATCAGCCCACTGATAGAGCACGTCGACGACCAGGTTCAACAGGACCAGCAGAGCGGAGTAGACGAGAACGACACCGGTGATCAGGGTGAGATCCTTGCCCAGCACCGCATCGACGAAATGGGTTCCGATGCCCGGGACGGCGAAGACCTTCTCGACGACGAAGGAGCCGGTCATTGCGGCGGCCGTCGCCGGCCCCAGGTAGGACAGGACCGGGAGGAAGGCATTCTTCAATGCATGCTTGAAGATCACGACACGCTCCGGCAGTCCCTTGGCCCGGGCGGTCCGGACATGGTCCGACTGGAGTTCCTCAAGCATGCCGGTTCGCACGAGCCGGGCGATGTAGGCGGCGAAGGGCAGGCTCAGGGCGATCGCCGGCAGCAGGATGTGGGAGAACCCGCCCCATCCGCCGACAGGGACCAGGTCCAGGGATACGGCGAAAATGACCAGCAGCACCGTGCCGGTGACGAAGGCCGGCAGGCTGATTCCAACCAGGGCGATCAGCAGTGTCACCAGATCGATCCAGGAACCGGGCCGCAACGAGCCCAGAACTCCCGCGAGGATGCCGATGACACAGGCCAGCATGATCGCCGAGAGCCCCAGGACGATGGAGACCGGCAGCTGGGAGACGAGGATTTCGTTGACGGTCCAGTTTTCATGACGCAGACTCGGGCCGAAGTCGATCACCGGCCCCTGCGCGCCATTGGCGATCCAGTGGGCGCCGGTGATGCCGCCGAGGTACTCGAAGTAGAAGGTCATGGGATTGTCAAAGTCGTATCGGGACTCCATGGCCTGCACGATTTCGGCCGGTGGACGGCGACCCTCCGGTTTCTCCAGCGGATTGCCCGGGATCAACCACGCAAGCATGAACGTGATGGTGTAGATCACCAGCAGGATCAGCGGAAGCTGCAGAAGCCGCCACCCGATGAGACGAAGCATGGATTGTCGTCTCGACATGCGTGTCATGGTGCAGCGATCCGTTCAGTACCAGATGGAGCCTCGACCGCAATGTGCCACAGGTGCTGAATCTGCCGCGGGTGCGCCGAGAGTCCGGACACGCGATGGGGGTCGTACATGTGTACATCCACGACCTGGCAGATCGGAATCAACGGCAGGTCTTCGGTGAAGAGGCGCTGTTCCACGTCAGCAAGCATCTTGAATCGCCGCTCCGGATCAGTTTCCACCGCTGCGGCATTCAGGGCGGCGTCCACTTCTGGTTCCGAGAATCCCCGGTCGTTGTTTCCGTCTCCGGTTCGACACAGGTCCAGGAAGGTGGTGGGGTCGCCGTAATCGCCGTACCAGGTTCCGCGGGCGATCATGAAGTCACCCTCGCGGAGGTCGTTTCGATAGAACTTCGAACCCTTGCCGACGAGTTCGATGCGGATTCCGAGGGCCGATTCCCATTGCTCGCGCAGGGCGATCGACATTCGCTTGAACCGCGGGGTGTTCGTCGTGTACAGGAGGGTGGTTACGGGGAACAGTTCACCCTGTTCGTTTTCAATGAGTCCGTCGCCATTTCGATCCGACCATCCGGCCGATGCGAGTTCTTCGCGGGCTCGCTCCGGATCCAGACCAAGTCCTCGCGGTGATTCGTATCCATCAATCGATCCACGGGGCACGAGCGTGGTGGCAACGGGTTCGTTCATCCGGGTGACATGCTTGACGATTGCATCCCGGTCCACGGCCAAGGTGAATGCACGGCGCACGGCCGCATCGGCGAACGGGTTGAACCGATCTCCGGGCAGGGTGGGTCTGCAGTTGAAGGAGAAGAAGTCGGTGGCAAAGGCCGGTACGACGTGGATGTCACGCCGTTGACCATCCTGCTGCTGCCGGATCATGTCCACCCGGTAATCGACGTTGACCCCGTTGAGCCAGTCGAGGGCTCCCGATTCGAAGGCAAGGACCGCGGTGTTGGGATCCTCGATCGTCCGCTTGGTGATCGATCGGCAGGCGATGGAATCCCGATCTCGCCAGGTCGGGGAGACCGTGAGTCGCAGATCCCGCTTGTACCGCCATGTTTCAAGGATGTAGGGTCCGTTGCCGATCAGTCGTCCCGGTCGAGCCCAACGATGGTCTTGAAAGAGGCGGCCGGTTTCCGGATCCAGCTCGACCAGCTCGCGTTCATTCCACGTGGGCATGTCCCGCTGGTGCCAGGGAATCGCCGTGTCGGTTTTCGGCCATCCTTCGACGGCGGGTCGGTAGACGGGAGAAGCCGGAGCAAAGGCAAGCAGGTCCAGCAGCCACGGAACAGGGCGGTCCAATTGGATTTGAAGGGTGTGATCGTCGACCACCTTGATCCCGACGTCGTTGGCGAACTGCTGTTCGTATTCGGACCAGAGCCGCTGGGCTTCAGCCTCCCGTGCCTCCTCTGAATCGAAGTCGGTGTTCTTGAACTGTTCGAGTTGTCGAGTGCGTGCCTTCCAGCAATCCTCGGCGCCATGGATCGAGAAGAAGAGGCCCGAGTAGTCGGCGGCGGTATCCGGGGTCAGCAGTCGCATCCAGGACCACGCGAAGTCGTTGGCCGTCACGGGCATCCCATCACTCCACAGGCCGTCGGGTCTCAGGTGGAAGGTCCAGGTCAGTCCATCGGGGCTCGTGTTCCAGGATGCCGCCGCAGCCGGGTTGAACGTACCGTGCTCCGAATCGAATCGGACCAGTCCCTCGTAGAGCGAGGATCCGATGCGCATGTCGGTGATGTAGCTCATCCGCTGCGGGTCGAGCGTGAAGACGTCGTTGCTGGTGCTCCAGGTGAAATCCGCCGGCGGAGCCGGTTCGTCGAGCCAGACGACCAGCACCAGCAGGGCGGGGAGCAGCAGTATCAATGGAAGTTGGCGGATCATCGCACCGTCCTTGGAACGAACGTACTCATGGTACGTCGACATTTCATGCCGGTGCAGTCAAGGGTCATCTTGAATGACGAAGTGGTGGAATCAGCGGCCCGAGTACGGGGGATTGTCGAGCACTGTGTTCCAGGCAGCCTGATTCTGCTCGATCGCCTCTCGCTGGCCCTGCTCCCAGGCTCCGAGGGAACTGGTGGTGGGTGTCCCACCACTGCGGATATCCGAGTCGATGAGCTTGAGGGTTTCCTCGCTGATCCGCAGCGTCAGCCCCGAGGCTTCCATCAGATCATCATTGGAACGCAGCGAATCGTAGTTGATGAGGATGATCTCGTAGATACGCCCCAGTTGCGGAGCGGTTCCGAGCCCGATCTCCCGACGGTGCTCGATCATCTTTGGATCCAGGTACTGCTGTCGGAACTCGAGAATGCTCGGACGCAGGGCGTGGATGAGAATCACGTTCTCGCCATTGCCTCCGGTCATCCTGTCGATGGTGGTCTTGATGGTTTCCAACTGGAGCTCTCGTCCCAGTTCCCGGATGTCGTCTCCACCCTGGTCCCTGGGGATGTCGGATTGGGAGGCTGCGGCGAGGGTTTCCATTTCCCGCATCAGAACTCGCCAGTCCCGCTCCTGGCTGGCGGAGCGGGCCACGCTTCGGACGGTTGAACTCACCTTCCTGGGGGACAGCTCGCCGCTGCGAAGCGCTTCGCGGATGGCGATGGTGGCCCAGAGTCGTTTCTCCACGCTGGGCTCCATGTCGGAGTCCCCGGTATCCACCAGCAGCCGCATGGCCCGGTCCGAACCAAGGAAGCCGGCGATCTGGAGCGCGTTGACGGCTCGGAAGAGGTCGTCACCCTTCACGATCTTCTTGAGCGAGGGAACCACGTCGCCGGAATAGGTCGAGCGGAACAGGGCACTGGATTTCCCGAGCATGCTTCGAACCGGCTCGATGAGCTTGTTTCTCGCCCGCATCGCTTCTTCCGGCGTACCGGTTTCGAGGCGGCTGAGCCAGTACTGTGCGTATTCACCGACCCGCTGCTTCTGCTCATCATCGAGCGTGGGCTGCGCGGCGATGGACGTCAATGAACTCGGCGGCATCGCAACGACATCGCTGGAGATGAAGAGAAGTCCAGTCAGGCAGAGCAGGAATGAAGCACGGCGTTGAAGCATGGATGAGAATCAGGTCCGGAATCTGGCCCCTGGGTACAGAACCCCCGAAAGGGGCTTCCCAAGGTGCCTTGAGGATTGGAAACGATAGCACCCGGGCCCTGAGGGTGTCAATGAAATCAAGAAAGCAGGGCCTTGGATATGGCCTAGCGGGGTGGTTGGAGCAGGGGACCGGTTGGCAGGAGGTTGAGAGGGGCCTACCATTTCCACGTCCGGCGTACGCTTCCATCGATCGCGGCCTTGCGGGGTACCAGATGTTCCGATTTCTCCTGCCAATCGCCCTTCTGTTCCTGCCAGCACCCCTTGTACCGATGTCCCTCGCTGCCGACAGCGAGGCTCTTTCCAGCGAGCCATCCAGCAATCAGGTATCGACACATCGGCTCGCCATCGAACTGCTCCGGTACGGCAACGACATCATGCTGATCAACCCGGTGACGGTGGAATCCATCGAGTTGGCCAAGTACTTCTTCCAGGAAGCCGCCCGTCTGCATCCGAGAGATCCACAGGTCACGGTTCGCCTGATGGAAATGGCGATCCTGGCCGAAGACCAGAAACTGATCGAGTCGGCAACCAAGGCGGCGCTGACGGCTTCGCCGGAGAACCAGGTCGTTCAACTCCGTCGATTGCTGCAGGCGGTTGATCGTTACCAGTACGCGGAAGAACGTGTGTCCGCCTACGAACTTCTGTTGAGTGATGCGAATCAGAAGATGCTTGGCGATCCGATGAGTTCACGGATCGCCCTCAAACTGGCCATGCTGTACCGACGCATGGGAGATCTTGACCAGTTCAGCAACTGGCTTGGTCGCTCGATCATCATGGACCCCTCGTATTCCGAGGCGGTCGCGATGGGGGCCGGCTATTTCCAGACCAAGGTCAATGACCGACTCGCCAGCGTCGAACTGCTTGTCAGCCTGCTGTTGGCGGATCCGACCGACAGCACGACGCCGGCGGTCCTGGCCCACCTCCTCATGGAGGAAGGGGCCTACACGGCAGCACGTCGCATGTATCACCTCGCGATCAACGACGTGATAGCCAGTGGCATCGGAGCGCAGGGTGACCTCCTGGCTGATCTGGCGATCGCTGAGTGGGCATGTGGTGATCGGGAGGCCGCTCTGGGCGTCATCCAGTCCAGGCAGCAGGATGCAAACGAGATCTACCGGGCCCTGTCCAGGCGGGACTCTCCGGATCTTTCACCAATCGATCTGGCTCGCATGGAAGCGCCGTTGACTCCGACACTGGCCACGGTCCGTGCCGTCATTGAGAACGAGGCTGGAGGCGATGTTGCCGCAGATGCCCTTTCCTCGCTCATTGAAACCTACCAGAGCGGCATGTCCATCCTTGCCAGTCAGAAGGGGACCGAGAAGGAGCAGGCCTGGTCATTGATTGAGCTCTCCTGGCTCGTCCTCTGGCTCGATGGCGACGTCGAGGATGTCGCGAAGTGGCTGGATCAGGCACAGAAACTTGCAGACATCGATGCAGAGGCGATCAAGCGGTTCGATGGATGGATCAGTTTCCGTCGTGGGTTCGATGAAGATGCCGCATTGATTCTCGAGCCCCTGTCCGAAGAAGATTCGGCTGCCCGGCTCGGGATGGCCTTGATCCGTGAACACCAGGGGCGAAAGCAGGACGCGGCCCGCCTTCTGCTGTCGTTGACTCGATCGGAGGCAGGTTCGATCCTGGGCATCTGGAGTCGTGATCGACTCACCAACCTGCTTGGTGCGGAAGTCCCGATGACGGATTCAGCAGTCGAGTTGACCAAGGTGATCGACTCCATCCCGTCGGCGATCGATCGCTACCCGCAGGACCCGCGCCTTGCGATTTCGATCGATGTCGAACCCCGGGAGAGTACGATCGGTCCCTACGATCCGGTGATCATTGAAATCGAGTTGATGAACCATTCCTCGATGCCCCTGGCCATCAGTGGGGAGGGTCCGATCCGGGAACTCATGCTCCTGGAGCCCATTGTTCAGGTCCCGCACCAGTCTCCGATGTCACTTGCTCCGATCGTCATTGATCTTGGCGGTCGACTCAGGCTTGAGGGGTACGAGCGGATCACCATTCCGTTTGATCTTCGGACGACATGGGTCGGCACTCTTCTGAACCAGTTTCCCGTCGACGGGGCATCCATCCTGACAACCGGCATTCTCAACTTCCAGGTTTCAAACAACACGTCTCGAAAACTTGCCGTCTTTGCTCCAGGGCTGCTCGGCTCGGAAGTGACGGGAAAGACACTGCATGTCGAAGGTGTTCGAGTCACCGAAGAATGGGTGGCGGCCGCGATCGGTTCGGCGCAGCGTGGAGTCGTCGATTCTCAACTCCTGGCGGATCTTTCGATCCTGACCCACATGGTCCGCAACAGCAGCCTGATTGCGGAGAAGGAGATCGATCAGGAACTCATCGGGCAGGTGATACCAACCATTGCCGAGTTGTTCCCGGGCCTCGACGAGGTGCAGAAGGCATGGTTCATGTCCGTCGCGTCGTCCGGTGAACTGATGAACCCGATCAAGTCGATCGTCATGCAGGGCAACCAGTCCCTGCCGAAGATGATCGTGCTGCTTCGGCTGCTTGAGAATCGTGACCCATCCGAGATTCTGGCCAACCCGATGCTGACGTCATCACTGCGATCGGGCAACGATCGGATCAAGCAACTTGCCGAGTGGGTCGAGCAACGTGCCCAGTTCTCCGTGGAAAGTGAGATCCAGCAGCAGTCGCGCGACCAGAAGAAGGGCGTGGCTCCAGCCAAATCCCCGTCAGGGGACTGAGCCGACTTCCACGCCGAGATCCGCGACAGTGAACAGCGACTGGAAGGCGTATCCCGCAGTCTCGATTGCGTCCCGTGCACCTTCAAGCCTGTCGATCGTGGCCAGGATGAGATCCACTTTCGCTCCCAGTTGTTCGATGGTTCCAGCGGCTTCGATGACCTGTCCACCAGTAGTGGCGACGTCTTCGAGAATGACGACGCGATCGCCCTCGCCGACATTGCCCTCGTGCATCTTGGCCGTTCCATAGTCCTTCTTCGCGTTGCGAATGAAGAGGCAGGGCAGCCCGGTTGCCATGCTTGCGGTGGTGACAAGGGGGATTCCACCCAATTCGGCTCCGGCCAGGAGCGTCGCGGATTCCGGGATCGCCTCGGCGAACAGTGTTCCCAGTGCCTCGAGGATGTCCGGCTGGGTCGAGAATCGGTACTTGTCGATGTAGTAGTTGCTCGTCCTTCCGCTGCGCAAGGTGAAGGTCCCATGCAGTACGGAGGTTTCAGCGATCCGGTGGGCGATTTCCGTGCGATCAAGCATGTACCGATGGTACTCCACCTCGCCCTGGTGGTGGTACCCTGTGCTGTCCATGACCGCCGTCTGCTTCTATTTTCAGGTCCACCAACCGTTCCGGCTGCGCCGGTACTCGGTGTTCAGCAACGACCCGTTCTACTTCGACAATGACGCCAACCGCGAGATCATGGAGAAGGTGACGGAGAAGTGCTATCGCCCCGCAACATCGCTCCTGCTGGACCTGGTACGGCGCCACGAGGGTCGATTCAAGATTTCCTTCTCGATGACCGGAGTCGTCCTTGACCAGTTCGAGGCCTGGGCGCCGGACGTGCTGGAGACTTTCCAGGCCCTGGCGGCATCGGGTTCCTGCGAGTTTCTTGGAGAGACATCACACCATTCACTGACTGCACTCTTCTCCCCGGACGAGTTCCGCGAGCAGGTGGAACTTCACCGCCGTCGCATGGTGGACCTCTTCGGGGTGGAGCCGACCGTGTTTCGCAATACAGAGTTGATCTACTCGAACGAGGTGGGTGAACTCGTGGCGGAGCTCGGCGACTACCAGGCCCAGTTGTGCGAGGGCGTGGATCGGCATCTCGGAGATCGATCACCGAACTACCTCTACGAGCTGCCGGGCTCGTCTTCCCTGAAACTGTTGTTGAAAAACTACCGGCTGAGTGATGACATCGCCTTCCGGTTTTCCGATCGGAACTGGTCTGAGTGGCCCATGAAGGCCGAGACCTTCGCCAAGTGGATCGACCGGATCAATGGCGACGGCATGGTCTGCAATCTCTTCATGGACTACGAGACCTTCGGTGAGCACCAGTGGAAGGACACGGGGATCTTCGATTTCCTCGAGGCCCTTCCCGAAATGGTGTTCGACGTCCAGCCCGGAGAAAACGAGTTCCTGAAGGTCAGCGAGGCGGTCGACCGCTTCGAATCGAGGGAACCGTACGATGTTCCCGCCGCCACGAGCTGGGCCGACCAGGAGCGGGATCTCAGTGCATGGCTGGGCAATGCCATGCAGGAGAACGCCGCCTCGGAACTCTACAAGCTCGAGGGACCCGTCAAGGCCACGGCAGCCCGTGGAGATGAGCATGTCCTGGAGGACTGGAGAAAGCTGACCACCTCGGACCACCTCTACTACATGTCCACGAAGTTCTGGGCGGACGGCGATGTCCACACCTACTTCAGTCCCTACGACAGCCCGTACGATGCCTACATCAACTTCATGAATGTGCTCGACAATATCCGCAGCCGGGTTGCCAACGATCCATGACCACCATCGCCTCCACCCAAGTCAAGATCGGCATGGAGGTCCACGTCGAACTTGCCACGAAGAGCAAGATGTTCTCGCGTTCGGCGAACATCGCGCATCCGGATCATTACGACGCGGAACCGAACGCCTATTGCGATCCGGTCGTGCTGGGCCTTCCCGGTGCGCTGCCGGTCATGAACCGGCAGGCGGTCGAGATGTCCATGATGGTGGGCATGGCCCTGGGGGCCACCATTCCGGACTTCAGCAAGTGGGATCGAAAGAACTACTTCTATCCAGATCTTCCCAAGGGGTACCAGATCAGCCAGTACGACCTGCCGTTGTGCGAAGGCGGTTCACTGGACATTGCAGGCGCCGACGGTTCCAACAGAACCATCGGCATCATCCGGGCCCACCTCGAAGAGGACACCGGCAAGACCGGGCACGAACTTCCCGGGGGCCACTCCTACGACGGGTCACTGGTGGATTACAACCGGGCCGGTGTCCCGCTGCTGGAGATCGTCACCGAGCCGGATCTCGATTGTGCCGAGGATGCGGTCACATTCGGCAAGGAACTGCGGAACCTGTGTCGGTTCCTGGGTGTCACCGAGGGCGTGATGCAGCGCGGACACATGCGCTTCGAACCCAACATCAACATGATCATCACCCTCGATGATGGTTCGACGGTCGCGACGCCGATCGCCGAGATCAAGAATCTCAACTCCTTCCGAGCCGTGCAGGGCGCCATCGAACACGAGGCGACGCGGCAGGTCGAGGCCTGGAAGGTCGACGGCCAGACCATGGGATCGGGCATGAAGTCCACCCGGGGGTGGGATGACCAGCGACAGATCACGTTCCTGCAGCGGGCCAAGGAGGATGCGCACGACTACAGGTATTTTCCTGAACCGGATCTCATACCGGTCGAGGTCGATGATGCCTGGCGAACGGCCATCGCGTCGCGGATTCCCGAACTGCCCAACCTTCGTCGGGCACGCTACGTGTCCGAGTACGATCTCTCGGCCAAGGATGCCATGGCCCTGACTTCCGATCGCGATCCCTGTTATTTCTACGAGGCCTGCATCGAGGCGACTGCCGAACGTGTCGGGGGTGGAATGACATCATCCGAGGTCGGATCGATCGCAGCCAAGTGGCTGCTGAATGCCGGCGCGCGGCTCTCCAACGAGCGGAACTGCGACGTGCATGAACTGGGTATCACTCCCCGCCAGGTCGCCGAGGTGATCGAGTTGCGTCACGCCAACGAGATCGGTTCCAGCGCTGCCGGAAGACTGTTCGAGATGCTGTGCGATGTCGATGACGAGGCCCGGGCCGTGGCCGATCGGGAAGGCCTGCTTCAGGTCACTGATACCGGTCAACTCGACGCCTGGGTGGACGAAGCCATCGCAGCCCAGCCCCAGGCTGCCGCCGATTTTGCTTCCGGCAAGGATGCGGCGGTTGGACGGCTCGTCGGGCATGTCATGAAGGCAAGCGGGGGCCAGGCCGATGCTGCCGCGGTTCGTGCCTGCCTGGTCGAGAAACTACGATCCTGATCCACACCAGCTTGTTTCACATGAAAGGAAGAGCATGAGCGAGTATCCCCGAGCACGAATCACGACGACCCATGGAGAGGTGGTTGTTGAACTCTGGAACGACGTCGCCCCGGGCCACGTGGAGAATTTCACGAAACTGGCCTCCGACGGCTTCTACGACACCCTGTCGTTCCACCGGATCATTCCCGAGTTCGTGATCCAGGGCGGTTGCCCCGAGGGCACCGGCACCGGTGGTCCCGGTTGGATGGTCAAGAACGAGTTCAATGATCGTGATCACGTCGAGGGGACATTGTCCATGGCTCGATCGTCCGATCCGGACTCCGCGGGCAGCCAGTTCTTCATCTGTCTCGGCCGGGAGCACTGCCAGCACCTTGATGGGCAGTACACCGCGTTCGGCCAGGTGGTCGAGGGGCTCGACGTGGTGCGGAAGATCGGGGCGATCCCGACTGATTCCCAGGATCGTCCCAGCGAACCAGCCGGGATGGAAACGGTCGAGGTGCTCTGAAGATCAGGCGTGTGGAGGCCGGCGCCGTTTCGGCGGCCAGCACCGCGTTTCGATGGCCTTGCCAAGTCGAAGCAGGGTGCCCTCGTCGAAGAGTCGCCCGACCAGGGTGACGGCGTGGGGGCTGCCGCTGTCCTTGAGGCCCACCGGCAGGGTCAATGACGGGTGACCGGTGCAGTTGGTGGGAAGCAGCACGCCATCGGCGTACGAGGGTCCGATCATGGCATCGAGGTTATCGAACTGTTCCGCGTAGAGTTCCATGCAGCGGCGCCGAAAGCGGTCCGCCTGGACCAACTCGGGGGCGGGAATGAACCAGGACTGCCGGAAGGTGTTGGGCCAGGCCTCTGGCGCCTGCCATGCCAGTTCGTCGTCGCGATTGCTGCGGGTCAGTGATTCAAATGCCGCAGCAGCCTCTGCGAACAGGATGGTGAGCAGGGAGTCCCAGGGCCAGTCCGGCATCTTGATGGGTTTCACTTCACATCCCGCATCCCGCAGGGCATCGATGGCGGACTGCTCGAGCGGCCCATTTTCATCGTCGGCGAACCACTTCGGGTCATACCCCACGCGAAGTCCACGTGCGCTCCTGGAGGAATCAGCATGGAAGGGCATGGTCACCGAGGCGGGGTCGCCGGGTGACGCTCCGTTGATCGCGGCAAGGACCGGCGCCGCATCATCGACATGTCGGACGATCGGTCCGACCTTGTCCAGTGACCAGCACAACGCCATGGCACCGTCTCTGGGCACGCGGCCGAAGGTCGGCCGGAGGCCCGTGGCACCGCATCGCATGGACGGCGATACGATCGACCCGTAGGTCTCGGTTCCCAGTGCAAACCCCACGAGTCCGGCGGCGGTGGCGGCGGCGGAGCCGGCGCTGGATCCGCTGGACCCTTCCTCGAGGTTCCACGGGTTGTTGGTTCGTCCTCCGAACCAGATGTCACCGTATGCCAGTGCACCAAGGGACAACTTGGCAACCAGGACGGCCCCGGCGGCATCGAGTCGTTCGACGACGGCGGCGTTGGAGGTGGGCTGTCGATCCCGGTATGGCGCAGCGCCCCACGTCGTGGGAGCGTTGTCGGTATCGAAGAGGTCCTTGGCTCCCCATGGGATCCCGTGCAGAGGCCCGCGCCACTGGCCGGCATCGAGTTCCGCATCGGCCCGGCGAGCCTGCTTCATGGCCTGCTCTTGCATGAGAGTGATGACGCAATGAAGTGTCTCATCGTGGGTTCGAAGTCGATGCAGCGATCGCTCAGTCAACTGTCGGCTCGTGACGGTCCGCGTTCGAAGCCAGTGGGAAAGCTGGGCGATGGATGCGAAGTCGAGTTCTTCGTCGCTGCCGGGCCCACCCATGACGGCGGGGAGGTCGTTGGGGTTTCCCGTATCGGTCACCGGTCGAGGCTGGTGCCCCGGCAGCAGTGGATTGAACACGGTGGCGGGAAAGAGTGTTTCGGGAAGTTCGATTCCATCGCGGCGAGCATCGAACATCTCGCGATGCTGGATGATGGTTTCAACCATCATCGCTCGTTCCTCAGGGGTGAAGGTGATCCCTGCCAGGCGTTCGGCCTGGGCGATCGTGTCGGCGGTGATGTCGGTCGGCGGTGGTGAACCGGCCCCGGTGGGGGATGTGGTTTCAGGGTGGTCTCGTTGGTCGCACGCCGTAACCAGATGGGCGGTGGACATCGCGGTGGCGATGACGATGAAGCGGCGGCGTGACTGGCCGCTGTCCATCACTTCAGGTTCGGGCGTTCAACAGGCACCCGCCAGGCGGTTGGAAGCAGGAAGTGCCTTCCCCGATAGGAGAAGGCTTCGCCACTGATGAGAACCGGCCTGCCAACACCTCCGTTGCGAGCCCAGTTCTCAATGGAAACCAAATTGCTGGAAGGCAGGAGAATCATGGTGGGGTCCATGAGGCCGGATACGTCGGCATCGAGCACGATCACCCATGCTCCACTTCGATCTCGAAGAATCCGTCCCCGGCGTGAGAGGAGCAGGTCGCCCTCACTGGTCCCTTGCGGAACCTCCGCCAGGGGCTGGGTTCGTGCTACGGACCGCTTGAGGGGGCCCACGTCTTCCTGCAACTGGGCGACGATGGTGGCAATGCTGTCGCCCTGGTCGATCGGGTCGAAGTCATCATCGATGATCTCATCAGTACCACCCTGGTCATCCGGGGTGTCCGGGGTGTCCGGGGTGTCCGGGGTCTCCGGGGCTTCCGGGGCTTCCGGGGTGCCTGGTGTTACCGGGGTCGCCGGAGATTCCGGGGTCGGTACTTGATCTTGTGAGGTGCCGGGCCGTTGGGCATGGCTGGTTTCCATCTCGACATGCTGAGGGAGCAGGTAGTTGCGGCCTCGGTAGAGGAGGATCGGGCCGGAGACCGTGAAGTGGATCGTGTCGTCCTGATCGGCCTGGTTCTGCTCCATCTCCTCGAGGAGGCTCGTTGGCAGCAGGGTCAGGTTTTGAAGGGCGGCATCTTCGCTGGATGGATCGATTTTGAAGACCCATGGGCTGTCGGGCCCCGATCGCTGCATCGTGCCTCGAGCGGCCGCGATGAAACTTCCCTCAGGAAGGACTGGGGCCAGCGTGGGAACTTCCCGAGCCATGGCAGGGGCTGCCAGGAGCAGGGCGGCGAAAAGGATTGAGGGCCGGAGGTGGAACATGCCCCGTTGGCTCCAATGCAAGGCAGGTCGGATATCCAGAAGAAAAGGCCGCGGTGGGATTCGAACCCACGAATAACGGATTTGCAATCCGTCCCCTTAGACCACTTGGGCACACGGCCATCGAACAGGGAAGGATATGCCGGAATCCCGCACGGGCCAAATTGGCCTCCCTCTCCCCCGAACCCGGGCCGGGGGGCACCCCCATGCCTGCTCATCTTGAGTCAAGGCTGTACGGCGATCGTGCAAAATATCGCGGAACATTTCTACAGCCCTGCTGGCCGTGTATCTTCCCATCAAATGACCAATCGAACGCGGGTGTTCCGCAGAATTTACGAAGGGAACGATACATGAAGGCACTTATTGCGGTCCTGATCCTTGGCCTGGGTTGTTCGATAACCGTGGCAGATTCCTCGGTTCAATCCATGAGCGATCAGCAGTTGCGTGACGTTGTTCTCGAACTCATGAACGAGGTGGATACGCTCCGTTCTTCACAGGACGAGGACTGGCTTACCGAGCGACGTGCGGAAGAAATTCGTGGCCTTGTTTCCGATGTCCTGGCTGACGCCGATACTCGCGCAAGTCTGCAGAGTAGTGGAGCGACTTCTGGGTATGACAAGGGTTTCTTTGTCGGCACTGCCGATGGGAACTGGCTCATCAAGTTGAACACCCAGATTCAGATTCGTTGGCTGTTCAACCACGCCCGCGATCAGAGTGATTCGTACGGGTTTGAAATTCGCCGTGCGAAGTTGAACTTCACCGGTCACGTCGTCGATCCTTCCTGGAAGTACAAAGTGTCCGTGGTCAGCAACCGGGAAGCAGTGGAGTTTCAGGACAAGAGGCTGAATGCGAATCTCTTCGTGGAAGACATCTACATCAACAAGGTGTTCGACAGCGGAGCCTACGTTCGCGTCGGGCAGTTCCTGGCTCCATTCACTCGCGAAGAACTTGTTTCGAGCACCCGACAACTTGCGGTTGAGCGATCGGTCGTCAACAACGCATTCACATGGACACGGACACAGGGCATCATGGTCGGTTTCCAGGAGGACAACTGGAAGATCGAGGCCATGTACAACCAGGGGCCGAACAACCTCAACTCCTCTGCCACGGCATCGATCAGTGACCGACAGGGCCTGAACGTCCGGGGCGAGATCCTCTTTGGCGAGGAATCGGAGTGGAGTTTGTTCAAGGGGTTCAATGCCAAATCGACAGATGGCAGAATGGCCTTCCTGCTTGGCGGCGCCTTTGGCTGGTTCAATGGATCGGGATTCAACAATGTGCAGGAATACGGCAATGCAGATGCGTCTCGCAGCATCGCGTTCACCGTGGACGGCACGCTCGTTGGTGACGGCTGGCAGCTGTTCTCCTACTTCGTATGGTCCGATGGCAAGGACCGATACCTTTCCCCGGCCCGCGACACGCAGGACTCATGGGGCGTCGTCGTCCAGGGCGGCCTGCTGGTCACCGATGACATCGAGGTCTTTGCACGCTACAGCCTTGGCGAGATTCCCAATGCCGTCACCGACGGAGGGCTGCCAAGTGACAGCCTCAACGTGCTCACCGTGGGTGGCAACTGGTTCGTCAACAACAACATCAAGTTCACCTTGGACTGGGGCTACGCCTTCAATCCCGTCACGGACGGCGGCAATGCGCCCACGTCTGCAGACTACTCCAGCTCAGGCACGGGTTGGCGTCCCGATATCGGTGATGAAGATGGCCAGTGGCTCCTGCGAGCGCAGATGCAGTTGGTCTTCTGATTCTGCCGTGAACCCCGCACTCGGATTCCAGCCGACCGTTCTCGTCCCGAGAACGGTCGGTCTGCATTTCAGCCCCCGTGATCGTGGGGAGAGTACATCGGGGCGATCGCATCGATGGAGTCGATGAGGACCTGCACGTTCGCCGGGTCGGCGGTCTGCTTGCACTTCATGGCCGCCACGAGAATGGCGTGCATCTTCGCCAACTGGTCCAGGTAGGCGGCGCGACCGGGGTCGCCGGCGGGTACGGCCTTGACCCGCTGGGTCAGGAAGTAGTCCGAGACGATGCGCTGGATGTTGGTGGCCGTGTCGTCCTTGACCGTGGTCCAGCGGACAAACTGGTTCATGGCCAGTGCATTTTCACTGTCCTTGACGAGGCTCCCCATGCTGGTGACGGCCTTCTGAATGGTCGTGGCATCCTCCTTGAGCATCGTGACCCGCATGGGGTCGTCGTAGATGCCGCAGGGGATCTGGCAGTGGGCAGCGACCGGGGGCTCGACGACCGAGAGGGTGAAGGCGGCAGCCGCCGCAGTCAGTGCGGTGAGCAGGGTGGATGTGCGCATGGAGAAAATCCTTCTCAGGTAGGTGCGTTGGCATGAAGATTTCCGGGCCTGATCAGCCGTCGTTCGGTCCGCAGAATGCGTCGGACCTCGCTCGTTCCCAGTACTTGCGGTAGAGGGCGTTGTCACTGCCCTCGAGCAGTTCATTGGGTTCGAGGTAGTCGTAAAGGTCCTCGTAGGACAGGACACTTGTCGGGGAGACGCGTCGGCTGATGTGGATCGGCTTGAGCTGGTTGGGATGGTCGAGTCCAGCGGCGGCGACGACCTGGGCCAGGGCGTCCAGGGTATTGCGATGGAAGTTGTAGACGCGTTCGGCCTTGTCGGGAACCACGATGGCTTCCTGCCGCTTGTGGTCCTGCGTGGCGACGCCGACAGGGCAGGAGTTGGTATGGCACCGCTGGGCCTGAATGCATCCGACGGCGAACATGAAACCACGTGCCGAGTTGCACCAGTCGGCTCCGGTCGCCATCTTCGAAGCGATGCCGAATGCTGTCACGATCTTTGCACTGCAGCCGAGACGGATCTTGTCACGAAGGCCGGTTCCCACGAGAGCGTTGTGGGCGAAGAGCAGGCCCTCGGTCAACGGGGTACCCATGTGATCGAGGAACTCGATCGGTCCTGCGCCGGTTCCGCCTTCTGCACCATCGATCACGATGAAGTCGGGGCAGATCTCCGTTTCAAGGATCGCCTTGCAGATGCCGAGGAATTCGCTGGGGCGGCCGATGCAGATCTTGAAGCCCACCGGCTTGCCGCCGGAATCGGTACGAAGCAGTTCGATGAACTGCATCATCTCGATGGGGGTTCCAAATGCCTTGTGGAATGCGGGGGAGATGCAGTCCTTGCCCTGTGGGATGCCGCGGGTTTCCGCGATCTCCTTCGAGATCTTTGCAGCCGGGAGAACACCGCCGTGTCCAGCCTTTGCTCCCTGGGAGACCTTGATCTCGATCATCTTGACCTGGTCACCGACCGCCTGCTCGGCGTACTTGGCCTGGTCGAAGTTTCCATCCTCGGTGCGGCACCCGAAGTAACCACTGCCAAGTTCCCAGACCAGGTCACCGCCGTACTTGCGGTGATAGGGGCTGATGCTGCCTTCGCCGGTGTCGTGGAAGAACCCGCCCTTCTTGGCGCCCTTGTTCAGGGCCATGATGGCGTTGCCGCTGAGGGCTCCGAAACTCATGGCCGAGATGTTGTAGATGGACGCGGAATAGGGCTTGGAGCACTGGGGGCCGCCGATGACGACCCTGAACGGATCAGGGGGGCCCTCATCAGTGCGGATGCCGTGGGCATCCGCCTTCGGACGGGGGGCGATGGAGTGGTTCAGCCACTCGTACTCCGTGCTGTAGACGTTGAGCTCGGTTCCGAAGGGCTTGTCGTCCAGGACGTTCTTGGATCGTTCGTACACGACGGTACGTTCATTTCGATTGAACGGCCGCCCGGCGGTATCCGTTTCAACGAAGTACTGCATCATTTCGGGGCGGATGCTTTCGAAGAAGTAGCGGAGGTGGCCGAGGATGGGGTAGTTGCGAAGAATGCTGTGCCTGTCCTGGCACCGATCCCAGATCGAGATGACCGCAAGCGTGAGACTGATGGACAGCCCGAGGAAGAACCATGGAGTGATCACGATTCCAAGTGCAATAAAGGCAATGGTGAACAAATAGGAGCACACGTTGACAAACTTTGTTGCAAATTCCATCAGTCCACGCCCTCTTTCCACAGGTTGGTGTTCAGTAAAAGTTCGTTCATGTTAGCAGAGGTCGGTCAAAAGTCATCGATCCGGTTGACGGCTTCTGGATCGTCGATAAATGGGTTCCTGTTGCCCTGTTCGCGTTCAATGAGATCGGCTCGAGCCCGTTCCCGGGCATCGACGGGATCTCTTTGGTGCCACGCACGAAGTACCACCTCCTGATCCTCGTCGATGGATTCGTCGTATCGAACGGCAAAGTAGAACATGGAGCGGGAAATGTCGCCTTGGTGTTCCGGTGGTGGCTGGAAGACGGTTTGGCCAGTGGCATCCCGCCCGACGTGCCATGGTGTGGACGGATCGTCTTTCGTCACGGGTTCACCGAAGGGGTGGTTGCTGCGGATGCTGTTGACCCGTGGTACGGCCGGGCGGAGGTGAAAGAGGTCGGTCTTCATGGGCGGAGCCTTGGCGCCCTTTGACTGGGGCCAGAGGTGCTCGCAGTTGAGATTCTGCTGGCGAGGCCATTGGCCGTCTGCAAGCGGCAGTTCCCTGAGCGCGTAGACGGTGGTCACTGTTCCCTGCTTGTTGTCGAGGATCCAGTACAGGACCTCACGGGCTTCCCGGTAGTTCAACCTGTCTTCATCATGTCCAGCACTGGCGATGCTTCTGAGTTGCACACGAAGGGCTTCATTGCGCAGCTCCGGAAAGAACGGGACTTCACCCTGTTGGGCGGTGGTGGGCGGAACGTGCTCGATCCCGATCTCTGTTGATTCAACCTCTTCTTCGTCGGCTGTGATCGGTACCGGTGTCGCGACAGGTTCCACGAGGACCGGCTCTGCCGAGCTCGGCGTATCGATGATGGCTGGAACTCGCGGGGGAAGGCCGGGGATGGCCCGGCTCAGCACGATGCCAACCAGCAAAGCACTCAAGACGAGCAGGGCAAGAAGCAATCGGATCCAGGCGCGGGCGGGCATGAAGGCCTCTATCGGCCCCCTCCGACCCAAACGAGGAGTTTCCATGCTGCCAGGGGGGTACCATGCAGTGGGCCTGTGGCGGAATTGGCAGACGCGGCGGACTTAAAATCCGCTGAGGGCAACCTCATCTGGGTTCGAGTCCCAGCAGGCCCATTGTTGGATCACACATGAACGTCTCCATGCCCATCCTGTTGCTTGCAGCATGCAGCCAGGCCGCCACCGGCAGTCTGGAGGCGGATCTCGAATCGCTGCGTGAGCAGTTCGATGTCCCCGCCCTGACGGTTCTGCTGCTCCACGGTGACAAGGTCGTCGAACAGGCGTCTGTGGGAGTTCGTGTTCGCGGTGGAGAATCACTGGTCACACTGGATGACCGTTGGCACCTGGGCTCCTGCACGAAGGCGATGACCGCCACGCTGGCTGGTCGCCTGGTTGATCAGGAGTTGCTGGCCTGGGACACGACCATCGCCGAGATGCTCCCGGAACGTGCAGACACCATTCATCCCGCGTATCGCGATGTCACCATGCATGAGCTGCTGGCCCATCGCGGGGGGATCCCCGGGGAACTGGGTGGCACCGAGGCCTGGCAGAACGCCTGGCAGCGACAGTCCCGGACAGATTCCAGTCGACGGCAGCGTGAGGCATTCATCGATGACATCCTGGTGATGGAGCCAGTTGGCGAGCGAGGCGAGTACGTCTACTCGAACGCAGGAGTGACAATTGCCGCCCACATGTGCGAGGTCGCCGCGGGCAGTGACTGGGAAGACATCATGCTGGAGCAGGTCTTTGGTCCGCTGGGCATGACCACCGCGGGCTATGGCCCACCGTTGTCGATTGAGCCTGGTCACCCCACCGGGCATCTCGCTGATGGAACCTCTGCGCCGCCCCTGGCTGACAATCCACCAGCCATCACGCCCGCGGGCAGGGTTCACTGCACGATGGAGGATTGGAGCCGGTTCATATCGACCAATCTGCCTGGTGCACAAGGCTCACATTCGTTGCTTGATCCGGAGACGGTTCGATTTCTTCATGACCCCGCACCCTGGAATGAACCCTCCTATTCTCCGGGGTGGAGCATCCTGGATCGTCCCTGGGCGGACGGTCCGGTGCTGATGCATGCCGGTTCCAACACCATGTGGTACTGCGTCGCGTGGGTTGCCCCTGGAGCGAACTTCGCGGTGCTCGCAGCCTGCAACCAGGGGGGAAACGCTGGGGCTGCGGCGTGCGATGCTGCGGTAAGCCTCTGCATCGCCAGGGAGTACCAGCGTCGAACCATCCCATTGCACCAGTTCGACTGGGATGGCACCGTCAACCGCACCTGGATCGGTCGCGATTTCTGGGCCAACCGTCTGCAGGACTGGCGGGTTCGCAATGGACGATTGGAGTGCATTGAGCATCGCCCGAAGATGGCCCAGCGCACGGCCCACCTGCTGACGCGGTCCGTGGCCGATCCATCAGGACGCGATGGTTCGTTTCGCATATCGGTGGAAACCGGGGCCATCGATCCGTCCGGAGCACCGAACCCGGAGGCATGGTCCGGTCTGCTCATCGGCGCCGGCAACGAGGACATCGATCACCGTCTCTCGGCGCAGGTGCATCACGTTCCGGCCGAGGATGGTGGCCTGCTGTGCGTCGTCGACGAAGCGGGCCGGGTCGAACTGCGACGCAACGACCTGCCACTGGTCGACCAGGCGTCCTGGGCGATTGCCCGTGCCGTGACGCGCGAGCACCTGCCTGTGCTTCCAAACACCACGCGCAACGATCGGGACATCCGGCTCGACCATCCCTTTGCCGGTCGACTCGACGTGCACGTCGAGTGCGCCGACGGCCGATGCAGGGTCATCGCCCGATCCGTGGATGAGCAGGGACGGATTCTCTCGACGGTCGTGGCCGATGACGTCGAGCCCGGGTTGATTGATGGCAACATCGCGATGGTGTCGACCCTGGGAGCCGAGGGCCACTGGTTCGACGACCTGGATATCCGCGGCAGTCTGGTCGAGGAGTACCCGGATCGGGCCTGGGGCCCGGTGCTCATGACCCAGTACACGATTGACGAGGGCACGCTCAAACTCACTGCGCAGTTGGCGCCGCTGGGAGCGAAGGACACGCGCCGCGGCGTACTGGAGATTCTCAACCCCGGAGGCGAATGGACGTCGAGGTCCGAAGCGGACATGGATCCCGATGCGCGGACGATCTCCTTCCGGGTCGAAGGATGGGATGCTTCGGTGGACACGAGGTACCGGGTTCGCATCGGCGAGTCGGAACCCCATGAAGGCCGCCTGCGGCCGGAGCCTGTCGACGGGGAACTCGTGCTTGGAGCGATGAACTGCCAGAAGGTGTTCACGGGCGATCTCAAGTGGAACCACGACGGAATCTGGATGCCGCACAACGAGACGGTTGACGCGGTGGCCTGGCATGACCCGGACCTGCTGTTCTTCGCCGGTGACCAGATCTACGAGGGCGACCTGATTCCAGTAGACCGCCGTACCACCGAGATCGCCATGCTCGACTACCTCACCAAGTGGTACCGCTTCTGCTGGTCCTTCGAATCGTTGACCCGCGATCGTCCCACGGTGACCATTCCCGACGACCACGATGTCTACCACGGCAACATCTGGGGGGCCGGTGGCAGGAAAGCGGTGAAGACCGGCGAGTTGAGTGCCCAGGACAGCGGGGGATACAGAATGCCGGCTCGCTTCGTCAACGTGGTCCATGCCACGCAGACCTCGCACCTGCCGGATCCCGTCGACCCCGAGCCCATCGAGCAGGGCATTACGGTCTACTTCACCGACCTGGACTGGGGTGGGGTGGACTTCGCGATTCTCGGGGATCGCATGTTCAAGTCGTCACCGTCGGTTGCGGTGCCGGCGGGAAAGTTCCGCAACGGTTGGCCGCAGGCGGAGGGATTCACCGGGCCTGATGCGGATGTCGAGGGTGCTGAACTGCTCGGTCCTCGTCAGGAGGCGTTTCTCGAGGACTGGGCGACCGATTGGTCGCCCGACAACCGGGCCAAGGTGGTTCTGTCACAGACGCTCTTTGCAAATCTCAACACCCTGCCACCGGGCGGCACGTCCGGGGCGGCGGCAGCACGCGGGGCGTTTCCCGATCCCGGCGATCTGCCGATGGACTGGTCGTTCGCGGTTGATGGCGATTCGAATGCCTGGCCGCAGACACCACGCAACGATGCGCTGCGATCGATGCGCAAGGGGTTTGCCTTTCACGTCTGTGGTGATCAGCACCTGGGTTCCACGTCGCAGTACGGCGTCGAGTCGCATCGTGACGCGGCCTGGGCCTTCTGTCTGCCCGCGGTCTCCAACACGTGGCCTCGCCGCTGGTACCCCCCGGAGCCGGGCGGCAATCGACAGCCGGGTGAACCCATGTACACCGGTGACTTTCTCGATGGCTTCGGCAACCGGGTGAGTGTCGCAGCGGTGGCCAATCCCGCTCGCAGCGGTCGTGCACCATCCAACCTTCATGATCGCATGCCCGGGTACGGGATCGTGCGCATGCAACTCGGAACAGGCGACGTCGTCCTGGAGTGCTGGCCTCGCTGGTCGAATCCAGCCATGCCGGAGGCCGAGCAGTACCCCGGGTGGCCGGTGCGGTTCAATCTTCTGGAGAACGCGGAGGAGCCCACTGGCATGATCACCGGAGTCCCATCGGGTGCGACACATGTTCGCGTCATCGATCCCGACTCCGGCGATGTGCATTCCATGCGGGCACTCTGGAACAGATCGATGAATACACCGATCTCCTTCGACGGGCCATGTACGGTCGAGTTCATCGATGGCAGCGGTGAGGTCATCGAGCGACGTGAGAACGTCATTCCCAGGTGATCAAATCGATCCCGGCAGCCCCACGCTGTTCCCCGGTTCCAGCTGGGTCGCTCCGCCGACGATTGTGCCGCCGGTGGATGGTGATGAGCGGACCATGAACGGGTAGTCGTGACGTTCCGCCATGTCCATGGCCCTGGACTGCACGACGCGTGCACCGAGTTGCCGGGCAGATTCGAAGTCGATCGAGGCGTATCGCCGCGGCCATCGTGCGCCAAGGTGGGGATCTGATTCGTGCAGTCCGTCGACATCCTTGATGAGGGTGCAGGAGTCCGCTTCCAGTGCGCAGGCGAGAAACAGGGCGGTCTGGTCCGAGCCACCTCGGCCAAGCAGGGCCAGTCGGCCCTGGGAGTCGACGGCCATGTATCCGGGTACCACCAGCACGTGCAGTGTGTCCAGCAGTGAGCGGACAGCCTGGACATCGAGTTTGACGGGGCGTGCGTCCATCGGGTCACCGGTTGCGACCAATCCGATTTCCCGGACCGTCGCCACGTGGGTATCCAGTCCTGCAGCGAGCAGGGCGAATCCCGCCTGGGATGAGGCGAGTACTTCACCGATGGACAGCATGGCGGTGACGGCTCCGGGCTCCAGATCCGGTCGGTGGGAATCCACCTCGCACTGGAGCAGGTCGGTCATTCCCTTGTAGGCGGAAATGACGGCGATCACGTCGCACCCCGCATGCACCGCCTTGTGGCATTCCTCGACCACGATGTCCAGGCACTCGTGGTCTCGAAGGACTGAGCCGCCGAATTTCAGGATGGCTAGGTCTCGTTCAGGCATCTCTCTCCGCACCGCATGGTGGCACGATCCTCACCAGAAGTATGCTCGGAAGCGGGCAACCCGCTGCAAGGAAGTGAAAGATCCCGATGAAACCCCGGTTCTCAGTCCCCAGGGAGGTGTCCTCGTTGTTTGAGCAGTTCCGCAGCGGCACCGGGCTCTCGTTCCGGGTCCGGCGACCGGAGACAACGGCCAGCTGGTCCCTCTTGATTCCTGCGTGTCAGGGAGTGGATGCTGGTGGTTGTTCATCCGCCCCGGCTTCCAGGCAGGCCAGCAGGTCAAGCAGTTGTTCGCGCGTCAGGGTGTTGACCAGGCCCGGTGGCATGGACGAGGACTCGACTGGTTCCATGCGATCGACGTCGACCATGGCGACTCGCGTCTGCAGGATTCCGTAGGGACCACTGATGATCAAGTCGTCGCCCGATCGGGTCACGCGACCGACATGCGCTGCGCCGTCAATGGTGTGCACACGCTGCTGGAGATACTGGTCCGAGACGACCTTCGAGGGGCTGAGGATCGTTTCCAGAAGGTCACGGCGGGAAAACCGGCTGCCCGCGGCAGACAGGTCCGGGCCCGTGGCGCCTCCTTCGTTGCCGAAGCGGTGGCATCGCAGGCAGAGATTCGATTCCAGGAGAAGGCGTCCGCGTTCAAGGTTTCGCTCTCCATCAAGCAGGGGAAGGTAAGGAGTCACGTCCGCCATCGTCCAATCATGAAGGATGTCGGCTTCCATGACCGGGGCCTCGGCCTCGTCCTGTTTCCGTGGACCGAGCACCGGTTCGCCGATGGCGTCGACGAATCCCCGCACGCTCAGTCCACCTTCGAAGTGTCGAGCGTTCTCGTACCAGTCCTGGAATCGCAACCGCTGCTCATCGTCAAATGAGCCAGCCGCCAGTCGAAGGACCAGGGCGAACTGCAGCTGGCGGGCCGGATCCGACTCGCCTTCCAGCAGGTCAAGGGTGGTGTCGATGAAGGCCTCGTGCTGCAGATGAGCGAGGATGATCGAGCCAAGGTGGTCACGTTCGAAGTTCCCGTCGGGATCCGGATACCCGTCGGCGACAGCTTCTCCGATGCGATCACTGGTGCCACCTCGTGCCATCGCGATCATTGCAGTCCGCAACAGGTCGCTCCGCGCCTGACCGCTTGTGGACGAAAGTCGCTGGGTGGTGGCGTCGAGCACGCTGCTCCGCTGCTGTTCAGTACCGACGCGGGCCAGGGCGAGCAGGGCAGTCCGTGCCCTGGCGGGATCTTCTTCCGAGAGGGCACGGTTGGCCCAGGTGCCGGGATCGATACGTTCCAATGCCACCCGGGATGCAAATCGAATGCTGCGATCATCATCACCAAGCGATTCCCAGATCAGTTCGATCTTTCCGGGGTGTGCATCGTCGTGCAGAGCTTCCAGGGTGCGCCGTCGGGCACGGGCGGCGATGCCCGGATCCTTCCGCGGCATGGACTCATTCGTTGCGCCGGTCCAGCGAACCCGGTACAGGTCGCTGGCGGTGCCTCGACCCCCGGTGATGCAGTAGAGGTTGCCGTCGGGGCCGATGTCCATGTCCGTCACGTTGAAAGGCTTTCCCGTGATGAAGGGCTCGATGGTCCCTGTGTATCCGGCTCCGTTTTCATTCATTCGGCACGAGAGAATCCGACCGTAGGACCAGTCGCCCAGCAGCAGGGAGGATCGCCATGGTTCCGGGAACGAACTTTCGTACGGGAAGCAGACGCCGGTGGGCGAACCGACCCCTGTTTCGGCGACGGCGGGCGTTGCGTCCGGCCAGGCATCCGACCATTTTGCTGATCCGCCACGCCATCCGGTTTCACCACCACTGACAATGTGTACGACCCTTGGCAGTCGGTACCAGGCGGTGCCGAGGTCCCACTCCATGTCGGCGTCGTAGGCGAAGAGTTCGCCATCATCATTGAATGCCATGTCGTAGGCATTGCGCAATCCGCCGGCGACCAGTTCCCATCGGGTTCCATCAAGATCGGTACGCAGTACGTGTCCGGCCGGGGACATCCGGCCTACCGCATGGCCGCGAGGATCCCAGAGTCGTTCCACGAGAATGTCCTCGTCCCAGTTCTGCAGCGGTGAGGTCGGGGCGAGTGCGTCCGGTGGACGGACGTGGTTCCCCTGCAGGATGTACAGGAGGCCATCGGGACCCATGCGCACCGCGTGGCCACCGTGCTCTCCACCCCAGTCCCACTTCGAGAGTTGTCGATGCGATTCGAAGACGCCATCCCCATCGGCATCCCGGAGTCGATGGAGTCCACCACCTTCGGCCAGCGGCGCATTGACATTGCAGTAGAGACTGTCGCCAACATGCAGAAGGCCCTGGGCCCGTTGCACGGGCGTGTCCAGTTCCTCGACCTGTACTTCTGCTCCGGAGAGGGTCAGTCGAAGCAGGGGGCCTCGCTCCGGGGCGATGACCACGCGCCCGGCACCGTCGAAATCCATGCAGACCCAGGATCCCTCGTTGTCGGTGGCGTGGTGTACGTGCTCGACGACGAACCCTTCCGGTGCCTGCGGAAGAGTCACCGGAACGAGCACGATCAACAGGTGGTAAAGAATCACGCCGTTTCGAGGGGATCGGTCATGCGTGGATGACGATGCGACACGAGGTGGATCTTGTCCGGCGAGTCGCTGTGGAAGATCAGGTGGATCTTGTTCTGCTTGTTCTCGACGATTTCCGCCTCCATGCCCTCGACGTCCATGAGCCGGTGTTCCAGCAGGATCGCCGCGGGATTCTGGAGGAAGGTCTGCCGGTACTCGTCGTCCTCCCAGAACCGGTCGAAGATGTCCCCGAGTTTCGGGGCTGGCTTCGTGCTCATGGAGTGGCCTCCGCGCCCTGGACCACGGGGGTTTCAAGGTGGGCGCCGTAGTCACGAACACGATCCCGCCAGACTGTGTGGACGTGGTCCAGCGTGGATTGGCCGTCGTTGTACTCGAACACGAACTCGGGGCCGAGAATTCGGAAGTAGTGGGCCTCTTCCGGCTTGGTGCTGCCCTTCCAGGCGAAGACGAGCTCGTCGGCAACGGGATTGACGACGTTCGCCATGTAGTCCCTGGCGTACTCCGACTGAGCCCGCTCCACGAAGAGGCGCACGATTTCCATGAGGCGCTTTCTCTGGTCCGGAGTCATGTCGCGAGATGGAAGGCCGGCGGAGTCGAGCTCCCATGGCGCATTGCCCATTGGTGTTTCGATGTTCGAAGGAGCCTTGTCGGTGACGATGGCCCGTGCACGCTGTTCATCATCAAGACTTGCCAGGAGTGAGCGGGCCCGTGCACCCTCGGCTCCCAGGGGGCGGGTTCCCCGGTACACCCCGGATTCGATCACCTCGGGCTGCGCCCCAAGGAACATCGGGGTTACCGAGACGATCTTGCCGTCCTTGTAGGTGGTATTCAACGACACGTGGTGGCCTTCGAGTCTCCATCCCCAGGTGCTGTTGGACCCGACATCGCCATAGGTGTTCAGCCAGTACAGGCCCGGTCCCACATCACCCCGTCCATTCCTGTTGGCTTCGGATTCAACGATGCGGATGTTCTCGAACAGTTCCATCCCGCGACGTTCCAGCACGGCCTTTACAAGCAGTTGGGCCATGTAGCGCTGCTCAGCCGTGAGGTCGGACCAGGAAAGCCCCTCCCGTGTTCCGGCGAGGTAGGAGAAGTCGGTCCGGCTCGGATCATTCCAGTCCCGCGACATCTGCTGGAGCTTCTTGTCGGTGAGCGTGTCCTTGAACTTGACGGCGAACGCCCAGGGAAGCTTCAGGCGGACATCGGGCTCGGCCATGTACATCGGAAGATCCGGCTCCCGGAACAGGTGACCTTTCGTATTCATTTCGAACGCATACAGCCGCTTGCTGGTCGTAACGAAAAGAATGTTGTAATCCGATCCACCAAACTCGGCATCAGTGGGTCTTCCATCCGCCGGGAGGGTGTTGAGCACCCTTCCCGTATTGGAAAGGATGAGCACCTTGCCGGTCCTGGGCAGGGTCACATAGATGTTGCCATCGGTGTCGGTGGCCATGCCGTCACCGGGTCCCGGGAGTTCCGCCAGCCTTCTCGGTGCGCCGACGCGCCCCGGTGAAATGACCGGGTAGGCCATCAGGACGTTGTCGCTGGCCGGGGTCACGTAGAGCGTCATTCCATCGGGGGAGATGGCGATGCCGTTGGGCCGGTGCAGGTCGTCGAGCACCATCTTCGCCGATCCACCGGGGGGGAGGTAGTACACGCCCTGTTGGTTCGCTTGTGAAGCCGAGTGGAGGAAGTCCGGATCGGTGAAGTAGATTCCTCCGATCATGTCCATCACGAGGTCATTGGGGCCGTTGAATGGTTCGCCGTTCTCCGTCGTGGAAATCACTTCTTCCGTGGTGCCGTTCCTGGTATCGATCCTGATCAGCCGCTTCTCCTTGACCTGGCATGCGACGATCTGATCATCCCAATCCACGAGCATGCCGGAGATGTGCCCATTCTCGTCCATGAGCAGTTCACTGGTGGCTCCATCCAGTGCCGACGGTCGGATCTTTCGGTAGTAGAGGTTCGCCCGAAGTATGTCGGCCAGGAAGATGACACCCCTGGAGTTGATGGTGACTCCCCGGATGTCGTCGAACCCATCGAAGACGAGGCGAGGCGGGCTGATCGGTTGCGGAATGTTATCGATGTCGAAGCCGATGTCCGGCATTGCGGGATCATCCTCGATCGCGATGGAAGGAAGACATCCCATCAGGACTACGAGCAGCACAATGAAATTGCGACAGGCGAAGAATGACATCATTGAAACTCCATCCATGAAATGAGTAGGTTCACATTCTAGCCGATTTGCGACAAACTTCGACTGAAGTCGAGGACCATCAGTGCAGCGGCAGCCACTGAATTTGGAGTCCCTCGATGACAATGGAATCTCCCGGATTTGGCGGATTCCAGTTCAGTCCGATCCTGGCCGGCGACTCCCCGGCATCAAGTGTTCGCAGGACCGTCGAATCATCGTTCGGATAGACGCGGAAGTTCGTGCCCGGAAGATGGTCAAGCCCTCCCGGAGTGTCCTGCTGAATGAACATGCCGGGTCCAGTGTCCTGGCTCCATTTCACCAGCATCGGGTGATCGCGTCGGGCGATCCTGGGGTGGGCATGTTCGCCAAGTCGGATCTGGAGAGCGAAGCGACCGTCGGTTGCGGGCTTGATCGCCGTGATCACGATGTGGCCTGCTTTCGCATCGAGTCGGAATCGTCCATGCAGCCCGTCGACGATGAATGGTCCGGCAACCTGACCCCGCTCGGTGATCTCGACCGGTTCGTCGATCGTGATCATCTCGGTGACGGGTCTCCGGTTGACCCGTGCATCGGCGGGTTTCCACAACTGGACGAATCCCCGTTGCACGTCGTTGGGCCACCATGCCTGTCCGCAGTAGGTGTAGTCGTCCGGGAAGTGGCGACCGAACCGGGAGGTCAGGAGGTTCGGATCGATGCCACCCCGGTCGGCATTCAGCAGCCAGGCATCGCGCAGTCGCTGGCGACCACTCAGTTCAAGGCCGAAGTTCGCGGCGTCGACCGTGCCGGGATATCGACCGTGCAGCCACGGGACGCCCGGAGCGCGTCCGCCGAGGGCGGCAACCACTCCGGGCAGGTTGGTGATGCCGATGAGATCCGTGCCGGTGGTGAACCCATGTTCTTCGGCGATGGTTCGCAGTCGAGTGAAGAACCTGGAGGAATGCGGGTCGAGACGGATCGTGCCGCCGGCGAGTTCGGTGTCCACCACGTGGTTTCCGTAGGCGAGGTTCTGCCGGTAGGGCTGTTCATTCATGGACACGATCGAGCTGCCCACCACCGCGGCCAGCACCATGGCGGTCACTGCCGTTCCCATGCGCGATCGTCCCGGAGCCAGGGCGGCGATCATGAGAATCGCCGCGACCAGGCCGATGCATGCCGATCCCGCAGTGCGGGGCAGGCTGGTTCCAGTTCCAAATGCGAAGATCAGCGGCAGCACCAGCATGGCCAGAATCGGCAGCACGATTGATCCACCACGCGCCGTGTCGTGCCGGCGGCTGGGGGGGAGGCTGATCCAGCCGATGCACATGACCAGCAGCCATCCCGCCAGCGCGATGGCGAGCCGTTCGCGATCCGGGGTGCCGCCATCCAGTTTTCCTGTATCCAGCAGCAGCCACCATCCGTACCAGAGTGCGGCGATGGCGGACCACCACCCGCTGCCAAATCCTCTGGTTCGTGCAAGTCCGGCGATGATGATGGCGGGGAGGATGGCCAGCACGATGGTGTTCAGTGAGAACTCGGACAGCTGCCCGATGTAGCGAACGAAGATCCCGTCGGCATGCGGACTGCCGAGTCGATCAAGGAATTGCAGGCCGTTGCCAAATCGTTCGAACATGACTCCGGGTGAATGCAGCAGCACGATCAGCAGGAGCAGGATTCCGGCGCCGATCCACAGTGCCGCGGTGCGTGCGACTCGTTTTCCCGGGGACAGGAGCATCCATGCGGTGAGTGCGGCGACAAGCAGGATGCCCGACGGCCACTTCGCTACCAGCGTGAAGGTGACGCAGGCCCCGGCGCCGACCGCCCAGGCCGTGGCGCCTCGACCGTGTTCGACAAGTGATCGAAGCGTGCAGCCGTAGGCGCAGGTGATCCCGATCAGCGCCAGGATGTTGTAGGAAGGCGTGAGAATCCCGATGCCGTAGTAGGCCAGCCCGCCGGTGGCGATCGCAGCGCACCACCCGATGGTCGAACCTCGGTCACCATCGTTGCCGCCGATTCGCCGAAGGCCCAGGGCCATGAAGAGACTGGAAGCGATCAGCAGCAGCAGCCCCAGTCGTCGGAAAGCGGCAAGGTCGCCACCAACGGTGTCGAGCATGAACGACGAGGGCAGATAGAAGAAGCCGTTGGCCGGGGCCAGTACGTCGGAGGGCCTCTGGGATGCAAGCAGGTAGTACCCTTCGTCGGTGATATCGAACCCGCGATCAGCCAGCAGCAGCAGGACGATGGTGGCGGCGATGCAGCAGCATGCGGCCACCAGGCTGGGCACGAGGTTGAAGCGTCCTGCTCCGGGGACGGTCATGCCTGCACGTCGATCTCATCCACGACGTAGGACGGTCGACGTTTCACCTCGTTGTGAATCCGCCCGACGTATTCGCCGAGAATGCCAAGGCAGATCAACTGGATGCCACCGAGAAAGAAGACGCCTACGGCGAGCGCAGCGAAGCCATTGATCTCGGTGCCCTCACCGCTGATGAGCTTCCAGATGATCACGTAGATCGCGTAGAGGAAGGCAAGTCCGGCGATGAGGAAACCCGCAAAGGAGGCCAGTCGCAGGGGCAGAGCGCTGAAGGTGAAGATTCCGTCGGCGGCGAGGCCCATGAGCTTGCGCCAGGAATACTTCGAGACGCCCTCGGCCCTGGCGTCGCGTTCATAGGCGAGGCCGGTCTGGCGGAACCCGACATAGCTTCGCATGCCGCGGATGAAGCGGTGCTGCTCGGGCATGGCGTTGAGCTGGTCGACCACACGGCGGCTGACCATGCCGAAGTCGCCACTGTCGAGCGGGATGTGGATCGGGGTGAGCATGGCCAGCAGCCGGTAGAACCCTCCGTAGCACGTTCGCTTGAAGATGTTCTCCTTGCGGTGCTCGCGGATGGCATAGACCACGTCCCAACCTTCGTTCAACCTGGCGAGGAACTGGGCGAGGACTTCCGGTGGATCCTGGAGATCGCCGTCGAGCACGGCGACGGCATCACCGGAAGAGGCCTGCATGCCCGCGGAGACCGCCTGCTGGTGTCCGAAGTTGCGGCTGAAGTGAATGCCGATGATGCGTGGGTCCTCCGCCGCGGCCTGCTCGACCAGTTCCCGGGTCCGGTCGCTGCTGCCGTCGTTGACGAAGATGATCTCGATCTTGTCCGGAAGGGTGGGGAGGGCGTCGACGAGCCGGGACCGCAACTGCGGAAAGACCTGCTCCTCGTTGTAGAGCGGGATGACCAGGCTCAGTGCGCAGTGGCGATCACCAAGGGTGTTGCGAATCAGTTCGGCGGTCATTGGGTAACTCCTCCGTCATACCGGAGGATCGCCATGAGCGAGCAGCCGCCGTGCTGCTGGGGAATGCGTTCCATGCGAGTCAGCATGCGCAAGAGTGTATTGCCCAGCCGCCCCGGGGGCTTGAAGCCCCGCTCGATGACCTTGTCACGAGGCATTTTCGCGACCACCCGCTTGCGAAGCCGTGCAATGGGCCGAAGCGGCCGTCCCCACCAGGTCCATTGTTCAACGGTGAATCCCGCCCGACGGGCCAGTTCGACGAGGGTCGCTGGTTCATAGCGGCGGACATGTCCGGCCACTTCGTCGTAGGCGGAGAAGAGCTTCATCGATCCCGGAACATTGACGGCCACGAAGCCGCCGGGTCTGAGGTGATGCCGTACCGAGTCGAGAAACGCGACATCGTCATCGATGTGTTCGATGACATCGAAGAGCACGAGCCCGTCGTAGGCTTCGCGCAACTCCTCTCGCCGGTCGTGGATGTCGTAGCAGAAGAGGTTGAGGCTGCCATCGGAATCATGTCCGTGTTCAAGGGCGTAGAGGTTCAGGTCGAACCCATCCACATCGGCGCCGAGCTGGTCACGGAACTGGCGGAGCACTGCACCGCTGCCACAACCGATCTCGCCGATGCGAAGGGAATCCAGTTGCTCGTTCACGAGCAGTGCGCGCAGCACCTCGAATCGTCGGGCCATCCAGAAGTGACCCGGTACGGCGATCTCGAACCACTCGTCGGCCATGCTGACGTCGGCCGGTTTCGAGAATTGGGTGATGGGGGGCATCGAGCTGCGGCTTCCGCTTCGATCAGGCGCCGGCGCCGTCCATGCGCCGCCGGACCTGGAACATGAAGTCGAAGAAGAGGGCTGAGAGACATGCGATGATGAACGATGTGATGGCGATGATC
>JAQWPT010000026.1 GCA_029245245.1 Phycisphaerales bacterium
ATGATGGAAATAACCACCAGCAGTTCAACCAATGTAAATGCTCGCTTCTTCATGGTTTCAATATCCAGATGCGGGGGTTCCCGAAGTGTTTCGAAGGCCAGTCTTGTGCTGCTATTGCGGCATGAAATACGTGGTCTTCACAGTGCCCAAAGTACGTGGAAGCGCCTCCTGACGGCTTCAAACTACGATGAAAGCGGAGGGACAGGCTGAAAATAGCCTGATTTCCTGCCTGAAGTATAGTTGTTCGCCAGCGGGGTTCAAAGCAGAGAAGGGGGAGAATCCTTATTTTGGGCACGATAAGGGCGTTTTGTCTCCTTCGCACCCCCCATATTCGCCGATAGAGGGCCAATGAGCACCCAGACCCTTTTGCCGACAAGCCTCAGGCTCCTTCTGGTTGCGGCGTGCATCGTGGTGTTGATCGCGGGGCTCAAGGCGGCGGGAGCCATCATCCTTCCAATCCTGGTGGCGGTATTTCTGGCCGTCATCTGCACCCCCCTTGTGGTCTGGTTGCAGCGAATCGGGTTGCCGGACTGGGCTTCGGTTCTGGCGGTCTTCCTCATGGTGCTTGTGATCTTTGTCGCTCTTTCCCTTGTGGTGACGGCTTCGATTTCGAGTTTTCAGGGCCGCCTGCCGGAGTATGAGAAGCAGCTTGAAGAACCGGTGAACCACATCATCACGTTTCTCGCCGGGCACGATATCAAGGTGTCGCCCGACGTAATCAAGGAGCAGTTCGACTCCTCGAAGTTGACCGGGCTTCTCAGCAGCGGGCTTTCAGCGGTGGCCCTGGTGCTTTCCAATACGGTCCTTGTCATGCTGACGGTGGTCTTCGTACTCTCGGAGGCAGCCGTGCTGCCCAGAAAGTTGCGAGCGATCGTCGGTGATCCCGATGCGGATGTCAGTTGGGCGACCAATGTGCTTGGTGATCTCAGGATCTACCTGGCGGTCAAGACCCAGTGCAGCCTGATCGTGGCAGTCACGAGCACCCTGTTCCTGTGGTTGATCGGCGTGGACTACCCCGTCCTCTGGGGCTTGCTGGCCTTTCTCCTGAACTTCATTCCCACCCTTGGTTCGATCATTGCCGCGATTCCACCGATCGTCCTGTCGCTGATCCTGCTCGGGCTCACCGGCGGCATCATCGTGGCAGGGTGGTACCTCCTGATCAACATGGCGATCGGCAACTTCCTGGAGCCCCGCATGATGGGGCGACGGCTTGGCCTTTCCACGCTGGTGGTCTTTCTGTCCATGGTCTTCTGGGGCTGGGTCTGGGGACCAGTCGGCATGGTCCTGTCCGTCCCGTTGACCATGGTCGTCAAGATCCTGCTTGAGCACACCGAGGACTTGAAGTGGCTCGCCATCCTCCTGGGTTCGGCCTCGGAAGACCCCGAGTTGCCGCCGGCAGACGGCAAAACCGCATCTGCATGATGAACAGGAGGAACCCGGACCGGGTTCCTCCTGAAGAATCGTTCGTGGTGCGGGGGGTCAGGGGCAGGCACCCCATCCCGAAATCACCGCCAGCAGATCGTCGACACCCACCACGTTGTCGCCGCTGACGTCGGCGTAGTGCTCTCCAATGTGGCCCCAGAAGGTCAGGACGATCAGCAGATCGTCGACGCCAACCATGTTGTCTCCGTTGATGTCGCCGGTGCAGACGCCTTCACAGTCGTCCGTGGGAACAATGACCTGCCCATCCATGAAGTTGGTGGGGCCCGATCGCCACAGGCCGAGTTCCGCATCTCCGTTGACGGGCGATGCGTTCGCGTCGAACCCGAACGTGTACATCGTGCTCCAGCGAATGGCATTGGCCATCGGATCATCGTCGTGGGAAGTGGTGCTCCAGCTTACGACGCCATTGTCCCGCACGGGCTCCCAGTCGGTGCCGTCGACGGTTTCTCCGGAGTGGTAGAAGACGTCGGTGAAGGTCTCGTTCTCGACTTCAACGCAGTCGGAAATGGGCAGCGAGAAACTGCCGATTCCGCGATGCGAGTTGAGATTCTGGATCGCGTACTGGTAGTGCCACCAGCCGCCACCGATGTCGGTGGCCTTGCATCCGACGTAGACCCGGCCGGCTCCGTCATCTTCGGGCGTGTTGATCATGTCAATCATGATTCCGCCGGGTTCCATCGAATCCCAGGCCAGGATCGCGGGATCCTGGCGGTTCGTGGTCCCCGCTGATGCGGGCGTGTACGTGTCCGTGAAGGTGATCTCCCGCCATGATGCATTGTTCATGTGGTTGCCCCATTCAGCATCATCGGTAGACATGTAATAGGCCTCAAGGACCCACCGTGCGTCGGGATTCTGGATCGGATCGGTGTCCGTGGTCTTGATCTGCAGCTTTCCACGCATGGCGAAGGCGCCCGTAGGGGTGATGCCGAACGGGTAGGAGTAGTCGCCGTTGCTGGGGTTGATCAGGGTTCGTGGGCCATTGGCATCTCCATTGAGCCCGGCCCAGTAGGTGTCGGCGCAGCCGATGGCGAGGTAGTCGCAGTCGTTGTTGTCGGTGCAGCTCCCGCAGTAGGACTCGGACTCGCTCAAGGCGCAGAAACTGTGTTTGAGCCAGCTGAGCCCGATCTGTCGGAACACACCGTCCTCGTAGTGGTAGCAGTTCTGGGCGATGACCGGGACCTCGTTGGTACCACCGAGCCATGCGGCTTCCTGGTCACCGATGTTGCAGGCCTGGGTGGCGATCGCGAATCCGCTGATCCCGTCGTTTGTTCCGTAGTACTCCATGTCGAAACCGCCGAATGTGTCGGCAACGGTGCCGGTCGTGACATCGGGCCCGAGCAGGCCGCGAGCAGCCGGGGCAGCGGTGACCTCTGTTCCGAGCATGATGGGCTTGGCGTTCTTGGGAGTCGGCGATGCGGAACGGGCGGATGCCAGGGCGGCCAGGGCGATGGCTGGCATGGCAAGCAGCAGCAGGGTTCGTCCGGTGGAGATGTTCATCGTGGTGCTCTCTGGGTGTGTGCTGGGAGAAGTGGGGGTGTGCCCACGCGCAATCAAAGAGTAAGTCCTTGTGTACAAGGGTGCTGACTGAATCTCGTGGAATGGACCCAAAATGATGGATATGGCTCATTGGAGCATGTATCTTGGCCTCAGGTGCCACCGTGGTGCCTGTGCCAGTTCGCGGGGAAGACGGTGTGAATCCGTCACGAACGCGTCACCGTGAGGGGCTTCCAGCCGGGGCCTCGAGTCGGGTTACCGTGAACTGGATTGCGTGAACACCCCACGCGAGTTGGGGGAAGGGGCAAGGCGGATGCAAGCGACCTGGATGACTGCTGCCGTGCTGCTTGGGCCGACGGCGGCTGGTGCGGCCATCATTGAGACCTTCGATGTTGGAAGCGGTCTGCATACCTCGTCGGTGCAGATCGATTTCGCAAGCGGAAACGGCTACACCTTCAACGTGCATTGGCAGGATTCGTCCACCACCGGGTGGGACCTGCTGTTGGCCATCGCCGCGGACCTGGACATGGTCGAACTCGACTACTCCACCAGCGAGTTCGGAGTGTTCCTCCAGGGCATCGAGGTCATGGGCGACAGCGACTGGGGGATCGGGGCCGGTTGGCCGGAGATCGAGGACTACTGGCACTACTGGACGGCTGAGCCGGGCGAAGATGACTGGACATTCGCCATGGTGGGAGCGGACCTGAGGACGGTCTCGGATGGCTCGTTCGATGGCTGGGTCTTCATGTCGTCCGATGCGCCCCAGCCGCTTCCTTCGCCCGGTGCGCTGCTGCTGCTGGCGATGGCCGGTGCATGCCGGCGACGGCGACGCTGCTGGAGTTGAGAGATCCGTTTGCGCTCGCGGCCCGGAACGGGTACCCTGTAGGCAGAAAGGGAGAGGTGGTTCCCACCACGCCGCCCCATGCCTGAAGCGATTCTTGTTCTTGTCATCGTCCTGGTCCTCCTGGTCCTGGCCAACCTCATCATGCTGTGGCGTCGAGGCCAAGGTGTGACCGAGGTGAGCGCTACCGCCGACACCGCTGATTTCGAGCGGCGAATGCGGGACGAGTTCGAGCGGGCCAGGGCTTCCCGAGACACCTCGTCGAAGGAACTTCGCGAGGAAGTCACCCGAAACCTCAATCAGACCTCCGAGTCACTGGTGAACACCATCAAGGCCCTCGGCTCGACCCAGGCCACGCAGTTGGGCCAGTTGCAGGTCAGCAACGAGAAGAAACTCGAGGAGATGCGGGTCACGGTGGACGAGAAGCTCCAGGGCACGCTGGAGAAACGCCTTGGAGAGTCCTTCGCCCAGGTCAGCAAGCGGCTGGAGGAAGTGCATCGTGGCCTTGGGGAGATGAAGGGCCTGGCCGAGGGGGTCGGTGATCTTCAGCGCGTGCTCAGCAACGTCAAGGCACGCGGAACCTGGGGCGAAGTTCAGCTCGGGAATATTCTCGAGCAGGTCCTGACGCCTGACCAGTTCGATCGAAACGTGCGCACCGTGCCGAGTTCCTCCAACCATGTGGAGTTCGCAGTGCGCCTTCCTGGTCCCAAGAATGGAGGGATCGACCAGGTCTGGCTGCCGATCGATTCCAAGTTCCCGCAGGAGGACTACCTCAGGCTGCAGGACGCCATCGAGGCGGCGAACCCGGAGGCAGCCGAACAGGCGGCGACGGCACTTGGGCGTGCCGTCCTGCTCTGCGCACGGGAGATTCGCGAAAAATACATCGCGCCGCCGCATACCACCGACTTCGGCATTCTCTTTCTCCCCATCGAGGGACTCTATGCGGAAGTGCTGCGAAGGCCGGACGTGCTGGATGAACTCCAGGGACGGCATCGGATCATCCTTGCCGGTCCCACCACGCTGACCGCCATGCTCAACGCGTTCCGCATGGGGTTCCGTACGCTCGCCATCGAGCAGCGATCCAGTGAGGTCTGGGAGGTGCTGGGCGCGGTCAAGACCGAGTTCGGCAAGTTCGGCGAAGTGCTCGACAAGCTCAAGCGGCAGTTGGGCACGGCCCAGAAGACGATCCAGGAGACGGGTGTCAGAACCCGGGCAATGGAGCGGAAGCTCCGGGACGTCGAGTCGCTGCCCGAGTCCACGACCGAAGAGCTGCTGGAACTGCCCGAGTTCGACGGCCACGACGAGAACTCGTCCGGCGACGTTCCCTACTGAATCTGGAAAGAACAAAGGGGCCCGCCGAAGCAGGCCCCTTTGATGTGTTGCATTCGGATCAGGCTGATCAGGGGCAGTTGGAGTTCCAGTTGGCGATCACCAGCAGGAGATCGTCGACGTTGAACGGAGCGTTCCAGTTGCTGATCTCGTACAGCAGGTCGTTGACGTTTACGACTTCATCATCGTTGTAGTCGCCGTCGCAGGGCTCGTCACAGTCCCCGACCGGCCCGTCGATGACCAGCAGCCCGGTGCCGAAGTTGCCTTCGTTCCAGCCGCCGACGCGGATCCGGTACTCGCCGCCGTCGGTGACGGGGATGTTGAGGGTGCTTTCGTACCCACCCTCGAAGCCGCCACAGGCATTGTCGGGGTCGTCGTCGTTGCAGCCCAGCAGCGTGAGGCTGCCGCAGTCGGTTCCTTCGTAGACCACCAGGTCGGTGTCGTAGTCGGCACCGCCGCCGAGATCGCCGCAGGTCGAGACCAGCAGGTTCCCATCGCCACAGGCGATGTAGCTGTACCAGATGTCATGGTAGGTCTGGCCGTCGAA
>JAQWPT010000037.1 GCA_029245245.1 Phycisphaerales bacterium
TTCGAACCGAACTGGTCCGTGGACCATCACCGACAACTATTTCATGGAGAGATTCAAGACATGACACGATTTTCACAAGTTGGCCTTGCACTGCTCACCCTGAGCCTGGTCTCCGCTGCCGGACTCGCGCTGACCTCGAACATGACAGCCGTGCATGATGGCCCCGCCACGCCCGATGAAGCCATCAAGGCGCTGATGGATGGCAATGCTCGCTACGTTGCGGGCACTCCCCAATCGGTCAACCCACCATCAGCGCGTGAGGCTCTTGCCACCACACACGCGCCCTTTGCTGCAATCGTCCGGTGCGCAGACGCCCGTGTCTCCCCAGAGATCTGCTTTGACGCAACACTCGGCTCTCTCTTCGTCAATGGAGTCGCCGGCAACATCATCACGCCGGAAATCATCGCGAGTTTCGAGTATGCCGTCGGCACACTCGGCGCGAAAGTCATCGTCGTCATGGGGCACCGACACTGTGGCGCTGTCGAGGTTGCAATCCAGATGCGCAACAAGACCGATCAGCTCCCCGGTTCTCTCCCGATGCTGATCGATCAGATCATCGTCCCCTGCGCACTTGATGCGAATCCCGATGACGTCCAGGCCTACGAGCACGAGGCCGTCATTTGCAACGCCAACAAAGGTGTCGATCAACTGACCGCACGTTCGCCTCTCATTGCCGAAGCGGTCAAGAATGGTGATCTGAAGATCATCGCCGGAGTCCAGGATCTCACCACCGGCAAGTTCACGATCACCAAGCAGTAAATCGCCGAGTGCCTGAAGCAAATCGCTTCATGGCCAGGTCACCTGACACGCAACGGCTCCGGTTTCGAGTATCAACACGCTCGTACTGGAGCCGTTGCCGTTCAGTTTCAGTCGGCAAGGTGGCCAAGCAGCATGACAACGTTGGCCGATTGATCTGTTCAAGCTGAATGTCGGGGGTTCGATCCCCTTGACCCGCTTTCAAGACCAACTTCCTTTATTCCCTGGCTGACTTCGTTCGCAGCGATGTTCCCGTCGTCTTCTCGAACAGGTTCATCAGGAACAGGGTCAACCACCCCACGACGATCACCAGCGGAAGTGGGCCCACCCAGAGAAGCACGAGCCCCAGGGTCGGGCTTGCCTGTCGCAACCACACCAGGATGAGAGCGAAGACGCCGCCGACCACGGCCAGTGACAGGCAGAAGCACAGCGAGCCGACCACGATCGCCGTCCGTGTCGGTTTTCGTCTGAGCTTGCTTCCTGCAACCATGTGACACCTCGCATCAGGAGAAGGACACCCTACTTGATGGTCACCGCTTCCAGTTCCTCGAGCGCCTTGGTGCCCTTGAGGGCCGGGTTCTTTCGTGCAAGTTCCAGAGCGGTGCTGCCTTGCCAGTCCTTGCCGGTGACATCTGCCCCCGCCTTGAGAATCGCCCGGACCTGGGCTGGCGTCGTATCGGACTTCATGCAGGCCGCGATGAGGCGCTGATCGGGAGTCGGGGGCTTTTTCTCCTGGGCATGGACAACCTCTCCGCCAAGGACGAAGACTGAGCAGATGGCCAGGAACGACAGGAACCGTAATGACATGCAGGCGATTCTATCACCAGCAGACCAACTCTCAACGCGTTGAGCAGGTCGAACACATCGACCTGCCCGCTGCCATCGGTGTCACCGATGCAGGACACACAATGGCCTACTTCTGGATTTCACCATTTCGTGCAGGCCCCGCAGCCTGCCGATGCGTACATGCGACTATTCTCAGTCAACCAATGTCCATCGGATGCCCCATCCCTGTTTCCGTCCGCATCGGCTCGCTGCTGGTGGCCGCGTTCCTGCTCGGATGCCAGGAGCCGGAACGCGACAGACAACAGGAACACCACGCGGAGGATCCGTATTCCGCCAATGTCGTTCTCGAGCCGCTGATGCCCATGGAGACCGGCCCGGTCTACCACGTCATCGCCGGCTACGACCCGAAATGGGCCGAACTGGTCCGCGAGGGCGTCGAGCGGGCGCGTGACTACTGGGGAAGCTACGGACCGACCCACGTCTGGATCGCCGGCACCGACGAAGGCGCGACCCTCGACGAGATCACGGTGCAGGCCTGGCTCGACGAGTACTGCACATGGCGCACCGAGGGAACCGACATCCCGTTCGAGTTCTGCCTTGAGCACGCCCGGGAGATGTTCATCGACGTGGTTGAACGCGGCGAACCGGAAGCCTACCTCTCCGAGTCACGCGAGACCGAACTTCGCATGGCGGAACTCGTGTTCATCAACGTACAGAAGTGGTATTTCCCGGAAGACGTGATCCCCGACCCTGTCCTGCGCGGCATCCACGAGTACACCCACGTCTTCCAGTTGTCAGTGGGCCCGATGCCAACCTGGATGATGGAAGGCGGCGCCGTCTTTGCGGAGTCCTGGCTGCCGGCCATCGACGGGCAACGCGATGTGAAGTTCAACATGGAGCGGATCCTCGAGCGTGCCAAACGCATGGGAGATCCGAACCTCACGATCGCAGACATGGAATCGATCGAAACGGCGCCGCCCCACGTCGCCGAACACCACATGGATCTCGCCTACGACTCGGGCGCGTGGGCCACCGCGTTCATGGTGCACCGGTCCCCGACCCGCAGCGTCTCCGATCTGCGTGATCGCTTCTACCCGCTGGTAGCCGAGATCGGCTGGGAAGCCGCCCTGCCGCGCTACCTGGACATGCGGGACACGCAGGAGTTCTACGATGCCTTCAATGCTTTCATGGAACTTTCTGCCCAGCAGCAGGTTGGCATGCTGGATGAACTCAAGCCCTGACAAGCGGATCACGACACACGATTTCATTGGGTACCATGCCGCCATGGCTTCCATCACCGTCTCCATCGACATCGCAGCTTCACCCGAAGTCGTCTTCGACACGGCCGTGGATCTGTCGAACTGGCCGGAGGTGATCGATGACATCCTCTCCATCGAGATCCTCACCAACGGACCAGTGGGCGTTGGAACCGTATTCCGTGAAACTCGAACGATGTTCGGAAAGGAAGCCACGGAAGAAATGACGTTCGAGTCGATCGAGCGGCCACATGGATACGTGCTGAGCGCCCACTCCGGCGGCAACCACTACGTGACGACGTCCAGGCTCGAACCGACCCCCACGGGCACGCTGCTCCACGTCGAGTTCAAGAGCAGGCCGGAGAAATTGCTGGGCTGGCTGTTCCTCCCAATGGGCTGGATGTTCAAGGGCATGATCCGCAAGTGCCTGCAGAAGGACCTGGCCTGCATGAAGGCCTGGATCGAATCCCGAACCTGACTGCTTGAGCTCAGCAACCGGTCGAGCTGCCCGTAGCATTCATGGACGAGCCAGTTGGTTATGATGGTTCCCTTCTCAAGGAAAGGAACCCGGAATGACCAGCACCGCCTCATCAACCGCCATCGCACTTGCAGCTCCGACCCGCTTCCTGATCTCCTTTGCCGACATGCTGGTGAACGACATCGATGAATCCAAGTGGGCCGACCGATGCGGCACCACCATCAACCACCCCGCGTTCGTCCTCGGGCACACCGCGTACTACGCAGGCGTCTGCATGCAGATGCTCGGTGGCGATATCGAACTCACGGAGAAGGATGGATCGCTCTACAAGCACGGCAACGAGTGCGCCGACGAGGCTTCCTGGTATCCCAACAAGGCCGACTCGATCGCGGCGTTCAACGACCGCATCAACACGGTCGCCGACTTCCTCGAATCACTTGATGAATCGGCCTTCAACGCTTCAAGCGAAGACACCTTCTTCGCCGATCGGTTCCCGACCATGGGTGGCGTCGCCGCCTTCATGATGATCGGGCACATCCCGTTCCACCTCGGCCAGATCAGTGCCTGGCGCCGCGTCGCCGGCATGGGCTCGGCTTCCTGACCGGATATCAGTCAGGAATCATCAGCTTCCGCCGCCGTGTGAAGCATCGGGATCGTCGAAGCAGGGTCGAAGTAGCCGTCGTAGTAGAAGTGGTGATTCCACGCCGCGTCCTTCCCGGGAAGCGCCGATACATCATCGTCGTAGAAGGCAACCCACGCGGTGTGCTTGAACTTGACACCATCGCCGGTGACCGCAGCTGGCGGACCCGGTGGGCAGGGATCGGGAATGTTGACCACACGCCACAGCACCAGGCCATTGCTGGCGATGGCGGCATCGGCCTGGTCGGCGGATGCAGGCGAGAAGATGCGAGGCTGGCCGAACGTCATCGCGTAAACCTCGTAGGGCGACCCGGATGACCTGGAACGCTGGTACAGGTCGAAGGCCGCAATGCCTGCCACGGCACCGCCGAGTGAATGACCACCAATGACGACACGGGTTGGCGAATGAGCCGCGATCGTGTCCAGCAGATCCCGCTGACAGAACTGGTAAGCGGCGCCGAATCCATCCACAACGTCGAAGGAGTTGGAGATCTTCCGTTCCGATCCGCCCTGCAGATCGAGGTACCACTCGAACGGTGTCTGGGTCCCCCGGAAGATGACGACGAGTTCCTTCGTGTCACCGTTCAGCCAGATTGCTCCGAAGATGCGATCGGCACGGCCACCGATCTGCCTTGGCAGCATCATCACCTTGACAAGTTCGAGATGATCGAAGGCGGCATTGCGAGCCACGACCGTCTCGAGTTTTCTGAATGCATCGGGAGTCGCGGGTGGATTCGCGTACAGCTTCACTCCGGGTCCGGGTTCAGCAGCAACTACGATGGCGCGCACCAGATTCATCAATGTCCGGCCGGTCTCGAGACTGTAGGAGTTCGAGCCGGGTTCCGCGATGGAGAACTCCACGTCGGTGTCGTAGGTCACCGGAGGAAACATGAGGGCGCATCGACAGACCGCGGGAATCGGACTGCCCGCACAGGGGTGGTAGTCATCAAGGATCTCGTTCACCAGTGTTTCAGGATCCGGGGCGCCCGAGGAGCCGGCAGGCTCCACGAATGAGGCCACCAGGGAAGCCTGGATGACTGCACATGCCAAGGCAGCTGCCACTGCAGGTCCCGCATACGATCGTGTGGTTGTATTCATCGGCACAGTGTACGCGTCCGGTGTCATGGGGGGGCCATGGGAGGTGCATTCACCCGTTGGACTGAAGGTCCCACCGGCTGCGAATGGCCCGGATCGTCGCAGGCGTGGTCCCGCAGCATCCCCCGACGATGCCGGCTCCGGCCTCGATCCATGACTGCGCGAGCTCGGCGTAGATCGTCGGCTCGATGGCGTCGGTGTTGATCCACCCCTTCTCATCGTCCGCGTACCCCACGTTGCCGCAGGCTGCGACAGGCGTGGCGTCATCCACGAGCGATCGGAGATGCCGCACCTGGTCTGCAAGCAGCGTGGCCGCGATGCAGTTGATGCCGACGAATCTCGGCGATCCGAGTTCAGGCACGACACGTGACAACGGTGTTCCGTCCATCAGCATGCCCGGCTCACCCGGAGCAAGGCAGAAGCTGATCGCCCAGTTGCCCGGCGCACGCTCCTGGGCAGCGGCGGCGGCGGCCAACGATTCGTGGGCCGAGGACATGGTCTGCACCAGCACGAGATCGACGCCCGCATCCACCAGCTGGTCGATCAGTTGCGCGTGCTCCCGCCGGCAGGTATCCGCATCGGGAGCAAGGCCCGGGCTGTAGCAGTCCTCCAGCGGTGCGACGCTGCCCAGGACCAGGGCTTCCGGGTTCGTCGCATCGCGGGCCGACGTGGCAATCGCCACCGCATCCCTCGTCAATGACTCGGCCCGATCACCCAGCCCTTCCTTGGCCAGTGAACGCTGGTGGGTTCGGAAGGTGTTGGTCGTGACCGCCTGGGCACCGGCCTCGAGGTAGTCGCGATGCACTGCTTCAAGCACATCGGGCGCTTCGATCATGGCCCGTGCCGACCACAGCGGCAGACCGACATCGACGCCACGCCGATCGAGTTCGGTCCCGGTGGCGCCGTCAAGCAGCAGTACAGTGCGTTCATCGAGGTCCATCAACGCATGGTACTCGTTGAAGCACTATTCAATCTTCCGATCAGGCTGCTCGGGGATCCGCACTGTGACGAATCACCCTACTCCCGCAGGAAGCGTAATGCCCATCTCGATGAGTTGCCGCTCAGCCTGCGGCGCCCAACCGCGGTTCGCCGCCGGCGAGGCCGGGCTCGGGTGCAGGATGGTGCCCACGTCCACGTCGGGCAGCACCGACTGGATTCGCTTGGTCGCGAACCCTCCGACGCCGACCACCTTGCCCGGCTTCAGCACCGAGACGAGATCAATCAGCGCCTGGTCGCAGGGTGCGAACAGCGCCTCACGCTCCTCCACCGGCAACTTGTCGGGCGTCCGGTTCCGCCCCCCCTCCTCGAGGAAGGCGAGCGGGCAGTAGTTCCAGATGAAGAACTGTTCGAAGAACGCGTCAGCGGTTGGAAATCGTTCCGCCGCCCAGCCCCACAAGCGGCGACCACTGACTTCGCTGCGCTGGCAGTCGAGGCCGAGGATCGGTCGCTTGGGATGCTCGGTGGCCGGTTTGCGAATCTTCGCATCGATGCCCAGGTAGTCGCGGACCGCATTGACTTCACCGAATGGAATACCCGTCTGGGCCATGCCCCATGGACCGGGGTTCATGCCCAGCAGCAGAACCTCGACGCCCGGATGGGCCCACCGCTGCAGGTACTGGTCCACTGCATCGCGTGCATAGTTCAGGGGGTTGTAGACGAAGGCCGTCGGCAGCGCAAACCGCAGGCCATCCATCTCATCGGAAAGTCGGTGACAGATCTCCAGTGGTGACATGGCTCGACTCTACCTCCCTGCGGCATTTACGACATCAGCAGACACGTTGATCACAAAAAGTCTCTTCCGATAAAGAGGCCTTCACGCGGCAGAGAGACAGAAAATCGACGATAGCGTACCTTTCAGGTTCATTCCGCATGGAGATCAGAACGATCTTTCTGATCGACACCCACTGAACGTGAGGTAGAATCGAGTAGTCATGGCGACCCGAAGACGACATCCAGCCCATCGCTTCATTGCTCTGCTGACGGCAGCAGTGATGCCGTTGTGCTGCTGCATGGTCAGCGCCGCGTCCGGCGCAGCATGCTGTGGTTCGGCCCCGGTCGTCCAGGCTCCAGCCAGCTGCTGCTCGAGTTCGTGCTGCCAGGCTGCTGAGGAGGAGTCCACCGAGGACTCGAACTCCTGCGGTGATTCAAACTGCTCCTGCTGCCTGAAGGCGCCCTCGACGGGAACCAACTGGTCACCCCCCATCGACACCATCGGGACTCCCCTGCCTCCCTTCGCCCTGGTCGACATGTTCGATACCACGGTGGGACTCGGAGCAGTTGGACAGTACGGTGGCACCGATCCGCCTCCGAAACCATGCGACCCGGACCAGCTCCGAGGTCACGTGATTCTCCAGGTCTGAATCCGATCACCACGCTTTCTGCCTCGACACGCTGTGTACAGCGTGCCGACGCCTTGTCGTGTTGACTGATCGGAATCAAGACCATGCATGTACCAATCACGGGAAGCGTCCTGCGCTCCCTGACACTCCACACCACCGTCTTCGCCGCCCTCCTGGCCGGCTCCGGCTGCGCCAGTCTCGATGCCAGCCGTGAACTGCAGGCAACCGCCGAGGCCGCCCGGCGCGTCACGGGCAGCATCGATCCGGCCGAGGTCTGGTCCCTTCCCGTCGAAGGCGAAAGCCCCGCCTGGAATGGGCACGTCCCATTGACCTACGACGATGCCGTGGCCGTCTCCCTCCAGGGTGATCCCAGGATCCGTCGCAGTCTCGCCGTCATCGTCGAACGCCGGGCCTGGTACGTCCAGGAAGGACTGCCGCCGAATCCCACCGTGGCCTTCGGCATCGGCATCGCCGTTGATGGCCTCAGCGGCGCTCCACTGATGGTCCAGGGGCTGCAGATGCTCAGTTGGCTCTGGAAGAACCCGCATCGCGTCGCTGCCGCCGAAGCCGAACTCCGGGCCGCCGTCTACGACGCCGCGTTCCTGTGCGTCGACCTGATGGCGCGAACGCGTATGCAAGTGGCCGCCGTGCTCGCCGCACAGCAGGTCCTCGACTATGACCGCCAGTACGTCGACATCACCAACCAGACCCTCAAGCTCGTTCAAGCCCGGGTCGATGTCGGGGAACTGCCGCTGCTGGAACTCGATCGGGCTGTGCTCGACTACCGCGAGGCGATGGAGGGCGTGATCGCCAGCGAGTACGCCCTGGAGCAGTCGAAACTTGAACTGCTCGCCACCATGGGACGCCCCACCGCATCCACTGACTGGCGTGCCACCGGTGATCTTCCTCCGAAGTGGGATGTCCCCACCGATGAGCAGGCCCTGCTCGACCTGGCAGCCACCGGGCGCCTCGACGTCGCATCCGCCCGCGAAGCCGTCCTGCAGATCCAGGCTGAACTCGGACTGGCGGAGACCAGGAAGTTCCCGGAGATCGGTGTCGGCCTGGATTTCAAACGCAACTTCTCCGATCGCAAGGCCATCACTCCGAGCATGAGCATCACCGTGCCCATCCTGGACAATGGCGATCCCGCGATCGCCATCCAGTCGGCTCGACTTGATGCCGCATTGATGGATCTGCTTTCCACGATTGAACTCGCCCAGAGCAGTGTTCGCATGAGTCTCAACCGGTACCAGGACGCCCGTGATCGCACCCGAATCATCCGGGACTACCAACTCCAGGCGGCCGTCAGTGCCCAGGAACGCAGTGATGCGGCCTACCGTGAGGGTGTCATCGATCTCAACACGCTTCTCATGACCCAGCGCCAACGCATCACCGTGGAACGCAACCTCGTGATGCAGGAACTGATGACCATGGATGCCATGTGCTATCTGCGCATGGCGGTCGGAGGCAGTTTCGATCCCACGCTCGATGCCGTCGAGCCCATCGAGATCGAAGCACGGGCCCCCGCCACCGAACAGGAGAATGCATCGTGAACACCAACGATCGAATTCCCATGCCGCCTCGACGCTGGCTGCTTCGGTTCGGACTCCCCGTCCTCGTCCTTGCTGCCGCAGCGGCCCTGCTGCTGGGCACGATGTGGTCGAGCATCATGCCCGCTCGCAGCGTGCAGACCGTCTCGGCGCTGGTACGTGACGTGGACACCCCGATCAACGCAGCCAACACCACGACCTCCAGCGATGCCGTGGTGCAGGCACCCGGGTGGGTGGAACCGGATCCGTACGGCACCTACGCCGGAGCACTGGTCGAAGGCGTGGTCAAGGAACTCCACGTGCTCGAGGGAGATACCGTCACGGCTGGACAGCCGGTGGCATCCCTCGTCGATGACGAGGCCCGCATCGCCCTGCAGCGTGCCAGGGCGAATGTCCTGCACCTCCAGGCCGAGGTCCTGATGACCGAGGCGGAACGTGACCAGGTTCCTTCACGCATCAAGGCTGCCAAGGCCAAGGTGTCCGAACTGGAAGACGAGATCAACCGGAAGATCCCCCTGGTCGAACAGGGCGCCGTTGCGGCCGGACCAGTCGAACGCCTGAAGCTCCGACTGCAATCGGCCCATGCGGCCGTAGAGCAGTTGGTGATCGAGCAGAAGCGGCTGGACGCAGCCATCATGGACGACCAGGCTGAACTGGCCATCGGCGAATCGGAACGTGACGACGCCATGCTTCGACTGAATCGCATGACCGTCGTCAGCCCGATCGATGGTGTGGTGATTGAGCGGCTTACTTCCCCGGGCAGCGTGATCCGATTCGGCAACGGCGAGCATTCCTCGCACATCGTGCACATCTACCAGCCCGAGAAACTCCAGGTCCGCGCCGATGTCCCACTGGCCACCGCCGCCCTGGTGCACACGGGCCAGCGAGCCGAAGTCGTGGTGGACATCCTGCCTGACATGGTGTTCAAAGGCGAAATCACCCGCTTCGTCCATCGTGCCGATCTTTCCAAGAACACCATCGAGGCCAAGGTGCGGATCATCGACCCATCCCCCCTGCTGAAGCCGGACATGCTGGCACGGGTTCGCATTCTGCCCGCCTTGGAACCCGGAACACAGGAAGGCATGATGCGCGTACCGAGGTCCTTCGTTCCCAAGGATGCGATCATCGATGGGTACGCGTGGATCATCGAGTCACGATCCGGTGGCTCCGGCATCGCTCGCCGGCGAAGCGTTACGCTCGGGAACAGCGAACATGATGGCTGGATCGAAGTCATCGAAGGAATCAACCCCGGTGATCTGCTGATTCTCGATAGCAATGGACTGCAGGACGGTGACCGAGTCACGTCCACTGGAGACGACCGATGAGTACACCCTTCATCCAATGCCGTGAACTGACACGAACCTACACCCGGGGAACCGAGCGCATCACCCCGCTGGACAAACTCGACCTGGACATCGACCGCGGGCAGTTCGTAGCCCTGATGGGACCATCCGGATCCGGAAAGACGACCCTGCTGAACCTGCTGGCGGGCATCGATTCCCCCACCGAAGGGGAACTGCTCATCGGAGACACTCCCGTGCACTCCCTGTCCCGCGGTCGCCTGGCCGCCTGGCGGGCCGATCACGTCGGGTACATCTTCCAACTCTACAACCTCGTCCCGGTTCTCAACGCCTACGAAAATGTGGAACTCCCCCTGCTCCTGCAGTCGATCACCCGACAGGAACGGCATCGCCGCGTCAGCAACGCCATGGAAGCCGTGGGCATCACCGATCGGCACAAGCACTACCCACGCCAGCTCTCGGGCGGGCAGGAACAGCGGGTCGCCATCGCCCGGGCGATCGTCACCGAGCCGGACCTGCTGCTGTGCGATGAGCCCACCGGCGACCTTGATCGTGAAACCGCGACCTCCATCATGGACCTCCTGCAGCGGCTGAACCGCGACGAAGGACGCACCATCGTCATGGTCACACACGACCCCGCGACCACTCGCTGGGCGGACACCCTGCTGCACCTGGAAAAGGGGCGCCTGCTTGAACATGAGGAGGTAACGACATGAGCCGACTGCTCCGACTCATCCCCGTCGTGTTCCGCACCATCCGCCGCAGTCCGATTCGCAGTGGGCTCACCATCATGGGCATCGCGATGGCCATGTACCTCTTCACCGGAGTCGAATCGATGCGCAACGGCGTACGGGATGCCACCGAAGCCGGGGCGGGAGATTCCATGCTCGTGGTCTACCGCGAAAACCGATACTGCCCGTTCACCAGTCGTCTTCCGGAGTGGTACGTGGACCGCATCGAGCGGATCGAGGGGGTCAAGGCCGCGGTGCCCATGCAGATCCTGGTGTCCAACTGCCGGGCATCCCTGGACGTGGTCACCTTCCGAGGCGTGCCTGGGGACTCGCTTGGCGCATCCCTCTCACCGGGTACGGAAATCGTCGCCGGTTCCATCAACGACTGGACGAAACGAGGTGACGCCGCCATCGTCGGCGAATCACTCGCCGCCCGCCGCGGTATCCGCGTAGGCGATCGCTTCAATGCCGCGGGCGTGGCGGTCTACGTCGCGGGGATCCTCGAAAGCAGCGAGATGCAGGACCGCAACTCGGCCTGGGTCCACCTTCCCTTCCTGCAGGAAGCCCTGCGTCGTGGGGGAACAGGAGGCTTCGTCACCCAGTTCAACGTGGTCGTCGACGATCCCGCCCGGATGGACGAGATCGCCCTGTCGATCGACGAGGCCTTCGCCCACGATGAGCGCCCCACGGCGACTCGGCCGGAGAAGGCCTTCATCGGCCGCGCAGCACGCGACATCGTGGGCATCGCGAACTTCGCCGGGATCCTCGGCTGGGGTGCGCTCGTCGCGGTCTTCGCCCTCATCGCCAACGCCATCATGCTCGCCATGCGTGATCGCATCCGCGACCACGCCATCATGCAGACCCTCGGCTGGACAGGCCCGCTGATCGGCTGGATGGTACTTGTCGAGGGAGCCATGCTCGGCCTCTTCGGCGGCATCCTTGGTGCCTTCGGAGCCTGGCTGACCATTCAGTATGGGCGCTTCGCCATGACCATGGAAGGCGCCAGCATCGAGATCTCCACCAGCGCGTGGACCGCCATCATCGGCACCGGCCTCGCCCTGGCCCTGGGCATTCTCGCCGGAGTCGCCCCCGCTCTTCGCCTGTCACGACGCAGCATCGCGTCCAGTTTTGGAGCCGTCTGATCCACCATGCGCATTCTTCCCTTTGAATACGCCGTACGAAACCTCGGCCGCAGTCCGGCCCGACTGCTGCTGACGGTCGGTGGCAGCGCACTGGTCGTGTTGCTGGTGCTCACCGCCACCGGGTTCGTCAACGGGATGCAGGCCGCGTTCGTCACCAGTGGCCGCGATGCCAACATCATCCTCATGGGCAGTGGCTCGGAGGAAAGCATCGAGCGAAGCGAAGTCTCGATGCAAACCAGCGGCATCGTCGCCGCCAGCGTGCCCGGACTGATCAAGCGGGCCGGTATCGATGCCGTCTCCCCCGAGGCCCACGTGGCCATTCCCATCAAGGGAATCGGTGAAGAAGGAACAATGAGCGTCATCCGCGGCGTGGAGCCCCCGGCGTTTCTCGTGCACGACGAGGTCCGGGTGATTGCGGGACGACCACCTCGCAGTGGTGGCAACGAACTGCTGCTTGGTCGACTGGTCGCCCGCAGCATGGGCTTCGACCCCCCGGAACTGGCCATCGGAACGATGCTGGAGATCGACGAGGATCCCTACGAAGTCGTGGGAGTGCTTGAAGCCGAAGGCGGAGTGGCCGAGGGCGAACTCTGGACTTCCCTCACCGACCTGATGGCGACCAGCCAGCGTGACAGCATCTCCTGCGTCGTGGTCTCCATGGATGATGCCAAACCTGCGGACATCGAGGCCTTCGCCGCAACCCGGCTGGACCTGGAACTCATCGCGATGCCCGAGGTCGACTACTACGCGAAACTCTCGGCCTTCTTCCGCCCCATCGCCCTGATGGTCCTGGTCACCGCGGCTCTGATCGCCATCGGCGCCGTACTGGGAGGACTGAACACGACCTATGCCGCGTTCGCCAGTCGCGTCCGTGAAATCGGCACCCTGCAGACCCTCGGCTATTCACGCCAGGCCATCGCGTTGAGCCTCATCCAGGAGTCCCTCCTGGCTGCGGCCATTGGAACACTGATCGCCTGTGGGCTTGGAGCCTGGTTGCTCGACGAGGTCGTCGTGCAGTTCTCGATGGGCGCCTTCGGACTGCGAATCGACGCCGCAGTCATCGCCTGGGGCCTCGGCACCGGGCTTGTTCTTGGAGTCATCGGCGCCATCCTGCCGGCCTGGCGCTGCCTCAGGCTCCCGATCGCGGAATCCTTGAAGGCCGGTGAATGAAACACCCTACAATCATGATGGAGAACCAACCCATGCGATTGATGATGATGACCGTGTTGCTCGCCTCCACCGCCCTGCTGGGCTGTGATGGAAAGAGTACGGAGAAGACAACCTCGACCAACGAGACGTTCATTGACATTCCCGACAGCACCTTCCTGGCCCAGCGGCCCGCCGAGGCGAAGGACCTGGCCGTGATCAAGAAGGATGCGAAGCTCGGCGACCAGGTCACGTTCCTGGCCCGGGTCGGAGGTCGCTCCAGGCCCTTCGTCGAAAAGCAGGCGATCTTCATCGCGGCAGATCCCTCGCTGCTGTCCTGCGAAATCATCACCGATGATGACCACTGCTCCATTCCGTGGGACTACTGCTGCGAAGACGGACAACTGCTGCGTAAAGGCATGGCGACCATTCGGATTCTCGATGAGGACGGACGACCCTTCGGCGTCAATGCCAAGGGTGCCGGGGGCCTCCAGGCTTCCAAGTTCATCGTCGTCGAGGGGACCGTGAGCGAACTGAACGACGAGGGACTCTTCGTCGTGGATGCCAGCCACATCTGGGTCGGCGGGAAGCCGACCTTCAAGGAGCCCCGCAAGGGCAGCATGTGATCAGCAGCCGAGGCAGCGAATGACCTCGAAGATCGCTCGCTCCTGCTCGGGCGTGCTGCGGGCGTAGTCGATCAGGCAGCGAATCGCCTTGCCGGGATCGGGGATGGCGTACTGCTGGGCCATGGCCTGCAGGTATTCCACCTGGCCGGCCTTGAGTTCAACCTCGATCGTCTGCGTGTCCTGGGCCATCGCGCATCTCCTTGTCACGGGTCCATGCGGATCACTCTACACGACCCGGGGCATGGCGACGTAGGATGCAACCATGCTCATGACCACTCTGTTGACCGGCTGCCTGCTCGTGACGACACAACAGACTTCCAACGTGCCCGCCGTTGCGCCACCCGAGGACGATTCCCGCTGGCTCTTCTTCGAAGGTGATGCAGACATGGCCCCGGGCAACGGACGACGCGTGGTCCTCGTCTCCGGTGACGAGGAATACCGCTCCGAAGAATGCCTGCCGATGCTTGGCCGCCTGCTCGCCGGCCACGGCTACGAGGCCATCGTCCTCTTCAGCCAGGACCCCGAGACCGGCGAGATCGATCCCGAGAACCTCTCGCACATTCCCGGCCTGCACCTGGTGGACGACGCCCACGTGCTGGTGCTGCAACTTCGATTCCGGGAACTCCCCGATGAGGACATGAAGCACATCGTCAATCACGTCGAGGCCGGCAAGCCCGTCATCGGGATCCGGACATCCACCCACGCCTTCAACTACATCGAGAATCGCGAAAGCCCATACGTACACTGGACGTGGAACAGCACCGATCCCCCCGGGGGATTCGGCGGCCACGTCCTCGGTGAGACATGGGTGAACCACCATGGCCATCATGGCGTTGAGGCGACGCGCGGCGTCCCCCACCCGGGCAATGAAGCCCATCCCGTGCTCCGAGGCGTCACCGATGTCTTCGGCCCCACTGATGTCTACGGCATCCGGGGACTGCCCGAGGACAGCACGGTCCTGCTCGATGGCGCGGTACTGACCGGGATGGATCCGGGCGACCCGCCCGTCACCGGACCGAAGAACGATCCCATGCACCCGGTGGCCTGGGTCCGCGAACGAACCATGCCCGATGGATCCACCCAGCGCATCGTGGCCACGACCATGGGCACGGCGGAAGACTTCTCCAGCCACGACCTTCGGCGACTGATGCTCAACGGCGTGACCTGGTGCGCCGGCAACGAGCAGGCGATTCCCCCCGACGGCCTGGATGCTCCAGTGGTCGGGCCCTGGGATCCCACGCCCTTCGGGTTCGGCACCCACCGCACGGGGTACGTCCCCTTGCAGTACCGCCATGGATCTCCATGGGTCAACGAGGCCGCCGCCGAGATGATCGCCGATCGCATTGCTGCATTCACCCGTGCAGTGGCCGAGGGTGATGCGGACCAGCTTGTCTCCCTCTACACCGAGCATGCCATTGTCCTGCCACCTGGCCAGGGTGTTGCTGCCCGGGGGCGAGACGAGATCCGATCGATGTTCCAGGCGAATTTCGATGCCGGATTGCGATGGATCGATCTGCAACCGGAAGACGTGCACGTCGTCACCGACGGCATCGTGATGGAAACCGGCCGGTACCGGATCGGACCGGCTCCCGGAACGGTCATGGATGCAGGTTCGTACTCCGTGACCTGGAAACGCATCGATGGACGGTGGTTGATTGATCGGGATGTCATCATCAGCGCAGCGCCTGGTGCCAGGCCGAACTGATCCTGCATGACCACCGACATGGATTCAAGTGGAACTCGACGCATGGACCGTCAGACCACCGGCGTGCTGCTGGCGTTGGGCGCCTATGGCTGGTGGGGCGCCGTCACCCCGGTCTACTACTACGCGTTGCAGGGTGTCAACGTCTTCGAGCTGATCGCCTGGCGCGTGGTGGCGGGGCTTCCGGTCATGCTGCTCATTCTTGGAGCAACCGGTCGACTGACCGCCTTCAAAGCCGTGTTTGCACGACCGCGCGTGCTGCTGATGCTGGTGACCTCCGCCCTGCTGATCGGGATCAACTGGTTCGTCTTCATCTGGTCCGTGGACACCGATCGCCTCGCCGAGTCGAGCCTGGGCTACTACATCAACCCGCTGGTGTCCGTTGCACTGGGCATGCTCGTGCTCGGAGAGCGCATGCGACCGGCCCAGTGGGTCGCCATCGCGATTGCGACGGTCGGCGTGGTCATCTCGGCCCTCGCCATCGACGGCATCCCATGGATCTCGCTCTCACTGGCAGGATCCTTCGCCCTCTACGGGCTCGTCCGCAAGCAGGTCGATGCCGATGCCCCCACCGGACTGGCCATCGAGATGCTGCTCTTTCTTCCATTCATGCTGGTGATCCTGGGGCTCGTGCATACCGGCGATGGAACCGCATTCGCATCCGGCTCGCCGTGGCTGATCACGATGCTCCTGCTTGGTGGACCGGTCACCATCGTTCCGCTGCTGCTGTTCACCGGTGGTGCACGTCGACTTCGACTCGCCACGGTGGGCCTGCTGCAGTACATCGCCCCCACCGGGCAGCTGCTGCTGGCCGTGCTCGCGTACGGAGAAGCGTTCAACACCGAACGACTGGTTGCCTTCATCCTGATCTGGGCCGCGGTGATCACCTACTCGGTGGATTCCTTCCGAGCTTCCCGCAACCAGAAATCCCTGCCGACAGGCAACCGGCCCGGGTTCCAATGAACCCGGGCCGGTGCGTTCTTCCTGCGTGCGTGGTGCCCTGATCGGGCGGCATGTTCAGCCGCGTGACCAGTCTCCGATGACCAACAGAAGGTCCTGCACGTCGACCCGAAGGTCCTCGTTGAGATCCGCACCGCAGGGACGGAAGGGATCCGGGCATGGCCCCCACATGTTGATCACCAGCAGCAGGTCGCCGATGTTCACAAGCAGGTCGCCGTTGGCATCACCGGCCAGCGCCACGGTGGCGTCGAGGCAGTACCAGTCATCGCCGTACTCCTTGCCGTCTTGGGGAATGATGCAGCAGAGCACTTCATCACCCGACTCGGCCTTGTCACGGGCCAGGATGTCGGACTGGCCGGCACTGGTGACGTCGCGGACAAGCACGTCGTTGACGTACCACATGTAGCGGTACTTGACCATGTCGTAATCCTTGTCGTCGCCGAGCAGGTTGGTGCTGACGTTGGCAACGATGGCGTTCTGGGCCTCGGGCTCGGCAGGCACGAGCCATCCACCGATGGGCTGCGGCTTGCGGTTCCAGATGTCACCGCGATCCGCGACCATGTCGAAGGGCAGGTCCATCTTGAGGATCCCGTTGATCCGGAACTGCACTCGCCAGGTCCCGAGGGTATTGGCAAGACCGGGGATGGCGTCGATGTCGAACCAGTACTGCCCGTACTGGGTTCCCCAGTTCGTGCCGTTGTTGAACTCGAAGGGGCCTGCCGTGGCGGCGATCGAACCATCGGGCTTGATGAAGGTCCAGTCCCGCGTGCTGTTGGCGGGCAGGTTGTGGACCAGCATCCAGATGTAGATCGTCTCGTCATCGGCACTGAAATGCCCGGTACGCGGCTGCGGCCACGGAAGATTCGGCGCTGTTGCGAGATCCTCGACGCAGAAGGCCGCGTCGCTGATGTAGTTGTTGTAATTCACACCCGGCTGATCTTCCCACATGCTGTTGGCCGGACCACAGGCGCCCATGTAGGGCTCCACGTGGGTGCCGTCCTCCTCCACCTGGAAGTGCAGGTGGGGCCAGGTGCTGATGCCGCTGGATCCCATCAGGCCGATCTGCTCGCCCTTGACGACGCTGTCGCCGGTGGCGACTTCGACGCTGTTCTTGCGAAGGTGCCAGTACTTGGTGACGCGACCGCAGGGATGCTCGAGTACGACGTAGTTGGCCGCCTGGCCGGCCCAGGTGGTGTTCTGGTCGTCCTCACCGTCGTTGGCATCGAGCACGACACCATCGGCCACGGCGAAGATCGGAACTCCGGCGATCTGCTCGGAGAACGAGCGAACGATCGTGTCGTTGCCCTTGTGCCCGTCATAGGAGAAGTCAGTGCACTCGAAGGCCTGGACCGCCGCCGAACCGTCGAGGTCGACGTAGTTGGAAGTGAACAGGTCCCGGTGCAGAATGCCCCCGGTGGGCCAGAACTCGAATGGCCTGCAGGTGCCAGTGTCGCGGCTGCCACTGGGTGGCATGGCGTAGGCACCCTCGGTGAGCAGTGCTTCAAGCGGCGAGACGCAGCGTGGCCGCTCGACCTTGTCGTGCGGGCAGCATTCCGTCTTCATGGTCTCGCCATTGAGCGGCAGGGCACACTCATCGGGGGCCAGGGGCCGGTTCTCGCTCCTGGTCAGAATCGTGGCGGGGCCGGGGGACGTCACCTTTGATTTCTTGGCGACCTGGCTTCCGGAACTGCCGGGGTTCGGAGATGAGGGGGTGGAGGCCATCGCTGCCGTGGCGAGGGCCAGTGAAATCAATACGAGGCTGGTTTTCATGGTCGTGCTCCCTTGCGAGGGGTTGTGGAGTGCCGTAGTGGACTCCCTGTGAAAGGGAGGCCCGGGGATCCCTTTCATGCGCAGGGACTTCATGAACCCAGTCACATTCCATGCGAGCGAACCAGTTGCGAGAGGGATAGGATGGGCCCGTACCGCCCTGCCGGGCCCGGGAATCGCCATGGACCATGAAGAACTGATCAAGTACCTCGCCTTCATCATCGCGGTCTTTGCGCTGATGAACCCGCTGGCGGCAGTGCCGATCTACCTGGGACTGACCGCGGATCTCGAACCGGCCGCTCGGCGGCGAATCCCCTTCAAGACCGCCGCGTCTGCCTTCCTGATCATGGTGATCGCCTTCCTCGCCGGCGAAACAATCCTGCTGATGTTCTCGGTCAGCATTCCCGCCCTGCGGATCGCAGGCGGCATCGTGATCCTCTCCATGGGCTGGTCCATGCTCCAAGCCAGGACCAGTCGGACAAGACAGACCGACGAGGAGGCTGAGGAAGCCACGAATCGCGATTCGATCGCGGTGATTCCGATGGCCATCCCGGTGACCGCTGGCCCCGGTGCCATCAGCCTCATGGTTGTGGTCGCGTCGTACCCCAATCCCATCGAGGGAAAGATCGCGATCATCGTCGCCGTCCTGTTCGTCTGCGTCCTGCTCTGGCTCTTCCTCAAATCGGCACAGACCATCTCACGCGTGTTGGGGCGGACCGGAATGAACATCGTCACTCGCATCATGGGCCTGCTGATGCTCGCCTTCGGAGTCGAGTACATGGCCCGGGGCCTCGGGGAAATGTTCCCCGGCCTGCTCAATGCCGCCCAGGCAGCCGGCTGACGCAATGAAGCCCCCGCCATGCGACGAGGGCTTCATGCTCAAGAACGTTCAACTGAATGCTCAGTTCTTCGCAGCCATCGCTTCGCAGTTGATGGCGATCGATCGCAGGCAGATCAGGCCCTGCCCAAGCGCCGCAAACATCATCCCGTAGAACATGATTGCTGCCGATTCCAGTGCCGCCATGAGTTCAAATTTTCCGTCATTACCGGAAAACTCGGCGATGAGATCCATGATGAGCACCACGGCTCCCACAATGATCAACGCAAAGCCGATCCCTGACAGAATCTGAGCGAAGAGTCCCATGACCTGTGTCTTGCTCTTGATGTCGCTGGCAATAATGGCCATCAGAAGGCTCCTGTGTACAAGGGTGATGTTGAATATGCGTCATGACGACGCAGAGGCACGATACCAGCATCTGCAGAAGCAGCGAGCATGCTAGGATGCCAAATGACTGCCCGGCATCGACCCGGAAGGCTGCCTGCCCATGCCCATCATCCTGATCATCCTGCTCGCACTGCTCATCACCGCACTGGTCGTTCTGGCCATGCTCTCGGGTGGATCGTCCCCACTGGCCGGGCCCGCGGGAATCCTGTTGGCCCTGCTGCTGTGGCTGATGGCCCTCTTCTGTGTCTACGGGTTTCTCGCGTCGTTCGAACCTGGCAACTCAGTGGGGTTCAAGATCGGGTACGCACTGGGCTTCGTAGTGCTGGTCGTCCTGGGGATTCTGAGCCTTCGCTCCAGACCCTCCAGCGGGACATCCTGAAACCCCACACTGAACCAGAGTTGGTAGGCTATGACCTCGAAACCGTGGCACCACGCCACGCTGGTGGGGCACGAAGACAAGCGAGGAAACACAACCATGGGCAGAACTCTCAGCGATCAGGTACTGGACACTCTCAAGGCCGTCGGCGTCGATCGAATCTACGGCATCCCGGGGGATACGATCGACACGCTCATGGAAAGTCTCCGCAAGGACGGTGATGTCGAGTTCGTCGTCTGCCGGCACGAGGAGAACGCCGCATTCATGGCTTCGGGCCAGGCCCGTGTCACCGGCAAACTTGCCGTCGTGTGCGCCTGCCAGGGACCGGGCGCCAACAACCTGCTCAATGGACTTGCCGATGCCGCGGGCGACCGCATTCCGGTCCTGGCCATCACCGGCCAGGTCGAGAGCGACCGCATCGGCTCCGGCATGCCGCAGGAGTCGAGCCAGCTCAAGCTCTTCGACGACATCGCCCTGTTCAACGCCGAGGCCCGCACCCCCCAGAATCTCATGGAAATGCTGCACCTCGCGATCAACGCGGCATTGACCTACCGCGGCGTCGCCCACATTTCCGTGCCCTCGGACGTCATGCTGCAGAAGGAGGTCCCCTTCCCCCTGCCCATCGCGGTCACCGAACACGATGCCGCCATGGTTCCCGCCGATTCGGCCCTCGACGAGGCGGCCAAGGCCATCAATGCCTCCAAGCGACCAATGATCCTCTACGGAGAAGGGGCACGTGGCATCGCCGACAAGGTCGTCACCCTGTCCGAAAAACTCCAGGCACCGCTGATCCACACCACGCGATCCAAGGACATCATCGACAACCACCATCCCAACGTGCTTGGTGGCATCGGCATCATGGGCGCGCATCCATCCAATCATGCCCTGCACCAAGGCGACCTGCTGGTCGTCGTCGGCTGCAACTTCGCCTGGCGACAGTTCTACCCCCAGGGCGTCCCCATCGTGAAGATCGACCACGACCCGGTCCACCTGGCCACCCACATCCCCGTGACCCATCCCATCCTCGGCGATGCCGGAAGGTCCGTGGACGGCCTGCTGTCGCGCGTCTCAGCCCGCGACGACGACTCGTTCCTGGTCAAGTCACGCAAGCCGCTGGTCAAGATGATCGACGAGTACACCTTCAAGGCCAAGAAGACCAAACCGGGCAAACCGGTCCACCCGGCCGCAGTGGTCGATGCCATCTGCCAGAACCTCTCCGAGGACGCCATCGTCTGCGGTGACTCGGGCTCGACCACGATCTGGTTCAACAACATCGCCCGCCTCAACGGCAAGCAGCGCTTCATCTGGAGCGCCAACCTCGCCACCCTCGGCGGCGGCATGCCGCAGGCCATCGGCGCCTCATTCGCAGCCCCGGATCGCCAGGTCGTGATGATCGCCGGTGACGGCGGCTTCCAGATGTCCATCCAGGACCTCGTCACCGCAGCGATGTACGAGCGACCGATCAAGTGCTTCATACTCAACAACGGCTGCTACCGATTCATCGAGTTCGAAGAAGCAAGCCATGACGGCAACGTTGCAGCCGGAACCAAGTTCCTCAATCCCGACTATGCCGCCCTCGCCGAGGCCTGCTTCTGCAAGGGCATCTCCGTGGGCGAATACGACGAGCTCATCCCGGCCATCGAGGCGGCATTCGCCCACGATGGACCGGTGGTCGTCGACTGTCATGTTGATCCGGACGCACTGCTGATCCCGCCGGCTGTCACCCCCGGCATGGCCGCCAACTACATGAAGAGCGAGATCAAGAGCTGGTTCACGCCACCCTCGGACGATGCCAAGCGCATCGAGAAACTTGCGGCGGAGTTCAAGAAGAGCTGATCGGACATCCCGGGCCGAGGCGGCGTCACGTCGCTTCGAGTTCCGCGATGAGTTCCAGCATCGGCTGGCAGTCCTGTTCCGAGAGGAACGTCTCGGAATCCGCGTGGTGATCCTCAAGTCGCATGCGGAGGTAGGCCGCGAGGCAGATCGGATCGGCCCCGGCCTGCCGGGCCTTGGCCAGTTCGCCCTGCAGCACGTCCTGGACAAGCGATGCGTCTTCACCGGTCATGCCACCGTCGACGACCTGCTCAATGGCATCGAGCAGGTCGAACGTCTTCATGTCCACGTCCGAGTTGATGCTGATGGTGTGGTCGAACCGCCACTCGGGGCTTCGATGATGTCGCAGTTTGAAGATGACGCCGAAGACCATCCCGAAGAAGATGAACGGAACAACAAAGAGGATGCCGAGCAGTTCTCCAGCCCGCTTGGTCGATCCGGGCCAGCGACTGAACTCCCCCTCGATGAGCAGGAGCACGAAGATCGCTACAAATCCGATTACGTAGCCAGCGGCCACCCAGAGCAGGCAACGTGTGCTCTGCCGCTCGGCGCGTCGAACCAGGAGAGCTGCTGCCACACGCTTCATGTGCCGTACTCAGTCCGTGACATCGTTGCCAGCCGCCAGCAGTTTCTCGAACCAGGACATCTTCTGCTCGATCATGTCCGGGCTCTTGCGCATGCCGAGAATGTCTTCCGCCTGCTGTCCGCGCACTTCCAGAATCTTCTTCATTGATCCACCTCTCACACGTTGAAGAGAATGTGCGCCACGTCGCCATCCTGCATCACGTAGGTCTTGCCTTCGCTGCGCAGACGCCCGGCTTCCTTGATCGCCTTCTCGCTGCCAAGCTCGAAGAGGTCGTCGCAGTGGAAGCACTCGGCGCGGATGAACCCGCGCTGCAGGTCGCCGTGGATGGAGCCCGCCGCCTCCGGAGCCGTAGCCCCCTGCTGGATCGACCAGGCCCGGACTTCCTTCTCTCCCGCCGTGTAGAACGTCGAGAGTCCAAGCAGTTCGTTGCACGCCCGGGCGAAGGCGCCCAGTGCCGGTTCGGTGATGCCCATCGACTCGAGCATCTCCGAGCGATCGTCGGCGTCGAGTTCGGCAATCTCGGATTCAAGCGTGGAGCACAGGTGCACGCAGGGCGCACCATGCGACTCGGCATGGGACTGAACCGGGGCGGCCGCTGCACCGGCGAGATCATCCTCGGCCACGTTCGCCACGTACAGCATGGGCTTGGCGGTGATCATCCCGTAGGACTTGAGAATCGCCTGCTCCTGTTCATCCCACGTCGCGCTGCGAATGGGACGTTCCTCTTCGAGCATGGCGTGGACCTTCTCGATCACGGCCAGGCGATCCTTGGACTCCTTGTCGCCGCTGCGGGCCGTGCGGGTCGCCTTGTCGAGCGATCCCTCGGCCACCACGAGATCAGCCACGATCATCTCGGCCTCCATGCTGGCGATGTCGGAAGCCGGATCATGCCCCTCGCAGCACATGACCACCTGGGCCACGGCGTCGACCTCGCGAATGTTCGCAAGCACCTGGTTGAGCTGGCCTCCGCCGGAGGGAACCCCGGGGATGTCCACCACCTGCACCTTGGCGGGAATGATCTTCTCAGGGGGTATGAACTCGGCGATCTGCAGGAGTCTCGGGTCGGGAATATCCGCCATGCCGATGTTGGGCTTCATCGAGCCCACCTGCACCGGAACCGAGTGCGCAGTCAACGCGGTGAAGAGCGTCGTCTTGCCCGTGCCCTGAAGTCCGACGAGTCCGCATTCCATCAGTTGCTCCCTCGCACGGCCTTGACTACCGCACACAGCGAGGCCGCATGCCCGGTTCGGGCGTTGCGCGTCGCCGAAAGTACTTCGACCGATTCGAACCCGTGCGACTGCAGGGCTGTGATGAGATCCGGCTCCAGCATGGCTCCACCGATGCAGCGGAACCAGTCATCGATGCTCTCACGCACCACGTCCTCCAGGACCTGCTTGAGAATGATCTCCGCGAAGATGAGTCGACCACCAGGTCGCAGGACCCGCGCGATCTCCTTCATCACCGCGTGCTCATCAGGCGAGAGGTTGAAGATGCCGTTGGCCGTCACCACGTCAAGCCGGTCGTCGGGCAGCGGGATGGTCTCGGCCCGTGTACAGAAGACCTCCGTCTCCGGGAATCCGGCCTCGGCCAGGTTTTCGCGTGCTGCGGTCGCCATGTCGCGTGAGCCGTCGAGCCCGGCCAGTCGCTGGGGCGAACCGAATCGCCGCGCGTAGCAGCAGAGATCGAGCCCCGCGCCACATCCCAGGTCGAGCAGCCGCTCTCCCTCGGCAAGATCGACCGCATCCTGCGGATTGCCGGCTCCGGTGAAACTGGCCGCGCAGGCCGGTGGGAGTGCATCGAGCACCGCGGGGTCGTACCCCACCGCCTCGGCGAAGTCTCGGCCCACCGGGAATCCGTGCTTCTGCCCGGGAGAAGCCGCAACGAACCCGTAGCGATCGAAGACCGCAGAACGGATCTCATCGGCACTCATCGAGGACAATGATTTCGCCTCGTCAGTCACGCTCAGGTCGTCGGCTGCGGGGTGGTCCGCAGGTAGGGCTTGATCTCGGTGTAGCCGGCCGGGAACAGTTCATCGGCCTCTTCGTTGGTGACCGCAGGAACGATGATGCAATCATCACCGTGCTGCCAGTTTGCCGGGGTGGCCAGTTTGTGCGTGTCGGTCAACTGCAGCGAATCGATCACCCGCAGCAGTTCGTCGAAGTTGCGACCGGTGCTGGCCGGGTAGGTCAGTGTCAGGCGGACCTTGTTGGCGGCATCGATGATGAAGACGCTGCGCACCGTGAGAGTGTCGTTCGCCTCGGGGTGAATCATGCCGTAGAGGTTCGACACGGAGCGGTCGGCGTCGGCCAGCAGCGGAAAGTTCAGGGCCACGCCCTGGGTCTCCTCGATGTCCTTGGCCCAACCGTGGTGGTCATCGATGGGGTCCACGCTCAGCCCGATGCACTTGACGTTGCGACGATCAAACTCGCCCTTGAGCTTGGCAACCGTGCCCAGTTCGGTCGTGCAGACCGGGGTGTAGTCCTTGGGGTGCGAGAAGAGAATCACCCAGCTGTCGCCGGCCCAGTCATGAAAGTTGATGGTGCCGTCAGTGGAATCCTGGGTGAAATCGGGAGCGGTTGAACCGAGCTTGATGGACATGGCGATCTCCGTTGTGTTCCTGTGGTCTTCGTCTTCCGGTGAACGGACCATTCTACCGCGTCCCCGCACCCCGGGAAATGCCCATTTGCACGGCTCAATCACCCCGCGTGTGCCGCCCCTGTCGCTCCCGCTGGTGGTAGAGCATCAGGGCTCGTCGCTCCTCGGCGTACATGGCCTCACGCAGCTCGAAGCCTTCCTTGATCCGCTGGAACTGCTTCTCGGCCTCCCGCTTCGCCTCACGCGTATCGAGTCCGAGGGTTGGATGCTCCAGCAACTGCTCCATCTCCATGGCCATGACCACGGCGACGAACTCCGCATCGACCAGTGGCTCCCCGGCCGCCTGTGCAACGCGATCGAGTCCTTCCAATTCCGAAACGATCCGCTGGACTTCGATGGGCAACTCCTCCTGCTCGGCGAACAGGAGCAATCCCTCCCGGGTAGCCTGGCGGCGGTCGTCGATATGGTCCTCGAGCGCCTCGGCCGCCTCGTGCATCGCCTGGGAGTGTTCATTCGCCGAAGCTGGCCCGGGTGGAGGAACGAACTGTCCGGTACGGACCTTTGCTCCCCGCTGGATCATCGAGCAGTACCAGGCTGAAATCCGGTGTGCGTCGCGCAGACGCCGCATGGCCGTGGGCACCGGCGTCTCCGAACCGTGCACCGCCGCATTGCCGTCACGTCGGATCGCATGCATCCCATCGGCCTGCTTCTTGGGCAGCATGCCGTACTGCTCGAGCGAGCGGAGGATGGCGATGAGGTCCAGGTCCGCCAGGCGCGGCGCCTGGAGCTCGACGAGTCGCCTCGCCATCATCTCCACCATGAGGCGGAGCTTGAAGAGGCAGGACTCGGGATCGGTGTGGACATACTGCTCGGCCTGGGAGCCCAGGTGCGACACCCGGTTGTCATAGCGGTTCATGAACTCGAAGTTGCTGCCCTGCTCGGTGCTCATGCCTCGGCCTCCTGCGAGGTCGTGTCATCCGTCGGTGGGGCCGATGGATTGAACATCGAGGCGATGACCCGTGCCGATGCGCAGCAGCGCTGAAAATCCTCCGCGGTCATCTCACAGGCGGACGCGAGCATGGAGGCCCAGCGGACCTCAAGCGGTTCCATGTGCCCGTCGGCGAAGGAGATCATCATCACCCCGGTCATGATCTTCTCCGCCTGCTCCCGTGGCAGGGCATGCACACCGGCAAGGCAGTCCACGAGGGTGAGGTTGCCGATGGACTCCGGCGACTTCGCCACACGGCAGGTCTCCTCGGACAACCCGAGGATCGCCTGGGCGTACAGTCCGGCCGAGGCCTCCTTGACTGCCGGCACCGTCCCGTCGGCAACGGCCATCGCACGGGCCGCGACAAACCAAAGCTGCGCCAACTGCTCCTGCTCGTTCATGGTCGCCGTGGTTTCGCTCATCGTCCCCTGCCCTTGTTCATTCCTTGCCCGCATCCTTTTCACCGATGTGTCCGTCAAGATAGATCACCCACAGGAGATCATCCTCGGTACCGGGTTCGCCGTCGGGTCCGATGCTGCGTACACGGGAGAACTCCGTCACCAGCGGATCATCGTCGCGACTGGCCGTTCCTGAAAGTTCGATCGTCACCGGCTGATCCCACGGATCACGCAGGTCCGCGATGCGATCGTTGCTGAGCAGTTCGGACGAGATCGATGCCGGCGGCATGTCGCCCCGCTCCTCGGTGATCGTCCACCAGGCCCCGGGCAGCACCCGGGCGACCGAGACGGCGACTCCACCAGATTCGCTGCGGGCGTCTTCCTTGAGCTGGCGCTGCATGGGATTGCGGCGCGGCGTCGACTTGGTGATCCGGAATCGATGATCCTCGACTTCCTGCGGGTAGCGGTTGTTGGACTCGTCGGAATCGGCGATCTGCCGTCGCGGATCGACCTCCACCGCGACGATGGGCTGCTCCGTCACCAGCAGTTTGCTGACGCGCGGACTGTTCTGCGACCAGATCTCCGCCGGAATCATGATGTCCTCGATGGTGCCGTCCTCGTACGTAACCCGCAGCGGAATCGGCATTGGCAGGCCACCGATGTTCTGGAAGGTGACCACGTTGAAGGTCCATGGCAGGTCCAGCAGGTCGCCCTCGTCGTCCTCGAGGTCCTCGAGGAACTGCTCGTAGGACCGGCGGTCACCCGGCGTCACCTCCAGTTCATCGAACTCGTTGTAGAAATCGAGCAGTTCCGGGTAGCGATCCGTTCGCCGCTCCATGCCCTTGTTCTCCAACTCGGACATGCTCGGGATCTCGTCATCGCGATCCTTCATGTCCAGTGGCTTGTCGATGTCCGGATCCATCGTCCTGGGGGTGAACCGCTCCAGCCGCACCACTGCCATGTCGCAGTGGTCGGTGGTGTAGAACCAGCCGCGCCAGAACCAGTCCAGGTCGATGGCACTGCTGTCTTCGAGCGTGCGGAACAGGTCGGCGGGTTCCGGACGGCGAAACGCCCAACGCTGGGAGTACGTCCGGAACGCATGGTCGAAGAGTTCCCGCCCCATCACCGTCTCGCGAAGAATGTTCATGGCCGTGGCGGGCTTCGCATACGCATTGTTTCCGAACTGCAGGATCGATTCACTGTTGGTCATGATCGGCACCTGGCGGAAGTCGGTCATGTACCGGGTCATCCGGGCCGGTTCGCCTCGGCGGGAGGGATAATCCTCTTCCCATTCGGACTCCGTAATGAACTGGCAGTAGGTGTTCAGACCCTCGTCCATCCAGGTCCACTGCCGCTCGTCGGAGTTGATGATCATCGGGAACCAGTTGTGGCCGACCTCGTGAATGATCACGGAGATGAGCCCGTACTTGGTCCGCTCGGTGTAGGTGTCGTCTTCTTCCGGACGTGGGCCGTTGAAGCAGATCATCGGGTATTCCATGCCGCCGACGGGCCCATTGACCGAGATCGCCACCGGGTACGGATACGGAACGGCCAACCGTGAATAGGTGTCGATGGTCTGCGCGACTGCCTGGGTGGAGTACCGTGACCACAACGGCTCGCCTTCCTCGGGGAAGAAGGACATTGCCATGGTCACGTTGTCGGAACCAGGAACGGGAACGCCCCACGCGTCCCATGCAAACTTCGGTGATGCCGCCCAGGCGACATCCCGCACGTTGCGGGACTTGAACGTCCAGGTCTTCGTCCCCGACGCCACCCGCTGTTCGTTGGCCAGGGCTTCCTCAGGAGTGATGACGAGCACGGGACGATCCGCGGTGCGGGCATCGTCGAGGCGTTTCAACTGCGTCGGCGTGAGCACGGTTTCCGGTGACTGCAGTTCACCAGTGGCCGTGACGACGAACGTATCGGGCGCAGTGATGGAGACCGTGTAGTCACCGAACTCGAGCGTGAACTCGCCACGACCGAGAAACTGCTTGTTCTGCCAGCCTGCATAGTCCGTGTACGCACAGAGCCGGGGGAACCAGCGGGCGATCTCGTAGATCGCGTTGCCATCCTCGGTGAACCACTCGTAGCACCCGCGACCACCGATGGTATCGGGCACGATGTTCGCTTCCCAGTCGATCGAGAACTTCATCGCCCCCCCCGACTTGAGCGGTTCGTCAAGATCGATCCGCATCATGGTGTCGACGATGACGTGCGGAAGATCTCCGCCGGATGCATCGGCGACGCGGGTGATGTTCACCCCACCCTGGAACTCCTTGCGAGCCCGGATGCCGTCAAGCCAGTCGATGGACTGGGATCCGTCGAGATTCGGAGCCGGTTCCCGCATGCGTCCCGTACTGCTCTCGCGAAAACGATTCTGGTCCAACTGCACCCAGAGGTAGGACAACTCATGGGGACTGTTGTTGTGGTAGGTGATGTCTTCGGAACCAATGAGGCGATGTCGATCCGCATCGAGGGTGACATCGATGTCGTAGTCGACCTGCTGCTGCCAGTAGTCCGGTCCAGGCGCCCCGCTGGCGGTGCGGACGTCGCTGGGGGTGGGCAGGAGTTCGTCCAGTTGACGGAAGCGATCGGCGTGTTCCCACTTCTCGGGCTGCATCCAGGGAGTCGCCACCTCGTCGGTGGGATGATCCCGGTGCAGATCGTGTGCGGACACGGGGGCGGCGATGATCGCCAGGGCCACGAACATGACAGGTCGTTTCAACACGGCAACTCCTCCTGGTGCATCGAGCATGATAGTGCACCGGCGAAGCCTCCACTGCCATGCACGGAACGGGGGCTTCCCCGTCGGGAAGCCCCCGTTTCGCATTGCGCTGACCCCCGGAACATGGTCCGGGGCAGGAGGGTCAGCCCTTGGAACCCCAGTCGGCGATGACCTGGAGGAGGTCGTTGACGCCAACGAGTCCGTCGAGATCGAGATCCGCCGAGCACTGCTCGGAACACATCCCCCACTGGGCGATGACTTCCAGGAGATCGCCGACGGCGACGGCACCATCGCCATCGATGTCGCTGGGAGGATCGTCACCGTCACAGAGATCGGCGATGGTGTTCAAGCCGAGGTCCCGGAACGCCCCGTTGATCTGGTCCGAGACGTTGCCGCAGACAACGGTCGCTTCGAGCTTGCCCAGAGGCACGTTCGTGGTCCAGATGCCGCCGCCACCGCCGATGCCGCCGACGGGCTCAAGCGTGGCCTCGTTGTACTGGATCATGCTGCCGCGGACATCCCACTCCGATGAATCGTGGGCGATGCCACCACCGGTCATGGCGCTGTTGTGACGCAACTGGCCACCAAAGAGGTAGTGCAGTCCGAACGCCGTGTGCACCGCACCACCGAACTCCTCGGCGGTGTTGTGTGTCGCCTCAAATCCCTGGATGTTGGTGAATCCGTCGTAGAGCATGCAGGCCCCACCGCTTCGAGCCGAGTTTGACGTCGCCACGAGGTCCCATGCGGCGAGCGTGCCCGCATTGGTGGCGAATCCGCCCCCGTAGAGGCCGGCCTGGTTCGAAGTGAACGTGCAGTTTCGCATTTCCGCGGTGGCGTCCAGCAGGTCCAGACCCCCACCGGTGAGTCCGCAGGTGTTCCCGATCCACGTGGAATCCGTCAACCTCGCATCTCCACCATCGATCACCATGCCACCGCCATCGACCACGGCTTCGTTCCCGGTGAACTGGAGCCCTTCAAGGTAATTATTTGTTTCGATGCTTCGAATCCCACCCCCGAGGTGTCCCGAGTTGCGATCGAAGTTGCACTGCTCAAGCAGCATGGCGCTCTTTCGAATGAGCAGACCACCGCCGCCGAAATCATCGTGCACCAGGCCGTCGCCATGAGCCACGTTGTCCTGGAAACCGCTCTGCCGCGCCCAGAGCGAGGCATCCGCCACGTAGATGGCACCGCCACCATCGGTGGCCCGGTTGAGTTGGAACACGCAGAGATCAAGTTCGACATCTGCCGACGTCACGGCGATCGCCCCACCGAGATCGGCGCTGTTCTTCCAGAAGGTGCATCCGGTCAGGAGCGGCCGCCCACCACCAAAGACAGCCCCACCACCGGCACTGGCTGCCGAACAGTCATGGATGGTGCAGTTCTTGATGATCGGCGAGGCGTTCAGCACCTCCAGGCCACCACCAAACATTGCCGAACCGTTGCGAATCTCCAGGTTGGTCAGCAGCGTGCCACGACCTTCACCATTGCTGATGGTCACGACCGGGCCGGCCCCATCACCATCGAGCACGGATCCTCCAGCGGGGTCACCCTGGAGGGTCACGGCCTTGCCGGACAAATCGATGCGCTCGAAGTAGACACCGGCGGCGAGTTGGATCATGTCCCCGTCAACGGCGGCATCAATGGCGTCCTGGATGGAGGGATTGGCGTGGGAAGGAACCTGCAGCACCTCCGCCAGGGTGGCGGAAACAGGCAGCAGGGTCGTCAGTACGGCCAGTGTGAGCGTCTTCATTGTCATCCTCCTGGGGCCTCGTGGGCGTCCGGTCGAGGTCGTTCTCCTGCCGGGAGCGGGGACCTCCTGCCCGCCTCCGCCACCATTGCGACAGACCCGGGTAGTTCTCACAGCAGAAGTGGAAAAAACGACCATGGAAAACGTCCTGCAGAACCTCTCGAACTCACGTTCGCAGCCTGGGGCCCCTGTTCGTGAAGTCTGCCAGATTCCCTAGAATGCTGGAATGAGTTTCAGCCTTGACCACGTCGTCTTCTTCGGTCGTACATGGGACGAAAGCATCGACATGTACGCCTTGGAGGAAGTGGACCTCCAGGGCCGTCGCATTCTCGACTGCCCCGGCGGCCCCGATGGCCTCGTCAGCGAAGGACTGTCCCGCGGGCTCGACATCACCGCCGTGGATCCCCAGTACTCGGACGGCCCGGACGTGCTCGAGGAACGTGGTCGACGCGAGATTCATGAGACGGTCGAGAGTTGGATCGCGGACCCGGAGACCACCAAGGATCTGGAGAGCATGAAGGAGTACGAGCGGCTGAAGATCGAAGCGCTCGAATCCTTCATCAAGGGGTACCGCACCTCACCCGATCGCTACCTCACCGGCTCCCTGCCATCGCTGCCCTTCGAAGACGACGCCTTCGACCTCGTCCTCAGCGGCCACCTGCTCTTCCTCTATTCACTGAAGGAACATGGCGGCCTCATGTCCAACGACTCCTTCGACCTTGATTTCCATGTCGCCGCCACCCGCGAACTGGTACGAGTCAGCCGGGAAGTCCGGATGTTCCCCACCTACGCCATGTTCGGTGAGACCCGGCGGCACGACTTCGTCGCGTCGGTGATCGAGGCGATCGAGGCCGACGGACACGACGTGGACTTCCTGCCCTCCCGCTGGGTGCAGGAAGAGTACACCGAGTTCAACGATTCCCTGCGAATCCTGAAGCGGACCTGAGCATGTCCAGTACCCGGCGAGATTTCATCAAGACGACCTCCGCCGCTGGACTGGCTGCCGCCCTCCCCCCGATTCCCGTCATCGACCCGCGCCCCCGCCCCGCCCTGCGTCGCAGGCGGCCGGACGATGAACTTCGTGTCGCGGTCATCGGCCTCCGCGGCCGTGGCTGGAACCACGTGCAGGCCTTCGAGTCGCTTGACCATGTCAGCGTCGTCGCCCTCTGCGACTGCGACCGGGACGTGCTGGACAAACGAGCCGGCGAGTTCGAGCGAACCCATGGTCGCAGCATCGACGCTGCGATCGACTACCGGACGCTCCTGGATCGACCGGACATCGACATCGTCTCCATCGCCACGCCCAACCACTGGCACGCCATGATGACCATGGACGCCTGCCTCGCCGGCAAGGACGTGTACGTCGAGAAGCCGGTGACCCACAACATCGGCGAAGGAGTCCTGCTGCTGAACGTCGTGGCCCGCACCGGGCGTATCGTGCAGAGCGGCATGCAGTCGCGGTCTACGCCCGCCATCCACGAGGGCATCGCCTGGATGCACGAGGGACACATGGGCGACATGACGCTCGCCCGGGGACTCTGCTACAAGCCGCGACGCAGCATCGGCCGCGTGCTCCGGGCCCAGCCGGTCCCCGCCTCCATCGACTACGACCTGTGGACGGGCCCCGCCCCGATGAAGCCGCTGCTTCGCAGCAAGCTGCACTACGACTGGCACTGGAACTTCGATACGGGCAACGGCGATCTCGGCAACCAGGGTGTGCACCAGGTGGACATCTGCCGCTGGGCGATCGGCGCACGGTCCATGCCCCGCTCGGTATCCAGCATCGGGGGGCGACTCGGGTACCTCGATGACGGCACCACTCCCAACACGCAGGTCGTGCTCCTCGACTACCCGAAGGTCCCCATGCTCTTTGAAGTCCGAGGACTTCCCCGCGACAGGGACGCCCAGGAAGGTGACTGGAACGGTTCGATGGACACCTACCTCGACCAGCGCATCGCATCCATCATTCACTGCGAAGGCGGCGCCCTGGTCGTACCCACGGGTTCGCGGGACTGCTGGGCCGTCGACCTCGAGGGGAGGCGGATCATGTCATGGTCGGAGCACGCCGATCACTTCGCGAACTTCATCGAGGCGGTCCGGTCACGCGAGACCAATGGTCTCAACGCGGGCATCCTCGAAGGAGTGCGTTCAAGCGAACTCTGTCACCTCGGCAACATCAGCCATCGCCTGGGCAGCACCGCATCTCTGGAAACGGCCTTGGAGACCGCCGATACCCACCCCGAGTACTACGAATCAGTCCAGCGCATGAGCCGCCACCTCGCCGCCAACGGCATCGACTCTGAAGCCGAGGCCATCATCATCGGCCCGACTCTGGAGATCGACCAGGTCAACGACCGCTTCACGAACTCCGATTCCGCGAATATGATGCGGGAACGCAACGGCAGGCCGCCGTTCACCTACCCGAAGCTCACCTGAAGACGGCACCATGTCCTCCCTCCACCTGCAATCCATCCTCGACTCCGCTTTGGATGCTCTTGTCACCATTGACAGCAGTGGCTCCATCGTCGAGTTCAATGCAGTGGCGGAACGAATGTTCAACTACCAACGAACCGATGTCATCGGACAGCAGATGGTCGATCTCATTGTCCCCCCGGAACTCCGTGCCGACCACGCTGCAGGCATGAAGAAGTACCAGCAGACCGGCGAAGGCCCCGTCCTCAACCAGCGAATCCGGATTACGGCCCAGCGATCAAACGGCGATGTCTTTCCGATCGAACTGGCCATCGTTCCCTTCCAGAACGAAGGTGACGAAATGTTCACGGCTACGATCCGGGACATGACGGAAACCGTGGAGCGTGAGCACAGACTCGAAGCCTCCATAAAGCGGGAGATCCTGCTGCGTCGGGAGCTGGACCACCGTGTCAAGAACAACCTCGGACAGATCCTGGTGATGTGCCGGCAGGCCATGTCCCGGAGCACCGTCGATCTGCAGAACTTCGAAGACCTCTCAAACCGCGTCATCGCCATGGCCACCATTCATGACCTCTTCGGATCCATGAGTCCCAAGGGTATTGCACTGTCCGAACTGGTTCTGAGGGGATGCGCCCCCTACCTGCTGAGCCCTGAACAACTGGAAGTTGCCGGACCCACGCTCTACATGCCAGCCAAGACCGCGATGACCTTTTCAGTCGTCATCAACGAACTGGCCACGAACGCTGCCAAGCATGGTGCCCTCCGGGAAGAGGGCGGAAGAATCCAGGTTGATTGGGAAGTAGACGGCGACATCCTCTTCACCTGGAGCGAGCACACATCGGATCCCATTGAAACCGAGGTAAAGCCGAGTTTCGGATTCCAACTTCTGGATTCGATGATCCCCTACGAACTGGGGGGTTCCATCGAGTACGTATTTGAGCCTGCTGGCTTCCGTTTCAAGGCCGTCGTGCCCGGCATCGCATTTGAATCAACCTCCTGAAACACCAGAACGACATTCCATGATCGCCTCCTCCAACGAAATTGTCGAAGCCACGAGAACCCTCATCGTCGAGGACTCCTACCTGCTTGGGCTGCAGATGAAGATGGACCTGGAAAGCCTGGGGATGGTCATCCATGGCCCCGTTCCCAATGTGCAGCGCGCCATGGACGTGATTGAAAAAGAAGAGGTCGATGCCGCCATTCTCGACATCAACCTGGGTAACGAAACCTCGTTCCCCATCGCACTGGCCCTGATGAAACGGAACATTCCCTTCATCTTCATCACCGGCTATGACGACCTCATTCTCGACAACAACGATTTCCGAGATCACGAGTTGCTCCGAAAGCCGATCCGTGTTGAGACCCTCTACAACGCGGTCCGCAAGTTCAACTGAGCCGTCCGCGTGCGAAACCTCGCTCCGAACCAGACTCTCGGAGCGACCGCCGTGGTCCACGAGGCCTCCCTGAGCCTGCCAGTTGACTGACAACGTGGAACCGACATACCTGGGTACGCTGTCACGGGTGCACTACGAGCGGGGCGAACTGGACACCGCCATCGAGATCCAGGAGCAGGCCATCGCCCTGGTTCCGGAAACGGACTGCGGGGAGTACCTCGAATCACTGGACGCCATGCTGGAACAGCGTGAAGCACAGGCTGGAGCCGAAACCGGCGAAACCGCCCCCTGAGCAGCACAACCGGGGGGGGGCGACCTGCCGCACCGCGAAACGGGTAGACTCGGTGGGGAAGAGTCACTTGAACACCAAGGATCGGTGTCATGCTGAGCATGATTCTCAGGCAAAAACGAACGATCATGGGCTGGACCGGCCTGGCCGCCATCGCCATCGGCCTGCTCTTCTATACCGCCGTAATCGAAATTCGGATCTTCGTAATCGCCGCCGGCGTGGCCCTGGTCTGTCTTGCACTGCCCCGCAGCATCTGGCCCGGTATCCGGACCTGGTGGACGGCGGACTGAACTCCGCATGGAATGCGTACCACCAACCCCGCCGCCGAAGGGCTGCAGGGCGATGGTACCATTGGCCGAATCATGATCATGCTCTCTGCACGGACCAACCTTCCCACCGCACTGTTGCTGTGCCTCCCGGTGCTGATCGCAACCGCGTGCACCCGGCCCGGCGGTGGCGAAACCATCGGACCCGTTGAGCATCATCGACGTGCATTGCGCATGGAAGCGATCGGTTCCACCAACGTGATGGCGAGCATGGCGAAGATCCAGCGTCGCGTGGTGATGGTCGACTCCACCGCCATTCCGATCCAACTCTACACGCCCAGGGGCGATGGCCCCTTTCCCACCGTGCTGCTGCTGCCTTCGATCGACTTCGTTGCGGGCGACATGGTGACCCATGATCGCATTGCCCGCTCCATCGCAGCCGAGATCCCGGCCCTGGTCGTGCTCCCGGAACCAGGTGCCCTGCCCGAGTCGGACTGGCCAACCGTGCTGCACCAACTCCAATCGGTCCTGGACTGGATTCCCGATCACGTGGAGCGATGGAACGGCCGCACGGATTGCCTTGTACTCGTGGGCGAAGGATCCGCGGGGGCCCAGGCTGCAGCCCTGTCCACCCGTCGCCCCGGGGACATCACGCTGACAATCCTGGTCCTGCCGGTCCTGGATCTTCGTCGTGACGCCTGGGACGAACGACCCTGGTACGCCGACACCATGGCGGGCAATGATCGCGCCGCCGAGCAGATCTCACCACTCGCCTGGGACATCGCGGAAGCATCCCCCACCTACGTGATCACCGGTTCCGAAGACCCCGTCCGGGATCAGGGCACGGAGTGGGCTCATCGGCTCCTTGAACTCCAGGTACCCACGACACAACGAGTCCTCGCGGGACAGGGAGCCATGGGCATGGAATGGGCCACGGTGAGCCCCAACGTGCTGCAGGTGGTGTTCGACATCGCCCGGGAAATTCGGGAGACATGCCCCGGCGAGTGATCGATCAGGACTTCTCGACGTCCTTGCGCAGCCGCGAGGGCATCCCCTTGCCGAGCAGCTCGTCGATCACGGCATTCTCCGGCCGATAGGACTCGCCGTTGAAGACGATGTACTGCAGGGCGTCGAGCATGTCACCATCGAGATCACTCATGCCGTCGCAGGATTCGCCATCCCACTGCATGCACCATGCATCGGGCGTGGTTTCGTCTGCGACCAGGGACACGGGCAACTCGTAGTCAAGGCCGTCAACCCAACTCTTGAACTCAATGGCGCAGGTCTTCTGCCCGGCCACGAGATCCAGCATGATGCGCCTGGACTGATCATCGAAGTCTGAATCCTTTCGGACCCATTGTTCCTGTGCCTCGTGGGAGTCAAGCAACCGCTGAAGTACCGCGACGAGGTGGTCATTGCCGGCCATGATCTGCTCCATTTCCCCCCCGGTGGTACAGGGGCTGGACCCTCGCCAGCGTACACGTCTGGCGGACGCTTGACCAGCCCCGCTGCCGGTACTCCATGGCCCGAAATGATGGAGTACCCTTCTGGAATCAGGAGGCCTCCATGGACAATCGATACCAGACCATGCTCAGGGGCATGAACCTTCCGCGAGGGCTCCTCGCCGAGTTCATCGGAGTCTTCATGCTCATGTTCATCACCGGCGGCACGGTGGTGGTCACTGGTGGTGACAACCTCCTGGCGATCGCGCTGGCCAATGGCATGACCATCGCCCTGATGATCGCCGCCGTATTCCATATTTCCGGTGCCCAGTTCAACCCCGCGGTCTCGATCACCGTCACCCTGCTCGGCAAGCAGTCCTGGGGGCGATGCGGCCTGTTCGTGCTGGCCCAGTGCGCGGGGGCGACCCTGGCCGCGCTGCTGCTGGCCTGGATCATGATCGGCAACTGGGCGCTGCCGGTGCTGCCGACCGATCACGGCCCCATCGAACACGTGGGTCTGACCGTCGGCCTCTTCAGCGATCTGAGCACCATGCAGGATGTCACCGACAGCGCACTGCGAGTCGTCGCCCTGGAAGCAATTGCCGCCTTCTTCCTGATGTTCACCATCATGGGAGTGATCGTCGACCAGCGCAGCGGCTTCGACAGTCCTGTGCTGATGGGACTGCCGGTGGGCATGGTCGTCGCGGTGGACGTACTGTGCTTCGGCCCCATGACCGGCGCATCGATGAATCCGGCCCGAAGCCTCGGACCGGCGATCGCGCTGGACTTCTGGCACATGCAGTGGGTGTACTGGGTCGGACCGATCATCGGCGCCGTTGCCGCCGGGCTGGTCTACCGGGCCACCTTCGGGCGACCGGAACACTAGAAGCCAGGATCATTTTCCACTGATTGCGTCACTCACATCGTAGATCGCCCACATGATCTCCCACAATGCCGTGGCGATGCAGGTCAGCAGCAGCAGCTGGGCCAGGCCGTAGAGGTAGCACCAGATCTTGCAGTTGCCGGACGAAGAGCAGTGTGAGCCTTCGGAGTTTGACATGTCGTGTCTCCCGTTGGGGTTGTGTTCAATGCAACCGGAAGATTCGTCATCGTCACAGACCCGTTCCCGGCATGATTTGCTGCATTTTCAATCCCACACCACACATTTGAGTACTGAATGCGTAGGAGGAAGTGAGCCGGTGTCGTGCCCATTCCGCCTGCCAGAGGCACCCGGCCGCGATCCACACGAACGGGGCTCAGGCGAGGGCGTTGACCGGAGCTGAGGGGCTCCTGTCCGCCCTCGCCCATTTTTGGCGTTCAGGGTGGTTTCCGGCCTCCTGGAAGTGAAAAATCCATGAAAGCGGGCCGGAATCGCCGGTAGGTGGTGTCATACTTGATGGAATCACACCTACCAGCCCTCTTGGAGAGAGAACCTCAATGTCACTGCACCCCCTCCGCTGGACCACTGCCCTGCTGGCAACGGCCCTGAGCTCCACGGTCATCGCCACCGTAGACCACGAGCACGATCACGCCCTCGAAGGAACCCGGATCATCGAGCTGACCGTCGACGACGTGCAGTTGATGAACATGCTGCTGGATGAGGGGCTTCGACCGATGGCCTGCCGGCCCGGTCCGGGAACCGATGCCTGGCTGGTCACCGACGAACAACTGGAGTTGGTGAGTCGACTGGGCATGCCCAGCCGCATGCTGGTGGAGGATGTCCCCGCGCACGTGGAAGCAGAACGCAAGGCCTCCATGGCCCTCCGTGGTGGCGACTGGTACGCCAGTTACCACACCTGGGAGGAGATCAACACCCGCCTCGATCAACTCGTGGCCGCCCACCCCGGCCTGGTACATGCTCTGGATGTCGGCACGACGGTCGAGGGTCGCACCATCCAGGGAGTCCGCATCGGCACCGGTGAAGCCGGGGCCAAACCGGCCGTGCTCTTCAACGGGTGCCAGCACGCCCGGGAATGGGTCGCAACGATGGTCCCGACCTTCATTGCCGACGAACTGGCCGCCGGCTACGGTACCGACAGCCGCATCACTGCACTCCTGCAACTGGTGGACGTGTACATCGTGCCCGTGGTCAACCCCGACGGCTACATCCACACCTACGTCTCCGGTGGTGACCGCTACTGGCGCAAGAACCGCCGTGACAACGGCACCTCCTGTCGAGGCGTCGATCTCAACCGGAATTGGAACATCGACTGGAACGGCGGAGAAAGTACCAGCACCGACACATGCAGCGACGTCTACGTCGGAAGCAGCCCGTTCTCGGAGCCCGAAACTTCGTCGATGCGCGACTTCATCCTCGCGCGACCGAACATCGCCGCCCACATCGACTTTCACAGCTACTCGCAGCTGATCCTGCAGAACTGGGGATGGACGAATGTACCGGCGCCCGATGCCGAGGAAATCGACGACCTCGGCGGCGAGATGTCCGCCGCGATCTTCGCAGTCCATGGTGAAAGCTACCCGCATGGCGGCGGCGACGAACTGCTGTACCTTGCCAGTGGCGTGTTCCCGGACTGGACCTACGACGCCACGGGCGCCTTCGGCTACACGATCGAACTCCGCCCCACCGGCAGCCCGGGGTTTGAACTCCCCCCGGACCAGATCCGCCCCACCGCGGAAGAGAACCTGCAGGCCGCCCTGGAAATGATGGAATGGGCCGGCGTCCCGATCAACGTGTCCTATCCCGAT
>JAQWPT010000006.1 GCA_029245245.1 Phycisphaerales bacterium
CACAGAGAGCACCAGCGGGGTGGCCAGTGCGGCAAGGAGAAGGTAGGCCCGCTCGTAGCGGTGCCAGTGCCGCATGCTGCCACGCCAGCCCAGGGAGAAGAACCCGTAGGCGATGGCCTTGACTCGATTGTTGGCCCGGTCCCGAAGGGTCGCGAGATCGGGAATCATGCCCACGTACCAGAACAGCAGCGACACGGTGAAGTAGGTGCCCACCGCAAAGACGTCCCAGAGCAATGGGCTGCGGAACTGCGGCCACATGTCCATCTGGTTGGGAATCGGAAAGAGCCAGTAGGCCAGCCAGACTCGACCGATGTGGATGCCAGGGAACAGGCCGGCGCAGATGACAGCGAAGATGGTCATCGCCTCCGCGAAGCGATTGATCGACGTCCGCCACTTCTGTCGGAACAGGAAGAGGATCGCGGAGATCAGCGTTCCGGCGTGGCCGATGCCGACCCAGAAGACGAAGTTGACGATCGGGAACCCCCACATCACGGGGTTGTTGTTGCCCCAGACGCCGACCCCGGTAACCACCAGGTAGCCCACGAGCACCAGGAGCGTGCTGGCGAGACAGGCGGAGATCACGAGGGAAACGTACCAGAGCTTCGGAGGCTTGGGCGCCTCGTTGACCGCGCAGATCTCCTCGGTCACCGAACCGAAATCGGTGTGACCGAGCACGAGCGGACTCCGCTGTCGCGGGTCATCGACCGTGTTGTCAACACGGAGCGTGGTCATCCGTCGCGGTCACTCCGTGCTCGGGTGGGCCGGGTGGCATGGGAGTCGTCGCCGTGATCACCATCATGTCCTCCGCCATGACCGCCCGAGTGGTCCTCGGGGTATCGCTCGCCATCAATGGGATTGCTCAGGCGTGCGAGGTAGCGGTTGCGAGGCTTGACATGCAGTTCGCCGAGCAGTTCGTAGGCCCGGTTGCTGGCATGGAGTTTCGTAACACGGGCATCGGGATCCATCAGGTCCCCGAAGACGATGCAGTCGTTGGCACAGGACTGGGCACAGGCCGGAGTGATGGTCCCGTCGGGGATCACGATCCGCTTCGCGCGGGCCTTGGCGGCATCGGACTGCTTGACCCACTCGTTCTTGGTGGCGATCTTCGCAGCCTCGATCCGCTGGGTGCAGAAGGTGCACTTCTCCATCACACCGCGCATCCGCACGGTCACTTCCGGATTGAACTGCATCCGACGCAGCGGATCGCCGCCGCTCTGGCGGAGCACGTAGTAGTCCGGCTGCACCTGGAGGAATCCGGTGGACCGCAGTGGTTCGCGTCGGAAGTAGTCGAAGTAGTTGAATCGCCGCACCTTGTACGGGCAGTTGTTCGAGCAGTAGCGGGTGCCCACGCAGCGGTTGTAGACCATCGCGTTGAGCCCGTCGGCAGTGTGGACGGTGGCCGCGACCGGACAGACCTGCTCGCACGGTGCGTTCTCGCACTGCTGGCATGTCACCGGCTGCATGGCGACCGAACTCGGGTGATCGGTGTCGTAGTGGCCCGGCGTCACTTCCTTGAAGCGGAAGTACCTGTCGATGCGAAGCCAGTGCATCTCCCGTCCACGCAGGATCTGATCCTTGCCGACGATGGGAATGTTGTTCTCGGCCTGGCATGCGACGACGCATGCACCGCACCCGGAGCAACTGTTCAGGTCGATCGCCATCCCCCACCGGTACTCTGCCCCATCGAACTGCTGGGCCTGCCAGAGGGAGAGGCCATGCGGAGCATGCTCCAGGTCCGACACGAAGTGTGGATTGGCGTCATAGGTCTCGATCGATGCTTCACGGAAGAGGACCGGCAGTCGTTCCGCCGTTCCCTGGCCTCCGACGGAATCGATCGCGAAGTGATCCTGCACGGTCGCCAACGGGTAGGTTTCGCCGGTTCCTGCGATGGCTGCACCGCTGCGGGACCAGAGGTTGCCTGACGTTCGCAGCGGGTAGAAGTCGAACCCGGCGCCGGAGCAGACCTGGCCCGCAAATCGCCGACCGTAACCCAGTGCCAGTGTCGCCGTCCCCGCAGCCTGTCCGGTCTGGACGAGCGCCGCGGCCTCGACGGTGGTTCCATCGACCGTCACCTTCACCATGTCCCCGGTGGCCACCTTGAGTGACTCGGCCGTTGAAGGCCCGAGGATGACCGCGTTGTCCCAGGTCAGGCGGGTGATCGGGTCGGGCAGCTCCTGGAGCCAGCCGTTGTTCGCCCAGCGACCGTCATAGACGGAGTAGCTGCCGCGGAACTCGAGTTCGATGCCGCCGCCGCGGGCCTTGAGAGCCGCTGCCGCCTTGCCGGCATCGGAAGCCAGTGATGCGGAGCGTGCCTTGGGAGCCTCCTTGGTGGCATCGGAACTCTTGAGCACGCCGACATGCAGGGTGGCTCGCCATGACGGGTCGAAACCAAGCGTCGTATCACCTTCGCCCTTGACTGTATTAAAGGTGCGACGCACCAGGTCGAAACCGGCCGTGGTATCCGAAGCGGTCACCTGGGCGAGCAGCTCCAACGGCGATCGACCGTCAAACAGGGGGAGGATCAGCGGCTGGCAGACGGAGTAGGCCCCGTTCCACGCCCGACCATCGCCCCAGCATTCGAGTTCGTGGGCCCGGTTGAGGTGCCAGGTACACGTCTGCGACGTTTCATTCTCAGTGAGAGAAAGGTGAATCGATGTTTCGACCTTGGCCAGTCCCGTGGCGAAGTCGAGATCCGCGGGGGCGTCGAAGGACGGGTTGCCGCCGAGGATCAGCAGGGTGCCGACATCACCGGCATCCATTGCGGTTGCAAGATCCTCGATGGACCCGGTCTGCATCGCATCCGAAGCCTGCCGCGTGTACGAGACGGTTCGGCCACCGTTGCCGGCGGCATCGTTGATCACGGCCACGAGGTGATGGACGATCGGAGGCTGCGACGGGCCCGCCAGGACCGCCGAGGCGCCGGTGTTGGCCTTGAGATTCTCGACCAGCACATCCACCTGCGGAGTGTCGACGCCGGAATCGGCGAAGGGAGCGGCCAGCGACGCGTTGCCGGTGATGCCCGCTGCAACGCGGGCGGCGAGTACGACCATGTGTGACGATGGCATTGCATACCGATCGTCGGCCGAAGCGCCGGTGGTGGTCAGCCCCGCCTCGACTGCGATCATGCGGCTCATGGTTCCATGGTCGGGTTTCCGACCGGCGGCCCAGCCGCGGGACAACACGAGCATGTCGGGATGCATCCCGAGGAAATCACTGTCGATTGACAGGATGAACTTGGCGCGGGACAGGTCGTACTGGGCGCGGAACCGGCTGCCGAACGCAGCCTCGAGGCCCGCGGCACTGTTGGTGTCGGCCAGCGGGTCCCATGTCACCCAGGTCGCCTTCGGGAACTGGAGTCGCATCTGCGACTGCTGTGCGATCACCGAGGGAGAACTCGTTGCTTCCGAAAGAATCCAGAAGCCCTCGCCCTTGGTACTACGCAGAGCATCGAAGTGCGGCCCGGCGAAGGCATCCCACTTCTTCCAGGTTGCGCGAAGGCGCTTCTCGCCCGAACCCATCCGGGGATCCCGTGAACGATCCATGTCGTAGAGGCCCAGCACGGTGGCCTGCCCGTAGCGGGAGGAGGCACCGAGGCTGCCGGGGTGGTCGGGATTGCCTTCGATCTTGGTGGGACGACCGTTGTAACTGGTGACCAGTTGGCCGGTGGCGACGCCCTCGACCTCCATGATCGTCGCGTACGCATCCGGCATGCCCGGAGCGGAGCCCTCGGGTCGCTTCGCGTAGGGAAGGATGTGTTGTTCGGGCCAGCGGCGGCAGCCAGCCATGCCAAGGCCGGCCAGGGCCATCGAAGCGCCCATCACCTTCATGAAGTGACGGCGATCCTCTTCCATGAGCTCCGAGGCTCCCGAGGGGAACTCCCGGTGCAGGAACGTCTTGAACTCCGGGGTCTCCGAAAGCTCATCGAGGCTGCGCCAATATGTCCGGCCCGTCGGGCCCTGCTTCAGCGATGACATGTTGAACAGTCCTGCAACGTTCGAATCTCATTGAGCTCGACCCAGTGAGCGCCTTCGGCAAGTCGCTGGGCATCGGTCATGTCCCAGCCCCATTCAAGTTGGGTGACGAGGTCCGGGTTCCGGACATTCGGCGTGGGATGACGATGGCACTCCAGGCACCAACCCATGCTCAGGGTCTCGTGCTGGTAGACGGTTTCCATGGTGTCGATTCGACCATGACACTCGACACAACTGACTCCACGCGTGACGTGGGCCGAGTGGTTGAAGTAGGCGTAATCCGGCGTATCGTGAACGCGGATCCACTCCATGGGCATGCCCGTGGTGTAACTCTCCAGCAGCGGCTTGATGCTTTCACTCTCGGGGTGAATCTGCGTGTGGCAGTTCATGCACGTGCTGGTGGGAGGCACCGCCGCCGCGGCGGCGTACTCAACCGTGTTGTGGCAGTACCGACAGTCGATTCCCAGGTCACCTGCATGCACTTTATGACTGAAGGGGACTGGCTGCGTCGGCATGTAACCCACGTCAGTAGTCTTCGGGCTGAATCCCCACGCAACCATGAATGCGACATACAGGGGCGCAGACATCGCGACCACGATGACCGTGGGCAGAAGCAGGTTCGACCATTTCGGGAAGACGTAGTGGAAGCGGCCCATGAGCGATCGAGGGGGGGGTAAGACTGAGACTGTGAACTTTTTCACAAAGTTGAGCATGCCATGATCCGCTTCCGAGCCGTTCATGTCAAGCCAGATAGCCTGCAAGTTGATTGCATGCATGCCCTTTCTTTGTGCTGCGCGCAGCATGAACATCATTGAGAACTGTTCTCAACTAGTTATGAATTCTTACTCATGTATAGGGCACACGAAACACCCCCACCTCTCTATATGGAGTCGGAGGGAACCAATCCCTTCACGACCCGAACAGTTCAGTGCGCTCGGGACTGTCGATTCAGAAGGTGTTTCAACATGACCCTGCTCGTAGCCATTCCAATCCTGATGACACTCGGTCTGCCCCTTGTACTCGCCGCGTGCCCCCACGCCGAAGAACCCTGGGAAACCAGCGACTGAACCGGGAGGCATCAAGCGTGGTACCTTCCGCCCAGGAACGGGGCGACTGCCATGCTCGACACGCACTGCCACCTGACATCCTCGAAACTGGCGCCCACGCTCGCGTCGGTGCTGACCAACGCCCACGATGCGGGGGTCCACGGGATGATCACGGTTTCCACCTCCTCCACCGACTGCCCGGCCGGACTCGAGGTGGCACGAGCACATTCGAACATCTGGTGCACGGCCGGCATTCATCCGCACGAAGCTGATCAGGAACCGGACTGGGAGACGATCCGCAGGGTCGCCGACGATGACTGCTGTGTCGCCTGGGGAGAACTCGGCCTCGACTGGTACTACAAGGACCCCGCTCGGGAATCACAATTCGCCCTGCTTGCAGCGCACCTTGAACTGATCATGGCGGCCCGGGGGCGACAGGCGACCATGCCCATCGTGATTCACTGCCGAGAGGCCTACGACGACCTCCTGGGCATCCTGGATGAATCGGGCCTCGACCCCACACGCTTTGTCTTCCACTGCTTCACCGGCAATGCCGCCACGGTCGAGCGACTGGTGGAGTTCGGCGCATGGGTCAGCTTCACCGGCATCGTGACCTTCGGCAATGCCCCCGACATCCAGGAGGCTGCAACCCGGGTCCCCCTGGAGCGAATGATGGTTGAAACGGATGCCCCCTACCTGAGCCCCGAGCCCGTACGCACGATGCGGCCGAACGAGCCGTGCAACGTCGTGCACACCGCCCGATTCCTTGCTGGCCTCCGCGGCATCGACGAAGCCACCTTCGTCAAGACGATGGATGCCAATGCGATCAGGTGCTTCGGACTCGACCACCCGGGCTGAACGGTACCGTCAATCCGAATCCGGTTCTCCAACCGGGACCTCCGGGTCGAACGTGATGTCGGGGACATCCGGAATCCAACTCTTGTCATCGATGCCCATGCCTCGGAATCCAGCATCCCCGTTCACCAGCAACGTCGTCACCTGCCCGTCGGGCATGGTCACCGGAATCTCCGTTCGCTCCGGAGGCGCACCCGTCGACTTCACGAGCACCTCGCCCTCGTAGAGATTGGGCGTGCCGAGTCGATGCACACCCTGCTTGGTCAGCCGCCACCCCTGGAACTCGATGGTGAGCCCCTCCGGTGCATCGAAGACAGGCGTCGGAGGACGTGCGTCGCCCCACCCTTCCACGTACAACCGCGCATTGCTCTGCTTGATGCCCAGAGTGCCCTCACTCGGACGCCGGATTGAAATGCTGCGAGGCGTATGACGCAGGCTGTCACGCATCCGGCCACGGGCTGACAACCAGAGCACCAGCGGCGAATGGTTTTCCAGCACGACCTTGATGTTGGAATCCAACTTGTGGGACTCCTTGACCGAAAGAGTCACCGGGAGTTCCATGCGCTGCCCCGGCTCCAGGAACGGTTCGCCCGGGCCCGCCCAGGTGCAGCCGCAACTGGGGACCGTCTTGAGAATCCGCACCGGCTCATCGGACGTGTTGACCAGCACGAAGGTGTGCTCAACCACGGACTTCGGAGCATCGATGAGTACGACACCAAAATCATGGTGCCCGGATTCAACCGGCTGCAGCGGCGAAGCCATGACCAGTTGCAGAATCCACCACGCCAGAAAGAAGAGTCCCAGCAGCAACAGGAGAATGCTGAATACCTGCATCGGCTTGAATCGCCGCTTGCCCCTGCGAACCGGAATGGTGGTCGTGGTCATGGTGGCAGATGATAGGACTTCCCGAGGCAACCGGTCCCGGGTTTCCTGCCATGCTGGCAGTCCGACCCCCCTTCCCGGGCCCCCAGCCGGGGCTGGTGATGGCACGCATGTTGCACCCTTCCGGGGGGGGAACGAGGACACCTTGACCGCCCCCACGGAGGGAATGCATGAATCTCGATCAGTTCACGACCCAGGCCCGACAGTCCATTGCGACGTCGCAATCGATCGCCACCGGAATGCAGCACGCTGAGCTGTTGCCCCTGCATGTGCTGTCGGCCATGCTCGATGACAGCGAACAGGGCACGCTGGCAACATCGATCATCGATCGCTGCGGGACCAGCCCCGCATCCCTGCGGGATGTCGTGACGGCGGAACTTGACCGGCTCCCGACGATCAACGCTCCGGGTGGACACCTCCCCCAGGCTGGTGCCGGCTTCGTCAAGCTCATGAGCACCGCGGGAACGCTCGCCAAGGAGATGGGCGACCAGTACATCTCCATCGAGCACCTCCTGCTGGCCCTGGCAAAGGTACCCTCGGCGGCCCACGACGCCATGAAGACCCTGGGACTCGACAGCGATACCCTCGGCAAGGCCATCGAGGCCATCCGCGCCAGCAGTGGCGTGTCCAACATCACCGACCCCGGCGCCGAGTCGAACTACGAAGCACTCGCCAAGTACGCCATCGACCTGAACGAACTCGCGTCGTCCGGCCGGCTCGATCCCGTCATCGGCCGCGACGAGGAAATTCGTCGCTGCATGCAGGTGCTCAGTCGACGCACCAAGAACAACCCGGTACTCATCGGCGAGCCCGGCACGGGCAAGACCGCCATCGCCGAGGGGCTCGCCCTGCGCATCATCAATGGCGACTGTCCCTCCGGCATGCGGGACTCCCGCATCATGGCCCTCGATGTCGGCCAGCTCCTGGCCGGCACGAAGTTTCGCGGCGAATTCGAGGAGCGGCTGAAATCCGTCCTCCGGGAAGTCACGGCCGCCGAGGGCCGGATCATCCTCTTCATCGACGAACTGCACACCATCGTCGGTGCCGGCGCTGCGGAAGGCTCCGTCTCCGCCGGCAACCTCCTCAAGCCGGCGCTGGCACGCGGCGAGTTGCGCTGCATCGGCGCCACTACCCTCGACGAATACCGACAGCACATCGAGAAGGATGCCGCCTTCGAGCGCCGCTTCCAGCCCGTCTACGTGGAGGAGCCATCGGTCGAAGACACGATCGCGATCCTGCGCGGCCTCAAGTCGCGTTACGAAGCGCACCACGGCATCCGCATCCAGGACGGTGCACTCGTAGCCTCCGCAATGCTCTCGCACCGCTACATCTCCGATCGCTTTCTCCCGGACAAGGCCATCGATCTGCTCGACGAAGCCTCCTCGAAACTCCGCCTGGAGAACGACTCCATGCCCGTGGAACTCGATGAACTCCGGCGACGCATCATGCAGCTGGAGATCGAACGCGAAGCATTGAAGATCGAGAAGGACAGCGGCTCGAAGGATCGCCTGCAGCGTGTCGAGGCGGAACTGTCCGAGCTCGAAGAACGCAACCACGCCTTGACAGCCCAGTGGGACGTCGAGAAGGCCGAGCTGGACGAGATCCGCGACGTGAAGGAGGCCATCGACGCCGCCAGCATCGAACTCGAGCAGGCCCAGCGCCGAAACGATCTGGAGGCGGCCGCCCGCATCCAGTACGGCACCCTTCCGGAACTCGACAAGCGACTGGCTGCGGCCGAGGCGAAACTCGCCGAACGCACCCGCGACGGGCGCACCCTCGTACGCGAGGAGGTGGACGCCGAGCAGATCGCCGAGGTCGTGGAAGTCTGGACGGGCATTCCCGCCGCACGACTCGTCGAGGGCGAACGCGAGCGGCTGCTGCGCATGGACCATGAACTGCAGCAGCGTGTCGTGGGCCAGGACGAAGCGGTCACCGCCGTCTCCGACGCGGTCCGGCGCAGCCGAGCCGGGCTCGACGAGGCGAACCGACCCATCGGGTCCTTCCTCTTCATGGGCCCCTCCGGTGTCGGCAAGACTGAACTCTGCAAGGCCCTGGCCGAGTTCCTCTTCTCCACGGAAGACGCCATCGTCCGCATCGACATGAGCGAATACATGGAACAGCACGCCGTGGCCCGGCTCATCGGAGCCCCTCCCGGCTACGTCGGGTACGAGGAAGGTGGCCGGCTCACCGAGGCGGTCCGCCGACGCCCCTACTGCGTGGTGCTCTTCGACGAGATGGAGAAGGCCCACCCCGACGTGAGCAACATCCTCCTGCAGGTGCTCGAGGACGGGCGCCTCACCGACGGCCACGGTCGAACCGTGGACTTCACGAACACCATCGTGGTGATGACGAGCAACATCGGTTCGCAGCAACTGCTTGAGATGTCCGAGGCCGGTGCCGTGGATGTCGAAATCGAAGCCCACATGCGCGAACTGCTCAAGAAGACCCTGCGTCCCGAGCTGCTGAACCGGATCGACGACACGATCGTCTTCCACCAGCTCACGAAGGAGCAACTGCGGAAGATCGCCTCGATCCAGTCCCGCACCCTCGGTGCCCGCATGGCCAACCGCGGCCTGGAACTGGAGATGACCGACGCGGCGCTCGACGCCCTCGTCGCCGAGGGCTGGGACCCGCACTTCGGCGCCCGGCCCATGCGGCGCGTGCTGCGACAGCGGGTCGAGAACGAGATCGCCTCGCGCATTCTCGCCGGCGACATCACCGAGGGCGACCTCGTGCGGATCGACGCCGAGGGCGAGGTGTTCCGCTTCGAAACGATCCACGACGCCAGTTACGAGCCCTCCAACTGCGAATGAACTCTCTCTCCTGCCGGCTCGCTTCTCCCTCTCTCCCGCGAGCCGGCACTCTCCTCCTGGCACGGCCCCTGCTTCACGCGGGGGCCGTGCCACATGGATTCCCGCTCGTGCCCTACCATGTCGCCATGCGAACCCTCCTGCTTATCGCCTTCGCCGCTTCGTTGACCGCCTGCCACTCGCAGTTGAAACCACCGGCCGAGCGCCTCGAGGGCACCTGGTCGAGCACCTACGACGGCACCGTGATCCAGCTCATCGCCGAGGACGACACCAGCGGCGTCTACGTGATCCGCGATCCGGACGCGCCGATGCAGCTGCTGACGGGCAACTTCGACGCCACGCAGACGGAGATCACCTTCGTCGATGAACTCGGGGACTGTGAAGGAGTGGACGGTCGCTACGAGTACGCGATTCTCACCAGCGCCATCCAGCTCGACCTCGAGCACGATGACTGCCCGCGTCGAGAGTCCAAGGCCACCACCGAAGCATGGGTCAGGGTGTTCACACCTGACCCCGATGCCGACAGCGACGCACGCTGATCACAGTTCGCGGGCGAGTTCCAGGTACGAGCGGTAGGACGCCTCGACCTCGGCCATGGTGTCGCCGCCGAACTTCTCGAGGAAGGCCCGGGCCACCTCGAAGCCGACCACGTTCTCCATGACGACACTTGCCGCCGACAGGGCGCACACGTCGCTGCGTTCGTAGTCGCTGCGCTCCGCCTCCTTGGTCTGGAGGTTCACGCTGGGCATGCCCTGGAGCAGGGTGCTGATGGGCTTCATCGCCCCACGGACCACGACGGGCATGCCATCGGTCATGCCGCCTTCGAGTCCGCCGGCGTTGTTGCGAGGTCGGGTGAAGCCCACGCACGGCTCGCTGCGCAGGGCCGGATCGAACTCGATCGCATCGTGTACCTGGGATCCGACATGGAAGGCCACGTCCTTGCCCATGCCGATCTCCACCGACTTGAAGGCCTGGATGCCCATGACCGCAGCAGCGAGCCGGCTGTCGAGCTTGTCGTCCCAGTGCATGCACGAACCGAGCCCGATCGGGCAACCGAACACGTGCACCTCGCAAAGACCACCGACGGTGTCCTTGGTCTCCTTGGCCTTGCGGATGTGGGCGCGGATGGACTCGGAAGCGGCCTCGTCGGGGCAGTAGACATCGGAAGCATCGCGACGTTCCCGCATCGCATCGACGTTCGCGGCATCCACCTGGACATCGCTGACCACGTCGAGCATGCCGCGGACGAATCCGAAGATCTCGATACCGAAGGATCGGAGCAGGCAACGGGCGACGGCCCCACCGGCGGTGCGGGCCGCGGTCTCGCGGGCGCTGGCTCGTTCCAACGTGTCACGACAGTCGTCGGTCAGCCACTTGATTGCACCGGAGAGGTCCGCGTGCCCCGGGCGAGGCCGGTGAATGCGCGGTGTCCGTTCCAGGTCGTCGAGTCGACTGTCCTTGTTGGGGACCTGCAGGACCAGCGGTGATCCCATGGTTCGGCCGAGGCGGACACCCGACAGCCAGGTCACGGCATCGGTTTCGATCCGCATCCGGCCACCACGCCCGTAGCCACCCTGGCGACGTTTCAGTTCGGCATTGATGAAGTGCTCGTCGAGCTCCAGGCCCGCGGGCAGCCCATTGAGCATCGCGATCCCGCAGGGACCGTGTGATTCGCCGGCAGTCTGGCAGGTGAGGTGGGTCACGCGGTCAGTCTATCAGTTGCCGCCACTGCTCGACCGGCGCCTCGTTTCCCGTCCAGGCCTTGAACTGCCGCACGGCCTGCGCAAGGAACATCGCCTCCCCGGTCACGACGGCGGTACCCAGCGACTCCGCCAACTCCACCAGCGGGGTCCGCCGTGGTGCGTAGACGCATTCATAGACCACCTGCGCCTCCTCGAGCATCCAGGACCGCAGCCCCAACTGCTCGATGGGATTGCCCTCGGGGTCGGGGCCGCCGGCCATTCCCACGGACGTGGTGTTGATCACGGCGTCGTACCCGGACACCTCGTCCCAGTCCCCGAGGGTGCACATCGGGTCATCCATGGTCTCGACCAGAGCCTGGGCACGATCGGTGCTTCGGTTGAAGACATCGACACGGGCACCTGCGGTCAACAACCCGGCCACCGCAGCCCGGGCCGCACCTCCGGCACCGAGGACTGCAATCCGCGAACCCGACGGCTCGATCCCGAGTGTCTCGACGACGGCCGGGGCATCGGTATTGTCGGCGACGAGCGTGCCGTCATCGTTGATGATGATCGTGTTGGCGGCACCGGCTCGCAGGGCGATATCGGTCACCTCACCTCCGAGTTCCTGGACGTAGCGAAGCGCGTGTTCCTTATGCGGCAGCGTGACGCAGAGTCCGCGCACCGGAATGGACCCATCCGTCAGCAGCGTGGATACCGTGGCCTTGAACGACTCCCAGCCCGGAGCAACGGGCAGGGGGAGAAACACCCCGTCGTAGCCGGTGATCTCGAAGCCCGCGTTGTGCACGACCGGGCTGAGGGTGTGCCCCAGGAGCGACCCGATGATCCCGAAGACCTTGGTGGACTCGGTCAGCGACCGGAGTCGGTACTGCTTGAGCATGGTGTCCAGATCGCACTGCCCCGACGCGGTCGGCCCCGAGGCGCTCGACGCAAAGGTGAGTACTCCTCCGGCCGGTCCGGCGAGTACCCGACTGGGCAGTCCCGCTTCACCCATGCACAGCGCGATGGTCGGACCGACCGACGCCTGCAGCAGGTGAAACGCCTCGAAGTTGTCACGCACGGACCGTGCACGCCAGGCGAACTTTCGAATCGACGCCGCGTCGACACCGGCCATCGCCTCGACCGTCTGCAACAGGTCCTCGGGACGACCCTCGATGTCGTGCATGGAGAGGATCAGACCGGTCTCGACGTCCTGCCAACGCGACCAGGCACCCTGCAGTTCGTCGCTCTCGACCCATGATTCGTACTCGAGATCGATGTAGCGTGGCACCACGCCCGCATCCCGCAGGCCATTGAGAATGTCGGCGAGGTCCTCGGGCTCTCCGTCGAACTGCCCACCTTCCTCCTCGCTGCGAACCGTGAGGATGCATGCACAGGGCGCGTCCTCGACCAGAGTCGCCATCGCGGGAACAGTTTCCACGTCCGCCAGTTCGTCAACACGCCATTCCACGAGATCGGCACCGGATGCCACGGCATCCTTCGCCTCGTTGAGCGCACCGGCAACCTCGGACGGGTCCGACACCAGGATGGAAACTGCGAGCAGTGTCACACTGCCATCCTACCCAAACCCACCTGCTCCACGGTCCCCGCTAGCATGGCGGCATGTCAACGCCCCCTTCTGGTCCCGATCGGCCCGATGACCCGTCTCCCCTGGAAGATGGAACCGCCATCATCGAGGAGGCCTGCAACCTCCTCTGGAGCTGGTCAAAGGGGGATCTTCGATTCGACGACAACATCGTGCCCTGCCGGTTCGTCCATGCCAGTGACGGCCGACTCGTGGCCCCGGTCATGGTCGCCGCGATGCACACCTCCGACACGGTCCTGATGATTCCCGACGAACACGCCCCGGTCCTGGAGCTGCTCCTCTCGATAGCACCCTTCGAAGAAGAAGGTCCCGACGGTCGCTGGGCCGACCGATGGCGCATCTACCACGGTGAAGAGGAGGACATCAACTGGGTCTTCCTCGACATCGACATGGGTCGAATGAGCGGCATCGTCATCGACGGCGATGCGCTGGTTCGCATCAACCCGCTGGCCGAGGACGAACCAGGCCTCTGCCGCGCGATCAACGAACTCGGACCGGCCGTGCTGCATCAGATGTGCCGGAGCCGCATCAAACAGGATGTCGAATCGCCACTGGTCGTGGGGGTCGACCCCACCGGCCTCGATCTGCGTGCGCGGTTCGACGTGCTGCGCATTCCATTTCCAATGGCGATGGACCTCCCCGAAGACATCCTCCGCGCCGTCAAGAGCTGGGGATCGGGCTGAGATCCGGCTCCATGAAGGCGGCGCGTGCGTCGGGCGACATCAGTCGCGGCGACGTGTAGTTGCGCAGCAGGATCCGCTTGTCCATCACGTCCGGGTGCTCACACCCATGAACTCAATAGGCCCAGTCGATGCATGGAGTTGGAAGCACGAACTGACGATCCAGGGCCTCGATCAACCCGGTGGGCCCGGACAAATCGGTGCTGATCGCCAGTGCACTCGCCTGGTGACCCCCGAGCCAGAGACGCGTGAAGGCGTTGACGCTCGCCTCCAGTGTCGGCAGCGCGTCGTCATGCCCGCGCTCGGCACTGGATGCACCATTGATGCGCACGATCCAGTCTCCTCCGACGCCACGCCAGGGAGCATCTGCAGGAAGGTATCCCTCGATCGGGTCGGTCAGCCGCAGGTTGAAGGCAAGTGTCGCTCCAGGGAGGTTGATCGCTGCGACGCAACGCGGGAGGTCGCAGATGCGGTTCTGGTTCGTACCCACTGCAAGGGTTCGCTTGCCGAAGGCGGAATCCCGGGTCATCCGGTTCCATGCGAGGGGGCGGTCGATCAGGTCCTGCATCGAGATGCCGGGGGGATCCTCCATGCGGAAACCATGCACCTGGTCACCAAGGCTCTTGAACACCCCGAGCAGTTCGCGCAACTGCTCCCGGGTCGACCATGTCATGTTCCAGACCCAGTACGGTCCATGCTCCTCCTTGCCTCCCGGGTCGATCGCCGCAAAGTGACTGATCGTCCCGCCCGGTCCGTCGCGGTACCCGAGCACGAATGTCCCCTCGTTCCACTTCATCTCGTAGGCCGTATTCCGCCAGTCCGTGATCTGGACCTGCCCATGGACAACCCGACGCGCCAGTCGACAGGCGTGCAGTTGCTCGGCATCCTCGATGCCAAGGCGAAGCGGCGGCCTCGAAGCGCGAGGAACCTTCAATGCCCGTGGATCGATCGTCATGACCCGCATCTTCATCGACGTCCCGAACCCGAGACGATCGTAGAACCCCGTATCGAAGACACCCAGGCTGGCAACGGCTGCCCCGCCTGCCGCATCCTGCGCAATGCACTGGGCCGTCAATGCGGTTGCATGGCCCTGCTGGCGGCCGGCTCGGCCGGTGTAGACGCCGGCCACGATCGCCAACGGGAGGTCATGTTCGAGCACCCGCATGGTGCCCCCCAGCATGCTCACCGCAATCTCGGCTTCGCCATGGACTTCGCAGACTCGCGTGCGACAGGCTTCCAGGTAGAAGTCCATGCCCTCGGTGTGCGGCTTCTTGTCCTCGATCCAGCCGATCTCCCGCCAGATGCGGAGCATCGCGTCCTTGTCACGTTCTCGATCGTAGTCTCGCGCGTCCACGGCGAGCCTCACCCGTCGGCCATGCGTTCGATCACGCTTGTGGAGCTCAACCCGGGTCGGTGACCGAGCACATGCAGTTCGATGCCCAGTTCGGTCACCAGGTCGTGCTCGTTGATCTCCTCGGGCCGGTAGTCACCGCCCTTGACGTAGATGTCTGGTGCGACGGCACGGATCAGTTCGTGCGCAGTGGGTTCCGGAAAGGCCACGAGGTAGTCGATGCATCGGAACTCCGACAGGATGTCCAGCCGCTGCTTGAGCGGGTAGACCGGACGTTCCGGGCCCTTCTGCTTCGCGACTTCTTCGTCGACATTCACGCCGACGACGAGCACGTCACCGAGGTTCGCCGCTTCGCGAAGGTAGGCCACGTGCCCGGCATGCACGACATCGAAGCACCCGTTGGTCAGGACGATCCGTTGACCGGCTTCGCGGTGCACGGCCAGTTCCGTGGACAGTTCATCAAGCGTTCGAACCGTTCGATCCGGGGGCGCCTGACGGAGCATGATCTCACGGCGGACCCGGGCCAGCGGAATCGGTTGTGCCCCGAAGACCTCGACCTCGAGACCGGCGGCGGCATTGGCGAACTCGACCGCCTCCAGCCAGGACAAGCCGTTGGCACGACCGGCGGCCAGGGCCGCAAGCACCATGTCTCCGGCCCCGGTCACGTCGTAGACACTGCGGGTCGTGGTGGGCACGTGCAGGGGTTCCTCGTCGCCGCGGAGCAGCATGGAACCGTGGCGGTCAAGGGTCAGCACCATCGATTCGAGCCCGAGCCGTTCCATGAGTTCCATCGGGGGACCGGCATCGGGAATGGTGTCCGGGAATCGATGCTCGATCGCCTGCTCGAGTTCGGTCCGGTTCGGCGTCATCGTGGTGGCACCCGCGTAGCGAGCCCAATCCACGCTGCTGGCGGGATCGACGTACACCGGCGTCTGCGCCGCACGGGCCAGCTCGATCACGGCCTGGCACAACGACTCGCTGCACACTCCCTTGCCGTAGTCCTCGAGGCAGACGATGTCGGCGGATTCGATGCGGGCCTCGATCACCGACAGCAACTGCTGCTCGATCACGGCCGGAATCGGATCGGTCGTTTCAACGTCCACGCGGAACATCTTCTGGGGGTGACGGTGCTGGGCCAGCCCGACAAGACTGCGCTTGACTGTCGTGGGGCGATCGGCGTCCGTCACGAGCCCGTCGATGTTGCACGCATCTCCCTGCAGCGACTGTCGCAACCACGCCCCGGCCTCGTCGTCTCCGACCACGCCGCAGCAGTGCACCTTGCCACCGAGACCCTGCACGCAGGCCGCCACGTTGGCGGAACCGCCAGCGGTACGTTCGAGGCGATCGGAGCGAAGGACGGGAACCGGCGCATCGGGACTGAGCCGCTCGGCGTCCCCGTACAGGAACTCGTCGAGCATGAAGTCACCGATGACCAGGACCGTGAAGTCACCGAATCCCGCCAACTTGTCCAGAAGCGTGCTCATGAAACCGGCACCATGGTACCGCGCCGACGATGTCAGCCCGCGATGGCCCCCTCCAGGAGGGCGACCAGTGCGGCCTGCCCCGAGTGGAAACACAATCGCAACTGCGGGACCACCAGCGGCACCGGGCATCCGGCATCGATCAGGGGCTGTGCCTTGACGCGATCCTTGGCAGTCATGAACACGCCATCGATCTCGCCAGCAGCCTTGAGCAGGCGATCGATCTCGGCCCCATCGAATGGCGCGTGATCCCGAGCCGGCATGTCCACCACGATCTCTCCACCGGCCTGCCGCAACTGGGCGCGGGCCGCCTCGGGATTCCCGATGCCCAGTCGGCATGCGAAGCGGCGGCCCGAAAGCCACTGGCAGTCCTCGAAGCGGGTCACACCCGCCTCGTGCACCTCGATGCCCATCCACTGGTGATCGGTCCAGGCCAGTGGCGGTCGACCGTGCAGGGCCTCGATGCGAGCCGAGAGATCCGGATCCACACCGGCAGACCGCGTCACGATCACCGCGTGGGCGCGGCGGAGCGATGTCAATGGCTCACGAAGATGCCCCGCAGGCAGCAGTCGCAACTCGTCCAGTGGGCGAGTGGCATCCACCAGCACCAGGTCGAGATCGCGGTGCAGGCGGCGGTGCTGAAATCCGTCGTCGAGAATGGCGCATGTCGTGTGCGCATTCCCCGCGAGATGGCGGCCCAGTGCACCGACTCGATCGGGATCGGCCAGGATGGGCACACCCTCCATGGACTGCCGGTACAGCATCGCCTCGTCACTGGTTTCGGGATTCCCCTTGCCATAGCCACGCAGCAGGATCGCAGGATGGTGCCCCTCGTCACGCAGTCGGTCGGCGATCCAGTGCACCATGGGCGTCTTGCCGGTCCCACCGGTGGTGAGGTTGCCCACCGAGATGACCGGAAGATCCGCACGATGCACGCCGCGACCCCGGTCGTAGCGACGGTTGCGCAGTGCGATGATCGCTTTCCATCCCCAGGCCGCAGGAACAGTGATCGGCTGCAGGCACATGGGCAATGGGCCACTCATGCCCGCACCACCGAATCACCAAGAAGTTCCGTCAGTCTTTGCATCGGCAGCCCCATCACCGTGGCCTGGTCGCCCGTGCATTCGATGGGCCAGCCATCAGCCAGGCGATCCGCGAGATTGTACCCGCCCGCCTTCCCTCGCCACGCATCACCCTCCAGGTAGGCATCGATGGCCTCCGGTGCAAGATCGCCCATGTGAACGTGGGCCGTCTCCACGAGGATCCGCCTCGTCTGCTCGGGCCAGTCGATGAGACAGACTCCGGTCATCACCTCGTGGGTGACACCGACGAAGGACTCCAGCATGACCCGCGCGTCGTCCCGATCCACCGGCTGCCCGATGATTCGCCCCTGGAGTACGCAGATCGTGTCGGCACCAAGCACGGTGCACGCCGATGGTTCATTTCTCGCCGCCAGCAGGCTTGTGGTACCGCGGGCCTTGAGCCATGCCAGTGCCGCAACCCAATCCACCGGCACGCTTTCGCCGCAGTCAAGCAAGCCATCATCGACGTGCGGGACCTCGACCGAGACGGCCCACCCAGCCTCCTGGAGCAGTTCCAGTCGCCGTGGTGACCGACTGGCCAGCACGATGGGGCGTTGCGAACTCACGGAGTGTCGATTCCGGGCGAGGCACCCACTGATTCGATCTTCTCCAGCACATCCGCAACGGCGATGGTGCGCATGATCGAGTCACCAAGGGATCGATCCCGGTAGTTCACGGGCTGGTTGTCCGGCAACGGAGCTCGAACGACCACATCATCCATGCGATACGGTCCGACCTTCGCGGGATCGGTGGGACCGAAGAGGCCCACGCACCGAACTCCACGGTGGGCCAGGCCCACGGCCATGTGCAGTGCCGCGGAATCATTCGACACCACGAGGCGGCAGGATTCGATTGCCGCCATCATCTCTCCCACGGAAGTCCGGCCCGCGAGGTTGTGGACTCGATCGGAGGGGCCGTCGATCGCGGCACGCAGCGCCTCGACCTCGGCCCGTTCGGACGGAGCGCCGAGCAGAAGAAGATGCTCCGGCCCGTCGGCAAGCAGATGCCGGGCCAGCTCGACCCACTGCGCCTGTGGCCAGGCCTTGCTCGCCCATCGGCTCGTGGTCGCCAGGGCCACCGCCGGCGTGCCGGCGATGACGGCGCCATGCCCGGTGCGCCAGGAGGTCGCTGCCGCGTCGGGGACGTGCAGACGCATGTCCGGCACGACCTCGGCTCCGCACGCGCGAACCAACATGAACATTCGATCCACCTCGTGCACCGCCCCGCTGGTCTCCACACGCTGCGTATACGCCAGCCAGGACAGTTCCCTGGCCCGACGATCGCCGATGCGATGCGCCGCCCCGGTCGCACGAGTCATGAACCCGCTGCGAGACAGGCCCTGGCAATCGAGCACGAGGTCGTATTTCGCCGCGCGAAGTCCGCGTGTCCACTCCAACAGTTCGCGGGCCACGGACGGACTCCGCATCCATCGGCCGAACCGACGCCGTGGAAACGGAACTACCGCGGACAGGTTCGGGTGCCCGGAGACCGCGTCCACGAAGTCCTCGTGGACCAGCCAGTCGATCCGAGCCTCGGGCCAGGACCGGGCCAGACTGGCCAGGACGGGGGCGGTCCGACAGACATCACCCAGTGCACTGGGCTTGATGAGCAGGATTCTCCCTGGCTGATCTGTTGCGGTTGGCATTTGGTGCTCCATGAGGCATGATAATCCGGAGGGGGCTTCGCCACGGTCCAGGCGACTTTCACCCCGTCACGCGGTATCCTCCGAGCCGACACCGGCCACAATCCGTGCTTGCACATGAACTGAACCATCCCGACCCGTCCGACGACTCCGACATCCCGTCGCTGCAGGATTCCGATGCGCCCACGCCGGCTCCCCAGCCCAAGGCGCCAAGCCCGCCCCCCGAGCCGGAATCGCCCGAGGGCACCGGCGAGGACATGGCCCCACCGGGCAGCAGCACCGCCGGGTTCGATACCCTTCTGGGCAAACTCGTCGTGGACTCCGGGCTGGTCACCGCCGATGAACTGGAGCGGTGCACCGAGGAACTGCGGTCGATCGACGACATCGATGATCCCCGGACGCTCTCCGACATTCTCGCCAGCCGTGACTTCGTCACCCGCCACCAGCTCGATCGGCTGCAGAAGGAGTTCGATGCGAAGAAATCCTCGCAGCGCATCCCCGGGTACCGGATCCACAAGAAACTCGGGTCGGGGGCCATGGCAACCGTGTTTCTCGCCAAGCAACTGAGTCTCGATCGGCTGGTCGCAATCAAGGTGCTGCCCAAGAAGTTCTCCGAGAACAGGAACTTCATCGACCGCTTCTACAAGGAAGGCAAGTCGGCGGCCCAGCTGAACCATCCGAACATCGTGCAGGCCTACGACGTGGGCCAGGCCGGCGACCACCACTACTTCGTCATGGAGTACGTCGAAGGCGAGACGGTCTACGACCGGATCAAGGCCGACAAGCGCATGGAGGAGTTCGACAGCATCGGCATCGTCCAGCAGGTCGGGTTCGCCCTGCAGCATGCCCACGAGCGAGGGTTCATTCACCGCGACATCAAGCCCAAGAACATCATGATCAATGGGCGAAACAAGGTGAAACTCGCCGACCTCGGCCTCGCCCGGGCGCTCGATGACGAAGCCGCTGCCAAGGCGGAAGCCGGCCGCGCCTATGGAACTCCCTATTACATCAGCCCGGAACAGGTCCGCGGAGAACTCGAGATCAGCCCGGCCGCGGACATCTACGGACTCGGGGCGACCTGCTACCACATGGTCACCGGACGGGTGCCCTTCTCAGGCAAGAACCCCTCGCAGGTCATGCACAAGCACCTGAAAGCGGAGCTGACACCGCCGGACCAGTTGAACCCCTCCCTGTCGGCGAACTTCTCGCAGATCATCGAGATGATGATGGCGAAATCCCCCGCCGACCGGTACCGCAATGCAAGCGACCTCCTGGAGGACCTCGAACTCGTGCAGAAGGGCGACCCCCCGATGTATGCCCGGCCAAAGGTCGACCTGTCCAGTTTCGCAGTCAAACTCGGCCAGGCCCAGCCCACGCCGCAGAAGAGCCTGGCCTCCGGCGACGGGGGCTCCTCCCCGCTGGCGGCGATCAGTATTGCCATCAACGTGGTGCTGGTGCTGATCCTGATCGTCGTGCTCGTCATGTTTGTCGCCTGAGCGGACAGCAAAACGTTGCGTGCGGGTATCATGTCCGCATGCAGATCTACATCGATACCGCACGCATCGAGGACATCCGGGAAGCCGCCGACATGGGCGTGCTGGACGGAGTCACGACCAACCCGAGCCTCATCGCCAAGGAAGGCGTGGATTTCCACCAGCGGATGAAGGAGATCTGCGACGTGGTCCCCGGCCCGGTCAGCGCCGAGGTCGTCTCGACCGAATCGGATGCCATGCTGGAAGAAGCCCAGCCCCTGCTGTCGATCGCCGACAACATCGTCATCAAGCTGCCCTGCACCGTCGACGGACTTCGAGCCTGCAAGCAACTGTCCACCAATGGCGTCCGCGTGAACATGACGCTCTGCTTCCAGCCACTGCAGGCCATGCTGGCCGCCAAGGCCGGAGCCTTTCTCATCAGCCCGTTCCTGGGCCGGCTCGATGACATCGGCCAGGACAGCATGGAACTCATCCAGCAGATCCGCACGATCTACGACAACTACGGGTATGACACGAAGGTGCTGGCCGCCTCGATCCGCCACCCGATGCACCTGGTCCAGTGCGCCCTGGTGGGCGCCGACGTCGCCACCGTGCCCTTCAAGGTCATCCAGCAGATGATGAAGCATCCGCTGACCGACAGCGGGCTCAAGAAGTTCCTCGAGGACTGGGCGGCGATGAATACCCCCAGCCTGTGCTGAGGTCAGTCGACTTCCACGACGAGTTCAACCTCAACTGAAGCACCCAGGGGCAGGGCGACCGAGCCGACGGCGGCCCGTGCATGTCGACCCGCATCTCCGAAGACCTCGAGCATGAGTTCACTGGCACCATTGGCGATCTGGGGTTGGCCCGTAAAGCCGACATCCGACGCGATGAAGACCCCGAGGCGGACGATGCGACGAACCCGATCCAGGTCCCCCTCCAGATGAGCATCAAGCACCGCCAAGGCGTTGATTCCGCACTGACGAGCCGCGGCGATGGCCTGCTCGGGTGAAACCTGCGATGGAACCGTCCCGGTCGCCAGGAGGGCCCCCTCACTGAAAGGGACCTGGCCACTGATATAGACCAAATCACCGGTCTGTACGGAAGGCACGTAGGCTGCAACCGGCTTGGGAGCCTCGGGAAGCCGAATTCCAAGGGACTCGAGTCGATCATTGACTTGGGGCATCTGGGAACTCCAACTCACTCTGGGAGGCCAAAAAACACGTCCGAGAACAGCCTTGGCCTTGACCGAGGCCAGCATGGGGGTACGCTTTACATGCGAGGAGTGCTCCTCGTGGGCATTTGCCCTGGTCCGGTGCGGCAATCATACCGTGATCAAACGTCATTCTTTGCCGGTTCCCCGGCCCCTTCATCTCCGCCGCCCCCGATCGACATTCGAATCAGCACTCATGGATGGTCGATTTTCCGGCCTCCGTGTTCGTTTCGTAGCATTGCTGCGACCGATCACCGGATCCCCCATGGGCTGTTGTACCGGACGTTTTTCGTTCCGGGCCGGTTCTGCCGGATCCCGGTGTATCGTGGAGAGAGCGGACAAGAACCTTGTCACAACGCACTCATAGATTTCATCCTTATTCCTGAGTACTTGGAGCTAGAGACATGAAAACCAAAAGAGGATTCACCCTCATCGAACTGATGGTCGTCATCTCGATCATCGCCCTCCTGATGGGCCTGCTGCTGCCGGCCCTGGGCTCGGCCATGGCCACCGCCCGCGCCAAGAAGTGCGCCACCAACCAACGTGGCATGGGCCAGGGCCTCGCCTCGTTCGCCGCTGATTTCAACGGCGACTTCTTCATCCCCGGCGAAGTCTGGCGTGCCTCCGTCATGACACCCAGTGGACCTCAGTACATCTGGGGCCAGGGCGATCCCAACTTCTTCCTCAACAACACCGGCGACCTGAACTCCGGCATGGTTGCACTGAAGTACTGGGTTCCCAACATCGTCATCAGCCCCTGCGAAGTCAACAAGGAAGTTGGCGTCAAGGGCGAGATCGCCGAGAACGGCAACATCGTCGCCTACGACCACAGCGCCTACAACCCTTCCGAGGGCAGCTACTGGGCCCAGCAGTCGGCTCCGGGTGGCATTCGTGCCAACCTGAACAACCCCGGCGACAAGAAGAGTCACGTCAGTTACACGAACCAGACCCTCATGGGGGACCGGCTTCGCAGCAAGTGGCACTCCACCGCCGGCTCTGATTCCTCCCTGCTCGGCCTTCGTGGTACCGAGGGTGGAATGATGCGGGACGCCGAAGATGGCTCCGGCGAATGGACCCGTTCCCCCGTGCACGACTTCATGGGCCCCTCCGGCTCCTGGATGTCCGGCATCCTCTGGGGCGACAACTCCATCACCACCGAGACCAACTACTACCCCGCCAACTCCCGGTACGAGCCTCGAATCGGCGAGTACAGCAATGGCATCAAGAAGGACCACATCTTCCAGTGCGAGTTCACGGGCTCCACGGATGACAGCGGCAACCCGAGCAACTACCTCGCAGGAGACAACTACTTGTCGTACTCCTACCTGGCTGGTGACGAGGGCTTCCCGAACCTTCTCGTAACCCATGACGAGTTGAAGGACTGAGTACTCCAACTCACGGAGTTCAATGCATGAAACGTCGTGGCTTCACCCTGACTGAACTGCTGGTCGTCATTGCGATCATCGCCATCCTCGTGGGCATATTGCTGCCCGCCCTGGCGAACGCGCGGGCTGCGGCCCGGATGGTTGACGAGCAGAAAAGGGTGCAGACCATCAACGAAGGACTATCGGCCTGGGCGGCTTCCAACAACAGTCGGAAGCCGATCCCGGGCCAGGTCCGGACTCTCAAGGATCCAAGGCTGGACAAGTTCGTTCCCGGTTCGGGCCCCGAAGATGCCCTCCAGAACGATCATGGTTCCATGCTTTCGCTGTGCATCATGAACAACCTGTTCACGACGCCCGCGACCGTCTCGGACATGGATCCGAATCCGAACCTCTTCGTCTATGGTGACTACGACTACAAGGGATATACCCAGTACGTGTCGGACGACGAGCCCGGCGTGTTCTGGGACGATGGGTTCAGCAACAACCTCAACCGCACTGGTGAAGGCTTCAACAACTCGTATGCCATCACACCCATTGCCGGCGCCCGTCGCCTCAGGCAGTGGGAACGGCAGGCCGACTCCAACTTCGTCCTGCTGGGCACGCGAGGGCCGGAAGAAGGGAATCAGGAACTCCTGATTCCCGGCCAGGACCAGTCCCTGACCACGGAATGGTTCGGACGCAGTGGTGAGTGGATGGGGTTCTTCGTCTTCGGCGACAATCACGTCGAGCAGTCATCCAACTTCTACCCGGCCAAGTGCCTCTACAAGGATCCGGCCAACGACCCTCCAAACGAGTTGTTGCCGGACAACCTCTTCAAGGCGGAAGCACGACACCCGGAGTACAACGAGGAAGTGCAGCTGGGCGGGGACATCTTCCTCACCCACGTGGATGAAATCAATGAAGTCATCGATGACAACCCCTACAACGTCGAATACGAGCCGCTGCACGATTGAGCGGCTCCAATCGGGATCTTTCACAGGCCGGACGCCCAGGCGTCCGGCCTGTTTCCTTTCCCTCCTGGCCTAGAATGCACTCGTGCCACATTCCACGCACTCCATTTCGACGAGATGCCTCCTGCTTGCCATCCTCGGTCTGTTCCTGGCGACCCCCGGCACGATGGGCGTCCCCCTGGCGGCGGTTCCAGCGGTGCGAAAGGCTGACAACGTTGCGATCCTCAGCATCGAGGGTCCGATCACCAGTGTCACCGCCAACTCCCTGAAGCGTCGCATGGATACGGCTCTGGCCGACGGAGCCGACACGATCGTGATCCGGCTCGATACCCCCGGTGGCGAGTTGATGTCGACGCTGGAGATCTGCCGAATGCTCAAGGCCGAGGCTCCCGCCAACACGGTGGCCTGGGTCGATCCGTACGCGTTCTCCGCAGGGACCGTCATTGCCCTGGCCTGTCGTGAGACGGTCATCTCACCAGGTGGCATGTTCGGCGACAGCGCCCCGGTGAGCCCGATGGGGCCCATTCCCCAGACAGAACGGGCGAAGATCGAATCGCCCCTGCTGGCGGAAGTCGTGGACTCGGCGCGGCGCAATCACTACGACGAGCAGATTGTCCAGGCCTTCGTGAGTCTTGGCATCGAGTTGTGGCTGCTTGAGAACACCGAAAGCGGACAACGCATCGCCGTCGATCGTGCCGAGTACAAGACCATCTTCCAGGAGGAACCACCGGACACGATCCCGGCCATCACGCCCAGCGAAGCAGAGGCGACACCGATCGCACCCTGGTTTGAAACCATGATGAGCGGAGCCGGCGGCAGCGGCCCCGCGAGCGAAGACCTCTCCGGCATGGTGCAGCGACCGTCTTCGCGAACCCGGCTCGGACCCGGTGATCGTGAACAATGGGTTCCCCTGGGCCAGATCGTCTCCTCGGATCGACTGCTGGCACTGACACCCTCGGAAGCCATTGCCTACGGACTCGTGCCGAGAACCATCGCCAACGAGAGTGAGCTGAAGGCCTTCCTCGGGGCCAACTCGATCAGGCAATACGACCGGTCGTGGTCGGAAACACTGGTGATGTTCCTCGTGAGCTGGCCGGTTCGGATCATCCTCATCGTGATCTTCCTTGTCTGCCTCTTCGTGGAATTCGCGATCCCGGGTACTGGAATCTTCGCTGCGGGATCGGCTGGTGCCCTGCTGATCCTCCTGGGCGCCCCATGGATCGTGGGCCTTGCCCAGTGGTGGGACATCCTGTTCGTCTTCCTCGGCCTCGCTCTTGTCGGCGTGGAACTCTTCCTGCTTCCCGGTGGCCTCATTGCGGGCATCGGCGGCGCCCTGCTTCTGCTGGCGGGATTGGTGGGCACCTTCGTCTCCGGCGACATGAACTCCACCGAAATGGTCGATGGAATCTTCCGGGGCATCATGATCGTGATTGCCGGCCTCATCACCTCGGTGGTGATCATGTGGTGGCTTGGCCGAAAATTCGAACACAGCCGCTTCGCATCACGCTTCATCCTCAAGACCGAACCCATGAACACCGCAGGTGCCGGCGCCGCTGCCGCTTCGACTGGCATCCCCTCCATCGGCGAGGAAGGCGTTGCCATCACCGACCTGCGACCGGCGGGTCGCATCCGCTGTGGAGACGCCGTCTTCGATGCGGTATCTTCCGGACGATGGATCCGCAAGGGTGATCCAGTCCGTATCATTCGCAACGAGATGACCATCAAGGTGGAGGCGATCCAGGAATGAGCATGCTGCTGGCCCAATCCGCTCCTGCCATGAGCGAAGCCCCGTTGATCTGGGGCATCATTCTCGTGGGCACCGCGATCGTCCTGCTCTTTCTCGAACTGTTCGTGCCATCAGGCGGCATCCTCTCACTGTGCAGCGCGGTGGCGGTCCTGGCATCGATCCTCGCCTTCTTCACCTACAGCACATCCGCGGGGATGATCGCCCTGGGGCTGTACATCGTTCTCGGGCCACTGGTCATCTGGGCCGGCTTTCGATGGTGGGCCACCTCGTCCCTTGGACAACGCATGATTCTCGGTGCCGCGGATGACCCCATCGACCGGACGCCGGACGAAGCCTATGCCGCTTCCAAGGCCGCGATGCAGGCCCGTGCTCACCAGCTTGATCAACTCATCGGCCGACAGGGCACCGCCGAAACCAAGCTCTTCCCCGTTGGCAGCATCCGGATCGACGGGACTCGATACGAAGCCCTCGCCGAGACCGGAATGATCAATGCCGGTGCTGAGGTGCTTGTCATCGCCGCCTACGACAACCAGTTGAAGGTCCGGCCTGCGGACTCCTGAAATCTGGTAGAATCCCCTCCTGCGCATCAAGGCGGGCCAACGCCCCGGGAGCATTTTCATGACCACGTTCGAAATCATCGCCATCAGTGTCGGCGGCTTCCTTGTCCTGATGATCCTGCTGTTCCTCTTTCAGTTCGTCGGGCTGTACCTGCAGGCATGGGTTTCCGGTGCCAAGGTCCGCTTCGTCGACCTGGTGATGATGCGATTCCGAAAGGTCAAGCCCCGCGCAATCGTGGAGAACCGGATCACGGCAAAGAAGGCCGGACTCGATATTCCCACCGACATGCTTGAATCCCACTACCTCGCTGGTGGCCGGATCACGAACGTGGTTCGATCGATCATCGCCGCGGACAAGGCTCACATCGAACTTCCCTGGGAAGTCGCCACCGCGATCGACCTCGCCGGCCGTGACATCCTCGACGCGGTCCGAACCTCGGTCAATCCGAAGGTCATCGACTGCCCCGACCAGGCCCACGGTCGATTGACCATCGATGCGGTGGCCAAGGACGGAATCCAACTCAAGGCCCGTGCCCGGGTCACGGTGCGAACGAACATCGCCCGGCTCGTCGGTGGCGCCACCGAGGAAACCATCATCGCCCGCGTCGGCGAAGGCATCGTCTCAACCATCGGTTCGGCCGCAAATCACCTGGCCGTGCTCGAGAACCCGGATGAGATTTCCCGCACCGTGCTCGAAAAGGGGCTTGATGCCGGAACCGCCTACGAGATCCTCTCGATCGACATCGCGGACATGGACGTGGGCGAGAACATCGGCGCCAAGTTGCAGACGCACCAGGCCAGCGCCGATGAGAAGAAGTTCCAGGCCCAGGCCGAGAAACGCCGGGCCATGGCCGTCGCGCTGGAAGCGGAAATGAAGGCGGAAGCCCAGAAGAACCGAGCCGTGGTCATCCTCGCCGAGGCGGAGATTCCCAAGGCGATGGCCGAAGCCTTCCGTGGGGGCAACTTCGGAATCATGGACTATTACCGCATGAAGAACGTCATGGCCGACACCTCCATGCGATCCTCCATCGCCAACGACGACGATGCGCCCACGACCAAGGGCAAATGACGCTACCCCTTCCCGAAGGGGGAAGCGTGCCGAATGCCCCTTCACGGGGACTTCAGCCCGATCCGATCGAAATACCGATCGAACGAAAATGACTTTGTCGTATGATTGACCACGTGGGCACCCACCCACGCCCGGAGTATCCAAGTCCATGACCTCCAGTGCACCCGCTGTGGACCGCCCCGCCATTCTCGGCGGCGATCCTGCCATCAACCTGTCTCACGACGACGCCATGCGATGGCCCATCCTCACCACTGAGGACGAGGAAGCCGTCCTGCGCGTCATGCGCAGTGGCAAACTCGGCGTCAGTGATGAGACCGCGGCACTGGAAGCGGACTTTCGTGACTGGACCGGGCGCGAGTACGCCGTCGCCCACAACAACGGCACGTCCGCCATCTTCGGCGCCATGCACGCCTTTGGAATCGAATCGGGTGACGAGGTCATCGTGCCATCGGCCACCTGGTGGTCGAGCGTCATGCCGATCCTGCACTTCGGTGGAGTTCCAATCTTTGCGGAACTCGAAAGCGAATGCCTCGGCCTCGACCCCGAAGATGTGGAGCGGAAGATCACCGATCGGACCAAGGCCATCGTGGTCGTCCACCTCTTCGGCATGCCATCGAAGATGGACGAACTCATCGAGCTCGCTGACCGCTACGACCTGAAGATCCTCGAGGACGCCAGCCACGCCCACGGCGCCGTCTACAAGGGACGCCCCATCGGAACCATGACCGACGCGGCCGTCTTCAGCATGCAGGGCAACAAGCTTCTGCCCACGGCCGAGGGTGGCGTCTTCCTCTGCGACGACGAGGAGATGTACGAGGCGGTCCTCCGACTCGGACATTACGAGCGGCTCCTGGACCTGACATCCATGAACAAGTACCTCGCCGCTACGGGGCTCGGATACAAGTCCAGGATTTCACCGTTGTCGGCGGCGATCGGTCGCGTGCAGTTGCGCCACCTCGACGAACGCAACGCAATCCGGAACGAGAACTGCATCCGACTCGGCCACCACCTGAAAACGCTTGGTTGCATTCAACCGTACCTCGCTCCCGAGGGAATCCAGCGAACATACTTCGAATACCTCATTCGCTATGACGAGTCCGCCACCGGACTGCCCATCGACGACTTCACTCGGGCGATGCAGGCCGAGGGTGCCCAACTCTCCGCACCACGCTACCCGCTGCTGCACCAGATGCCCGTCTTTACCCACGGCATCTGGAAGTCCATCACGCGACTTCCGGAAACAGACGACATGCACGTCTACGACGAGGGCGATCTGCCGATGACCTCGGAGGGCAACGGCTCACTCATCAAACTCCCGGCCTTTCCCAATGCCGACGAGGGACTCGTCGAGCAGTACTGCACGGCCTTCTCCAAGGTCCTTGCCCATGCGGATGAACTCCCAAGGGAATCCGCATGACCGAAGCCGACCAGGGAATTCTGCCTGATGCCGCCGCGGTGGAGCAACGCATCCGCTCCCGCCGTGCTGCCATCATGCGCACCATCATCCACCTGTACTTCGACTTCCTGAAACTCATCCTCAGGTCGAGGTGGTACAGCGAAGGACGCGAGCACATCGAGAACCTGGATACTCCGTTCATCCTCGCATCCAACCACACGGGCCATGCCGACACGCATTGCATTCTCCGGGTCCTGCCCCCGGATATCGCAAAGCGCACCGCTGTCGCCGCAGCATTCGACTACTTCGGCACGACCAGGCGACTGTCCCTGAAGCGATCCCTGATCCAGTTCTGCTCGACGGCGGGCTGGAACGCCTTCGGCTTCGACCGCCGGGACCAGTCGATCCGCTCGGTGAAGACCTCCGCACGGCTGCTTCGCAACAACTGGTGCCTGCTCCTGTACCCCGAGGGCACCCGCAGTCGCAACGGCCGCATGGCCCATTTCAAGCCCGGCGTCTCGGTGATCTCCAGGCTCAGTCACTTCCCGGTCATTCCCACATGCGTCATTGGTGGCGCTGCACTGTTCCCACACGGCAAGTGGTTCCCCCGTCCAGCCGTCGTGCAGATCCGGTTCGGCGAACCGATGTACGCTCACAAGGGCCAGACGCACGAGGAGTTCACGGCCGAGATCGAGTCCGCGGTTCTCGAACTGCTCAAGGCCGGAGAAAAACCGTCCTCAACCGGACGTCCCGACAAGTACGGTCACGCCGCGCACGCCCGCAGCGGCGCCCGCTCCTGACGTTTCCGACCTCGACGTCTCTTCATGGATCCAGACACCACACCATTCCTGTTCACGCTCGCCAGCACCGGCCCCACGCTGCTGCAGGTGGTCCTGCTGTGCCTGCTTCCCCTGCTCATCTGCGGCAGCGCGTTCTTCAGTGGAAGTGAAACGGCACTGTTCGGCCTCACTGCCAGTGAACGCCTCGAACTTCGCCGACAACAGACTGTCGGAGCCCGAGCGGCGCTGCGCCTGCTGCAACAGCCGCGGCTGCTCCTGATTCTCCTGCTGCTGGGCAACATGACAATGAACGTCTTCTTCTTCATCATCAGCAGCGTGCTGATGATGAACAACCTCTTCGGCTGGCTCGGCGACATCATCTTCGGCATCAGCGTACTGCTGGCGATGGTCATCTGTGGAGAACTGTTGCCGAAGTTCATCGCCAGCACGTTCCGACATCGCTGCCTGCGATTCGCCGCCCCGATCCTGCTGGCACTTCACCGTGGCCTGCTCCCGCTCTGGCGTGGACTGGACCTGATGGTGGTCACCCCGTTGAGCCGCCTGGCCTTGTCCCGACCGGACATGCAGGGTCTGACCGGAGAGGAACTGCAGGCCCTGGTTGAACTGTCCGGACGGGAGGGCGTGGTCGATGCCGACGAGCAGCAACGACTGGGCGATGTACTTCGACTGGGCTCGACGATCGTGCGCCGCGCGATGACTCCCCGTACGAGAATGAAGAGCCTGCAGATCGATGCCACCGACGATGAAATCCGGGCCATGATCCACGACACGAAACTCACCCGGATCCCCATCTGCAAGGACGACATCGACTCGATCGCGGGCATCCTGCACGCGAAGACCTGGCTCATGAACGGCCGAAATGGATCCGCACATATTTCTGAATCGATGTCTCCCCCGAGCTACATCCCCGAAGTGACCACCCTCGACAAGGTGCTGGATCATTTTCGAGACACAAGCACCCAGATGGCGATCGTCGTGGACGAATACGGTGGTACGGCCGGAATCATCGCTCTGCACGACGTGGTCGAACAACTGGTGGGCGACATTCGTGACACCACCGAGCCGACCACCCAGAGCGCGAGATCCATCGGTCCCAACCAGTGGATCGTCGATGGCAATGCCAGTTCATCGGCCTGGATCAACCTCTTTGGCGTCACCCTGGGCTTCCTTCCCGCGGGCACCATTGGAGGCCTGGTCACCCAGATTCTGAACCGTCGACCGGAAGTGGGTGACGTGGCTCGACTGGCCAACGTACGCATGGAGGTGCATCACATCGAGCACGAGCAGGTGATGACGGTGCTGCTGACGCTCGAAGATGATTCCACCGGCAAGGAGGCGGCACCATGAGCGATCTGCTGATCCTCCTGTTCCTGCTGCTGATCATCGTCGGACTGCTCGGCAGCGCCTTCTACTCGGGCATGGAAACCGGCCTCTACACGATCAACCGGGTGCGGCTGACGGTGCGCGCAGGGCACGGAGACGCAAGGGCCGCCTGGCTGCAGCGACTCATCCGACGCCCCATCCTGATGTTGACCGTCCTGCTGCTTGGAAACAACATCGCCAACTACGCAAGCAGTTTCGGAATCACCGGCCTCCTGGATCACGTGGGCATCTCTCCCGTGAGCGCAATCTTCATCAACGCCGCCATCCTCATTCCCCTGCTGTTCATCTTCGCCGAGGTCCTCCCCAAGGAACTCTGGAGGACACAAACGGACCGGTGGTCCTACCAGGGCACGCCCCTGCTTCGAACCACAAGCCGACTGCTGACCATCATCGGGCTGGTCCCGCTGGTCGCCTGCATCGCGAAACTCATCGGCAGCGATCCTTCCACCGTGGTCAACTCGTCCAAGACGCGACTGGGCCAGTTGCTCAAGGAAGGAGTCGGAGCCGGCGTGCTCAGCGAATCACAGACGACCCTGCTCGACCGGGCCATGGCGATGCGTGAACTGTCCGTCACCGGCGAGATGGTGCCCTGGTCGCAGGTGCGAACCCTGGCCGCGGACCTGTCCGGCGAGGTACGACTGGATGTCCTCAAGGGCCACAACCACACCCGGCTCCCGGTGGTGGAGCACGACGGGCGTGTCATCGGCGTGGTCTCGGTGCTCGATGTGCTGCTGAACCCGGACACGTCGACGCGAAGCATGTTGACACCTCCACTGCAACTGCCCGGCACGATGCCGGTCCCAGCTGCACTGGAAGCACTGCGAACCAATGAACGGATTCTCGCGATCGTCACTGATGACGGTGGACATCCACAGGGCGTTGTCACCATGAAGGACCTCGTCGAGGTGCTCACCGGTGAACTGGAAGCCTGGTAGGCCGGAGTACTACGGGCCCTCGACCTGGACAAGGCGAACCGTTGAAACCGGTTCTCCGGGCAGCAGCCCGGTGGCCGCGCCGGTCCGCCACGCTTCATGCAGGTCTCGATAGTGGCTGGAGAGAAAATGCCCACTCTGACCGCCGGGGGTCTGGAGGATGCCCGCCTGTTCATGACCGGGCCCCACCACGAGCCGGGCACTGGCACCGAACCGGGGGTGGGCGACACGCACAGCCGAAGGGTGGCCGGACTGGGGATGCCTCGGCAAGTCGAGTTGCGCACCACCCCATGGCGTCCCCTTGGAGAACGGGTGCATGATTTCGCTGCGATTGACCAGTCCCCAGGGGAGGTCCAGTCCGCCACCTTCGCCCTCCTCGGCCGCCATGGTTTCGACGACACTTCGGAAGAGCACTTCATGTGCCTCGTCCCATGAGTCGAATCGAATCGGGATGCAATCCAGATCCGCCTGGTCGATCAGGCGATGCAGGGCCGTCTGATCGACACGGATGGTGTAATCCATGCTGCCGGGGAGCACCCGCTGCAGTACTTCCTCGGTGAGAAGCCTGTCCAGCATCAGCAGAATGCGGAAGCCGACCTGATCGGCCTCGGCGGTGCCATTCCAACTGGCGATGTGTGCACGGGCGCGACGAATATCGACGTTCTCCTCATCTTCGTCGATGAGGGCAAGGATGCGCTGCTGAAGCGGGCGAAGGTGCGGCATCGCCGTATCCAACTGCATCGCGGCCAGTTCCTGCTCGTTGAATCGATCCTGCTGGGCAAGGAGGGTCCCGATCCGGGCGGCCCGGGTCGGTGGCGCCCAGTCACGCCCGAGTTTCCGTGCCGTCTCCAGGGATGCCATGCGGTTGTTGGCGCTGTAGAGCACGCCGGAAGAAGGATCCATGACCCGCGGACGATCTGCTTCATCCAGCCATCCGTTCCAGTGCTCGCCATCGGTCCAGAACACGGGTGTCAGTCCATCGATGCCGGCGCGGTTCGGGAATCGGCCCGTGATCGTCCACCCGATGTGCCCCTCCCGGTCCGCAACCAGCGCGTTCTGAGGCGGGCCCGCCCATGCTGCAAGACTGGACAGCGCTTCGTCCGTGGTTCGCGACCGGGGTACGTCGAGGATCCCCAGGTCCAACCCACCGGGTTCGGTCAATGTCCATTTGCGCACTCTGGGAAACACATCGCTCATGCTTGAGAACACCGGTCCCCAGCGTGTCATGCGGATATCAAGATCCTTCGGTTCAGCACGAGAGATTTCGATCGTCTCACGCCCCCAGCCATAGGTCTCGTAAATGGGTGACCCGTCTTCGTCCGTCGCCACCTGGTACTGGTTCGGATCGGTCGGATGTTCTTGAATGCGTACGATGTCCTGCGTATCCGCCTCGGTATTCGTGAAGCCCCAGGCCACGTAGCCGTTGGTACCGATGGCGACGCCCGGCAGCCCCGGAAGGCTCAGCCCGAAGACCCACCAGGCCTCCGAGGGTTGATCATCCATCTCCGGCCAGGCGGCGGACGAACCCGGCGGCGCGTAGAGGCCGAGCCGGTACCAGGTTGACGGTGCCGTAAGACCAAGGTGGGGATCGTTGGCGAGAATGGCGCCACCGTGCGCAGTGCGATCACCGGAAACGACCCACGCATTCGAACCGGGCACCAGTCGTTCCTGGATCGCCGGGCCGCCTCCGACCTCCTCCACGACTCCGTCGCAGGATGGAATCGCCGGCAGTTCCACCGGCTCCTCCTGCTGCATCGGCTGGTCCTCGGCGTGGACGTCGGGGAAGAGGAACTCCATCAGTTCCCGAGATCCGTTCTGGAGCACGAACTCACGATCCAGTTCACTCTGCATCGCCGAACTGCACAACTGGTCGCCCATCGACAACAGGACCAGGATGCTGTCGGCGGGCGTCCACGGTTTCGGTGTCGTCTGCAGCAACAGGTACTCGGGAGGAGCCGCCTGCAGATCGGAAAGCCCGGCATTGACACCATGTGCATAGGCCTCCAGGCATGCGAGGTGCTCCGCAGGAAGTTTCGCCAGGACACGGTCGGCCACGCCGCGAAGCATGAACTTCCGCTGGGTGCGATCAACATTCGCCATCGCCGAGCCCATCAAGGCGGCGAGTTCACCACCGGCGTATCGGCGCATCATGTCCATCTGGAAGAAACGGTGCTGGCCATGCAGAAACCCCTCCCCCTGGCAGAGGCCGTTCATGGTCCCGGCCACGACCCAGGGTACGCCCTCGGCATCGATGCGAAGCGTCACTTCCGCCTCGACGAGACCTGACACGGCGATCGTCCGGTCACCGGACGGTGGAACGGACTGGCTGGGCGACTGGACGAGGGCCAGGGTCATCAACGCTGCGGTGGGCACGATCATCATTGTGTTCTCTTCCCGGCCTCGGTCGCGAGGTCCAGGATCTCCAGTTCAGCGGTGACGCGATTGCGCCACGAGTTCAGGTTTGCACGGGCCACGATGTCCACCCGCATGCCTTCCGCCAGCGTACCGGCACGGTCACCCTGCTTCCACCACACGGCGCGGACCGTGCCCGCCCCGCCATCGGCGGCCAGTCGAAGTGACAGGTGCGCGTTGCCGGTGCCCATGGGCTTGACCTCGGTGATACGCAGGTGCTCGATGCGCAGGCGTGGTCGAGCATTGCCTCGGCCGAAGGGTGCCATCTGTTCAAGTTCGGTGACTGGCCCGGCCTCGATCTCGGACAACGCCGCATCGGCATCGACCACCAGCCAGGGCACGAGATCCTCGCGGGAGATGGCATTGTTGGCATGGCGGGTCATCGCCTCGGTGAACGATTCCAATTCCGATGCATCAAGCGACAGGCCGGCGGCGGCGGCGTGACCACCGTACCCGGCAAGGTGTGCGCGACAGGCCGTCAGTGCATCGTGGATCGAATAGCCGTCGATCGACCGTGCGGAGCCGCGGCAGTGTCCATCGACCTCCTGCAGCAGGATGGTCGGACGGCCGAAGCGGTCGACAAGCCGGGAACAGACGATGCCGAGTACACCGGCATGCCAATCCGGATGCGACAGCACGATGATGCGCCGGTCCGGGCGCGTCATGCCCGCGGCCTCGGCCATCTCCACCGCCTGCTCGAGCATCTCCCGCTCGGTGCGTTGACGCTGGTCGTTGAGGGTGCACAGTTCTCCGGCGATGCCCTCGGCCACGGCGCGATCGGCCTCGGTCAGCAGCAGGACCGCGTCACTGGCGTGGCCCATGCGACCAGCCGCGTTGATCCGCGGTGCCAGTCGAAATCCGACACCCTCGGTGTTGATCTTCTCATCCGCGAGACCGCTGGACTCGATCAGGGCCTGCAGGCCCGGAAGTTTCGTGCTGCGGATGCGGCGCAGGCCCAGCCCCGCCAGCACCCGGTTCTCACCCGTCAGTGGCATCACGTCGGCGATCGTGCCCAGCGACACCAGGGACAGGGCATCGGTGAGCACGTGCTGCAGTGCGGCACTGACCCGCTCGGATCCGCACCAGGACCGTGCAAAGCGGCAGGCCAGTTTGAACGCGACGCCGGCCCCGCAGAGTTCACGATTGGGGTACGCGCTGCCGGGCACACCGGGATGCACGATGGCATGCGCACTGGGCAGGATGACGTCTCCCTCATCGGAGGCGACTGGCGTGTGGTGGTCGGTAATCACCAGGTCGATGCCCAGTTCACGGGCCAGATCCGCTTCGTCCAGTGCGGTGATGCCGCAGTCGACCGTGATCACCAGGGTCACGCCTTCGTCGGCGAGTTTACGAAGTGAATCGGCGTTGATCCCGTAGCCTTCCTCGAGGCGATGCGGGACGTAGGACCGGATCCGAGCCGCGGGGGCGACGGTGCGGACCACGTGCCAGAGAATGGCCGTCGCCGTGATGCCGTCGACGTCGTAGTCCCCGTAGATCACGATGGACTCGTCGTTGCGAACGGCCGCCACGAGTCGATCCGCAGCGATGTCCACGCCCGGCAACAGGCCCGGCTCGTGGGTATCGGCCATGCTCAGCTTGAGAAAGGCCTCCACATCATCGTGGTCGATGATGCCTCGAACGGCCAGGACACGCGACAGCAGCGATTCGCCACCGGGGAACCGGTGCCCATCAGCCAGTTTCCATCGCCGGGTGAGACCTTCCATCCCCACAGCCTAGGCACCCCGCGGCGAGCCCGCCAGAGGGGGCGTACCTGCCGGGCTTGCCCCGGCTCCCCGGCAACGCCATACTGGTTCGTCTCCAGTATCAACCCCTGCTTTCGGGGGGAATCCACAGGGGTCTTGGAAGCACCATGGAAGCGAAACTCAAGTCCATTCTCCTCTTCGGCCAGCCCGGCGTCGGCAAGGGCACTCAGGGCGCAATCCTCGGGACCATTCCCGGCTTCTGCCACCTCGCCACCGGTGACATGTTCCGCGGCCTGGACCGGGAATCGGAACTGGGACGCGAGTTCCTCAAGTACTCCACGAAGGGGCTGCTGGTTCCTGACGAACTGACCTGTCGCCTGTGGCGCCAGTACGTTCAGGGGCTCATCGACACCAACAAGTATCTGCCTGGATCCCACGCCCTGCTCCTGGACGGCATCCCACGCAGCCCGGTGCAGGCAAAGACCCTCGACGAGCACATCGAGGTCCTGGCCATCATCCACCTGGTCTGCGAAGACGAAGAGGAACTCATTCAGCGCATGAAGCGCCGAGCCGAGATCCAGAACCGGCCCGACGACGCCGACGAGTCGGTGATTCGCCGTCGCTTCGAAGTATTCCATACCGATACATCAAGGGTGCTCGAGCACTACGATCCATCGCTGATCCACACCGTCACTGCCACGGGCGCCCCGGGCAAGATTCTGCTGAACATCCTGAATGTCGTCATTCCCGCCATGGAAGGCCACTTCGGCAACCCGCTGGGCTGATTCCGCATTACGTTTCGCACAATGACCACGGCCCCGTTGTCATCTGCGGGTACAATGGTCTGGTTCTTTGACATCTGGGGCCGAATGGTTTCGACCGGGCAGGGAAGGCCTGTCGTTGCATGTCGTGGAGCATCCAGGCCACGTAAAAAGGATGCACACTTTTATCTGCCAACACGCAGTACGCACTCGCGGCCTGATATAGGTCCGCGACGGGTCACACTCGACGCCCGATAGAGTGTGCCCCGCTGACATCGGGCTGGTTCCAAGGCGCTGACATTCCTCCTTGGAATAAGACAACTGTCTGTCATGGCTTCTTCACGTGGTGGGTCACCGAGCGGTGATGAGGCCGAGATTCAACTGGTGACTATGCATGTAGACGCGGCTTGCTGACTGTTTCGGCACGGGGGTTCGAATCCCCCCGGCTCCACTTTCGCCGTCCTTTGCGAACGGAACGGGTGTTCGAAGCCCGGAGCGAACCGATGGCTGCGCCTGTCGCCCTCGACGACCCATGAAGGGTCGCCCTCGGGCACCAGGCATGGTCCTCGATCCGCTCCGGACTTCTCGGCACCACGCTCCGTTCGCGCAGGACGGCTTTTTCGTTTTTGGTTTTTGGATATTGAGATCCGGGCTTCAGGCTACGAGTCCGACTCGGCGTGCGTACGGGTTGCCTGGGCCTCCGGGGTTGCCCTTGACGAACCGCCCCCGCTCGTCTCTTCCGTTACGCCCGTTTGCTGACGGTAGTTTCATGGGTGGTTGTACGGGGCTCGCAGAGGAACTATCCAAGCTCTTCCATGCCTAGTTTTCAGTAGCCCCATGATCTTTGAGTAACTTGATCATGTCACCTGATTCCGCAAGATCTAACGGAGTTTTACCATCCTTGTCTCTTGGCATGATTTTGCAATTAGCCTTTATCAGTAACTCCGCGATAAATATGCAATCCATATCTGCCGCCCAATGAAGTGGTGTTCTATGCCACTTTGAGCCGGTGGCGGAGACTTTGGCACCTGCTTCAATAAGAAGTTTAAACTGTTCAGTTACAGTTTTATGAAATCGCTCCATACTGATCTCAGGTTTGGCAGTTTGGTACACCCCGATCA